>NZ_CP051487.1:0-240000 GCF_012647205.1 Pseudomonas umsongensis
ATGTCCCGACTCAATCCCCGGCAGCAAGAAGCCGTGAGCTATGTCGGCGGCCCTCTTTTGGTGCTCGCCGGTGCAGGCTCCGGCAAGACCAGCGTAATCACCCGAAAGATTGCCCACTTGGTCCAGAACTGCGGCATCCGCGCCCAGTACATCGTCGCCATGACATTCACCAACAAAGCCGCGCGCGAGATGAAGGAGCGGGTCGGCACCCTGCTGCGCGCCGGTGAAGGCCGCGGCCTGACGGTCTGCACGTTCCACAACCTGGGCCTGAACATCATCCGCAAGGAACACGCGCGGTTGGGCTACAAGCCCGGTTTCTCGATTTTCGACGAGACCGATGTCAAGTCCCTGATGACCGACATCATGCAAAAGGAATACTCGGGCGACGACGGCGTCGACGAGATCAAGAACATGATCGGCGCCTGGAAAAACGACCTGATCCTGCCGGCCCAGGCCCTGGAGAACGCGCGCAATCCCAAGGAACAGACCGCCGCCATTGTCTACACCCACTACCAGCGTACGCTCAAGGCGTTTAACGCGGTGGACTTCGACGACCTGATCCTGCTGCCGGTAAAGCTGTTCGAAGAGCACGCCGACATCCTGGAAAAGTGGCAGAACAAGGTGCGTTACCTGTTGGTGGACGAATACCAGGACACCAACGCCAGCCAGTACCTGCTGGTGAAAATGCTGATCGGCAAGCGCAATCAGTTCACCGTGGTAGGTGACGACGACCAGTCGATCTACGCCTGGCGCGGCGCCCGCCCGGAAAACCTGATGCTGCTCAAGGAAGACTACCCTTCCCTGAAAGTGGTGATGCTGGAGCAGAACTACCGCTCCACCAGCCGCATCCTGCGCTGCGCCAACGTACTGATTTCGAATAACCCCCACGAATTCGAAAAGCAGCTGTGGAGTGAAATGGGTCACGGTGACGAGATCCGCGTGATCCGCTGCCGCAACGAAGACGCCGAAGCCGAGCGCGTGGCCGTGGAAATCCTCAGCCTGCACTTGCGCACCGACCGGCCTTACAGCGATTTCGCGATCCTGTACCGGGGTAACTATCAGGCCAAGTTGATCGAACTGAAGTTGCAGCATCACCAGGTTCCCTATCGCTTGTCCGGCGGCAACAGCTTCTTCGGGCGCCAGGAAGTGAAAGACCTGATGGCCTACTTCCGCCTGATCGTGAACCCGGACGACGACAATGCCTTCCTGCGCGTGATCAACGTGCCGCGCCGCGAGATCGGCTCGACTACGTTGGAGAAACTGGGCAACTACGCCACCGAGCGAAAAATCTCGATGTATGCCGCCACCGACGAAATCGGCCTGGGCGAGCATCTGGACAGCCGCTTCACCGATCGTCTGTCGCGCTTCAAGCGCTTCATGGACAAGGTCCGCGAGCAATGCGCCGGCGAAGACCCGATCTCGGCCCTGCGCAGCATGGTCATGGACATCGACTACGAGAACTGGCTGCGCACCAACAGCTCCAGCGACAAGGCCGCCGACTACCGCATGGGCAACGTGTGGTTCCTCATCGAAGCGTTGAAAAACACGCTCGAGAAGGACGAAGAAGGCGAAATGACCGTCGAAGACGCGATTGGCAAGCTGGTGCTGCGCGATATGCTCGAGCGCCAGCAGGAGGAGGAAGACGGTGCCGAAGGCGTGCAGATGATGACCTTGCACGCCTCCAAGGGCCTGGAATTCCCCTACGTGTTCATCATGGGCATGGAAGAGGAAATCCTTCCGCACCGTTCCAGTATCGAAGCCGACACCATCGAGGAGGAGCGGCGCCTGGCCTACGTGGGCATTACCCGCGCGCGCCAGACCTTGGCCTTCACCTTTGCCGCCAAGCGCAAGCAATACGGCGAGATCATCGACTGCGCACCAAGCCGCTTCCTTGATGAACTGCCGCCGGACGACCTGGCCTGGGAAGGCAACGACGACACACCGACCGAAGTCAAAGCCGTGCGTGGCAATAGCGCATTGGCGGATATACGCGCGATGTTAAAGCGCTAGAATTGACCACATTTATTTAGACCTTCGGCGCAAAAGGCGCCAAACGAGGACAGCTTCATGGAAGCACTGCACAAGAAAATTCGCGAAGAAGGCATCGTGCTTTCCGATCAGGTCCTGAAAGTCGACGCCTTTCTGAACCACCAGATCGACCCGGCCCTGATGAAGCTGATCGGCGATGAGTTCGCCACGCTGTTCAAGGATTCGGGCATCACCAAGATCGTCACCATCGAAGCCTCGGGCATTGCGCCGGCAATCATGACCGGCCTGAACCTCGGTGTGCCGGTAATTTTTGCGCGCAAGCATCAGTCCCTGACCCTGACTGAAAACCTGCTGTCGGCGACCGTCTACTCGTTCACCAAGCAGACCGAAAGCACCGTGGCGATTTCTCCGCGCCACCTGACCAGCAGCGACCGCGTGCTGATCATCGATGACTTCCTGGCCAACGGTAAGGCGTCCCAGGCGCTGATCTCGATCATCAAGCAAGCCGGTGCCACCGTGGCCGGCTTGGGGATCGTGATCGAGAAATCGTTCCAGGGCGGTCGTGCGGAGCTGGATGCCCAAGGTTATCGCGTTGAGTCGCTGGCGCGCGTGCAGTCGCTGGCTGGCGGCGTCGTGACCTTCATCGAGTAAAGCCGCCCACCGCATTGATCGTTCCCACGCTCTGCGTGGGAATGCAGCCCGGGACGCTCTGCGTCCCATCCAGAGTCGAACGCAGAGCGTCCGAAGAGGCATTCCTTTGCTGCGCGTGGGAACGATCAGATCGGTGTAGTGGCCTTGAGGCCCGTGAGCAGCAACCGCTGATACAAATCCTCCTTCATCCCCTCCGGATTGGCCAGCTGCATGCGTTCCAGATGTTCCGGGAATGCTGCCGCCTGCGGTGCATCGAGCGCAGCCTTGCCCAACGCCAGCACTTCGCTGAGTTTGAATTTGCTCTTGAGCCAGTTCAGCGCCCGCAACAGGTCACGCTCCACGTCGGTGAAATCGCAACCCAGCGGATACTCCGGAAACAACCGCGAATGACGCGCTTCAATCGCCTGCAAACGCTGTGGTGTGTTGTCGGTGAAACGCGGATCCAGATGGAAATCCTTCGGTAACTTGCCGACCTTCCGTGCCTGCTCGATCAAGCCCGGCTGAAAACGCGAGTCGCTGATGTTCAACAGGGCTTCGATCACCGCCGCATCCGTCTTGCCGCGCAGATCGGCAATGCCGTACTCGGTGACCACGATGTCCCGCAGGTGCCTGGGGATGGTGCAATGACCGTACTCCCAGACAATATTGGAACTGACGTCACCCGCCGACTCACGCCAACTACGCAGCAGCAACACCGAACGCGCACCTTCCAGCGCATGGCCCTGGACAACGAAGTTATATTGTCCACCCACCCCGCTGACCACGCGCCCATCTTCAAGCTGATCCGCCACACCGGCGCCTAGCAGGGTTACGGTAAACGCGGTGTTGATAAATCGTGCATCGAGCCGCTGCAGGCGTTTGAGCTCTTCCTGCCCGTACAGTTCGTTGATGTAGCTGATGCGGGTCATGTTGAATTCGAGACGCTTGCTCTGCGGCAATTCGCGCAGCCGCTGATAGAAACTGCGTGGGCCGAGGAAGAAGCCGCCGTGCACCGAAATACCGTCGGTTTGCGCCGCTTCGTCGAGGGTGCCGGCATTGGCCTGCCGTTGGGTCGGCACGTCCGGGTAAACCTTGCGCCGCACGATCCCGGCGTCAGCCAGCACCAGAAGGCCGTTGACGAACATTTCGCTGCAACCGTACAAGCCTTTGGCGAATGGTTCGATGCCACCTTCGCGCTCAATCAGTTGCGCCCACGGGTCGAGATTCAGGTCGCTCAGTAAAGCCTTATAGGCGTCGTTGTCAGCCTGACGCGCCAGCAACGCAGCGGTCAGCGCATCGCCCATGGAACCGATGCCGATCTGCAGGGTACCGCCATCACGCACCAGTGAGCTGGCGTGCAGGCCAATGAAATGATCCTGGAAACCCACCGGCATGTTCGGCGTGGAAAACAGCGTGGTGCTGTCTTTCTCGTCGATCAACAGGTCGAAGGTGTCGATGCCGACTTCAGCGTCACCGGGCATGTAGGGCAAATCGTCGTGCACCTGCCCGACCATCAGGATCGTCTCCCCTTCTGCACGGCGCCTGGCAATCATCGGCAGCAGGTCGAGGGTGATGTCCGGGTTGCAACTCAAGCTCAAGCGATCGGGATGTTCGGGATGACTGGCCACCAATTGAGCAATCAAGTTCAAACCGGCAGCGTTAATGTCCCGGGCGGCATGGCTGTAGTTGCTGCTGACGTAATCCTGTTGCGCCGTGGCACTGTTGAGCAGACTGCCGGGCTGCATGAAGAATTGCTGGATGTGAATGTTGCCCGGTAGATCATCGCGACGCAGGTCGGCGAGGAACTCCAGCTCCGGATAATCGCCGAAAACCCGTTCGATAAAGGGTTCAAGGAAGCGCTTTTGCAAGCCATCGCCCAAGGGCGGAAGTCCCAGGCACAACGCGGTGTAAATCGTCAGCCGTCGCTCAGGCAACTGAGCAATTCGTTGATACAGCGCGTTGACGAAGTGATTGGGCTTACCCAATCCTAAGGGCAAGCCCATGTGAATATGCGCCGGCAACCTCGCCAACACTTCATCGACCGCTTGCTCGATAGAACACAGCTGTACCATCCGATCCTCCCGTACATTCCATGAGTGAGGTTGGACCGAGCTTGCCGGGTCTTTGCTGCATTGACCAGCCCATTAAAAACAATCGACCCACACAGGAAACCCTGTAGGAGCGATTAACGAAATCGCAGGCACAAAAAAAGCCGCTCGAAAGCGGCTTTTCAGCAGGAAGACTCAGGCTTATTTCAGGCCGGACATCTTCTGGATGGCGCCTTTTAGCTCGGCGTCGGAGCAGTCGGCGCAGGTGCCTTTAGGTGGCATCGCGTTGATACCGGTAATGGCTTTGGCCAGGATGCCGTCGAGGCCGCCCTGGTGATCGGCACGCTCTTTCCAGGCGGCGGCATCACCGATTTTCGGTGCGCCCAACAAGCCTGAACCGTGGCAAGCGTTGCAATGTTTTGCAATCACCTCATCCGGGGTTTTTGCACCACCGCCGCCGCCAGCAGCAGCGGCGACTTCCATGCCCTTGCACTCTTTGCCCTGGACACAGACCTGGCCGACTGGCTCAAGGCGCTTGGCGATTTCGTCATTGGTCGCAGCTTGAGCGCTGGCAGCCCAGAGGGCCAATACGGTTGCTGGTACGGCCAGCATTTTCATAATTAGATTCACGCGTTCACCCTCAATGGTGGCTAGTCACGCCTACGGCCACGGTTCGCAGGCGGGCGCAAGTATAGCGGTAAGCCCGCGACACTGAAACAACCCCAAAGTCGAAGGGGTCTTGTTGCGCAACGGTCAAACGGCTCAAGTGCCTCTGCCGTGCTGGCAGGACGCCTCTTTCCTTAAAAGTTCGCGGGTGTTGCTGCGCTGATTAGTCGCGCCGGCGCATCGAATGGATTACGGAAACGATGCGGCTTGGTACTTTCAAAGTAGTAGCTATCGCCAGCTTCGAGCACAAAAGTTTCAAGCCCGACCACCAGTTCCAGTCGCCCTTCCAGCAAAATCCCGGTTTCCTCGCCCTCATGGGTGAGCATCTCCTCACCGGTATCGGCGCCTGGAGGGTAGATTTCATTGAGGAATGCGATAGCGCGGCTCGGGTGAGCCCGGCCGACCAGTTTCATGGTCACTGCACCATCGGAAATATCGATCAGCTCGTTGGCTTTGTAGACGATCTGAGTCGGTATTTCCTGCAGGATTTCTTCGGAAAAGAACTCGACCATGGACATGGGAATCCCGCCCAACACCTTCCTCAGCGAACTGATCGAGGGGCTGACGCTGTTCTTCTCGATCATCGAAATCGTGCTGTTGGTGACGCCCGCGCGTTTGGCGAGCTCACGCTGGGAAAGACCTTTGAGCTTGCGGATTGATTGCAGTCGTTCACCGACGTCCAAGCTTGCGCCTCCAAGGATTCAGGTTGTTGGAATATTGAGCGTTATCATGGCGACAGCGTTCAGTATTTACAACACCTTGACCTGAATCCTGTTCGGCGAGGCGACTTCCGGTCTGGGCGGCTTTGCCCTAGCTCCCGGAATAGAGCATTGGCACCCGGCGCAGGTTGCAGAAGATCTGGTACGGAATCGTGCCGGCGGCGATGGCCACGTCGCTGGCGAGGATGTTTTTGCCCCATAACTCGACGGTCGAGCCCAGGCCTGCTTGTGGAATGTCAGTCAGATCGACGCACAGCATGTCCATCGACACCCGGCCGATCAACTGGCTGCGTTGCCCGGCGACCAATACTGGCGTCCCGGTCGGCGCCAGCCGCGGATAGCCATCGGCATAACCCATGGCCACCACGCCAACGCGCATCGGCTTCTGGGTAATGAATTTGGCGCCGTAGCCGATCGGCTCTCCAGCAGGCAATTCACGGACGCTGATCACCTTCGATTCAAGGGTCATCACCGGTTGCAGGCGCGAGGCCACGGCGTTGGCTTCCTCGAACGGCGTGGCGCCGTACAGCATGATCCCCGGGCGAACCCAGTCGCTGGGAATCTGCGGCCAACCCAGCACCGCCGGGGAGTTTCGCAGGCTGACTTCGGCCGACAAGCCCTGACGCGCCGCTTCGAAGACCGCGACCTGCTCGGCACTGGCCTGGCAGTTCAATTCGTCAGCACGGGCGAAATGGCTCATCAGCACAATCTTCGCAACTTTGCCGCTGGCCAGCAGCCGTTGATAGGCTGCCTGATAGTCCTTCGGATGAAGGCCGACCCGATGCATGCCCGAGTCGAGCTTGAGCCAGACCGTGATCGGCTTGCTCAATGCAGCTTTCTCGATCGCTTCGAGTTGCCACAGCGAATGCACCACGCACCAGAAATCATGCTCGACGATCAGCGGCAGCTCATTGGCTTCGAAAAAACCTTCCAGCAGCAGGACGGGCGCACGAATGCCCGCCGCTCGCAACTCCAGGGCCTCTTCGATGCAGGCCACGGCAAACCCGTCCGCCTCGGCTTCCAGCGCCTGGGCGCAACGCACCGCGCCATGGCCGTAGGCATCGGCCTTGATCACCGCAAGAGCACGGGCACCCGTGACTTCACGGGCGATCTGGTAATTGTGACGCAGGGCTTGGAGGTCGATCAGGGCACGGGCAGGACGCATGGCGGCAGACTTCTGGTCGGTCGGTTAATAAAAAACCGGCGCTGCGGGCGGCGATAACCGCCAGTAGCACCGGGAGAGGGATCTCGCATTATCGCTTTCGCAGCGCGCCTAGCGTGGACTCACTGGTGAGCCGGCGCTGGATTGACATGTTTTGCAGGCTCCTGACGATTGCTGCCATACCGGGAGATGTCCAGCCCCTCGGCGCTGATCTGCGGCTTTTTCTTGGCCATCAGGTCGGCCAGCAAGCGGCCAGAGCCACACGCCATGGTCCAACCGAGGGTGCCGTGACCGGTGTTCAGGAACAGGTTCTTGAACGGGGTAGCGCCGACAATCGGCGTGCCGTCCGGCGTGGTCGGACGCAGGCCGGTCCAGAAGCTGGCCTCGGCCAGATTGCCGCCCTGAGGATAAAGGTCGTTGACGATCATCTCCAGGGTTTCGCGCCGACGCGGGTTCAGCGACAGGTCAAAACCGGCGATTTCCGCCATGCCGCCAACGCGGATACGGTTGTCGAAACGGGTGATCGCGACTTTGTAGGTCTCGTCGAGAATGGTCGAAGTCGGGGCCATCGCCGGGTTGGTGATCGGCACGGTCAGGGAGTAACCCTTGAGCGGATACACCGGCGCCTTGATGCCCAGCGGCTTGAGCAATTGCGGCGAGTAGCTGCCGAGCGCCAGCACGTAGCGGTCAGCGGTTTCCAGTTTGCCATCGATCCACACACCGTTGATGCGGTCACCGGCGAAGTCGAGGCTCTGGATGTCCTGGCCAAAGCGGAATTGCACGCCAAGGTTAGTGGCCATCTCTGCCAACTTGGTAGTGAACATCTGGCAGTCGCCAGTCTGGTCGTTCGGCAGGCGCAGGGCACCGGCGAGGATGTCGGTCACATTGGCCAGGGCCGGCTCGACGCGGGCAATGCCTTCGCGGTCAAGCAGTTCGAACGGCACGCCGGACTCTTTCAGCACGGCGATGTCTTTTGCAGCGCCATCGAGCTGAGCCTGGGTGCGGAACAATTGAGTAGTACCCAGGCTGCGGCCTTCGTAGGCAATACCGGTTTCGGCGCGCAGTTCGTCAAGGCAGTCACGGCTGTACTCGGACAGGCGGACCATGCGCTCCTTGTTCACCGCGTAGCGGCTGGCGGTGCAGTTGCGCAGCATCTGTGCCATCCACAGGTACTGATCGATGTCGGCAGTGGCCTTGATCGCCAGGGGCGCATGGCGCTGCAACAGCCATTTGATAGCCTTGAGCGGCACACCCGGCGCGGCCCACGGCGAGGCATAGCCCGGCGAGACCTGCCCGGCGTTGGCGAAACTGGTCTCCATGGCAGCAGCCGGCTGCCGGTCCACTACCACCACTTCAAACCCGGCGCGTGCCAGATAATAAGCACTGGTGGTACCGATGACGCCGCTACCCAAGACCATAACGCGCATTTTCATTTCCCTCATCGCGGCTAACCGCTGACGTTTGTTGTTCAAAGCTTCGGATGTGCGCAGTGTAAAAAAGATTTGCCAGTGCTTTTCACTATATAAGCGCCTATATTTGGCGACAATTCTCGGCAAAAACCCTTTTCACGGAGGCGCATCCCCTATGCGTACCAACACTCAAACCAAACGTGAGCTGGACAAGATCGACCGCAATATCCTGCGGATCCTGCAAGCGGATGGGCGCATATCTTTTACGGAACTTGGGGAAAAGGTCGGGCTCTCGACCACGCCCTGTACCGAGCGGGTGCGGCGCCTGGAGCGCGAAGGGATCATCATGGGCTACAACGCCCGGCTCAATCCGCAGCACCTCAAGGGAAGCCTGCTGGTATTCGTCGAGATCAGCCTCGACTACAAGTCCGGTGATACCTTCGAAGAATTCCGACGCGCCGTGCTGAAACTGCCCCACGTCCTGGAGTGCCACTTGGTATCAGGCGATTTCGACTACCTGGTAAAGGCGCGGATATCGGAGATGGCCTCGTACCGCAAACTGCTGGGCGACATCCTGCTCAAGCTGCCGCATGTGCGCGAATCCAAGAGCTATATCGTGATGGAAGAGGTGAAAGAGAGCTTGAGCCTGCCGATTCCGGATTGACTCGACATGGATCGTTCCCAGGCGGAGCGTGGGAACGATCAAACAAGAACCTGCCGGGTGCTGGCCATGTATTCATGGATCTGCTTCTCGACCCGAGGGTGAATCAGCTCTACCGGCCGCCGCCCATTCGGGCATGGCAGTGTTTTAGTAGTGCCAAACAACCGACAGATCAGCGGCCGTTCGTCATACACCGTGCAGCCGTTCGGCCCCAGATGGACGCAGTTGAGTTCATCCATCGCCGCATCCTGCTCGGCGCGGCTCTTGCGTGGCAGGCGGGACATTTCCTCCGGCGAGGTTGTTACCGGACCACAGCAGTCATGGCAGCCGGGGACGCACTCGAACGAGGGAATCTGCTGGCGCAACGTGCGAATTTTCTGACTGTTGCAGCTCATCCAAACTATTACCGATCTCGAAACAGAGGCAGATTCTGACTTAAAAATCCCCAACCAGACAGCACCGAGCGACCAGTGTTGCCCGCCTTCGAGGTCCGGCTTATGCTCCGTCGAATTTTCTAGACACACCCATCAGGATCACGCACATGAATGGCCGTGCCCATCAGCCTGTCCCGAATCACCGGCACACCGCCTCCTATTACGCCGCCAGCAGCCTGCCTCAGCCTGACTATCCGGTGCTGTCCGACGAACAGATGGCTGACGTCTGCGTGGTCGGGGGCGGTTTCTCCGGGTTGAACACAGCGCTGGAACTGGCGGAACGCGGCCTGAGCGTGGTGCTGCTGGAAGCCCATAAAATCGGCTGGGGCGCCAGCGGCCGCAATGGCGGGCAACTGATTCGCGGGGTTGGCCATGGCCTTGATCAGTTTGCCAACGTGATAGGCGCCGACGGTGTACGTCAGATGAAGCTCATGGGCCTGGAAGCAGTTGAAATCGTCCGACAGCGGGTCGAACGTTTTCTGATCCCCTGCGACCTGACGTGGGGTTACTGCGACCTGGCCAACAAGCCCCGTGATCTCGAAGGTTTCGCCGAAGACGCCGAAGAATTGCGCAGCCTCGGCTACCGCTACGAAACCCGTCTGCTGCAACCCCATGAAATGCACACCGTAGTGGGCTCCGACCGCTACGTCGGCGGTTTGATCGACATGGGTTCCGGGCATCTGCACCCACTGAACCTGGCGCTGGGCGAAGCCGCCGCCGCCCGGCAACTGGGCGTGAAACTGTTCGAACAGTCGGCCGTCACGCGCATCGACTACGGCCCCGAGGTCAAGGTGCACACAGCCACAGGCTCGGTCCGGGCAAAGACGCTGGTACTGGGCTGCAACGCCTACCTCAATGAGCTCAATCCCGAACTCAGCGGCAAGGTGTTGCCCGCCGGCAGCTATATCATCGCGACCGAACCCTTGAGCGAAGAACTGGCCCACGCACTGTTGCCGCAGAACATGGCGGTCTGCGATCAGCGGGTGGCGCTGGATTACTATCGACTCTCGGCGGATCGCCGCCTGCTGTTCGGCGGTGCCTGCCATTACTCGGGGCGGGACCCGAAAGATATCGCCGCCTATATGCGGCCAAAAATGCTGGACGTCTTCCCGCAATTGGCCGACGTGAGGATCGATTATCAGTGGGGCGGGATGATCGGAATCGGCGCCAACCGTCTACCGCAGATCGGACGACTTAAAGATCAGCCAAATGTGTATTACGCCCAGGCATATTCCGGTCACGGGGTGAACGCCACGCACCTGGCGGGCAAGTTGCTGGCCGAGGCCATTAGCGGGCAGCACAGCGGTGGCTTCGATCTGTTCGCCCAGGTGCCGCACATTACTTTCCCCGGCGGTAAGCATTTGCGCTCGCCGTTGTTGGCGTTGGGGATGTTGTGGCATCGGCTCAAAGAGTTGGTCTGATCGTTTGGTTTCGGCTCACCGGGCCTCTTCGCGGGCAAGCCCGCTCCCACAGGAGCCGCGTCGTACAAAACATCTGTGACCGACGCGGTCCTTGTGGGAGCGGGCTTGCCCGCGAATGGATCGAATGAACACCGCAATGTTCAAACTCTCCAGAAAGGCTTAAGCCCCTCCTCCCGCGCCTGCTCACGCGTCAGCCCGACATCCTTGAGCTGAGCAGGTGTCAGTTCGAGCAATGCCTTGCGCGTGTGCAGACGACGCCAGAACCGATCCCAGCGCTTCAAAGGCGCGCCGCGCATGTCCGCCTCGCGCGCACCGTGATCCTGCCCTGCCGTCAGCTCCTGACTGTGTAACGTCAGCCGCACATCGCTCAAGCCGTTCATTTTGATTGCTCCTGTTTACTTGGGTAGCCAGAGCTTTCATGATGCGTGGACGGCGAAAAGCATTACAGATTCAACCAAAGTGTATTATCTCCATACAGATTTAACGCTGTAAGTACTGAATCCTGATTTTTTGCTCCATCTGTACTGGTCAATCCCACGACCTCAGACGAGACTGCACCATGACTCTCTACGTCAACCTCGCCGAACTGCTCGGCACGCGAATCGAACAAGGCTTCTATCGCCCCGGTGACCGATTGCCGTCGGTGCGCGCGCTGAGTGTTGAACACGGCGTCAGTCTGAGCACGGTGCAGCAGGCTTATCGCGTGCTGGAAGACAGCGGACTGGCCACGCCAAGGCCTAAATCCGGATATTTCGTGCCGGTCAGCCGCGATCTGCCCGAACTTCCAGCGGTGGGTCGCCCGGCTCAGCGGCCGGTAGACATTTCCCAATGGGACCAGGTGCTGGAGCTGATCCGTGCGGTGCCGCGCAAGGATGTGGTGCAACTGGGTCGCGGCATGCCAGACATCACAACGCCGACCCTCAAGCCGCTGCTGCGCGGCCTGGCGCAGCTCAGCCGCCGACAAGACATGCCCGGCCTGTATTACGACAACATCCACGGCAATCTGGAACTGCGCGAGCAGATCGCCCGGCTGATGCTCGATTCCGGCTGCCAACTGGCCCCCGGCGACCTGGTGGTAACGACTGGCTGCCACGAGGCGCTGTCCACCAGCATTCGTTCGATCTGCGAGCCAGGCGATATTGTGGCTGTGGATTCGCCAAGCTTTCATGGCGCCATGCAAACCCTCAAGGGCCTGGGGATGAAAGCCCTGGAAATCCCCACCGACCCGCTCACCGGGATCAGCCTGGATGCACTGGAACTGGCATTGGAACAGTGGCCGATCAAGGCCATACAGTTGACCCCAAACTGCAACAACCCGCTGGGCTATATCATGCCGGAGTCGCGCAAACGCTCACTCTTGATGCTTGCACAGCGCTTTGACGTGGCGATCATCGAAGACGATGTGTATGGCGAGCTGGCCTACAGCTATCCTCGCCCGCGCACCATCAAATCTTTCGACGAAGACGGTCGTGTCCTGCTGTGCAGTTCGTTTTCCAAAACCCTCGCTCCCGGCCTGCGCATTGGCTGGGTGGCGCCGGGACGCTATCTGGAGCGCGTGCTGCACATGAAATACATCAGCACCGGCTCGACCGCGCCGCAGCCACAGATTGCCATCGCCGAGTTTCTCAAGGCCGGTCATTTCGAACCGCATTTGCGGCGCATGCGCACGCAATACCAGCGCAATCGCGACGCGATGATCGATTGGGTCACGCGGTATTTCCCCGCAGGCACCCGCGCCAGCCGCCCGCAAGGCAGTTTCATGCTGTGGGTCGAGTTGCCGGAAGGCTTCGACACCCTGAAACTCAATCGCGCCTTGCACGATCAGGGCGTACAGATTGCCGTCGGCAGCATCTTTTCTGCCTCGGGCAAGTACCGCAATTGCCTGCGCATGAACTACGCTGCCAAACCAACAGCACAGATTGAAGAAGCTGTGCGCAAGGTCGGCGCCGCTGCCATCCAACTGCTGGCGCAAACCAACGGGCTGACTGACTGACCTTTCTGCGCAAATTAGCGTCCATATACCAACATCTGCCGCCAATCGGAACGGTCCCACGTGAGAATCAGACAGCCCCTGCTAGCTCTGGTGTTACTTGCTTCGTTCCTTGGCGGCTGCGCCAGCCTCGACGTGCAGCGCGAACAAAGCCAGGCGCTGCCGGCGAGCGCTTCGGCATTTGGCCGTTCGGTCCAGGCGCAGGCGGCACCCCATGAAGGGAAATCCGGCTTTCGCCTGCTATCGGACAGCACCGAAGCCTTCACCGCCCGCGCCGAACTGATCCGCAACGCCCAAGGTAGTCTCGATTTGCAGTACTACATCGTGCATGACGGCGTCAGCACGCGGATGCTGGTGGAGGAATTGCTCAAGGCCGCCGACCGCGGGGTGCGTGTGCGCATCCTGCTCGACGACACCACCAGTGACGGCCAGGACGTCACCATCGCCACGCTTGCAGCGCATCCGCAGATCCAGATTCGAGTGTTCAACCCTTTGCACCTGGGGCGCAGCACCGGCGTAACGCGTACCATGGGTCGCTTGTTCAACTTGTCACAACAACATCGGCGCATGCACAACAAGCTGTGGCTGGCGGACAACAGCATGGCCATCGTCGGCGGGCGTAATCTGGGTGACGAGTATTTCGATGCCGAACCCAATCTGAATTTTACCGACATCGACATCCTCGGCGTCGGCCCGGTCGCGGAGCAGCTCGGGCACAGTTTCGACCAATACTGGAATAGCGCCCTGAGCAAACCGGTCGAACAGTTTCTGTCGAGCAAACCGACCGCACAGGACCTGAAAAATACCCGGGCCCGACTGGAAGAATCCCTGGAACAATCACGCAAACAGAACCATGCGCTCTTTCAGCAGTTGAGGAAGTTTGCCACGGACCCGCGCCTGGATACCTGGCGCAAAGAGCTGATCTGGGCCTGGAACCAGGCGTTGTGGGATGCACCGAGCAAAGTGCTTGCGGACGGCGAGCCAGACCCGCACCTGCTGCTGACCACCCAATTAGCACCCGAACTCGATGGCGTCAGTAAAGAACTGGTGATGATTTCCGCTTATTTCGTGCCCGGTCAGCCGGGCCTGGTGTATCTGACCGGCCGCGCCGATGCCGGCGTGTCGGTGAGGTTGCTGACCAATTCATTGGAGGCCACGGACGTACCGGCGGTGCATGGCGGCTACGCCCCGTATCGCAAGGCGTTGCTGGAGCATGGCGTACAACTCTTCGAACTGCGCCGCCAGCCCGGCGATGAAAGCGGCAGCGGACCGCGCCTGTTTTCCCGCAGGTCCTATGGCGAGTCCGACTCCAGCCTGCACAGCAAGGCGATCATCTTCGACCAACAGAAATCCTTCATCGGTTCATTCAACTTCGATCCACGCTCGGTACTGTGGAACACCGAAGTCGGCGTGCTGGTGGACAGCCCGGAACTCGCGGCCCGCGTGCGCGAACTGGCATTGGAAGGCATGGCGCCAGCCCTGAGTTATCAGGCGCGGCTGGAGAATGGCCAAGTGGTATGGGTGACCGAAGACGACGGCAAGATGCACACCCTCACCGAAGAGCCGGCCAGTTGGTGGCGACGCTTCAATGCCTGGCTCAGCACTACAGTGGGACTGGAGCGCATGCTTTAAAAGACCCGAGCGTTCGGCAGTCCTGCCACTGAAATGCGATCGCCTGCAGGCGCTGCCGAAGATTGCGATCTTTTGATCTTATGCTGGCTGTACGGCGCCAAATGCCCCTTGGCGCGACAGCAGAATCACCAGGCTAAACGCTCCCGCCGCCATTAGCAATGGCAACGCGTGCCCGCTGATCCACTGGCTGCCAGCACCGGCGATCAACGGCCCGAGCAGGCAACCGATGCCCCACAACTGCGCGATGTGGGCATTGGCTCGGACCAGCGCATCGTCGCGATAACGCTCGCCAATCAGGATCAGCGACAAGGTAAACAGCCCGCCAGCACTGGCGCCGAACAGCACCCATAGCGGCCAGATCATCAGAGTGTCGATCAGCAGCGGGATCGCCAGGCTCGACACCAACAGGACTACCGCGCACCAGGTGAACAATGCTCGGCGCGACATCCGGTCCGCCAGCGCGCCGATGGGCAATTGCAGCAAAGCATCCCCCACCACCACCGTGCTGACCATCGCCAGGGCGATTTCCGTGGTGAAGCCCTGGCGCAGGCAATACACCGGCAGTAACGTCAAGATCATCGCTTCGAACGCCGCGAACAGCGACACCGCCCAGGCAATCGCCGGCAGGCCACGGCAGAAGGTCAGCAAATCACCGAAGGTCACGCTGCAGGCCTCGCTACTGGGCGCACCACTGCGGCCCAACAACAGCAACGGTGCCGCCACCAGCAATCCGACGCCAACCCAGAAGCCATAATCGTGCTGGGTGCCGAGGACGCCCAGCAATATCGGCCCAGCCAATTGGCTCAACGCATAACTACTGCCGTACAGCGCCACCAGCCTCCCGCGCCACTCCTCGACCACCAGTTGGTTGATCCAGCTTTCACCGAGGATGAAGACCAGGGTCAGAACCACGCCGATCAACAAGCGCAGCACCAGCCAGATCGGATAGCTGGGCAACATTGCCAGCAGGCCGATGGACACAGCCCCACCCCACAAACACAGGCGCATCAGATTGGCCGTGCCGAGACGCGCTGCCAGGTGACTGGAAATCTTCGCGCCTAATAAAACACCAATGGCCGGCATCGCGGCCATTACGCCGATGGCAAACGAGCCGTATCCCCAGCTTTCCAGGCGAAACGACACCAGCGGCATGCTGACACCCAGGGCCAGGCCGACACTTAAGACAGACGCCAATACGGCGAAATACGTCGCCCAACGCATGTTCCACGCTCCTGTGGATTGTTATTTTTACAGGCGGCACAAAGCAATGTGGGAGCGGGCCTTTGTGGCGAGGGGATTTATCCCCGTTGGGTCGCGAAGCGGCCCCAAAACCTGCAACAGCGGAGTATCGATACACCGCTTGCACTGGCTTTGCGACTGCTTCGCAGCCGAACGGGGATAAATCCCCTCACCACAAAGGCTCGCTCCCACAGGGGGTCTGCGTTGAGCCCCGGCATAGCCAGGGCTCGCGTCACATTACAACTTGATCCAGGTCGCCTTCAGCTCGGTGTACTTGTCGAACGCATGCAGCGACTTGTCGCGACCGTTGCCGGACTGCTTGAAGCCACCGAACGGCGCCGTCATGTCGCCACCATCATACTGGTTGACCCAGACGCTACCGGCACGCAGTGCGCGGGCGGTCAGGTGAGCCTTGGAGATGTCGGCAGTCCACACCGCGGCGGCCAGGCCGTAAGGCGTGTCGTTGGCGATGGCGACGGCTTCTTCGGCGCTGTCGAAGGTGATGACCGACAACACTGGCCCGAAGATTTCTTCCTGGGCGATTTTCATCGCGTTGCTTACGCCGTCGAAAATGGTCGGCTCAACGTAGGTGCCCCCCGATTCCTGAAGCGTACGCTTGCCACCGGCCACCAGTTTGGCGCCGTCGGCATGGCCAGACTCGATGTATGACAGCACAGTGTTCATCTGCTGGGTATCGACCAGCGCGCCGACATTGGTCGCCGGATCCAGCGGGTTGCCAGGCTTCCAGGTCTTCAAGGCTTCGATCACCAGCGGCAGGAATTTATCCTTGATGGAGCGTTCCACCAGCAGGCGCGAACCAGCGGTGCAGACTTCGCCCTGGTTGAACGCGATGGCGCCCGCAGCGGCTTCGGCGGCTTCTTGCAGGTTCGGTGCATCGGCGAACACGATGTTGGGGCTCTTGCCACCGGCTTCGAGCCAGACGCGCTTCATGTTCGACTCGCCGGAGTAGATCAGCAGTTGCTTGGCGATCTTGGTTGAACCGGTGAATACCAGGGTGTCGACATCGTTGTGCAGGGCCAAGGCCTTGCCGACGGTGTGACCGTAACCCGGCAGCACGTTGAGCACGCCTTTCGGAATACCGGCTTCGACGGCCAGGGCAGCGATGCGGATGGCAGTCAGCGGGGATTTTTCCGACGGCTTGAGGATCACCGAGTTACCGGTGGACAGCGCCGGGCCGAGTTTCCAGCACGCCATCATCAACGGGAAGTTCCACGGCACGATGGCACCGACAACACCGACTGGCTCGCGAGTGACCAGACCCAGTTGATCGTGCGGGGTTGCCGCCACTTCGTCGTAGATCTTGTCGATGGCTTCGCCGCTCCAGCTCAGTGCTTGCGCCGCGCCAGGAACGTCGATGTACAGGGAGTCGCTGATCGGCTTGCCCATGTCCAGGGTTTCAAGCAGGGCCAGCTCTTCGGCGTGCTGTTTCAGCAGGCCGGCGAAACGAATCATGGTGGCTTTGCGCTTGGTCGGCGCCAGGCGCGACCAGACGCCAGAGTTGAAGGTGGCGCGGGCGTTTTCAACAGCGCGCTGGGCATCGGCGGCGTCACAGCTGGCGATCTTGCCCAGCAGGCGCCCATCGACCGGGCTGATGCACTCGAAGGTCTCGGCGGAGACGGCATCGGTGTATTCACCATTGATGTAGGCGCGGCCTTCGATCTTCAGATCGCGAGCGCGTTGCTCCCAGTCGGCACGAGTCAGGGTGGTCATGCGAGTGTCCTCCTCTTATTGAATACGACACCCGCGTTCTTCGCGGGCGCTGTCAGGAATTCTGCCCGGCCAGCCAGCTTGCGGCCCAAGGCAACCACCACCCTAAACCAGCGGCAGGTGAAGTTTCAATATATTTGACATAACACCGGCAAACGGCCTTGCGATGTTCATTTTAATAAACATAGACTTAAACATTACCAGCCACTCGCACCGCAAAGACGGGGGAATACAATAATGAGCATCCAGAACATCGTAGACTTCAGCCAGGCCACCACTGCCGTCGAACGCTATCGCCCAGACCCGGCGAAAGTTCTCAAAGGCGATCCCGAGCAAGCCGTGTACAACCACTACAACAGCCCTTGCGGACAGTTGAATGCCGGTGTGTGGGAAGGCGCGGTCGGCCAGTGGCTGGTGAATTTCACCGAGCACGAATACTGCGAAATCGTTCAGGGTGTTTCTGTGTTGCGTGACAACGACGGCAACAGCAAAACCGTACGCGCGGGCGATCGCTTCGTGATCCCGGCAGGCTTCCGTGGCACCTGGGAAGTGCTGGAGCCGTGCCGCAAGATCTATGTGGCGTTTGAACAGAAAGCCTGATTTTTTTGCAGGCAGCAAAAAAGGCCCGTATCTCGCGATACGGGCCTTTTTCGTAAGTCAGGAAAAATCAATTACTTGATTTTGCCTTCCTTGTAGATCACGTGCTTGCGAACAACCGGATCAAATTTCTTGATCTCGATTTTGTCCGGAGTAGTACGCTTGTTCTTGTCGGTAGTGTAGAAATGACCAGTACCGGCGCTCGAAATCAAACGAATCAATTCACGCATGATTAGCTCCCTTAGATCTTGCCAGCGGCGCGGATTTCGGCCAGCACGACAGTGATGCCACGCTTGTCGATGATGCGCATGCCTTTGGCAGATACGCGCAGACGCACGAAACGTTTCTCTTCTTCAACCCAGAAGCGGTGATGCTGCAGGTTCGGCAGGAAACGACGACGGGTTTTGTTATTTGCGTGGGAAATGTTATTCCCAGTCACCGGACCCTTACCGGTAACTTGACAGACTCTCGACATGCCTCAGCCCTCTAAAACCACATGCCCAACCCGGCATGGGTTGGCCGCTTAATCTCTCAGTCATTTGGCGCCAGGCGCCGCGTTTCTTTAAGGGTCTTACCGGCTACACCTACAAACGAAGGAACCGGGCCCCTAGAAAAGAGCGCTGCTTTATACCAGAAAGACTAGAGAGCAACAACATTCAGTGTGCGCTGAGTTGATAAAAACCCTGTTTTTCAGGCGCCAGGCGCCTTGGATCAAGGCTATCGTCGCTTGCGACCGCTCGTCGCAGAGAATCTGCGCAACAAGCCGATCCAGCTTTTTCCCAACCAGCGCTCGCCAGAATCGATCGGCTATAGTCCCCTGAAAACGAAAAAGGGGATAGTCATTTGCAATCCAGCCCACTAGGGTAAGCCTTTTCCAGACTGCACTTGCAGATGGGCCTTCGATCTGTAAAGGAACCCGACCATGCGCCTCGCTGCCCTACCGCTGTTGCTTGCCCCGCTCCTGCTGGGCCCACAGGCCTACGCCGCCGCCCTGAGCGTCTGCACCGAGGCCAGCCCCGAAGGGTTCGATGTGGTGCAATACAACTCGCTGACCACCACCAACGCTTCGGCTGACGTGCTGATGAACCGATTGGTGGACTTCGACAATGCCAGCGGCAAAGTTGTCCCCAGCCTCGCGGACAGTTGGGAGGTCACACCGGATGGCCTGACCTACATCTTCAAGTTGCACCCCCAGGTGAAATTTCATCGCACCGACTACTTCAGCCCAACGCGTGAACTGACCGCCGAGGACGTGAAGTTCAGCTTTGACCGGATGCTCGATCCGGCCAACCCATGGCACAAAGTCGCCCAGAGCGGCTTCCCCCATGCTCAGTCGATGCAATTGCCCGCACTGATCAATAAGATCGACGCACTGGACCCCCTGACCATACGCTTTACCCTGGATCACCCGGACTCCACCTTCCTCGCCACCCTGAGCATGGGCTTCGCCTCGATTTACTCGGCCGAGTACGCTGACAAGCTGATGAAAGCCGGCACGCCGGAAAAGCTCAATAACCAACCGATCGGCACTGGCCCGTTCGTATTCACGCGCTTCCAGAAGGACGCCACCGTTCGCTACAAAGCCAACGCCGAGTACTTTGGCGGCAAGCCCTCGGTCGATCCGCTGATCTTTGCCATTACCCCTGACGCCAACGTGCGCTTGCAGAAATTGCGCCGCAATGAATGCCAGATTGCGCTGTCGCCCAAGCCTCTGGATGTCCAGGCGGCGCTGAAGGAGCCGACGCTGAAAGTCGAAAAGACTGACGCCTTCATGACCGCCTTCGTTGCCATCAACAGTCAGCACCCGCCTTTGGACAAACCCGAAGTGCGCCAGGCGATCAACCTCGCCTTCGACAAGGCCAACTACGTCAAGGCCGTGTTCGAAGACACCGCTGAACCCGCCAACGGCCCCTACCCGCCCAACACCTGGAGCTATGCGAAAACATTGCCGGGTTACCCGCATGACGTCGAGAAAGCCAAGGCGTTGATGGCTAAGGCCGGGCTCAAGGAGGGATTCCAGACCACCATCTGGACCCGTCCTTCCGGCAGCCTGCTGAACCCTAACCCGAGCCTCGGCGCTCAACTGCTTCAGTCCGATTTGGCGGAAATCGGCATTCAGGCCGAAATCCGCGTCATCGAATGGGGTGAGTTGATTCGCCGCGCCAAAGCTGGCGAACACGACTTGCTGTTCATGGGCTGGGCGGGTGACAACGGTGACCCGGATAACTTCCTCACGCCGCAGTTTTCCTGCGCAGCCGTCAAGTCCGGCACCAACTTTGCGCGCTATTGCAACCAGGACCTGGACAAGTTGATCAATGCCGGCAAGACCACCGGTGAGCAAGGCGTGCGCACCAAGCTCTACGAACAGGCCCAGACGCAGATCCAGCAACAGGCACTGTGGCTGCCCCTGGCGCATCCAACCGCCTTCGCCCTGACCAGCAAGGCCGTCGAGGGATACTCGGTCAGCCCGTTTGGGCGACAGGATTACTCGAAGGTCAACATCAAATAGGCCACCCGACACAAAACCCTGTAGGAGCGAGCATGCTCGCGATGGTCGTCAACGATGACAAGGGCCGCCTGAAAGAAAGCGGTGCCCCTACCACCATCGCGAGCATGCTCGCTCCTACACGGGGGGGGTCACATCCACCCGTACTCCGCCATCGACAGCGGGTTGCCATCGCCAATGATGAAATGGTCGAGCACCCGCACATCGATGAGGTCCAGCGCCTTCTGCAGGCGCTTGGTCAGCATCCGGTCAGCCTGGCTGGGGTCAGTGTTGCCTGACGGATGGTTGTGACAGAGGATCAGTGCCGCCGCATTGTGAGCCAATGCACGCTTGACCACTTGCCGCGGGTGAACGCTGGTGTTGTCTATCGAGCCACGAAACAGCACCTCAAACGCCAGGACCTGATGCCTGGAGTCGAGAAACAGGCAGCCAAATACCTCGTGGGGCTCATGACGCAGCATCGACTTGAGGTATTCACGCACCGCCTGCGGATTTTCCAGTGCCGATTTTTCGCGCACACGCTCAGCCAAGTGACGCCTGCTCATTTCCTGAGCAGCCTGCAACTGCGCGAATTTCGCCGGACCGAGCCCCAACTGCTTGCTGAACGTTTCCTGGTCGGCCTCCAACAGCAAACGCAGGCTGCCAAACTGATTCAACAGGTGTCGCGCCAGATCGACGGCACTTTTACCCACCACGCCAGTTCGTAAAAATATCGCCAGCAACTCGGCGTCCGAAAGACTTCCCGAGCCCTGTTCAAGCAACCTCTCCCGCGGCCGTTCCGACGCCGGCCAATCGCGAATACTCATAGCACCTCCCTGTCTGTGGGCGCCGCTGTTCCGTAGCGGTCGCTGTGATATCGTAGCCCATCTTTTTTGCGGGCGATTTCACTCCTGGGGAGGGGGTATCGCAACGCAGTCATCAACGAAAATGAAAGGCAGGCCTATGCAGCGGCTGTATCGGAAACGCATTGTTCTGGGCGTCGGCGGCGGTATCGCTGCCTACAAGAGCGCCGACCTGGTTCGCCGCCTGATCGATCAGGGCGCGGAAGTGCGCGTGGTCATGACCCGTGGCGGCGCTGAATTCATTACTCCGCTGACCATGCAGGCCCTGTCCGGGCATCCAGTGCACCTGGACCTGCTGGACCCGGCGGCCGAAGCGGCGATGGGCCACATTGAGCTGGCCAAATGGGCCGATCTGGTGCTGATCGCCCCCGCCACCGCGGATTTGATCGCGCGCCTGGCCCAGGGCATTGCCGATGACCTGCTGACTACGCTGGTGCTGGCCACCGACGCAGTGGTTGCCATCGCTCCGGCGATGAACCAGGCCATGTGGCGCGATCCGGCCACCCAGGC
This sequence comes from Pseudomonas umsongensis, assembly GCF_012647205.1. Classification (NCBI taxonomy): domain Bacteria; kingdom Pseudomonadati; phylum Pseudomonadota; class Gammaproteobacteria; order Pseudomonadales; family Pseudomonadaceae; genus Pseudomonas; species Pseudomonas umsongensis. The sequence goes on from NZ_CP051487.1 coordinate 22,184, forward strand.
CAACCTGCAAACCCTCGAAAACCGTGGCATCAAGGCCTTCGGTCCAGCTTCGGGCAGCCAGGCCTGCGGCGACGTCGGCCTTGGGCGCATGCTCGAAGCGACGGAGCTGGCTCAATGCGCGGCAGACTGCTTCCAGCGCCAGGCATTGACCGGCAAGCACGTGCTAATCACCGCCGGCCCTACCCAGGAAAACATCGACCCGGTGCGCTACATCACCAACCACAGCTCCGGAAAAATGGGCTTTGCCCTGGCGGAAGCGGCGGTTGAAGCCGGCGCCCGCGTAACCCTGATCACGGGCCCGGTGCATCTGCCGACCCCGGACCGTGTTACGCGCATCGACGTAGTCAGCGCCCGCGACATGCTCGCCGCGTGCGAAGCGGCGATTCCTTGCGACCTGTTTATCGCCTCGGCAGCGGTCGCGGACTACCGCCCAGAAGTCGTCGCACCACAGAAACTCAAGAAAGATCCTACGAACGGCGACGGCTTGTTGCTACAAATGGTGCGCAACCCGGACATCCTGGCCAGCATCGCTACACGCCCCGACCGTCCGTTCAGCGTCGGTTTCGCCGCCGAAACCGAACACCTGCTCGACTACGCTGCCCGCAAGCTGAAAGACAAGAACCTCGATTTGATCGTCGCCAACGACGTCGCCAACCCGAGCATTGGCTTCAACAGCGAAGAAAACGCCTGCAGCGTAATCGACCGTGAACTTCACGCCACACTCTTCGCCCAGACCAGCAAGAGCAAGATTGCTCGCCAGCTGATCACTTTTATCGCCGAACGTCTGAACCAGGTTTAATTTACATGCACGCTTTGCAAGCCAAGATCCTCGACCCCCGCATCGGTACCGAATTTCCGCTGCCACAGTACGCCACGCCAGGTTCCGCCGGCCTCGACCTGCGCGCCATGCTGGAGCAGGACATCGTGATCAAGCCGGGTGAAACGGTACTGATCCCCACTGGCCTGTCGATCTACATCGGCGACCCGAACCTGGCGGCGCTGATCCTGCCGCGCTCCGGCCTGGGCCATAAACACGGTATCGTCCTGGGCAACCTGGTCGGACTGATTGACTCCGACTACCAGGGACCGCTGATGGTCTCCTGCTGGAACCGTGGCCAGACCGACTTCACCATGGCCGTCGGCGAACGCCTGGCGCAGCTGGTGCTGGTGCCGGTGGTGCAGGCGCATTTCGAGATGGTTGAAGAGTTTGTCGAAACCCAGCGTGGTACCGGCGGTTTCGGTCATTCCGGCAGTCACTGATACGTTCGCTATACCTCTGAAATCAATGGATTGAACGGCCCAAAGCCGCTCGCGTCGCTGGCATGGCCTTTTCGCACCACGAACTCTGGGCGAAAAACGCCGTCATACCTTTCAGTTTGAACCTGCCGTCGAGTCGTTCGCAGGCAGGTCCAGCCACTTTCAATATGGAGCATTTCCCCAGATGAGCACCCCAGTGCGCGTTGCCCCCAAGTTCCCCGACAGTATTTTCCGTGCCTATGACATACGCGGCACCGTCCCGGAATTTCTCAACGCCGAAACGGCTTACTGGCTCGGTCGCGCCATCGGCGCACAGAGCCTGGCCCAGGATGAACCGAATGTATCCGTTGGCCGTGACGGTCGCCTGTCCGGCCCCGAGCTGGTTGAACAGCTGATTCAAGGCCTGGCCGACAGCGGTTGCCACGTCAGCGACGTCGGCCTGGTGCCAACGCCCGCGCTGTACTACGCCGCCAACGTGCTGGCCGGCAAATCCGGGGTGATGCTCACTGGCAGCCACAACCCAGCGAACTACAACGGCTTCAAGATCGTCATTGCCGGGGATACCCTGGCCAACGAACAGATCCAGGCCCTGCATGACCGCCTCAAGACCAACAACCTGACCAGCGGCAAGGGCAGCATCACCCGGGTCGAGATCCTTGATCGCTACAACACCGAAATCGTCCAGGACATCAAACTGGCCCGTCGCCTGAAAGTCGTGGTGGACTGCGGCAACGGTGCAGCCGGCGTGATCGCCCCGCAATTGATCGAGGCGCTGAACTGCGAAGTCATCCCGCTGTTCTGCGAGGTCGATGGCAACTTCCCTAACCATCACCCGGACCCGGGCAAGCCTGAAAACCTCGTCGACCTGATCGCCAAGGTCAAGGAAACCAATGCGGATATCGGCCTGGCTTTCGACGGCGACGGCGACCGCGTCGGCGTGGTGACCAACACTGGCAGCATCGTTTTTCCGGACCGCCTGTTGATGCTGTTCGCCCGTGACGTGGTGGCGCGCAATCCGAACGCCGAAATTATCTTCGACGTTAAATGCACTCGCCGCTTGATCCCGCTGATCAAGGAATACGGTGGTCGTCCGCTCATGTGGAAAACCGGTCATTCGTTGATCAAGAAAAAAATGAAACAATCCGGCGCCCTGCTGGCCGGCGAAATGAGCGGGCACATCTTCTTCAAGGAGCGCTGGTTCGGTTTCGACGACGGTATTTACAGCGCCGCGCGGTTGCTGGAGATCCTGAGCAAGGAGAAATCCACGGCCGAAGAGTTGTTCGCGACCTTCCCGAACGATATTTCTACGCCGGAAATCAATATCCATGTGACCGAAGAGAGCAAATTCAGCATCATTGATGCATTGCACGACGCGAAGTGGGGCGAAGGCGCCGACCTGACCACCATTGACGGCGTGCGAGTCGACTATGCCAAAGGCTGGGGCCTGGTTCGCGCTTCCAACACCACACCGGTGCTGGTCCTGCGTTTCGAGGCCGATGACGAGGCAGAACTTTCGCGCATCAAGGACGTTTTCCACGTCCAGTTGAAGCGTGTTGCACCTGATCTCCAACTACCGTTCTGATTCACCCGGAGCCCTGAATGACCCTCGAACGCGAAGCCGCCGCCAACACCGCCAAGGTCCTGTCCGAAGCGCTGCCTTACATTCGCCGCTATGTCGGCAAGACACTGGTGATCAAATACGGCGGCAACGCGATGGAAAGCGAGGAGCTGAAAACCGGCTTCGCCCGCGACATCGTGTTGATGAAGGCCGTGGGCATCAACCCGGTCGTGGTTCACGGCGGCGGCCCGCAAATCGGCGATCTGCTCAAGCGCCTGTCGATCGAGAGCCACTTCGTCGACGGCATGCGCGTTACCGATGCCGCTACCATGGACGTGGTCGAGATGGTCCTCGGTGGCCAGGTCAACAAGGACATCGTCAACCTGATCAACCGTCATGGCGGCAGCGCCATTGGCCTGACCGGCAAAGACGCCGGGCTGATTCGTGCGAAGAAACTGACCGTCACCCGCCAGACCCCGGAGATGACCCAACCGGAGATCATCGACATCGGCCAGGTGGGCGAAGTGGTCGGGATCAACACCGAGCTGCTGAACCTGCTGGTCAAAGGCAACTTCATCCCGGTGATCGCGCCAATCGGCGTCGGCGAAAACGGCGAGTCGTACAACATCAATGCTGACCTGGTGGCCGGCAAAGTCGCCGAAGCGCTGAAAGCCGAGAAGCTGATGCTGCTGACCAACATCGCCGGCCTGATGGACAAGGCGGGAACGGTCCTGACCGGCTTGACCACCCAGCAAGTCGACGACCTGATCGCCGACGGCACCATCTATGGCGGCATGCTGCCCAAGATCCGTTGTGCTCTGGAAGCGGTCCAGGGTGGCGTGGGCAGCTCGCTGATCATTGACGGTCGGGTACCGAATGCGATTCTGCTGGAGATCTTCACCGATACCGGTGTGGGCACCCTGATCAGCAATCGCAAGCGTCCGTAAGCGATAGCGCACAAAAAAGCCCCCGCTCAGCCTGGCTGAACGGGGTCTTTTTTTGCCCACGATCCCTATGAAACCTGAATATCCCTGTAGGAGCTGCCGCAGGCTGCGATCTTTTGACTTGGCTTGTAAAAAACAGGATCAAAAGATCGCAGCCTGCGGCAGCTCCTACAGGGATCGTGTTAAACGCCGAATTGCGCGCGATAGGCTTCAACGGCTGGCAAATGCTGCTTGAGCTGCGGATCGTCGGCGAGGAATTCCAGCACCTGGTTCAGCGAAACGATGCTGATCACGGGAATACCGAAATCACGCTCCACTTCCTGGATCGCTGACAACTCACCGTTGCCACGCTCCTGACGGTTCAGGGCGATCAGCACGCCGGCCGCCTTGGCGCCGTCCTGGGAGGCGATGATCTGCATCACTTCACGGATCGCGGTGCCAGCGGTAATCACGTCGTCGATGATCAGCACATTGCCGGTCAGCGGCGCGCCGACCAGGCTACCGCCTTCACCGTGAGCCTTGGCTTCCTTGCGATTGAAGCACCATGGCAGGTCACGACCGTGATGTTCGGCCAATGCCACTGCAGTGGTCGCCGCCAAAGGGATCCCTTTGTAGGCCGGACCGAACAGAACATCGAAGCCAATACCGCTTTCGGCAATGGCTGCAGCGTAGAAACGACCCAGCTGCGCCAAGGCCGAACCCGAGTTGAACAGGCCCGCATTGAAGAAGTAAGGACTGGTGCGCCCGGACTTCAGGGTGAACTCACCGAAGCGCAAAACGCCGCGATCGATGGCAAAACGAATGAAATCGCGCTGATACGCTTGCATGAAAAAAACCCCAAATACCACGGATTTAGCTAATTAGGTTGACGCCGTGTATCATACACGCACGCGATTTTTGGGGCCATTTATGCGGATCATCAGTGTGAACGTCAATGGTATTCAGGCTGCAGTCGAGCGAGGTTTGCTCAGTTGGCTGCAGGCACAGAATGCCGACGTCATCTGCCTGCAGGACACCCGTGCCTCCGCCTTTGAACTGGACGATCCAGCCTTCCAACTGGATGGATACTTCCTTTATGCCTGCGACGCCGAAGTTCCCGCCCAAGGCGGCGTGGCTTTGTACTCGCGGTTGCAACCGAAGGCTGTCATCAGCGGTCTCGGTTTCGAGACGGCAGACCGCTACGGGCGCTACCTGCAAGCAGATTTCGACAAAGTTAGTATTGCAACCCTGCTGCTTCCTTCCGGGATGAACGGCGATGAGGACTTGAACCAGAAGTTCAAGCTCATGGACGACTTCGCCAAGTACCTGGACAAGCAGCGGCGCAAACGCCGCGAGTACATTTATTGTGGTTCGCTGTATGTGGCGCAACAGAAACTGGACATCAAGAACTGGCGTGACAGCCAGCAATCCCCGGGTTTCCTGGCGCCTGAACGCGCCTGGATGGACGAGATTGTCGGCAACATGGGTTACGTCGATGCCCTGCGCGAAGTCAGCCGTGAAGGCGACCAGTACAGCTGGTGGCCGGATAACGAACAGGCCGAAATGCTCAACCTCGGCTGGCGCTTCGATTACCAGATCCTGACCCCGGGCCTGCGCCGCTTCGTACGCAGCGCGCGCCTGCCACGTCAGCCACGGTTCTCGCAACATGCGCCACTGATCGTGGACTACGACTGGACGCTGACCATCTAAGTGTCAGATGCAAAAAAGCCGACAGCGATGTCGGCTTTTTTATGGGTGATTAGTTTTCTGTCGGAGCGAGCCTGCTCGCGAAGGCGGAGTGTCAGTTAATACAAATGTCGCCTGGCACAATGCTTTCGCGAGCAGGCTCGCTCCCACAAAAAGATCTTCGCTGATCGTTATTTGATCAACCGCCAGGTGAACGGATACCGATATGGCACCCCTTCATTGGCTTTCACACCACCGATGATGGTCAAGACCAGCGCCCCAATCGCCACCAGGCCGAACAGGAAAAACCCGATAATCACCAGCATCAGCAGCAAGCAAATGGCGGAAGCAATGGCGACCGTGATCTGAAAGTTCAGCGCCTCCTTGCCCTGCGCGTCGATGAACGGGTCCATCTCGCGCTTCATCTGCCACAGAACCAGCGGGCCGATCAGCGTACCGAATGGAATCCAGATCCCCAGCAAGGCGGACAAGTGACAAAACATAGCCCACTGCCGAACCTCTTTGCTCGGGGTGGGAAGTAGCTGTTGCTCTTCACTCATGGCGCCCTCCTTGCCTACAGGTATCCAGATCAGTCGGCCAGTGCAGCCTTTTGCAGATCAAAGATTTCGTTCATGCCTTTTTTCGCCAGTTCCAGCATGGCGTTCAGCTCTTCAGGCTGGAACGGCGCGCCTTCGGCAGTGCCCTGGACTTCGATGAAGCCGCCAGTGCTGGTCATCACCACGTTCAGGTCGGTCTCGGCCGCCGAATCTTCCAGGTAGTCGAGGTCGAGCACAGGTTCGCCTTGATACATGCCCACCGACACGGCGCCGATCATTTGCTTGAGTGGGTCGCCGCCTTTCAGGCCGCCACGCTTCTTGATCACTTTCAAGGCATCGACCAGGGCAACCATGGCGCCGGTGATGGAGGCGGTGCGCGTGCCACCGTCAGCCTGGATCACATCGCAGTCAACGTACAGGGTGATGTCACCCAGCTTGGACATGTCCAGCGCAGCGCGCAGGGAACGGCCGATCAGGCGCTGGATCTCCAGGGTACGGCCGCCTTGCTTGCCGCGGCTGGCTTCACGCTGGTTACGCTCGCCGGTGGCGCGCGGCAACATGCCGTACTCGGCCGTCAACCAGCCCTGGCCCTGGCCCTTGAGGAACCGCGGCACGCCGTTTTCGACGCTGACGGTGCAGATGACCTTGGTATCACCGAACTCGACCAGTACGGATCCCTCGGCGTGTTTGGTGTAGTTGCGGGTAATGCGGATCGAGCGGAGCTGATCGGCAGCGCGACCACTTGGACGTTTCATAAGGGATACCTGTACGGGGACGGAAAACTGCGGAGCATTATAGAGCCGCCAGACACGACTGGGCACTTCTAAAAAAATCCTCGGACGAGCGAAGGCTCTGCACAGCCCGCTGCCGACGACCTGCAGGCCTTTGTCACACCGTGTGTTTGGGCGCATCCACGCCACTGCGCTACAATCCTGCGCCTTTGCTGCCAGTCGGCTTAAATTCATTCATATCGGATTGCCGGAACGTCAGTTGCGCGCCGATCTGCATTGCGAGGTACCTCCATGGTGCACAGCATGACCGCCTTCGCCCGCGTCGAGAAAGCCGGGGGCCAGGGTACCCTGAGCTGGGAGCTGCGTTCGGTCAACAGCCGCTACCTGGAACCCCACTTGCGCCTGCCGGAGTCCTTCCGCGACCTCGAAGGCGCCGTACGCGAAGCGCTGCGCCAGGCTGTCTCCCGAGGCAAGCTCGAATGCACCCTGCGCTTCACCGAAGAAAATACCGGTAAACCACTGCAGGTGGACCAGGCACGCGCAGCACAACTGGTTGCGGCCGCCGAGACCATTGCCAGCCTGATCAAGAACCCGGCTGCGCTCAACCCACTCGAAGTGCTGGCCTGGCCCGGCGTATTGGTGGGCGACGCGACCGACCCGCAAGCGCTGAACGCCGAGGCACTGGCACTGTTCAACCAGGGCCTCAAAGAGCTCAAGGCCGGCCGCGAGCGCGAAGGCGCGGAGCTGGCACGGCTGATCAACGATCGCCTGACGTCCATTGAAGAAGACGTGGTGACCCTGCGCGAACTGGTTCCGCAGATGCTCGCCACCCAGCGCCAGAAAGTGCTCGACCGCTTTGCCGACATGAAGGCCGAGATGGACCCGCAGCGCCTGGAGCAGGAAATGGTCATGCTCGCGCAAAAAAGCGACGTCGCCGAAGAACTGGATCGCCTGAGCACTCACATCATCGAAGTTCGCCGGGTGCTCAAGTCCGGCGGCGCCGCCGGTCGGCGCCTGGACTTCCTGATGCAGGAACTCAACCGCGAAGCCAACACACTGGGCTCCAAAGCCTTCGACCCGCGCAGCACCCAGGCTGCGGTCAACCTCAAGGTGTTGATCGAGCAGATGCGCGAACAAGTGCAGAATATTGAGTAAGGCAAACCCCATGACCCATAGCACCGGCACCCTCTACATCATTTCCGCGCCTTCGGGCGCCGGCAAGACCAGCCTGGTCAAGGCCTTGATCGACGCCCAGCCGCAGATCCAGGTTTCCGTTTCCCACACCACCCGCGCGATGCGCCCGGGCGAAGTGGATGGCGTGAACTACAACTTCGTCTCGCGCGAACAGTTCGTGAAGATGATCGAGCACGGCGATTTCCTTGAGCGCGCCGAGGTGTTCGGCAATCTCTACGGCACCTCGCAGAGCCATCTGCAGCAGACGCTGGACGAAGGCCATGACCTGATCCTGGAAATCGACTGGCAAGGCGCCGAGCAGGTGCGCAAGCTGATGCCCCAGGCGCGCTCGATCTTCATCCTGCCGCCGAGCCAGGAGGCCCTGCGCCAGCGCCTGGACAACCGCGGCCAGGACAGCAACGAGATCATCGAAGGTCGCATGCGCGAAGCCGTCAGCGAAATGAGCCACTACGTCGACTACGACTACCTGATCATCAACGACGATTTCGCCCACGCACTGGACGACCTGAAGGCGATTTTCCGCGCCAATCAGTTGCAACAAAAACGCCAGCAGCAACGTTTTGGCAAATTACTGGCTGAATTACTCGGCTAAAGAGCTCTTCCCAAAACAGCTGCAAGGGCTTTACATTGGCACTTGCAGCGCGTTGAAGAGCTTGGTCAAAAAATCAGCGCTTCCCTAAACGCTGGTGATTTTTTAAACTGTTGAGTCCGCTCGCCCATCCGGGCAGCGCGCATATTGCATTTGCTACGAGGAAGACCATGGCCCGCGTAACCGTTGAAGACTGCCTAGAACACGTGGATAACCGCTTTGAGCTGGTCATGCTCTCTACCAAGCGTGCCCGTCAACTGGCCACCGGCGGCAAAGAGCCGAAAGTAGCATGGGAAAACGACAAGCCTACCGTCGTCGCCCTGCGTGAAATCGCTGAAGGCCTGATCGACTACGCAGCTATCGCCGAAGCCGAAATCGTTGAAGATGAACCGCTTTTCGCTGCATTCGAGGACGAGTCCAACGAGGCCGTCTAAGCCTATGCCTGGTCGACGTAGCACGGCGCGGGAACACAGCTTGCGGCAGGAGTCATCATGCCGAGCATAGACGCCCTCGCCGATCGCTTATCGACCTACCTCGGCAAAGACCAGGTCAACCTGGTCCGCCGAGCGTATTTCTACGCCGAACAAGCCCACGACGGCCAACGCCGCCGTAGCGGTGAGGCGTACGTCACGCACCCACTTGCGGTGGCGAATATTCTTGCGGACATGCACATGGACCATCAGAGCCTGATGGCGGCCATGCTGCATGACGTGATCGAAGACACCGGCATTGCCAAGGAAGCGCTGCAAGCGCAATTTGGCGAAACCGTGGCCGAACTGGTCGACGGGGTCAGCAAACTGACCCAGATGAACTTCGAGACCAAGGCCGAAGCCCAGGCTGAAAACTTCCAGAAAATGGCCATGGCCATGGCGCGCGACATTCGCGTGATCCTGGTCAAGCTGGCCGACCGCCTGCACAACATGCGCACGCTGGAAGTGCTGTCCGGCGAAAAGCGCCGGCGCATCGCCAAGGAAACCCTGGAAATCTATGCACCCATCGCCAACCGGCTGGGCATGCACGCCATCCGCATAGAATTCGAAGACCTCGGCTTCAAGGCCATGCACCCGATGCGTTCCGCGCGAATCTACCAGGCGGTCAAGCGCGCCCGGGGCAACCGCAAGGAAATCGTCAACAAGATCGAAGAATCCCTCAGCCATTGCCTGGCCATCGATGGCATCCAGGGCGAGGTCAGCGGGCGCCAGAAACACCTCTACGGCATCTACAAGAAGATGCGCGGCAAGCGTCGGGCCTTCAACGAGATCATGGATGTATATGCATTCCGGATCATCGTCGACAAGGTCGATACCTGCTACCGCGTGCTGGGTGCTGTTCATAATTTGTACAAACCGTTGCCGGGGCGCTTCAAGGATTACATCGCGATCCCCAAGGCCAACGGCTATCAGTCGCTGCACACCACGCTGTTCGGCATGCACGGTGTTCCGATCGAGATCCAGATCCGCACCCGCGAAATGGAAGAGATGGCCAACAACGGCATCGCCGCCCATTGGCTGTACAAATCCAGCGGCGACGAGCAGCCAAAAGGCACGCATGCGCGCGCGCGCCAGTGGGTCAAGGGCGTACTGGAAATGCAGCAACGGGCCGGCAACTCGCTGGAATTCATCGAAAGCGTGAAGATCGACCTGTTCCCGGACGAGGTCTACGTGTTCACGCCAAAGGGCCGGATCATGGAGCTGCCCAAGGGCTCCACGGCGGTCGACTTCGCCTACGCGGTGCACACCGACGTCGGCAACAGCTGCATTGCCTGCCGGATCAACCGTCGCCTCGCGCCGCTGTCCGAACCGTTGCAAAGCGGTTCCACGGTCGAGATCGTCAGTGCTCCCGGCGCACGGCCGAACCCGGCGTGGCTCAATTTCGTGGTTACCGGCAAAGCACGCACCCATATTCGCCATGCGCTGAAACTGCAGCGCCGTTCCGAGTCCATCAGCCTGGGCGAACGCTTGCTGAACAAGGTGCTCAACGGCTTCGACAGCTCGCTGGAAAAAATCCCGGCCGAGCGCGTGAAAGCGATGCTTGCCGAGTACCGCCTCGAACTGATCGAAGACTTGCTTGAAGACATCGGCCTGGGCAATCGCATGGCCTACGTCGTCGCCCGACGCCTGCTTGGCGAAGGCGAGCAGTTACCCAGCCCCGAAGGCCCGTTGGCGATCCGCGGCACCGAAGGCCTGGTCCTCAGCTACGCCAAGTGCTGCACACCGATCCCGGGCGACCCGATTGTCGGTCATTTGTCCGCGGGCAAGGGCATGGTCGTGCACCTGGACAACTGCCGCAACATCAGCGAAATCCGCCACAACCCGGAAAAATGCATCCAGCTCTCGTGGGCCAAGGATGTCACCGGCGAATTCAACGTCGAACTGCGCGTTGAGCTGGAACACCAGCGCGGCCTGATCGCCCTGCTGGCCAGCAGCGTCAACGCGGCCGACGGCAACATCGAAAAAATCAGCATGGATGAACGCGATGGTCGCATCAGCGTGGTCCAACTGGTGGTCAGCGTGCACGACCGTGTGCACCTGGCCCGTGTGATCAAGAAACTGCGCGCCCTGACCGGGGTGATCCGCATCACCCGCATGCGCGCGTAGCCACCCATCCATTACAAGGAGTCATTCATGACCAAGACTGTTATCACCAGCGACAAGGCCCCGGCCGCCATCGGTACTTACTCCCAGGCGATCAAGGCTGGCAACACCGTCTACATGTCGGGCCAGATCCCTCTGGACCCAAAAACCATGGAACTGGTCGAAGGCTTCGAAGCACAGACCGTCCAGGTGTTCGAGAACCTCAAGGCCGTGGCCGAAGCCGCCGGTGGTTCGTTCAAGGACATCGTCAAATTGAACATCTTCCTCACCGACCTGAGCCATTTCGCCAAGGTCAACGAGATCATGGGCAAATACTTCGACCAGCCTTACCCAGCACGCGCCGCCATTGGCGTTGCGGCCCTGCCAAAGGGTTCGCAGGTTGAAATGGATGCCATCCTGGTCATCGAGTAACGCGTCTGGCGCAGCCAATGGCTGCGCCGACCGCTCTGCAGTAAAGAAAGCCTGAAAGGATTCCACCATGCGCAAAGCGCTTGTTCTCTCGCTGCTCGCCCTGTTTTTGGGCGGTTGTGCCAGCAACCCTGCCGACCGTGATATCAGCGGCACCTGGATCAACCAGGCGGCGATCGATGCTGCAGCCAAAGGCGGCCCCCTGCGTGAAGCCCTCCAGGCCTATGGTCCGAACCTGGAGTGGGACGTCAACACCAAAGCCAGTCAGGCCCGCTACACCAATGGTTTTGAAAATGTCGAAGGCAAGTTGCTGGGCGAACAGTCCGGCGCCTGGAAAGTCGACTTTTATGGCAGCTCTGCCAGCGAGCTCAAGCGTGACGGCAAGCAACTGAGCCAGGCCGCCAGCGACAACGAACCCGAGCAGGTCTTCGACCGCGCATTGATTCCGGTTCCGGATGGCGCACCGATGGGTGCCAGTTTCGAACGCGCGCTGTACACGGCGTACATGGGCGGTAGCTGGAAGGTCGTCAGCGGCCCCGGCGAAGGCAATAGCGTGCAGTTCCAGGCCGACGGCCAGGTCATCGGCTTGCCGGAAGCCGATCGCTATGCGCTGTGCCTGGCGGGTGATTGTGCATCGATGAGCGGTGGCAACGACAACATGTGGTTGCAACTCAACGGACAAGGAAACCCCTGGATCTTTGCACGCAAAGGCAAGGAACTGGAAATCTTCCAGGCGGTGAATACCGCCCAGGCAGACGAAATGCCCCAGTACACACCGGGCAATCGCAAGTGGCTGCTGGAAAAACAGTAATCCACACATGCCCCATGTGGGAGCGAGCCTGCTCGCGAAAGCGGTGTATCAGTCGACATAAATGTTGAATGTTACGGCCTCTTCGCGAGCAGGCTCGCTCCCACGATTGATTCGGGCGTCTGGCAGTTAACAATTCCCTTCAATGATCGCCGCATAACCCTCGCGAAAACTCGGATACTTCGGCATCCAACCCAACGCCTTCGCCCGCGCGTTACTACAACGCTTGCTCCCGGTGCGGCGCACAGTGGCGTCCTCCGCCCATTCGGTCACACCCATGTACTCGCGCAACCAGCCCACCACATCCGCCAGCGCGGCGGGTTCGTCATCAACACCTATATAGACATCGTCCAGTGCCACTCCACGCCGGTCCGCCTCGAGCAGACACGCCATCAAGCCGGCGGCGTCATCGGCATGAATTCGATTGGCGTACAGCGGCGGATCGATCGCCACGCGATACCCGCGGCGAACCTGGGTCAGCAACCATTCACGACCCGGGCCGTAGATACCGGTCAAACGCACGATACTGGCCGGGATGCCGCTATTGAGAGCAATCTGCTCCGCTTCAAGCATCACTCGCCCCGAGTAACCCGCCGCCACGGCTGGCGAAGTCTCATCAATCCACTCGCCCTGCTGCTGGCCGTAGACACTGCTACTGGAAACGAACAACAAGCGATTGGGCACCTGGCCATAGTCGTCCAGCCACTCCAGCACATGCTGCAAGCCCTGGACATAAGCGGCCCGATAACCCGCTTCATCGTGATCGGTGGCGGCCGCGCAATACACCAGGTAATCCACCGCACCGACCGGCCAAGTTGCCGGGCAGTCCTTGTTGAACAGGTCGCCGGCCACTCCGACAACCCCGTCGGGCAGGCGCGAAACGTCACGGCGCAGGCCATGGACTTCCCACCCGCCAGCCAACAACTGCGTGGCCAGGCGACTGCCGACATCACCGCAACCGGCGATCAAAACAGAGGGTGCGGACATCAGAAAACTCTCCTTGAAAATGGACAAACCAGCGCTGGCAATGGACGAGCGGCTAGCAATGCAGGAAAAAAAGAGACGCTATTACTTCTGTTAACAAGAATTACTTGCAATAATGCGGACCACTTTTGTTCTCGGCCTTACGAGGCCTGGAAGAACATTAACCGTCTTTTTCCTTCAGGTCCGGCCCAGCATGACACGTATTCAACTCTCCGCTTCGCCAACCAAACGACCTCGCGCCTGGAGCGCGGTGGCCGCCCTGCTACTCAGCCTGATGCTGGCGCCAACCGCCACCTTTGCTGACGCACAAGCCCCCGCCACCCCGACTGCCGCCGCCGCACCTGCCCAGGCCGACCACGCCGGCCCGGCAGCGGCGCCGGTCGCGACCGATCCTGCCCAGGCAGTACCGGCAGACGCGATTGGTGAAGAAGCTCCCGAAGTCCTCGAGGCCGACAACACCCTGGGCATGGCCCATGACCTGTCGCCGTGGGGCATGTACCAGAACGCCGACATCATCGTGAAAATCGTGATGATCGGCCTGGCCATCGCCTCGATCATCACCTGGACCATCTGGATCGCCAAGGGTCTTGAGTTGATGGGCGCCAAGCGTCGCCTGCGCGGTGAAATCGCCCAGCTGAAAAAGTCCGCCTCCCTCAAGGAAGCCAGCGCCACTGCGGCAAAGGAAGGCACCCTGGCCAACCTGCTGGTCCATGATGCCCTCGAAGAGATGCGCCTGTCGGTCAACAGCCGTGAAAAAGAAGGCATCAAGGAGCGCGTCAGCTTCCGCCTTGAGCGCCTGGTAGCGGCTTGCGGTCGCAAAATGAGCAGCGGCACCGGCGTGCTTGCCACCATCGGTTCCACAGCGCCGTTCGTCGGCCTGTTCGGTACCGTATGGGGCATCATGAACAGCTTCATCGGCATCGCCAAGACCCAGACGACCAACCTCGCCGTCGTCGCCCCCGGCATCGCCGAAGCCCTGTTGGCCACGGCTCTGGGCCTGGTTGCAGCGATCCCTGCGGTGGTGATCTACAACGTGTTCGCCCGCTCCATCGCCGGTTACAAAGCGCAGGTCTCCGACGCGTCGGCAGAGGTCCTGCTGCTGGTCAGCCGCGACCTCGACCACCAGCCTGAGCGCAGCTCACATCCGCACATGGTGAAAGTGGGGTAATCGGCCATGGGCCTGCATTTGAAAGAAGGGGCAGACGACGATCTGTCCGAAAACCACGAAATCAACGTCACGCCGTTCATCGACGTGATGTTGGTGCTGCTGATCATCTTCATGGTGGCGGCCCCGCTGGCTACCGTAGACATTAAGGTCGACCTGCCCGCGTCCACCGCCAAGCCGGCGCCACGGCCGGAGAAACCGGTGTTCCTCAGCGTCAAGGCTGACCAGCGCCTGTTCCTCGGCGAAGACGAAGTGAAGGTCGAAGCACTTGGCGCCACGCTCGACGCCAGGACCCAGGGCAAGAAAGACACGACGATCTTCTTCCAGGCCGATAAAGGCGTGGATTACGGCGACCTGATGAGCGTGATGGACAATCTGCGCGCCGCCGGTTACCTGAAGGTGGGCCTGGTCGGACTCGAGACGGCAGCCAAGAAATGATCAATACGCGCCATAAGCTGACGCGTTACAGCGGTAGCCTGGCCATCGTGCTGGGCGTTCACGCGCTGGCCATCGCACTGGCCGTGAACTGGACTGCCCACCCGCCCATCGAATTACCACCTCAGGCAATGATGGTCGAACTGGCACCGCTTCCCGCCCCGCCACCGCCTGCACCGCCGAAGGTCGTCACGCCACCGCAGCCGCCCGCTCCGGTTGAAGAATTGCCGATACCCAAGCTTGCCGAAGCGCCGAAGGCCGAGATTGCCGTGCCCAAGCCGGTAAAACCCAAGCCGAAGCCTCAGCCGCCCAAACCGGTAGAGAAGAAGCCTGATCCGCCAAAGGAAAAGCCGTCGGAGGAGAAACCCGCCGACACGCAGCCGACCCAGGCGCCGACGGAGAAGTCCGCACAGCCCGCACCAGGCCCTTCAGCGGCTCAAGTCGCGGCCAAGGCGAGTTGGCAAGGCGCATTGCTGGCGCACTTGCAAAAGTACAAGAAGTACCCTGCCAGTGCACAGGCACGGGGCAAGGAAGGCATGAACCGTCTGCGTTTCGTGGTGGACGGCGAAGGCAACGTCCTGTCTTTCGAGCTGGTGGGCGCTTCGGGCACAGCCGATCTGGACCGGGCGACCCTGGACATGATCCGCCGTGCCCAACCGCTGCCCAAGCCGCCGGCCGACATGCTGACCAATGGCTCCATCGAAATCGTTGCACCCTTTGTGTACTCGATCGACAAGCGCCGACGCTGATCACACCGGCCATCCAGGCCCCTGGCTCTGCAAAAGGCACCGATAAGGTGCCTTTTGCATATCTGGATACGGCAAACCGGTATTGCCCTGTGTTACACGCCACATACCTTCTGATAACGTGCGTCTATCGATTGCAGCCGGTATGCTTGGCTCGCAACTTCATGGACGCTTGCTATGACCCTCACAGAATTACGCTACATCGTTACCCTCGCCCAAGAACAACACTTCGGCCATGCCGCCGAGCGTTGTCACGTCAGCCAACCAACCCTGTCGGTGGGCGTGAAAAAGCTTGAAGACGAACTCGGTGTGCTGATTTTTGAGCGCAGCAAAAGCGCCGTGCGCTTGACCCCGGTTGGCGAAGGGATCGTCGCCCAGGCGCAAAAAGTACTCGAGCAGGCCCAGGGCATTCGCGAACTGGCCCAGGCTGGCAAGAACCAGCTGACCGCGCCGCTCAAGGTCGGCGCGATCTATACCGTCGGCCCATACCTGTTTCCGCACCTGATTCCACAACTGCACCGGGTTGCCCCGCAGATGCCGTTGTACATCGAGGAAAACTTCACCCACGTGCTGCGCGACAAACTGCGCAATGGCGAACTCGACGCGATCATCATCGCCCTGCCGTTCAACGAAGCCGACGTGCTGACCTTGCAGCTCTATGACGAGCCGTTCTATGTCCTGATGCCGGCCCAGCACCCATGGACGCAGAAAGAATCCATCGACGCCAACCTGCTCAACGACAAGAGCCTGCTGCTGCTCGGCGAAGGGCACTGCTTCCGCGACCAGGTACTCGAAGCCTGCCCGACACTGGCCAAGGGCAACGACGGCGCCAAGCACACCACGGTGGAGTCCAGTTCGCTGGAAACCATCCGCCACATGGTGGCCTCCGGCCTCGGCATTTCAATCTTGCCGCTGTCGGCGGTCGATAGCCATCACTACGCCCCCGGCGTGATCGAGGTTCGACCACTGTCGGCGCCGGTGCCATTCCGCACCGTAGCCATTGCCTGGCGTGCGAGCTTCCCGCGACCCAAGGCCATTGAAATTCTCGCTGACTCCATTCGCCTGTGCTCGGTGGCCAAACCCGCCGCACCGGTAACGGCCGGTTAAGCCACGCCATGACTGAGTTGTCGCAAGTGTCGGTGACGGCACTCAAGGGTGTCGGCGAAGCCATGGCCGAAAAACTGGCCAAGGTCGGCCTGGAGAATCTCCAGGACGTTCTGTTTCATTTGCCATTGCGTTACCAGGATCGCACTCGCGTAGTGCCGATCGGCGCACTGCGCCCAGGGCAGGACGCCGTCGTCGAAGGCACCGTCAGCGGCGCAGACGTGGTCATGGGCCGACGCCGCAGCCTTGTCGTGCGCATGCAGGACGGCACCGGCGGCCTGAGCCTGCGCTTCTATCATTTCAGCAATGCACAGAAAGAAGGCCTCAAGCGCGGCACGCGGATTCGCTGCTACGGCGAAGTGCGGCCCGGCGCCTCGGGGCTGGAAATCTACCACCCGGAATACCGCGCCATCACCGGCGACGAACCACCGCCCGTGGATGAAACCCTGACCCCGGTGTACCCGCTCACCGAAGGCCTGACCCAACAGCGTCTTCGACAGCTGTGCATGCAAACCCTGACTTTGCTCGGCCCGAGCAGCCTGCCCGACTGGCTGCCGAAGGAATTGGCCCGCGACTACCAATTGGCGCCGCTGGCCGATGCGATCCGCTACCTGCATAACCCGCCTGCCGATGCTGACGTCGACGAACTCGCCTTGGGTCATCACTGGGCCCAGCACCGCCTGGCCTTCGAAGAGCTGCTGACCCATCAACTGTCCCAGCAGCGCCTGCGCGAGAGCATGCGTGCCCTGCGCGCGCCAGCGATGCCGAAAGCCACGAAGCTGCCCGGCCAATATTTAGCCAACCTCGGCTTCACCCCGACGGGCGCGCAGCAACGGGTGGGCAACGAAATCGCCTACGACCTCAGCCAGCACGAACCCATGCTGCGACTGATTCAGGGCGACGTTGGCGCGGGCAAGACCGTGGTCGCCGCGTTGGCTGCACTCCAGGCGCTGGAAGCCGGTTATCAAGTCGCCCTGATGGCGCCCACCGAAATCCTCGCCGAGCAGCACTTCATCACCTTCAAGCGCTGGCTCGAACCGTTGGGTATCGAAGTCGCGTGGCTCGCCGGCAAGCTCAAGGGCAAGAACCGTGTCGCCGCGCTTGAGCAGATCGCGGGCGGTGCGCCGATGGTGGTCGGCACCCACGCGCTGTTCCAGGACGAAGTACAGTTCAAGAATCTCGCGCTGGCGATCATCGACGAACAGCACCGTTTTGGCGTACAGCAGCGCTTGGCGCTGCGGCAGAAAGGCGTCGGCGGGCGGATGTGTCCGCACCAACTCATCATGACCGCCACGCCGATCCCCCGGACGCTGGCCATGAGCGCCTACGCCGACCTCGACACCTCGATCCTCGACGAACTGCCCCCCGGCCGTACTCCGGTGAACACGGTGCTGGTCACTGACACCCGGCGCGTCGAAGTGATCGAACGAGTGCGCGGTGCTTGCGCCGAAGGGCGTCAGGCCTATTGGGTGTGCACGCTGATCGAAGAATCGGAAGAGCTGACCTGCCAGGCCGCTGAAACTACGCACGAAGACCTCACCGCCGCCCTCGGCGAATTAAAAGTCGGCTTGATCCATGGACGCATGAAGCCTGCCGAAAAAGCGGCGGTGATGGCCGAGTTCAAGGCCGGCAACCTGCAACTGCTGGTCGCCACCACAGTCATTGAAGTCGGCGTGGACGTACCCAACGCCAGCCTGATGATCATCGAAAACCCCGAACGCCTGGGCCTGGCGCAACTGCACCAGTTGCGCGGCCGCGTGGGGCGGGGCAGCGCGGTCAGCCATTGCGTGCTGCTTTATCATCCGCCGTTGTCCCAGATCGGACGTCAGCGACTGGGTATCATGCGCGAAACCAACGACGGTTTTGTGATTGCCGAAAAAGACCTCGAACTGCGCGGCCCCGGCGAAATGCTCGGCACACGGCAAACCGGCCTGCTCCAATTCAAGGTCGCCGACCTGATGCGCGATGCCGACCTGCTGCCTGCCGTACGCGACGCCGCCCAGGCCTTGCTGGAACGCTGGCCTGACCATGTCAGCCCGTTACTCGACCGCTGGTTGCGCCACGGGCAGCAATACGGCCAAGTGTGAGCAGCGTCTCAGTTTCCAGGCGATGGCTTTGAGCAAGCTGGTTATACTCCTGAAATTGTTTTGGAACGGATACAGACCATGACCGAAGTTGCCCTCGCACCTGCTGCCCCGCACGCTCCGTCGGTCATTCGGCTGCTGCTGGACAAAATGGGCATTACCTTCGAAGAAGTGCTCGACCATCACGGCCTGAACGCTGCGCGCAAAGTCCAGGCCGTGCTGCTCGATGACAGTGTCGGCGCGCTGATGGTGCTGTATCCGCAGAGTCAATTGCTGGACCTCAATCGCCTGACCGAACTCACAGGCCGCCGCCTCACAGCCGTGTCGACCGAGCGTCTGCAGAAAATGCTCGGCAAACACAGCCTGAGCCTGCTGCCGGGCCTGCCATCGCTGACCAGTTCACCCTGCCTGTATGAAGAAAGCCTGTTGCGCGAACCCATGGTGCTGGTCAATTCGGGGGAGCCGGGCGTGCTGCTGGAGATCACCAGCGAAGCCTTCAGGTCCATGCTGACCAAGGCCAGCGCCGCCAACTTCGGCGAGAACCTGAGCAGCATCCGCCCCAACCTTGATCGCCCTGACGATGACCGCGATGAGATCTCCCAAGCCGTCCAGGCGTTCACGGCGCGACGTATCCAGCAACGACTGGAAGCGACCATCGAGATTCCACCGCTGGCCGAAACGGCGCAGAAGATCATCAAGCTGCGCGTCGACCCTAACGCCACTATCGACGACATTACCGGCGTGGTCGAAACCGACCCGGCCCTCGCCGCACAAGTGGTGAGCTGGGCCGCATCGCCGTACTACGCCTCACCGGGCAAGATTCGTTCGGTAGAAGACGCGATCGTCCGGGTACTGGGTTTCGACCTGGTGATCAACCTGGCGCTGGGCCTGGCCCTGGGAAAAACCTTGAGCCTGCCCAAGGACCGCCCGCAACACAGCACTCCGTACTGGCAGCAATCGATCTACACGGCCGCGGTCATCGAAGGCCTGACCCGGGCCATGCCCCGCACCCAGCGCCCGGAAGCGGGCCTGACCTACCTGGCGGGCCTGCTGCACAACTTCGGCTACCTGCTGCTGGCCCACGTGTTCCCGCCGCACTTCTCGCTGATCTGCCGTCACATGGAGGTCAACCCACACCTGTGCCACAGCTACATCGAGCAACACCTGCTCGGCATCAGTCGCGAACAGATCGGTTCATGGCTGATGCGCTACTGGGACATGCCGGAAGAACTCACCACCGCGCTGCGCTTCCAGCACGATCCAAACTACGACGGCACCTACGCCGAATACCCGAACCTTGTTTGCCTGGCCGTACGCCTGCTGCGCAGCCGGGGCATTGGTTCGGGACCGGACGAAGATATCCCGGACGCCCTGCTCGAACGTCTCGGCCTGAGCCGTGCTAAAGCCGAAGACGTTGTCAGCAAAGTGCTGGAGGCTGAAGTGTTATTGCGTGAGCTGGCGTCGCAATTCAGTCAACCCTAAAAGCTTCGCGGGCCAGCATCGCTCCTACAAGGATTTGGATCTTCCTGTGGGAGCAAGCATGCTGGCAATGGGTAAAGGTGGCCGAAGAAATCAAGCCAAGCAGCGCACCACATGGCCTGCTAGACCGCTTACGCGTCCATACCCACAAAAAACCACCCGGTGGTCCGGCAACACTGCTAGAGATCTGAAAAAGCCCTCAGTTGCGTCGAAAGCAATAAACCCTTTTCCGCCACCAAACGTCGTATCAAAAGACCCATCAGGAAGGTAACGCGCAACCAGGTTGACCAGCTCTCTACTATCACCAACAAACACTGCCAGCCCCACTAGGATTCGCCCGTCATCCTGCAAAGCAAGGCTTTTCACCACATTGTTTGAATATCCAGAATAAACAGATAACGCTGGCTGCCCCTCATTGAAATCTTTGGAAAAACTGCCATTCGAAGTTAGTGAAACGAGTAGCGTACTCCTTCCAGAAACGCTTGAGTTATCGCCTGCTGCTACCACCCCCCCGCCAGGCTTTAGTGCCATCGAAGTTAGCGTGCTAGATAAGTTAATACTCGGAATGGTCACAATACCAGTTCCTTTATCACCGTAACTTATGTCAACGCTTCCGTCCTGATTATAGCGAATGACATGGACATAGCCGTTATACTTAAAGAAAACCAAAACTTTACCGTCCTGCTGTAACAGTACCCCACGACTAAAACGCTCCTCCGAGCTAGCGGAAGCAATGAATACATAGCCCTTACCACCAAATGTTTCGTCCAATGAACCATTCTCGCTCAGTCGAATCACGATTACCCTAAAATCGCTTGCGCCGACTTTGATAGTCCGAGTCAAAACAATTTGACCATCCAGTGCAGTTGCGACTCCTCTAACACCGCTTGAGTAACCGGTTGATTTATCGACCTGCTCCCCCTCAGCATCACTGCTGTGAAAACTGGCACCAGGATAGCTATTGCTATCAAGAAAATTGTAAACGTTATAACTGACTTGACCATCATTATTCTCGCCAAACGAGGGATCTGGCGCACCATCCTTTACCTGCCGAACAATTGCGACAGTGTTATTTATCGCGCCACTAACAAGAAACTTGTCATCTGGCAACAAATCCAATGAGTTAGCATAAAAATAACCGATACGGGACGTCGGAACAACGACACTCCCACCACTGGCAAACGACGAGTCAAGTGATCCGTCTTCATTTAGCCTTACCATTTTTAGACTTGTATCGTCACCAGTAGTAACCATCAGCAATTTGTTTTGTGGCAGGGTAGCTATCGCCTGAGGAAAATCACTAGCGGCGACATTATCGATTGGGAAGGTTACAACACCTCCGATACCAAAAGTTTGATCGTAAAAATTCCCAGCTATTTTAGCTTGCGATTGACTCATGATCAGGCTCCACCAGGTCGGCATTGATGTACTAAGACCCCCACAATGGAGCATGTCCTCATTTAAAACACCTGTCAGAAATGATAGCTATACATTCTTTTGAGGCAAGATAACCGACTTATCAGGCCAAAAAATCGGAACTCAGCTACCTTTAGTTGGCTTCTTCCGCGGCTTCAAATACTTGGTCAACCCCTGGAACCAGATCACCAGCGCCGGGTTGCCCTTGATCTGAATCGACTTGTCCTGAATACCCGTCATGAACGCCAACTGCTTGTTCTTGGCCTGCATCGTGGCAAAGCCGTAGGCCGCATCCTTGAAGGCAATCGCAAACGCTGGCTCGGCATACACACCCGCCTTGCTGGTGATGCGCTGATCCTTCACCCGGAAGTGCCGCGCTACTTTCCCGTCCAGGGTCTGCAGTTGAAACACCAGTTCTTTATCACCCAGCTGCTGCTGAAACGCCGGATTGGTCCGACTGGCCTTACCCATCAACAAACCCAGCATCCACAGCAGAAAACGAAATTTCATGCGCAAGCCTCAGAAGAAAAATGAACGGCCGGCGCAGTGTAGCGATTAAATTCCAGAACGCCACCTTCCAGATATGTTTGGAGGAGATGCCTGGATTTTTGACGCCGATGACTACCAAGTCACGGACGAAAGCCTGCCTTTTCTGGACTCAGACGGGGTGTGGTGGGGCGACGTTATCCAGCACTCGATTTACCGCCAGTTCACCGAGCATGATCACCTGCTGAAGCGCCAGCATCGTACTGCGGTGCGCCCCCTCGAGCATTGCGGCGATTTCACTTGCCATCACGTTGGCCGACGCCAACGACTCACAGGCGTGGGCTAATAGCGTCTCGTTGTCGATGTCAGGCGCCACGACAAAGATCGCGCCGGGTGGATGAGCCCCGGTCATGACCAAGGCATTGGGTTTCAGGTAATGGTCCAGGGCGCGGGTGGCGGCATGGTGCAACTTTCTTGAAGTCGCGGACATGTACGGGGTAGTGCTAGCGCTTTCTAATCTGGCGGGCAATTCTTTGGCCTTGGGCATGGTATATCTCCGATGAAGATTGGGAGTGACCAAACTAACCGTCGCGCTTCCGAAGGCCAACCTTAAAAAAGCGTCAGATGCTTCCTCAATTTTGTAAGGAAATTCATCATTTTCGAGATACGTTTAACGATTCCAAACCTGCCGTTTGGTAGCACAATCGCCATGGCCATCAGCAGAATGGTAAATAGGTAATTCATCGCACTCGGCTCTGGACTGCCCTCACACACCGATCCTGAACATGAAAAAAAATCGTCCTGTAGGAATGGCCTAAGGCTGCGACATTTTGATGTTTGTCCCGCAAGCTTGCCGGAAACTTCCTGCAAGACGCGGGACGTATCTCGGGGTTCTTCATCCGCTAACCAAAGGATCGTTGGCCGTTACTCGATCACCGCGTAGCGATAGTTCACATTTGTCAGCCGCCCATGAATCGCCAGCATCACTTCGAACGTACCAGTGGTGCCGGTCGGCAAATGCACATCATGCCGGTTTGGGTCCAGATGCGTTCCTGGAGCGCCCACGATTTGAACTCCACTCGGCTCATACAGCTTGTCATCCGGTGTTTGGGCCTGAACAAATATTTCAGGCAGCCTGATGGTCAGCGAATTGTTTTGGCGTACTTTGCCCAAGTCGAAAATGCCCAAGGCTTGATTGTGGAAATTAATATTGGTGGTGGAAGGCATGGCATTCAACACAGTCATGTCTTCAAACCCGTTACTTTGAATCAACAGGTTTTTGAGGGCGGTCAGCCTAGCCATTGAGTCTGGCAGTTTTCCGCACAGATTATTGTTATTACCCAAGTCGAAGCGTTCCAGTCTTGTCAGATTACCGATCGACTCCGGAATACTGCCTCTCATAATGCCCAGCGGCCTTTGAGAGCTCAGATTCAACTGGGTCAGGCTGGTGAGATTCCCTATC
Source organism: Pseudomonas umsongensis (assembly GCF_012647205.1). Classification (NCBI taxonomy): domain Bacteria; kingdom Pseudomonadati; phylum Pseudomonadota; class Gammaproteobacteria; order Pseudomonadales; family Pseudomonadaceae; genus Pseudomonas; species Pseudomonas umsongensis. The sequence goes on from NZ_CP051487.1 coordinate 45,850, forward strand.
CAGTCCGGAATTGATTTGAGTGCGCTGTTGATGAAGTGCGCCGACGTCAACTTTGCCAACGTTCCGAAGTCTTCAGGCAGGCGAGTGACAGGTTGATTTTCTATCATTACGTTTTGCAAATTGCGCAGATGCCCAATGCCTCGCAGGCTGGTGAACTTTCCAGGCGCCCCGCTCAGCACACTCAAGACCGTCACTTTATCAAGCATGTCCTGCGTCACGACATCGTCGATGGTCACCGGTATGCCCGTGGCTTCTGAAATATGTGCGGCCGCAATGTGCGCAAAAGAAAGGTCGTCAAAGAGCGTCCTTATCTTTGCCGGGATTATCACAGGGGAAAAAGCCTTTGCAATAGCAGTGTCCGAAGTCATGTCGTCACCTTGCCCGCATTTAATGAACTCCTTTTATAAACCATCGGTTGAAGTTCGGTAACTGTCATAGCTGACAGTTGACAAAAGCCACTTGGCTACATGCTTGATAAGCAAGACTTCTCGATTAACAAAAAATGGGCACCCAATCTCATTGGCGTGCCCATTCTTCAGTCCGCTCCCCTGAACTGCAGGTTCGCGAAACAGATTACGGATTAACACTGTCCTTCAACGATTTACCCGGTTTGAATGCAACAGTGTTGCTGGCCTTGATCTTAACCGGCTCACCGGTTTGCGGGTTTTTGCCGGTGCGGGCACCGCGGTGGCGTTGCAGGAAGGTGCCGAAACCTACCAGCGTCACGCTGTCTTTGCGGTGCAGGGCGCCGGTGATTTCTTCGAGAACGGCGTTGAGGACGCGGTTGGCCTGCTCTTTGGTTAGATCTGCTTTTTCAGCGATGGCTGCGGCGAGTTCTGGTTTACGCATATTAGTGAAGCCCCTTTGACGGTTTTTTGTTGTTATGTCCGTGCCGCCCTCTATGGAGCAGCGCCCAAAGCGCCGCAGGTGCTCTACTCTGCGGCAGACGGGAGTGAGGATGGCACGCAGTGAGGAGCCGCGCCAGTGTCGGCACGGCCAATGTACGGGCAAAATGGGGGTGATTCCGACAGAACGACCGGTATTTACGCCAGCAGTGCCGGAAGCTCTTTGTTGAGGGCCAGCTTTTCCATCACGGCTGCGCCTGTGAGGGCATAACCGAGCAGTTTGCCGTGGGCATCACGGCATAAAACCTTGATGTCGGCGCCCTGCCCTTCGACTGTCCAGAAGCCCTCCGTACCCCGTGGCGGCGGGGATACCACCAATGGGCACACCGGGGTTTTGACAGTGATCGGCATCGGGCCGTAGTTGACCACCGTCGGGTTGCCGGCAAGGGTCTGTGCCAGCGCTCTCGCACAACTCATCAGGGGCATCACGTACAACAGGTTCAGCCCATCGACCTCGGCACAGTCACCCAGGGCGTAGATGTTGGCATGGGACGTTTGCAGGTGCCGGTCGACCACTACGCCGCGATTGACCTGCAGGCCGGCAGCGGCGGCCAGGTCGATGCGCGGACGCAGGCCAATGGCCGACACCACCACGTCGCACGGTATGACCTGACCATCGGAAAGATGGGCCTCCAGGCCGTCAGCAACCCGCTGCAGGCGATTGAGCACCGGCCCGAGGTGGAAGCGTGCACCCAGGCTTTCCAGCCCGGCCTGGACCGCTGCGGCCGCTGCCGGGTGCAATAGGGTCGGCATGACCTGCTCGCACGGTGCAACCAGTTGCACCTCGTAGCCGCCCAGGGTCAGGTCGTTGGCGAACTCGCAACCGATCAGGCCGGCGCCCAGCAACAAGACCCGCCGCTTGCCGGCCGCAGCCGCGCGAAAGCGCGCGTAGTCTTCCAGATCGTTGATCGGGAACACGCAATCACCTGCATCACCTTCGATGGGTACGCGCACGGTTTCCGCCCCCCACGCCAACACCAGGTCACGGTAGATCACCGCTTCCTCGCCGATCCACAGGCGCTTGTGGCCCGGGTCGATGCCACTGATGCGGGTATGGGTGCGCACCTCGGCCTTCAATTGCTCGGCCATCGCGCCCGGTTCGGCCATGCTCAGGCCGTCGGCGTCCTTGTTTTTGCCGAAACCGGTGGAGAGCATCGGTTTGGAGTAGGAGCGCCCGTCATCGGCGGTAATCAGCAGGAGCGGGGTTTCGCTGTCGAGTTTGCGAAACTCGCGAGCGACGTTGTAGCCAGCCAGCCCGGTACCAACGATTACGACAGGTGCGTTCATTCCTTACTCCTCAGTTGTTCAGGCGGCGATTTCGATCATTTCGAAATCCATTTTGCCCACACCGCAGTCCGGGCACAGCCAATCTGCCGGAACGTCTTCCCAACGGGTGCCCGGCGCAATGCCGTCATCGGGCCAACCGTCGGCTTCGTTATAAATCAGGCCGCAGACGATACATTGCCACTTTTTCATTCAGGTAATTCCTCGGGATTCAGGCTATTGCCGGCGCGGACGGTCGATGGTTACTGCGTTGCCATCCAGCTCAAAGCGTTTTTTTACTGATCGGGCACGACAGATGCAAGCCGGTTCGGAGCATCGGGTGGCCCGGATCAATCAACATTGGTGGCTGACATGGTAAGCTCACAGGCTCCTTTGCTGCCAATAATGACTCATTGTGCAACACACAGAATCCCCCTGCCCTCCCCCAACCTGGCTCTTTCAAAGCCAACTGACGCCTCTCCCCGACACGTCTATCCTCGATTGGTTGTTCGATAATGGCTCGCTGACCAGGCGTCTCATTCATCTGACGAATGATGCGTTTAGCGTCACGCCATTATTCGAAGGCTGGCAGCCCCTGCGCACGGATGAATGCGCGGCGCTGGACCTGGCCGAGGGCAGTGAAGGCTGGGTGCGCGAGGTGTATTTGCGTGGACACGGGCAAGCCCTGGTGTTTGCCCGCAGCGTCGCGGCGCGCAGCGCGTTGCAGGGCGACGGCTTGCACATGGACGAATTGGGCAGTCGCTCCCTGGGCGAGCTGCTGTTTTGCGATCACGCCTTCCAGCGCCGTGCCATCGAGGTTTGCCACTACCCGCAGGCGTGGTTGCCCAGCGAAGTGCGGGCGCCCGGGCTGTGGGCTCGCCGCTCGCGATTCGACCGTGGCGCCTTGAGTGTGCTGGTGGCCGAGATCTTCCTGCCGACCCTGTGGAGCGCCGCCCGCGTCCATCCGGAGAATTGCTGATGTACCAGAGCCTGCTCAAGTCCTTGAACCGCTTGAATCCCCGGGCCTGGGATTTCATTCAGCTGACGCGCATGGACAAGCCGATCGGCATCTACCTGCTGTTGTGGCCGACGCTATGGGCGCTGTGGATTGCCGGCAAGGGCTCGCCGTCGCTGGCCAATATCGTGATTTTCGTCCTTGGCGTGGTGCTGACCCGCGCGGGGGGCTGTGTGATCAATGATTGGGCGGACCGCAAGGTCGATGGCCATGTGAAGCGCACCGAACAGCGCCCGCTGCCGAGCGGCAAGATCAGCTCCAAAGAAGCGTTGGCGTTCTTTGCATTATTGATGGGCCTGAGCTTCCTGCTGGTGCTGTGCACCAACGCGGCAACGGTGTGGCTGTCGTTCGGTGGCTTGGCCCTGGCCTTCACCTATCCGTTCATGAAGCGCTACACCTATTACCCGCAAGTGGTGCTGGGCGCGGCGTTTTCCTGGGGGATGCCAATGGCGTTCACTGCCGAGACCGGCGAACTGCCGGCGGCGGCGTGGCTGCTATGGATCGCCAACCTGATGTGGACGGTGGGTTACGACACTTACTACGCGATGACCGACCGCGACGATGACTTGAAGATCGGCGTGAAGTCCACGGCAATCCTGTTTGGCGAGGCTGATCGGGTGATCATCCTGACCCTTCAGGGGCTGGCGCTGGGTTGCCTGCTGCTGGCCGGGTCTAAATTCGAGCTCGGCGGCTGGTTCCATCTGGGACTGGCGGTGGCGGCGGGCTGTTTTGCCTGGGAGTTCTGGTACACCCGTGACAAGGACCGTATGCGCTGTTTCAAGGCGTTCTTGCACAACCATTGGGCCGGGTTGGCGATTTTTGTCGGGATCGTGCTGGATTACGGGTTGCGTTGACCCGTTTTCATGTAGGAGCGAGCATGCTCGCGAAGGTTTCACAGACGCCGCGGGATGTCAGGCTTGCCGCGTTATCGTTGACGACCATCGCGAGCATGCTAGCTCCTACACGTTTACTTCTGCGACTCGTGCATGACGTGCCAGACGTCCTTCATTTTGTCGCCTACCATGTCACCGGGTTTTTTGTCCTTCACGAATGTATACAGAGGCTTGCCGTCGTAAGCGTATTGGCTCGTACCATCATCGCGCTTGATGACGCTCCATTTGCCTGAAGCAGTGGCCCCCGCTGGCGCCATCATCGGAGGCCAATTCTTGGCGCACTCGTCATTACACATCGACTTGCCGCCCGAGTCTTTGTCATACGTGTACAAAGTCATTCCCTTATGGTCGACCATCATGCCGTCTTTCATCATCGCCGGCTCGGCGGCGAAGGCCATTGTCGGCAAGGCAAGCGCAGCAGTCACCAGCAAAGCCTTCCAGGATTGAGCAATGTGTTTCATGGAAACCTTCCGTTTGTGGTTGTCAGGATTCGGACTTAGAGCTTAGCCCAGGTTCATGACAATCGCCGGGCGACTAAAATACTGTCACACGACTGCAATAATTCCGTTATCTAATGCGGCGCAAGACAGTTAAATGACAAGAGGATTAAGGCATGGTTGGCAGGAGCATTCTGATCGTCGACGACGAAGCGCCCATTCGCGAAATGATCGCCGTTGCGTTGGAAATGGCCGGCTACGACTGCATGGAGGCGGAGAACTCCCAGCAGGCCCACGCCATTATCGTCGACCGCAAACCGGACCTGATCCTGCTTGACTGGATGCTGCCCGGCACGTCCGGCATCGAGCTGGCCCGCCGCCTCAAGCGCGACGAGCTGACCGGGGATATCCCGATCATCATGCTCACCGCCAAGGGCGAAGAGGACAACAAGATCCAGGGCCTGGAAGTCGGCGCCGATGACTACATCACCAAGCCCTTTTCCCCGCGTGAGCTGGTCGCACGCCTCAAGGCCGTGCTGCGCCGTGCCGGCCCCTCCGACGGCGAAGCACCGATCGAAGTCGGGGGCCTGCTGCTGGACCCGATTGGCCACCGCGTGACCATTGACGGCAAACCGGCGGAAATGGGACCGACTGAGTACCGTCTACTGCAGTTCTTCATGACGCACCAGGAACGCGCCTACACCCGTGGCCAGTTGCTGGATCAGGTCTGGGGCGGCAATGTGTATGTCGAGGAGCGCACCGTGGATGTGCACATCCGGCGCCTGCGCAAAGCCCTCGGCGATGCCTACGAAAACCTGGTACAAACCGTGCGCGGCACCGGTTACCGCTTTTCCACAAAAGCGTGACCCGGATTTCCCCGTTTTAGAAGTAGACAAGGACGCGCTTTCAAGTGAACCAAAACTGGCATGGCACCCTGATTCGCCACATGCTGCTGCTGGTCACCGCCTGCCTGGTGATCGGCCTGGTCACCGGCTACTACGGCTGGAGCCTCGCCGCGGGGCTTGGCGTTTACCTGGCCTGGACCCTCAAGCAACTGCTACGCCTGCACGAATGGCTGCGCCTGCACAAACCCGATGAAGCACCTCCCGATGGCTATGGCCTGTGGGGCGAGGTGTTCGACAGCATCTACCATCTGCAACGTCGCGACCAACGCGTTCGCGGGCGCCTGCAAGCGGTCATCGATCGGGTCCAGGAATCCACCGCAGCCTTGAAAGACGCGGTGGTCATGCTCGACAGCGACGGCAACCTGGAATGGTGGAACCGTGCCGCTGAAACCCTGCTGGGCCTCAAGACCCCGCAGGACAGCGGCCAGCCGGTGACCAACCTGGTACGCCATCCGCGCTTCAAGGAATACTTCGAGCAGGACAGCTACGCCGAACCGCTGGAAATCCCTTCGCCGACCAACGACCGGATGCGCATCCAGTTGTACATCACCCGTTACGGCAACAATGAGCACCTGATGCTGGTGCGCGACGTGACCCGTATCCATCAGCTGGAACAGATGCGCAAAGACTTCATCGCCAACGTTTCCCACGAGCTGCGCACGCCGCTGACGGTGATCTGTGGCTACCTGGAAACCCTGCTCGATAACGTCGAGGAAGTGAACCCGCGCTGGACCCGTGCCCTGCAACAGATGCAGCAGCAAGGCGGGCGCATGCAAACCTTGCTCAATGACCTGCTGTTGCTGGCCAAGCTGGAAGCCACCGATTACCCGTCGGACAACCAGCCGGTGGCCATTGATGGCTTGCTGCAGTCGATCAAGGGCGATGCTCAACAGCTGTCGGGCCAGAAAAATCAACAGATCACCCTGGAAGCCGACCCGACGATTCTGCTCAAGGGCAGTGAAGCGGAATTACGCAGCGCGTTTTCCAACCTGGTGTTCAACGCAGTGAAATATACCCCCGCCGAAGGCAGCATCCGCATCCGCTGGTGGGGCGATGAGCAAGGCGCGCACCTGAGCGTGCAGGACTCCGGGATCGGCATCGACAGCAAGCACCTGCCGCGCCTGACCGAACGCTTCTACCGCGTCGACTCCAGCCGCAATTCCAACACTGGCGGTACCGGGCTGGGCCTGGCGATCGTCAAGCATGTCCTGCTGCGTCACCGCGCGCGCATGGAAATCAGCAGCGTGCCGGGCCACGGGAGTACATTTACCTGCCACTTTGCACCCGCTCAGGTCAGCAAATCCCGGGTGATCAGCACCGCCGACTGATACCGGCCAGCACACGCCACTAGGCAATTGCCCGGTCAGCCGCTACATTGGCTGACTTGTGCCTGCCTTTCAGGTGCACTTTTTTCTTTTCATTCGATTACACGGAACCCGCAAAACTCCATCATGGACCCTTCCCCTGGCTTGACCCTCGCAACAATATTCGCCGACTTCGGCATGATCCTTTTTGCTCTGATCCTGGTTTTGCTCAACGGCTTTTTCGTTGCGGCGGAATTCGCCATGGTCAAATTGCGCTCGACCCGGGTCGAAGCCATCGCTGAGCAGCACGGCTGGCGTGGACACATCCTGCGCACCGTGCACAGTCAGCTCGATGCTTACCTGTCGGCGTGCCAATTGGGTATCACCCTCGCCTCGCTGGGCCTGGGCTGGGTCGGTGAACCTGCGTTCGCGCACCTGCTGGCGCCTGTACTGAGTGCCGTGGGCGTCGATTCGGCCGAAGTGGTCAAGGCCGTGTCGTTCTTCACCGCGTTCTTCATCATTTCGTACCTGCACATCGTGGTCGGCGAACTCGCCCCGAAATCCTGGGCCATCCGCAAACCCGAACTGCTGTCGCTGTGGACCGCCGTGCCGCTGTACCTGTTCTACTGGGCCATGTACCCGGCCATTTACCTGCTCAATGCCAGCGCCAACCAGATCCTGCGCATCGCCGGGCAAGGCGAACCCGGCCCGCACCACGAGCACCATTACAGCCGGGAAGAACTGAAACTGATCCTGCACTCCAGCCGTGGACAGGACCCGAGCGACCAGGGCATGCGCGTACTGGCCTCGGCCGTGGAAATGGGCGAACTGGAAGTGGTCGACTGGGCCAACTCCCGCGAAGACCTGGTGACCCTGGAATTCAACGCGCCACTCAAGGAAATCCTGGCGATGTTCCGTCGCCACAAGTTCAGCCGTTACCCGGTGTACGACAGCGAGCGCCAGGAGTTCGTCGGCCTGCTGCACATCAAGGACCTGCTGCTGGAGCTGGCGGCCCTGGACCACATTCCCGAGTCGTTCAACCTGGCCGAACTGACCCGCCCGCTGGAGCGCGTGTCGCGGCACATGCCGTTGTCGCAGCTGCTGGAGCAGTTCCGCAAGGGCGGCTCGCACTTCGCCGTGGTCGAAGAGGCCGACGGCAACATCATCGGCTACCTGACCATGGAAGACGTGCTGGAAGTGCTGGTGGGCGATATCCAGGATGAACACCGCAAGGCCGAACGCGGCATCCTCGCTTATCAGCCAGGCAAGCTGCTGGTACGGGGCGATACGCCCTTGTTCAAGGTCGAGCGCCTGCTGGGTATCGACCTGGACCACGTTGAAGCCGAAACCCTCGCAGGTTTGGTCTATGAAAGCCTCAAGCGCGTTCCTGAAGAGGAAGAAGTGCTGGAAGTCGAAGGCCTGCGCATCATCATCAAGAAGATGAAAGGGCCGAAGATTGTGCTGGCCAAGGTGTTGATGCTCGATTGATGGGCTGATCCAGAGCCGAGTCGATCCCTTCGCGAGCAGGCTCGCTCCCACATTGGAATGCATTTCAAATGTGGGAGCGAGCCTGCTCGCGAAGGCGTCAGATCAGTCAACGCATTATTGTTTGCCCAGCGCGAAGTTGGGTAACGCCCCCATCGGTTGCTTGAACTGGTACGGGATCGACACCAGCCCCATGCCGGTATTGCGCTGCACCACGAAGTGCAGATGCGGCCCGCTGCTGTTGCCGGTATTGCCCGACAGCGCCAGCGGGCTGCCCACGACGACCCGCTGCCCTTCGCGCACGCTGACCGAACCTTTTTGCAGGTGCAGGTACACGCCCATCGTCCCGTCATCATGCAGCACCCGCACGAAATTGCCCGACGGATCGGTACCGCGCCCGGTCTGCCCGTTTTCGGTCTTCACCACGATCCCGCCCCGCGCGGCAATGATCGGCGTGCCTTCCGGCATGGCGATGTCGATGGCGTAGCGATTCCTCGGGCCGAAGTGGCTGTATTGGCCTTCGGCGCCCTGGCTCACGCGAAACGGTCCGCCACGCCAGGGGTACGGGTATCGGTAGGCCACGGCAGCGCCTTCGGGGTCGCCCAGGGAATATTCGAACTTGGGAAGGTAGGCGAGCGGCCGCCCGGCCCTGGTCGGCGTGAGCTGCGCCAGGCGAATGCTGCTTCGCAATGGCATTACCCGACGAATGGGACGACTCGGTGCACCGCTGACGTTGTTCAACCCGGTAAAGCTCAATTCGATTTCGACCGGCGCATACAGGTCATTGCGAACGTAGACGCTGTCCACGCCGTCCTTTTTCATGATCACGAGGTACACCTGACGCTCGAAGTTCTCGACCATGCGATCGCGGAACGTGAACACGCTGGAGCCTTTCGTGGGGCGGTCGCTGTAGGAGACCACGCCACTGGCGTCGGTGGACTTGTAGATGGTCACTGCCATGGCCGAAGTCGAGGCGATGAAAAGACCACAGAAAAACAGTAGGCGCGCGAACATGGGCGGGATTCTGTCGATTCAGGTTTTGGATTGAGCCTAGCAGGCGCAATGGACCTGTGAAGTCGGCAGATGTTCAGATGGATGTACGGTGATTTCGAGGGCCTCTTCGCGAGCAAGCTCGCACCTACAGGTCGGCGCAAACCCTGTGGGAGCGGGCTTGCTCGCGAAGGCGGTCTTAAGCGCCAGGAATGAAATGCTTCTGCGCCGTACCACGAGCGATCAATCGCGAAATGTAGTCGAGTTTCTGCGCATCCTGATCGACAAAGCGGAAGGTCAGCTGCAGCCAGTCGCTGTCGGGCTTGGGCTCGTGGGCCACCACAGCGTGCAGGTAGCCATTGAGGCGGGCCACTTCGGCGCTCTCGCCCTGCTCCAGATCCAGTACGGCGCTGTCGAGGACCTGCGGCAGGCTGTCGGTGCGCTTGACCACCAGCAGCGCTTCCTTGAGGCTCAGCGCCTTGATCACGCACGGCTGGATGCCGTTGGGCAGCCGCAGCTGACCCTGGCCGCGTCCACCGCCGCCAGTAGCAGCCACCGGAGCCTTGACCGGTGGGCTGTTGAGCAACCCTGGGGATGCTGCCGCGGGCGCCGGAGCACTCACGGCAGGCTTGCCACTGGTCAATGCGTTCAGGGTGTCGTTACCAAATGCCGAGATCGTTTTGGTCGCCGCCACGCTGATCAAGCTGTCGAGTTTGCCGACCTTGTGCAGCGCCTGCTTGACCTTGGTGATCAGTTGCTCGTTGGTGAAGGGTTTGCTGACGTAGCCGGAAACGCCGGCCTGGATCGCCTGGACGACGTTCTCCTTGTCGCCACGACTGGTCACCATCACGAATGGCATGCCTTTGAGGCTGTCTTGTTCGCGGCACCAGGTCAGCAGCTCCAGGCCGGACATCTCTGGCATTTCCCAGTCGCACAGCACCAGGTCGAATGCCTCCCTGGCCAGCAGCGACTGCGCCTTGCGGCCGTTGACCGCGTCTTCGATGCGCATGCCCGGGAAATAGTTGCGCAGGCATTTCTTCACCAGGTCACGAATGAACGCAGCATCGTCCACGACCAACACACTGACCTTACTCATCCACAACCCCTTTAAAAAATCCCGGCGACTCCCAAACGAAAACGCCCGGCCAATAGGCCGGGCGCTTTAATTGGGCAATCTTACTTATCGTCAGATTTGCCCGGAACATTAGCGGTTTCGCCGCTGGTTCCTTCAACTTCTTCCTTCATGCGCTTGAGGCCCAGGTGACGTACGTCTGTGCCTCGCACCAGGTAAATCACCAGCTCCGAGATATTGCGTGCGTGGTCGCCGATGCGCTCCAGCGAACGCAGTACCCAGATGATGCTCAAGACCCGCGAGATAGAGCGTGGGTCTTCCATCATGTAGGTCGCCAGTTCACGCAGGGCCGTCTTGTACTCACGGTCGATGATCTTGTCGTACTGCGCCACCGACAAGGCCAGGTCGGCGTCAAAACGGGCAAAGGCATCCAGCGCATCACGGACCATGTTGCGCACCTGGTCGCCAATGTGGCGAACCTCGACGTAACCCCGCGGTGCTTCGCCTTCTTCGCACAGCTGGATGGCGCGACGGGCGATCTTGGTCGCTTCGTCACCGATGCGCTCCAGATCGATCACCGATTTGGAAATGCTGATGATCAAACGCAAGTCGGACGCCGCCGGCTGACGACGGGCCAGGATACGCAGGCATTCTTCGTCGATATTGCGTTCCATCTGGTTGATCTGGTCGTCGATCTCACGCACCTGCTGGGCCAAGCCGGAATCGGCCTCGATCAGCGCGGTGACCGCGTCGTTGACCTGCTTTTCGACCAGCCCGCCCATGGCCAGGAGGTGGCTGCGCACTTCCTCGAGCTCGGCGTTGAACTGCGCGGAAATGTGGTGGGTAAGGCCTTCTTTACTAATCATGTTGGCGTCCTTGGAGCGTCCGGTAAGGTGCGGTGGACCGCAGCGTCAGTTTAGTGAGCAACAACCGCTTACTAGCCATAACGACCGGTGATGTAGTCTTCGGTCTGCTTCTTCGCCGGATTGGTGAACAGGGTATCGGTATCGCCGAATTCCACCAGTTTGCCCATGTACATGAACGCCGTGTAGTCGGAAACCCGCGCGGCCTGTTGCATGTTGTGGGTCACGATGACGATGGTGAACTTGGATTTCAGCTCGTAGATCAGCTCTTCGACTTTCAGCGTCGAGATCGGGTCGAGTGCCGAGCAAGGTTCGTCGAGCAGCAGCACTTCCGGCTCCACGGCGATGGTACGGGCAATCACCAGGCGTTGTTGCTGACCACCGGACAAGCCCAGCGCCGATTCATGCAGACGATCTTTGACTTCGTCCCACAGGGCCGCGCCTTTCAACGCCCACTCAACCGCTTCGTCGAGCACGCGTTTCTTGTTGATGCCCTGGATACGCAGGCCGTAGACCACGTTCTCGTAGATGGTTTTCGGGAACGGGTTCGGCTTCTGGAACACCATGCCGACGCGACGACGCAGCTCGGCCACGTCTTCGCCCTTGCGGTAGATGTTGTTGCCGTAGAGGTTGATCGCGCCTTCGACACGGCAACCGTCCACCAGGTCGTTCATGCGGTTGAAGGTGCGCAGCAGCGTCGACTTGCCGCAGCCGGACGGGCCGATGAAGGCGGTCACGCGCTGTTTCGGGATGTTCATGCTGACGTCGAACAGTGCTTGTTTGTCGCCGTAGAACAGGCTCAGGCCCGGCACTTCGATGGCCACGGTTTCCTGCTCGAGGCTCAGGCTCTGTTTGTCGCGACCCAGGGCCGACATGTTGATGCCGTGGGTATGTGCTTCGTGCTGCATGGGAGGCTCCCTGTGCTAACAAATTCGGTTCAATTTTTGTGGGAGCCAGCCTGCTGGCGAAGGGGCCATCAATGGCGCCAAAAGCTTCGCGAGCAGGCTCGCTCCCACATAGAAATAATTGCTGCTGCTAATCAGCTATCCAGCGCCTTGTACTTCTCGCGCAGGTGGTTACGGATATAAACGGCCGACAGGTTCAACGTCGCGATCACCAGCACCAACAGTAGCGCCGTGGCGTACACCAACGGCCGCGCGGCTTCGACGTTCGGGCTTTGGAAACCGACGTCATAGATGTGGAAGCCCAAGTGCATGATCTTCTGGTCCAGGTGCAGGTAAGGGTAATTACCATCCACCGGCAGCGACGGCGCCAGCTTCACCACACCCACCAGCATCAGCGGCGCCACTTCACCCGCGGCGCGTGCCACGGCGAGGATCATGCCGGTCATCATGGCCGGGCTGGCCATTGGCAATACGATCTTCCACAAGGTTTCCGCCTTGGTCGCGCCGAGGGCCAACGAGCCTTCACGCACGGTGCGAGGAATCCGCGCCAGGCCTTCTTCGGTGGCCACGATCACCACCGGCACCGCCAGCAGCGCCAGGGTCAACGATGCCCACAACAGGCCCGGTGTACCGAAGGTCGGCGCCGGCAAGGCTTCAGGGAAGAACAGGCGGTCGAGTGAGCCACCCAGCACGTAGACGAAGAAGCCCAGCCCGAACACGCCATAGACGATCGCCGGAACGCCCGCCAGGTTGTTCACCGCGATGCGGATCACCCGGGTCAGGGTGTTCTGCTTGGCGTATTCACGCAGGTACACCGCGGCCAGTACGCCGAACGGGGTCACGATCATCGCCATGATCAACGTCATCATCACGGTGCCGAAGATCGCCGGGAAAATCCCGCCTTCGGTGTTCGCTTCACGCGGGTCGTCGCTCAGGAACTCCCAGACCTTGCTGAAGTAGAAACCGATCTTGGTAAAGGTGCCCATGGCGTTCGGCTGGTAGGCGTGAACCACTTTACCGAGGCTGATTTCGATTTCCTTGCCGTTGGCATCGCGGGCAGTAAGGCTGTCGCGGTTGAACTGCGCGTGCAGATCGCCCAGACGGGCCTCGATGTCCTGATAACGGGCATTGAGCTCGGCGCGCTCGGATTCCATGTCCGCTTGCGCAGCGGCGTCGAGCTTGCCGTCCAGTTCCAATTTGCGGCCGTGCAGGCGGATGCGTTCGAGACCGGCGTTGATCGCGCCGATGTCGGACTTCTCCAGGGTCTTGAGCTGGGCAGCCAGCTGATTCACGCGGTTGATCCGCGCCTGCAGCTCGGGCCATGCAGCCTCGCCTTCGGCAATCACCTTGCCGTCCTGTTTGACGTTGACCAGGTAGCCGTAGAAATTGCCCCACTCGCGACGCTCAAGCGCCATCAATTCGACCGGCGTTTTCTGATTGGTCAGCCACTCGCCGACGATCCACGTGAAATCGGTGCCGTTCAGGTCACGGTTGCCGACCTTGATCAGCTCGCGGGTCATGAACTCCGGGCCGTCCTCAGGCACCGGCAGGCCGGCACTCTTCAAACGCGCACGTGGCACTTCTTCCTTCTGCACTACTTCGCCGATGACCAAATGATTGGCCTGGCCCGGCACGTCGTAGCTGGCGTGGATCAGGTCCGCCGGCCAGAAGTGACCCAGGCCGCGCACGGCAATCACCGCCAGCAGGCCAATGGTCATGATGACCGCGATGGACACCGCGCCACCGCTGATCCAGACGCCCGGGGCGCCGCTCTTGAACCATCCTTTCAGGGAGTTCTGTTTCACAGACTTCTACCTTTCTTAAAGCGACGAGTATTTCTTGCGCAGACGCTGACGAATCAGTTCCGCGAGGGTGTTCATGACGAAGGTGAACAGCAGCAGCACCAGCGCCGAGAGGAACAGCACGCGGTAGTGGCTGCCGCCGACTTCCGACTCCGGCATTTCCACCGCGACGTTGGCGGCCAGGGTACGCAGGCCTTCGAACAGGTTCATTTCCATGACCGGGGTGTTACCGGTGGCCATCAACACGATCATGGTTTCGCCGACCGCACGACCCATGCCGATCATCAGCGCCGAGAAGATGCCCGGGCTGGCGGTGAGGATCACCACGCGGGTCATGGTCTGCCACGGCGTTGCACCGAGGGCCAGCGAGCCCAGGGTCAGGCCGCGCGGCACGCTGAATACGGCGTCTTCGGCGATGGAGTAGATGTTCGGGATGACTGCGAAGCCCATGGCCAGGCCGACCACCAGGGCGTTGCGCTGGTCGTAGGTGATGCCCAGGTCGTGGGAGATCCACATGCGCATGTCGCCGCCGAAGAACCAGTTCTCCATGAACGGGCTCATGTACAACGACAGCCAGCCGACGAACAGGATCACTGGAATCAGCAGGGCACTTTCCCAGCCGTCAGGGACTTTCAGGCGAATCGATTCCGGCAGTCGGCTGAAGGTGAAACCGGCGACCAGGATGCCGATTGGCAGCAACATCAGCAGGCTGAAGATGCCCGGCAGATGCCCTTCCACATAAGGGGCGAGGAACAGACCGGCGAAGAAACCGAGGATCACCGTCGGCATCGCTTCCATCAGCTCGATCACCGGCTTGACCTTGCGGCGCATGCCCGGAGCCATGAAGTACGCGGTGTAGATCGCCGCGGCGACGGCCAGTGGAGCGGCCAGCAGCATGGCGTAGAACGCGGCTTTCAGGGTACCGAAGGTCAGCGGCGACAGGCTCAGCTTGGGTTCGAAGTCGGTGTTGGCGGCGGTCGATTGCCAGACGTATTTAGGCTCGTCGTAGTTCTCGTACCAGACCTTGCTCCACAACGCGCTCCACGACACTTCCGGGTGCGGGTTGTCCAGCAGCAACGGTTGCAACTTGCCGCCGGCCTCCACGATCACGCGGTTGGCCCGTGGCGACAGACCGAACAGGCCCTGGCCTTCGACCACCTGGTCGACCAGCAGGGTACGGTGTGCGGTGCTGTGGAACACGCCGAGCTTGCCCGAGGCGTCGAGGGCGACGAAGCCCTTGCGGCGCTCTTCGGCGGTGATTTCAACGATGGGCGTGGTGCCCATCTGGAAGGTGCGGATCTGCTTCAGGCGCTGCTCACCATCCGGGTCGCGGGCCATGAACCACTGGGCCAGACCACCTTTGGAGTCGCCAAGGATCAGCGAGATGCCGCCTACGAGCTGGGTACTGGCGGTAATTTCGGCTTCACCGTTTTCCAGCAGTTTGTAGCGACCGTTCAGGCTCTTGTCACGCAAGCTGAAGACGTCGGCCTGGGCACGACCGTTGATCACGTACAGCCACTGCTGACGCGGGTCGACGAAAATGTTCTTCACCGGCTCGGTCATCTGCGGCAGATCGATGCGCTTCTGCTCGCTGGTGATTTCGCCTGTCATCATGTTTTCTTCGCTGGTCAGCGACAAAACATTGAGTTGCGAACCGGTAGAACCCACCAGCATCAGGGTCGAATCGTTGGCGTTGAGGCTGACGTGTTCCAGCGCACCACCCGCCTCGTTCAGCGTGATCGGGGATTCGCCATACGGGTATTCAATGGCTGGCGAGATGGTCTTCTTGCCGTCCGGGTAGCTGACTTTGTAGGTGTGGCGGAACACCATGGCCTGGCCGTTGGACAAGCCCACCGCCACCAGTGGGTGACCTGGCTGGTCGTCACCGATGGACGTCACGCTGGCACCGGCCGGGATCGGCAGATCGACGCGCTTGAGTTCGACACCACTGTCGATGTCGAAGAACAGTGCCTGGCCCTTGTCGGAAACCCGCATCGCGACCTGGTTCTGCTCTTCCAGGGAGATCATCAACGGCTTGCCGGCGTCTTGCATCCAGGCCGGCGTGATGGCGTCCTTGGATGTCAGGCTGGCCCCCTGAAACAGGGGCGCAACGACGTAGGCGAGGAAGAAAAAGATCAGCGTGATCGCGCCGAGAACGGCGAGGCCGCCCACCAGGACGTACCAACGGGTCAGGCGATCCTTGAGCGCGCGGATACGGCGCTTGCGTTGTAGCTCAGGCGTATTGAAATCAATTCGCTTGGGGGGATTTGTAGTCATTGTGGAATTGGCCAGATCATTCATTCGCACACCCTAGCGATCCTGTATGACAGAAAGATGACAGTGCAGTGACGCAACAAATCCGCCGCCCGGTGAAACCGGCAGCGGAGCGAAAAATTTGGGGGTGTTGGAACGCAATTCCGTGGCGAGGGGATTTATCCCCTCACCACACAAGCCCCCCAAAGAGATCCGGGGTTAGCCCCGGATCAGGGTTTTACTTTTTTGCGACTTCGGTACCTTCCTGCAGACCCAGGTCAGCCAGTGCTTTTGCTGCAACCTTGGCTGGCAGCGGGATGTAGCCGTCTTTCACCACGACTTCCTGGCCCTGCTTGGACAGAACCAGCTTCACGAACTCGGCTTCCAGCGGGGCCAGAGGCTTGTTCGGGGCCTTGTTGACGTATACGTACAGGAAGCGGGACAGCGGGTACTTGCCGTTCAGGGCGTTTTCTTCGGTGTCTTCGATGAACTCGCCGCCTTCTTTCTTGGCCAGGGCAACGGTTTTCACGCTGGCAGTCTTGTAGCCGATGCCCGAGTAACCGATACCGTTCAGCGAGGAGCTGATCGACTGCACGACCGAAGCCGAACCTGGCTGTTCGTTGACGTTTGGCTTGAAGTCGCCTTTGCACAGGGCTTCTTCCTTGAAGTAGCCGTAGGTGCCGGATACCGAGTTACGACCGAACAGTTGAAGCGGCTTGTTGGCCAGGTCACCGGTCACGCCCAGATCACCCCAGGTCTTGACGTCGGTCTTGGCGCCGCACAGGCGAGTCGAGGAGAAAATCGCGTCGACTTGAGCCATGGTCAGGCCCTTGATCGGGTTGTCCTTGTGCACGAATACAGCCAAGGCGTCCACGGCAACCGGGATAGCGGTTGGCTTGTAGCCATACTTGGTTTCGAAGGCTTGCAGCTCGTTATCCTTCATCTTGCGGCTCATCGGGCCCAGGTTAGCGGTGCCTTCGGTCAGCGCAGGTGGCGCGGTAGACGAACCGGCGGCCTGAATCTGGATGTTTACGTTCGGGTATTCTTTCTTGTAGTTCTCAGCCCAGAGGGTCATGAGGTTGGCCAGGGTATCGGAACCGACGCTGGACAGGTTGCCCGACACACCAGTGGTCTTGGTGTAGCTCGGGATAGCAGGGTCAACAGCGGCAACCGCGTTGGCAGTCGCAACGCCAGCAGCGACAAAAGTCATTGCCGCCATCAAACGCTTCAGTTTCATGCCTTACTCCTAGCAGATAGGGTGTGTTATTCGGGGCCAAGTATCAGCAGGCCGTGTGAACACTCTATGGCTGAAATATGACAATTGGATGAAAGGCCAGCATCTGCCGACAGATCGTTCCCACGCTCTGCGTGGGAACGATCGGCGGTGAATTAGCGCCCTTTCTTCCAGAGATACGCCCCCACCAAAATCCCGACCCCGCACAGCACCGCCACGTAATACGCCGGTCCCATCGGGCTTTCCTTGAGCAGCAGGCTGACGACCATCGGCGTCAAACCACCGAAAATCGCGTAGGCCACGTTGTACGAGAACGACAGGCCGCTGAAACGCACCACTGGCGGGAACGCCTTGACCATCACGTACGGTACCGCGCCGATGGTGCCCACCAGCAGACCAGTCAGGGCATACAGCGGGAACAACCATTCGGGATGGTCGGCCAGGCTGTGATAGAACGTCCAGGAACTGGCCAGCAATGCCGTGCATCCGACAACGAACACACGCCCCGCACCAAAGCGATCCGCTAACGCACCGGCAATGATGCAGCCAATGCTCAGGAACACGATTGCCACACTGTTGGACTGCAACGCGGTGGTTGGCGCGAAGTGGTACACCGTCTGCAGCACGGTCGGGGTCATCAGGATCAACACCACGATGGCGGCGGACAACAGCCAGGTCAGCAGCATCGAAATGGCAATTGCACCGCGATGGTCACGCAGCACCGCGCGCAACGGCACCTCCTCGGCCAGAGCCTTGCGCTGCTGCAGCTCGGCGAACACCGGAGTTTCGTGCAGCCAACGGCGCAGGTACACGGAGAACAGACCGAACACGCCACCGAGCAGGAACGGGATCCGCCAGGCGTAATCCGCCACTTCAACTGGCGTGTAAATGCTGTTGATCGCCGTGGCAACCAGGGAACCCAGCAGGATACCCGCCGTCAGGCCGCTGGTCAGGGTGCCGCAGGCATAGCCGACATGCCGTTGCGGTACGTGTTCAGAAACGAAGACCCAGGCACCCGGCACCTCACCGCCAATTGCCGCGCCCTGGATCACCCGCATCAGCAGCAACAGGATCGGCGCCCACATGCCGATCTGTGCATAGGTCGGCAACAGGCCCATGATCAGGGTTGGCACCGCCATCATGAAGATGCTCAGGGTGAACATCTTCTTGCGCCCCAACAGGTCCCCAAAGTGCGCCATCACGATGCCGCCCAGTGGCCGCGCCAGGTAGCCGGCGGCGAAGATGCCAAAAGTCTGCATCAAGCGCAGCCACTCGGGCATGTCCGCCGGGAAGAACAGCTTGCCCACCACCGTGGCGAAGAACACGAAAATGATGAAATCGTAGAACTCCAGCGCGCCGCCCAGGGCCGACAGCGATAGCGTCTTGTAGTCGTTGCGGGTCAGCGGACGTGCGGATGGGGAAGGCTGCGCGATACTCGAGGGCGCTGTGGTCATGGCAAGGGCTTCTCTTATAGTCAGGTCTGCCGCCCCAACAACGCTGGCAAGGGCTCGGGCAGGACCGGCACGATAGCAAATTGTTCGAAAAAGCACATAGAGGCGCGTATTTGATGGGCAAAATGAGAACCGGACGGTCGTATCGGAGTCTATCGACCGATATACTCGCAATTGTGTAATAGCTTGTAAGGGGTTGCTGTGCGAAAACGCCTGTCAGGTTCATAGGCGATTTCGCAGAGTTTCCCTTTAGGCGCCTTACGAAAAACGTGACGAACGCAGTGAGTTCGGGGATGAATCGTTTTTCCAGGACGGCTATTTATCCGCTACACAACGAAGAGTCACGGGTCAGAGGCACCCCCCGCATGATAGAGCTCGAACAAGAAGATCCGATCCCGCAAGGCGACCTGGCCCTGCAAATTACCGCGCTTCCTCGCGAAACCAACGGCTTTGGCGATATTTTCGGCGGCTGGCTGGTGGCGCAGATGGACTTGGCCGGTACTGCGATGGCCAGCAAGGTGGCTGGCGGTCGCGTGGCCACTGTCGCGATCGACCGCATGGCATTCCTGGTTCCGGTCGCAGTGGGCGCCCAGCTCTCCTTCTATACCCAGGCACTGGAAATCGGCCGCAGCTCGATCCAGATGATGGTCGAGGTCTGGAGCGACGATCCACTGTCCAGCGAATGGCGCAAAGTTACCGAAGCGGTGTTTGTGTTCGTCGCCATCGATGGCAGCGGCCGTACTCGTTCGGTTCCGCCCCGGGCACGTTAAAAACGGGCTGCGTTAAACCCGATAAGCGTTTTGCGGTCCATTGCAGTCATTGTTACTGATCGAGAGCTGTCCCATGAGCACGCCCAACGTTGAAGCCGTCAAACTGGATGAACTGAACTGCTGGCGCATCCGCCACGGCCAGGCCGAATTGCTGGTGGCCCAGCAAGGCGCGCACATCCTCAGCTATCAAGTGGCCGGCCAGCCACCGCTGATCTGGCTCAACGACGAGGCCGTGTTCAAGGCGGGCAAAAGCATCCGCGCCGGTGTGCCAGTGTGCTGGCCGTGGTTCGGCAACCTGGCGCGCAACCCGCAGAGTGTCCAGGCAATGCGCGTCAGCAGCGAACCCGCCGCCGCTCACGGGCTGGTACGGGCGATCGACTGGGAATTGGGCGGCATCGAGGCCGAGGGCGAAAGCCTGAAGATCGAGTTCCTCTTGCCTTGCCCCGAAGGCGGCTTGCCTGGCTGGCCGCACAAGGTCGACCTGAAGTTGAGCATTCGTCTGAATGAGCAACTGCATATCAGCCTGACCAGTCACAACCAGGGCACCGACACCGTCACGATCAGCCAGGCGCTGCACAGCTATTTCGCCGTCAGTGATGTGCGAAATGTGCATGTCGAAGGGCTGGACGGGCTGAGCTATATCGAGACGCTGGACGACTGGAAAACCGTGACCCAGTCCGGTGACTTGCACTTTACCGGCGAAACCGATCGCATTTACCTCGATACGCCGACCCAGCTCAGCATTGTCGACCCGTCCTGGGAGCGGCGTATCGAGCTCACCAGTTCCGGTTCACGTTCGGCTGTAATCTGGAACCCATGGACCGAACGCGCCGCGGCTTTCAGCGACATGGCCGACGATGGCTGGCAACGCATGCTGTGCATTGAAACGGCAAATGTGATGGGTGATGTGGTGGCTTTGGCTCCGGGGGCCAGTCATACACTCGGCGTGAGTATTGGCAGCAAAGTGCTTTAAGATCAAAAGATCGCAGCCTGCGGCAGCTCCTACACAGATCCCTGTAGGAGCTGCCGCAGGCTGCGATCTTTTTGCTTCACTCGATCACAGGTCCGATTCCTGCACCACCCTCACCTTCGCCGCGTCCAGCGCATACGCCGCATCCGCCAGGTCATTGCTGACCTTCTCGATCTTCAGCGTGCCGGTCACCCACAGCGGCGTGTAGATATCCTCCAGCTTCAAACCCTTGGGATAACGCACCAGCACCAATTGATTGGGTGGCGGCGGCGGTACGTGGATGCAGGCCCCCGGGTATGGCACAAGGAAAAACAAGGTGCTGCGGCCCTTGGCGTCGGACTCCAGCGGTACCGGATAGCCACCGATACGGATGTCCTTGTCGTTCATGGACGCTACGGTCTTGGTCGAATACATCACCGCGGGCAAGCCCTTGCTCTGCTTCATGCCACCTTTTTCAGTGAAGGTGCCATTGGCTTCCGGAGAGTCGTGGTCGATTTCAGGCATGGCCTCGAGGGCTTTCTGGTCCGACTTGGGCATCAGTTCGAGCCAGTCGGTTTCCGGCAGCTCGCCGGCATGGGCAAGGCCCGTACTCAGTAAAACAAGAGTCAGCAGAAGACGTCGCATGAAAATGCCCGGTAGGGTTAAGGAGATCGCCGGGCATTCTAGTCCTCCCGGGCTGCGCAGCCGAGAGGACTTTGTCGCTTGAGTCAGTTCTTTTTGATCAAGCCGTAGATCACCAGCAAGATGACGGCGCCCACTAGTGCGCCGATGAAGCCTGCGCCTTCACCCGCTTGATAGAGACCCAGAGCCTGGCCGCCGTAGGTGGCTGCCAGCGAACCGCCGATACCAAGCAGGATGGTCATGATCCAGCCCATGCTGTCATCGCCCGGTTTAAGGAAGCGTGCCAGCAGGCCGACGATCAAGCCGATAAAGATGGTTCCGATGATTCCCATGGCATTTCCCTCTGATTAAATGGCAGTGTCCAAAGCCTAGTCAGACTTTGGCATCCTGCCATGAGAGAACGGCGGTCCCTGAATGGTTCCGCCGCTGCCACATGAAACTGTTTTACTCGGCGATGAGCGCTTCGACCTTGAGGATCTGTGCGGCCAGCGTTTCGCGGTCTGCACAGCGCAGATTGGCGTGACCCACCTTGCGGCCGACCTTGAATGCCTTGCCGTAGTGATGCAGGTGGCAATCGGCGATGGCCAGGACTTTGTCGGTCTCCGGCACTTTACCGATGAAGTTCAGCATTGCGCTTTCGCCGACCTTGGCGGTTGAACCCAGCGGCAGGCCGGCGACCGCCCGCAGGTGGTTTTCGAACTGGCTGCACTCGGCACCTTCGGTGGTCCAGTGCCCGGAATTGTGTACGCGCGGGGCAATTTCGTTGGCCTTCAGGCCCCCGTCGACTTCAAAGAACTCGAACGCCATCACGCCAACATAATTCAGCTGCTTGAGCACACGGCTGGAATAATCTTCGGCCAAGGCTTGCAACGGGTGATCGGTGCTGGCCACGGACAGCTTGAGGATGCCACTGTCGTGGGTGTTATGTACCAGCGGATAGAACCTGGTTTCGCCATCGCGGGCGCGCACGGCGATCAGCGAGACTTCGCCGGTGAAGGGTACGAAACCTTCCAGCAGGCAAGCCACGCTGCCCAGCTCGGCGAAAGTGCCAACCACATCTTCAGCTGTACGCAGGACTTTCTGGCCCTTGCCGTCGTAACCCAGGGTGCGGGTTTTCAGCACGGCTGGCAGACCGATGGAAGCCACGGCGGCGTCCAGATCGGCTTGCGACTGAATGTCGGCGAACGCCGGGGTTGGAATGCCCAGGTCCTTGAACATGCTCTTTTCGAACCAGCGATCACGAGCGATGCGCAGGGCTTCGGCACTCGGGTAAACCGGCACGAACTGCGACAGGAACGCCACGGTTTCCGCCGGGACGCTCTCGAACTCAAAAGTCACCAGATCGACTTCATCGGCCAGCTGACGCAGGTGATCCTGATCGCCGTAATCGGCGCGCAGATGCTCACCCAACGCGGCGGCACACGCGTCCGGCGCCGGGTCGAGGAAAGCGAAGTTCATACCCAGCGGAGTTCCCGCCAGCGCCAACATGCGACCCAATTGGCCGCCACCGATTACACCGATCTTCATCGTCAACAACCTCAGGCGATGCGTGGGTCTGGATTTTCCAGGACGCTGTCTGTCTGTTCAGCACGGAAGGTTTTCAGCACCGCGTGGAACTGCGGGTGCTTGGCGCCCAGGATACTCGCCGAAAGCAGGGCGGCGTTGATCGCACCGGCCTTGCCGATGGCCAGGGTGGCGACCGGAATGCCTGCTGGCATCTGCACGATGGAGAGCAGCGAATCGACGCCCGAGAGCATCGCCGACTGCACCGGCACGCCCAGCACCGGCAGATGGGTCTTGGCTGCACACATGCCAGGCAAGTGGGCTGCGCCACCGGCACCGGCGATGATCACCTCGATGCCACGCGCCTCGGCTTCTTCAGCGTACTGGAACAGCAGGTCCGGGGTGCGGTGGGCAGAGACCACTTTCACCTCGTAAGGGATGCCGAGCTTTTCCAGCATATCGGCGGTGTGGCTAAGGGTGGACCAATCGGACTTGGAGCCCATGATCACGCCAACCAATGCACTCATCGTCGTGCCTCTTCTCTCTGGGCGCCCGCAGGCGCATCAAAAAACAACAAGCCACGCAGAATGCGTGGCTTGATTGTACGAATTATGGCCAGGCGAACCGGCCGAAGGCCGCGCAGTATACCTCAATGAAGCAGATAAACAGCCCCCATTGCGACCATCTGTCACCCACCGCAAAGCACCGGATTTATTGACCTGAAGGTCAATCCAGTACACCACGAATTCCTGTTGGAGCTGGCTTGCCTGCGATAACGTCGACACATCACACATTTATGTTGATTTTGCTGGCCCCTTCACGGGCAAGCCCGCTCCTACAGGGTTTTCATTGTGTTCAAGAATTGGTCGCGCCCTGCGCTGCCCCGCCTTCCAGCTTGCGCCACAACAACCTCACGTTGGCTTTGCGCACCAACGCGCAGCGGTACAAACGAATCTCCAGCGGCACATGCCATTGCGGGCCACCACACACCACCAATTCACCGCGCGCCAGCTCGGCGCGCACACTCAGTTGTGGTACCCAGGCAATCCCCAGGCCTTCCAGGGCCATGCTCTTGAGGCTATCGGCCATGGCGGTCTCATACACGGTGGTAAAGCGCAGCGCGCGCTGGCGCAGCAAACCATTGACCGAACGCCCAAGAAACGCTCCGGCGCTGTAGGCCAGCAATGGCACGCTTGCCTCGCCCTCCAGGTCGAACAGGGGCTTGCCCTGCTCGTCTGCCGCGCACACCGGGAGCATTTCGGTGTGCCCAAGGTGCAAGGAAGGAAAAATCTCAGGGTCCATCTGCATGGCCGCGTCCGGGTCATAGAACGCCAGCATCAAGTCACAACCGCCCTCGCGCAACGCATGCACGGCGTCGCCAACGTTGGTGGCGACCAACCGTGTGGCGATGTTCAAGCCTTCATTGCGCAGTTGCGCGATCCAGCGAGGGAAAAACCCAAGAGCCAGTGAGTGTGCCGCCGCGACTTGCATCACTTCGCCCTGCCCGCCTTCCAGATGATGCAGGTGGCGCAGCACCTCACCGAGCTGCTCGACCACGGTACGCGCGGTAACCAGGAACAACTGGCCTGCCGCCGTCAGCTCGACCGGCGTGCGGGAGCGGTTGACCAGGGTCAATCCCAGCGCGGCTTCGAGGCTGCGGATTCGGCGGCTAAAGGCCGGTTGAGTCACAAAGCGGCGTTCCGCTGCCTGGGAGAAGCTGCGGGTGGCGGCCAGGGCACTGAAGTCCTCCAGCCATTTACTTTCCAGATTCATCACATCCTCCCGGACACGCACCAAATTAGGTCACACGCTCGCCGTCAACATGGCGTCACATGGGCATTATGCCGAATGTGCATAGGCCAGTGTTTAACAGCATTGGCCCAAAATTCTCCACAAGCCTAGCATTTGCAGTGTTCCGGCACAGCCCGGGTCCATATTGAGATGATTTCTATCATGTCCTCCGCTGCATCATTCCGCACAGAAAAAGACCTGCTTGGCGTACTCGAAGTACCGGCTCAAGCGTATTACGGCATCCAGACCCTGCGAGCGGTGAACAACTTCCGTCTCTCCGGCGTTCCGATCTCGCATTACCCGAAGCTGGTAGTCGGCCTGGCCATGGTCAAGCAAGCCGCCGCTGACGCCAACCGCGAGCTGGGTCACTTGAGTGAAGCCAAGCACGCGGCCATCAGCGAAGCCTGTGCACGACTGATCCGCGGCGATTTCCACGAAGAATTCGTGGTGGACATGATTCAAGGCGGCGCTGGCACTTCTACCAACATGAATGCCAACGAAGTCATCGCCAACATCGCGCTGGAGGCCATGGGTCACCAGAAGGGCGAATACCAGTACCTGCACCCGAACAACGACGTGAACATGGCGCAGTCGACCAACGACGCCTACCCGACCGCGATCCGCCTGGGTCTGCTGCTGGGTCATGACGCGCTGCTGGCCAGCCTCGACAGCCTGATCCAGTCGTTCGCCGCCAAAGGTGAAGAATTCAGCCACGTCCTGAAGATGGGCCGTACCCAGCTGCAAGACGCTGTGCCGATGACCCTTGGCCAGGAATTCCGTGCGTTCGCCACGACCTTGGGCGAAGACCTGGCACGCCTGAAGACCTTGGCACCCGAGCTGCTGACCGAAGTGAACCTGGGCGGTACCGCAATCGGCACCGGCATCAACGCCGACCCGCGTTACCAGCACCTGGCCGTTCAGCGCCTGGCCACCATCAGCGGTCACCCGCTTGTACCGGCAGCCGACCTGATCGAAGCCACCTCTGACATGGGCGCCTTCGTGCTGTTCTCCGGCATGCTCAAGCGCACCGCGGTCAAGCTGTCGAAGATCTGCAACGACCTGCGCCTGCTGTCCAGCGGCCCACGAACCGGCATCAACGAAATCAACCTGCCGGCGCGTCAGCCAGGCAGCTCGATCATGCCAGGCAAGGTCAACCCGGTAATCCCGGAAGCCGTGAATCAGGTAGCGTTCCAGATCATCGGCAACGACTTGGCCCTGACCATCGCGGCCGAAGGCGGCCAGCTGCAACTGAACGTGATGGAGCCGCTGATCGCCTTCAAGATCTTCGACTCGATCCGCCTGTTGCAACGCGCCATGGACATGCTGCGCGAGCACTGCATCACCGGCATCACCGCCAACGAAGAACGTTGCCGTGAACTGGTCGAGCACTCGATCGGCCTGGTGACCGCGCTGAACCCGTACATCGGCTATGAAAACGCCACCCGTATCGCCCGCATCGCCCTCGAAAGCGGCCGCGGCGTATTGGAACTGGTGCGCGAAGAAGGTCTGCTCGACGACGCCATGCTCGCCGACATCCTGCGCCCGGAAAACATGATTGCCCCGCGTCTGGTGCCTCTGAAGGCTTAACCAACGCTGTAGCACCGCTCACCAGGTCGAGGGACTAGACACCTCTCACCTTTTGAGGGCTTGGAGATTTCTCTCCAAGCCCTTTTTTTTACAAGCGAAAAGATCGCAGCCTTCGGCAGCTCCTACGGGGGAATGCGGTCCCTGTAGATACCGCAGGCTGCGATCTTTTGATCTTGCACCACAACCGTGCAGACGGACGGCACTGTCATCGGTATAGTGCCGCCCCTCTTCGCGTGAGCGGTCGTCGGTAGCGAGGCCACAACCCATGCGAAACCCGAACTAACAACAAACCCGCGATATGAATCCGGGACGAACTTCGCCTGATCCGTTATGCCGTGCGCGAACGGATGTAACACGATGTTTCTTCCTGGCCAGCATCTGCCTACACAAAAAACAGCGAGGAATAACCATGCTCGAAGTCATTAACGACTTCCTCTCAGGGAAAGTACTGATCGTGCTCATTGTCGGGCTCGGTAGCTACTTCACGATCCGCTCGCGTTTCGTTCAATTGCGTCACTTCTTCCACATGTTCGCGGTGTTCCGGGACAGCCTCAAAAGCAGCGCTGGGCAACTCAGCTCGTTCCAGGCCCTGATGCTCAGCCTTGCCGGTCGTGTCGGCGCAGGCAACATCGCCGGTGTCGGTATTGCCGTGACACTGGGCGGCCCCGGTGCCGTGTTCTGGATGTGGGTGACCGCACTGGTCGGCATGTCCAGCAGCTTCTTTGAATGCTCCCTCGGCCAACTCTACAAACGCACTGATTCCGACGGCACCTTCCGTGGCGGTCCGTCCTATTACATTCAGCACGGCCTGCAGAAGCGCTGGTTGGGGATGATCATGGCGTTCCTGCTGCTGATCACCTTCGGCTTCGCCTTCAACGGCCTGCAATCCCATGCCGTGACCCACTCGCTGAACAACGCTTTCGGCCTCGACACCACCTGGACCGGCCTTGGCCTTGCGGTACTGCTGGGCCTGGTGTTCATCGGTGGGATCAAGCGCATCGCCAAGGTCGCCGACCTGCTGGTGCCAGTGAAAACCCTGGTGTACATCGGCGTGACCATCTACGTGATCGTGCTGCAGTTCGATCAGGTACCGGGCATGCTGATGACCATCGTTAAAAGCGCCTTCGGCCTTGACCAGGCATTTGGCGGCCTGATCGGCAGCGCGATTATCATGG
The DNA here is from genome assembly GCF_012647205.1 of Pseudomonas umsongensis. NCBI lineage: Bacteria > Pseudomonadati > Pseudomonadota > Gammaproteobacteria > Pseudomonadales > Pseudomonadaceae > Pseudomonas > Pseudomonas umsongensis. The sequence goes on from NZ_CP051487.1 coordinate 73,044, forward strand.
GCGTTAAACGTGGCGTATTCGCCAACGAAGCGGGCCTGGGCAGCGCGCCGAACGTGGCCGCGGTGGCCTCGGTCGAGCACCCCGTCGCCCAAGGCGTGGTTCAAGCGTTCAGTGTGTTCCTCGACACCTTCGTGATCTGCACCTGCACGGCCCTGCTGATCCTGCTCTCGGGCTTCTACACCCCGGGCTTCGAAGGCGACGGTATTGCCCTGACCCAGAACTCCCTGGCTGCCGTGGTCGGTGACTGGGGCCGGATGTTCATTTCCGTGGCGCTGGCGTTGTTCGTGTTCACCTCGATCCTCTACAACTACTACCTGGGTGAGAGCAACCTGCGCTTTTTGATCGGCGAAAACCGCAAGGCACTGATGGGCTACCGTGCGCTGGTTCTGGTGCTGATCTTCTGGGGCGCCATCGAAAACCTCGGGACCGTGTTCGCCTTTGCCGACATCACCATGACGATGCTCGCGTTCGTCAACCTGATCGCGCTGTTCCTGCTGTTCAAGGTCGGCATGCGCATCCTGCGCGACTACGATGACCAGCGTGCAGCCGGGATCAAGACGCCGGTGTTCGATTCGAGCAAGTTCCCGGACCTGGACCTGGATCGCCAGGCCTGGCCAGCCAATCCGCCTACAGTCACCACCAAGGCCGAAGCCGTGCCGCAAGGCGTGCCCGCAGCGCAACGCTGATCGGTTAAAGTGCGAAATCCCTTGTGAGAGCGGGCTTGCTCGCGAAAGCGGTGTATCAGACAACACTAATGTCGCCTGACACTCCCTCTTCGCGAGCAAGCCCGCTCCCACAGGACATCATCGTTCTCGGAGCAGCTCCATGAATTCCTCGACCTACCCTGCCGCCCAGCACGTCATGGTGCTCTACACGGGCGGCACCATCGGCATGCAAGCCAGTGCCCACGGCCTGGTGCCGGCGTCCGGTTTCGAAGCGCGGATGCGTGAGTACCTGCACAGCCAGCCTGATCTCGTGGTACCGCAATGGCGCTTTCGCGAAATGTCGCCGCTGATCGACAGCGCCAACATGACCCCGGCGTATTGGCAGCAATTGCGTGAAGCAGTGGTCGATGCCGTGGACGTGCAAGGTTGCGACAGCGTGCTGATCCTGCACGGCACCGACACCCTCGCCTACAGCGCCGCCGCCATGAGCTTTCAATTGCTCGGCCTGCACGCACGCGTTTGCTTTACCGGCTCGATGTTGCCGGCCGGCGTGACCGACAGCGATGCCTGGGAAAACCTCGGCGGCGCCCTGGTTGCATTGGGCCAGGGCCTGGCTCCGGGTGTGCACTTGTACTTCCACGGTGAATTGCTGGACCCAACCCATTGCGCGAAAGTGCGCAGTTTCGGCCGTCATCCGTTCAAGCGACTGGAACGTCAGGGTGGTGGTGCGAAAGCGTCTTCGATTCCGGCGCAACTGCATTACAACCAAGCCCGGCAACAGGCGAACGTTGCAGTGTTACCGCTGTTTCCCGGCATCGGCGCCGAAATACTCGATGGCCTGATCGACAGCGGTATTCAGGGCCTGGTGCTGGAATGCTACGGCAGCGGTACCGGGCCGAGCGACAATCCCGGGTTCCTCGCCAGCCTGGAACGGGCGCGGGACGCGGGCGTCGTGGTGGTGGCAGTCACGCAGTGCCACGAAGGTGGCGTAGAACTGGACGTGTATGAGGCGGGCAGTCGTTTGCGGGTGGCCGGTGTGCTTTCAGGTGGCGGCATGACCCGTGAAGCGGCGTTCGGCAAGCTGCATGGCTTGCTGGGGGCAGGACTTGAACCTGCGGAGGTCCGGCGGCTAATTGAACTGGACTTGTGTGGGGAGCTGGCCTGATACATCGAAGCTTACCCATCAGCCTGTTTCCCACGCTTTAAAACTTTCCGCCAGACACATCAGGTGTCTGGCGGAAAACCTCGTCGATCAACTTACACCTTGTACTTGAAGCAACCGTGCCAGGGCCTCGGCCTCAACCGGCCGGCTGATCAGATAGCCTTGCACTTCATCACAATGTTCGGCTTTCAAAAATTCAAGCTGCTCCAGCCGTTCCACGCCTTCAGCCACCACTTTCAATTTCAAGCCGTGCGCCATCGCAATGATTGCCCGAGTGATCGCCGCGTCTGCCGTACCCTCTCCCAGGCCCCGGATAAACGCCTGATCGATCTTCACGTAATCCACCGGGATGCGCTTGAGGTAGCTCAGGGACGAATACCCGGTGCCGAAATCGTCGATCGCCAGCGTAACGCCCAAATCACGCAGTTGCTGGAACGTCGCGATAATGTGCTCGACGCTGTCGAGTAACTGGCTCTCGGTCAGTTCCAGCTCCAGGTAATGCGGCGCCAACCCGGTTTCTTCCAGGACCTGACGCACCAGGCTTACCAGTTTGCCCTGACGCAATTGGTGCACCGACAGATTGACCGACACCCGAATTCCCTCAAGCCCCAGGCGCTGCCACTCGCAGGCTTGCCAGCAGGCCTGGCGCAAGACGAACTCGCCGATTGGGCCGATCAAACCGGTCTCCTCCGCCAAGCCAATGAAATCCCCCGGCGGCACACGTCCCATGGTCGGGTGGTCCCAACGCACCAAGGCCTCGGCAGCATTGAGCTTGCCCGTGGCGAGGCACAGCTTCGGTTGGTAAAACACCTTCAGTTGCTTATCTTCGACCGCTTTGCGCAGATGATTTTCCAGCTGCAGGCGCTCAAGGGTGCTGGCTTGCAAGCTATCGGTGTAGAACTGGAAATTGTTACCCCCCAAATGCTTGGCGTGCTGCATAGCCATGTTCGACTGACTGACCAATGCGGATACTTCCCGAGCGTTGTCTGGCAACAGGCTGATACCCATGGATGCGCTGACCACCAGCTCATGACCGTCGACGGTCACCGGCACACGCAATTTGGCCGACAAGCGAGTCGCCACTCGCGCCAGACTGGAGAGGTTGCCGTAGGCATTGAACAGGACAGCGAATTCATCGCCGGACAAGCGTGCGATGGTGTCTGCCTCGGGCAATGCGTTGACCAGGCGCCGGGCCATTTTCTGCAATAGCTGATCGGCCACCTCATGACCCAGGCTGTCGTTGAGCTGCTTGAAGCGATCCAGATTGATGTGCAACAAAGCCAGGCTGCGATAACCGCCCTGGCGTACCCGCTGATGTGCTTCGCTGAGTCGTTCGCGGAACATCGAGCGATTGGCCAGCCCCGTGAGTTCGTCGTGATGGGTCAGGTAGCGCATGCGCTCCTCGGATTCTCGCCTTGCCGAGAGATCCGCGAAGAAGCCCACGATATGACTGACATTTCCCCGAGTATCGCGTACGGCGGTCAATTGCAGCCATTGCGGATACATCTCGCCACTCTTGCGGGTTTCCACCAGCTCACCCTGCCAATTGCCGTGCTGCTCCAGGGTTAGATGGATCGCACCGTAATGCCGGCGCGCATCGCGACTGCAGGGCAACTCGACCACGTTGCGTCCAAGAACCTCCTCGATTTCATAGCCAGTGACCCGGCTGAAGGCTTGGTTGACCGCGATCACGGCATAATTCGGATCGAAAATCACAATGCCTTCGCTGGCGGCCTCGAACACGGTCGCCGCCAGTTGCAGTTGCTCTTCCTGGACCTTGCTGACACTGATATCGCGCCGCGTGCCCACCATGCGAATCACCCGGCCGTTGGCGGCACGTTCCACCGCCCGTCCGCGGTCCTCGATCCACACCCAATGGCCATCGCCATGCCGCACGCGGTACTCGATCTGGTAATCCTCGGTGCGCCCCTTCAAATGCTCGACCAACGCCTTTTTCAGTGCAGGAAGGTCGTCGGGATGCAAGCGCGGTTTGAGGTGGCGCAATAATGCCGTCACCTGGTCCGGCTCCAGGCCGAACAATTCCTGGATCTGCGTGTGATGGACTTCATCGGTTTGCAGGTTCCAGTCCCACAACCCCAGTTCGCTGGCCTTCAGTGCCAGTGCCAGGCGCGCCTCACTCTTGCTCAGCGCCTGGTTGGCCGCGTCCAGCTCCAGACTGCGCTGGGCGACACGGTTTTCCAGGTCGACCTGGATTTCGCGTAATTCGTCTTCGGCACGCCGACGCTGATCGATTTCCCTGGCCAGCTTTTGATTGAGCTGATCGCTGCAGTTCTGCGCCTGCTGCAGATTCTCGATCAGCGCCTGATTCTGGAAGCGTCGCAACAGGCCCCGATCGATCAGCCGGTTCACTTGCCAGGCAACCACACTCAGCGCACCCAGCAAAATCAAGCCGAACCAGCCCCAACCGTGCTCATCCCCACCCCAGAACATATAGGCAATGGCCGGCAACAGGCAGGGTAAGGTGAAGGACAGGAACGCCGGCAAACTCACCGCATAGGCCACGCTGGCCGACAGCGCCGCGGCGCCGATCAGGCCAAAGACCCAGGCTTGTTGAATGAAGTTATCGGCAGGAACCAGAGCAATACCGGCGCCAGCCAGGGTCAGGCCCGTGAGACCCGAGCCCAGTAAAAACATGCGCCGCCAGATCGGATGAGCCTGGCGGTTGGGAATCGCCGAATCGAAGGCCGCCACCTGGATCACCCGCAATGCCACCAGCGACAGCAACCACACCAGCCAGACACTGACCAGGAAGTAGCGCTGCGGACTCCAGAGCAATCCAGCGCAGACCAGGCCATTGATCAACATGAACAGCGTGGGCAGCAAGGACCCCTGATACAACAGACGCGTGCGTTCGACCGCCATTTCCATGGCGTATTGTTTACGAATAACCCTGGGCTCCACAGTAGGGCCCGACAGGTCGAAGCTGAGGGTCATAGGCAGTGTTCTTGTTCTTATAATGATGAGCATGTGCCCGAAACGTCGACGGAGCATACACAAGCCAATGCCCGGACCAAACTGCTCCCGATCAAAAAACAGACCAAAGTATCAGCCGCCAGCGGTGGCAAAATGCCGCCAAACAGGCACGGCAAACGATTGCAGCCGATGACTGACCGGTCGTCCCTTGCGTAACTTTCATCGGCTAAAACGAAGCGGGGTTTGCCCGGGGTGACGCGGCCCCCTAGAATGGCCCGATGCGCGATGATCTCTCCCTTCTGCTGAACTCTCTCAACGATGCCCAACGCCAGGCCGTAGCTGCCTCCGTGGGTCGTCAGTTGGTCCTGGCCGGTGCTGGTTCCGGTAAAACCCGAGTGCTGGTGCACCGTATCGCCTGGTTGATCCAGGTCGAAAACGCCTCGCCCCACTCCATCCTGTCGGTGACCTTCACCAACAAGGCTGCTGCCGAGATGCGCCATCGCATCGAGCAGCTGATGGGTATCAACCCGGCCGGCATGTGGGTCGGCACCTTCCACGGCCTGGCGCACCGCTTGCTGCGGGCGCACTGGCAGGAAGCCGGCCTGAGCCAGACCTTCCAGATACTCGACAGCGACGACCAGCAACGCCTGGTCAAGCGGGTGATCCGCGAGCTCGGCCTGGACGAACAGCGCTGGCCCGCCCGTCAGGCCCAATGGTTCATCAACGGGCAGAAAGACGAAGGTCTGCGCCCGCAACACATTCAAGCCAGCGGCGACCTGTTCCTGGCGACCATGCGCAGCATTTATGAGGCCTACGAGGCCGCGTGCCTGCGCGCCGGTGTCATCGACTTCTCCGAATTGCTGCTGCGCGCCCTCGACCTGTGGCGCGATCACCCTGGCTTGCTGGCGCACTATCAGAAGCGCTTCCGGCACATTCTGGTGGACGAGTTCCAGGACACCAACGCCGTGCAGTACGCCTGGTTGCGCCTGCTGGCCAAAGGTGGCGACAGTCTGATGGTGGTCGGCGACGACGACCAGTCGATCTATGGCTGGCGTGGCGCGAAAATCGAGAACATCTACCAGTACTCCGAAGACTTCCCGGACGCCGAAACCATTCGCCTGGAGCAGAATTACCGCTCCACCGCAGGCATCCTCAAGGCCGCCAACGCCTTGATCGCCAACAATACCGGGCGCTTGGGCAAAGAGTTGTGGACCGACGGCGGCGACGGCGAAGCGATCAACCTGTACGCCGCGTTCAACGAACACGACGAAGCTCGCTACGTTGTCGAAACCATCGAAAGTGCGCTGAAAACCGGCTTGGCTCGCAGCGATATCGCGATTCTGTACCGTTCCAACGCCCAATCGCGCGTGTTGGAAGAAGCCTTGCTGCGCGAGCGCATTCCCTACCGCATCTACGGCGGCCAGCGCTTCTTCGAACGTGCTGAAATCAAGAACGCCATGGCCTACCTGCGATTGCTCGAAGGCCGTGGCAACGATGCCGCGCTGGAACGGGTGATCAACGTGCCAGCCCGGGGCATCGGCGAGAAAACCGTCGAAGCGATCCGCGACCACGCCCGCCACAGTGATGTGTCGATGTGGGAAGCGATGCGCCAGCTGGTGGCCAATAAAGGCGTTACCGGCCGCGCAGCCGGCGCGCTGAGCGCGTTTGTCGAGTTGATCGAGAACCTTGCCGCCAAGTGCATGGAAATGCCGTTGCACCTGATGACCCAGACCGTCATCGAACAGTCGGGGCTGATCGCCTATCACGAAGCGGAAAAAGGCGAGAAGGGCCAGGCCAGGGTAGAAAACCTTGAGGAACTGGTCAGCGCGGCGCGCAACTTCGAAAACAGCGAAGAGGACGAGGACCTGACGCCACTGGCAGCCTTCCTCGGTCACGCCTCGCTGGAAGCCGGCGATACCCAGGCCGACGAACACGAAGACAGCATTCAATTGATGACCCTGCACAGCGCCAAGGGCCTGGAATTTCCCTATGTGTTCCTGGTGGGCATGGAAGAAGGCCTGTTCCCGCACAAGATGAGCCTGGAAGAGCCCGGCCGTCTTGAGGAAGAACGTCGCCTGGCCTATGTCGGCATCACTCGGGCCATGCAGAACCTGGTGATGACCTATGCCGAAACCCGACGCCTCTACGGCAGCGAGACCTACAACAAGGTTTCGCGGTTCGTACGCGAAGTACCCAAGGGCCTGATTCAGGAAGTACGGCTTTCCAACAGCGTCAGCCGGCCGTACGGCGGCAATCAGTCGATGAGTGGCAGCAATCTGTTCAGCGGCAGCGAGATTCCGCAGACCGGCTTCAGCCTGGGCCAGACTGTACGCCACTCGATCTTCGGTGACGGCGTGATCCTCAACTTCGAAGGCGCCGGAGCGGCGGCTCGGGTACAGGTTAACTTCAGCGAAGGCAGCAAGTGGCTGATGCTGGGGTATGCCAAGCTGGAAGCTATTTAAGGTCACACTGACTGTTTTTCTGTGGGAGCGAGACTTGTGGCGAGGGGATTTATCCCCGTCGGGTCGCGAAGCGGCCCCTAATAATGGGACTGCTGCGCAGTCCAGCGGGGATAAATCCCCTCGCCACAAGGCTCGCTCCCAAAGGTTGATTAGCCCCAAGGAAAAAGTCATGGGCTCAGGCTTGTTTTCTTCCTGGACTTTCTGGGCCCTGTTATCCGCCGTATTCGCGGCAATGACCGCCATTTTCGCGAAGATCGGCGTCGAAAACGTCAATCCAGACTTCGCCACCCTATTGCGAACCGTGGTGGTACTGGTCAGCCTGGCCTTGATTTTATACGCCACGGACCAATATCAGTCTTTAGGAACGATCTCTACCAGGAGCTACGCGTTCCTGTTGTTGTCTGGCCTTGCCACCGGTGCCTCGTGGATTTGCTACTTCCGCGCACTCAAGGTCGGCCCGGCCTCACTGGTTGCCCCTGTGGACAAACTCAGCGTGGTGCTGGTAGCCGTGCTCGGTGTGGTCCTGCTGGGCGAGAAGCTTGATCTGCGCCAATGGAGTGGGATCGGCCTGATCACGGCGGGCGTCATCATGCTCGCGCTGCGACGATAGACATCCTTCTTACAGAACTTATCCACTTTTCCTACGGACCAAAGTTAACAAGCCCTATTGCACTGACTGAAGCTGAATGCAACCTGTCAGGCAAAAGCTCGAAACACTCTGCCGCTAGCCAGCAACACTTCAGCTGTGCAACATGGCGCGCGTGCCTTCCACAAATGGGAATTCCCTTTATGAAACGTTTTCTTAGCATCGCCATGGCGTTGTGCATCGGCTTGACGATGAGCCTCGACGCCAATGCCGCCAAGCGCTTTGGTGGTGGCAAAAGCGCAGGCGCTGCGCCGACACACCAGACCAGCCAGATGGCTCCTTCTTCTCCAGGCATGGGCGGCGCTGCAGCGACCGCTGGTGCAGCCGGTGCCGCGGGCGCCGCAGCCAAGGCCGGTGGCGCTTCGCGCTGGCTCGGCCCTCTGGCCGGCATCGCCGCTGGTGGCCTGCTGGCATCCATGTTCATGGGCGACGGTTTCCAGGGCATGCAGATCCTCGACATCCTGATCATGGCGGTCATCGCGTTCCTGGTCTTCCGCTTCATTGCCGCTCGTCGTCGCAAGCAGCAGCCGCAAATGGCTCCGGCAGGCTACGCGCCGATGCAGCGTGAGGCGTTCGAACAGAAGCCTGCTGGCGGTTCGATCTTCGGTGGCGCGGCAGCACCGGTTGCCGCTCGTCCGGTAATCAACGCTCCGGCCTGGTTCAACGAACACAACTTCATCGAAGCTGCGCGCAATCACTTCCAGTCCCTGCAGCAACACTGGGACGCGAACGAAATGGACAAGATCGCCGAGTTCGTGACCCCGCAAATGCTGGAGTTCCTCAAGCGCGAACGTGCTGACCTGGGTGACGGCTTCCAGTCCACCTACATTGATAACCTGAATGTGCAATTGGACGGCGTAGAAGATCGTGCCGACAAGACCATCGCCACCCTGACCTTCAGCGGCGTGTCGAAGACCTCGCGGTTCGACCAGGGCGAAGTGTTCAGCGAAAGCTGGAACATGGAACGTACACAGGGCGAAAACCAGCCTTGGCTGGTGGCTGGTATCCGTCAGAACGGCTGATTCCCCTCCGCGCTTCACTTGTTGTAATAAAAACCCCAGCCTCGGCTGGGGTTTTCTATTTCGCGGTTGCATCTATAGCGAGCTACTGTATAAACCGCCCCATATAAACCGCGCCATACAAGCAAGAGGATCCCGGACGTGGAAGAAATCATCGAACAACTGCGTGAAGCCAACGAACCGGTACCGGTCCCCTTGGAGTTGCCCGACGAAGATCTGCTGGTGGAAATCGAAGAACAACTGTTCATCGACATTCCGTTCGTCTTCAGGGAGTTCCTGCTGACCGTCAGCGACGTGGTCTATGGCAGCCTGGAGCCCGTCACCGTCACGGACCCGCAATCCCACACTTACCTGCCGGACGTTGCCGCCAACGCCTGGGATGCAGGCGTCGATCGCAGCCTGATCCCGATCTGCCAGGACGGCGACAACTACTACTGCGTCGAAGAAGACGGCACCGTAGTGCTTTGGCAGGCCGAAGAAGAGCTGATCGCCGAAGAAACCTGGGAATCGGTATGGCACTGGGCGCGGGACGTCTGGCTGGAAAGCTGAGCCGTTCGACGCCCCTCACATGATCAATGCCCCGGCGAATCCTTGTGGTTTTCCAGGGTATCGAGCAAGGCTACCTGCATCCGTGTGTGCACTCGGATGAACCAGCGCCAGAGCAACGCCGCTACGGCGGCCGCGACCACGGCGATCAGGACCAGTAACTTGTTGGTCGGCAGAATACTGGCCGACAAGGCTGCCAGCAGCAGGAAAATCACCAGCAGCGAGAGGATCGGGATCACTTCGGAGATCACCCGGCGCACTCGCTGCGTGTGACGACCCGCCATCTCCGGTTTGACACCCATTTCCGCCAGCAACATCGACAACGCCTTGAGCTTGCGATACGCGGCAATCAGGAAAGGCAGCGACAGTAGCAGCGCCCCACCCCAGATCAGCGCTTTCTGCCAGCTCGAGTCGCTGATCCAGTCTTGCAGATAGGTAGACATGCCTTCGGCAAAGTAAGCACCGGCGAAGAAGATCGCAATCACCAATGCCAGATTGACCCCCACCTGCAGCAAAATCCGCCGAATCATCGAAGCCAGCAACGCACCCTCGCCCTGCGGTTGAATACTGCGCAGCCATTCGCCATACATCCCCAACACCCGAGCCAGCCGTTGCGGCATCACCGCGGCCAGCTTGATCGACAGCGGGTCGGCCGCGCGGATCAGATAGGGCGTCATTAGCGTGGTGAGCACCGAGACCGCCACGGCCACCGGGTAAAGGAAGTTACTGGTGACCTGCAGGGTCATGCCCAGCGATGCAATGATGAAAGAGAATTCGCCAATCTGCGACAGCCCCATCCCGACGCGAAGCGAAGTTCGTCCGTCATTGCCGGCGATGAAGGCGCCAAGGCCGCAGGACAGCATCTTGCCGAGCACCACCGCCACGGTGATCACCGCAATTGGCCAGGCGTATTGCAGCAAAATCATCGGGTCGAGCATCAACCCGATCGCCACGAAGAAGATCGCGCTGAACAAATCGCGAACCGGTTCGATCAAGCGCTCAATTTTCAGCAACTGCCGCGACTCAGCCATGATCGCGCCAATCAGGAACGCACCGAGCACCATGCTGTACTCAAGCTTGACCACCAGCAGGCAGAAGCCAAAACACAGGCCCAGCACGGTGATCAGCAGCATTTCGTTGCTCTCGAACTTGGCCACGTACGCCAGCAAGCGCGGCACCAGCAAAATGCCAATGACCAGCGCGACGATCATGAACAGCGAAAGCTTGCCGACAGTGGAGAACACTTCGCCCGAACTGACCGTGCCGCTGACCGCGATACTGGACAGCAAGGCGATGATGCCGATACCGAGGATGTCTTCGACGATCAGTACGCCGAAAATCAACTGCGCAAAGCGCTGGTTTTTCATCTTCAGGTCATTGAGTGCCTTGACGATGATGGTGGTCGAGGAAATGGCCAGGATCGCCCCGAGAAATAGCGAGTCCATTGTGTTCCAATCGAACCAGCGGCCGATTTCGTAGCCGATCCAGATCATCAGAACGATTTCCAGGAACGCCGCGATAAACGCCGTGGCACCGACCTTGAACAGCTTGCGCAGGCTGAACTCCAGGCCCAGGCAGAACATCAGGAAAATCACCCCCAGCTCCGCCAGGGTCTTGATGGTTTCTTCATCGTGGATCAGGCCGAACGGTGGAGTGTGCGGGCCAATAATGAAGCCGGCCACAATGTAGCCCAGCACCACCGGTTGCTTGAACCGATGGAACAGTACGGTCACCACGCCCGCAACCAACATGATCACTGCCAGATCCTGAATAAAACTGATGGCATGCATGGCGTGGGCTCCTTGGGTGCATTGGCTTAATCATCGGACGCGGCTAAGCGTCCGATTCGAGCAGCGTAAAATTCTGCTTTGCGTGTAGGACTTTTCCCTTGGTCCGGGCTTTTGCAGGGTAACACCGCGACTTCCGGCGAAAAGGCGGTGCAATATATGGAAACAGATCGATCAGGCGTGACGGCGGCCGCCCGCGCGGCGTCCCGATATCTGTTGGTTTGAAAAAACCGCTGAAGCGCCCGCAGAGGTGCGTCCCTCAAACCTTGCCTTGACCCGTGAGAACGCTATGGAACCCGGAAACGCCCAGCTGTCGATGACAGTATTGATGACCCCCGACATGGCCAATTTCTCTGGCAATGTTCATGGTGGCACCCTGCTCAAATACCTCGACGAAGTGGCCTACGCCTGCGCCAGCCGCTATGCCGGCCGCTATGTGGTGACCTTGTCGGTAGACCAGGTGATTTTCCGCGAGCCGATCCATGTCGGTGAACTGGTGACCTTCCTGGCGTCGGTCAATTACACCGGCAACACCTCCATGGAGGTGGGCATCAAGGTGGTGACCGAGAATATCCGTGAGCGCTCGGTACGCCATACCAACAGCTGCTTCTTCACCATGGTCGCCGTGGATGACCAGCGCAAGCCCGCCCCGGTGCCGCCACTGCAACCTCAAAACAGTGAAGACAAGCGCCGTTATATGCAGGCCCAGCAACGTCGTCAGATTCGTCAGGAGCTGGAAAAGCGTTATCAGGAAATCAAGGGCGACGCTTGAAGCAAAAGATCGCAGCCTCTGTAGAAGCTACCGCAGGCTGCGATTTTTTTCGCCGTAACCGGATTACAAACTGATCGGCGTGGCCTCGAACCGCACGCGCGGATGGGTGATCCGGTCCTGAGCCCGAACCAGTTCCATTTCGTAACTGGCGCAGGCCTGGGTCTCCAGCAACACTTCATGCACCGCCGACGCGGCGAATTCGAAAGCCGCCACCAGGCTATCGCCCAGCAGGACACGGGCCAGGAACAACCCGGACGTCAGGTCGCCAACACCCACCGGCTGACGCGGAAACGCCAGCAGCGGACGCTGCAGGTGCCAACTGCCTTCGGCCGTCACCAACAACATCTCAAAGACATCGGTTTTTTTCCCGGGATAATCCAGGTGCTTGACCAACACCGCCTTCGGCCCGCGTGCCAGCAGCGCCCGCGCCATCGCCAGGCAATCGAACAGCGACTGCGGCTTGCGCCCCGAGAAGCTGTCGAGCTCCAGTTGATTGGGGCACATGAAATCGGCCACGCTGGCGGCCTCCTCCAGCAGGAAATCGCTGACTTCCGCCGGTACGCTGCAGCCCTTCTCCGGATGGCCCATCACCGGGTCACACAGGTACAACGCCTTGGGATTGATCGATTTGATCTTCGCCACACCCGTCAGGATCGCCCTGCCCTGGGCTGCACTGCCGAGGTAACCGGACAGCACCGCATCGCAATTGCCCAGCTCGCCAATGGCCGCGATACCGTCGACCAGATCGGGAATCTGGTGCGGTGCCAATACGTCACCCGACCACTGGCCGTATTGGGTGTGATTGGAAAACTGCACGGTGTTAAGCGGCCAGACATTCACCCCGACCCGCTGCATCGGGAAAACCGCGGCACTGTTGCCTGCGTGACCGAACACCACGTGGGACTGGATAGCAAGCAGATGGGGTGTACGTTTCATGCGGTGAGTTATCCGTAAAACGATTGAAATTCGTGCCGCGCAGTATGCGACTAAACGCAGCCTGTACGACAGACCAACGACACAGTTAAGCTGACACTATCTTGTTGGAGCGCCCTGTAGATGCTGACCCTTGGAAATATTCTAGTGCTGATGCTTTTCGCTACCGCGGCTGCCTGGCTATGGCACAACCACGGCTTGCGCGAACACGCACTCGAGCGGGTCAAGCAGCATTGCGCCAAGCTTGGGATCGAGTTGCTGGATGGCAACGTAGCATTGAAAAAAATCGCGTTCATCAAGGATGCCAATGGTCGGCGACGATTGGCCCGTGTGTATAACTTCGAATTCACCGTAACCGGCGAAACCCGCCACAACGGCACCATCACCCAATTCGGCCCACACAGCGCACAGATCGAACTGGCGCCTTATCCTGTGCCATTCGACGACACCGCCACGGTGGTCGACGTGGTCAAGCCGCGTGCCGAGGTAATCGAGTTGAGCCAGTGGCGGCAGGAACATACCAAGTGGCGGCCTTGAACTAACGCAACTGGCGATCCCTGTAGAAGCTGCCGCAGGTTCGGGCCGCGTTCGGACAATCTTTTGTTCCTCACCCCAACCGACAGCCGTCCAGTCCTCGTTGCAGCACCTCAACATCCTGCATCTGAATGAAAATAAGCTCAATCCGCGAGTCCTGGCGCCATTCGCTGGACCGCCATTCCAGCGCCGCATTATCCAGCGCATTCGCCGACATCCACCCCTCGACGCTGTGGATAACCAGCTTGGCCCGCCGCCAATCAAGGCCTGCGAGCCACCGAGCGATCCTGTTAGTGTCAAAGGTCTGGCTCGGATGCCAGCGCCAACCAATGCTCCAGCTGTCCTCCTGCGCCTGGCTCAAGCAAATCGGCAGCGCCGGATCGGTCCAGATCGCCGGCAACTGCGCCAACCCCTTGGGCGCCACGAAGTTATCCACACCCGCCACAGCCTGCGCGGCCAGGCCAGGCAATTGGCTCAATGGCAAGGCTGCATGGTGCGCCCAATACAATGGGCGTTCCGGCAACTGCGCGACAAGGCGTTGCCGAGCGATTTCATCAAGGTGTTCCGCCTTGTTCATCAGCAACAGGCCGGCACTCTCCAAAGCCTCCTGTTGCGCCGGCGGGAGCGGCTTGCCAGCAGCCAGCGCCTTGGCGTCCAGTACCAGAACGCAGGGCTGGACACTCAGGACACCTTGCCACGGCGCTTCACGCAACTGCCGGAGCAACTGCGCCGGATGCCCCAACCCGGACGGCTCGATGAACAGTCGATCCGGTCGCGCCTTGCGTAATAAACGGCCGAGACCGACCTGAAACGGCGCACCGTTGACGCAACACAAACAGCCCCCGGCCACTTCACCCAGTGCGATACCATCGGCATCACGGGTCAACAACGCGGCATCGATACCGATCTGTCCGAATTCGTTGATCAGCACCGCCCAGCGCTCGCCAGCGGGACGTTGCGCCAGCAGGTGGCTGATCAGGCTGGTCTTACCGGCCCCCAGTGGCCCGGCGATGACATGGGTGGGTATGTTCTGCAACATGATCGAAGGTGTCTTGGGAGGTAAGAATGCGGTGGATAGGCATGTCGTTGCTGCTGGCGCTCAATAGTGGCGAGGCGCTGGCCCAGGCTTGCGTGGTCCACAGCCAGGCGGAACGGCTTGACGTGAAAGTCTGCCAGCAAAACCGCAACATTCCGCAAAAACTCTTTGCCGATGGATTCTGCAAGCCAAGCCTTGCAGGGCAGAAAGTCGAAGTGCAGTACGTCGACCAATGCCCTGGTGGGTCTTTCGGCGTGTGCAGCAACGCCCAAGTCGCCAATATGCCTTACCGGCAGGATATTCACTATTACGGCGTTGCCACGGATGCGGCGTATTTGAAGCCGTTTTGCGAAGCCCAGAGCCAGGGAACCTGGCTCGAGCCTTGAGAATCAAGCGGCCTCTTCATACCAAGGGCCAAACGGATCAGGCAACGAGCACCAGCTCTCTGCGCCTGGCGCCATCTCTTCATCGCTCAACAGACAATCGTCCAGCTCGGCGGCAAGTCGCGCGAAATCGACGTTCTGTCCGATGAACACCAGTTCCTGTCGGCAATCCCCACTATCAGCGTCCCAGTTCTGCAGGATGGCGGCGGTGCTTTCCTGATCCTGCGGCCACTGATCCTTCGGCACGAAACGCCACCAGCGCCCGGCAAAACCATAACGCATCATTCCGCCGGCCTGGGACCAACTGCCAGCGTCCGTGTGTTTGCTCGCCAACCAGAAGAAGCCCTTGGAGCGCAACAGCTTGCCATTGAGCCACGGGCCATCGATGAAATTGAAGAAGCGTTGCGGATGAAAGGGGCGACGCGCGCGATAGGCGTAGGACGCGATGCCATATTCATCGGTTTCCGGCACGTGTTCACCACGCATTTCCTGCAACCAGCCCGGTGCCTGCGCCGCTTTCTCGAAGTTGAAACGACCGGTATCGAGGATCTTCTCCAACGGCACTTCGCCCATGACCATCGGGATGATTAGCGCCTGCGCATTGAGGCGTTCAAGAATCGCCGTCAGCTCCTCGCGTTCTCGGCTACTGATCAAGTCAATCTTGCTGATCAGGATGACGTCGGCGAATTCGATCTGCTCGATCAACAGATCGGTGATCGCGCGTTCATCTCCCTCGCCCAGCGTTTCGCCACGTGACGCCAGGCTTTCGGCAGCCTGGAAATCGAGCAGGAAATTCATGCCATCGACCACGGTAACCATCGTGTCGAGCCGGGCGATGTCGGTGAGGCTCTGGCCGTTTTCATCGCGGAAGGTAAAGGTCTCCGCTACTGGCAGCGGCTCTGAAATGCCAGTTGATTCGATCAACAAGTAATCAAAACGACCCTCCCCGGCGAGCGAGCTAACCTCCTTCAGCAAGTCTTCCCGCAACGTGCAGCAGATGCAGCCGTTGCTCATCTCCACAAGTTTCTCTTGCGCACGATTGAGACTGACATCGCGCTGGACTTCACTGCCGTCGATATTGATTTCACTCATGTCATTGACGATGACAGCAACGCGCAGACCATTTCTATTACGTAGTATGTAATTAAGAAGTGTACTTTTTCCGGCTCCAAGAAAGCCCGAGAGGACTGTCACGGGAAGGCGATTTGGCATCAGAAGCTCCTCACAGGGTACCCGGTGAAATTATCGGGCTTGCTTTAATGTTATCATATAACATTACCTCACAAACTCCACGATGGACCTGCTCATGAATGCGCTGACTCTGCCGGATATCGCCGCGCAGGCATTACGCCAAGCCCACCCATTGGAATGGGTGGGCATGTGTGGCATTGCTCTTCCTGTTTTACTCGACGGCAAAAAATTGCCTGCGACGGCCGACGCGGGTGTGAGCCTCGATAACGGCGAGGCGCGTGGGATTCATATGTCGCGGCTGTATCTGGGGTTGGAAACGCTTGAGCAAGAAACGCTCTCGCCCGGTCTGCTACGACGGGTTTTGCATAGTTTCCTGATCAGTCACGAAGGGCTATCAAACAACGCCTACCTGACTATTCACACCGATTTGCTGCTGAAAAGACCGGCATTGGTCAGTCCTCTGTCTGGCTGGAAAAGCTATCCCGTCAGCATCGAAGCACGTTTGAAAAACCAGATGTTCCACGTGGAACTAAAAATGGCACTGCCTTATTCCTCAACCTGTCCTTGTTCAGCCGCGCTGTCCCGACAACTGATCCAACAGCAATTCGTCGATGATTTTGCCAACCGGACTTTGCATCACGACGAAGTACTCGCTTGGCTCGGTTCCCCTGAAGGCATTGTTGCGACGCCCCATAGTCAACGCAGTACGGCGCAACTGAGTCTGCGATTGCACGAGAGCCTGGATGAATTGCCGCTGGTCGCAATCATCAACGACGCCGAGGCAGCCCTCGGCACCGCCGTACAAACCGCTGTCAAACGGGCTGATGAACAGGCGTTCGCCTTGGCTAATGGTCAGAACCTGATGTTTTGCGAAGACGCTGCTCGACGCTTGAACCTGGCCCTGAAACGCTCACCCGGCGTCAGTGGGTTCCAGATACGCGTCATCCATGCTGAAAGCCTGCATGCCCACGATGCCGTTGCCGAGAGTCGGTGGAACTGGGAGGCCGCATAATCCATTTACAGGCATTGCGCCAGGCTCTGTACCGAAGTTATGGCGCGCATCAACAATCAATCTGCTGCGCGCCTACAGGGCTTTCTAGAAAGAGTTTTGAGTGGGCACGACAAACGTCTACATGACAGCGGCCGGGTTTTGGATCTAAGGTTAAGCCGCTGACGCATGTGATCGAAGCATTCGAGAACAAAAACTATGATCCAGATCACTCTGCCCGATGGTTCATTGCGTGAATACGATCAACCGCTGTCCGTACATGAGATTGCCGCGAGTATTGGCCCCGGGCTGGCCAACGCTGCAGTAGCGGGTCGGGTGGACGGCCTGTTGGTCGACTGTGAGTTCGTGATCCGGGCCAATGCCAGGGTCAGCATCGTTACGCCCCAGGAACCCGACGGCCTGGAGATCCTCCGGCGCTCCTGTTCGCTGATGCTGGCGATGGCAGTCAAGCAATTGCATTCCCATGCTCAATTGCGAACCGGCTCGGCGTTGGGTGACGGGTTCTATTGTGAGTTCGCTGTCGAACGTCCAATGAGGACCGCTGACCTGCCGCTGATCGAAGCGCGTATGCAATCATTGGCGGCGGCCAACCACTCGATCCGTCGCAATCGCAACCACTCGCCCTCTTGCGCCGATCTGTCGCTGTATCGCCTGGGGGATACCGACTATGTGACGAGCGGCCCTCATGTGCCCACCACCAGGGTCTTACAAGCTTTCGCCCTCGATCACATCAACGGAACCTTGCAGCAAAGGATCTATGGTACCTGCTGGTCCAACCACCACGAGCTGCAGCATTGGCGCCTGCCAGCCCATGTGGTGGTGGTCAGCATGGATGACCGGCAGGCAAGTTACGCACACGCAGTTACCGAACACTTGCGCCGCAGTGGTGTGCGTGCCCTGGCGGACCTGCGTAACGAAAAAGTTCGCCACAAGATTCGACATCACAGTCAGACGGTGCCGTACCTGGTGGTGGTTGGTGAACAGGAAAGAGCTGGCGGGTATGTCAGCGTGCGCAATCGCAATGGAGAGGATTTTGGCAGGATGAAGGTTGAGGCGGTGTGCGAGTGGTTAGGTCAGCCGGGGATTGGAGGTGGCTGAACGGACGTCTTCGCGGGCAAGCCTCGCTCCTACAAAAAAGCAAGGCTCGCCCCGATGAGGTTTAGGCTCTTGGTTTTACGGTGCCGCAGTCCTGTCCCAACCAGACCGCGCGGGTATCGAGGCTACCCTTCTGCTGGATGCCGGTGGCGTTGAACGTACCGTTGACCTTGGTGGTGAACTCACGATCACTGAGGAAGGTGGCTACACCCGCGCCCTGTGCTTTCGGGCAGCTGAAACGGAACTTCCACTGATTACCGGTGCGCTCGGTGATTTCCTGTTTGCAGCCCGATTGTGGGTCGGTCAGCGGAATGTTGTCGCTCTTGACCTGCTCTGGCGTCAAGCACGCCCGAATCCCTTTGCCACCCATGGTGATGCCCTGTTTTTCCAGCTGCGCGCGCTGTTCAGGAGTCATCTGGCTTTGTATTTGACCCAGGATCAGTTGCAGATCCGGCAGGTTCTGGTCATCGACTTTCATGTTGCTCGAAGTCAATTCCCACAAACCTGGCTGAAGCATCTGCGCCTGAGCAGCCACAGGAAGTGCCAAACCAAATGCCATGGCCAAACCCAGCAGACGAACGTTCATCGAGTAACTCCTGATCAGTAGTGGCCGTTAGACGTCGCCAGCGGGCTTCGGTTCATGGGCCAATTAAATAGCGACATTCTGCACGGAACATGGTCTGTTAAGCATTGAATCTTCAGGAGCAAGGTTGCCCCCATGGATTATTTTGGACCCCATGTCTTTGGTTATGTCATCGCGCTGCTGCACTCATTGGGCCTGATTGCAGCAATCCATGCCGTGTTGACCGTCCGCACCGCGCAAGGCTCGATTGCCTGGGCCTTGTCATTGTTGTTCATGCCTTACCTGACTCTCATCCCCTACCTGGTATTCGGGCGCAGCTCCTTCGACGGCTACATCAAGGCTCGGCGCCAAGCCAACGAGGAGATGCGCAAGGCGGTCTCCGAGCTGAACTGGCGGCCATGGGTGGAGGAAGCCCTCACCGCTCGCGCATCCAGCGCCTACGCGTCGCTGAGGGCCATGCCGAAACTGGGACGCATGCCGTGCCTGGCAAACAACGAAGTGTGCTTGCTAGTGAATGGACAGGCGACCTTCGAAGCGATTTTCCACGCCATCGACCAGGCCAGGGAAGCCGTACTGGTCCAGTTCTTCATCATCCACGATGACCGGCTGGGCCGTCGCCTGCATGACTTGCTCCTGCACAAAGCCAGCGAAGGCGTGGCGATTTACCTGCTCTACGACCGAATTGGCAGCCACTCCCTGCCCCACGGTTACGTCCAGTCACTGCGCGATGGCGGCGTCAAGGTCAAAGCCTTCGCCACCCGCAGCGGCTGGCTCAACCGTTTCCAGGTCAACTTTCGCAACCACCGCAAGATCGTGGTCGTCGACGGCATGCTCGGCTTCGTCGGTGGCCACAACGTTGGCGATGAATACATGGGCGAGAAACCACCGCTGGCACCGTGGCGCGATACCCATGTGCAAGTACGGGGACCGGTGGTGGCCTGCATGCAAGAGTCCTTCGCCGAAGACTGGTTCTGGGCGGCTCGAGAATTACCGCCGCTGATCCTGCCGCAGGTTTACCCGGACGACGGAGTGCTGTGCCAGGTACTCGCCAGCGGCCCGGCGGACGCCTACGAAACCTGTTCACTGTTCTTCGTCGAAGCGATTCACGCATCGACCGAACGGGTATGGATCACCAGCCCTTACTTCATCCCCGACGAAGCGGTACTGGCTGCGTTGCGCCTGGCGGTCTTGCGCGGGGTGGATGTGCGAATCCTGCTGCCGTCGCGGCCCGACCACCGAATCGTCTACGCCGCTTCCAGCCTCTATGCCTTTGAAGCCGTGCGCGCCGGTGTGCGAGTGTTCCGCTACCAACCCGGGTTCCTGCATCAGAAAGTGGTGTTGATCGACAGTGAAATCAGCGCCATTGGCAGCGCCAACATGGACAACCGATCGTTTCGATTGAATTTCGAAGTGATGCTACTGACAGTCGACAAAGCGTTTGCTGCCCAAGTGGAGCAAATGCTAAACGACGACTTCGACCAGGCTCACGAAATCGCCAAGGAAGAAGGCCGGGAGACCCATCGCCTGCAGCAAGTCGGCATGAGGGTCGCCCGGCTTATTTCGCCCATTCTCTAGGGATCAGGGATTGTAGATGTCGTCTCGCGTCCAGGGCAGCTCATGGCTGCCATCGGCGTGGGCCTTCACCGCGAGAATCTGGTGCAGGTTGATCCAGCCGCGGGCGAACGCGTAGGCACAACCGGCCAGGTACAGGCGCCAGATGCGCAGGGCTTGATCCGGCACCAGTTTCGAGGCGGCCTCCAGATTGTCTTCCAGACGTTCGCTCCAGTGATCCAGGGTCCGTGCGTAATGCAGGCGCAGGCTCTCGACATCGACGATCTCCAGGCCTGCCTCACTGATCTCGGCAGAGATCATCGACAGGTGCGGCAGTTCTCCATTGGGGAACACGTATTTCTCAATGAACTCACCCGCACCGCGTCCCACAGGACGCCCATCGGTGTGCTTGGCGGTGATCCCGTGGTTCATCACCAACCCGCCCTCTTTCACTGCGCCGAACAAGGTTTTGCAATACTCGGCCAGGTTCGCGTGCCCGACATGTTCGAACATACCGACACTGACCACCTTGTCGAAGCGTCCGTCTTGAGGCAGGTCGCGGTAGTCGAGTAACTGCAACTCGATCAGGTCCTCCAACCCTTCCTCTTTTACCCGCTCCCGGGCCAGGGCCAGTTGTTCCTTGCTGAGGGTAATACCGAACACCTTCGCACCAAACTCACGAGCAGCGTACCGGGCCAGCCCACCCCAGCCGCAGCCGACATCCAGCAGATATTCGCCAGGTTGCAGGCGCAACTTGCGGCACAGATGACGGAATTTTGCCTGTTGGGCCTGTTCAAGGGATTCACTGCCTGTCTCGAAGTAAGCGCAGGAATACGCCATGTCGCTGTCGAGCCACAGTTGGTAAAAGGCGTTCGAGAGGTCGTAATGGTAGGAGATTGCCTTGGCGTCAGTCTCCTTGTCATGCATGGTGCGGACCGGCTGATTGCCGTCGTCCTCATCCAGCAACGCCTGACTCCATTCATCGCACACGCGGATCACATCGCTGATGGAACCTTCGAGTTCCAGTTTGCCCTCGACAAACGCAGCCCCGAGCGCGTCCAGGCTAGGGTGGGTGAACTGGGTGACCATTTGTGGGTCCTTGACCACAATTGTGACACTGGGCGTCGGCCCCAGATTGAATTCATGACCGTCCCAGAGTCGCAGGCGTAGCGGTAACTGCAGATTCTGTAAGGCCGGTGGAAGTTGCGCGAGCATGGAAAATCCCCCTTGTTTCAGACGTCTGCTGAGAGGTTAGACCATCCTGGAAAAACAACTGGCTATCGATTTCATAGCGGCACTCTACGAATATACAACGGTTGCGAATTCGCAGAAATGACCGCTCTTAGCTAAATGACTGCAAATCCGGCCCACAGTTCTGTATTGTTAAAACCGCTCTTCATTGAGCTTGAACAGCGGCTCCTGAAATCGCAACAAACGCCCAGCATTGCCCAACACCAGCAACGTACTGAGGTTATGCAGCAACGCAGCGATCATCGCCCCTGCTGCCCCGAGCCAGCCGAACGCCGCGAAAGCAACGATCGCCAAAGTCCAGCCCAAACCGATAATCACGTTGACTTGCAAAGTCTGACGGCATTGCCGACTCAAGCGCACGCAGGTGCCAAGGCGCCGCAGGTCGCTACCGATCAACACAATATCCGCTGAAGCCAACGCGATATCCGCCCCGCCTGCACCCATTGCCACACCGACAACGCCAGCCTTGAGCGCCAGGGAATCGTTGATGCCATCGCCGACCACCATAGGCCGAAAGCCGTTACCGATTTCTTTCAACACGCGATTCAATTTGTCCTCGGGCAAGGCCTGCGCCTCAACCTCACTGATGCCGACATCCCGAGCGAGTGTGTGAGCGACGCTGTACCGGTCGCCGGTGAGTAAAAGCTGTCGGCCCAATCCAAGGTCCTTCAGCTCACTCAAGGCAACCTTCGCTTCCGGTTTAACACTGTCGGCCAACAACAGCCAAGCGAGAAACTCACCGTTGAGTGCCAGCCCGGCAATGGGGCCATCGTGGTCGGGAACATTTGGGGTAGCTATACCCAATTGGGCGAACAACTCCGGCCGCCCAAGCGCAGCCTCGCCCTGCTCTGTCATGGCCACCACGCCCAGACCCTGACGCTCGCGAATGTCCGACAGCAACTGAAAATGCTCTGGTGGGACGAGCCCGGCGAGCGCCCGGCTGACCGGGTGACTGCTGGCGGAACCGAGGCTGGCGGCGAGCCTCAAGACGGGGTTGCGATCCGCTAGCGAGCTCTCGATGGATTGCAGGCGCAAGGTGCCGAAGGTGAGGGTTCCGGTCTTGTCGACCACCAGCGATGTCAGGTCTGCCAGCTCTTCGAGAAACGCCGAGCTGCGAATCAGAATGCCGTGCCGAGCGGCTACTGCTACCCCGGCAATCGCCGTAGCGGGTGCTGACAGTACCAGCGCACAAGGGCAAGCAGCGACCAGCACCGCGAGCATGGCCTGGGCATCGTTGGTGATGAACCAGGTGACTGCGGCCAGCAACAACACCAGCACCAGGTAGCTCCCGGCGTATCGCTCCAGCAACCGGGTGATTGGTGGCTTCGATCGCTCGGCGTTTTGCATCAGCGCGATCACTTTGCCGAGGGTCGATTCGTCGCCGGTCCGTGTCACTTCAATGCGCAACAGGCCATCGAGATTGATCGCGCCACCGAACACCGCCATTCCGACACCCGCCTCCATCGGCACCGACTCGCCGGTAATGGATGCGGTGTCCAGACTCGCCTGGCCGGACAGCACCTGGCCATCCGCCGGCACCCGACCACCGGCACGGACTTCCACCAGATCGCCGGCCCTGAGCGTGCCATTGTCGACTTCGACGATGGAGCCGTCGGCCTGAACCTTACGCGCGTGGCTGCGGGTCAGTTTGCCGAGGGCGTGAATGGCTTCCTGCGAGCCGATCACGCTGCGCTCTTCCAGCACATGGCCGAAGATCATGATGATCGGCAGCAATGCAGCCGTCAGCAGATCGCCTGTCGCCCATGCGCCAAGCATCGCCAGGGCGATGAGTTGATCGGTGATGCCGTGCAGGCTCGGATACCGCAAGCTGTACCAGGCTGAACGCATCACTGGCACGGCCACCAGTACAGAAGCAAAACCCAGCAACAATTGGCTGACCCCACTTTGCTCCGGGGACAACCAGCGCCATACAAGGCCCAACGCGAGCAAGCCGAGTGCAAGCATGGCCAAAGTCAGTTGGCGAGCAGCGCTGCGTTGTTCGGCCGAGGACAACATGCTCGGTGCGGCGGCAGTTTGAGCGGTCATTGTGCAGCTCCCTGAATGATCAGGCGGGAATCGTCTTGCGGATCGACCGTAATGACTGAGCCGGCCTGGCCAAGAATTTTCGGCATTCGCTCGCGGTAGATTCGCAGCAACATTTGTGGGTCGGCGGCTTCGTGTTGCGCATTGGCCAGACTGATCACCGTGGCGGTATCAGCCGAGGCTTTCGCCAGCCGCTCACTCGCCTGAGCGTGAGCGACTTGTAGCGTACGGTCAGCTTGTTCATTCGCGCTCTGGTTCATTTTCTCTGCTTCAGTGCGCGCGTTGGCCACGGCCTTGTCGGCTTGTTGGCTGGCGGTCAGTACGGCGTTGAAGGCGTTGATCGCAGGCGCCGGCAGGCTCGACTGCACGTCAACCCGCGCCACTTCGATCCCCAGCCCCTGCCCTGTCGCGGCCAATTGCGCCAGACGCTGATTGATGCCTTGCACCAGATCACCCCGCAGACGCTCGCGCCTTTCTGCCGCCTGATTATCAGCGCCGATCAACTCCGGCCGTGCGACCAGAATTGTGTCCAGGTCTCGTGCAGCCGTGAGTGCCAATGCGCTACGGGTCACCAGACGATCCAAGGCCGCAAGCACATGCTCGCCTTGAAGCACGAAGGCATACGGATCTGTGACCTTGTAGAACACCCGCACATCCAGTTGCACCACACCGGCATCCCCCGTCAGCAAATAACCGGAACCTGCCAGCGCATCACTGATCGGCCCTGCAAAACTGGCGGCGCGATCGGCCTGCAATGCGGCGTCAGTTCGCAGCAGGTTCTCCACTCGACGCTCGATGACCCTATCCGCCGCTGGCAGCAAAATCACCTGTTCAAACGGACGCGGCCAGGCCAATAGCAAACCGGCATTCTGGACGCGATCAAGAGCGCCGAAGTGCAAAACCACCGCACGATTTTGCGGGTCGATTTGTCGCACATTGGAGAACGCCCAAGCCAAAGCGGCCAACACTGTCACGGCATACAGAGCGAAAAACGCCAAGCGTCCGGCCTGAATCCACGGGCTACTCAACTCATTTGTTCCACGTGGAACCAAATTCATGGCTGCGACCCGGGTTTATTTTCCAGCGTCGGCGGACCATCAACCAATGCCCGGAAAGGCGCGGCATCGGTACGCAGGATCAGTTTTGTGCCCGGGGTAATCACCGTGCCCAAGGTATCGAGTGAGCGCAGCAAATTGTAAAGCTGCGGTGAACCAGCGTAGGCACGCGCATAAATCTGCGCGGCTTCGACCCTGGATTGCGCCTCAATGTCCGCCGCTTTCACCGTGGCATCGGCCTGGACGATTCGTGCATCGCGTTCCGCCGCGGAGAGAATTTGCGCCGCTTCGCGCTTGCCAATGGCGGTGCGTTCAGTCGCGATTGTTTCACGCTCGGCGCGCATGCGATCGACCGTCGCAGTGAGCGTGACCGACGGTAAGGTCAGGCGCTCGATGCCAACTTGTAGCACTCGCACGCCATAGGTGTTCAGCAACTGCTGATCGATTTGCTTGCGCAACTGTGCTTCGAAATCGGCGATGCGCACCTGATTGGCATCGGTGTTCACCAGGTTGGCCAAATCGAAACTACTGGCCGTGGTTTCCAGCGCGGAGCCGACGAAGGTGCGAATCTGCCGTGCCGCTTCGTCCGGCTGGTTTTGCACAGCGCGCATAAAGCGCTGCACGTTGTCCGGATCACCCTGCACCTGCCAGGCAACGTAAGCCTGAACGATAATGCGCAAGCCGTCCCGCGTGCCCACATCCTGCAGACCGCTGGACGTGGTGCGCAGTCGCAGATCCACCGGGATCGCTGCTTCGAAGGGTGCCGGCCAGCGCCAGCCTAGCCCGGGTTCTACCAGCACCCGCGATGGATTGCCAAAACGTGTGATGACCGTGGCTTCGCCTGAACGCACTTGCACCAGGCTTGCTGCCGCCACGGCAAACGCCACCAACAACGCCGCCCAGCCCATGCGTCGCCAGGGGAACGGGCCGGCTTCTTGCGGATCACCATGATGGTGATGGCCGTGGTGATGGCCGCCATGGCTGTGATCGTGGCCACTGTGGTTGGCATGATCGTGGGTATGTAGCTGGCTCAATTGGCGACTCCTGGCTGAGCAGTTTTACGCGACGACGCAGGGTCAGCCGGCAACGTGAATGTACGCAGATCGATGGTCGGAGCATTGCTGCTGCCGCCCAAACGATGATCGAGAACCAGCAAGCTGGCGCTGGCCAGGCCCTGGGAAAGTTGACCGAGGTATTGCTCCAGCACAAAGGCCTGGCCGGCATTGGCGTAAGCCTTTTTCTCGGCGCTGAATTTCAGCTCGCCAGCCTTGGCCGTCGCGTTGATTTCATGGGCGGTAGCTGTTGCCTGATCCCGGGCAATGCTCGCCTGCAACTGCGCCTGGTTGGTGGCTTCGGCGGCGGCTCCGCGTTCACGGGCAATCAACGCCTGCGCGCCGATCTGTGCGGCTTGCACCCCGTGATAAGCATTGGCAGCCCCTGCCGGGGGATGGATCGCTTCAACGACCGTAGCGAGAATTTCCACGCCGCTGTCGAGTTTCTGCAGGTCGGCCTGCACGGCCCGGCCGATTTCCTCGGCAAGCCCTACCCGGTCCTCACCGAGCAAACCGTCAAGGGTGCGTGACGCGAAGTCGTGAACCAGAACTCGGCTCGCGGTGCTGCGGATCAACGTCGGCACATCCGCATTGTTATAGGTTGCAGCCAATGCCGCCTGATCGCTCAAACCAATGCGATAAACAAAACGCACGTCCATGTTGACGATCTGAAAGCTCTGCTTGTCTGCGCGGCTACTGGCAATCACCTGGGATTTGTCATTCACATGGCTGGCGTCCCACAACCGGTTGGCGGTTATCGGCGCCGGGCCTTCGGCGGGGTCTGCCTGCACGGGGGCCGATGTTTCGCCGACACTGGTGGCCAATTCGTGAACCACGCCATTTTCGACACTTAGCACCCTCCCCAATGGCCACGGTAAACCCGCATGCAGACCAGGCCCAAACACCGTCACCGGTTTACCGAATCGCTCGTAGATCCCCCGCCCTTGCAGCGGAATTTCGTGAACACCGGTCAGCACCCAACCGACGATGCCTACTACCCCCAGCACCGGCAACAATGCCCGGCGCATGTAAGTGAAGGCCCAAATTTGCCGCAGGTCGATGCCGAAGCGGTTGTGCAATTCTTGCTGTAACGCCTGCAATGGCCGTGGCGGCCAGCGCAACATGTCGGCGACAAAACTACGCGCCAGCAATGCAGGTTCAAGTTGTTCGCGACGCGGGCTGAACAATGACAGCACGGCACGCAGCAGTAATTCGAAGGCAACGAAGCCTGGCAGCAGGCCGATCAGTACCGCCAGACGCACCGGCCAAACCGAAGTCTCACTGCCGAACAGCAGGCAAAACGCTCCAAGAATCAGGCTGATGATCGCCACGCGGGTCAGCTGCGCCAAGGCGCCTGCCTCGGGCCATTGAGCAGTATTTTCCTGAGCAAGCTGACGCTCGAGAACCAACAGACCAAAGGCCAACAACAACCCCAGGGTCGCGCTGACAGTGGCCGACATGCCCAGCGCTGCGGAAGGCAAAGCAAGGGTCCATGCCTGTTCGACGCACAACAACGCCAGCAGCGCCCAACCGGCCAGCCACAGTGTCGGGGCTCCGATTTGCCTGAGTAGCTTCAGGCAGTGCTGACTGATTCTCTCAAGCAGTCGCTCATACCAGCCTGCCGGGACTTCAGCTTCATCAGAATCGACCACCGACTCCAAGGGATTCATCGCCTGCGCACGCCATTGCGTGACCCACCAGGCCGATTGCAAGCCGGCGACCAGCACCAGCAATGCGGCGCTCTGATTGAACAACAGCGCAGGCCAAAGGGATTGCGGAGCAAACATCCCGACAAAAAAACCCAGCACCAGGCCCATTGCCGCGAGCGCGCCGAGACCGATGGCGAGCAGGCGCAATCGTCGCCCCTGAAAAACTGCCTGCTGAAAACGCGGCAGCCCGGCTACCTGCGCTCCATCACCACCCTCTTCGAGATCGACTTGCATACCACTCCAGTATTTAGAATTGCCCCGCGGGGCATTTCGTAACGATATAACAGTACTGGTGAAATTTTCGTGCTCAATCGCCCTATCTAAAGATGCTCAACCTGTCGCGAAGCTGAACCCTTGACCGAAAAGCATCGGAGCGCACATATTACGCTCGTAATTTTATTCAAAGACTACTTTTACCCCTCCCCGTCCGCTTTCAATCCAGGAGTACTTCCATGAGCACCTATGACGTCGTGATACTCGGTGGTGGCCCCGGTGGCTATAACGCAGCGATTCGAGCAGGCCAACTGGGATTGAAGGCGGCGTGCGTAGAAGGACGCGCTACGCTCGGCGGTACCTGCCTGAACGTCGGTTGCATGCCGTCCAAGGCATTGCTGCACGCCTCGGAGCTGTACGATGCAGCCATGGGAGCGGAATTCGCCAACCTTGGGATCGAGGTCAAACCCACGCTCAACCTCGCCCAGATGATGAAACAGAAAGATGAAAGCGTGACCGGGCTGACCAAGGGCATCGAATTTCTCTTCCGCAAAAACAAGGTCGACTGGATCAAGGGTTGGGGCCACATCGACGGGCCGGGCAAAGTCACCGTGACGGATAACGTCGGCGGCAAGACCGAACTGGTTGGCAAAGACATCATCATCGCCACCGGTTCCGAACCCACTCCCCTGCCTGGGGTGGACATCGATAACCAACGCATCCTCGATTCCACCGGCGCACTGTCACTCACAGAAGTGCCGAAGCATCTGGTGGTGATCGGCGCCGGGGTGATTGGGCTGGAGCTTGGTTCCGTCTGGCGGCGCTTGGGGGCTCAAGTGACCGTGGTCGAGTACCTGGACCGGATTTGTCCGGGTGTGGATGGCGAAGCAGGAAAAACCCTGCAACGCTCACTGAGCAAACAGGGCATCAGTTTCAAATTGAGTTCAAAAGTGACCAGCGCCACGACGACCGCAACCGGCGTGCTGCTCAGCGTCGAACCTGCCGCAGGTGGAGCAGCCGAGTCGCTGGAGGCCGATTACGTGCTGGTGGCGATCGGACGTCGGCCTTATACCCAAGGTCTGGGGTTGGAGAACGTCGGCCTCGCCACCGATAAACGCGGCATGCTCGCCAACAAGGGGCACCGTACCGAAGCGGCGGGCGTCTGGGTGATTGGCGACGTCACCTCCGGACCGATGCTTGCCCACAAGGCTGAAGACGAAGCCATGGCCTGCGTCGAACAGATCGTCGGCAAGGCTGGTGAGGTCAATTACGACCTGATCCCCAACGTGATCTACACCAAGCCGGAGCTGGCCAGCGTCGGCAAGACCGAAGAACAGTTGAAGGCCGAAGGTCGCGCATTCAAGGTCGGCAAATTTCCGTTTACCGCCAACAGCCGGGCGAAGATCAATCATGAAACCGAAGGATTCGCCAAAGTGCTGGCCGATGAGCGTACCGACGAAATCCTCGGTGTGCATCTCGTAGGGCCAAGCGTCAGTGAAATGATTGGCGAATATTGCGTGGCCATGGAGTTCAGCGCATCCGCCGAAGACATTGCCCTGACCTGCCATCCTCACCCGACCCGATCCGAAGCCTTGCGCCAGGCCGCGATGAATGTGGAGGGGATGGCGACGCAGATGTAGGCCTCCAGATTTTTGATGGCTGGGCCTTCGCTTCGCGAGCAGGCTCGCTCCCACATTGGAATGCATTCGTATGTGGGAGCGAGCCTGCTCGTGAAAAAGTCTCCTCGGTCTACAGCGGCAAATGCCCCAGCGGCAACGCTCCCGGTGTCTTCACCGTGTGGATCGCAAAGTTGCTGCGGATATCGCTCACCCCTGGCAGCTTCAACAAACACCCCGTGAGAAACCGGTCGTAGGCGCGTAGATCCGGTACCACCACTTGCAACAGAAAGTCCGATTCTCCAGATACCAGAAACGCCGAAATCACCTCCGGCAATGCTGTCACGGCCAAGCGAAAAGATTCAGCCTGTTCATCGTTATGGCGCTCGACTTTTACTCCGACGAACACGGTCAGCCCTAGTCCAACTTCATCGCGATCCAGATTGGCCTGATAACCACGAATCACTCCGGCCTCTTCAAGCATCCGTACCCGGCGCAAACATGGCGAGGCGGACAGACCGATTTCTTCAGCTAACTGCACATTACTCAGCCGACCATCCCGTTGCAGAGCGGCAAGAATCTTGCGGTCGTAGGCATCCAGTTTCATCGTTTGGCATATCCCGCTGGTTGAACCGTTATTTGTTGGCAGGTTATGCCAAAACAGCCACCTTTAGAAGCAAACTACGCAAGCACATGCCCTACTCCCTGGCTCTAGACTGGCACCACTGAATCGACTACGGACAGGGGTACGACATGGCGGGACTCGGGCTATTTTTCATGGCGCTGGCGGTGGTCTATCTGTTACCCGGCCCCGATATGATCCTGCTGCTGCAAACCGGTGCCCGCCAGGGCAAAGGCGCAGCGTTGGCCACGGCCGTCGGCCTGGCGATCGCCCGCGGTTGTCATGTAGTGCTGGCGGCGTTGGGATTGGCGGCATTGTTCAAGGCGGCTCCCTGGACATTCGACGCAGTGCGCCTGGTCGGGGCTGCTTATCTGCTGTGGATCGGTATTCAATGCCTGCGGACGACGATGCTGCCATCCCTGAACGGCCCAGGTACAACAGACGAAAAAACACGCTGGGGCGAAGCGATTCGCCGCGGTCTACTGACCAATCTGCTTAACCCCAAGGCGCTGCTGTTTTGCTCGGTATTGCTGCCGCAGTTCATCGATCCACTCAATGGACCGGTACTCGCGCAGTTTGCGGTCCTGGGCCTGGTGTTGGTCGGTATCGGTTTGCTGTTCGATAGCGCCTATGCGTTGACCGGAGCCGCGCTGGGTCGTTGGCTGCAACGCAGCCCCAGCTTTCAGCGCGTTCAACAATGGCTGTTCGGCAGCCTGTTGATCGGTTTCGCCGTGCGACTGACCTTTGTTCAACAGGCTTGAACCTTATTGCACTTTGCGGCGACGGCGCTTGACCTGCACCAGCGCCACCGCCATGACCAACAACACGCCTCCCATCTGCAGAGCTGTCTTGTACGGTCGCAGGGCCGAGCGGGCAGCATCGGTGGCCTGTGTGACATAGCGCTTGTCTGCACTTTCAAAGTCGGGATACGGGCATTGATGGCCAAAATCCGCTGCCCACTCCACGAATGGTCCCTCTTTGACATATCGCTGGTAGAGCGCACTTTGTTCTTCAAGGCTGCTGTTCCAGCCGGCCGCTTCACACAGCACAGCGGCGAACGCCTGGCTGGTGTGCGGCAGATTGTCGGCTGCACGGCTGGCCAGTGCCGTCGCCACGAAGCGATAGTGGTAGCGCTGATCGGGTTGGGCGGCGCTGGCTCGCTGACGCTTCACTTCGTCCTCGGCTACTAGCGGCCCGACCTTGAGTTCAGCACTCTCAAGGCTGAAGTTGCCCCCGAACGTGGCGTAGTCCGGCGCCATTTCATAACCGAGAATATCCATCCCCCATTCACGTGCGGTCCAGGCGGCATTGAACAGAGCCGCGGCGCGTCGCGTCGGCCACCATGCCGAATCCGCCGCCATACGTTGCTGGCCGTACAGCCTGGCTTTGTGGCGCAAGCCATCGTTATCGAAATAAGCCGGCGCTTGCTCGTAGTGTCCTTCGCGCAACAAACGCCGCCCAAGCAGATTGCGCAGGCTCGCCGCCACCGGCAGAGGCACGTAGTTGTCCACATCGTGCTGGCTGAGTGGTGGCGGTGCCGGTACCTGAGTATCGACGTACTGCTTGAGCTCATCCAACGTCAGTACACGCTCGGCAACAGTGGCCGCGTCCAACCAATAGATGCCTTGGCTGCGGTACAACTGGTCGAACGCCTGCAGATAATCCCCGCGTTGCAGGGCCAGGATCGCGCTTTCGCCTTCGACCCGGCATTTGGGTTGCAGCGTTTCGAAATCGTAATCCGGCGTTCTCCGATCACCCCAAGATTCATTCTGCGGGAAAGCCTTGGCGGCCTTCGCATACGCTGCAGCCGCCGCCGCTTTATCGCCATCGCGCACCGCCAGTTTGGCCCGAAGCCACCAGGCCAGGCCGCCGTCGCCAGCGCGCTCGAGAAAGGCCTTGGCGCTGTTGAAATCGCCCTGTTGATAATTCAACGCGGCCAGGCGGTCCGCATTGTCGAGGCTGCCGCGCGTACTGCTCTGCAACAGCTTGATCAGTTTTTGCTCGTTAGGTGGTTGATCACCGAATGACCAACCCAGTCGGCTGATCAAGGCGGCGGTCACCAGCTGCTGCACAGGCTTGCCCTTGAGCAACCCGGCCAACTGATCCTCGGGCATCGAAGCCAGTTCAGCCATCAACAGCTTCAACGAGGTGTAACCCACTGCCGAACCCTGAAGGTTCTGCGTCGCATAAAGTTCGATCGCCCCGTTCCAGTCACCTGCCGCCCGGGCCACGCGAGCCTCTTCACCGAGACTGGCGACGCCCAGTTCCAGTGGATCACTGAAGCCGTCGATGCTCAGTTGGCGGGTTTGTTCGTAGGCCTTGCGCGATTGTTCCAGCAGGTTGGGGGCGGCGTCGGCCTGCGAACTCATGGCGAACAACGCCCGCCCCAGCGAGTAGGCAGCCCAGGTACTGCGCAATGCCCGTTGATCGGCGGGCAGCGCCAGCACCTTGCGGAAGTATTCGGCGGCCAGCGTTTGATCGCCGGCATTGAACGCTACCGCGCCCGCCAGATACAACTTGAGCTCGGCGGGAAGGTTCGTACCCTGTACTTCAACCTGCCGGGCATCGGCGAGCCCACGCAACTGTTTCACCTGTGCCTGCTGTTCATGGGTCAAACCAACCTGCTCGGCCTGATCCCGCTGTTCAACATGAGCGGAGGTCTCTCCATAGGCTGCGCCAGGGACAAGGGTGGCGGCCGTAACAGGCTTGAGACCGGCAATCGCATGACCGAGGCGGCTCACCTCGAAACTGAAATTGCCCTCCGGTAATTCCGCCAGGGATTGACCTCGATTGTCCAGCAACCGCATGGGGAAATCCGGCCCGCAAGCCATGGCTGCCAACGGCAGGCCAAGGCTCAGACAAAGCAAGTGACGAGGCCAGTTACGGGTGAACATTCGAAGCTCCTTGATCAATGATTGCGCAGCGTGCCCAACCGATGGCGCGCTGTCCGCCAGCCGCTATCCGGCCGTCGCGCAGGCGGGTGAAGGTAAGCAGGTTCGGTTCTTGTTGCAACGTATAACCGGCCAGCGCATCGGCCCCCTCACAACCCTGTACCGCCAGCGTCACGCGCTCGGGCCAGGCATTGTCGAGGTTGCCCTCATTACTGATACCAATGTCATAGAGGCCTTCGTGCTCCGAAAGATTCAGTGCCAGATGACTCTCAAGGACATCACCACGCGACACAGCGCGCAAGGTCGCCAGGCTCCAGGCTCGACGGTCGTTGGCCAAAGGCAGCCGAAACCAGATCAAACCGGCCAGATGAGCCGGCGGGTCTGCGCGCAACCGCGCAGCAAGCTTGCTCAATTTCAGTGGATCAGCCAACAACTCCCGGCGCTTGCCGTTACGCTCAATGGCTACTTCGCTTTCCACGATGGGAGCGCCACCGACACTCGGCAACAACGCGACGCCATAGGCCGGCAAGGCCAGGAAAAAGGGTTTCGAGGTGATACGACTCCAGGCCATTGCCCATTGGCTAGCGAGATCTGAATCGAACAAGCCGCGCCGGGGATCGCTCACGGCATGAACCTGTAACACGCTGCTATCGACGGTGGATAACAACGCTGGCAACTCGGGACTGTCGAGCCATGCCGGCAATGCAGTGATGCTTAAGGCCATGGGCGCTGGCATCACAGAACGCAGGTGCGCCAGAAACGCGCGATAGGCGGGTAACCGAGCGTTGCCCGCATCGTGGTCGATTTCCACCCCGGCGAGTGTCAGCCCCTTGCCCTGCCAATCGCTGATCAGGCTCTGGATCTGCTCCATGACCTCATCCTGATCCAGCGACTGTAGCTGGCCATCAAGGCGAATCACCGCAATCAGCCGCCGACCATCGCGCTTGAGCAGCGCCGGATCAATCCGCGCGCGACTCCAGCCCGCCTGAGGGAAGGCCTGTAATGCCAGCACCCGCAAGGTGGAAAAATCGGCGCGACTGTCCCGCAATGCAGCGTCATGCGCCGGGGTCCATTGGCGTTGCCACACATAGAGTTGCTGATCGAGTGGCGGTGCGTTGTGCTGCTCGCAACCACCAAGCAGCGCGAGCGCCGTCAGCGAGACGATCACGCGAGTGAGAAAACCCATGAAAAAACGCCTGTCCCTGAAATGCACAAAGGGCCTTTCTTCGGCCCTTTTTCGTACTACCTACCCTACCCAGCCAACGACCGTCGGGCAATCGCTCCCGCGAGTTGACCCGCTAAAGATCCAGGACCAAAGGCTGCGTGCCTTGAGCCGGAACTGCGCAACAAATCAGCACCTGACCTTCATCCGGCACCTCTGCTGGCGGCTGTGGATAATTGACCTGGCCGCTGATCAGCCGTGTCTTACAGGTGCCGCATGAGCCGCCGCGGCAACTGAATTCCGGGTGCAATCCGCGACTTTCCGCCAGCTCCAACAGACTGCCGCCATCCGGTTGCCAGCGAGCTTCCTTGGCTGAGCGCTGGAACACCACCGGCACCGAGGTGCTAGCCGCTGGCGTTTGCTCGATGACGATGGCATCGGGGTCAGGCCGACGACGCAAAGTCGATGGACCGAAGGTTTCAGCGTGAATCCGCGCATCGCGAATATCCAGTTCGCGCAAGGCGTCGTACAACGCCTGGGTAAAACTGCCGGGGCCGCAAAGCACAAAATCCAGCTGATCGTAGTCCTCGACTTCGAGCAGTTCCGAGAGCCGAGCGACATCGATTCGCCCAGTCACATCGAAGTCCTCGCCCTCCCGTGCCTCCGGCTCCGGTTGACTGAGCAGACGCACCACCCTGATCGCGTCACCGGCATGATCGAGCAAGCGATCCACCTCGGGACGAAATGGCTGATCGGCCAGGGTGCGCGAACTCTGGAAGAACCAGGTCGGCCGGATGTGTCGAGTGCGCAAGCCTTGATAAACCACCTCACGCAGCATCGACAGCAGTGGCGTAATACCCACACCAGCGGCCAATAACACCAGCGGCCGCCGTTCATGGGGCGCAACGGTGAAATGCCCCTGGGGTGCCCTTGCCTCCAACAAGTCACCGACGCGAACCTGGTCATGCAGGTGCGAAGACACCCGACCGTCACGTTTCACACTGATACGGAAAAAGTCATCCGATGGCGCACTCGACAGGCTGTAGGTGCGGATATGGGTTTCACCATCAATGTTGAAGCGCAGCGGTAGATGTTGCCCGGCTTGAAACAACGGCAACCCGACGTCGTCGGCTGGCTCCATATATATCGAACGGATGTGTTGGCTTTCCGCTTCGATCCGCACCACCCGCAGCGGCCGCCATTGATCACCCAAGGTCTTGGCTTGCAAGCGCGCCTTGGCCTGCTCCCATGTCCCCGTGAGCAAACTGGTCGGCGAAACACCGTCAAAGCGCCAGCGCAAACCGAGGGCAGCGGGACGACGAACAACGTGTTCCACGTGGAACATCCACAAACGTTCAGCACCTTGAAATGCCTCTACCTGCGGGCCTTCAAGGATGATTTCGGTGCGCCCACTTACCTGTAGCAGATCACCGGAATTGAAATCAATGAACAGCAAACCGGCTTTTGGATTGACCCGCAGATTACCCAAGGTATTGAAAAACAGGTTCCCGGCAAAGTCCGGGATGGTCAGGCAGTTCCCTTCCACCCGGACAAAACCAGACTGTCCACCACGGTGTGAAACATCCACCGACCGTACGCCATCGACATCGACGTAACTGGCGACGAAAAAGGTGTCCGCCTCAGCAATCATGGCTTTGGCCGCGTCATCCAATTCATTGAATTGCTGCGCGGGACGTGTTGCCGGATCCGCCAGGGGCACCGAGCGGAACTGCCTCAATTGGATGTACTGCGGGCAATTACCATAGGACTGATCCACCGTCACAGCAAACCCGCTGGTGGTCATTGCGCCAATATGGCCATTAATGCGATTGCGACGCCTGGTGTGCAGTTCAATGCCCAACAGACCGATCGCCGAACCCGCGCCCAGTTGCGCAGGATCATCAGCAGCCGGCAAGCTGCTAAATTGCAATAAACCTGGATCGGGGGAATGTACGAAACCCGGTTGACCTTCAAGCACACTGGCCCAGGGACGACCATCAGCATCAACCGCGCCGTACAACATGAACGGAAGTTGCTGATAGAAGGTGCGATGTTGATCTGGCATCTGGTCGCGAATCACCCGGCGCCCGAGTACGTCCATTCTTTCACTGACACCGATATGAGCCTGCAACTCTTTCTCGCCAGCATGCCACGGTGAATTATCCATTGCGGCTTCTCCCCTGCGCCATCGGCACAGCGTGAAGGGCCCGACAGAAGTCGGGCGAAAATATCAGGCAGTTTTTTGCAGGCCGGCGACAGTGCGCGGCATGCCGATAAAACCGGGCAAAGCTTCGACCCTCGCCAACCAGCCGCGGATGTTGGCGTAGTCGTCTAGCGAGACGTTGCCTTCCGGTGCATGGGCGATGTAACTGTAGGCAGACACATCGGCGATGGTCGGTTCGCTGCCGGTCAGGAAAGCTGTGTTGGCCAGTTCCTGATCGATCACCTTGAGCACGCTATGAGCGTAAGGAATCACTTCATCAGGATTGTACGGTGCACCAAATACCGTGATCAGCCGTGCCCGGGCGGGCCCGAAGGCGATTGGCCCGGCAGCAACCGACAACCAGCGCTGCACTTTGGCGGCACCGACCGGATCGTCTGGCAGCCAGCGACCTTTACCGTATTTTTTCGCCAGGTAGACCAGAATCGCATTGGAATCCGCCAGTACCACACCTTGATCGTCGAGCACCGGCACTTGGCCAAAAGCGTTGATGGCCAGGAACTCCGGCTTTTTATGCTCGCCCTTTGCCAGGTCGACGAGGACCAGCTCGGTCGGCAGTTGCAGCAGCGAAAGCATCAGTTCCACACGATGCGCGTGGCCGGAACGTGGAAAGTTGTAGAGTTTGATGGCTTGCATGGTCGACTCCGCTGGGCAGTGGCGCTGTCAGGGGAGAGATCAGCACCGATGGCAGCCATCTTCTACCAGTCACGAAAACAACAGAATACCCAGCAAACGCAATCAATTATTTCACCCAGAGAAATAAAGCATCAGTCCCGCAAAGCGAGATGCTCGCGGAGTGCCTTCACCGTAAAGTCGACAAAACTACGAACGCGCGTCGCAGCCTTGTGCCCGCCTTGATAAAGCACATGGATGGGCAAAGGCGGCATTTCGAAATCCGCGAGTACAATTTCAAGCTCACCTGCCGCCACTTTGCTCGCCGACTGATAGGACAGAACCCGGGTAAAACCCAGTCCAAGCCCGGCCGCGGTGATCGCTGCTTGATTCGCCGTTACTGTCAGACGCGGTTCTACCCGGACACTCAGTGGCTCGCCTCGCTCGAGAAAGGGCCAGTGCTTCAACTGTCCAATCGCGGACGTCGCAATAATCGGCGCCTGAGCCAGTTCTTGTGGATGTTTTGGCCGACCATGGATACCCAGAAATTGCGGCGATGCACAGATCACTCGCCGCACTTCGCCCACCCGAATCGCATGCTGGTTGCTGTCAGGCAACTCACCGATGCGGATGGCCACATCGACCCCTTCCTCGACGATACTCACCACCCGATCCACCAGCAGCGCATTGATCGTCACGTCAGGAAACTGCGTGAGAAAACTCACCATCAGCGGAGTGATGAACAACTCACCGAACAAAACTGGCGCCGTAATCGTCAGATGCCCACGGGGCTGGACGTGACTGCCTGCCGCGGAATCCTCAGCTTCCTGCACTTCAGCCAGAATTCTTCGACAGTCTTCCAGATATCGCTGCCCCGCCTCGCTCAAATAAACACTGCGCGTAGTGCGCGTGAGCAACTGCGTGCCAATGCGCTTCTCCAACGCCGCCACCGCCCGGGTAACGCTGGCGGCGGACAAACCCAAACGCCGCGCTGCTGCGGAAAAGCCCTGGTCCTGGGCGACGGCGGCGAAGACCTGCATTTCCTGGAAGCGGTCCATGGGTGAGTCCTCGATTCAGATAAAAAAAATCGCAACCAAGTGGCTGCGATTTTTTAAGGTTCGATCAGCTGTGGATAACTTATTCCACAGTCACCGATTTCGCCAGGTTGCGTGGTTGATCGACGTCAGTGCCTTTGAGCACAGCCACGTAGTACGACAGCAACTGCAGCGGGATGGTGTAGAGGATTGGCGACAGGATGTCGTGGATGTGCGGCATGTGCACAACGTGCGTGCCTTCACCATTGGTCATGCCAGCCTTCTCATCTGCGAAAACGATCAGTTGGCCACCCCGGGCGCGGACTTCCTGGAGGTTGGACTTCAGTTTCTCCAGCAGCTCGTTGTTTGGCGCTACGGTCACCACTGGCATGTCGTTATCCACAAGCGCCAGCGGGCCGTGCTTCAGCTCGCCAGCCGGGTAGGCTTCGGCGTGGATGTAGGAAATTTCCTTGAGCTTGAGGGCCCCTTCCATCGCGACCGGGAACTGTGCGCCACGCCCCAGGAACAGGGTGTGGTTCTTCTCGGCGAACAGTTCAGCAATTTTCTCCACGGTGCTGTCCATCGCCAGCGCTTCACCCAGGCGGGTTGGCAAGCGACGCAGTTCTTCGACCAGTGTCGCTTCAACGCCTTTGGCCAACGATCCGTGAACCTGGCCCAGGGACAGGGTCAGTAACAGCAGACCCACCAATTGCGTAGTGAAGGCTTTGGTAGACGCCACGCCGATTTCGCGGCCTGCCTGGGTCAGCAGGGTCAGGTCGGATTCACGCACCAGAGAGCTGATGCCGACGTTGCAGATCGCCAGGCTGGCGAGGAAACCCAGTTCCTTGGCATTGCGCAACGCAGCCAGGGTGTCGGCGGTTTCGCCGGACTGAGAGATGGTCACGAACAGGGTGTCGGGTTGCACCACGACTTTACGGTAGCGGAACTCGCTGGCAACTTCGACTTGGCAGGGGATGCCGGCCAGTTCTTCGAGCCAGTAACGCGCAACCATGCCGGCGTGATAGCTGGTGCCGCAGGCAACGATCTGCACATTGCGCACTTTGGCGAACAGTTCAGCGGCCTGTGGACCGAAAGCCTGTACCAGCACGCCGTTCGGGCTCAAACGACCTTCCAGGGTGCGCTGCACCACGGACGGTTGCTCG
The DNA here is from genome assembly GCF_012647205.1 of Pseudomonas umsongensis. Lineage (NCBI taxonomy): Bacteria > Pseudomonadati > Pseudomonadota > Gammaproteobacteria > Pseudomonadales > Pseudomonadaceae > Pseudomonas > Pseudomonas umsongensis. Next base: position 111,996 of record NZ_CP051487.1, read on the forward strand.
TGGATTTCCTTGAGCATGAAATGGCGGAACTCGCCTTTTTCAGCCGCTTCGGCGCCATCGCGATACTGCACGGTCTCACGCTCGACAGCCTTGCCGCTGACATCCCAGATCTGCACGCTGTCGCGGCGAATTTCGGCGATATCACCCTCTTCCAGGTACATGAAACGGTCAGTCACCTGACGCAGTGCCAATTGGTCGGACGCCAGGAAGTTCTCACCCAGGCCCAGGCCGATCACCAGCGGGCTGCCACTGCGGGCTGCCACCAGGCGATCAGGTTGCTTCGCGCTGATGACTGCCAGGCCATAAGCACCGTGCAGTTCCTTTACTGTTGCCTTGAGGGCCTCGGCCAGGTCAGGAAGGTCCTTGAGTTTGTGGTTCAGCAGGTGGGCGATGACTTCGGTGTCAGTGTCTGAAGTGAAAACGTAACCCAGAGACTTGAGTTGTTCACGCAGGGCTTCATGGTTTTCGATAATGCCGTTGTGCACCACGGCCAGATCGCCAGAGAAGTGCGGATGCGCGTTGCGTTCGCACGGTGCACCGTGAGTAGCCCAGCGAGTGTGGGCAATACCCAGACGACCAACCAGTGCTTCTTCGGCCAAGGCCTGCTCGAGTTCGCTGACCTTGCCCGGGCGACGCGCGCGCTCGAGCTTCTGATCGTTGGTGTACACCGCCACGCCGGCGCTGTCATACCCACGGTATTCCAGGCGCTTGAGGCCCTCGACCAGGATGGCGGTGATGTTACGTTCTGCAACTGCGCCGACAATTCCACACATGTTATTTCTCCTGACTGACAGCCGCGCAAATCAAAGTGATACCGCGGGCTTGAATCTGATCCCGCGCTTCGAGCGACAGGCGATCATCGGTAATGAGGGTATGGATGCTGCTCCAGGGCAGTTCCAGGTTGGGAATCTTGCGGCCGATCTTGTCGGCCTCCACCATCACGACCACTTCACGGGCGACTTCGGCCATCACTCGGCTAAGTCCCAGCAGTTCGTTGAAGGTGGTTGTACCGCGGACCAGATCAATACCATCGGCGCCGATGAACAATTGATCGAAGTCGTAGGAGCGTAGTACCTGCTCGGCGACCTGCCCCTGAAAGGACTCGGAATGCGGGTCCCAGGTGCCGCCGGTCATCAACAGCACCGGCTCATGCTCGAGTTCGCTCAAGGCATTGGCGACGTGAAGGGAGTTGGTCATCACCACGAGGCCCGGTTGCTGCCCCAGTTCCGGAATCATCGATGCGGTGGTGCTGCCGCTGTCGATGATGATGCGTGCGTGTTCGCGAATCCGTGCAACAGCTGCGCGGGCAATGGCCTGCTTGTACCTGGAGACCGGTTGACTCAGGTCGGCCACTAATTCCTGAGGCAAGGTGATGGCGCCGCCATAACGACGTAGCAGCAGACCGTTGCTTTCAAGTGCGGCCAGATCCTTGCGAATCGTAACTTCAGAGGTTTCGAAGCGCTTTGCCAATTCATCCACACTGACTTCGCCCTGCTCGTTGAGCAAGGCCAGGATGTTGTGGCGCCGTTGAGGTGTGTTGCGCTTCGACATGACTTGATAAGTTTCGATTCGAAAGATAACGGAAGCAATCAAAACCTATCGAGGAAATTTCGTCAAGCGCGGATCGATCAAAAGACTCTGTGGATAAAATAATTAACAGCAAGCCCCCTGAAGTAAGCGAGGCCAGCCGGTTAATATTATTAACAGCCGTTTTGCTGTGAATAACTTCCAAAAAACACCGAGGTGTGGATAACTTAGCTCTTCTTGAGCTTCTCTGGTCGCTTCCAACCGTCGATGTTCTTCTGGCGAGCACGGGCTACTGCCAACTGCGCTTTATCCACAGTAGAGGTAATAGTCGAACCGGCAGCCGTAGTCGCACCAGACAAGATATCCACAGGTGCCACCAACGAGTTGTTGGAACCGATGAACACGTCTTCGCCCAGCACCGTTTTCCACTTGTTGGCGCCATCGTAGTTACAGGTAATGGTGCCCGCACCGATGTTGGTGCGTGCGCCCACTTCGGCATCGCCAAGGTAGGTCAAATGGCCAGCCTTGGCACCTTCGCCCAGGTGAGCATTTTTCAACTCGACAAAGTTACCCACATGCGCCCGCGCTTCGAGCACAGTGCCTGGACGCAAACGCGCGAACGGACCGGCATCGCTGCCTTCACCGAGAATCGCCCCTTCGATATGGCTGTTGGCCTTGATCACGACGCCTTTACGCAAGGTGCTGTCCTTGATCACGCAGTTCGGGCCAATGACCACGTCGTCTTCAATGACGACGTTACCTTCGAGGATCACATTGATATCGATCAGAACGTCGCGACCCACACTGATATCACCCCGGACATCGAAACGGGCCGGGTCGCGCAAGGTCACGCCTTGAGCCATCAAGCGACGGCCGGCGCGCAGCTGATAATGACGCTCAAGATCGGAAAGCTGCTTGCGGTCGTTGGCGCCCTGCACTTCCATGGCGTCGTGGGGCTGTTCGGTGGCCACCACCAGACCGTCGCGGACTGCCATTTCAATCACGTCGGTCAAGTAGTACTCGCCCTGCGCGTTGTTGTTCGACAGGCGACCCGTCCAGTCGGCCAGGCGATCGGCCGGAACCGCGAGGATCCCGGTATTGCCTTCCTTGATGGCGCGCTGGGCTTCGTTGGCGTCCTTGTGCTCGACGATGGCAGAGACCTTTCCATCATTGCCGCGAACGATGCGGCCGTAACCGGTTGCGTCATCCAGTTCGACGGTAAGCAGGCCCATCTGCCCAGGCATTACCAGCTTGAGCAAACGCTGCAGGGTTTCGATTTCAATCAAGGGCACATCACCGTAAAGCACCAGCACGGTGTCGGACTTGATGAAAGGAACGGCCTGGGCCACGGCATGACCGGTACCCAATTGTTTGTCCTGGAGGACGAAGTTCAGATCGTCAGCGGCCAAGCGCTCGCGTACCACATCGGCACCATGGCCAATCACCACGTGAATGCGCTGTGGATCAAGTTGTCGGGCGCTGTGGATAACATGGCCGAGCATGGAATTGCCGGCAATCGGGTGCAAGACCTTTGGCAGGGCCGAACGCATGCGGGTGCCCTGCCCAGCAGCGAGGATAACGATTTCAAGAGACATGACTGGCTACCAATCCTGGGTGGTCAGCGGCTGCGACCAACGTGATGAATATCGGGAAAATAAAAAAGGGTAGCCGAGGCTACCCTTTTTAATCAATCACACAACAAGCGCTGCCTTAGTGGCCGAACTTCTTGCGGATCTGCTGGACGGTACGCAGCTGGGCTGCGGCCTCGGCCAGACGTGCGGCAGCGGAACCGTAATCGAACTCCGCGCCCCGCTCATGCAAGGCCTTTTCGGCAGCCTTGACGGCTTCCTGAGCGGAAGCTTCGTCCAGGTCGGCAGCACGTTGCACGGTGTCGGCAAGAACCTTGACCATGTTCGGCTGAACCTCGAGGAAACCACCGGAGATGTAGTACACCTCCTCTTCCCCGCCCTGCTTGACCAGGCGGATCGGACCTGGCTTCAGATTAGTGATCAGCGGCGCGTGACCCAGGGCGATACCAAGATCACCCAGTGCACCGTGCGCAATCACCATCTCGACCAGACCGGAAAAGATTTCCCCTTCCGCGCTGACGATATCGCAATGGACTGTCATAGCCATCTGATTGCCTCAACCTAAATTAGCGCCCGTTTCCGGGCGCCGGGATTACAGTTTCTTGGCTTTCTCGATCGCTTCTTCGATGCCGCCAACCATGTAGAACGCTTGTTCTGGCAGGTGGTCGTAGTCACCGTTGAGGATGCCTTTGAAGCCAGCAATGGTGTCTTTCAGGGAAACGTATTTACCCGATGCACCGGTGAAGACTTCAGCCACGAAGAACGGCTGCGACAAGAAACGCTGGATCTTACGAGCACGGTTTACCAACTGCTTGTCGGCTTCCGACAGCTCGTCCATACCCAGGATCGCAATGATGTCCTTCAGTTCTTTGTAACGCTGCAGAACGTACTGGACGCCGCGAGCGGTGTCGTAGTGGTCCTGGCCGATAACGTTCGGGTCCAGCTGGCGCGAAGTCGAGTCCAGTGGGTCTACCGCTGGGTAGATACCCAGGGAAGCGATGTCACGGGACAGAACGACGGTGGCGTCCAAGTGGGCGAAGGTGGTCGCTGGCGACGGGTCGGTCAAGTCGTCCGCAGGTACGTATACCGCTTGGATCGAAGTGATCGAACCTTCCTTGGTCGAAGTGATACGTTCTTGCAGAACGCCCATCTCTTCAGCCAGGGTCGGCTGGTAACCTACTGCCGAAGGCATACGGCCCAGCAGTGCGGATACTTCGGTACCGGCCAGGGTGTAACGATAGATGTTGTCGACGAACAGCAGAACGTCGTTACCTTCGTCACGGAACTTCTCGGCCATGGTCAGGCCGGTCAGTGCTACGCGCAGACGGTTACCCGGCGGCTCGTTCATCTGACCGTAAACCAGTGCCACTTTGTCCAGAACGTTGGAGTCCTTCATCTCGTGGTAGAAGTCGTTACCCTCACGAGTACGCTCACCCACACCGGCGAACACGGAATAACCGCTGTGCTCGATGGCGATGTTACGGATCAGTTCCATCATGTTTACGGTTTTGCCTACACCGGCACCACCGAACAGACCAACTTTACCACCCTTGGCGAACGGGCAAACCAGGTCGATAACCTTGATGCCGGTTTCCAGCAGGTCGTTGCCGCCTGCTTGTTCAGCGAACGAAGGCGCTGCACGGTGGATACCCCAACGCTCGTCGGTGGCGATTGGGCCAGCTTCGTCGATCGGGTTGCCCAGTACGTCCATGATCCGGCCCAGGGTCGCTTTACCGACCGGTACGGAGATGGCTGCGCCAGAGTCGGTCACTTCCAGACCGCGCTTCAAGCCCTCGGTGGAACCCATCGCAATGGTACGAACCACGCCGTCGCCCAGCTGCTGCTGAACTTCCAGGGTGGTTTCAGCCGCGCTCACTACTTTCAGCGCGTTGTAGATGCTCGGTACGCTGTCGCGTGGAAATTCCACGTCGATAACGGCGCCGATGATTTGAACGATACGTCCGCTACTCATAGCTGGATCCTCTGAATATTTGAACCGTTAAACCGCGGCAGCGCCGCCGACGATTTCCGAGATCTCTTGGGTGATCGCAGCCTGACGCGCCTTGTTGTAGACCAGCTGCAAATCGCTGATCAAATCACCGGCGTTGTCGGTAGCGTTCTTCATCGCGATCATCCGCGCAGCTTGTTCAGCCGCGTTGTTCTCGACCACCGCCTGGTAGACTTGCGACTCAACGTAGCGGACCATCAAGCCGTCAAGCAGCTCTTTGGCATCCGGTTCGTAGAGATAGTCCCAGTGGTGCTTGAGGTCCTGATCCGGGGTTGCCACCAGTGGAATCAATTGCTCCACGGTAGGCTGTTGCGTCATGGTGTTGATGAACTTGTTGGAAACCACGGACAGGCGGTCAATACGGCCGTCCAGGTAGGCATCCAGCATCACTTTGACGCTACCGATCAAGTCGTTGATCGACGGCTCTTCACCCAGGTGGCTGATAGCTGCTACGACGTTGCCGCCGAAGTTGCGGAAAAAGGCCGCACCCTTGCTACCCACTACACACAGATCAATCTCGACGCCTTTCTCGCGGTTTACCGCCATGTCCTTGACCAGGGCCTTGAACAGGTTGGTGTTCAAGCCACCGCACAGACCACGGTCACTGCTCACTACGACATAACCAACACGCTTGATTTCGCGGTCGATCATGAACGGGTGGCGGTATTCCGGGTTGGCGTTGGCCAGATGCCCAATAACCTGGCGGATGCGCTCCGCATAAGGACGGCTAGCAGCCATGCGCATTTGTGCCTTGCGCATTTTGCTGACCGCCACTTTTTCCATGGCGCTGGTAATTTTTTGCGTGCTTTTGATGCTCGCAATCTTACTGCGAATCTCTTTTGCGCCTGCCATGTAACACCTATCAGGTTAGCAAGCGGGAGCCTTGCGGCTCCCGCTGCGGCTTACCAGGTTTGGGTGGCCTTGAACTTCTCGATACCGGCTTTCATGCCAGCGTCGATATCGTCATTGAAGTCACCCTTCACGTTGATCTTCGCCATCAATTCGGCGTGATCGCGGTTGAAGTAAGCAATCAGCGCTTGTTCAAAGCTGCCGACCTTGGCGATTTCGACGTCAGTCAGGAACCCACGCTCAGCGGCATACAGCGACAACGCCATGTCAGCGATCGACATTGGGGCGTATTGCTTCTGCTTCATCAGCTCGGTAACGCGCTGACCATGCTCAAGTTGCTTACGGGTCGCTTCGTCCAGGTCAGAAGCGAACTGGGCGAATGCCGCCAGTTCACGGTACTGAGCCAGAGCGGTACGGATACCACCGGACAGCTTCTTGATGATCTTGGTCTGAGCGGCACCACCCACACGGGATACCGAAACACCGGCGTTCACTGCAGGACGGATGCCCGAGTTGAACATGGCCGATTCCAGGAAGATCTGACCGTCGGTGATGGAAATCACGTTGGTCGGAACGAACGCGGAAACGTCGCCAGCCTGGGTTTCGATGATCGGCAGTGCGGTCAGGGAACCGGTTTTGCCGGTCACTGCGCCGTTGGTGAACTTCTCTACGTACTCTTCCGAAACGCGGGATGCGCGCTCCAGCAGACGGGAGTGGAGATAGAACACGTCGCCTGGGTAAGCTTCACGGCCTGGTGGACGGCGCAGCAGCAGGGAAATCTGGCGGTAAGCCACTGCTTGCTTGGACAGATCGTCATAAACGATCAGCGCGTCTTCACCGCGGTCGCGGAAGAATTCACCCATGGTGCAACCGGAGTACGGTGCCAGGAATTGCAGCGCAGGAGATTCCGAAGCACTGGCAGCCACGATGATCGTGTTGGCCAGGGCGCCGTTTTCTTCCAGCTTGCGAACCACGTTGGCGATGGTCGATTGCTTCTGACCAATGGCTACGTATACGCAGAAAATGCCGCTGTTCTTCTGGTTGATGATCGCGTCGATCGCCAGAGCGGTTTTACCGATCTGACGGTCACCGATGATCAGCTCACGCTGGCCACGGCCGACAGGGATCATGGCATCGACAGCCTTGTAGCCAGTCTGTACAGGCTGGTCTACCGACTTACGCCAGATCACGCCTGGAGCAACTTTCTCGACCGCGTCGGTCTCGGTGTTGCCCAGTGGACCTTTGCCGTCAACAGGGTTACCCAGTGCGTCGACTACGCGACCCAGCAGTTCCTTACCAACTGGAACTTCGAGGATGCGGCCGGTGCACTTGGCGCTCATGCCTTCAGCCAGAGACTGGTATGCGCCCAAAACAACGGCACCTACGGAGTCTTGCTCCAGGTTGAGGGCCATACCGTAGACGCCGCCCGGAAACTCGATCATCTCGCCGTACATGACGTCGGCCAGACCGTGAATCCGCACGATGCCGTCAGATACGCTGACGACAGTGCCTTCGTTACGGGCTTGGGAGGTCACATCGAGCTTGTCGATGCGGCCCTTGATAATTTCACTTATTTCGGAAGGATTGAGTTGCTGCATTGCTCTGCTGCCCCTTCAAACTCAAGATTTCAATGCTTCGGCAAGTTTCGCGATTTTGCCGCGAATCGAGCCATCGATAACCAGGTCGCCGGCGCGGATTACGACACCACCTATCAGGGCGGCATCCTCCGCAACTTGCAGGCGCACTTCCCGGTTGAGTCGTGCACTGAGAACCTTGGCGAGTTTGTCTTGCTGTTCTTGGTTCAATGCAAATGCACTGGTCACTTCAACGTCTACCGACTTCTCTTGCTCGGCCTTGTACAGGTCGAACAGAGCGGAAATCTCCGGCAACAGCGGGAGACGGTCGTTTTCGGCAACGACGTTGATGAAATTCTGTGCCTTGGCATCGAACTTGTCGCCGCACACGTCAATGAACGTGGCGGCCTTTTCTGCGCTCGTCAGTCGCGGGGCCTTGAGCACGCGCTGCAGGGTATCGTCTTGCGATACCGCTGCTGCCAGGCCGAGCATGGCTGACCAATTGGCCAGTTGCTGGTGGGCCTGAGCGTGCTCGAAGGCCGCCTTAGCGTAAGGTCGGGCCAACGTGGTCAGTTCTGCCATGATCGCCCTCGCTTAGATTTCAGCAGCCAGTTGGTTAACCAGCTCTGCGTGCGCGTTTTGATCGATTGTGGCACCCAGGATCTTCTCGGCGCCGCCGACTGCCAGCAAGCCCACTTGGGCACGCAGCGCGTCTTTGACACTGTTCAGTTCCTGTTCGATCTCGGCCTGAGCCTGAACCTTCACACGGTCAGCGTCGATACGGGCTTTTTCAACAGCCTCTTCAACAATCTGATTACCGCGTTTCTTGGCTTGCTCGATGATTTCAGCTGCCTGAGCTTTCGCTTCGCGCAGTTGCTGACCCGCTTTCTCTTGGGCCAACTCCAGGTCGCGAGCTGCACGGCTGGCAGCGTCCAGACCATCAGCGATCTTCTTTTGACGTTCGTGCAATGCCGCAATGACCGGAGGCCATACGAACTTCATGCAGAACAGTACAAAAATCAGGAACGCAACGGACTGGCCAATCAGGGTCGCATTAATGTTCACGCCAACACCTCGCAGTTACGTTGTCCATCACACCAAATTACCCGGAAGATCCGAGTAATCAGCCAGCGATTTGACCAACGAACGGGTTCGCAAAGGTGAAGAACAGAGCGATACCAACACCGATCATGGTTACGGCGTCGAGCAGACCGGCAACGATGAACATTTTAACTTGCAGCATTGGAACCATTTCTGGCTGACGCGCTGCGCCTTCCAGGAACTTGCCACCCAACAGGCCGAAACCAATTGCGGTACCCAGTGCGCCCAGGCCGATCAACAGTGCAACAGCGATAGCGGTTAGACCAACTACAGTTTCCATCTTTCCTCCCGACTTTTACGTCGTATGGTTTAGGTTTTTTTAATTTAAAGCGGTAAAACAAATCGTTTCAGATGCCCCGTGAGGAGCACCCTCCCGTTTGACCAGGAGGGACATCAGACTAGTCGAGACTGGTCTTAATGGTTTTCTTCGTGCGCCATCGACAGGTAAACAATGGTCAGCATCATGAAGATGAACGCCTGCAGGGTAATGATCAGGATGTGGAACACAGCCCACGCCCACTGCAGAACAACGCCCAGGCCACTAAGCCAGAGCAGGCCGCTGCCGAACATCACAGCGATCAGAATGAACACCAGTTCGCCGGCATACATGTTGCCGAACAGACGCAGGGCCAGGGAGATCGGCTTGGCGATCAGGGTCACGAATTCCAGCAGGAAGTTCACCGGGATCAGCAGGGCCTGAACGAAGATGTTCTTGCTGCCGAACGGGTGCAGGGTCAGCTCGCCGATGAAACCGCCGAGGCCCTTGACCTTGATGCTATAGAAAATGATCAGTGCGAAAACCGAGAACGCCATGCCCAGGGTCGCGTTCGGGTCGGTCGTCGACACGGCGCGGAACGGGATGTGGGAGTCGCCGGAGATCAGGATGGCCAGCTGAGGAATCCAGTCGACCGGTACCAGGTCGACGGCGTTCATCAGGAACACCCAGACGAAGATGGTCAGTGCCAGCGGTGCAATCACCGGGCTACGGCCATGGAAGCTGTCTTTCACGCTGCCATCGACGAATTCGACCAATACTTCAACGAAGTTCTGCAAAGCACCTGGTTGCCCGGAAGTCGCTTTCTTTGCCGCCATGCGGAAAAGAAGAACGAAGATCAGACCCAATGCGACCGACCAGCCGAGGGTATCGACGTGGAAAGCCCAGAAGCCCATTTCCTTGGCTTCTGCTGCGGTGTGGGCAAAGCCCCAGCCGCCGGTAGGGTGCTGACCGAAGGTCAGGTTCTGCAAGTGGTGCTGGATATAGCCCGAAGCGGTTGTTTCTGCCATGGTTGCCTCAAACGCCCTAAGGTCTCGAAAGTCTTGTTCTCATCAGCAGGGGAGCGAACCAGCTGACTGACTGAGTCAGCACGAAGACACCGAATACTGCAATCGGTGCCAGTGGCTTCACACCTGCGAACACCAGTGCAAACAGCACTGCCGTCAAAATCAGTTTGCCTGCCTCGCCGGCATAAAAAGACCGGACGATGGACTGGGCTGCTCGGGCGCCGGAAAACCGAAATGCCCTGTGAGCAAAATAAACATTGGGCAGCAAGGCTATCAGGCCTCCGCAAAGTCCCGAGTACCCGGCAACGACTCCATGCCATTGCCAGAGCGCCAAAGCAGCAATCAGCAAAACGACAAATTGAGCCATTAACACCGGAAAAACTGCCAGGCGATGGAAGGGCAAGCGGTTTGGCGTGCGGGTTTCCATCACTATTGCTCTCCAATGGTCGGCTGCCAGAATTCAATAACTTGGCATAATTTGTGCCGACAAAATGCGCGCAGAGTATAGGGGCGGTTCTGCCCCTATTCAACTGTCAGGTAGTGATTTCCGACTGCGCGCTACATAAGGAATTGTTTCAGCGAATGTGTGCGAGCACACCCTGAAGTTCATCCAAAGAGTTGTAGCCGATAACCAGTTGTCCTTTACCCTTCTTCCCGTGGCGGATCTGCACCGCAGAGCCTAGGCGCTCGGCCAGGCGCTGTTCCAGGCGAGCAATATCCGGGTCCGGTTTCGAGGGTTCCACGGGCTCCGGTTTGCCACTCAACCACTGGCGAACCAGTGCTTCAGTCTGGCGCACGGTCAGTCCGCGTGCGACAACATGTCGCGCCCCTTCAACCTGCTGATTATCCGGCAAACCGAGCAATGCACGCGCATGACCCATTTCCAGGTCACCGTGGGACAGCATGGTCTTGATGACTTCCGGCAGCGAAATCAAGCGTAGCAGGTTGGCCACGGTTACCCGGGACTTGCCCACGGCTTCGGCGACTTGTTGCTGGGTCAGCTGGAATTCGGTCTGCAGGCGCTGCAAGGCCACCGCTTCTTCGATCGGATTGAGATCTTCGCGCTGGATGTTCTCGATCAGCGCAATGGCGATCGCGGTTTCATCCGGTACATCACGCACCATCGCCGGGATGGTTTCCTGGCCAGCTTGCTGGCTGGCACGCCAGCGGCGTTCCCCGGCAATGATTTCGTAGCGACCACTACCGATCGGCCGCACAACGATCGGCTGCATCACGCCTTGTGCCTTGATCGATTGCGCCAGCTCTTCGAGCGCCTGGGGATCCATATCGCGACGCGGCTGGTACTTGCCGCGCTGCAGCAGATCCAGCGGCAGGTGCTGCAGCTCTCGCTGATCGGCCTGCACCGCCTGTTCTTCCAGCGCGCTGACACTCGGACCACTCAGCAGTGCATCCAGTCCACGTCCGAGACCTCGTTTCTTGACGGCCATGGGGATTCCTTAAGTTGCCTGAGCAGCGGCGATGCGTGAGTTTTTGCGTTGGCGACGGACCATTTCGCCCGCCAGGGCCAAATAGGCCACGGCACCGCGCGATGATTTGTCGTACGCCAGGGCCGGCATGCCGTAGCTCGGCGCTTCCGCCAGGCGAATGTTGCGCGGAATGACCGTGTCGTACAGCTGATCGCCGAAGTGTTCCTTGAGCTGGGCCGATACATCGTTCATCAGGCTCAGGCGCGGGTCGTACATCGTACGCAACAGGCCTTCAACCTTGAGGTTCGGATTGAGCAGCTCGGCGATGCGCTTGATGTTATCCACAAGGTCGCTCAAGCCTTCGAGTGCGAAATACTCACACTGCATGGGGATAATCACCCCGTCGGCGGCTACCAGTGCGTTCAAGGTCAGCATCGAGAGTGACGGCGGGCAGTCGATCAAAATGTAATCGTAGTTTTCGCGGATCGGCGCCAACGCACTGCGCAGGCGGCTCTCCTTCATCTGCATTTCCAGCAGAACCACTTCGGCCGCGGTCAGGTCCCGGTTGGCCGGCAACAGCTGGTAACCGCCGTGCTCGGAGAAATGCATGGCCTGGGCCAGGTCGCATTCCCCGATCAACAGGTCATAGACCGAGTTTTCCAGGCCGTGTTTATCCACACCGCTACCCATGGTGGCGTTGCCCTGTGGATCGAGATCGATCAGCAATACCCGACGCTTGGTTGCGACCAGGGATGCTGCGAGGTTGATACAGGTGGTGGTCTTGCCCACACCACCCTTTTGGTTCGCTATCGCGAATACCTTAGCCATTCTTGCTTGTGTTCCCAATCATGCCGTGCGGCGCAGTATCAGCAGATGGCGTTGGCCTTGGCAACCAGGAACGGCCAGGGCGTGTTCGCTATCGAGGTGGAAGTCTGTCGGCAATGCTACCAGCTCATCGGCGGGATGAACGCCCTTCATTGCCAGCCAGCGTGTATCGGTGTCACCGAGGTGGCGCGTCCAGTTGCTGAAGTTTTCCATGCTGCTGAAGGCCCGGGAGATGATCCCGTTGAAGGGTTGTGCAGGCTGGAACGCTTCGACGCGACTGTGGATAACTTGCAGGTTATCCAGTTTCAGCTCGAGTTTGACCTGGGTCAGGAAGCGGGTTTTCTTGCCGTTGCTGTCCAGGCAGGTCACTTGTGACTCGGGAAAGAGGATGGCCAGGGGAATGCCCGGCATACCGCCACCGCTTCCAACGTCGAGCCAGCGACCGTTTTCGACGAACGACATCACGCTCAGACTATCGAGCAAATGACGGGACACCATTTCGTCAGGATCGCGGACCGCGGTGAGGTTGTAGGCCTTGTTCCATTTTATCAACAGGGCCAGATAACCCAGCAGCTGTGCATGCTGGGTTTCGGTCAGGGCGACACCGAGCTGACGAGCGCCTGTGGATAACTCTTCTGCGTGTTGCGGGGTGACCAACGAACTCAAGCGCTTTGCTCCAACTGACGGCCCGCGCCGCGTTTTTTCAGATGAATCATCAACAGGGAAATGGCTGCTGGTGTCACGCCCGGGATGCGTGACGCCTGACCCAATGTCTCTGGACGGGTCGCGCCGAGCTTGCTCTGGATCTCTTTGGACAGACCGGAAATGTTCGTGTAATCGATATCCACAGGCAGTTTGGTGTCTTCGCTGGCCCGCAAACGCGCGATTTCATCCTGCTGGCGGTCGATGTAACCCGCGTACTTGGTCTTGATTTCGACCTGCTCGGCAACCTGTGGATCTTCTGCGCCCTCACCGGTCACGGCGATCAGACCAGCGTAGTCGATTTCCGGACGGCTCAGCAGATTGAGCAAGTTGTATTCATGGGTCAGTGGCGTACCGAATTTTTCGGCAATCGCATCGCCCTGTTCGGTGCCCGGCCGTACCCAGGTGCTTTTCAGACGCTGCTCTTCCAGCTCGATGCTTTCGCGTTTTTTGCAGAACGCCGCCCAACGCGCGTCATCGACAAGACCCAATTCGCGGCCTTTTTCGGTCAAGCGCAGGTCAGCGTTGTCTTCACGCAGGATCAGGCGATATTCGGCACGGGAGGTAAACATCCGGTACGGCTCCTGGGTCCCGAGCGTAATCAGGTCGTCGACCAATACGCCGATGTAGGCTTCGTCCCGACGCGGGCACCAGGCATCTTTTCCTTGGGCACGCAGTGCGGCGTTGGTCCCGGCCAGCAAACCCTGGGCGCCGGCTTCTTCGTAACCGGTGGTGCCATTGATTTGCCCGGCAAAAAACAGACCACCGATGACTTTGGTTTCCAGGCTGTACTTCAGGTCACGCGGGTCGAAATAGTCGTATTCGATCGCGTAGCCCGGACGCACGATGTGTGCGTTTTCCATGCCGCGGATCGATTGCACGATCTGCAATTGCACATCGAACGGCAAGGAAGTGGAAATTCCGTTTGGGTACAGCTCGTTTGTCGTCAAGCCTTCCGGTTCGATGAAGACCTGATGGCTCTGCTTGTCAGCAAACCGATGGATCTTGTCTTCGATCGACGGGCAATAACGCGGGCCGATACCTTCGATCTCACCAGCAGCGGAATACATCGGCGAACGGTCGAGGTTCGCGGCAATGATTTCGTGAGTGCGTGCATTGGTGTGGGTAATCCAGCAACTGACCTGTCGCGGATGCTGCTCTTTGGACCCCATGAACGACATCACCGGAATCGGCGTATCGCCTGCTTGCTCGGTCATCACGGAAAAATCCACGGACCGTGCGTCGATACGCGGCGGTGTTCCGGTTTTCAGGCGACCAACACGCAGTGGCAATTCTCGAAGACGCTGAGCTAGCGCAATCGATGGCGGATCACCAGCGCGACCGCCGGAGAAATTCTGCAAACCGATGTGGATAAGTCCGCCAAGGAAGGTACCTGTGGTCAAGACGACCGAATCGGCGAGGAAACGCAGGCCCATTTGGGTGACAACACCACGGACTTGTTCTTGCTCGACGATCAAGTCATCAGCTGCCTGTTGAAATATCCACAGGTTCGGCTGGTTTTCCAGGATTTCGCGTACGGCCGCCTTGTACAGAACCCGATCCGCCTGAGCGCGGGTTGCACGTACGGCTGGGCCTTTGCGGCTATTCAACACGCGAAACTGGATGCCGCCCTTATCGGTAGCAATGGCCATCGCACCGCCGAGGGCGTCGATTTCCTTGACCAGATGGCTTTTGCCTATCCCGCCAATGGCCGGGTTGCAACTCATGGCACCGAGGGTTTCCACGTTATGCGTCAGCAATAGGGTCTTGACCCCCATACGTGCTGAGGCCAGTGCTGCCTCGGTACCGGCATGACCGCCGCCGATGACGATCACTTCAAAACGGGAAGGGAAATCCACCACGCACCTCGTGCCTGCTTAAGTAGGTAATTCAGGAATAGTTTGAGCTCAGGTTTTCGGACCTGGTCGACAAGTATAGGGACTTCGCCCTTCCTAAAGAACCCTTTGCACAAAATTTAACCAGCTGTGGAAAAGTGGCGGTTATAGAAATTAAAAAGAGAGAAATTTATTAAATCTTTGTTTTTATGTTTATTTCTACTGACCGACCTTTCTGTGGATAGATTGCTACAGCCCAATAAATACGTTGTGTACAGAGTTTCAAAACCCTGTGGTCATGTGCCAATGAGGCCCTTGGATAACCGGTTTAAGCCTGTGGATGAATGGGGCGCTTATCCACAGGGGCGGTTATCTTCAGTTTTGAGGCCCTGTTATCAACTGCCCTTAGCCGCGGTTATTAACAGGGCTTAATCCACAGAAAAGCGTCGATCGAAGGAAATTCGGGCAAGGAAAAACCGCTCAAGCAGAAAAATCTGCTCGGCACTGGAGGGGATGGTTTTGAAAGTGGAGGGGGCAGACAGGCCAGGACGGCCTGCCTGTAGATAACAGAAAGACTATTTACCGATGCAGAAGCTGGAAAAAATTCGTCCCAACAGGTCATCGGAGCTGAATGCACCGGTGATTTCTCCCAGCGACTGCTGAGCCTGGCGCAAATCCTCGGCAAGTAATTCGCCGGCACCCGCCAGGGTCAATTGCGCGCGGCCGTGCTCAAGGGATGCACTGGCATGACGCAATGCTTCCAGGTGGCGCCTGCGAGCACTGAAACTGCTTTCCGAGGTCTGTTCGTAGCCCATGCAAGCCTTCAGGTGGTCGCGCAGCAACTCCAGGCCAACACCTGCAGACTTGGCGCTGAGGCTAATGGTGACGTGTCCGTCATCGCTGACTTCCAGGGCCATGGCCTCGCCTGTAAGGTCGGCTTTGTTGCGGATCAACGTGACTTTCGCCGGATCGGGGCGGGTTTCAAGGAACTCAGGCCATAGTGCGAAAGGATCGAGCGCTTCCGGCGCGGTTGCATCGACAACGAGCAGCACCCGATCGGCCTCGCCGATGGCTTTCAATGCCCGCTCCACCCCAATTTTTTCCACATGGTCATCGGTATCGCGCAACCCGGCAGTATCCACCACGTGCAGCGGCATGCCATCGATGTGGATATGTTCGCGAAGGACGTCCCGCGTGGTGCCGGCGATCTCGGTGACGATGGCCGCTTCACGGCCGGCCAGCGCATTGAGCAGGCTGGACTTACCCGCATTCGGACGACCGGCGATGACCACGGTCATGCCGTCGCGCAGCAAGGCGCCCTGTCCGGCCTCCCGCATCACGGTGGATAACTCATCGCGCACTTTGTCGAGCATGCCCAGTACGTGGCCGTCGGCCAGGAAGTCGATTTCCTCTTCCGGAAAATCGATCGCCGCTTCGACATAAATACGCAACCCGATGAGTTGTTCCGTGAGGTTATGCACACGAGCCGAAAAGGCGCCTTGCAGGGAGCGCAATGCGTTGCGAGCCGCCTGTGCAGAACTGGCTTCGATCAGGTCGGCGATGGCTTCGGCCTGGGCCAGGTCGAGCTTATCGTTCAGGAACGCACGTTCGCTGAATTCTCCCGGTCGGGCCAGACGACAGCCGAGTTCAAGACAGCGTTGAAGCAGCATATCCAGGACAACCGGGCCTCCGTGCCCCTGTAACTCCAATACATCTTCGCCAGTGAAAGAGTTCGGTCCTGGAAAATACAACGCGATGCCCTGATCGAGCACTTCGTCGTTTTCACCAAGAAACGGTCCATAGTGAGCGAATCGCGGTTTGAGTACACGACCGCTAAAGGCCACGGCCGCAACGCTGGCCAACGGCCCGGAAATACGAACGATGCCTACACCACCCCGACCTTGAGCGGTGGCGACGGCGGCAATGGTTTCACGAGGAGCGCTCATAAACCGGTATCCAGACAAAAGTGACAGATAGCAAAACGCCCCACTAGGGGGCGTTTTGAGTGGTTACCCACAGTGTAAGTCAGGCAGTCGCTTTGGCAGCTGCTTCGATCTTACGAGTGATGTACCACTGTTGGGCGATCGACAGGCAGTTGTTCACTACCCAGTACAGTACCAGACCGGCCGGGAACCACAGGAAGAAGAAGGTGAAGATGATTGGCATCAGCTTCATCACCTTGGCCTGCATCGGATCCGGTGGAGTCGGGTTCAACTGCTGCTGGATGAACATGGTTGCACCCATGATGATCGGCAGAATGAAGAACGGATCCTTGATCGACAGGTCGGTAATCCACAGCATGAACGGCGCCTGGCGCATTTCAACGCTTTCCAGCAGAACCCAGTACAGCGAAAGGAATACCGGCATCTGCACGAGGATTGGCAAGCAACCACCCAGCGGATTGATCTTCTCTTTCTTGTACAGCTCCATCATGGCTTGCGACATTTTCTGCCGGTCATCGCCATGTTGCTCTTTCAGTGCAGCCAGTTTTGGCGCCACTGCACGCATGCGCGCCATGGATTTGTAGCTGGCAGCCGACAGAGGGAAGAAGATCCCCTTGATCAGCATGGTCAGGAAGATGATCGACCAGCCCCAGTTACCCACAATCGCGTGGATGTGTTGCAGCAGCCAGAAGATCGGTTGCGCGATAAACCACAGGATGCCGTAGTCGACGGTCAGTTCCAGGCCTGGGGACAACTCTTTCAGGACAGCCTGGCTTTTCGGACCGGCGTACAGCACAGCGCTGGTTTCAGCCTTGGCACCCGGAGCAACGGTCAACGAAGGACCGGTGTAACCGATGATGTAGTTGCCTTTGCTGTCTTTACGGGTCTGGACGACGTTGTTTTCGCCCTTCGCCGGAATCCACGCGGTCACGAAGTAGTGTTGCAACCAGGCAACCCAACCACCGGTGACGGTTTCTTTCAGCTGAGCCTTATCCATGTCGCTCATCGACACTTTTTTGTACGGCTCGTTACTTGTCCACAGGGCAGCGCCCAGATAAGTCGCGGTGCCAGTGGCGGTGCTGGAAGATGGATCGGAGCTGGCGTCACGCTTCAATTGCGCAAACATTGCACCGGACCAGGGCTGTGCGCTCTGGTTGTCGATCAGGTAGGAAACGGTTACGTCATACAGGCCGCGTTTCAGGGTGAAACGCTTGATGTAGTTGACGCCGTCCTTGCTGAACTTCAGGTCCACGACCAGTTGGTCCTGGCCATCAGCCAGTTGATAAACCTTCTTCTCCGCCGAGTAAACCGGACGACCGGCAGGACTTGCATCCGGGCCGTTGCTGCCAATCAGGCCACTTTGCGCCAGATAAGTCCGCTCGTTGCCGTTGTCGAACAGCTGGAATGGAATTTCCGGATGGTCCTGGCGACGTGGATACAGCGGCAATCTCAGTTGGGCGACATCACCACCTTGTGGATCGATGGCCAGATCGAGCACATCCGTTTTGATCTGGATGAGGTCGGTGCTTGCAGCAACCGGAGTTTCGGCAGGTGCGCTGGTATCGTTTGCGGCGTGTGGAATGTCGTCACTGACGGACGCTTTATTGCCAGTGGCCGTATCCGGGAGGCCCGGTGCGGTCGTACTGGAAGCAACATTCTGAGTCGGCAAGGCAGCTTGGCCATAGTCCTGGTTCCATTTAAGAACCATAACGTAGGACACGATTGCCAGGGCGACGATCAGGATCGTGCGTTTGATATCCATGATTACTCGGCCATCGAAGAAGAACGGGAGGTAGGGATAGATGGAACCGGGTCATAACCACCGGGATTCCACGGATGACAGCGACCTAAACGACGAAAGGTCAGCCAGCCACCGCGCAGAAGGCCATGATTTTCAATGGCTTCTAACGCGTAGCAGGAACAACTGGGGTAGAAACGACAGTGACTGGCCATTAGGGGACTAATGGCGTAGCGATAAAACTGGATCGGAACGAGTGCCAGTTTACGCATCTGGACTGTCTACCCCTACAGTTTCGGTTTTGACTGCTGGTACCGGCGTGCTGCGTGCCAGACGCTTCCAGAGTTTGCCGAAATGCTGAATCAATTCGGGGTTTTCTACGTCACCCAAACCTTTGCGCGCGACGATAACGATGTCCCAGCCGACCAGCAAATCCTGGTTCAGGCGAAACGATTCGCGCATCAGACGTTTGAGGCGATTGCGCTCGACGGAGAGCTTTACGCTCTTTTTCCCGATAACCAGCCCGAGACGGGGGTGATCAAGATCGTTGTTGCGCGCAAGGAGCAGGAGATTTTTCCCCGGTACCTTGCCGGTAGGGGAGTCAAAGACTGCCTTGAAATGCCGGGGAGTAAGCAGACGCTTTTCCCGACTGAAGTCCTGACTCACCTCCAGTGCCGGCTTATCAAACTGCCAGACGCGCACGACCTTTGGCGCGACGACGCGACAGAACGGCACGGCCGTTCTTGGTAGCCATGCGAGCACGGAAACCGTGGGTACGAGCGCGTTTGATAGTGCTTGGTTGGAAAGTACGTTTCATTGTCGTGTTACCTGGTTCGTCCACAACGGGCCGGAATGGCCCCCGTTTTAAGAGACCGGGGATTCTAGAGAAAGCAAGCCTCTAGGTCAATTTCCAACCAACGTTTCCTTATAAATAGATCTCCAGAGGTTTTCTCCGACCCTGATCCTTCGACAAACATAAAAATAAAGAAGGAAAGTATTTAAAGCTTTTCTGTAAAGCTTATAAAGGCTAGGGCGACCCTCATCTGTGGATAACTGCCTTAAGCCCTTGTCTTACACGCTGTACAGAGAATGACAACTACAGTGGAAAACCGTGTTCAGCCTGTGCTGCACTGTCGGAAAACCTGTGTGTGAAAGGCAGCCTTATCCACAGGCAGGTTATCCACCGAGTTTCGCCCCCACTTGTGCAATGAGCTTAGAGGGGGTTATCCACAGACCTTATGCACAGACCATTGGTCGTCTTTTTACCGTATGGAACCTTGATTCTTCTCGGTGCACGACTCACCTACGTGTGGATAAGTCGGCGTCTGGCCGTTACAATGGCCGCTTGTTTTTGCCTCACCGGCTTTCAACTTAGGGGATCTCCGTGTCAGTGGAACTTTGGCAGCAGTGCGTGGAGCTTTTGCGCGATGAGCTGCCTGCCCAACAATTCAACACTTGGATCCGTCCACTACAGGTCGAAGCCGAAGGCGACGAGTTGCGTGTCTATGCACCCAACCGTTTCGTCCTGGACTGGGTCAACGAGAAATACCTGAGTCGCGTCCTGGAATTGCTCGACGAGCACGGCAACGGTATGGCGCCTGCGCTTTCCTTATTAATAGGCAGCAAACGCAGTTCCGCTCCGCGCGCTGCGCCGAATGCGCCACTGGCCGCAGCGGCGGCCTCCCAGGTTCAGGCTGCTGCCGCGCCTGCAGCTGTGCCACCTCCTGCACCATCGAACAAGCGTTCGACGCCCAAGCCCGCTGAAGTCAGCGAGCAAGAACCTTCGCGTGACAGCTTCGACCCCATGGCCGGCGCCAGTTCGCAACAGGCTCCGGTTCGCGCCGAGCAACGTACCGTCCAGGTTGAAGGCGCGCTCAAGCACACCAGCTACCTGAACCGCACCTTTACCTTCGAGAACTTTGTTGAGGGTAAGTCCAACCAACTGGCCCGGGCCGCAGCCTGGCAAGTGGCGGACAACCCCAAGCACGGTTACAACCCGTTGTTCCTTTATGGCGGTGTAGGCTTGGGTAAAACCCACTTGATGCACGCTGTGGGTAACCACCTATTAAAGAAGAATCCGAACGCCAAGGTCGTGTACCTGCATTCCGAGCGCTTCGTGGCCGACATGGTCAAGGCTCTGCAGTTGAACGCGATCAATGAATTCAAGCGCTTCTACCGTTCGGTGGATGCATTGCTCATCGATGACATTCAATTCTTCGCCCGCAAGGAACGTTCCCAGGAAGAGTTTTTCCACACCTTCAACGCTCTGCTTGAAGGTGGCCAGCAGGTCATTCTTACCAGTGACCGCTACCCGAAAGAAATTGAAGGCCTTGAAGAGCGCCTGAAGTCTCGCTTCGGCTGGGGCCTCACGGTGGCTGTAGAGCCGCCGGAACTGGAAACCCGTGTCGCGATCCTGATGAAGAAAGCCGACCAGGCCAAAGTCGATCTGCCCCACGATGCAGCGTTCTTCATTGCCCAACGCATTCGCTCCAACGTCCGTGAACTGGAAGGTGCGCTCAAACGCGTGATCGCCCATTCGCACTTCATGGGTCGCGATATCACCATTGAGCTGATCCGCGAGTCCCTGAAGGATTTGTTGGCGCTGCAAGACAAACTGGTCTCTGTGGATAACATTCAGCGCACCGTCGCCGAGTACTACAAGATCAAGATCTCGGATTTGCTGTCCAAACGTCGTTCACGTTCGGTTGCCCGCCCACGTCAGGTCGCCATGGCGTTGTCCAAGGAACTGACCAACCACAGCTTGCCGGAAATCGGTGATGTGTTTGGTGGGCGTGACCACACGACTGTTTTGCACGCCTGCCGCAAGATCAACGAACTTAAGGAATCCGACGCGGACATCCGCGAGGACTACAAGAACCTGCTGCGTACACTGACCACTTGATGAACACCAGCGCAGCTTTTAAGGCAAGGGACTAGACCATGCATTTCACCATTCAACGCGAAGCCCTGTTGAAACCCCTGCAACTGGTCGCAGGCGTCGTCGAGCGCCGACAGACCTTGCCGGTGCTCTCCAACGTGCTGCTGGTTGTCGAAGGCCAGCAATTGTCGCTGACCGGTACCGACCTTGAAGTCGAGCTGGTTGGTCGAGTGCAGCTCGAAGAGCCTGCTGAAACAGGTTCCATCACCGTGCCTGCACGTAAACTGATGGATATTTGCAAAAGCCTGCCGAACGACGCGCTGATCGACATCAAGGTCGATGAACAGAAGCTGGTAGTGAAGGCCGGTCGAAGCCGCTTCACCCTCTCGACCTTGCCGGCTAACGATTTCCCTACTGTGGAAGAAGGTCCGGGTTCGCTGACGTGCAGCCTGGAACAATCCAAACTGCGTCGCCTGATCGAACGCACCAGCTTCGCCATGGCCCAGCAGGACGTACGGTACTACCTCAACGGCATGCTGCTGGAAGTCTCGGCAGGCGTTATTCGCGCCGTGGCCACCGATGGTCACCGCTTGGCGATGTGTTCGATGCAGGCTGATATCGGCCAGCCGGACCGCCATCAGGTGATTGTGCCGCGCAAGGGTATCCTTGAACTGGCACGTTTGCTGACCGAGCCGGACGGTATCGTCAGCATCGTCCTGGGTCAGCACCACATTCGCGCAACCACCGGTGAGTTCACCTTCACCTCGAAATTGGTTGACGGCAAATTCCCGGACTACGAGCGTGTTCTGCCAAAAGGCGGGGACAAGCTGGTGTTGGGTGATCGTCAGGCGCTGCGCGAGGCATTCAGCCGCACGGCGATCCTGTCCAACGAGAAATACCGCGGCATCCGCCTGCAACTGGCCCCTGGTCAGCTGAAGATCCAGGCGAACAACCCGGAGCAGGAGGAAGCGGAAGAAGAAGTTGGCGTAGAGTACAACGGCGGCTCCCTGGAGATCGGCTTCAACGTTAGCTACTTGCTCGACGTATTGGGCGTGATGACCACCGAGCAGGTTCGCCTGATCCTGTCCGACTCTAATAGCAGTGCGCTGGTACAAGAGTCCGACAACGACGACTCGGCCTACGTCGTCATGCCGATGCGCCTGTAATCATGTTCAGCAGAAGCTAGATGTCCTTAAGTCGCGTCTCGGTCACCGCGGTGCGCAATCTGCATCCGGTGACCTTCTCCCCCTCCCCCCGAATCAATATTCTTTACGGCGCCAACGGCAGCGGCAAAACCAGTGTCCTGGAAGCCATTCATCTGCTGGGGCTCGCGCGTTCGTTTCGCAGCACCCGCCTATTACCTGTCATTCAATACGAACAATTGGCGTGCACGGTATTCGGCCAGGTCGAACTCGCCGAAGGCGGACACAGTGCCTTGGGCATTTCGCGGGACCGCCAGGGGGAGTTCCAAATTCGGATCGACGGGCAGAACGCGCGTAGCGCGGCGCAACTGGCCGAAATCCTGCCGCTGCAGTTGATCAACCCGGACAGCTTCCGCTTGCTGGAGGGGGCGCCGAAGATTCGCCGACAGTTCCTCGACTGGGGCGTGTTCCACGTGGAACCTCGGTTCATGTCTACCTGGCAACGCCTGCAGAAGGCCCTGCGCCAGAGAAACTCTTGGCTGCGGCATGGTACACTTGATGCCGTTTCGCAAGCGGTTTGGGACAGGGAGCTGTGCCAGGCCAGCGCTGAAATAGATGAATACCGCCGCGCCTATATCAAAGCCTTGAAACCGGTGTTTGAACAGACCTTGAGCGAACTGGTTGAGCTTGAGGGCCTAACGCTCAGCTATTACCGGGGCTGGGACAAAGACCGTGAACTGAGCGCTGTGCTCGCCGGATCCCTTCAGCGGGATCAGCAGATGGGGCATACCCAGGCAGGACCGCAACGAGCTGATTTGCGCCTCAGATTGGGCGCTCACAATGCCGCGGACATCCTGTCCCGAGGACAGCAAAAGTTGGTGGTCTGCGCATTGCGGATTGCCCAAGGTCACCTGGTCAGCCAGGCCCGACGCGGTCAGTGTATTTATCTGGTGGATGACTTGCCGTCCGAACTGGACGAGCAGCATCGCCGTGCGCTTTGCCGCTTGCTGGAAGACTTACGCTGCCAGGTGTTTATCACCTGTGTAGACCACGAATTATTGAGGGAAGGCTGGCAGACGGAAACGCCAGTCGCCCTGTTCCACGTGGAACAGGGCCGTATCACCCAGACCCACGACCATCGGGAGTGAAGGCATTGAGCGAAGAAAATACGTACGACTCAACGAGCATTAAAGTGCTGAAAGGCCTGGATGCCGTACGCAAACGTCCCGGTATGTACATTGGTGACACCGACGATGGCAGCGGTCTGCACCACATGGTGTTCGAGGTGGTCGATAACTCGATCGACGAAGCGCTCGCCGGCCACTGCGACGACATCAGCATCATCATTCACCCGGATGAATCCATCACCGTCAAAGACAACGGTCGTGGCATCCCGGTAGACGTGCACAAGGAAGAAGGCGTTTCGGCAGCCGAGGTCATCATGACCGTGCTGCACGCCGGCGGTAAGTTCGATGACAACTCCTACAAGGTATCCGGCGGCCTGCACGGTGTAGGCGTGTCGGTAGTGAACGCACTGTCTGAAGAGCTCGTCCTCACCGTTCGCCGTAGCGGCAAGATCTGGGAACAGACCTACGTCCATGGTGTTCCGCAGGAACCGATGAAGATCGTTGGCGACAGCGAAACCACCGGCACCCAGATCCACTTCAAGGCTTCCAGCGAAACCTTCAAGAACATCCACTTCAGCTGGGACATCCTGGCCAAGCGGATTCGTGAACTGTCCTTCCTCAACTCCGGTGTCGGCATCGTCCTCAAGGATGAGCGCAGCGGTAAGGAAGAACTGTTCAAGTACGAAGGCGGCTTGCGCGCGTTCGTTGAATACCTGAACACCAACAAGACCCCGGTCAACCAGGTGTTCCATTTCAACATCCAGCGCGAAGACGGCATCGGCGTAGAAATCGCCCTGCAGTGGAACGACAGCTTCAACGAGAACCTGTTGTGCTTCACCAACAACATTCCGCAGCGCGATGGCGGTACTCACCTGGTGGGTTTCCGTTCCGCCCTGACGCGTAACCTCAATACGTATATTGAAGCCGAAGGCCTGGCGAAGAAGCACAAGGTCGCGACCACCGGTGACGATGCCCGTGAAGGCCTGACTGCGATCATTTCGGTAAAAGTGCCGGATCCGAAGTTCAGCTCCCAGACCAAGGACAAGCTGGTTTCTTCCGAAGTGAAGACCGCGGTCGAACAGGAAATGGGCAAGTACTTCTCCGACTTCCTGCTGGAAAACCCGAACGAAGCCAAGCTGGTTGTCGGCAAGATGATCGACGCGGCACGTGCTCGTGAAGCGGCGCGCAAGGCCCGTGAGATGACCCGCCGCAAAGGCGCGCTGGACATCGCCGGCCTGCCAGGCAAACTGGCTGACTGCCAGGAAAAGGACCCTGCCCTCTCCGAACTGTACCTCGTGGAAGGTGACTCTGCTGGCGGCTCCGCCAAGCAGGGACGCAACCGCAAGACCCAGGCGATCCTCCCGCTCAAGGGTAAGATCCTGAACGTTGAGAAGGCACGTTTCGACAAGATGATCTCGTCTCAGGAAGTGGGCACCTTGATCACCGCGCTCGGCTGCGGCATCGGTCGCGAAGAGTACAACATCGACAAGTTGCGTTATCACAACATCATCATCATGACCGATGCTGACGTCGACGGTTCGCACATTCGTACCCTGCTGCTGACGTTCTTCTTCCGTCAGCTCCCAGAGTTGATCGAGCGCGGCTACATCTATATTGCCCAGCCACCGCTGTACAAGGTCAAGAAGGGCAAGCAAGAGCAATACATCAAAGACGACGACGCCATGGAAGAGTACATGACGCAGTCGGCCCTGGAAGATGCGAGCCTGCACCTGAATGAAGAGGCACCGGGTATCTCCGGCGAAGCCCTTGAGCGCCTGGTGAATGACTTCCGCCTGGTGATGAAGACCCTCAAGCGTCTGTCGCGCCTGTACCCACAGGAACTGACCGAGCACTTCATCTACCTGCCGGCCGTGAGCCTGGAGCAACTGTCCGATCACGCAGCGATGCAGGATTGGCTGGCCCAGTATGAAGTGCGTCTGCGCACCGTCGAGAAGTCTGGACTGGTCTACAAGGCCAGCCTGCGTGAAGACCGTGAGCGTAATGTCTGGCTGCCAGAGGTCGAGCTGATCTCCCACGGCCTGTCGAACTACGTCACGTTCAACCGCGACTTCTTCGGCAGCAACGACTACAAGACCGTCGTATCCCTGGGCGCTCAGTTGAGCACTCTGCTCGACGATGGAGCGTATATTCAGCGTGGCGAGCGTAAGAAAGCGGTCACCGAGTTCAAGGAAGCCCTGGAATGGTTGATGGCTGAAAGCACCAAGCGCCACACCATTCAGCGATACAAAGGACTGGGTGAAATGAACCCGGACCAGCTGTGGGAAACCACCATGGACCCAAGCGTTCGCCGGATGCTGAAAGTAACCATCGAGGACGCCATTGGCGCGGACCAGATCTTCAACACCCTGATGGGTGATGCGGTCGAGCCTCGCCGTGACTTCATCGAAAGCAACGCCCTGGCGGTTTCCAACCTGGATTTCTGATCCCGGTTCAATCGCCAAACGAAAAAGGCCAACGTCGCGCGTTGGCCTTTTTTGTGGAAAAAAGTAAATCCTCTGCAAGTGTGAAACACCCACATTACAGGCATAAAAAAACCGGCTATATCAGCCGGTTTTTTTGCGCCCAAAAAAAACTTATGCACGTTTTTTGGTTTTTTTACGGTTTAAGAAATATCTATATAAATCATCAAGTTAGAATCAAAAAACAGCACTTTTCTCACAAACGGTACACAGGTTATCCACAGAACCTCAGACAGCCACCTGATCGTTGGCAGCAGGCGCTTGTGGAGCCGGTGGCAGAGAGCCCATTTCCCGCTGCATCTGCTCGTTCCAGGCCTGAACCCGATCGTTCAAATCGGCGATGGCGCGTGGTCCGCTTCCTTCGGCATACATCGGCGCGCCGATGATCACGGTGATGACACCCTGCTTCTTCGCCCAACCGTTTTTTGGCCAGAACTTGCCAGCGTTGTGTGCAATCGGCAGCACCGGTAGCTCGGCATTAACGGCCAACGCCGTACCGCCTCGCGAGAATTTGCCGATGGTGCCGTAGGGAACGCGCGTGCCTTCGGGGAAAATCAGCACCCAGACGTTATCCTTGAGCAATTCATCGCCTTTCTTGGCGACGTGCTTGAGTGCCGCTTTCGGGTTGTCCCGGTCGATGGCGATCGGGCGCAGCATGGCCATGGCCCAGCCGAAGAAAGGCACGTAGAGCAGTTCGCGCTTGAGGACCTGGCTCAAGGGCTCGAAATAGGCCGAGAGGAAGAACGTCTCCCAGGTACTCTGGTGGTTCGACTGAATCACGCAGGGCTGTGCCGGAACGTTTTCGGCACCCTTCACTTCATAGCGAATGCCCAGGAACACCTTGCTCAGCCACAAGGCGCATCGGCACCAATACACGTTGATGAACCGATAGCGCGCCTTGAACGGCAGAAAGGGCGCGATAAAAAAACTCAGGCTGCACCACAGCAGGGAACTGGTGCCCAGCAGCAGGTAAAAGAGAAATGTTCTGATGGCCTGCAGTATCGACATGGCGACGTTTACCGTTACGGGCACTGCCCGACTGTTCAAGCGCACTCCCGATCTGTCGAAAGCGCTCTAATTGTGGATAAGTTCTGCGGCAATCGCCGCCAGATCGTCGAAAATCAAAGTGCCTGCCGGTAGGGTCTTGCCCAAAGTCTTTTCGCCTTTCCCGGTCTTAACTAAAACTGGCTGAGAATCGACGGCTTTGGCGGCTTCCAGGTCACCGAGACTATCGCCGACAAACCATAGATCAGTCAGCGATACGTTGTAATGTGCGGCGATGCTTTTCAACATCCCGGGTTTGGGTTTGCGGCAATCGCAGCCGTCGTCCGGCCCGTGCGGGCAGTAGACGATCAGGCCGACTTCACCACCCTGCTCGGCCACCAGTGAGCGCAAGCGCTCGTGCATGGCGTCGAGGGTGGCGAGATCGTAATAGCCGCGAGCGATGCCCGACTGGTTGGTGGCAACCGCCACCGTCCAGCCAGCCTTGCTCAACTGCGCGATGGCTTCGATCGAACCGGGGAGTGGAATCCACTCCTCCACCGACTTGATGTAAGCGTCGGAGTCGTAATTGATCACCCCGTCCCGATCGAGAATCAGCAGTTTCAAACAGTCTTACCCCAGCAACGAAATATCGGCGACGCCGAGGAACAAGCCACGCAAGCGCGCCAGCAGTGCATAACGGTTGGCGCGCACATTGGCGTCTTCCGCATTGACCATCACCGCTTCGAAGAACGCATCCACCGGCTCGCGCAATGCAGCCAGGCGAGCCAGCGATTCACTGTACTGACGTGCCGCGGCCATAGGCTGGACAGCCTGGTCAGCCTGCTGGATCGCCGAGTACAGGGAGAACTCGTTGGCATTGTCGAAGTACTTGGCTTCCACCACGGTCGGCACCGAGCCTTCGACCTTGCTCAGCAAGTTCGATACGCGCTTGTTCACCGCCGCCAGGGCCGCCGCTTCCGGCAACTTGCGGAAAGCCTGCACCGCTTGCACGCGCTGGTCGAAGTCCAGGGCCGAGCCCGGGTTCAAGGCACGAACCGACAGGTAGGTGGCCACATCGACGCCTTCATCCTCATAACGAGCACGCAGACGGTCGAAGATGAATTCCAGTACGGCATCGTTGAGGCCGGCAGCCTTGACCTTGGAACCGAACGCATTCACGGCGAAAGCCACGGCGTCGTTCAGGTCCAGATCCAGTTGTTTCTCGATCAGGATACGCAGCACGCCCAGTGCGGCACGGCGCAGGGCATAGGGGTCTTTGCTACCGGTCGGCAGCATGCCGATCCCGAAAATCCCCACGAGGGTGTCGAGCTTGTCGGCGATGGCCACGGCCGCACCGGTCAGGGTGGCAGGCAATTCGGCACCGGCACCGCGCGGCATGTATTGCTCGTTCAGTGCCAGGGCGACATCTTCCGGCTCGCCGTCATTGAGGGCGTAGTAGTAGCCGGCGACACCTTGCATCTCCGGGAACTCGCCGACCATTTCGGTGGCCAGGTCGCATTTCGACAGCAAGCCTGCACGAGCGGCCCACGAAGCGTTGCCGCCGATGCGCGCAGCGATGTAGGCGGCGAGCTTGGAAACGCGCTCGGCCTTGTCGTAGACGCTGCCGAGTTTTTCCTGGAACACAACGTTCTGCAGACGCTGGTTGAATTCTTCGAGCTTCTGCTTCTTGTCTTGCTTGAAGAAGAACTCGGCGTCAGTCAGGCGTGGGCGAACCACTTTTTCGTTACCGGCGATGATCTGCTGCGGGTCTTTGCTTTCGATGTTGGCCACGGTAATGAAACGTGGCAGCAACTTGCCTTCAGCATCCAGCAGGCAGAAGTACTTCTGGTTATCCTGCATGGTGGTGATCAGCGCTTCTTGTGGCACGTCGAGGAAACGCTCCTCGAACGAGCACACCAGCGGCACCGGCCACTCGACCAGCGCGGTCACTTCATCGAGCAAGGCTGGTGGAACGATCGCCGTGCCTTCCTGGCGGGTGGCCAGCTCTTCGGTGCGCTTGCTGATGATGTCGCGACGCTCGTTGGCGTCGGCCAGCACGTAAGCGGCACGCAGGTCGGCCAGGTAGCTGGACGGCGAACCGATGCGCACGCTTTCTGGATGGTGGAAGCGGTGACCACGGGAATCGCGGCCAGACTTCTGGGCAAGGATGGTGCAATCGATGACCTGGTCCCCGAGCAGCATCACCAGCCATTGGGTCGGACGCACGAATTCTTCCTTGCGCGCACCCCAACGCATGCGTTTAGGGATTGGCAGGTCGTTCAGCGAATCTTCGACGATGGTTGGCAGCAGGCTCGCGGTCGGCTTGCCGGCAATGCTCTGGCTGTAACGCAGTTTCGGACCGCTCTGATCGATTTCGCTCAGGTCGACCCCACATTTCTTGGCAAAGCCCAGTGCCGCTTGAGTCGGGTTGCCTTCGGCATCGAACGCGGCCTGGCGTGGCGGGCCATCGAGGTTGATGCTGCGATCCGGCTGCTGGGTGGCCAGCGAGGTGATCAGCACCGCCAGACGGCGTGGCGCGGCGTATACGGTTTTGGTCTCGTAGTTCAGGCCGGCAGCTTGCAGGCCCTTGTCGATACCGGCAAGGAATGCCTCGGCCAGGGTGTTCAGGGCCTTGGGTGGCAGTTCTTCAGTGCCCAATTCAACCAGAAAATCCAGAGCACTCATTGTGCAGCCTCCAGCTTGGCCAGTACTTCGTCACGCAGGTCCGGGGTCGCCATCGGGAAGCCCAGCTTGGCGCGAGCCAGCAGGTAGGCTTGCGCAACGGAACGCGCCAGGGTGCGAACACGCAGGATGTATTGCTGACGCGCGGTCACGGAAATCGCCCGGCGCGCATCCAGCAGGTTGAAGGTGTGGGACGCCTTCAACACCATTTCGTAGCTTGGCAACGGCAGCGGCTGGTCGAGTTCGATCAGGCGCTTGGCTTCGCTTTCGTAGAAATCGAACAATTCGAACAGCTTCTCGACGTTGGCGTGTTCGAAGTTGTAGGTCGACTGCTCCACTTCGTTCTGGTGGAACACGTCGCCGTAGGTCACTTTGCCGAACGGACCGTCAGCCCAGACCAGGTCGTAGACCGAATCCACGCCTTGCAGGTACATGGCCAGGCGCTCGAGGCCGTAAGTGATCTCGCCGGTTACCGGGTAGCATTCGATGCCGCCCGCTTGCTGGAAGTAGGTGAACTGGGTCACTTCCATGCCATTGAGCCAGACTTCCCAGCCCAGACCCCAGGCGCCGAGGGTCGGCGATTCCCAGTTGTCTTCGACAAACCGAATGTCATGCACCAATGGGTCCAGGCCCACGTGCTTGAGGGAGCCCAGATACAGTTCCTGGAAGTTGTCCGGGTTCGGCTTGAGCACCACCTGGAACTGGTAGTAGTGCTGCAGACGGTTCGGGTTTTCGCCGTAGCGGCCGTCAGTCGGGCGACGACTTGGCTGTACATAAGCGGCGTTCCAGGTTTCCGGGCCAATGGCGCGCAGGAATGTAGCGGTGTGGAAAGTGCCGGCGCCTACTTCCATATCGTAGGGCTGAAGTACCACACAACCTTGCTCGGCCCAGTATTGCTGGAGGGCGAGGATCAAGTCTTGGAAGGTACGCACGGCTGGCGTAGGCTGGCTCACGAAATTCACCTGTTTCTTGGGCTGCGATTTAAAGAGCGGGAGTATACCCGATTCGTTGCTGCGCACGCCCCCTGGAGCCCTATGCCACGCTGCTTTTGGTGTACCGAAGATCCGCTGTACATGGCTTATCACGATCAGGAGTGGGGCACGCCGCTACGCGATGCGCAGGCATTGTTCGAGTTGCTTTTGCTCGAAGGGTTCCAGGCCGGCCTTTCCTGGATCACTGTGCTGCGCAAGCGCGAGCATTATCGCCGGGTGATGTACGGCTTCGACGTCCAGCGCGTGGCGCAGATGAGCGACGCGGAAATCGATGAACTGATGCTCGACCCGGGGATCATCCGCAATCGCCTCAAGCTCAACGCGGCCCGACGCAATGCCCAGGCCTGGATGGCACTGGAGGATCCGGTGGCGTTTCTCTGGTCCTTTGTCGGCGGTGTGCCGAAGATCAATCATTTCAAGGATCGCAGCGAAGTGCCGGCGATCACACCCGAGGCAGTGGAGATGAGCAAAGGCTTGAAAAAGGCCGGGTTCACCTTCGTTGGCCCGACCATTTGCTACGCACTGATGCAGGCATCGGGCATGGTCATGGACCACACCCGCGATTGCGATCGCTACGCGATGCTGGTCAACGGCGGTTAGAATGGCCGCCTCGCGCACAGCACAAGATCAGGAGTGACCTGTGGATAAGTTGAAAGGCGCCTTGCTGGTAGGCGCTCTGCGGCTGTTTGCCCTGCTTCCGTGGCGGGCCGTTCAAGCCGTGGGCTCGGCGATAGGCTGGGTCATGTGGAAAACCCCGAACCGTTCCCGCGATGTGGTGCGGATCAATCTGTCCAAGTGCTTTCCCGATATGGACCCCGCCGAGCGTGAGCGCCTGGTGGGCCAGAGCTTGCGGGACATTGGCAAGTCCCTGACTGAAAGCGCCTGTGCCTGGATCTGGCCGGCCCAGCGCTCCATCGACCTGGTTCGCGAGGTGGAAGGCCTCGACGTATTGAAAGACGCCCTCGCCTCCGGCAAAGGCGTGGTGGGCATCACCAGTCACCTGGGCAACTGGGAAGTGCTCAACCATTTCTACTGCAGCCAGTGCAAACCGATCATTTTCTATCGCCCGCCAAAATTGAAGGCGGTGGATGAGTTGCTGCAAAAGCAACGGGTTCAACTGGGCAACAAGGTGGCCGCTTCCACCAAGGAAGGCATCCTCAGTGTGATCAAGGAAGTGCGCAGAGGTGGTGCGGTGGGTATTCCAGCCGACCCGGAACCGGCCGAATCCGCGGGGATCTTCGTGCCGTTCTTCGCCGTACAGGCGCTGACCAGCAAGTTTGTGCCGAACATGCTCGCCGGTGGCAAAGCGGTGGGCGTGTTCCTGCATGCCCTGCGGTTGCCGGACGGTTCGGGCTACAAGGTGATCCTGGAAGCCGCGCCCGAGGCCATGTACAGCACCGATACCGCCACTTCTTGCGCAGCCATGAGCCAGGTCGTCGAGCGCTATGTGCGGGCGTATCCGAGCCAATACATGTGGAGCATGAAGCGCTTCAAGAAGCGTCCTGCGGGTGAAGAACGCTGGTACTGAACCGGATGGCTTGGGCTGTCTGCAGTCAGTGCGCCTGACGGTCGAGTTTCTTCAGAAACACAGTCATTTCTTTTTCGGCCTGTTTGTCGCCGTGGTTTCGGGCGGCTTCCAGGCCTTTCTCCCAGGCTTGTCGCGCAGCCGCGACATCCGCCAGCGCCAGATGAGCCTTGCCTAACAGTTTCCAGGCGGCCGAGTACTTCGGATCGATCTCGACGCAGCGCTGGAAATGCTCGACGGCCTTGGCGTTTTCCCCAAGATCCAGGTAACCCTTGCCCAGGCCGAAGCGCAGTAACGAGTTATCCACACCCTTGGCGAGCATTTTTTCCAGGGATTCGATCATGGGTGACACCTCTTATGATCGTTCCCACGCTCTACGTGGGAACGCCTCAATGGACGCTCTGCGTCCGCTTTGGGACGCGGAGCGTCCCGGGCTGTATTCCCACAGAGAGCGTGGGAATGATCGTCAGAAGAAGCTGAGTCCAACGTGGAACAGCTTTTCCACATCGCGAATATGCTTTTTATCCACAAGGAACAGGATCACATGGTCGCCGGCGGCGATCACGGTGTCATCGTGCGCGATAATGACCTCTTCATCACGAATAATCGCGCCAATCGTCGTGCCCGGTGGCAAGCCGATGTTTTCGATGGCCTTGCCGATCACCTTGCTCGATTTCGCGTCGCCGTGCGCAATCGCCTCGATGGCTTCCGCAGCGCCGCGACGCAATGAGTGCACGCTGACGATATCGCCGCGACGCACGTGCGCCAGCAAGGTGCCGATGGTCGCCAGTTGCGGGCTGATGGCGATGTCGATGTCGCCGCCCTGGATCAGGTCGACGTAGGCCGGGTTATTGATGATGGTCATCACCTTCTTAGCGCCCAAGCGCTTGGCCAGCAGCGACGACATGATGTTGGCCTCGTCGTCGTTGGTCAGGGCCAGGAAGATGTCCGCGTCGGCGATGTTCTCTTCCAGCAGCAGGTCACGGTCCGAAGCGCTGCCCTGCAACACCACGGTGCTGTCGAGGGTGTCCGAGAGGTGTCGGCAGCGTGCCGGATTCATCTCGATGATCTTCACTTGGTAACGGCTTTCAATGGCTTCGGCCAGGCGTTCGCCGATTTGCCCGCCACCGGCGATGACGATGCGCTTGTAGGTCTCGTCGAGACGGCGCATTTCACTCATGACCGCGCGAATGTTCGCCCGAGCGGCGATGAAAAACACTTCGTCGTCCGCTTCGATCACCGTATCGCCCTGGGGCAGGATCGGTCGGTCGCGACGGAAAATGGCGGCCACGCGGGTTTCGACATTCGGCATGTGTTCACGCAGCTGGCGCAGTTGCTGACCTACCAGCGGCCCGCCGTAATAGGCCCGCACCGCAACCAACTGCGCCTTGCCCTCGGCGAAGTCGATCACCTGCAAGGCGCCCGGATGCTGGATCAGGCGCTTGATGTAGTTGGTGACCACCTGCTCGGGGCTGATCAGCACATCCACCGGGATCGCTTCGTTGTCGAACAATTCGTTGCGGGTCAGGTACGCCGCTTCACGCACGCGGGCGATCTTGGTCGGTGTATGGAAAAGGGTATGGGCAACCTGGCAGGCCACCATATTGGTTTCATCGCTGCTGGTCACGGCGACCAGCATGTCGGCATCATCGGCGCCAGCCTGGCGCAGAATACTGGGCAGCGAACCGCGGCCTTGTACCGTACGGATGTCCAGTCGGTCGCCGAGGTCACGCAGGCGTTCGCCATCGGTGTCGACCACGGTAATGTCATTCGCTTCGCTTGCCAGGTGCTCCGCCAGCGAACCGCCGACCTGCCCCGCTCCGAGGATGATGATTTTCATCCAGTCACTCCGTTGAATCCGTTTAGCCGCGTGCGGCGGCGATCTTGATCAGCTTGGCGTAGTAGAACCCGTCGTGACCATCTTCCTGGGCGAGCAATTGCCGACCATGGAGTTGCTTGATCCCGGCCGTCGTGGCCAGGTCCAGTTCGCGGGCGCCCGGGGTGCGAGCGAGGAAGGCCTCGATCACTTCGGTGTTTTCGGTCGGCAGCGTGGAACAGGTGGCATAGAGCAGGATGCCGCCGACTTCCAGCGTCATCCACAGGGCGTCCAGCAATTCACCTTGCAGCAACGCCAGCGCAGCGATGTCATCGGGCTGGCGAGTCAGCTTGATGTCCGGGTGACGGCGAATCACGCCGGTGGCCGAGCACGGTGCATCGAGGAGGATGCGCTGGAAGGGCTTGCCGTCCCACCAGGTGGCGGTGTCGCGGCCGTCGGCGGCGATCAGTTCGGCGCTCAATTTCAGGCGTTCGAGGTTCTCGCGCACCCGCACCAGGCGTTTGGCTTCAAGGTCCACGGCGACGACGCCGGCCAGCTTGGGTTCGGCTTCGAGGATATGGCAGGTCTTGCCGCCGGGTGCACAGCAAGCGTCGAGCACGCGTTGGCCCGGCGCCAGGTCCAGCAAATCGGCAGCCAGTTGTGCCGCTTCGTCCTGCACGCTTATCCAGCCTTCGGCGAAGCCCGGCAGGCTGCGCACGTCGGCGGCTGCATCGAGGATGATGCCATCGCGGCTGTAAACGCATGCATTGGCGGCGATACCCGCTTCACTGAGCAGGCCAAGGTAGGCATCACGGCTGTGATGGCGGCGGTTGACCCGCAGAATCATGGGCGGGTGCGCGTTGTTCGCCGTGCAAATGGCTTCCCATTGCTCGGGCCAGAAGGCTTTGAGCGATTTTTGCAGCCAGCGCGGGTGGGCGGTGCGCACTACCGGGTCGTGTTCCAGCTCGGTCAACAGGGTTTCGCTTTCCCGTTGCGCGCGGCGCAGTACGGCATTGAGCAAGGCCTTGGCCCAGGGTTTTTTCAGCTTGTCGGCGCAACCCACGGTTTCGCCGATCGCGGCGTGGGGAGGGACTCGGGTGTAGAGCAATTGGTAGAGGCCCACCAGCAAGAGCGCTTCAACATCGGCGTCGGCAGCCTTGAACGGTTTCTGCAGCAGCTTGGCCGCCAGCGCGGATAAGCGCGGCTGCCAGCGAGCGGTGCCAAATGCCAGATCCTGGGTGAAACCGCGATCACGGTCTTCGACTTTGTCCAGTTGTGTCGGCAATGAACTGTTGAGGGAAGCTTTGCCGCTCAGGACAGCGGCGAGTGCCTTGGCGGCGGCCAAACGCGGGTTCATTGAGCGTCCACCGCTTGACCGAGGACGGTGCCGATGGCGAATTTCTCTCGACGGCTGTTGAACAGGTCACTGAAGTTCAGCGCCTTGCCACCGGGCAATTGCAGGCGGGTCAGGCACAGGGCCTGCTGACCGCAGGCAACGATCAGCCCGTCTTTGCTGGCAGCAAGAACTTCCCCCGCTGTGCCCTGCCCTTCGGCCACGTTCGCCGCCAGCACTTTCAACGCTTCGCCGTTCAGTGTGCTGTGGGTGATCGGCCAAGGATTGAAAGCGCGAACCAGACGCTCCAGCTCAACTGCTGGCCGCGTCCAGTCGATGCGCGCCTCATCCTTGTTCAATTTGTGTGCGTAGGTGGCCAGGCTGTCGTCCTGCACTTCACCTTCCAGCGTACCGGCGGCGAGGCCGGCAATCGCCTGGAGCACGGCGGGCGGACCCATTTCGGCCAGACGGTCGTGCAGGCTGCCACCGGTATCCTGGGCGCTGATCGGCGTGATGACTTTCAGCAGCATCGGCCCGGTGTCGAGGCCGGCTTCCATGCGCATTACCGTCACGCCGCTTTCGCTGTCACCGGCTTCGACGGCACGCTGGATCGGCGCCGCACCGCGCCAGCGAGGCAGCAGGGACGCGTGGCTATTGATGCAACCCAGGCGCGGAATATCCAGCACCACCTGCGGCAGGATCAGGCCGTAGGCAACCACCACCATCAAGTCCGGCTTCAGTGCGGCCAATTCGGCCTGGGCGTCGGCATTGCGCAAGGTCGGGGGTTGTAACACCGCAATATTGTTTTCAAGGGCGAGTTGCTTGACCGGGCTCGGCATCAGCTTTTGCCCACGACCCGCCGGACGATCCGGCTGGGTGTAGACCGCAACGATCTCGTAAGGGCTGTCGAGCAGGGCCTTGAGGTGTTCGGCGGCGAATTCCGGGGTGCCGGCAAAGACAATGCGCAGTGGCTCAGTCATGAAAGCTCTCGATTACAAAGCATCTTGAAAAGAAAAAGGCTTGCCGCAGCAAGCCTTTGAAGAGGGGCATCAAGCATTCTGGCGGTGAAGTTTTTCCAGTTTCTTCTTGATACGGTCACGTTTGAGCGTGGACAGGTAGTCGACGAACAATTTGCCGTTGAGGTGGTCGCATTCGTGCTGGATGCAAACGGCGAGCAGGCCTTCGGCGATCAGTTCGTATGGCTGGCCATCGCGGTCCAGGGCCTTGACCTTGACCTTTTGCGGGCGATCGACGTTTTCGTAGAAACCCGGCACCGAGAGGCAGCCTTCCTGGTATTGCTCCATCTCGTCGGTCAGGGGCTCGAACTCGGGGTTGATGAACACCCGTGGTTCGGTGCGGTCTTCGGAGAGGTCCATCACGACGATACGTTTGTGCACGTTGACCTGGGTCGCGGCGAGGCCGATGCCTGGCGCTTCATACATTGTTTCAAACATATCATCGACCAGCTGACGCACTTCGTCGTCCACTACGGTCACTGTCTTGGCGATCGTACGCAGGCGCGGGTCAGGGAATTCGAGGATGTTTAAAATGGCCATAAGCTTTGATTACTGCACGTGTGAAGTAAAGTCGGGTCGATGGCCTGGCTGCTCCGGAGAAGATGCAGGCTACCGTTGTAAAACGTAGCTCCCTTCTTTTCATAAGCAAGCGGGGAGCGAGCCACCGAGGGCTCTGGCGTTTCACGCGAACGTACATAATAAAGGGATTCATCGCATGAGGAAATCACTACTCGCCCTGCTCCTTCTGGCCTCGGCAGGTTTTGCGCACGGGCAAGTGCAACTTCGGGAGGGTTTTCCACAGCAGTACACCGTCGCTGCGGGCGACACACTTTGGGACATATCGGGTAAGTACCTGCGTGAGCCCTGGCAGTGGCCGCAACTCTGGCAGGTCAATCCACAGGTTGAAAACCCGAATCTCATCTACCCCGGGGACACGCTATCGCTGGTCTACGTCAACGGCCAACCACGACTGAGCCTCAACCGCGGCACCTCGCGAGGCACCATTAAGCTTTCGCCACGGGTGCGCAGCAGCCCGGTGGCCGACGCCATACCGAGCATCCCGCTGAAATCGATCAACAGCTTTTTGCTGAGTAACCGCATCGTCGACAACGCCGAGGATTTCGACAAGGCGCCTTATATCGTTGCCGGTGATGCCGAACGCGTACTCAGCGGCACCGGCGACCGTATCTTCGCCCGCGGCCTCATCGACCCGGCTCAACCGGTGTACGGCATTTTTCGTCAGGGCAAGGTCTACACCGATCCGCAGACCCAGGAATTCCTGGGCATCAACGCCGATGACATAGGCGGTGGCGAGATCGTCGCCACTGAAGGTGACGTCGCGACGCTGGTGCTGCAACGCACCACCCAGGAGGTGCGCCTCGGCGATCGCCTGTTCAGCGGCGAAGAACGTTCGATCAATTCGACGTTCATGCCGAGCGCTCCCGACACCCAGGTCAATGGCCTGATCATCGATGTACCACGCGGGGTCACGCAGATCGGTGCACTGGACGTAGTTACCTTGAACAAGGGGAAACGCGACGGCCTGGCCGAAGGGAATGTCCTGGTAGTGATGAAAACCGGCGAAACCGTGCGTGACCGGATCACCGGCCAGCCATTGAAAATTCCGGATGAACGCGCTGGTCTTCTGATGGTTTTTCGCACCTACGACAAGCTCAGCTATGGACTGGTGCTGAAGGCCTCGCGTTCTTTGGCGGTGCTGGACAAGGTGCAGAATCCTTAGCGGACTTCACAAGTTACCAACAGAGTTATCCACAGCTTATTCCCATTTCGATGGGGGCTCATAACGATCAAGGATGATCCATGTCGATACCCGCTGTTTCATCGGTTTCCCCTGCGGAACTGGAAGCCCGTTTACGTCTGCACCGGTTACCGGAACTTGGTCCGGCGCGTTTCCGGAAATTGCTGGAAGCCTTCGGTTCGGCGTCCAAAGCCATCAGTGCACCCGCCAGTGCGTGGCGAGCGTTGGGCTTGCCGCAGGTGTGTGGCGAGGCCCGGCGCTCCCCTGAAATTCGTGACGGCGCCAGCCACGCATTGGCCTGGATAGAGCGTCAGGACCAGCATTTACTGATGTGGGACCAGCCCGACTACCCGGCGCTGCTGGCGCAAATCAGCGACGCGCCACCGTTGTTGTTCGTGGCGGGTGATCCGCAGATCCTGGAAAAACCGCAGTTAGCGATGGTCGGCAGTCGTCGTGCTTCACGGCCAGGCATGGACACCGCAGCCGCGTTTTCTCGCAGCCTGGCGGGTGCCGGGTTTGTCATCACCAGCGGGCTGGCCCTGGGGATCGATGCAGCCGCGCACCAGGCGGCACTGGATGTTGGCGGGCGAACGGTCGGGGTACTTGGCACGGGACTCGAAAATTTTTATCCACAGCGCAATCGGCGCCTGGCGGACGCAATGATCGCATCGGGCAGCGCGGTGCTCTCGGAGTTTCCGCTGGACGCCGCTCCGAGCGCCAGCAACTTCCCCCGACGCAACCGGATCATCAGCGGTTTGTCCCTCGGCGTGCTGGTCGTCGAAGCCAGTGTTGCCAGTGGTTCACTGATCACGGCCAGGCTGGCGGCGGAACAGGGGCGCGAGGTGTATGCGATTCCAGGGTCGATTCATCATCCCGGTGCTCGCGGCTGCCATCAGTTGATCCGCGACGGCGCCGTGCTGGTGGAGACCATAGAGCATATCCTCGAAGCCTTGCGCGGCTGGCAGCAGCTACCGTTTTCAACAGAAACACTCGCGACCGTAACGAGTCATCCGCTACTTGTACTGCTCCACGCTGCCCCCCACACCAGTGAAGCACTGGCCGATGCCAGCGGTTGGACCTTGCCCAAGGTCCTGGCGACGTTGACGGAGCTGGAAATGGACGGCCGCGCAGTCTGCGAAAACGGGCGCTGGTTTGCGCGGGTAAGCTAGGTTTTACGAGGAAGATCGGTAAACTGCGCAGAGCCTTATTCTGGAGAATTTTTCATGGTCAACAGTTGGCGTGTGCAGCAAGCCGCACGAGCAATTCGCGCAGGGGCGGTGATTGCCTACCCAACCGAAGCTGTCTGGGGTCTGGGTTGCGACCCGTGGGATGAAGAGGCAGTGGATCGTTTGCTGCTGATCAAGGGGCGGTCCGTGGACAAGGGGCTGATACTGGTGGCTGACAATATCCGCCAGTTTGACTTCCTCTTTGACGATTTTCCCGAGCTGTGGATGGATCGCATGGCCAGCACCTGGCCGGGGCCGAACACCTGGTTGGTGCCGCATCAGAACATGTTGCCGCAGTGGATTACCGGTGTGCATGAAACGGTGGCGTTGCGGGTCAGTGATCACCCGCAGGTGCGGGATTTGTGTGCACTGGTCGGGCCGTTGGTGTCGACGTCCGCCAACCCCCAGGGCCGGCCGGCAGCGCGCACGCGGATTCGCGTGGAGCAGTATTTCCGTGGTCAGGTTGATCTGGTGTTGGGTGGGAACCTGGGTGGGCGCAAGAACCCGAGTGTTATCCGGGATCT
The DNA here is from genome assembly GCF_012647205.1 of Pseudomonas umsongensis. NCBI lineage: Bacteria > Pseudomonadati > Pseudomonadota > Gammaproteobacteria > Pseudomonadales > Pseudomonadaceae > Pseudomonas > Pseudomonas umsongensis. The sequence continues at coordinate 151,879 of NZ_CP051487.1, forward strand.
GGCGACCGGGCATGTTGTGCGCCCCGATTAAGACCGAGGTGACCCCATTCGCGAGCAAGCCCGCTCCCACATTTGATTAGTGTCGAACACCAATTCTGTGGTCACTGAAGATCCAATGTGGGAGCGGGCTTGCACGCGAAGAGGCCTTCAAGGCAATAAAATTACCGATCCGGTCGTACGCCGCGCGGACAACTCGGTCTGCGCCTTCGCTGCGTCCGCCAGTGGATAACGCTGGCTGATATCCACTTTCACTTTACCGCTGATGATCATCTCGAACAGCTCATCGGCCATACGCTGCAGGTTTTCCGCGTTATTGGCGTAGGTCGCCAGCGTCGGCCGAGTGACGTACAACGAGCCTTTCCCCGCCAGAATCCCCAGGTTCACCCCGTCCACCGCCCCGGACGCATTGCCGAAGCTCACGACCAGCCCACGGGGCGCCGCGCAGTCGAGAGAGGTCAGCCAAGTGTCCTTGCCGACGCCGTCGTACACCACCGGGACCTTTTTGCCGTCAGTCAATTCCAGTACGCGTTGCGCGACGTTTTCATGGCTGTAGTCGATGGTCGCCCAGGCACCATTGGCCTTGGCCAGCGCGGCTTTCTGCGCCGAGCTCACGGTGCCGATCAACTTGACGCCCAAGGCCTTGGCCCATTGGCAGGCCAGGGAACCGACGCCACCGGCAGCGGCGTGGAACAGGATGGTCTCGCCACCCTTGAGTTCATAGGTCTGGCGCAGCAAGTACTGCACGGTCAGGCCCTTGAGCATCACACCCGCGGCCTGCTCGAAGCTGATGGCGTCCGGAAGGTGTACCAGGTTGGCCTCGGGCAAGACGTGGACCTCGCTGTAGGCACCCAACGGGCCGCTGCCGTAAGCTACGCGATCGCCGACTTTGAATCGGGTCACTTCGCTACCGACCGCTTCGACAACGCCCGCGCCTTCCGAACCGACACCCGATGGCAGGGCCGGTGGCGGATAGAGGCCGCTGCGGTAATAGGTGTCGATGAAGTTCAGGCCTATGGCCTTGTTGGTCACGCGAACCTGCTGCGGGCCGGGCTCGGAGGGCTGATAATCGACATACTCAAGCACTTCGGGGCCACCGTGGGCACGGAACTGGATACGCTTTGCCATCTGCACTCTCCTGAGATTGTTTTACCAAGCGCCCTATGGGACTGCGAAGCGTGATCTGCGTCAACTGCGACGAGCGCTTCGGCGGTGGTATGCTACGCGCCCATTTGCGCAGGCTGGCTCCTGTGGAGCGCCGCGTAGCTTTGCCCGATCCAAGGTGATGCCATGACTACCCGCACCGAGGCCGTAAAAGCCTACCTGCTCGATCTGCAAGACCGTATTTGCGCTGCCCTGGAGGCCGAAGACGGCGGCACGCGCTTCGTCGAAGACGCCTGGACCCGGCCTGCCGGCGGTGGCGGACGCACCCGCGTGGTCGAAAATGGCGCGGTCATCGAAAAGGGCGGCGTCAACTTTTCCCACGTTTTCGGCAGCGGTTTGCCACCGTCGGCCAGTGCCCACCGGCCGGAACTGGCCGGACGCGGTTTCGAGGCCCTGGGTGTGTCGCTGGTGATCCACCCGCACAACCCACATGTACCGACTTCCCATGCCAACGTGCGGTTTTTCATCGCCGAAAAAGAAGGTGAAGAGCCGGTCTGGTGGTTTGGCGGCGGCTTCGACCTGACACCGTACTACGGGAATGAAGAAGATTGCGTGCACTGGCACCGCGTCGCCGAACAGGCCTGTGCGCCGTTCGGTGCGGACGTCTACCCGCGTTACAAGGCCTGGTGCGACAGCTACTTCTACATCAAGCATCGCCACGAACCGCGGGGAATCGGCGGCTTGTTTTTCGATGACCTGAATGAGTGGGATTTCGACACCAGCTTCGCGTTCATGCGTGCTATCGGTGACGCCTACATCGAGGCGTACCTGCCAATCGTGCAGCGCCGCAAAAACGACGCCTATTCCGCCAAGCAGCGGGAGTTCCAGGAGTACCGTCGTGGGCGTTACGTCGAATTCAACCTGGTCTACGACCGTGGCACCTTGTTCGGGCTGCAATCGGGCGGTCGCACCGAGTCGATTCTCATGTCGCTGCCGCCGCAAGTCCGCTGGGGTTACGACTGGAAAGCCGAGCCTGGCAGCGAAGAAGCACGCCTGACTGAGTATTTCCTGCAAGATCGCGATTGGTTGGCCAAGGCCTGAACGAGGAATCCAGATGGACCGTTACGTCGTATTCGGTAACCCGATTGGCCATAGCAAATCGCCGTTGATTCATCGTCTGTTCGCCGAGCAGACCGGGCAGAAACTCGACTACAGCACTTCACTGGCGCCCCTCGATGATTTTTCGAGCTGTGCCCGGGCGTTTTTCCTCGAAGGCCGTGGCGCGAATGTGACAGTACCGTTCAAGGAAGAGGCTTATCGCCTGGCCGACAAACTCACGGCGCGGGCACAGCGGGCCGGCGCGGTAAACACACTGAGCAAGCTGGAAGATGGCAGTTTGCTGGGCGATAACACCGACGGTGCTGGCCTGGTACGGGACCTGACGGTCAATGCCGGGTTCAGCCTCAAGGGCAAGCGCATCCTGCTGCTCGGTGCCGGCGGCGCAGTGCGCGGTGCGCTGGAGCCGTTGTTGGCTGAGCAGCCGGCGTCGGTGGTCATCGCCAACCGTACGGTGGACAAGGCCGAGTTGCTGGCCGAACTGTTCTGCGATCTGGGCCCGGTATCGGCCAGTGGTTATGACTGGCTTCAAGAGTCGGTAGACCTGATCATCAATGCGACGTCCGCGAGTCTGTCGGGCGATGTTCCGCCGATTGCCACCAGCCTGATCGAACCGGGCAAGACGGTGTGCTACGACATGATGTACGGCAAGGAGCCGACCTCGTTTTGCCGTTGGGCCAGCGAGCATGGCGCGGCGGTGTCGATGGATGGGCTGGGGATGTTGGCCGAGCAGGCGGCGGAAGCCTTCTTCCTGTGGCGCGGCGTGCGTCCGGATACGGCGCCGGTGCTGGCCGAACTTCGTCGGCAACTGGCTGAGTAAGACCCCCTGTAGGAGCGAGCCTGCTCGCGAAGAACCCAAGGACAACGCATGCATCCTGAATGCACGCGTTATCGTTGACGTCCATCGCGAGCAGGCTCGCTCCTACACGTATTAGGTTGTTTCAGTCTTCAAACCGGATCGGGCATTTCTCTGCCCCTTCCAGCTTCCTCAATTCATCCACCACCTGCGGCCGAGCCCGGCGCAGGGTCAGGCTGCGGTCCTGGCGCAGTAACCGCCGTGCTTCCTGATGCAGCATCTCAACCCCTGAATAGTCGATGAAGTTGATCTGCTGCGCCTCGATCACCACGCGTGCACCCTGCATTCGTTGCAGGCGAACTTGCAGGTAGTGGCTGGCGCCGAAGAAGATCGAGCCGCCGACCCGCAGAATGTCTTCATCGCCGTCACGCAAATGCTGCACCCGTGGTTGCGAGGTGCGCTTGAGGTAAAAGAACAGCGATGCCAGCACCCCGGCATAGATCGCTGTCTGCAGTTCCAGCAGCAGCGTGGCGACACAGGTCAGGCCCATGACCACGAACTCGGCGCGGCTGACCCGTAGCAACGCACGAATGCCACGATGGTCCACCAGGCCCCAGGCGATCAGCAAAATACTGCCGGCCATGGCCGGGATGGGAATGTGTGCGATCAGACTGGCACCGAAGACGGCGAACAACGCTACCCACAAAGCCGAAAAGACTCCCGCCAACGGCGAACAGGCCCCCGCTTCGTAGCTCAGGCCTGAACGGGTGAAGGAGCCGGCCGACAGCGATCCGGAAAAAAACGCGCCGACAATATTGGACAAGCCTTGGGCGCGGACTTCCTGATTGGCGTCGAGCAACTGTTGCGAGCGCGCCGACAGCGAACGGGCAATCGACAGGCTGGTGACCAGCCCGAGCATTCCGACCGCCACGGCACTGGGCAGCAGGCGCAGGATCAGGTCGAGGTCCAACGGCAATGGGCTAAAAGGCGGTAGCTTACCGGTGAAGGCGCTCACCAGTTTTACGTGACCGAACATGGAGGGCCAAAGCCAGACCATCACGGCAGCCAGCACCAGGGTAATCAACAGCGTCGGCCAGCGCGGCAAGCACAGCTTGAGGATCAGCCCGACCGCCACGGTGGCCAATCCGAGAATGAGCGAAGGTTTATCCACTTCACCCAGGTGTGTGGTCAGTGTGATGAAACTGTCCAGTGCGGTGGCCTGGCTGGGCAGCTCCAGCCCCAGCAAGTTGGGCAACTGGCCAACGGCAATGACCACCGCCGCGCCGAGGGTGAAGCCAAGCACCACCGAATGAGAGACGAAATTGACCAGCGCACCAAAGCGCAGCAACCCCAGCAGCCACTGGAAAATCCCTGCCAGAAGGGTCAGCAACAGGATCACGGTGACGTAGTCCTGCGTCGCAGGAATGGCCAGGGGACTGACGCTGGCGTACAGGACGATGGAAATGGCCGCCGTCGGACCGCAGATCAAATGCCACGACGAGCCCCACAGACAAGCGATCAACACCGGGATGATCGCCGCATACAAGCCGTATTCCGGTGGGAGGCCGGCAATCAGTGCGTAGGCGATGGATTGCGGCAACGCGAGAATCGCGCCACTGAGGCCGACGATCAGGTCACGACCGACGCTGGCGCGGGTTTGCCTGGGTAACCATGTGAGGAATGGGAAGAGTGAATGGCGGCTGGGAAGGGCCATGGGTCCTCTCGGATTGGGTTTTGCACAAGGTTAACAGACGCTGATCGTTCCCATGCTCTGCGTGGGAATGCCGCCATGGACGCTCCGCGTTTGCCCTTGGAGTGCGACGCGGAGCGTCACGGGATGCATTCCCACGCAGAGCGTGGGAACGATCAGTGGCGGGAGTTAGAGCTTGGCTTTCACTGCCGGTAACGCATCCTTGCCATCCACGGTCTTCACGCCATCGAGCCACTTGTCCAGCACTGCCGGGTTGGCCTTGATCCACGCCTTGGCCGCATCGGCATTGCTGACTTTCTTGTTCACCACCTCGGCCATGATGCTGTTCTCCATCTCTTGGGTGAAGCTCAGGTTGGTGAGCAGCTTGCCGACGTTCGGGCAGGCCTGTGCATAACCTTTGCGGGTCAGGGTGTGGACGCTGCCGGTGTCGCCGAAGTATTTCTCGCCACCCTTCAGGTAATGCATTTTCAGCTGCACGTTCATCGGGTGCGGTGTCCAGCCGAGGAAGGTCACGAACTTCTGTTTCTTCACCGCGCGGGACACTTCCGCAAGCATGGCCTGCTCGCTGGATTCGATCAGTTTCCATTGACCCATGTCGAAATCATTTTTCTTGATGATCTCTTGCAGCGAAATGTTTGCCGGTGCACCAGACCCGATGCCATAGATCTTGTGGTCGAACTTGTCGGCGTATTTGTTCAGGTCGGCAAAGTTATGCACACCCGCATCCCAGACGTAATCCGGGACAGCGAGGGTGAACTCGGTGCCGTCGAGGTTCTTCGCCAGTTGCGTGACGTCCCCGGTGGCGATGAACTTGTCGTAGAAACCCTGCTGCGCCGGCATCCAGTTGCCGAGGAAAACATCCACCTGGCCATCCTTGAGCCCGCCAAAGGTAATCGGCACCGCGAGGGTGTCGACCTTGGCCTTGTAGCCCATGCCGTCCAGCAGAAACCCGGTAATGGCGTTGGTTGCGGCGATATCGCTCCAGCCAGGGTCGGCCATTTTCACCGTCTCGCAACTTTGATCGGCATACACCGATGCACTGCCCAGGGCCAGAAGTCCGACCGTCAGTACTGTGGATAACTTTTGCATGGACTTCCCCTTAACATTATTGGTTTTGGCAGGGTTGTGGATAACGTGCTTTGCGCTCCAGATCGTCGAGGTCGATGTGATTGCGCATGTATTGCTGACTGGCATCCACCAGTGGCTGGTGATCCCAGCTCTTCAGCTTGCCGATGGTCAGGGCATCGGCGACGAAACGCCGGCGCCGCTGGCTCGCGAGCACCTGTTGATGGATAGCTGGAATGTCCCATTTGGCGCGAGCTTCGGCGAGAAATTCGTCGAAAAGTTGACGATGTTGCGGCGATTTGCTGAGTTCTTCCAATTCTCGCGGGTCATTGCCTACATCGAAGAGCAGGCAAGGGTCATCTTCACTGTAGATGAATTTGTAAGCGCCACGACGAATCATCATCAATGGACTGATGGTGCCTTCGGCCATGTATTCGCCGAACACTTCATCGTGTCCGCCCTGCCCTTGCAGATGCGGAACCAGCGAACGGCCATCGAGCGGCAAGCCCGGTTCAAGGGTGCCGCCGGCCAGTTCTACAAAGGTCGGCAACAGGTCGGCGGTGGATACCGATGCACTGACCCGGCCGGCGCCGAATTGCCCTGGAGCACTTATCAACAGGGGGACACGAGCGGCCATTTCATACCAGTGCATTTTGTACCAGAGGCCCCGTTCGCCCAGCATGTCACCGTGGTCGCCGGAGAATACGATGATGGTGTCATCGATTAGCCCAGTATCCTCAAGGGTTTGCAGGAGTTTGCCGACGTTGCTGTCGATATAGCTGCAAGCACCGAAGTAGGCGCGGCGAGCGTCGCGGATTTTATCCACAGGCAATGGTTTGTCCCACAGGTCATAAACCTTGAGCAATCGCTGGGCATGCGGATCGAGTTCGTGTTGATCCGGTGTTTCCGGCAAAGGAATTTCGGCGTCGTCGTACAGGTCCCAGAAAGCCTTGGGAATCGTGTACGGGTCGTGGGGGTGAGTCATCGAAACCGTCAGGCAAAACGGCTGCTCGCCATCCTCGCGAATGTGGTCGAACAGGTACTGCTGGGCCTTGAACACTACCTCTTCATCGAAATCCAGTTGGTTGGTGCGCACGCAAGGGCCTGCCTGGAGAACCGACGACATGTTGTGGTACCAGGTCGGACGCACGTCCGGTTCGTCCCAGTTCACGGCCCAGCCGTAGTCGGCTGGGTAGATATCGCTGGTCAGGCGTTCTTCATAGCCGTGCAATTGGTCCGGACCACAGAAATGCATTTTGCCTGACAGCGCAGTGCGATAGCCGAGGCGCCGCAGGTAATGGGCATAAGTCGGCACATCGGCCGGGAAATCCGCCGCGTTGTCATAAGCCCCGATCTTGCTCGGCAGCTGGCCGCTGACCAGGGTAAAGCGCGAAGGTGCGCACAGCGGGCTGTTGCAATAAGCGCTGTCGAATACCACGCCCTCGGCGGCGAGGCGGCTCAGATTAGGCAATTTGATAGGCGAAGGACCGTAGAACGGCAACATTGGCGCGGCCATTTGATCGGCCATGATGAAAAGAATGTTCTTGCGCTTCATGTGATCGCGGCATTCCATAGTGGATGTTTATGCGAGAGTGCTGGGGTCGAGGATGTAACCCACACACTTTGCGGTAAAGCCCACGGGCGGCAATGACTAGGATAAGCACAGCTTATGTATGACGCGCTTGGTGACCTTTCTCTGGATTTGCTCCGCGCTTTCGAATCAGCGGCCCGTCAACGCAGCTTTACGGCGGCGGCGGTCGAGCTGGGAACCACGCAGCCGGCGGTCAGCCAGCAAATCAAGCGACTGGAGGAGCAGTTGGGGGCTCGACTGTTCGACCGCATCTATCGCGGCATTGAACTGACTGAGTCAGGTGCTATCCTTTTCGAGCAAGTTCAGCTGGGTTTGCAGAATATCGATGCAGGATTGAGCGCGATCAGCGCCCAGCATCAGCATGAAGTGCTACAAGTCGCCACCGATTTTGCCTTTGCCGCCTATTGGCTGATGCCTCGATTGCACCGCTTTCACGCGGCCAACCCACAGGTCGACGTCAGTCTGGTGACCAGTGAACGTAGCCATAACATGTTGCGCAGCGATATCGATGTAGCAGTGCTGTTCGGCGATGGCCGCTTCAAACAGGGAGAGAGTCATTGGCTATTCAGCGAGGAAGTGTTCCCGGTGTGCAGCCCGCAAGTACTCAATGATCGCACCCTGCCCCTACCCGCTCGATCATTGTTGGAGTTTCCACTTCTGCACCTGCGTGGCGAAAACAGCAGCCACTGGTTTGACTGGAGCGGTGTCTTTCGCGAGTTGGGCATCACTTCGCCCCCGGCGCCCGGCCAATTGCGTTTCGATAATTACACCTTGTTGATTCAGGCCGCCATTGGCGGCCAGGGCGTGGCGATTGGCTGGCGGCACCTTGTGGATAACTTGTTGGCACAAGGTTTGTTGTGTCGACCGATTGCCGAAACGGTGATCTCCAGGCTGGGTTATTACGTCGTGTTACCACAACGCAAACGGCGTGGCGCCTTGATCCAGCAGTTTGTCGATTGGTTGATGGCCGAGCAGGCCAGCAGTGCGCAATCGTTGAACGGGATGGCACTGCCCTCAATTGCGATCTAGCTATCGGTGGCAACAAAATTAACGTGCTCGCCAATATGCAGGTTCAGATGCAACTCATCAGCGATCCCCACTGCCGTGCGGGCCAAACGTGCGAGCGGCTCGGCCAGTCCCGGCTCAAGGTTGCCGCCGATTTGACTGAAGTGCTCGATGGTCAGCCCCGGCACCCCGCGCGGAGCGTTTACCATCGTCCAGTGCAAGGGGCTGCTTTGTAGCGCTTCGCGGATTTCTTCGGCGGCGTGGCGTTGCAACCCGTCCTCGAACTCCGGATCGTCCAGCACCTCGAAATCCCCCACTAGAAACAATCGGGTAATGCCTGCTGCCTGCATGCCATCAAGCAATGCATCCACCGCCAGCACCTGCTCGACCGGGCCGGGCACAATGTTTTTTTCCACGTGTTCACTATTGAATGGCAACCCCGGTGCGTCTAATAAACAGATGACCGCCGAACTGCCGGCCACGCTTTGCTTGACCCGTTGTGCGTCGAACAGGTCGCCGGCCTTGGTACGCAAACCCGGGCGCGGCGCCAGCGCCGTCAAGTCATCGAGAATGGCGATCACTTCATGTTGGCGCCGCAACATTTCAGCCATCAGCGCACTGCCCAAGCTACTCATGGCACCATAAAGCACCACTTTCACCACTGGGGTTTCGGCATTTTTCATGGCTGAACTCCCTTGTTCTCTTTCCTGTATGGCATTTGACCTTTAGGAAACGGTGAGGGTTCGACTCGGTTTTGGAGGGATTCAGATGCAACGGATCAAGGGTTACCACGCCCATGTCTATTTCGATGCCAGCACCATCGACCAGGCGCGGGCCCTGTGTGAGCAAGCGGCACAATTGTTCCCGCTGAAAATGGGCCGGGTGCACGAACGCCCCGTCGGCCCGCACCCGGATTGGAGCTGCCAACTGGCGTTCGGCCCTGAACTGATCGGTGATGTGCTGCCGTGGTTGGCGCTCAACCGCAAGGGGTTGGTGGTGTTCCTGCACCCCGACACCGGCAACGATCTGCTGGATCACAGCGAGCACGCGATCTGGATGGGCGCGATTCGCCCGCTCGACCTGTCTATTTTCTGATCAGAGTGTTTCTTCGGCTTCGCCCGGTAAATGCTCATCCAGATGCAACCACGGCAGGCGGCTGTCGGTCCAGATGTGGCGTTCGGCCGGGGCCCGCTCCGGGTGATCGAGGGTGGCGATGGTCACGTCGATGCTGCCCGGGCTCAGGTGAGTCTCCAATGCCAGTTGCGCCCCACAGTTGCCGCAAAAATAGCGCGCGCAGGTTGGCGAAGAGTCGTACCGCGCCGGTTTTCCCGCGAGCCATTGAAAGGTTGTCGCCGGCACAGTGATCCAGGTGGTCACGATCCCGCCGCTGACCCGCCGGCAAATCGAGCAATGGCAATGGGCGATATCGTGTAAAGGCCCGCTGAATTGATATCGCAGTTGTCCGCAGTGGCAGCCGCCTGTGTGAAAGTCGACCATTCCTTTTCCTCCAGATGCGTTTTCACTGACGTCTTCGCGAGCAGGCTCGCTCCCACAGGGGATCAAAATCATTGTGGGAGCGAGCCTGCTCGCGAAGGGCACAACTCGGTTTCCCCTCTCTGCCCCGGTCCGACGACCGGTTGCACATCCGGTCAATGCTTTCATCGGCGAAAGCTGGCTGAAAGCTTCCACGATTAGGATCGCCCTCACTGCCGGCAACAGACCGGTTGGCTAAAGCGAATGTTCGATTGTTCGCCCAGCCCATTAAACAACAACAATGGTGACCCTGATGTCCTCTTCTATCCGCCGCTTCGCTGCAACTCCGCCCGTACGTCTCGTGCTTCCCGTTCTGCGCTGATCCCATCCGATCCGCCCATTTCCCTAGCCGCGCTACGCCTGGAGTATTCCCATGCTGACTTTCCTTGGCTTCGCCATGGTCATCACGTTCATGTTCCTGATCATGACCAAGCGCCTGTCCGCGTTGATCGCCTTGATCATCATCCCGATCGTTTTCGCCTTGTTTGGCGGTTTCGGCCCGAAAATCGGCCCGATGATGCTCGAAGGCATTACCAAGCTCGCGCCAACCGGCGTGATGCTGATGTTCGCGATTCTCTATTTTGCCCTGATGATCGACTCCGGCCTGTTTGACCCGGCCGTGCGCAAGATCCTCAAAATGGTCAAGGGCGACCCGTTGAAAGTGTCGGTGGGTACCGCCGTCCTGGCGCTCGTCGTTTCCCTCGACGGTGACGGCGCGACCACCTACATGATCTGCGTGGCCGCCATGCTGCCGCTCTACAGCCGTATCGGCATGAGCCCGCGGATCATGGCCGGCTTGATCATCCTCGCCGGTGGCGTGATGAACATGACTCCGTGGGGTGGCCCGACCGCCCGTGCCGCCAGTGCGCTGCACGTCGATCCATCGGCCATCTTCGTGCCGATGATTCCCGCGATGGCCGCCGGTGTCCTGGCCATCCTTGCCATTGCCTACTTCTACGGCAAACGTGAACGTGCGCGTCTGGGAGAGTTGCATCTGGTCGGCGATGAGGTCGATCACAGCGAGATCACCGTTTCGCAATTCCCGGATGCACGTCGGCCAAGCTTGATCTGGTTCAACGGCGCCCTGACCCTGGTCCTGATGTGCACCCTGATCGCCGGCCTGTTGCCGCTGCCGGTGCTGTTCATGGTGGCGTTCAGTATCGCGATGATCGTCAACTACCCGTGCCTGCAACAGCAGAAGGATCGCGTCGCGGCCCACGCCGGTAGCGTACTGGCGGTGGTCGGGCTAATCTTTGCCGCGGGTATCTTCACCGGTATCCTGTCGGGCACAGGCATGGTCGATGCCATGTCCAAAAGCCTGCTGTCGGTGATTCCGGACTTCCTCGGCCCATACCTGGCAGTGATCACGGCGTTGGTGAGCATGCCATTCACCTTCTTCATGTCGAATGATGCATTTTATTACGGAGTGTTGCCGGTACTGGCCGAAGCCGCCAGCCATTACGGTATTACCGCGGTGGAAATGGCACGTGCCTCGATCGTCGGTCAGCCCGTCCACTTGTTGAGCCCGCTGGTACCATCGACTTACCTCTTGGTGGCCCTGGCTGGCATCGATTTTGGTGATCACCAGCGCTTCACCCTGAAGTGGGCAGTGCTGGTTTGCATGTGCATACTGGTTGCCGCATTGCTGATGGGGATTTTTCCGCTGTTCAGCACTCTATAAGCCCAAGACTCACCATTTCGGGTCCAGGCTTCGCGGTTTGAAGTCGGGGCCCTTTTTGGTTTAACAATCGCTCAAAGGAATACACATGGAATGGCTGACCAACCCTGAAATCTGGGTTGCCTTCTTTACCCTGACTGCCCTGGAAATCGTCCTGGGTATCGATAACATCATCATGATTTCGATCTTGGTCAGCCGGATGCCCAAGCACATGCAACAGCGCACCCGGATTTTCGGCCTGGCGCTGGCCATGATCACGCGGATTCTGTTGCTGTTGTCGATCACTTGGGTCATGCGCCTTACCGCCGACTTGTTCGAAGTGTTCGGCCAGGGTATCTCCGGGCGTGACCTGATCCTGTTCTTCGGTGGCCTGTTCCTGCTGTGGAAAAGCTCGCAAGAGATGTACCACGCGCTGGAAGGTGAAGACGAAACCGATGACGAGCCTTCGATGAAGGGCGGCAACTTCCTCTACACCATCATCCAGATCGCGATCATCGACATCGTGTTCTCCCTGGACTCGGTGATCACTGCCGTCGGCATGGTTTCCCACGTACCGGTCATGGTGGCGGCGATTGTCGTGGCGGTGTTGGTGATGATGCTAGCCTCGGGCACGATCAGCGCGTTCATCGACAAGCACCCTTCGCTGAAGATGCTCGCGCTGTCGTTCCTGTTGATCGTGGGTACGGTGCTGATCGCCGAATCCTTCGACGTGCACGTGCCAAAAGGCTACGTCTACTTCGCCATGGCGTTCTCGCTGGCGGTGGAAGCGATCAACATCAAGATGCGCACCGCCATTGCAAGAAAGAAAAAGCAGCAGGACCCGGTGAAACTGCGCAAGGACATTCCGGGGCAGTAACTGGAATGTTGTGCTGAACAAAAGGGGCCTTGAGAGGCCCCTTTTTTGTCTGCATCAAACTGTTTTCATGACAGTTTCATTTCAATCGCTTCTTTAGCTATGCGATGCTGGCGCCCAGACCGTTAGCCAACTACAGCTTAATTACAGAACGTAGAATGTCGCGCGGCACCGCCAACTTGCTCCTTTGGGGCGCTACCACCACAGGGGGCCAGCATGCTCACCCTGCTCAATTTGCTCTCAGCCGTGGCCTTGCTGATCTGGGGCACGCATATCGTCCGAACCGGCATCTTGCGGGTCTACGGTTCCAACCTGCGCCACGTCATCGGCCAGAACATGTCCAAGCGCTGGCTGGCGTTCATCTCGGGGATCGTCGTGACCGCGATGGTCCAGAGCAGTAACGCCACGGCGATGCTTGTCACGTCGTTCGTCGGCCAGGGCCTGATGGCGCTGACCCCTGCTATGGCAACCATGCTGGGGGCCGATGTCGGTACGGCGTTGATGGCACGGGTGCTGACCTTCGATCTGTCATGGCTCTCGCCACTGCTGATTTTTCTCGGGGTGATTTTCTTCCTGTCGCGCAAACAGACGCGACTAGGGCAAATGGGCCGGGTCAGCATCGGCCTGGGGTTGATCATTCTGGCGCTGCAACTGATTGTCGAAGCAGCCGCGCCGATCACCAACGCCCAAGGGGTGAAAGTGATTTTCGCCTCTCTGACCGGCGACATTTTGCTCGACGCCCTGGTCGGCGCGTTGTTCGCGATGATTTCCTACTCCAGCCTGGCGGCGGTCCTGCTGACCGCAACCCTCGCCGGCGCCAGCGTGATCAGCCTGCCGGTGGCCATCGGCCTGGTGATCGGCGCCAACATCGGCAGCGGCATTCTCGCGTTCCTCAGCACCAGCATGCAGAACGCCGCCGGCCGCCAGGTGGCGCTGGGCAGCCTGTTGTACAAGATGATCGGGCTGTTGCTGATCATTCCCGTGCTCGACCCCTTGGTGCACTGGATCGACAGCCTCGACTTCAGCCCCCAGGAAATGGTCATCGGCTTCCACCTGCTCTACAACACGGCGCGTTGCCTGATCCTGCTGCCCAGTGTCGGGCCGATGGCCAGGTTCTGTGCGTGGATACTGCCCGAACGTCCGCAAACCAACGGTATGGCCAAACCCCGGCACCTTGACCCGACAGCATTGGTCACGCCAAGCCTGGCATTGGCCAACGCGGCCCGGGAAACCCTGCGCATGGGCGATCTGATCGACAACATGTTGGAAGCCATGCTCGACGTGCTGCACGGCAAGCAAACTGCAGTGACCCAGGAGGTGCGTCGTCTGAGTGATGACGTGGAGGCGCTCTACAGTGCGATCAAGCTGTACCTGGCGCAAATGCCCCGGGAAGACTTGAGTGACCAGGACAGCCGGCGCTGGGCGGAAATCATCGAGCTGGCGATCAACCTCAAGCTTGCCAGTGACTTGATCGAGCGCATGCTGCGCAAAGTCCAGCAACAGAAAACCTCCCAGCGCCGGTCGTTTTCCGAAGTGGGTCTGGAAGAGTTGGCCGGGCTGCACAGCCAGTTGATCTCCAACCTGCGCCTGGGCTTGTCGGTTTTCCTGAGTGCCGACAAGGAAAGTGCCCGCCAGTTACTGCGTGAGAAACGTCGCTTTCGCGCACAGGAACGCCGCCTGGCCCACGCGCATGTCAGTCGTTTGCAACGTAAGATCGTGCAAAGTATCGAGACCAGTTCGCTGCACTTGGAGTTGATTGCCGACATGAAGCGTTTGAATTCGCTGTTTTGCAGCAGTGCCTACGTGGTGCTGGAAACTTCCGACACTGGCGCGCTGGCCGTCGACGATTTGGCTGACATCACGCATTCGCCTTGAACGTCTGGCACGGTGGTCAGTCAGTAACATTGGTTTCGGGTTCAAGATCATCGCGAGCAGGCTCGCTCCCACAGTTGATTTGAGAAGCCTCTGTGGGAGCGAGCCTGCTCGCGATGGCTGCCTGGAAAGCGACACGGATCTCCAATCAGCCGTCTGGAAGCTCGTTATGCGTTGTCTGTTGTTCGCCTGTCTGTTGCTTGGCTCATTCCCTTCGTTTGCCCTGGATCGTTTCCAGGTCGAAGGCTACACCCTGCGCAACGGTTTGCAGTTGGTGCTCAAGCCCGCCCCTGAGCGCGGCCACGTGGCGATCCGGTTGGTGGTCGGGGTAGGCTTGGATGATTTCGGTTGCGCCGATAAAGAACTGCCACACCTGCTCGAACACCTGCTGTTCAGCGGCATCGACGCCAGCGGTGAAGGCGGCCTGGAGGAGCGCATGCAGGCGCTGGGTGGCGAGTGGAATGCTTTCACCAGCAACGCCGACACCACCTTTGTGATCGAGGCCCCGGCGAAAAACCAGCGCAAGGTGCTCGATCTGCTGCTGGCGTTGCTGACGCAGACTCATTTCGACGACGACGCCATCCACGCCGCCAAGCAAGTGGTCGAGCGTGAAGATGGTGGCCACTACACCCACCTGCAACGCTGGCTGGATCGCCAGGACCTGGGCAATACCGCCAGCAAACAACTGGCCGTGGAACTGGGCCTCAAATGCCCTGAGCGTGCGCAAGTCCATCACCTGACCCGCGAACAGCTGGAGAATGTGCGCAAGGGCTGGTACGCGCCCAACAACATGACGCTGATTGTCGTCGGCGACCTCGACCGCTTGCTGCCGGCCTATCTGGATCGGGCTTATGGCGCGTTGACCGCCATCGACCCGACAGAGCACCCGCCCCTGCCACAAATCCAGGCCAGCGCGGCCCATGAGCGCAACCTGATTCGCGGCTTCGTCGGTGGTGGGGCCAAGCTGCACTGGCTGGTACCGGAGCCGGTGCTGGACAATCAGCACGACGAAACCTTCGACCTGCTCAAGGACTATCTGGACTGGGCACTCTATCGCCAACTGCGCCTGGCGCACAGCTTGTCCTATGGTCCCTGGGCCGAGCGTGAGGTGTTTGGCGGCGTTGGCTTCATGAGCCTGAATGCCGACCTGGATCGCGACGACGTGGCCGAAGCGCAAGAGGTGCTGGATGAGCTGAAGGCCGGTTTGCTCAAGGATGGTCTCAACGCCGAGACCTTCAATCGCCTCAAACAGGCCGCCATCGCCCGCCAGTCGTGGGCCGTTCAAGGCAACAGCGCCCTGGCCGATTACTACTGGAGTTCCTTGGGAGACTATGCAGACGGCCGTTTCGCCAACCCGGTCAGGGAATTGCAAGCCGTCACGCTGGCGCAAGCGAACAAGGCCATGCGCGAATTGCTCTTGCAACCGGGCTATGTGCGGATCGAAAAACCGTTGGTGAGTTATGACCAATTGATGTGGATGATCGCCGGGTTGTCGGGATTGTTGCTGCTGAGCCTGGCGGCGTGGCGTTTTCATCGCAGAAAGTAAGCACTTTCGCTGATGAGGCGGTAACCTGTCAGGGATTTTTCCTACGACTAATGTGAACCGCCGAATGCCGACCCTGACCCTCTTCGTCCAGCGCATCCTCGAGCTGATGAAGCGTTACCCCGGGGTCATCGCGGCCGGTGGCTTTATCTCCGGAATCGGCAGCTTCATTCTGGTGGATCGCCAGCAGGGTCTGGCGAGCTGGATCACCACCATCATGCTGATCAGCTGGGTCTGGCTAATGCTGGAAAACAGCCTGACCAAGCTGTTCACCAGAATCTTCAAGCGGGAAATTCCCCAGCCTCTTCTGCGTTATGCGACGCAGATGATTCACCAGGAAAGCCTGTTCTTCGTCCTGCCGTTCTTTTTCATCACCACGACGTGGAACAGCGGCCAGTTTTTCTTCACCGGGCTGTTGGGTATCGCGGCGCTGATTTCCATCATCGACCCGCTCTACTACAAGTGGCTGGCACCCCGGCGCTGGGCGTTCCTGGCGCTGCACACCCTGACCCTGTTCGCCGCCCTCCTCACCGCATTGCCGGTGATCATGCACCTGACCACCTCGCAAAGCTTCAAATGGGCACTGGGCATCGCCGTGCTGTTGTCGTTCCCCAGCCTCGCGTCGATCTTTCCGATCCGCACCGTGCGCAATGCCCTGGCGATCCTGAGTATTACCGTGGGTATCGGCGGTGTCGGCTGGGTACTGCGTTCGTGGGTACCGCCCGCGACCCTGTGGATGACCGACGTGGCCATCAGCACGCAGATGCAGGATCGCACCCCCGGCGCCAGCCTCGAAGAAGTCAGCACCGAGCAGATTCGCGGCGGTGGCCTCTATGCCTACACGGCGATCAATGCGCCACGCGGACTGGACGAGCGGATTTATCACGTCTGGCAATTCAACGGCAAAGAGGTCGATCGCATCCCTCTCGATATTCACGGTGGACGCAAGGAAGGCTACCGGGCCTGGACTCACAAGCAGAATTTTCCTGGCAATCCGGCAGGCAAATGGCAGGTGCGGGTGTTGACCGAAGACGGCCAATTGATCGGTGTGCTGCGCTTCAAGGTATTAGACAGCACACCGGTCAAAGAAAAGTGAGTGAGTTCGTGTTATTACATAGCTCTGCGTAATAGCCGAAAAAGCACGGAGCTTATGACAAGCAGCACAGTGGCCGGCAATGCCCAATTGGACACCTCGCACTCCCCGCCTCAGATTCGGGTGACGGGAGACTGGACGCTTGCCCATTACGCCGACCTCAAGCACCTGAGTGAAAAGCTCGAAGGCCAGTACGACGACAGCACCCATATCGACCTCAATGGCCTCGGGGCCCTTGATACGGCCGGCGCCTCGCTGCTGGTGGAACTGTTGGGTTCCGAGCGCCTGGGTCGATCCGCCGAACATCCCGATTGCACCCTCTCCACTGCCGACCGCGCGTTGTTGCAAACCGTCTATCAGTCGATGACGGATTTCTGCGTGCCGCTCAAGGAGCCCGAAATCAGCGTCGGCATTCAATTGCTGACCCGCATCGGCCGCGCGGTGGACGCGGTCTGGCAGGACACCCTGCAATTGTTGGGGTTCGTCGGCCTGATTCTGGAAACCATCGTGCGTGGTCTGTTTCGCCCCAGCCGCTGGCGCATCACGCCGATGGTGGCGCACAT
Organism: Pseudomonas umsongensis; assembly: GCF_012647205.1. Taxonomy (NCBI): domain Bacteria; kingdom Pseudomonadati; phylum Pseudomonadota; class Gammaproteobacteria; order Pseudomonadales; family Pseudomonadaceae; genus Pseudomonas; species Pseudomonas umsongensis. Next base: position 169,399 of record NZ_CP051487.1, read on the forward strand.
CGAACAGACCGGTCTCGACGCCGCGCCCATCGTTGCCCTGCTGACCTTTCTGGTGGGCGCCGTGGTGGCCTTTCTCGGGGCGACGGTGTTGACCACGTTCGGCGCCAGTGTGTTCACGGTGGACTTGGTGGCGTTTGCCTTCTTGCGCGAATTCGGTGTGCTTCTGACCGCAATCCTGATGGCTGGGCGCACCGCCAGTGCGTTCACCGCGCAAATCGGCTCGATGAAGGCCAACGAGGAAATCGACGCCATTCGCACCCTGGGCCTCGACCCGATCGAGTTGCTGGTGGTGCCGAGGGTCCTGGCGTTGCTGGTCGCCTTGCCAATGCTGACCTTTCTGGCGATGGTCTCGGGGATTATCGGTGGCGGCGTCGTTTGCGCAGTAGCGCTGGATATTTCGCCAGCGATGTTTCTGTCGCTGCTGCAATCGGACATCGGCGTCCAGCACTTTCTGGTGGGGATCGTCAAAGCGCCGATCTTCGCGTTTCTCATTGCAGCGATCGGTTGCCTGGAAGGCTTTAAAGTCAGCGGCAGTGCGGAGTCCGTCGGCGCTCACACCACGTCCAGCGTGGTGCAGTCGATTTTCGTGGTGATCGTGCTCGATGCCGTGGCCGCGCTGTTTTTCATGGAGATGAGTTGGTGAGTCGTTTACCCCGAGCGCCCGCCGAGGCGGTGATCGAAGTCCGCGGGCTGTGCAATCGTTTCGGTAGCCAGAGCGTGCACGAAAACCTCGATCTGGATCTGTACAAGGGCGAGATCCTGGCTGTGGTCGGTGGTTCCGGCAGCGGTAAGTCCGTGCTGCTGCGCAGCATCGTCGGTTTGCGCCAGCCCAGCGAGGGCGTGGTGAAAGTCTTCGGTAAAAACCTGCCGACCCTGCCTGAGCACGAGCGCTCCCTGATCGAACGGCGCTTTGGAGTGCTGTTCCAGAAAGGCGCCCTGTTCTCTTCGTTGACGGTGACCGAGAACGTCGCCCTGCCCCTGATCGAACACGCGGGATTGAGCCGTGACGATGCCGAGCACTTGGCGGCGGTAAAACTGGCCCTGGCTGGCTTGCCGCTGTCGGCGGCGGACAAGTACCCCGCGTCCCTGTCCGGCGGCATGATCAAGCGTGCGGCACTGGCACGGGCCTTGGCGCTGGACCCGGACATCCTGTTTCTCGACGAGCCCACCGCCGGTCTCGATCCGATTGGTGCCGCCGCCTTCGATCAACTGATCCTGACCCTGCGCGATGCCTTGGGCCTTAGCGTGTTCCTGGTGACCCACGACCTCGACACGCTCTACACCATCACCGACCGCGTGGCGGTGCTGGCGCAGAAGAAAGTGCTGGTGGCCGATGCCATTGATGTCGTCTCGGAAACCGACGATGCATGGATTCACGAATACTTCCATGGCCCTCGCGGCCGCGCGGCGCTGACGGCCGCTCAACAGCTCAACGAGGTCTGACATGGAAACCCGAGCCCATCATGTATTGATCGGCCTGTTCACCGTGATTGTGGTGACAGGCGCCCTGCTCTTTGGCCTTTGGCTGGCCAAGTCCAGTGTCGACACCGAGTTCAAGGACTACGAGGTTGTGTTCAACGAGGCGGTCAGTGGTCTATCCAAGGGCAGCCCGGTGCAGTACAGCGGGATCAAGGTCGGCGATGTCGTGCTGCTGCGGCTGGACCCGAAAGACCCGCGTCGGGTGCTGGCCAGGATTCGTCTGGGTGGCGACACACCGATCAAGGAAGATACCCAGGCCAAGCTGGCGCTGACCGGGGTCACCGGAACATCGATCATCCAGCTCAGCGGCGGTACGCCCCAGAGCCCGCCACTCAAGGGCAAGGACGGCAAACTGCCGACCATTGTCGCTTCGCCCTCGCCCATCGCCCGATTGCTCAATGACAGCAACGACCTCATGGCCGGGGTGAACATGCTGATGCACAACGCCAACCTGATGTTTTCCACGGAAAACATCGAGCGCATCAGCAAGACCCTGGAGCATCTTGAAGTCACCACCGGCACCATCGCCGACCAGCGTGGCGATATCCGCCAGGCCATGCAGCAACTGGCGGCGGTCGGCAAACAGGCCAGCACCATGATGGAACAGACGTCGACGCTGATGCGCAGCGCCAACGGCTTGCTCAATGATCAGGGCAAGCAGATGTTCGGCAGCGCCGAACAAGCCATGAAATCCCTGGAACAGAGCAGCGCGACGATCAACAAGCTGCTCAGCACCAATCAGGACTCGTTGAACAGCGGCATGCAGGGCCTCAATGGCCTGGCCCCGGCAATACGCGAGCTGCGTGAAACCCTGACCTCGTTGCGCTCCATCTCCCAACGCCTTGAGGCCAACCCCAGCGGTTACCTGCTGGGCAGTGACAAGAACAAGGAATTCACCCCATGAAGCTGTCCGCCCTCGCCCTCCTCGCCAGCTTCACGTTGATCAGCGCCTGCTCGATCCTGCCCAAGCCCGAACCCTTCGAACTCTATCGATTGCCTTCGGCGCAAAGCAGTGTGGCGCCTGCTCACGCCACGCCGCAGCGCTGGTCGTTGCGCCTGAACAAACCCCAGGCCAGTGAAGCGTTGAACAGCCCCAACATCGCCGTCATCCCCCAGGGTGACGTGATCAGCAGCTATAAGGGCGCACGTTGGAGCGACCCGGCGCCGGTGCTGATGCGCAATCGCCTGCTCGATGGTTTCCAGCGTGATGGTCGGGTGACGCTGCTTAGCACCGATGACAGCAACTTTCAGGCGGATCTGGAGCTGGGTGGCAGCTTGCAGGCGTTTCAGACCGAATATCAGGGTACCAACGCCGGCGTGATCGTGCGCTTGGACGCGTTACTGGTGCGTGGTTATGACCAGCGAATCCTCGCCAGCAAGCGTTTTGAAGTGCGCCAGCCTTTGAGTGATGTGAAGGTGCCGGCGGTGGTGGCCGGATTTGGCCAGGCCAGCGATCAACTGACGACGCAGGTGGTGGCGTGGGCGGTTGAGCAAGGGCAAAAAGTCGCACCGCCCCCAAGGCCATGAACCTGGCGCAAAACCCCTGTAGGAGCGAGCATGCTCGCGATGGACGCCAAAGCAACGCTGGTTACCAGACACCCCGCGTTATCGTTGACGTTTTTCGCGAGCATGCTCGCTCCTACAGGGGATTGTGGTTAGCCGAAGAACCAGTAGCAGACCCCGATGGCGCCCAGTACACCGGCCAATTCCGCCAGTAACGCACACCCCACCGCATGCCGCGCTCGCTGGATGCCTACTGCGCCAAAGTACACCGCCAGCACATAGAACGTGGTTTCTGTACTGCCCTGAACCGTCGCCGCCACCAGTGCCGGGAAGCTGTCCACACCCGATGTTTTCATCGTTTCGATCAGCATCGCCCGGGCGGCGCTGCCGGAGAAGGGTTTGACCATCGCCGTTGGCAGCGCATCGACGAAGCGCGTGTCCCAGCCGGCCCATTCCACCAGGTGACGAATCCCGTCCAGGCCGAAATCCAGGGCGCCGGACGCCCGCAACACGCCTACGGCGCACAGCATCGCCACGAGATACGGCAGCAGGTTCTTCGCCACGTCAAAGCCTTCCTTGGCGCCTTCGACGAACGCTTCGTAGACCTTGACCTTGCGCAACGCGCCAATCACCAGAAACAGCATGATCAAGCAAAATAGCGTCAAGTTGCCGAGGATCGAAGACAAACCCGCCAGTGCGGTCGCTGACATCGTTCCCAGAAGCGCCATGAAACCGCCGAGGGCGAGGGCGCCGGGAATCAGGTACGCCAACACCACCGGGTCCCAGACGCGCAGGCGTTGCATGAAGGCTACGGCCAGGAAACCGACAATGGTCGAGCAACTGGTGGCGAGCAGGATCGGCAGGAACACCAGTGTCGGGTCGGGCGCACCTTGCTGGGCGCGGTACATGAAGATCGTCACCGGCAGCAGGGTCAGGGAGGAGGCGTTGAGCACCAGGAACAGGATCTGCGCGTTACTGGCAATCGTATCGCTGGGATTGAGCTCCTGCAGCGCCTTCATGGCCTTGAGGCCGATGGGCGTGGCGGCGTTATCCAGGCCCAGGCCGTTGGCGGCGAAGTTCAGGGTGATGAGACCGATGGCGGGGTGGCCAGGCGGGACTTCCGGCATCAGGCGCAAGAACAGCGGCCCGAGGGCCTTGGCCAGCCATTCGACGATCCCGGCCTTCTCGGCGATCCGCAGAAAGCCCAACCACAGGGTGAGGGTACCGAACAGCAGGACCATGACTTCGACGGACAACTTGGCCATGGCGAAGATGCTTTCCACCATCGCCGCGAAGATCCCGGCGTTGCCGCCGATCAACCATTGCGCCAGCGCCGACACGGCAGCCACGATGAAGAAGCCAAGCCACAGGCCATTAAGCATCAGTCAAATCCCCCAAAAGATGCGCGAATGATAGCGGGGTGGCCAGAAACGACAAACCCCGGATTTCTCCGGGGTTTGTCTGGTATTACATTAGTTGCTGGAGGTTTCACCCGCTGGCAGCTTTTCCTTGCTGCGCCAGTGCGGCAGGGAGTTCCAGTAGCGCTGGCCCTTGGCGTCGTCGTACATGCCTTCCCAACGAGCGATGACCAGCACGGCCAGGGCATTGCCGATCACGTTCAGAGCGGTACGTGCCATGTCCATGACACGGTCGACACCGGCGATGAATGCCAGGCCTTCGAGCGGGATGCCGACGCTGCCCAGGGTAGCGAGCAGGACTACGAAGGACACGCCAGGTACACCGGCGATGCCCTTGGAGGTGACCATCAGGGTCAGCACCAGCAGCAATTGCTGGCTGATCGACAGATCGATGCCATAGAGCTGGGCAATGAAGATGGCCGCAATGCTCTGGTACAGGGTCGAACCGTCCAGGTTGAACGAGTAACCGGTTGGCACGACGAAGCTGCAAACGGCTTTGGGCGCGCCATAGGCTTCCATTTTTTCGATCACACGCGGCAGCACGGTTTCGGAGCTGGCGGTGGAGTAGGCCAGTACCAGCTCATCCTTGAAGATGCGCATCAGCTTGAGCACCGAGAAGCCGAACAGTCGAGCGATCAGGCCCAGCACCACGAAGGCGAAGAAGGCGATGGCGAAGTAAACCAGGATGACCAGTTTTGCCAGTGGCAGCAGGGAAGCGAAGCCGAAGTTGGCCACGGTCACCGCGATCAGTGCGAATACGCCGATCGGTGCGTAGTTCATGATCATGTGGGTGACCTTGAACATGCTTTCCGAAACGCCCTGGAACATCTTCACCAGCGGTTCGCGCAGGTCCGCCTGCAAGCTCGACAAACCGAGGCCGAACAGCACAGAGAAGAAAATGATCGGCAGCATTTCGCCGCGAGCCATGGCCGCGAAGATATTCGACGGGATCAGGTTGAGGATGGTTTCGATGAACGCATGTTCATGCTGAACCTCAGCAGCTGTTGCCTGGTACTTGGAAATGTCCACAGTGCCCAGGGTGCTCATGTCGATACCGGCACCTGGATGGAACAGGTTGGCCAGCAGCAGACCCACCACAATGGCGATGGTGGTGACGATCTCGAAGTAGATGATGGTCTTGAGGCCGATGCGCCCAAGTTTCTTGGCGTCACCGACGCCAGCAATGCCGACGATCAGGGAAGAGATGACGATCGGAATTACGATCATCTTGATCAGACGGATAAAGATATCGCCTGCCGGTTGCAGGACGTTGCTGATCCACCAGGCTTTTTCGGCACTGAAATGGTTGAGCAGCGCACCGATTGCAATCCCCAATACCAGACCGATGAGGATCTGCCAGGCGAGGCTAAGCTTTGCCTTCTTCATATCTTTACCCTTACTTCAGTTTGACTCGGGCAGATGCATGAACGGCTTCGCTTGTGGCGAAAACGTTAGTGCACTTGCCCCCGTATAAGGAGCCCCGGAGCGCTTGTTAGTGGCTCTCTGGCAGGCGAAAAAAGGCGCAACTATTCCGATGCAAGGAAGCGACGTCTAATGCCGTAAACGCCTACCCTATGCCGAATCGGCATGAGGTTTTTTGAGTGAAACGCGCGTCCCAACCGGTTCGAATACGACATATTGGCAGGCATAAGTGCCGTGAACCGGCCATCACAGAGCAGATTGTATGTTTTTTGAACAGCGGGGAAGGGTGTCAAAATGATTGGAATTCAGCAGATCTGCGCAGAGATATGAGCGCAAAAGAAAGGCGATTTTTCTCGATGTACGGTCGCTCATGACGCCCTTGGGGACTTTTCCCGCAGGTGCTGCAACCTTCAAGCACTACGCAAGCTCGTCGAACCCAACTCGGCCGGCGAACTTGCGTGGCAGCTTTACCTGACCCGGCCCTTGCGCAGGCACTCCCTGTACCCGTAGGTCACTCCGCCCCTGAAGCAGGCAGAACGTCCCGACCCCTTGGTCATGCGCCTTTCCTTCCTCAGGTGGCGCAGTGGGAAAGAAGCGATGTGCTTCTTTCGCGTCTTGAACTTTGTTCAGCCACGACCGCGACGGCTAAAGAAGAAAGATGCAATGAACATCACCAGGAACACGACAAAGAGAATCTTGGCGATACCCGTGGCGGTGCCCGCGATACCACCGAAGCCCAGGACGGCGGCGACAATGGCAATGATCAGGAACGTGATTGCCCAGCTCAACATGATGATTCTCCTTACGCTTCTATTAAGAGGTGTTGCTATCCCGGCGCGTCGAGCGCACCAAGTTGATGTGCTCAGAACACCCAGCGTTCCTGACGGGGCATCTCATTGGCCGGTTGCGCCTGGTCGACGTCCATCATTCTCATCGGGGTGTTATCTACCAAACCGCTGCCTGCCGCGCTGAAATGGGTTTGGGTCGGATGCTCAAACGAAATGCGCGGGGCTTCTGGCTGCTGACTCTGTTCCCATAGAAGAAACTGTTGACCGGCGATCAAGGTGATCACCAGTGCAAGTACCGCAAACAGGCCTTGCTGAACATGCAGTGGCGAGAAATGCAATTGGGCGGCAAGTTGGCGATTCATCCTGAAGCTCCTCCCACGCTGGGGAAATCAGACTGAGGGCATTTGTTTCTTGCCCTGCGTTAATCAGGTTATTGCAGCCTGCATGCCAGCTTTTTTTATTAAAAAAACCTTTAAAAACAACAAGTTATGTTTGTCGTGTGAATGTAAGTCGACGCATCCTGCACGATGAGCCCTCGTCCGGTCGTGCGTAATGCACGACTCTTGGCAAACACATCGCAATCTTTTTGAATTGAGAGGAGGGCGCGGCTGTCAGAAATGGACGCAAGGCATCTCTGATAAAGGGGTTTTGCGTTCCAGTAAGCTAATTTCGGGCGTTGCAGCGAGGGGACAGGAGTTAGCTACCCTGCTAAGGCAGGAATGGATCAGAATAAACCATGCAACTTGCCCGATTTTTCCGGGACTAACCAAGATCATTCTTTAAGGAGCGTAGGAAAATGGAATCCGCCACTGAGCATCAAGGCCGCATTCTTCTGGTAGATGATGAGTCTGCCATCCTGCGAACCTTCCGCTATTGCCTTGAAGATGAAGGCTACAGCGTTGCGACCGCTAACAGCGCTGCGCAAGCTGAAGCCTTGCTGCAACGTCAAGTTTTCGACCTGTGCTTCCTCGATTTGCGCCTGGGGGAGGACAACGGTCTGGACGTTCTGGCACAGATGCGCATCCAGGCCCCATGGATGCGCGTGGTGATCGTCACCGCGCATTCGGCCGTAGACACCGCCGTTGATGCGATTCAGGCGGGTGCCGCGGATTATCTGGTCAAGCCGTGCAGCCCCGATCAATTGCGCTTGGCCACGGCCAAACAGCTGGAAGTGCGGCAATTGTCGGCTCGTCTGGAGGCTCTGGAAGGTGAGATGCGTAAACCCAAGGAAGGTCTGGACTCTCACAGCCCGGCCATGAAGGTCGTGCTCGAGACCGCCCGCCAGGTGGCCAATACCGATGCCAACATCCTGATCCTTGGGGAGTCCGGCACCGGTAAAGGCGAGTTGTCCCAGGCGATTCACGGCTGGAGCAAGCGCTCGAAAAAATCCTGTATCACCATCAACTGTCCGTCGCTGACGGCCGAGCTCATGGAAAGCGAGTTATTCGGCCACAGCCGGGGTGCATTTACCGGTGCCAGTGAAAGCACCTTGGGGCGCGTTAACCAAGCTGATGGCGGAACCTTGTTTCTCGACGAAATCGGTGATTTTCCCTTGGTTTTGCAACCAAAGTTGCTGCGCTTCATTCAAGACAAGGAATACGAGCGGGTGGGTGACCCCGTCACGCGCCGGGCCGATGTGCGCATTCTTGCGGCCACCAACCAGAACCTGGAAGACATGGTCCGCGACGGGCGCTTCCGCGAGGACCTGTTGTATCGGCTCAATGTCATTACGTTGCACCTGCCACCACTGCGCGAACGCCGGGAAGACATTCTCAACCTCGCAGACCGGTTTCTGGCCCGTTTCGTCAAGGAATATGCACGTCCGGCGCGGGGTTTCAGCGACGAGGCCCGTGAAGCGCTCCTGGGTTACCGCTGGCCGGGGAACATTCGCGAGCTGCGTAACGTAGTGGAGCGTGCGAGCATTATTTGCCCGCAGGAGCGGGTCGAGATCAGCCACTTGGGCATGGCCGAAGCGCCGATCAACAACGCACCGCGTATTGGTGCGCCGTTAAGCCTGGATGAGCTGGAAAAGGCCCATATCGGTGCCGTCCTTGCCACCGCAGGCACGCTGGATCAAGCCGCCAAGACCTTGGGAATCGATGCGTCGACGCTGTACCGCAAGCGCAAGCAGTACAACCTGTGAGTTCGCGGCGATGAAACCGGCGATGAAGTTGCAGACCCGGCTTTTCCTCAGCATTTCTGCACTGATCACTGTCGCACTGCTTGGGCTACTGCTCGGTCTTGTCAGTGTGCTGCAGATGGCTGGGAGCCAGGAAGCGTTGGTGCGCAACAACTTCGTCACTCTGGACCTGGGGCTCAAATTGCGACAGACGCTGGGTGATCAGCTGCTCATCATGCTCAGTGAAAAAAGCGATCCCGCCGCCCTCGAGGCGTCCAAGCAGCGTTACCTTGAGTTGCTGGAGGAAGGCATTGCCCAGGAACCCTCAGATGAAACCCACGGCTTCAAAAAGGCCAAGGCCGATTATTTGAGCTTTATGGGTGCGTATGAAGTGTCCGCTGACCCGACGCGCGTACTCAGTGGCAACGATGAGCTGACCGAAAAATTCAATCTATTGCGCAATGGCTTGATCACGGAGCACAAGCGGGCGCTGGATGACATCAGCACTGTCGAACGCAAAGCCCGTGAGCGTGCACTGCTGATCGCCGGGCTGCTTGGCCTGGTTGGGCTGGCGGTGTTGATCATCGGCTTCATTACCGCACACGCCATCGCCCGGCGATTCGGTGAGCCCATCGAGGCTCTGGCGCAGGCAGCGGATCGTATTGGCCAGGGTGATTTCGACGTCACGCTGCCGGTGTCTTCGGCCGTGGAGCTGAATCAGCTGACCCGGCGCTTCGGGATCATGGCCGAGGCTTTGCGTGAACATCAGGCCACTAACGTCGATGAGTTGCTGGCGGGACAGCAGCGTTTACAAGCGGTGCTCGACGGTATCGACGATGGCTTGCTGATGATTGATCGCCAGGGGAATCTGGAGCACCTTAACCCCGTAGCGCAGCGCCAGTTAGGCTGGGACTCCGATCGGCTCGGGCGAGGCTTGGGTGAGGCGCTGGAGCATCCCGAACTCGATGAGCAACTGCAACTGGTACTGCGTGGCGGTACGCTGGAACGTATGCCGGATGACCTGAGCATCGAGGTCGATGGCGAGACGCGGTTGCTGACGTATAGCCTGACGCCGGTCATCCACACCCAAGGGCATATTCTCGGTGCAGTGATGGTGCTGCACGATGTGACTGAACAGCGTGCTTTCGAACGAGTGCGTAGCGAGTTCGTCTTGCGCGCCTCCCATGAACTGCGCACGCCCGTGACTGGCATGCACATGGCATTTGGGCTGTTTCGCGAGCGCTCGCATTTTCCACCGGAGTCCCGGGAGGCGGACCTGCTGGACACGGTAAACGAAGAAATGCAGCGGCTGATGCAACTGATCAATGACTTGCTGAATTTCTCCCGTTACCAGAACGGCTTGCAGAAACTCACCCTGGCGCCATGCTCCATCGAGGATTTGCTGGAGCAAGCGCAGATTCGCTTTACCGACGGGGCGCGAGAGAAGGGTGTCGAGCTGTTGGTAGAAGTCCAGGGGCCCTTGCCACGGTTGCAAGCCGATCAGGCGCAACTCGACCGGGTGCTCGACAATCTGATCGATAATGCACTGCGTCATACCGCCACCGGCGGGCGGATACGCCTGCAAGCCAGGCGTCATGGGGAACGGGTCATCATCAGCGTCGAAGATAACGGTGAAGGCATCGCCTATGGCCAACAGGGCCGGATCTTCGAGCCGTTTGTCCAGGTCGGCCGCAAGAAAGGCGGGGCCGGCCTCGGTTTGGCGTTGTGCAAGGAAATTGTGCAGCTGCATGGAGGACGAATGGGTGTTTACTCGAGACCGGGGCAGGGGACTCAGTTTTATATGACGTTGACGGTGTAAGCGCTTTTTACGCTTCGTCATCCAGGCGTCGACCGGCCAGTCGGCGGCCTCGGGTTATCAGCTCAATGAACTGCACCGCACTTAATGCATGGGCAAACAGCCAACCCTGGCCGAATCTCACCCCCTCACTGCTGAGGAGCGCCGCCTGGGCTTCATGTTCGATGCCTTCGGCAATCACCTTCAAATGCAGTGACTGGGCCATGTGAATAATATGCGGCGCAACACCGCTGCTCGCTGCGTCATGGCCCAGCGCATCGATGAACGCTTTGTCGATTTTCAGGCAATCCACCGGCAAGGTCTGCAGATACGCGAGACTGCAGTAGCCGGTGCCAAAGTCATCGATCAGTACCTGGTGCCCTACATCCCGCAAGGCTTGCAGGTTTTCCCGGGCCACAACCACATCGATCAATCCGCGTTCGGTGACTTCAAAGGCAATCTGCTTCGCCGCGACCCGGTGCAGGGTCAGCAAGCGAGCCATCACTTGGCCGATCCGCGGGATCATGACATCGCAGGCCGCCAGGTTGACCGAGATGTACAACTGCGGGTTGGCCCGCAGCAGTTGCCCCAGTTGCTCAAGCAGGCGTTGCAGGACAAAGTCGGTCATCTGGCGGATTTGCCCGGTGTTCTCTGCCATCGGGATAAACAGGTCGGGACTGGTCAGGGTGCCGTCCGGCCTTCGCCAGCGCAGCAAGGCTTCGGCCCCGACGCAGTTGCGGCTGTCGAGGTCAAAGATCGGCTGATAGAGCACCTGCAACTCACCTCGGCGGATGGCTCCCGTCAGCTCTGCGTCAAGTGACTGGCGCTGGCGCACCAGCAAAAACACCAGGAAACCTACGCAAAGAGCCAATAGCAGACAGGCAGGCAGCAACCACCACCACACGGGCGGTATATGGGTGCCACTGCGCGGGCTGATCAGCACCAGTTGGTATTCCGGGTTGTCGGTGGGCATGCGGTAAATCAAGCGTGTCTGGGTGACTTGCAGCGCATCGCGGGTTTTTGGCGGCCATTGGCTCGGTGGCCAGGCTTGCGAGACGCCCAGTACCGGAATTGCCCGGGTGCCATGGTCAAGTACCACCAGCAGGCTGCTTCCCGGCGAAAGGTCGACCATGTCGGTCAAATGGCCGCGAGATGTCGCAACCCGGAAATTGCCGCGTCCGAGCATCAGCGCGGCACGGTTTTCATCGGGTTCGGTGGTGGTATTCAACCAGTAACTGTAGGTGGGGCCCTTGATGTCCGGTGGGCGTATCAATGACAAACCTTCCTGGCGCGGACGATTGGAACAGATTCGCGAGGCGTCCATGTAGGCTGCCTCATAGACGAAGCGATAATTGAAGGTGACCTGCTGCAAAGTCGCGATCATGTCGTCATCGCAGCTGCGCAACGGCTGGGCTTCCAGGTCGTCAAGGCTTTCGCGCAATTGCCCGAACAGTTGCTCCAGACGAGCAAGAAAACGTTCACCCTGGGCGTTCATTTCCCAGCTTTCGTTTTGCTCAACCTGGTGAATGGCAACGAAGTAACTGCCGGCCATCATCAACGTAGCGCTCAAGACAGCAGCCAGCATCGCCAGAAACCAAGGGCGATAGAACCAGCTGCGAAGTGTCTCTCGAGCAACAGTCATTATGTAATATCCGACGAATTACCAATGAGTTATAGCTGCTATTTGAGAAACGCGCTGACCGTCGGGCGATCGTCATTATTTTGTCTGATTTAAAACCTGAAGCAGCGCGGCGGTTTGTGCATCCGGCGTACCGTCGAAGCGCGACGGTCGGAAATGCATCTGGAAGGCCGCCAGCACGTGGCGGGTGGCGACGTCCAGTTCGCCCGTTTGCGGTGTGTCATAACCGACGCGTGCCAGTTGTGCCTGATACCAGCTGATGCTCGGCAGCTGTGTTTCGAACCGGGTCTGCTGACGGGCTACGGCTTGTTCGTTCGGCCAAATACCCAACCCTTGCTCAGCCAGGCGCTTCCAGGGAAACAAGGGCCCCGGATCCAGCTTGCGCAAGGGGGCGATGTCGCTATGCCCGACAATGCTGCGAGGACTGATTGCGTAGCGCTGGCTAATGTCCTTGAGCAGGACGATCAGGGACTCGATCTGCGCTTCGGAGTAGGGATACCACAGGCGCCCGGTCGGGGTGTCCTTGAAGCCCGGGTTGACGATTTCGATGCCGATGGAACTGGAATTCATCCAGGTCCGGCCTTGCCATTGGCTTTCTCCGGCGTGCCAGGCCCGCAGGTTTTCATCCATCAGCTTGTAGATGGTCGCCTTCTTGTCGTCGCCGATCAGGTAGTGGCTGCTAACTTCGCCATGGGTTAGCAGTTGCAGCGAGCGCTCCTGTGATGCATTGGTGTAGTGGAGCACGACGAACTGAATACGGCTGTCGTGATTGGCCGAAGCATGGCTGGTGTCGTAGCGGGGACCGCTGGCGCAGCCGGCCAGCAGGATCAGCGACACGATGAGAGCAAGATATTTCATGGGGAAGCCAACACGCTAAAGACAGTAATGCAACAGTGTAACGTACTGTCTTGTGCGTGTTGGGCCATCGCAACGATTTGAACAACATGGAGCGATAAGCGCTCAGCCCAGCTCCACCCGGTTGCGCCCGGCATTTTTTGCACGGTACAGCGCCTGATCAGCTCTTTTGAGCACCGCATCGCCATGCTCGCCGGCCCTGAAAGCCGCCAGGCCTATGGAGAGGGTGATGGTCACCGGTTCACCCTTGAAGTGAAAAGGGCAGGCTTCGATAGAGGCGCGCAGGGTTTCCAGGAGTTTCATGCCGTTCGCCGGGACGGTGGATGGCATCAGCAGGACAAATTCCTCGCCGCCAAATCGCGCAATGAAGTCTGTCGGGCGCAGGCGCTTACGCAACACGCTGGCAATGATTTTCAGCACTTTGTCGCCCGCCAGGTGCCCGTAATTATCATTGATGCGCTTGAAGTGATCGAGGTCGAGCATGGCCAGCATCAGGGTGTTGCCGTGTTGCTGCCATTGGCCGATCTCATACTCAAGGCGCTCGCTCCAGGCCGCGCGGTTTGGCAGTCCGGTCAGCGGATCGATCAAGGCTTTCTGGCGTTGCTCTTCGAGGTGCTCGCGAAATCCCTGGGCTTCCTGTTCCATATGGGCAACCCGCTCGGCCAGGCTCTGCAGGCGGGCCGCCACTTCCTGCTCGCGCTCATCGCGCTGCTGGCGGTGCTGGTCCATGGTGCCGAGCAAGACTTCCAGATGGTTTTCCAGCACGTGCTTGAGATCATCCAGATCGGCCGCTTCCTGCACGCTGTTCTGCAAGCCGTCGACCTGTTCGCGAATCTGCGTGTCCATCGCATGTGCGGCGGATCGGCTGTCGGCATGGCCGGCGCTGGCGGCCTGCAAGTTGCTCTGGAACGATTCCAGGCGTTCGTTGAGCCGCTGCAGATAAGCTTCGAATTCGTGTTGGCCACCGTCGGAGATTGCCAGCATCAAAGTCGCCAGATCGTCGAGAATCGGCAGCAACTCGTACCAGTTAAGGCCATTTTTCAGCCGTTCACGCATTGATTCGGCTTGGGGGCGATGACGCTCCGGTACTGTCAGATCCTCGAGCAAGCCCAGCAAGGTATCTTCGATGTGTTTGGCCACCGAGCTATAGGACGGCTCGGGCGAGTCGGGCAGGGCGTAGAGCATGTCTTGCTCGGGCTGCTGCGGATCGATCGCAGCCAGTGCCTGGGCGATGGGCGAGGGCAGCGGCAGGGTATCGAGCAGTACCGCCGGGCTCAATTCGTCGGGATTGACTGCCGTTTCAGCTGGGAGGGTGGGAGTGCCGACAGGTTCGGACAGTCTCACGGGTTGTAGCGATTCGGCTTCGGCCATGACTTGCGCAGGCCGGGCCGGCGCTTGCTGTGGCTCCAGGGCTGGCGCAACAGCAATGGGCTGGGTCGTATCTGGCGTTACTTGCAGCACCTGCGGCACGGTGTCTGCAATGACCGGTCGGGTTGCGACCACGGACGCCGGAACGGTTTCGGCCGTCTGCACGATAAGAGCGTGTTCTGCGGGGACGGTCGCCTCTTCGGTGTCACGCTGACCGAACAGCCGCTGCAGCAGTCCCGGTCGTTCCGGTTCCGCCGGACTTTCCAGCTGGCTCAGGGCCTTGCCCTGCAGTCCGCTCAGCTCGCCGAGCAGTAGCGGGATCTCGCGTGCCTGGCTGACGCGACTGTCCAGTTGTTTGGCGAAGTGCTTGAGGGGGCGGCTCACTTCCCGGGGTAGCGGTAATGTTTGCAGCTGCGTGACCAGGGCGGTGAGTGCGGCGCTGGTCTGGTTGACCCGGGTTTCCCGACGCTGCTCGGAGTCGAGTACGGCTTTTTCCAGGCGAGGCAGCAGGGCGGCGAGTCCGGCGTCCATGTCGTCGGTGCGCACGACTTCGCGCATCTCCTTCATGCATTGGTCAACGGCGCGGTCGGTGCCTTCCGCTGCCAGCGTGCTGCGCACCAGTCCCCGGCGCAACAGGTCTAGCCTGGCATCCCAGCGACGTTCGAGCTTTTCCTGTTGTTCGATGCTTTGCAGGTACTTCTCTTTCCAGCGTTGTGCTTCGTCGCTCATTCATGGGATCCGCGGGGGGCAGGACTCAACGCGGGCAATGCATCGGCCGTGAGCGAACCCGGCAGACGAATCTCTACCGCGACCGGCAGGTGATCGGAAATGGGTTGTGCCAGCACCTCGACCTTTTCAAGGGTCAGGCTCGGGCTCAGTAGAATATGGTCCAGGCAGCGCTGCGGGCGCCAGCTGGGGAACGTCGCTTCCATTTGCGGGGCCAGCAGCCCGAGGTCGCGCAATGGAGAGTGTTGCAGCAGGTCACTGGCGTGGGTGTTCATGTCGCCCATCAGCACCTGGTGCTTGTAACCGCCAATGACTTCGCGAATGTAAGCCAATTGCATGCTGCGGGCTCGTGCGCCCAGTGCCAGGTGCATCATGACCACCACCAGCGCTTCCGGACCTTCGCCGAAGCGCACCAGAATCGCTCCGCGACCCTTCGGCCCTGGCAGTGGATGATCCTCGATCGCCCAAGGCCGCAGGCGACTGAGCACACCGTTGCTGTGCTGGCCGAGGCGTCCGAGATTGCGATTGAGTTGTTGATACCAGTAGGGAAAGGCGCCGAGCTGGGCCAGGTGTTCGACCTGGTTGACGTAGCCTGAACGCAGGCTGCCACCATCGGCTTCCTGAAGGGCGACCAGGTCGAAGTCACCCAGCAGATTGCCGATCTTTTGCAGATTGTCGGCACGCCCGGTGTGCGGCAACAGATGTTGCCAGCCCCGGGTCAGGTAATGCCGATACCGCTCGGTGCTGATACCCACCTGGATATTGAAGCTGAGCAAGCGCAGACGGCTGTCGGCGGGCAGGCCTGTCGATTCCAGGTGATGTTCGTTGACCCGCGGATCATGCAGGCCAACGATGCGTTCGGTTCCCCAGCGGCGCATGGCGGGCGCCTCGCTCAGTTGGCGGCAGCCTTGTTAGCCGCTCGCTCTTGATCGACCAGTTTATCGGCCAGTTGCAGGGCTTGTTCAGCGCCGCCGGCGGAACCTACGTCAAAACGATATTTGCCGTTGACGATCATGGTCGGAACCCCGGTGATTTCATATTTTTTCGCCAGCTCTCGCGCCTTGTTGATCTGGCCCTTGATGGCGAAGGAGTCAAACGTGGCGAGGAACTTGTCCTTGTCGACGCCCTGGGTAGCCAGGAAGTCCGCCATATCGTTCTTGTCGGTCAGCTTCTTGTGTTCTTTCTGGATGGCTTCGAACACTGCAGCATGGACCTTGTGCTCGACGCCCATGGCTTCGAGGGTCAGGAACATCTGGCCGTGTGCATCCCATGGGCCGCCGAACATGGCCGGAATACGTACGAAATTCACGTCCGAAGGCAGTTTTTCAACCCATGGGTTGATCACGGGTTCAAAGGCGTAGCAGTGCGGGCAACCGTACCAGAACAGCTCCACCACTTCGATCTTGCCGGGCACGGCGACCGGCACCGGGTTGCTCAGCTCGACATAAGGTGCAGCGGGGGCTTCAGCGGCTTGGGCAGTCATGCCGAACAGGCTGGCAGCGGCAAAAACGGCGCTGATGATCAGATTACGCATGCTTTACTCCTGGACAATTTTTTCGCCTCGCGAGACCTGATTTCAGACAGGTCATGGCGGGCTTGAGTTCTGTAGTGTAACGGCAGCGGCCACAAAAAAGGGCGGCCAAAGCCACCCTTTTTATACTTGCTGTGACGGATTAATCGAGCGTTAACGCTGCAAGGGTTCTATGCCTTGCGCAACGCCCGATCCATCGGTCTTAGTGCAGGCCCTGGATATAGCTGGACACTGCGGCGATGTCTTCGTCGCTCAGCTTTTTGGCAATGCTCTGCATCGGTTTGGTATCGCCGTCGTTATTGCGACCGCCTTCTTCCTTGCGGAAGTCAGTCAGTTGCTTGGCGATATATTGAGCGTGCTGGCCACCCAGGTGTGGGAAGCCGGCGGCCGCGTTGCCCGCGCCATTTGGCGAGTGGCAGCCGGTGCACGATGGCAGGCCCTTGGCCAGGTCGCCGCCACGGAACAGTGCTTCACCGCGAGCCACGATTTTCGGGTCGGCGGCACCGACGCTGCCCTTCTGGCTGGCGAAGTAGGCGGCGATGTCCGCCAGATCCTGGTCGCTCAGGTTGGTCAGCAGGCCGGTCATTTCCAGGACGGTGCGCTTGCCCGACTTGATATCGTGCAACTGCTTGGTCAGGTAGCGTTCACCCTGGCCTGCCAGTTTTGGAAAGTTAGGCGCCATGCTGTTGCCATCCGGGCCATGACAGGCGCCACATACGGCGGCTTTTGCCTGGCCTGCGGCGGCGTCACCAGGTTTGACTGGCTCACCTGCAGCATGGGCAATGCCGGAGATCCCCACGGTCAACAGCAGACTCACGATCAATTTGTTCATCAGCTAATCCAACTACGGCTAAGGGTTAAGTTATGGACCGGGTTTACTCGCTCATCCATTGGATGATGGCTTGGTAATCCTCGGCACTGCAGTCCATGCACAAACCACGCGGCGGCATCGCCTTGAAACCCTGGGTCACGTGTTGCACCAGCGTCTCCATACCTTTCGCCAACCTCGGCTTCCAAGCTTCCTGATCGCCCTTGCGGGGCGCCATGGGTAGTTGGCCGGAATGACAGGCACCACAAACACGGTTGTACACAGTTTCCGGATCCTGTGTAGCCTGAGCGCTGTAAAGCGGCATCAAGACTCCGGTAACTAGCAGCCATTTCGTCATAAAACGACCTTTTCAGGGTTGAGAGCGATCTGCGTTCTAGTGCGCAATCAAGGTCTGTCGCTCTCGTGAACTTCATCCTGCATCGGGACAAAGCGCACACAAAATCTGCGGCATTATATACTGGCGTCACTGAAACGGAAGCGACACTGCTTGCCGCGCCCATTCCTGGCGCCGCCCACATCGGAAATCCCATGCAACTCAAGAATCCCATCCTCGGTCTGTGCCAACAGTCCACCTTCATGCTCAGCGCCGCCAAAGTCGACCAATGTCCGGATGACGAGGGCTTTGAAGTCGCCTTCGCCGGGCGTTCCAACGCCGGCAAGTCCAGTGCCCTGAACACCCTGACGCATGCCAGCCTGGCGCGCACCTCGAAAACACCGGGGCGCACGCAACTGTTGAACTTCTTCAAGCTAGACGATGAACGCCGTCTGGTCGACCTGCCGGGCTACGGTTATGCAAAAGTACCGATCCCGCTCAAGCAACACTGGCAGCGTCACCTGGAAGCTTACCTGGGCGGTCGTGAGAGCTTGAAAGGTCTGATCCTGATGATGGACATCCGCCACCCGATGACCGACTTCGACCTGTTGATGCTCGATTGGGCCGTCGCAGCCGGCATGCCGATGCACATTTTGCTGACCAAGGCGGACAAGCTGACCTACGGCGCGGCCAAGAACACATTGCTCAAGGTGCAATCGGAAATTCGCAAGGGTTGGGGCGATGCTGTGACGATCCAGTTGTTTTCGGCCCCTAAGCGCATGGGCCTGGAAGACGCCTACACTGTATTGGCGAACTGGATGGAACTGCCGGACAAAGGCGCTGACGAAGTAACTGGATAAGCGTGAAAAAACTGTCTCAGGAGCGGTCAGGCCAGCGTGGCGTGACCGCATCAGGCAGTTTTCAGGCAAAAAAAACCCCGGACTTCTATGGGGAGGGGGAAGTTCCGGGGTTCAAGTTCTAGACCGCTAGGGCGGGGTCCAGATATCTGCCAACACTTAACACAACATAGGAGCATCGAAGGGCTTCACCAGCCATTCAGTAAATCTGAGTGGCCTTGGCGAGATTAGTTCAGTTTATTTTCAGAAGCTTTGGAATAAACCCAATCACTTTTTGGACTAAGCAGCGCAGGTTGGGGTCTGCCGCGGCATCATGCCGCAGCAGCGTTTTGCACTCAGTGCGCCTCATCCCAGTTATTGCCTACCCCGACTTCCACCAGCAATGGCACATCCAGTTTCGCCGCACCGCTCATGTGCAGGCGAATCTCGTTGCTGACTTGATCGACAAGGTCCTCGCGCACTTCCAGTACCAATTCATCGTGGACCTGCAGAATGACCTTGGCGTCCAGGCCGGAGGAGGTCAGCCATCCATCCACGGCCACCATGGCTTTCTTGATGATGTCGGCTGCCGTGCCTTGCATCGGCGCGTTGATGGCCGTGCGTTCGGCTGCGGCACGCTCCTGCGGCTTGTTGGAATTGATCTCCGGCAAGTACAGCCGTCGCCCGAAGAACGTTTCCACGTAGCCTTGATCCGCGGCCTGCACGCGGGTGCGATCCATGTATTCGCGCACACCGGGATAACGGGCGAAGTAGGTGTCGATGTACGCCTTGGCGGTCTTGGTATCAACGCCGATGTCCTTGCCGAGTTTTTGCGCACCCATGCCATAGATCAGGCCGAAGTTGATCGCCTTGGCGCTGCGACGCTGGTCGGAGGTGACCTGGTTCAGCTCGACCTTGAACACTTCGGCAGCGGTGGCGGTGTGCACGTCCAGGTTATTGCGGAAGGCATTCATCAGGCCTTCATCGCGAGACAGGTGCGCCATGATCCGCAGTTCAATCTGCGAATAGTCGGCAGCCAGCAGCTTGTAGCCGGCCGGGGCGACAAAGGCCTGGCGGATACGCCGGCCTTCCGCGGTGCGCACCGGGATGTTCTGCAGATTCGGGTCGCTGGATGAGAGACGCCCGGTGGACGCCACGGCCTGGTGATAGGAGGTGTGGATGCGCCCGGTGCGTGGATTGATCTGTTCCGGCAGACGGTCGGTGTAGGTGCTTTTGAGCTTGCTCATGGAGCGGTATTCCATCAGCACCTTGGGCAGTCGATAGTCGTCCTCGGCCAGCTTGGCCAGCACTTCTTCGGCGGTCGATGGTTGGCCCTTGGCGGTCTTTTTCAGCACCGGCAACCCGAGTTTCTCGTAAAGGATGACGCCGAGCTGCTTGGGTGAGCCCAGGTTGAATTCCTCTCCGGCAATCTCGAAGGCTTCACGCTCCAGCGCCACCATCTTATCGCCCAGTTCGATGCTCTGCACGCCCAGCAGGGCGGCATCTACGAATGCGCCTTGGCGTTCGATACGTGCGAGCACAGGCACCAGGGGCATTTCGATGTTCGTAAGCACGCTGGCCAGAGTCGGGATGGCGGACAGCTTGTCGAACAAGGCCTGGTGCAGGCGCAGGGTGATGTCCGCGTCCTCGGCGGCGTAAGGCCCGGCCTGCTCCAGCGCAATTTGATCGAACGTCAGTTGCTTGACGCCTTTGCCGGCAATGTCCTGGAAACTCACGGTGGTGTGATCCAGGTATTTCAGCGCCAGGCTGTCCATGTCATGGCGGGTGGCTGTGGAATTGAGCACATAGGATTCGAGCATGGTGTCGAAAGCGACGCCGCGCACGGTGATGCCGTTGGCCTGATCGCCACCGATGGCGCAGTTGGCGAGAATGTTCATGTCGAACTTGGCGTGCTGGCCGACCTTGAGTTTGTTCGGGTCTTCCAGGATCGGCTTGAGGGCGCGCAGGACGGTGTCGCGATCCAGTTGCTCGGGTACGCCGATGTACGAGTGGGTCAACGGGATGTAGGCCGCTTCGTTGGCTTGCACCGCAAAAGACAGGCCCACCAGTTGTGCCTGCTGTGCGTCGATGCCGGTGGTTTCGGTGTCGAAGGCGAACAGCTTGGCGTTTTTCAGTTTATCCAGCCAAACGTCGAATCGCGCTTGATCGAGGACGGTTTCATAGCGGGTTTCTGACGTTGTCGCCGGCACTTCAGCTTCAGCTCCGGCGTCGGCGGCACTGAACAGGTCGACTATCGGAGCAGGCTCAGAGGCAGCACCGCTCAATTCAAGACGCTTGGCGTCCCGATCAAGATCGTTCAGCCAGCTTTTGAATTCCAGCAGGGTGTAGAGCTCGTAGAGCTTGGCCGGATCTTCCGGGCCCATCTGCAAGTCGTCGAGGCCAATGTCCAGCGGCACATCGACCTTGATGGTCGCCAATTGGTAGGAGAGGAACGCCATCTCCCTGTGCTCTTCGAGTTTGGCCGGCAGGGTCTTGGCGCCGCGGATCGGCAGGGTTGGGACGATGTCGAGCTGCGCGTAGAGCTCGGTCAAGCCACCATTCACACCCACCAGCAGGCCGGAAGCGGTCTTTGGACCGATGCCCGGAACGCCTGGGATGTTGTCGGACGAATCGCCCATGAGTGCCAGATAATCGATGATCTGCTCGGGAGCGACGCCGAATTTTTCCTTCACGCCCTCTACGTCCATGCTGCTACCGGTCATGGTATTGACCAAGGTAATGTGGCCGTCGACCAACTGCGCCATGTCCTTGTCCCCGGTGGAGATGATCACCGGGCGATCGGCCGCCGCGCTGCTGCGGGCCAGCGTGCCGATCACGTCATCGGCCTCGACGCCTTCTACGCACAGCAGCGGGAAGCCCAGGGCGATCACGCTTTGATGCAGGGGCTCGATCTGCACGCGCATGTCGTCGGGCATGCTCGGCCGGTTGGCCTTGTATTCGGCGTACATGTCATCGCGAAATGTCCCACCCTTGGCATCGAATACCACGGCGAAGGGACTGTCCGGGTACTGCTTGCGCAGACTCTTGAGCATGTTCAGCACGCCCTTGACCGCGCCGGTGGGCAGGCCTTTGGACGTGGTCAGCGGTGGCAACGCGTGAAAGGCGCGGTACAGGTAAGAAGAACCGTCCACCAGGACGAGGGGGGCTTGGCTCATGAGCAGGATCAACCTTTTCGGCGGGTCCGGCGCTAGAATAGCGGGACCGTTGACGACAAAGGGACAAGGTTATCATGCGCACACTAAATCGCCTGTTGCTGGCTGGCTTGTTTGCAATTACACCGCTGGCCGTAATGGCGGCGGACGATGCGCCATCGCCAGATCCGGAAGTGACCATTCGCACGGAAGGCGACAAAACGATTCAGGAGTACCGTCAGAATGGTTTTCTTTACGCCATCAAAGTTACGCCGTCAGTGGGTAAGCCCTATTTTCTGGTGCGCGCCGATGGATCGGACGGTAACTTCATCCGCTCGGATCAGCCGGATATGCTGATACCGTCGTGGAAGATCTTCGAGTGGAAGTAGTTTCTTAATTTCAATCGGCGTTGGCTCAAGGGCGGCGCCTCCTACTGGCAGTTTTAATCATGTCTGTGTTTACCCCCCTGGCTCGGCCCGAGCTGGAAGCTTTTCTCGCCCCTTATGGCCTAGGCCGCCTGCTTGATTTCCAGGGGATTGCCGCCGGTAGCGAAAACACCAATTTCTTTATTAGCCTGGAGCAGGGCGAATTCGTCCTGACCCTGGTCGAGCGCGGCCCGGTCCAGGAGATGCCGTTCTTCATCGAATTGCTCGACGTGCTGCACGAAGCCGACCTGCCGGTGCCTTACGCGCTGCGCACTACCGACGGTGTCGCGTTGCGCGAGCTGGCCGGCAAGCCTGCGCTGCTGCAACCGCGCCTGGCCGGCAAGCACATCAAGCAAGCCAACGCACAGCATTGCGCGCAAGTAGGCGAGTTGCTTGCTCACCTGCACCTGGCGACCCAGGCCAAGATGATCAAGCGCAAGACCGATCGTGGCCTGGACTGGATGCTGGAAGAGGGCACGCAATTTCTCTCGCACCTCAATGCCGGGCAGAAAGCTTTGCTGGAGCGGGCGCTTGAAGAAATCACACAGCAGAAAGAGAAAATTCTGGCGTTGCCACGCGCCAATATCCACGCCGACCTGTTCCGCGATAATGCGATGTTCGAAGGCACGCACCTGACCGGTCTGATCGATTTCTACAACGCCTGCTCGGGGCCGATGCTCTACGACGTGGCGATCGCCTTGAACGACTGGTGTTCGGACGATGACGGCTTGATCGACGGCCCACGGGCGCGGGCGTTGCTGGGGGCTTATGCCGCGTTGCGTCCATTCACCGCGGCCGAGGCCGAGCTGTGGCCGACCATGTTGCGGGTGGCGTGCGTGCGTTTCTGGTTGTCGCGCTTGATCGCGGCGGAGTCGTTTGCCGGGCAGGACGTGTTGATTCACGATCCGATGGAGTTTGAGCTGCGGCTAGCCCAGCGGCAGACGGTCAATACGCCGCTGCCTTTCGCCCTGTAGGAGCGAGCATGTCGAATCGTCGCACCGTCGCGATGGTGGTTAACGATGACGCGGGGTGCCTGACACCCCGCGGTGCTGGGGATTTCTTCGCGAGCATGCTCGCTCCTACAGAGAGCTGGGTTGTTACAACGACTCCAGGCACCCCGCCAAATCATTCCCCAACTTCTCCAAAATCTGCTCATACCCCTGGGCGGTCGCCGGCGTATACCCGCCCAGCGCATCCAGCTCCGCCAGTTTCACCGGGAGCCCGGCCACCAGGGTTTCCGCCAGGCGCGGGCGCAGTGGTGGTTCGCTGAATACACAGGTCTTGCCGACTTCCTGCAACCGCGCGCGCATCGCCGCCACATGCTGGGCGCCGGGTTGTACTTCGGCGGCGACACTGAACACACCGGCGTGCTTCAGGCCGTAGGCGTCTTCGAAGTAGTCGAACGCTTCGTGGAACACGAAGTAAGGTTTGCCTTCAATACCCCCCAGGCGTTTCTTCAGGCGTGCATCCAGCGCATCGAGGCGCTCGTCAAATGCCTTCAGGTTGCTCTGGTAGCGTGCCGCGTTGACCGAGTCGGCTGCACTCAGATCCGCCGCCATCTTCGCTGCGATAACCCGGGCGTTGGCCGGCGATAGCCACAAATGCGCATCCAGGCTGCCCGGGCGATGGTCATGGTCATGTTCGTCCGCTTCTTCAGCGTGGGAGTGGTTGTCTTGGGCGAAATGTCGCAATTTCAGGCCAGGAAGGTCCTGCACCGCAACGCTCGGCAGCGTACGACCATTGAGCACCCGAGGCATGAAACCTTCCATGTCCGGCCCGATCCAGTACAGCAGATCCACCGATTGCACCTTCCGTACGTCGGATGGGCGCAAGGCATAGTTATGCGGCGAGGCGCCGGGTGGCAACAAGACTTCCGGGATCGCCACGCCGTCCTGTACGGCAGCGGCGATCAGCTGTAGCGGCTTGATGCTGGTGAGGACCTTGACTTCGGCTTGCGCTGAGCCGATCAGCAGAAAACTTGTGAAAATTGCGACAAAGATGGAAAAAAGTC
Source organism: Pseudomonas umsongensis (assembly GCF_012647205.1). Taxonomy (NCBI): domain Bacteria; kingdom Pseudomonadati; phylum Pseudomonadota; class Gammaproteobacteria; order Pseudomonadales; family Pseudomonadaceae; genus Pseudomonas; species Pseudomonas umsongensis. The sequence continues at coordinate 193,608 of NZ_CP051487.1, forward strand.
GGGACACGATGACCACTCGAAGAGGCGAGAACGGGTAACATAATAACGTCTCTCACAATACTCGTCGCCGCTCATGCCTAAAACACCGATAGCCAGCCGTCCTCACGACCACTCTCATTGCGTTCACAGCGCACTGTCTGAGGCCGACGCCCTGTGCGCGCGCCAGGGTTTGCGCCTGACCGCGTTGCGTCGGCGGGTGCTGGAACTGGTGTGGCAAAGCCATAAGCCACTGGGGGCCTATGACATTCTTGCGGTCCTCAGTGAGCAGGACGGGCGCCGGGCCGCACCCCCAACGGTTTACCGCGCTCTGGATTTCCTGCTGGAAAACGGCCTGGTACACCGTATCTCCTCGCTCAACGCCTTCATCGGCTGTAATCACCCGACGCACGCCCACCAGGGTCAGTTCCTGATCTGCCGTGAATGCCACGCCGCCATCGAACTCGAACAGAAGTCCATCAGCGACGCGATCATCGCCAGTGCCAGGGACGTCGGGTTTGTCGTCGAAGGCCAGACCGTTGAAGTGATAGGTCTCTGTTCGGGCTGCCAGGGGGCTTGATGAGCAACGCGCTGATCCGCCTCGAGCAGGTTGCCGTCACGTTTGCCGGGCAACCGGTGCTGGATAACATCGAACTGAGCGTCGAGCCGGGGCAGATCGTGACCCTGATCGGCCCCAATGGCGCCGGCAAGACCACGCTGGTGCGCGCCGTGCTCGGTCTGCTAAAGCCCGACAGTGGCAGCGTCTGGCGCAAGCCGAAACTGCGGGTCGGCTACATGCCGCAAAAGCTGCATGTCGACCCGACCCTGCCGCTCTCGGTGCTGCGCTTCTTGCGCTTGGTGCCGGGTGTGGACCGCGCGATGGCGTTGGCCGCGCTCAAGGAAGTCGGCGCCGAGCAGGTGATCGACAGCCCCGTGCAAAGTGTTTCCGGCGGTGAGATGCAACGTGTCCTGTTGGCCCGGGCCTTGTTGCGTGAGCCTGAGCTGCTGGTGCTCGACGAACCGGTACAAGGCGTCGACGTGGCCGGCCAAGCTGAACTCTATAGCCTGATCACCCGCCTGCGAGACCGTCACGGCTGCGGTGTGTTGATGGTTTCCCACGATTTGCACCTGGTGATGAGCACCACCGACCAGGTAGTTTGCCTGAATCGCCATGTCTGCTGCTCTGGCCACCCCGAGCAGGTCAGCGGCGATCCGGCATTTGTCGAACTTTTCGGCAAAAACGCACAAAGCCTGGCGATTTATCACCACCACCACGACCACGCCCACGATCTGCACGGCTCGGTGGTCAAGGCGCCCACATCGGGTCATACCCATGTTCACGGAGATAGCTGCAAGCATGGCTGATTTTCTGCTCTACGCCCTGCTTGCAGGATTGGCTCTGGCAGTTGTGGCGGGCCCGTTGGGCTCCTTCGTGGTCTGGCGGCGCATGGCCTATTTCGGCGACACCCTGTCCCACGCGGCATTGCTGGGCGTGGCGCTGGGCTTTTTGCTGGATGTCAGCCCGACTGTGGCCGTCACCGTCGGCTGCTTGCTGTTGGCAGTGTTGCTGGTGACCTTGCAACAGCGCCAGCCGTTGGCCTCCGACACGCTTTTGGGAATTCTCGCACCCAGCACCCTCTCTTTGGGCCTGGTGGTACTAAGCTTCATGCACGAAGTGCGGATCGACCTGATGGCCTATCTGTTCGGTGACTTGCTGGCGATCAGCCCGACCGATCTGGCATGGATCCTCGGGGGTAGCGCTGCGGTGCTGGCGTTGTTGGTGACATTGTGGCGGCCATTGCTGGCAATCACGGTGCACGAAGAGTTGGCGAGGGTCGAAGGGCTGCCGGTGGCGGGATTGCGCTTGGCGCTGATGCTGTTGATCGCCGTAGTGATTGCCGTGGCGATGAAAATCGTCGGTGTGTTGCTGATCACATCGTTGTTGATCATTCCGGCCGCCGCGGCACAACGTCACGCCCGCTCACCGGAGCAGATGGCACTGGGCGCCAGCCTGCTGGGCGTGCTCGCCGTGTGTGGCGGGTTGGCGTTGTCCTGGTTCAAGGACACCCCGGCGGGCCCGTCGATTGTAGTGGCGGCCGCCGCGCTGTTTCTGCTGAGTTTTGTTCTGCCCCGTCGAGGGGTGTAGACTTGCTCGTTTTTTGCGCAAATAGAGAGTCGCAGGAATGAAGTCGTTCGCCTCCCGTTATCTGCTCCTTGTCGCATTTTCTTTGCTGCTGGGCGCTTGCCAAAGCACGCCACCGGCAGCCACCGAGGCCCCGGATGCGCGGGCCACGGCCATTGCACAGCTGGAACAAAGCCTGGCCAGCAGCGAGCTGGCCACAGCCGAGAATCAATTGGCAGCGTTGCAGGCCGAGTCCCCCAACGATCAGTCCCTAGAGCAATACCAGCGTCAACTGGCCGAAGCCTATCTGCTGCGTAGTCAGATCGTCCTGCAAAAGGGCGATGTAAACGCTGCTGCCACCGCATTGGCCCGGGCTCGGGTCTTGATGCCTAAAGCGCCTGCGCTGACCGGTGGTGTCAACGGTGCCATCGCACAAGCCCGCAAGGCTGAGCTGGAAAAGGCCGAAGCAGACCTCAAGTCCGCCGAAGCCAAGCGCAAGGCCAAGGTCATTGACCCTGAGGCTGAAAGCACGACGGTGAAGCTGAAAATCACCGATATGGGGAAAATGCGTCGTCAATTGGATGCTATTGCCGCCGATGTGGTGAATTTTCAGTGCGATGTGAGCCTTCAGGTTCCGCGTACCGATGATTATCCTTGGCTGGCCAATTTGTTGATCAAGCGCGTGCAGAAGCTCGATCCGCAGTTTGATCTGAAGCTGGATCGGCAGATTCTGCGCAGCGTTCCGGCGCAGATGGTATTGAGTCCCCGCAAAGCACCTTGAAAGCATCGCGGGCAAGCCCGCTCCCACAGGGTTTCGGGTCGGCCGCACATTTTTTGGCCAACTTGTCCACTGTAGGAGCGGGCTTGCCCGCGATGGCATCCTATCCGACGATAAAGCTTTCTAGGCCGGAATCGCTTTAGCCTTCGGCTCCCTGTCCCAAACCCGATGCTGTCCAATCGCGGCAAAGAATGGCTTGGCCAACTTGCTATCCGCCCCTATGACCAACCCCGCATCAACCTCCAGTTTCAACACATCCAGCAACTGCTTCGCCTCACCGTGCAACGCAATCGCTTTCAAATGCTTGTAAGCCTCCAGTACGTAATGCAACGCCACACCGTCAGTGCTCAGCGCCTTGATCGATGCCGCGCCTCCAGGCACGAACACAGCGTCGAATGTTACTGAAGGCGAGCCTTCCATGGACGCATCTACCGGCAACGACTTGCCATCGGAGGTTTTCACCGGGGCCGAGGTCGGGCCGAGCAATTTGGCATGCGCCCCTTCAGCTTCCAGCGCTTTCTTCATGGCATCGATTGCTGCCCCGTCCACGCCGTCGGCCGCCAGGATCGCTACCTTCCGGGTTTTGATGTCGCCTGGCAGCAGGTTGGCCTGGCTCAGGGCCGGCGAGCGGTCCGGGGACGTTTTCGGTACATCGACGGTCCCCGCTTTCGGCGCCGCAAGCCCGAGGTTCTGTGCCACCCGTTTGGCCAGCTCCAGATCGATGTTGGCCAGGATTTCATTCACTTGCCTGGCCCGGATGAACTCACGCTCAACCTTGCCCAACTCAAAGCTGTATGCCGCGATGATGTGTTCTTGCTCATGCTTGCTCATGCTGTGGAAAAACAGCCGTGCCTGGGAGAAGTGGTCGCTGAACGACTCGCTGCGCTGCCGGATCTTGTTGGCGTCGATGCGCTCCGCATAACTTTCGAAACCGCCGTCCTGGGCGGCAGGAGGTGTTTCTTTCGGCCATCCGCCGTCGATGGAGTTGGGTTCGTAGGACGCACGCCCCTTGTCGATGGTGGTGCGGTGTAATGCATCACGCTGGCCGTTGTGGAGTGGTGTTACTGGACGGTTGATCGGGATTTCATGAAAATTCGGTCCACCAAGTCGGCTGATCTGCGTATCGGTGTAGGAAAACAGCCGACCTTGCAGCAACGGATCATTGGAGAAGTCGATCCCGGGCACGATATGCCCCGGGCAGAATGCAACCTGCTCGGTTTCGGCGAAGAAATTGTCCGGGTTGCGGTTGAGCGTCATTTTCCCCAGTGGCGTAATGGGCACGAGCTCTTCAGGAATCAGCTTGGTGGGGTCGAGGATGTCGAAATCGAAGGCGTGTTCGTTTTCCTCCTCAATAATCTGCACGCCGAGTTCCCATTCCGGGTAGTCACCCATCTCGATGGCTTCCCAGAGATCGCGGCGGTGATAATCGGTGTCTTTACCCGCCAGTTTCTGCGCTTCATCCCACACCAGCGAGCAGGTCCCGGCGGCGGGGCGCCAGTGGAATTTGACGAAACGCGATTTACCTTCGGCGTTGATCAACCGGAAGGTGTGCACGCCGAAACCTTGCATGCTGCGCAGGCTTTTCGGAATTGCCCGGTCGGACATGGCCCAGATCACCATATGGGCTGATTCAGGTTGCAGTGAGACAAAGTCCCAAAACGTATCGTGGGCCGAGCCGCCAGTAGGGATTTCATTGTGAGGCTCGGGTTTTACTGCATGGACAAAGTCGGGAAATTTGATGGCGTCCTGGATGAAAAACACCGGCATGTTATTGCCCACCAGGTCGAAGTTGCCTTCATTGGTGAAAAACTTCACAGCGAAACCACGTACGTCCCGCACGGTATCGCCTGAACCACGGGGCCCCTGCACGGTGGAAAAACGCACGAACACCGGCGTTTTCTGCGCCGGGTCTTGCAGGAAACCGGCCTTGGTCAGTACTGAGTGGTTCTCGTAAGTCTGGAAGAAACCATGGGCACCCGTGCCTCGGGCATGCACGATACGCTCGGGGATGCGCTCATGGTCAAAGTGCGTGATTTTTTCACGCATGATGAAGTCTTCCAGCAACGATGGCCCTCGGGCGCCGGCTTTCAAGGTGTTCTGATTGTCCGCCACCTTCACGCCCTGATTGGTACGCAAGGCCTGACCGGTGGCGTCGGAACGGAATTTTTCCAGGCTATCGAGCTTGGTATTGGTGTTGCTGCGGTCCAGGGTATCGGTCCCGGCCAGTGCGCTCTTGGGGGCGGCAGGCTTCTTGGTGCTCATCAGGCATGACTCCTCGGGGATTGTTTCGAGTGGCCTAATTAGTGACTGATGACGTTTCGAGCCGTTCCTTTTATCTGACCTTTGATCGCGTTATTGCCAAATGACTGGTTGAATACGAAATAAATGCTAAGAACTGCTATACGGACAGGCTAAAATGCGCGCCCGGCTAACCGCTGATCCTTTTCCAACGCGCCCCACAAGGTTCGCTACGTGATCGAGTTTCAAAACGTCCATAAAACCTACCGCGTCGCCGGTAAGGATATCCCCGCCCTGCATCCGACCAGTCTGACGATAGAGAATGGTCAGGTCTTTGGTCTGATCGGCCATTCCGGTGCGGGAAAAAGTACCCTGCTGCGTCTGATCAATCGCCTGGAAAACTCTAGCGGCGGCAAGATCATCGTGGACGGCGAAGAAGTCACTGCGCTCGATGCCAACGGACTGCGCCGTTTCCGTCAGCAGGTCGGAATGATTTTCCAGCACTTCAACCTGCTGGCGTCCAAGACCGTTGCCGACAACGTTGCGCTGCCGCTGACGCTGGCCGGTGAATTGTCCCGCCGCGAGATCGATCTGCGCGTGGCCGAGTTGTTGGCCCGGGTCGGTTTGTCCGATCACGCCAACAAGTATCCAGCGCAGTTGTCCGGCGGCCAGAAGCAGCGTGTCGGCATTGCCCGCGCCTTGGCGACCAAGCCGAAAATCCTGCTGTGCGACGAAGCCACCAGTGCACTGGACCCGCAGACCACGGCGTCGGTCCTGCAATTATTGGCTGAGATCAATCGTGAGCTGAAGTTGACCATCGTGCTGATCACCCATGAAATGGACGTGATCCGCCGAGTCTGCGACCAGGTCGGCGTCATGGACGCTGGCGTGATTGTCGAGCAAGGTTCGGTGGCCGAGGTGTTCCTGCATCCGAAACACCCGACGACCAAGCGTTTCGTGCAAGAAGACGAGCACATCGACGAAAGCGAACAGCGTGACGACTTCGCACACGTGCCAGGCCGCATCGTGCGTCTGACCTTCCAGGGCGAAGCGACCTACGCGCCCCTACTGGGAACCGTCGCTCGGGAGACCGGTGTGGACTACAGCATCCTGGCCGGTCGGATCGATCGCATCAAGGACGTCCCTTACGGGCAACTGACCCTGGCCGTGACCGGTGGTGACATGGAAGCGGCTTTTGCCCGCTTCACCGCGGCCGACGTTCACATGGAGGTGCTGCGCTAATGGAAGCCCTGACTAGTTTCTTCGCCAACATCGACTGGTTCGAAATCTGGCTGGCCACCGGTGATACGCTGCTGATGCTCGGTGGTTCGCTGCTGTTCACCGTGTTGCTGGGCCTGCCGCTGGGTGTGCTGTTGTTCCTCTGCAGCCCGCGTCAGTTGCTGGAAGCCAAAGGCGTCTACGCGATGTTGTCTCTGGTGGTGAACATCCTGCGTTCGCTGCCCTTCATCATTCTGTTGATCGTGATGATTCCGTTCACCGTGTTGATCACTGGCACTTCCCTGGGGGTCGCCGGCGCGATCCCGCCGCTGGTGGTCGGTGCCACGCCGTTTTTCGCGCGGCTGGTGGAAACCGCTCTGCGCGAAGTGGATCGCGGCATCATCGAAGCGACCCAGGCCATGGGCGCGACGACGCGGCAGATCATCACCAATGCCTTGCTGCCCGAAGCCCGCCCGGGCATTTTCGCGGCGATTACGGTGACGGCCATTACACTGGTGTCCTACACGGCAATGGCCGGTGTGGTCGGTGCCGGTGGTCTGGGTGACCTGGCGATCCGGTTCGGCTACCAGCGTTTCCAGACTGACGTGATGGTGGTGACGGTGGTGCTGCTGCTGGTGCTGGTGCAGGTCCTGCAAACCGTTGGCGACAAGCTGGTTGTGCATTTCTCTCGGAAATAAAACGTTCTCGTACATGACAAATGAGCCGGCCATTCGCTTGAGGCGCCGAAGACTGGCGCCTCAAGCGGGTACCCAAAAGGAGTTAGCTGAATGAAAAAACTACTCGTCGCATTCGCTGCTGTTGCAGCCTTTTCCGCCCACGCCGCCGACACCCTGACAGTCGCCGCGACTCCGGTTCCGCACGCGGAAATCCTCGAGTTCGTTAAACCGGCCCTGGCCCAGCAAGGCGTGGACCTCAAGGTTAAAGTCTTCACCGATTACATCCAGCCGAACGTGCAGGTCGCGGAAAAACGCCTGGACGCCAACTTCTTCCAGCACCAGCCGTACCTGGATGAGTTCAACAAGGCCAAGGGCACCAACCTGGTCTCGGTGGCCGGCGTGCACCTGGAACCACTGGGTGCTTACTCCAGCAAGTACAAGACCCTGGAAGAGCTGCCAAGCACCGCCACCGTGGTGATCCCGAACGACGCCACCAATGGTGGCCGCGCGCTGCTGCTGCTCGCCAAGGCCGGTGTGATCAAGTTGCAGGATTCGAACAACATCCTGTCGACGGTCAAGGACATTACCGAGAACCCGAAGAACCTGAAATTCCGTGAGCTGGAAGCCGCGACCATCCCGCGCGTGCTGACCCGGGTCGACCTGGCGCTGATCAACACCAACTACGCGCTGGAAGCCAAGCTCGATCCGTCCAAGGACGCGCTGGTCATTGAAGGTAGCGACTCGCCTTATGTGAACATCCTGGTTGCCCGTCCGGACGACAAGGACAGTGAAGCGATGAAGAAGCTGGTTGCTGCCCTGCACAGCCCGGAAGTGAAGGCCTTCATTCTCGAGAAGTACAAAGGCGCGGTGGTGCCTGCGTTCTGATTGGCTGACGCAACGAAAAAGGGGACGCCATAAGCGTCCCCTTTTTTGTGCCTGAAATATCGTTCCCGTAGGAGCGGTATGGTGGTTATTTGCGGTTGAGCATCACCGGCAATTGCGCCACCAGCTTCACATTGTTCAACGGCGCCCGAATGAAGCCGCGCTGGGTTCCGTCCGGGCCAATGACCGCGAGGTTACCGCTGTGGTCGACCGTGTAGTTCGGCTTGCTTGTATCGGCCGGAATGAACGGGATGCTCACGGCATTAGCGATCTTTTGCAGATCCTCGGTCGACGTCGCCGTTAGGCCGACAAACTGCGGATCGAAGTAGCCCAGGTACTGCTTGAGCTGCTTGGGCGTATCGCGGTGCGGATCGACACTGACCAGCACGATCTGCAACTTATCCACAGCCTCCGGCGGCAATTCACTCTTGATCTGGCGCAGTTGGGCGAGGGTGGTCGGGCAGATATCCGGGCAGAAGGTGTAGCCGAAGAACAGCAGGCTCCACTTGCCTTTGAGCTCGTTGATGGCCACCGGCTTGCCGTCCTGATCAGTCATCTTCACATCCGGCAGGTTGCGGCTTTGCGGCAGGAGAATGATCCCCGCGTCGATCAGTGCCGTCGGGTCGCCCTGGCCTTTGCCGGAGAGCACTTTGTTAATGGTCAGGCCCAGGACCAGCGCGATCAGGGCGACAAGGATGAAGACGGTTTTCTGGGTTCGGGTCATAGGTTCAACAATAAGTAGTGGTCAACGAGCAGGGCGATGAACAGCAGGAACAAGTAGTAAATAGAGTACTTGAAGGTGTTGATCGCCGCGTGCGGCCGAGTGCCACGGTACAGCACCACGGCCCATTGCAGGAATCTGGCGCCAAGACCGATGGCGCAGACCAGGTAGAGCAAGCCGCTCATGTGGATCACGTAGGGCATCAGGCTGACGGCCAGCAGCGCGCAGGTGTAAAGCAGGATGTGGATCTTGGTGTAGTGCTCGCCGTGGGTCACCGGCAGCATTGGGATGTCAGCCTTGGCATATTCCTCCTTGCGATGGATCGCAAGGGCCCAGAAGTGTGGCGGGGTCCAGGCGAAGATGATCAGCACCAACAGCAGCGGTTCGGCGCTGACGTGGCCGGTGGCGGCGGTCCAGCCGAGCAGCGGCGGAGCGGCCCCGGCCAGGCCTCCGATGACGATATTCTGCGGCGTCGCACGCTTGAGGAAACCGGTGTAGACCACTGCGTAGCCGAGCAGGGAGGCAAGGGTCAGCCATGCTGTCAGCGGATTGGTGAAGGCCAGCAACAAGGCCTGGCCAAGCAGTGCCAGCACCAGGGCAAAAGTCAGCGCGGCGGCCGGAGACACCCGGCCTTCGGCCAGTGGCCGTTTGTGGGTGCGAGCCATGACCGCATCGATCCTGCGGTCCACCACGTGGTTGACCGCTGCCGCACCGCCCGCACACAAGGCAATGCCCAGGTTGCCGAACACCAGCACGGTCCACGGCACTCCGGCGCGCGTTGCGAGGAACATCCCTACCAGTGAAGTGATGAGCATCAGCACCACCACTTTTGGTTTGGTCAGCTCCAGGTAGTCACGCCAGATTGCCTGGCTGTGACGTTCGCCGATCAGAATCGCCATGGCGTCTCTCCTTTTATTGTTATGGGCCCGGCTGAATGTTTACGCGGGCTGAAACGCCAGCGTGTCGGCTGCTTGACCCGAACCAGGCTGGTCCGGGCGTGGTAATTGACCAACACCATCGTCAGCAACAGCGCTGCGCCCCCGGCGTTATGGGCGACGGCAATCGGTAGCGGCAGGTGCAACAGCACGTTGCTGATGCCCAGGGTGATTTGCGCCGCGAGGGCGATCAGCACCAACCCGGCGAGTCGCGTCATGCCAACGACTTTCAGTTGCCAGGCGAGGCCAAGTAACACCAGGGTCACCAACAACGCGCCGATCCGGTGTGTCAGGTGAATCGCGGTGCGGGCGTCGCTGTCCAGTTGCCCGCCGAGGTAGTTCGGGCCGATGTGCTGGGTCAGGTGAAAGCCATTGGCGAAGTCCGCAGGCGGCAGCCATTGCCCGTGGCACGTCGGAAAGTCGATGCAGGCCACAGCGGCGTAGTTGGAGCTGACCCAGCCACCCAAGGCGATTTGCCCGATGACCAGCAACAGCCCCGCCGTCGCCCAGTACTGCAGGCGTCGCGGCACCGTCAATGCGGGCAGTACGCCGGACAGGCGCAAGGTCAGCAGAAACAGCAGGCTCAGGGTCGCAAAGCCGCCAAGCAGATGTCCGGTGACGACTTGCGGCCAGAGCTTGAGTGTCACCGTCCACATGCCGAACGCGGCTTGGGCAAACACCACTGCCAGCAGGAACAACGGCAGCTTCACCGGTTGCCCTGGATGCCGGCGATGGACCCAGGCCCTACCGGCCAACACCGATATCAGCAGCCCCAGCGTGCCGGCGAAGTAGCGATGGATCATCTCGTTCCAGCCTTTATGGGCTTCTACAGGCGTGTCCGGAAAATGCAATTCGGCATGGGCCAGTTGTGCTTCGCTTTTGGGCACGCTGATAAAACCGTAGCAGCCAGGCCAGTCCGGACAGCCCAAGCCTGCGTGGGTCAGGCGGGTATAGGCACCGAGCAACACCACAATCAGTGCCAGAAAGGTGGCAAACAGCGCGAGGCGAAATCCAGGCTTGGCCATGACGATGCCCTTATCCGATGTTCGACAGTTTCAGCAGGTGCCGCAGGTCATTGAGCAGATCCTTGCCCTTGACTGACGGGTCGTAGCGCAAGACCAGATTGCCGTGGGGATCGATGATCCACAGGTGTGGAGAGTCATTACTCTGAGCTCCTTTGGTGTAGGTCGGCAAATCCAGTGGATAGCGCTGCAACTGCGGGTACTCGCGTTGAAGTTTAGTCTCGTAATCACTGCTCAGCGGCTGTGTCGCCGCCAGTGCGTGACTGGCGCGACCGGCATCGCGACCCAGGCCGATCTGGATTTGGCGCGCCAGATAAACCAGTTGCTGGCAGTCCACCGAGCACTCTTTCGGTGCCGTCACCAGCAACTGCCAGCGGTTTTCCTGCGCCCGTACGCCAAGGTCGGCGCGGCTCTGTCCGTTGCCGATCAGTTCGCCGTGATAGCTGCGGCCTTCCGGCACCCAGAAATTCAGTTTGTACATGCCGGTGGCCAGGATCATCGGACCGACCACCCCGAGCACAATCAGCAGTAACTGCAACCGTCCCTTGCGCCGGTTCACCGGCGTTTTGGCCTCAGACATGCTGGGTGGATTCATGGCCGCTCCCATGGTGTTTCTCCTTTGCGTTGTGCCAGCCGAGGTAGAGGTAAAGACCGAACAGGGCGATCGACATGGCGAACCACTGCACGGCATAAGCGATGTGTTTTTCCGGCCCCATGGCCACTACCGGCCAATCGGCCTGGTACGTCGCGGGCCCGGTTTCTGCGCGTAATTCGTAGGCAAAGCCTTCACGGCCCAGGGCTGCCCAGAGTGCATTCGGGTCAATGGCCGTGAGTAGTTTTGGCCAAGTGCTGGTGCTTGGGTCGGCGTGGAGCTGGAAGGTCGCGCCGGGTGAAACGTAGACCCATGCATCGAGACTCAAGGCATCGGTCGGTGTAGTGAATCGCGGCGGCGTCCGGCGGTCGGGCCAAGGCAGCCAGCCGCGATTGACCAGCAGCCACAGCCCAGTTGCCTGATCCTGAAACGGTTGCAGCAGCTCGACCCCGACTTTTCCGCCACGCTGACGGTTATCCAGCAACAGGCTGTGCGCGGCATCGAACTGGCCATGCAGGTGAATCCGTCTGAAGGCCGGGTCTGCCGTGTGTTGCAGCTCGGTGCTGGCCATCGGTTCTGCAGCCCGGCGTTCAGTATAGGTTTGCAGTAGCGCGCTTTTCTCCGCACCCCGGCTCAATTGCCAGAACCCAAGCGACACCAGCAGGGGCAGCAACAGCGCAACCACCAATGTCGGAATGATGCCCGGCCGAAAGCGCTTCATGGCATCGCCAGAAAGTCGGTCGTCGCGATAGCTATACTCAGATGCATCGCTTGTCCCCCGGAGTCCCACCATGCTCAAAGCAGCCATCGTCCTGATGCTGATTGCCACGGTTGTCAGCCTGTTCAGCGGCCTGTTTTTTCTGGTCAAGGACGACAGCAGCTCGAACCGCCTCGTCATTGCCTTGAGTGTTCGTGTAGCACTGGCCGCCATTACCGTCGGCTTGATCGCCTGGGGCTTTTTCAGCGGCCAGCTTGTATCTCGCGCACCCTGGTAACCGTAGGAGCGAGCATGCTCGCGAAAAACTCGAAAGCATCGCGGGGTATCAGGTTCCCCGCGTTATCGTTGGATACCATCGCGAGCATGCTCGCTCCTACAGCACATAGACGAAAACAAACAGCCCGATCCACACCACATCCACGAAGTGCCAGTACCAACTCGCTGCCTCGAAGCCGAACTGATGTTCGCTGTCGAAGTGCCCACGCATGACCCGCATCAGCATCACGAACAGGATGATGGTGCCGATCGTCACGTGGGCGCCGTGGAATCCGGTGAGCATGAAGAACGTGGCGCCGTAGATGCCCGAACCCAGGGTCAAGCCCAGTTCGTTATAGGCGTGCATGTACTCTTCGGCCTGAAAGCCGAGGAACGCAACGCCCAGCAGCACCGTGAGCGCCAGCCAGATTTTCAGCGCGCCGCGATGGCCCTTCTTCAAGGCATGGTGGGCGATAGTCACCGTGACGCTGGAGGTCACCAGTATCACGGTATTGAGCAGCGGCAATCCCCAGGGGCTGATGACCTCCTTCGGTGGTGGGAACAGCTTGGAATCGGGGTTGTTCAGCAGTGGCCAGGTCCACTCGAAGGCAGGCCACAGCATGTGAGCGAGGCCCTTGGTGCCTTCGCCACCCAGGGCGGGACCGGATACATGGCGCACATAAAACAGTGCGCCGAAAAAGGCGATGAAGAACATCACCTCTGAGAAAATGAACCAGCTCATGCCCCAGCGGAACGAGCGATCCATCTGCGCGCTGTACAAGCCGCCGCGACTTTCCTTGATCACCGTACCGAACCAGCCAAAGAGCATGTAGGCCAGCAACAGGCCACCGACGAAAAAGATCAGCGGGCCGTGGGATTCCGGCCGCGCCGCTTTCAGATCGTTGAACCAGATGGCCAGGCCGAGCACCGTGACGAACATCCCGACCGTAGCGATGATCGGCCATTTGCTCTGGGCCGGAACGTAATAATGTTCATGAGTTGCCATTTATTGTTCTCCTTATCGGGCACGCTCAACCGCCAGTATTTACTGCGACCGGTGGATGTCGGGCGGTGATATCGAACAGCGTGTAGGATAGCGTCAGGTGCTTCACATCCTTGGGCATGTCACGGTCAACGATGAAACGTACCGGCATCTCGATTCGTTGACCGGGCTGCAGCACTTGTTGGGTGAAGCAGAAGCATTCGGTCTTGTGGAAGTACGCCGCCGCCGCGCTGGGCGCGATGCTCGGCACCGCCTGGGCGCTCATCGGGCGATCGGTAGGGTTGTGCGCGATGAAGATCATCTCGTTCACTGCCCCGGGGTTGGCCGTCAATTCATCATGCTTGGGATAGAAATCCCAGGACATGTCGGCGGAGTTGGTCGACAGGAACTGCACGCGAACCTGTCGCGAGGTATCGACCGTTTGCTCACCCTCATACTGCCCGGCGGTCTTGCCGTTGATGCCGAATGCCTTGCACATCACGTCGTAGATCGGCACCAGGGCAAAACCGAAGACAAACATCGCTACCACCACCAGTAACAGGCGGGTGACCAGTTTCTTCATCGAAATCGAGTCAGCCATGATTTCTCACCTGCGCCGAGAGCCCTGTGGGAGCGAGCCTGCTCGCGAAGCAGACGCCACGGTTTGGCAGGTAGACCGCGTCATCGTTTTTCGCGAGCAGGCTCGCTCCCACAAAGGCCATGGCGCTCATTTCATTTCACTTCCGGCGGCGTGGTGAAGGTGTGATACGGCGCCGGTGAGGGAACGCTCCATTCCAGGCCTTCGGCCCCATCCCACGGTTTGGCCGGTGCTGGCGGGCCACCGCGAATGGTCTTGATCACGATGAACAGGAAGAAAATCTGCGTTGCACCGAACATGAAGGCGCCGATCGACGACACCATGTTGAAGTCGGCGAATTGCAGGTTGTAGTCCGGAATCCGTCGAGGCATGCCCGCAAGCCCGACGAAGTGCATTGGGAAGAAAGCCAAGTTCATGCCGATGAACGACAGCCAGAAATGCAGCTTGCCGAGGGTTTCGTCGTACATGTGGCCGGTCCACTTCGGCATCCAGTAATAGGCCGAGGCGAAGATCCCGAAGATTGCACCCGGCACCAGCACGTAGTGGAAGTGCGCGACCACAAAATACGTATCCTGGTACTGGAAATCCGCCGGGGCGATGGCCAGCATCAGTCCGGAGAAACCGCCGATGGAGAACAGGATCACGAACGCCACCGCGAATAGCATCGGCGTCTCGAAGGTCAGCGAGCCTTGCCACATGGTACTGGCCCAGTTGAACACCTTGACCCCGGTGGGTACCGCGATCAACAACGTGGCATACATGAAGAACAGCTCACCCACCAGCGGGATACCGACCACGAACATGTGGTGCGCCCAGACGATGAACGACAGGAACGCGATACTCGCCGTGGCGTAGACCATCGAGGTGTAGCCGAACAGCGGCTTGCGCGAGAAGGCCGGAATGATCGAGCTGACGGCACCAAAGGCCGGCAGGATCATGATGTACACCTCGGGGTGGCCAAAGAACCAGAACACATGCTGGAACAGCACCGGGTCACCGCCACCGGCGGCGCTGAAGAAGCTGGTACCGAAGTGGATGTCCATCAGCATCATCGTCACGCAACCGGCCAGTACCGGCATTACCGCGATCAGCAGGAACGCGGTGATCAGCCAGGTCCAGACGAACAGCGGCATTTTCATCAGCGTCATGCCGGGGGCGCGCAGGTTGAGGATGGTGGCGATCACGTTGATCGCACCCATGATCGAACTGATCCCCATCAAGTGGATGGCGAAGATGAAGAAGGTCACGCTTTCCGGCGCGTACGTCGTCGACAGCGGCGCGTAGAACGTCCAGCCGAAGTTGGGTCCGCCTCCTGGGGTGAACAGGGTCGAAACCAGCAGGATGAATGCCGCTGGCAACAGCCAGAAGCTGAAGTTGTTCATCCGCGGCAGCGCCATGTCGGGTGCGCCGATCATCAGCGGAACCATCCAGTTGGCGAGGCCGACGAAGGCCGGCATCACCGCACCGAAGACCATCACCAGGCCGTGCATGGTGGTCATCTGGTTGAAGAATTCCGGCTGGACGATCTGCAACCCCGGCTGGAACAGTTCGGCGCGAATCACCATCGCGAACGAGCCGCCGAGCAGGAACATGGAAAACGCAAACCACAGGTACAGCGTACCGATGTCCTTGTGGTTGGTCGTCAGCACCCAGCGCATCAGGCCTTTGGCAGGGCCGTGGGCATGTTCGTGTGCGGTGCCGGTCTGAACATGGTCATCGACTACAACAGTCATGTCCTGTCTCCTGCAAGCAGATGGGCTGGGCAGGTCGGGGCGTGCTGCCCCGACGGGTTCCTTGGGTGCGCAATAGACTGGGTCATTTGCTTTCCGCCTGTTTCAGCTCCAGCACTTCTTTGGGGGTGACCATGTCGCCCTTGTTGTTGCCCCAGGCGTTACGCTCGTAGGTCACGACCGCTGCGATATCGACTTCCGACAGTTGCTTGCCGAACGCCGCCATGGCGGTGCCAGGCTTGCCGTGGAAGACAATGCTCAGGTGATCCTTGATGGGGCCGGTGGCGATTTTCGAGCCCTTGAGAGCCGGGAACATGGGCGGCAGGCCCTGGCCTTCGGCCTGGTGACAGGCCACGCAGGCGGTGTGATAGACCTTGTCGCCGCGCTCTTTGAGCTCGTCGAGGGTCCATTCCTTACTGGTCAGCTCCTTGAGTTGTGCAGCCTCTGCCTTGCGTTCAGCCAGCCACTTTTCGTAATCGGGCTTGTCCTTGACCTCAACCACGATCGGCATGAACCCATGATCCTTGCCGCACAGCTCGGCGCATTGGCCGCGGTAGACACCGGGCTTTTCGACACGGGTCCAGGCTTCGTTGACGAACCCCGGGATCGCATCGCGCTTGACCGCGAAGGCCGGCACCCACCAGGAGTGAATCACGTCGGCAGAGGTCACCAGGAAGCGCACCTTGGCGCCGATCGGAAGCACCAGGGGCTTGTCGACCTCGAGCAGGTAATGCTCGCTCTTGGCTTCCTTGTTGTGGATCTGATCGGCGGGAGTGGCCAGGTTGCTGAAGAACTCAACGTCCTGGCCCAGGTACTTGTAATGCCATTTCCACTGATAGCCGGTGACCTGGATATCGATATCCGGCTCACTGGCGTCGTACATCTTGATCAGGGTGGCAGTCGCCGGAACCGCCATGGCCACCAGAATAATGAAGGGCACGATGGTCCAGAGAATTTCGACGGTGGTACTTTCGTGAAATTTTGCCGCCACCTGCCCGGTAGAGCGGCGGTGCAAGATCATCGACCAGAACATGGCGCCAAAGACGATGATGCCGATCACTACACAGATCCAGAAAATGGTCATGTGCAGGTCAAACACAGCGTGACTGATTTCAGTCGCTCCAGGCGCCATATTCACAGTCCAGGCCGCTTGTGCCTGACTGAAAATCGACCACAACAGGAGGCCCATCCAGACATGTGGATGTCGCATCATTGCGGGTTCCCCTTATCGTTCTTGTTATCCCGCCGGCTTTCACCTGCGGCAAGGGAGCGGCTGCATCAGACTACGAACTTGAATCGCCGGGCCTTGCTGCATTGCAGTCGGGCGTCATCAGCTAACTCCATTCCAACCCGAGTATAGACAGCGACTCCCACCTCGCAATGTGCTGGCGTAAATCATCTGAAACAGCATTAACTTGCTTTGCAGGGCACGAATGGAGAAGGATGCAGACGAGTGGTGGCAAACCGATATAACGGAGGCGTCTCAAGGATGAAATAATTATGACAAATGCGTCTTAGCATTTTTCGTATGCCAGCTAAGTTATGTCTTCCCTATTTCATTGCCTTGTTTCCTGGAGTTTTCATGAACACCGCCGCATTGCGCGAGCAGATCCAAAAAGCACAACAACACGAAGCCGAGAGCGGCCTGCTGACGCGTCAGCTGGAAAACCAACTGCCTCACCTACACCGCGCGATCCAATTACCGGAGGCGGATGCCAACGGCGTCCTGACACGTTTTGTCGCCGCCTACATTGAGGAAGTACCTGATCTGCTGGATGCAGCCAATGAAGTCGCCAGGGAAGCGGGTATCGAATCGCAGGTAAAACCGGTGCTGAAAATCGCCGAACAGTACTTCCTCCAGCCGCCGGCGATCATGGCCGGGCACGTCGGGCTCGACAGCCTGCTGGACGAAGCCTATCTGGCGCACCGGTTCGTCGAAGAGGTCAACGACCTGTACATCAAGCATCTTGGCCAGCCACTGATCCCCTTGGACATGACTGTCGCCAACCTGATTGCTCACCAGTTGATCGGTGAGGAGTTCGCCAACCAACTGGACGAGGCGGTGCATCACGCTGTGGACGAGATGCTCAACGACGAAAGCTTTGCGCTGGAGTCGGTCGAAGCCTACCGCGAGAAACTCAGCAGCCCGGACACCGGCGCCGCATGGAAGCGCTGGCCGTGCATGTCCCGCCGCCTGGGTGTGGGCCTGGAGCTGGAACAGCCGGTGGCGTAGGTTCGCATTACCCTTGTAGGAGCGAGCATGCTCGCGATGGTCGACAACGATTCCGCGGGTATTCTGACACCCCGCGGTGTTCTTTGGTCCATCGCGAGCAGGCTCGCTCCTACAGGTGGGTTATTCAGCCAGCCGCACCAATTCCGATATTGGTCCGCACCCGGCCCTCCAGCCTTCGCTTCAACCCGCGCGACTCGATCAACAATTTCGAGCCCTTGGCCGCATTCGCCCGTCCCCATTCCTCCAGCAATTCCAGGCACGAATGGTCGATGTAGCTCAGGTTATTGAGTGGCACATGCACCGTCGCACCTGCCGGAATGCTACCCAGTACCCGGGTCAACGCCGGCACCTTGAGAAAGGTCGCCGCCCCCACCAGACGCAGCTCCATTTCGCCGTCCTGCGGAAGGTCGATCAGGCTTATTTTCAGTCGTGAGGCTTTCAGCGCCAGCTTCACCAAGGTCAAGCCGAAGCCGACCAGCACGCCCGTCAGCAAGTCGGTGAAGATGATCGCCAGCGCTGTCGTGGCGTAGGTGAACATCGGCATTCGACCGTATCGACCCAAACCGCGAAAAGCCTTGAGATCCACCAGTTTGAAACCGGTGTAAACCAACACACCGGCCAGGCTCGCCACGGGAATGCTTTGCAGCACGCTCGACAACAACATTACGAACGCCAGCAGCCATAATCCATGGAAAATCGTCGAGTAACGCGTGCTGGCACCGGCCTGGACATTGGCCGAGCTGCGTACGATCACTCCGGTCATCGGCAACGCGCCGAGCATTCCGCAAAGCATGTTGCCAACGCCTTGGGCGGACAGCTCGCGGTCGAAGTCCGAGCGTTGACCACTGTGCATGCGGTCGACTGCGGCAGCGGATAGCAAGGTTTCGGCGCTGGCAATGAATGCGACCGCGAATGCGGCAATCAGCAACGCAGGGTCAGCCAGGTTCAGCAAGTCGGCAGGTTTAAGCCAATCGATGGCTTCGGACAGGTTTGCGGGTACTTCCACCCGTTTGACTTGCAGCGCCAAGGCCAGGCTGACGACGGTGGCGATCCCAACCCCCAGTAGCGCGCCGGGAACGAAGCGCAGGGAATGGGGACGCAGCTTTTCCCACAACCACATGACTGCGATCGTTCCCAACCCAAGCAAACCGGCCTGCCAGCCAAAGGATGGCAAAGCCTGAGCCACGGCGGCCGGGAAGGCTGCCAGGTTATCCAGCCCCGAGGGCTTGGGCGTGGCGTCCAGCATCACGTGCAGCTGTGACAGGACGATCAGCACCCCGATCCCGGCGAGCATGCCGTAGACAACGGCAGGTGCTGTCACGCGAAACCAGCAGCCGAGTTTCAAGCGACCAGCGACCAACTGTAAAAAGCCCGCCAACAGCAGGATCGGCCCGAGCATGACCACGCCATGCTGGCGTACCAGTTCGAACACCAGCACCGCCAGACCTGCCGCAGGACCACTGACTTGCAATGGCGAGCCGGCCAGCCAACCGACTACCAGTCCACCGATGATCCCCGTGATCAGGCCTTTGGCTGGTGGCAGTCCCGAAGCAATGGCAATGCCCATGCACAATGGCAGGGCGACCAGAAACACCACCACCGAAGCCAAAAGCTCCCGTGGCAGCACTGTTTTAAGTTGCGCAGCACGCATGATGATTCTCCCGAAGTTTTCTTCAGGCATGGCAAGGCCGGACCGCTGCAACAGCGGCCGGCATCAAACCACACAGATGGTTAGGAGGATTTAGAAGCGCGCTTTGGGCGTCGCCACCGGAATCGGATGGCTGCCGTCGAGCGGCAGGAAACGACCCTGATCCGCGTCGTAAGCTTTGATTTCGCTGGTTTCGATGTCATAGACCCAGCCATGGATGAACAGTTGACCGTTCGCCATGCGCGAGGCGACCGAGGGATGGGTCCGCAAGTGTTGCAACTGGGCGATGACATTTTCATCGGTGAGGACGTGCATGCGTTCGTTTTCGTCGGCGCAGTTGCAGTTGTCGTGCACCATGGTTTTCGCGACTTCCGCATGCCGCAGCCAGGCTTTGACCGTAGGCATTTTTTCCAGGCTGTCGGGATTGAGTACCGCACGCATCGCTCCGCAATCGGAGTGGCCGCAGATGATGATGTGCTGCACGCCCAGTGCCAGCACTGCGTACTCGATGGCGGTGGACACACCACCGTTCATCTGGCCGTACGGTGGTACGACGTTGCCGACATTGCGAGTGACGAACAGGTCGCCCGGCGAGCTGTGGGTGATGAGCTCGGGGACGATGCGCGAGTCAGCGCAGGTAATGAACATCGCCCGTGGCTGCTGGGCCGTGGCGAGTTTTTTGAAGAGTTCTTCCTGTTGTGGAAAGATCTCATGATGAAAATGCAAAAAGCCGTCAACGATATGCTTCAGCGCTGCATCGGCGCTTTCCGCCCCGGGTTGGGCAGAAGCCGACGCAGCCAACGGCTGTTTATCCTTGTCACTCATGATTCATCCTCTTTGGCGGAGTCAGGGATATTCCCGTTTTGTCCGGTGTGAAGCCAGTGGCTGTCTAAAAAAACATCCAGGTCGTCGATCGACCCGTCAGTCACTCGATGAACAAGGTAGCCGTCGAATCTTAACTCAAACTGAAAAGACCGCTCTAGAACCTGTGTTCCAGGTCACAAAAAACGTGACTGGCGAAAAAGTTGAGGGCGATCCTCGTACTCAACCATAGGCTAATTGTCCTCAAATCAACGACATTTGGCGACCCGGGGGACAGAAGGCATCGCAGTCCAGGTTGAAACCTTCCCGATGGTTGAGCCCCAGGCGTTTAATGGCTTTGGCAAAACGTTGTGCCAACAAATCGGCAAAGGGGCCTTCACCACGCATGCGTGCGCCAAAGCGACTGTCGTACAACTCGCCGCCACGGCTCTGGCGAATCAGGCTGAGGACATGGGCCGCACGTTGCGGATAGTGGGCCGCCAGCCACTCTTCGAACAGGGGCGCGACTTCCAGGGGCAACCGCAGCATCATGTAAGCCGCGCTTTGTGCTCCAGCGGCATGGGCTTCTGTGAGCAGGTTTTCGATTTCGCTGTCGTTGATCATCGGAATCATGGGTGAGCACAGAACGCCCACAGGAACTCCCGCTTCGCGCAACACCCTGATCGCCCGCAGCCGGGCCTTGGGGGCCGCCGCGCGGGGCTCGAGGATGCGCTTGAGCTCGTCGTCCAACGTGGTCAGGCTGATCATCACCGCCACCAGCCGTTGACGGGCGAGTTCGGCCAGCAGGTCCAGATCGCGCAGAATCAACGAGCCTTTAGTCACGATGGTTACCGGATGACGATAGCGCAGCAGCACTTCGAGGGTTTGGCGGGTGATCTTGTAGTCGCGCTCGATGGGCTGGTAAGGATCGGTGTTGGAACCCAGGTTAATCGGTGCGCATTGATAGCCACGTTTGGAAAGCTGTTCTTCCAATATGTCCGCTGCATTGGTCTTGGCGATCAGCTTCGTCTCGAAATCCAGACCTGGCGACATGTCCCAATAGGCGTGACTGGGCCGTGCATAACAGTAGATGCAACCGTGCTCGCAGCCACGATAAGGGTTGATCGAGCGATCGAAGGGCAGGTCCGGTGAATTATTGCGGGTGATGATGGTTTTCGCGGTCTCGATGGACACCTCGGTGCCTTGGGTCATCGGCGCTTCCTGGTACCAACCGTCGTCCTCGGCCACCGAGCGATGGGGGGCGAAGCGGTTATGCGGGTTGGTGGCGGTGCCGCGACCGCGTGGAGGCAATGGCGCGTTCATGGGAATGGCTCGCATGCTGTATGCCCATACAGTATACGTGAAAGATTCGAGTGACCAGTGCCGTTGGGCAGCTCTTGGTTTCGAAAGTCACTGAACGATACACATCGCGTCTGGTTGAAACGCTCCAGCGACCGGTATTGTTATGGTCGCTCCATGCATTGATTGGAGTATTAATTAAAAGGATTTAATTATGTCGATGTTTAATCGCCGCGGTATTTTTTTGCAGAAACTTGGTCCGACTGTCGTCGATCCAAATGAAGTGCTTGTATCGATGCAGTTCGCATTGAAAGAAGAGACTTGGGATACGAAAAATTTCGCGACGAGCACCGCTTTGCTGGACGCCACCACCCTCATCGCCTCCTCAAATGATGGGGGACAATCATTCAAGATCCGTAACCTCAAAAAAGATGTCGATGGTGACGGCGATATTGATGCCGAGGACATGATGAAACTGCTGGCGCTGGCCAAAGCCTACGTCAGCATTTCCATGCCTTGACGGAATCTCAATACCTCTCACGGCGTTGCGCCGTGAGAGGTGTCGCTTTCCTCTCAGTGTTGCTCGTCAGGCTTTTTCTTCAGCTTCGGATTCGGAAAAAACTGCACGGCCTGAACCTTGGTGTCCGCAGGCTTGAGTGCGGAAGTGTTGACCCGGGTACCCAGTTCCTTGGGAACGGACAGGCCTTGTTCATTCAGCGTATCGGAGTAACCGCAAGCCACGCATTCGCGATGCGGTACGTCGTCTTCGCTCCACATCATCAACTTGTCCGGCTCGCTGCAGGCTGGACAAACCGCGCCGGCGATAAAGCGTCGTTTGGTAATCACGGGGCTCTCACTCATGCTGCTGCGCCCTCGCTCAGGCCGCTGTGGCGCAAGAGTGCGTCAATCGACGGCTCACGACCACGGAAATCGACGAACAGCACCATCGGCTCTTGAGAACCGCCGCGCGCGAGGATCGCTTCGCGGAATGCCCGGCCGGTGTCGGCATTGAGCACGCCCTCTTCCTCGAATTTGGAGAAAGCATCGGCCGAGAGCACTTCAGCCCATTTGTAGCTGTAGTAACCCGCCGCGTAACCACCGGCGAAGATGTGCGCGAAGCTGTTAGGGAAGCGGTTGTAGGCCGGAGGACGCATCACCGACACTTCGTCGCGCACGCCTTCAAGCACTTGCAATACGCTGCGACCGTCACCATGGGTGGCGTGCAGTTCGAAGTCGAACAGCGAGAACTCCAGTTGGCGAACCATCATCAGGCCGGACTGGAAGTTTTTCGCCGCCAGCATTTTCTGTAGCAGGTCCTGGGGCAGTGGTTCGCCGGTTTCATAGTGACCGGAGATCAGCGCAAGCCCCTCGGGCTCCCAGCACCAGTTTTCCATGAATTGGCTTGGCAGCTCGACCGCGTCCCAGGCCACACCGTTGATGCCGGACACCCCGGCGTGTTCGACGCGGGTCAGCAGGTGATGCAAGCCATGACCGAACTCGTGGAACAGAGTGGTGACTTCATCGTGGGTCAGCAGCGCAGGCTTGCCGCTGTCGGCCGGAGTGAAGTTGCACACCAGGTTGGCCACCGGGCTTTGCAGCATCCCTTCGGCGGTGCGGCGACGATCGCGGGCACCGTCCATCCAGGCACCACCGCGTTTGTTGGCGCGGGCGTAGAGGTCGAAGAAGAAGCGGCCGACGTGCTGGCCGTTTTCCTTGATTTCGAACAGGCGCACATCCGGGTGCCAGGTGTCGAAGCCTTGCTGCTCGGCGATTTCGATGCCGTACAGGCGTTGCACGATGGCAAACAGGCCGCCCAGTACTTTATCGATCGGGAAGTAGGCACGCAGGGCTTCCTGGGCAACGCTGTAACGTTGTTCGCGAAGTTTTTCGCCATAGAAGCCGCTGTCCCAGCTTTGCAGGTCCGGGCAGCCCTGTTCGGCCGCATAGGCCTTGAGCTGTTCCAGGTCCTGGGCGGCGAACGGCTTGCTGCGCTTGGCCAGGTCGCGCAGGAAGCTCAGCACCTGATCGCTGGATTCCGCCATTTTGGTGGCCAGGCTCAGTTCCGAGAAACTGGCGAACCCCAGGAGCTTGGCCAGCTCCTGACGCAGGTCAAGGATTTCCTGCATGACCGGGCCGTTGTCGTTCTGGCCGGCATTCGGGCCCTGGTCCGAGGCGCGGGTGCAGTACGCAGCGTAGACTTCTTCACGCAGTGCGCGATCGTGGGCGTAGGTCATTACCGCGTAGTAGCTCGGGAATTCCAGGGTGATCAGCCAGCCATCGAGGTCCTTGGCTTGCGCGGCGGCGGCCATTTGCACCTTGGCCGAATCGGTCAGGCCGGCGAGGGCAGCTTCGTCGGTGATGTGCTTGGTCCAGGCCTGGGTGGCATCCAGCAATTGGTTGGAGAAGCGGCTACCCAGCTCCGACAGTTTGCTCTGCACTTGGGCGTAGCGCTTCTGCTCGGATTCCGGCAGGTCGATACCCGACAGACGAAAATCGCGCAGGGCGTGTTCCAGGATAGTTTTCTGCGCTACGTCGAAACCGGCGGCTTCCGGACTGTTGGCCAAGGCCTCATACGCCTGGAACAGTTCACGGTTCTGGCCCATTTCCGTGGAGTAGGCGCTCAATGCAGGCAGGCAAGCCTCATAGGCTTCACGCAGTTCGGCACTGTTGCACACGGCATTCAAATGGCTGACCGGACTCCACGCCGCACCCAGGCGGTCATTGAGCTCGTCCATGGCCAGCACCAAGCCGGCCCAGGTCGGTTGTTTGCCCTGGGTCTTGAGGATCTCGATAATGGCGGCGCGGTTGTCAGCCAGGATCTGTTCAATGGCCGGTTGCACATGCTCGGCACGGATCGCGGAGAACGGCGGCAGGTCGTAGGACTGCAAAAGAGGGTTGTTCACGCTCACGGTTGGCACCTTGGCTGGAAGAAACATGCAGCCATCTTAATTACAATCGACACTCACCGCAGCTATCAGCGACAGAGAGAGAACCTATCGTGTCCCTTCGCAAGTACCAGAACCACACGCCGTTGCTCGGCAAAGGCGCTTTTGTCGACAGTTCGGCGGTGGTGATCGGCGATGTTGAAATCGGCGAAGACAGCTCGGTATGGCCATTGACGGTGATCCGTGGCGACATGCACCGCATCCGCATTGGCGCGCGTACCAGCGTGCAGGATGGCTGCGTGCTGCACATCACCCATGCCGGGCCGTTCAATCCGGATGGTTTCCCGTTACTTATTGGCGACGACGTGACCATCGCCCACAAAGTCATGCTGCATGGCTGCACTGTGGGCAGCCGGGTCCTGATCGGCATGGGCAGCATCGTCATGGACGGCGCGGTGGTCGCCGACGACGTTATTATTGGTGCCGGAAGCCTGGTACCTCCGGGTAAACGCCTGGAAAGCGGTTTCCTGTATGTGGGCAGCCCGGTGAAACAGATCCGGCCACTGACTGACAAGGAACAAGCCTTTTTCACCTACAGCGCGGCGAACTACGTGAAGCTCAAGGATTTGCATCTGGCCGAAGGCTACGACCAGATCTGAAATGTCTCGCTATCGCCCAGGAATCTTCATGCATTACCAAACCGTTCTGTTTGACCTTGATGGCACCCTGACCGACCCGCGCGAAGGCATCACCCGTTCGATCCAGTTTGCCCTGGGTAAGCTGGGCATCGATGAACCCGACCTGACCAAACTCGAACACTTCATCGGTCCGCCCTTGTTACAGGCTTTCATGCAGTTTTATAGCTTTGACGAGCCCAGGGCCTGGGAGGCGGTGAACTTCTATCGGGAACGCTTCAAGGTTACCGGGCTTTATGAAAACCGCGTATTCGACGGTGTTACACCGCTGCTCGAAACCCTGGGTGGGCAAGGACGACAGCTGTACATCGCGACCTCTAAACCCTGGGTTTTCGCCCGGGAAATCGCTCGCCATTTCGACTTCGCCAAACACTTCAAGGTGATCTATGGCAGCGAACTGGACGGCACCCGGACCAACAAGGTCGAACTGATCGCCCACCTGATGGCCGAAGAAGGCCTCGACCCGGCGAGTACCCTGATGATCGGCGACCGTAAGCACGACCTGATCGGCGCGCGCAGTAACGGGCTGGATGCGGCAGCGGTGGGTTATGGGTTTGGCAGTCGGGAGGAGTTGAGTGCCGAAGCACCGACTTATCATTTTGAAACGTTGGACGAGATGCATCAGGCGTTTTTGCGCGAGTAGGAGCGAGCGGGCGGCGATCCGACTTGGCGGCGAAAAACGATGACGCGGGGCAACAGACACAGCGCGGCGCCCAATTCGCCTGTAGGAGCGAGGCTTGCCCGCGAAGAACGATAACGCGGTGCAACAGGTACAACCGCGGCGCCTGGTTCGCCGGCAAGCCTGGCTCCTACAACGCCTTCAACGCCGCTTTACGCTGTTCAACCGGCAACGCACCCAACTTTTCGACCTGTGCATAAAACTTCACCCAATCCCCACCTACTTGCCTGAACAACGCCGCAAACGCCGGCACCCATTGGTCATACAGACCGAACGGCAGCAATCGTGCATTGTTCATCGGCGCATTAATCCAAGCGTCGTAGCGTTTGTCCCCGGCCCATTGTTCATCACGCATCTGGCGGTATTCGGCGCGCAACTGTTCGAACGCCTCAGCTTTACGCTGGCGCATTTGTTCGGGCGGCAGCGGCAGGGTGTATAGCTTTTCAAGCCGGGTGCGGGTGTCCAGAATCAGCTGAATGAATTGGCCCCGTTGTTTCTCCTGTGTTCTGTTTACGGGTGGAAGGCTACGGTAAGCCCGCCATTGGCGGGTGCCTTCCTGCTCGACAAAGGTGGCGAATGACTCGTTGAACTCAGTGTCATCCTTCACATAAACACGCTGATGCGCGAGTTCATGAAAGATCAGCGTGGCCAGTCGTTCATCGCCCCAGCCCATCATTGAGTTCATGATCGGATCGTTGAACCACCCCAGGGTCGAATAGGCCTCTACTCCACCGATGGACACGTCCATGCCTTGCATGCGCTGCAGCGCCGCCTCACCGCGAGCCGCACTCTGGCTGTAATAGCCGCGATAAGCCACGCAACCGGCGACGGGGAAGCAGTGGTTTTGTGGCTTCAGGGAAAATTCCGGTGTGACAAACACGTTCCAGACCACGTAGGGACGGCCAATGTCGGCATACAGGCGGTAACTCTGATTATCCGGCAGGTGTAGTTGCTGGCTGGCAAAGGTCCTGGCCTTTTGTGATTGGACCAGGTGCGCGCGCAATTTCTGATCGCGCTGTGGGTCGGCAATGACGCGGGCAACGGGTTCCCGGGCCCGCAGCAATTGCAGTTGACCACTGGCCAACTGGCTGTAGTAGCTGACGCTGGAACAACCGTTGAGTAACAAAAACAGCACACCCGGAAACAAAATGCGTAAAACGCGATCAAGTAACCCAAGGCTTCGACGCGGCCTGATCAAAATAAAAAAATCCCTGGAAAGTCTGCTCGCAAGACTATCCCGCTTGACTGGAGCTCCGCTATGCGCAAGTTGATGCTGACGGGAGGCCTGCTGATGCTGGCCGGATGTGCTGGATTCGGATTACCTCGCCATGATCCGACGCAAGCCTGGATCGATCTGGAGTCACATCAGGAAGACACGGCCCTGCTGGCGTTTGAAGTGGACAACAAAGCGGCAACCGACAAGCGCTATTTCGAGGTTCAACCCGGCAGCCATGAGTTGACCGTTCGCTACCAGTTCCCCGTCCAGCCCACCAATATCGGTCCCGATGCGCAACCGCTGTGGCGAGACTGTCAGATGAATGTGAAATTCAACGACTTCAATGCAGGCGAGCGCTATCAACTGCAGGCGGGGAATATTGGTTTCCGGCCATGGGCCAAGCTGTATGATCAACAGCGAAAAGTGATTGGCCAGGGCACACCAGCGGGCTGTCAACGATCCTGATCGGCGCTATCCTGAATATCCTGACATAGGGATATTTATCATGCGCAGGTTGATGCTGTTACTGGCTGCAAGTGCCGTGGCCGGCTGTTCGACGCCTATGCCGGCGGCCAATCCGCACATGGCGTGGGTAGACTTCTCTACGCCATTTCCTAACGATAAATTGCTGATGGCGGAGCGACTGGATAACCAGCGCTTGCGTGACGGGCGTTTTTTCCAGGTCACTCCCGGTAGCCACGAGCTGACCGTGCGCTTCGATTTTGAAGTGCCAGGCGGGAGCTCGGACTTGTTCGGCGGTACTACGGAGCGGCTATGCTACATAATCGTTAAATACGATCATTTCGAAGCCGGTCAGCGTTATCTGTTACAAGCCCGTTCCATGGCGTTCACCCCTGAAGCGCGCCTGTATAACGCCAGGCGCGAGATCGTCGCCGAAGCGAGCCAGATCAACTGTGTGCCTTGATTCAGGTCAGCGGTCATTCTTCTGGTAGATGATTTTCTTGGTGCCGCCGTCGCAGGAGCCAACGACCATGTTCTGATCGTGCACTTCGTCGTTGGTAACGATTTCCAAGGTGTAGGACGTCACGCCTCGGGCCTGGATCTTGGCTTCGATTTCGGCCTTGAGCTCTTCACAAGGTTTGGGTGCCGCCAGGGCCGAAGTGGCCAGGGCGCAGCAGATAATCGCCAAGGTAAAACGTTTCATGGTTGAAGCTCCTTGAGGCAGCGCGCATAGGTCATGCGTTTGTGCTGCTGTCATTTATTCGACCACAGTTTTACCGGGCAAATCTGTTTCAAATCAAAAAAGATCGCAGCCTGCGGCAACTCCTACAGGATCAAGAGTTGCCGAAGGCTGCGATCATGCGAACTTAGTTGACCAGCGTCGCATCCAGGCT
This sequence comes from Pseudomonas umsongensis, assembly GCF_012647205.1. Taxonomy (NCBI): domain Bacteria; kingdom Pseudomonadati; phylum Pseudomonadota; class Gammaproteobacteria; order Pseudomonadales; family Pseudomonadaceae; genus Pseudomonas; species Pseudomonas umsongensis. The sequence goes on from NZ_CP051487.1 coordinate 221,863, forward strand.
GATTTTCGCATTCAGCACCTTGGAGACCGGACAACCCTCTTTGGCCTTGTTGCTCAACTCATCGAACTGCGCCTGGCTCGCGCCGGGGATTTTTGCCTTGAGGATCAATTTCACGGCCGTGATCGCGAAACCACCTTCTACCTGGTCCAGGGTCACTTCGGCGTTGGTATCGATGCTGTCGGCCTTGAGGCCGGCCTCACCGAGAATCATCGAAAACGCCATGGAGAAACAGCCCGCATGGGCCGCACCGATCAACTCCTCCGGATTTGTGCCCTTTCCGCCCTCAAAGCGGGCCTTGAAGCCATAGGGCGCGTCCCTGAGCACACCGGTTTCGGTGGAAATCGAGCCGATGCCGGTTTTCAGATCACCTTCCCAATGGGCCGATGCTTTCTTGGTGATAGCCATGCCTGTCTCCTCAAGATCCGGCGCGAAGCGTCGCGCCGTTGTGGTTTCGGTCGTTAGGGTTCTGAGGGTAGACCGGGGAGCAAAGTTCAGCGCATCTGATCGTTCGGTTTTTTGTCGCTAAATTTCGCCTTGCTATTGAAACTCGGGTATATGCCCTCATTGCATGAAACACGCTTATGGATTCGGCAGGTTTTCGTTTGTAAAAAAACCTGCGCCCTCAATTGGAGAAGCAGGATTATGAAACGACTGTCCGATATCAAGTTCTCGACCCTCGACCTGGTGCCCGTGCGCGAAAACGGCAGCGCCGCCCAGTCGTTGCGCAACTCGCTGGACCTGGCGCAGCACGTCGAGAAGTTCGGCTATAACCGCTTTTGGGTGGCTGAACATCACAACATGGACGGTATTGCCAGTTCTGCAACCTCCGTGCTGCTTGGTTATCTGGCCGGTGGTACGTCGACCATCCGTGTCGGGTCCGGTGGGGTAATGCTGCCAAACCATGCACCGCTGGTCATCGCCGAACAATTCGGCACGCTGGAAAGTCTGTATCCAGGGCGCATCGACCTGGGGCTTGGCCGTGCGCCCGGTTCCGACCAGATGACGGCCCGTGCGCTGCGTCGCGAACGTTCCGGCAGTGCCGACGACTTCCCGGAAGATGTGGCCGAACTGGTGCGTTATCTCGGGCCGCGTACCCCGGACCAGCGCGTCATCGCAATGCCGGGTACCGGCACGAATGTGCCGATCTGGTTGCTGGGCTCAAGCCTTTTCAGTGCGCAGCTGGCAGGGGAGCGCGGTTTGCCTTATGCGTTCGCGTCACATTTTGCTCCGCGCTTCATGCATGAGGCCATTCGCGTCTACCGCAATCACTTCAAGCCTTCCGCCGTGCTGGACAAGCCATACGTAATGCTTGGCGTGCCTTTGGTCGCCGCCGACACGGATGAACACGCCGATTATCTGGCGACCTCGGTATTCCAGCGTATTCTTGCGCTGATGCGTGGTCAGAGCCTGGTGCAGCGCCCGCCGGTGAAGACGATGGACGGGCTGTGGTTGCCTCATGAGAAAGAGGCGGTCAGCGATTTCCTGGGATTGGCGATGATCGGCAGCCCGCAAAAAATCCGCGCCAAGCTGGACGTGCTGATCGAGCAGACCCAAGCCGACGAGCTGATTTTTACCTGCGACCTGTACGAACATGCGGATCGGCTGCATTCCTATGAGCTGCTGGCGCAAGTCATGAAGGGCTGAACACGTTGACCGCAAAAAAGCTGACGCGATGGCGTCGGCTTTTTGCTGGCAATCGGTTGGGGCTACCGTTTTATGGTGCTACCGCTTATAGACTATTTCCTTGCTGCCCTTCTCGCAGGTGCCGACGATTTTCCCGCCAGACGCATTGCCTTTGTCGACAATTTCCAGCGAATAGCCGGAAATGCCCTTGGCGTCGAGCTTTGCTGCGATTTCGGCTTTCAATTCTTCGCAATTTTTGCCGTTATCAGCAAAGGCAGTACCCACCAGGCTCAACAAGCCTACCGCCAAAATAAATTTCTTCATCAGTCGCATTTCTCTGGTCGGATCAAAAAAAGGCATCCAGCCATTGGCCGGAAACGCATCTAGCGCACTGCCATTCCTTATGGCATTCGGCCAGCGCTCAAGTTCAACAGACTAGAACCAACGTCAGCTACTGGCAATCCGGAACCCGACCTTGAGTGTCACCTGGAAGTGCGCAGCCTTGCCATCCTTGATATGGCCACGGGTCTCAGTGACTTCGAACCATTCCATGTACTTGAGACTTTTGTTGGCCTCGGCCAGTGCGTTGTTGATCGCGTCTTCAATACTACTGGTGGACGAGCCGACGAGTTCGACTTTCTTATAGGTGTGATGGTCAGTCATGGCGTTCTCCTTAGGGTGTGAAATACAGCCTAGCAGTGATTTTCTGTCTTACTTCCTTCGGTCGTTGCGACATTGATACTCACATTTACTGCACTTTCTCGAGTCCCTGAAGTCCCAACCAACACACGCCACTCATCAACAATGCAGGAGAGCCACCATGGCCAACAGCTCGTTACGTAAAGCCTCATTGCAAAGCATGGAAGCGGAGATCGAGAGTCTGCTCAAATCCTTGGAAAGCCTGAAGGACGACGCCTCGGACGAGTCGCGTAAAACCCTCAAGGTGCTTAAAGGCAATGCCGAGAACGCTCTGAGGCATTCACGCCATCTGCTCTCGGATGCCTATGAAGAGGTCAAGGTCAAAACCCGTGAAACCGGAATTGCCACTCGGGATTACGCGCAGGAACACCCTTGGACGACTGCTGGTGTTGCCGTTGGTGCGCTGGGCCTGTTGGCGGCCTATTTGCTGTTTAAGCGCGGGGAATGATCTGTCTGGCGCAGCTCAGTCTTGAGCCATTGCGCCAGTTGCCTGGCGCGCCCGTCCGCGGCGCGCTTGGGTAGCCACAGGGCCAGTTGAGCGGGTGTTTCGCAAAATCCCCAAGGGGCGACCAGGCGACCCGCCTTCAGGTCCTCGGCCACCAGCGGCTCGGGAGCAATCGCAACACCCAGTCCGGCTACGGCCGCTTCCAGCAAATAATACAAATGCTCGAAACCTTGGCCGTACTTCAACGCTTTGGCGTCGAGGCCGCTTTGCTGCGCCCAACTGGGCCAGGCTTGCGGTCGCGAAGTGGTATGCAGCAAGGGTTCAGTGAGCAGCGCTGCAGCCGGCGCTGTTTCCAGGTGCTCATAACCGGCGAACCGTGGGCTCATGACCGGGCCGATCCGTTCGCTGGCCAGTTCGAAGACCTGCATATCAGCGGGCCAGGGCGGTTCGGCAAATACGAGCAGGGCATCCAGGCCGGGGCGACGGGGATCGAGATCGCCTTCGCCGGCTGACAGGTGCAGGCGCAAATCAGGCAGATCAGCGTTCAGTCGGCCCAGGCGCGGTATGAACCAGCGTGCCAGCAGGCTTCCTGAGCAGCCCAGGACGAACGGTGCATCGGCAGTGCTTTGCGTGAGCTCGGCGCACACCGTGCGCAGGCGTTCGAAGGCGTCGGCGCTGGCATCGCGTAAACGCATGCCGGCATCTGTGAGTTTCAGGCCACGGCCTTCCTTGGTGAACAGGCTCACCCCGAGGTGTTCTTCAAGCACCTTCAGTTGGCGACTGACAGCACCGTGGGTGACATGCAGCTGCTCGGCAGCCTGGCTGACGCTGTTCAGGCGGGCAGTGGCTTCGAAGGCGCGCAAGGCGTTCAGGGGTGGCAGATCGTGGCTCATGATATCTGTGAGTTTTCCTGACAGGTTGTGGCGATCTTATCGGTTTTCAGAGCCTGGCGTCAGGGGTAGAGTTAAGCCCATTGTCATATCACGCATTCAATTGGAGCGCCCCATGACCCAGACTAATCTGCGCAACGGCCCTGACGCCAACGGCCTGTTCGGCGCGTTTGGCGGCCGTTACGTCGCTGAAACCCTGATGCCACTGATCCTTGACCTGGCCCGCGAATACGAAGCGGCCAAGGAAGATCCGGCATTCAAGGAAGAGCTGGCGTACTTCCAGCGCGACTACGTCGGTCGTCCGAGCCCGCTCTATTTCGCCGAACGTCTGACCGAATTCTGTGGCGGCGCGAAGATTTATCTCAAGCGCGAAGAGCTGAACCACACTGGCGCGCACAAGATCAACAACTGCATCGGCCAGATCCTTTTGGCGCGACGCATGGGCAAGAAACGTATCATTGCCGAAACCGGCGCTGGCATGCACGGGGTGGCGACCGCCACCGTGGCTGCGCGTTTTGGCCTGGACTGCGTGATCTACATGGGCACCACCGACATCGAACGCCAGCAGGCCAACGTGTTCCGCATGAAGCTGTTGGGCGCTGAAGTGATCCCGGTCGTGGCCGGCACCGGCACCCTGAAGGATGCGATGAACGAAGCCCTGCGCGACTGGGTGACCAACGTCGACAGCACCTTCTACCTGATCGGCACCGTCGCCGGTCCACACCCTTATCCGGCAATGGTCCGCGACTTCCAGGCCGTTATCGGCAAGGAAACCCGTGACCAGCTGCAAGCCCAGGAAGGCCGCCTGCCGGACAGCCTGGTGGCGTGCATCGGTGGCGGTTCCAATGCCATGGGCCTGTTCCACCCGTTCCTGGATGACAAGAGCGTTGAGATCATCGGCGTGGAGGCGGCCGGCCACGGCATCGAGACCGGCAAGCACGCGGCCAGCCTGAACGGCGGCGTACCGGGTGTGCTGCACGGCAACCGGACCTTCCTGCTGCAGGACGACGATGGCCAGATCATTGACGCACACTCGATCTCCGCTGGCCTGGACTACCCGGGCATCGGCCCGGAGCACGCCTGGTTGCATGACATCGGCCGTGTCCAGTACACCTCGGTGACCGACGACGAAGCGCTCGCTGCATTCCACCAGTGCTGCCGTCTGGAAGGGATCATTCCTGCCCTGGAAAGCGCCCATGCCCTGGCTGAAGTGTTCAAGCGCGCGCCGACGCTGCCGAAGGATCACCTGATGGTGGTCAACCTGTCGGGTCGCGGCGACAAAGACATGCAGACCGTGATGCACCACATGGAACACTCTCAACACGAGCAATCCAAGCAGGAGAAACACTGATGAGCCGCCTGCAAACGCGTTTTGCCGAACTCAAGGAACAGAACCGCGCCGCCCTGGTGACCTTCGTCACCGCCGGCGACCCGGAATACGACACCTCCCTGGCGATCCTCAAGGGTTTGCCAGCCGCTGGCGCCGACGTGATCGAATTGGGCATGCCTTTCACCGATCCGATGGCCGACGGCCCGGCGATCCAGCTCGCCAATATTCGCGCGCTGGCGGCCAAGCAGAACCTGGCGAAAACCCTGGAAATGGTGCGTGAGTTCCGCAAGGACAACAACGAGACGCCACTCGTCCTGATGGGTTACTTCAACCCGATCCACAAGTACGGTGTACCGCGTTTCATCACCGATGCAAAAGAGGCCGGTGTCGATGGCCTGATCGTGGTGGACATGCCGCCCGAGCATAACGGTGAGTTGTGCGACCCGGCCCAGGCCGCCGGTCTCGATTTCATTCGCCTGACTACCCCGACCACTGACGATGTGCGTCTGCCAACAGTCCTTAATGGTAGCTCCGGGTTTGTTTACTACGTATCGGTGGCCGGTGTGACCGGTGCTGGCGCAGCAACCCTGGAACACGTCGAAGAAGCGGTCACTCGTCTGCGCCGTCACACCGATCTGCCGATCAGCATCGGTTTCGGCATTCGCACGCCAGAGCAAGCGGCGTCCATCGCGCGCCTGGCGGACGGAGTGGTGGTGGGTTCGGCACTGATCGATCACATCGCCAATGCCACGACGCCGGAACAGGCGATCGATGGTGTGCTGAGCCTGTGCTCGGCATTGGCCGATGGCGTGCGTAAGGCCCGCGTCAGCTAACGGAACAGTTGCTACACAGAGGAATCAAACCCTCTCGTCACAGGTTGATCAGCAAGATCGAGGGCTTCAGGACAATGTTCTGAAGCCCTTTTGCTTTTTTAGCCTCAAGGCAATTGAAGGCCACCTGCTGCCTTGTGCAATTTACGCAGATGCTCACCGATCTGTTTCACGTTGGCTTCGTTGGCCGCCATTTCCGCTGCGCGGTCTGGATCGAGTAGGGCCCGGACTTCCTTGTCCAGATCCCCGGTCAGTGCCTGAAGCTGCTTCTGCCGCAGGCTGGTCTCCGATTCCAGGCGTTGCCATTCAGCAGGTTGTGGCAAGCCATACCCGCCGCTGCCGAGTAATTCCGCCGGACGACTGAGGAAACCGCTGTTATCGAGAATTTGCCTCAGTGTCGCGTTGGCTTTGTCCATTCCGCCGTTTTTCAGCTCACGGGCACCCAGATAACGTTGTTTGACCTCGTCCTGGGCCAGAAGCAACTGCTGGCGATAGCTTGCCTGTTCCAGTAAGAGCAATGCCGCGCTGGTGCGCAAATCTGCCTGATCGAACCATTGGCGGCGTTGTGCGGCGGTCAGGGACAGCCAGTCTTCGACCTTCTCCTGTTTGATCGGTAGCTGTTTTCTCAATACCTCGAACATTGCTTGATAGCGATCGCGGAAAGAGTCAAAGCGATAGCCCAGGCGAAGCGCCTCACGTGGATCGTCCAGCACGCTGGTATCCGCCAGACCGCGCCCCTTGAGCACCTCCAGCAAACCATTGGGCATGATGTTGTCCAGGGCAACCAGTTTTGAGTTGTTGGTGCCGCCACGCAATAACTTCAGCTCTTCGACAGCGCAGTTGTTCGACAGGAAGAAGTAGTTGCCGTCGTAACTCCAGTGCATCTCTGCGGCACGCTCCACCACGTTTTCAACCTCTTCACGAGACAGGTTCAGTGGCACGGAGGCGAGGCTGCGTAACTCGGTCTTGGTGTATTCGTCGATCACTTGGGCCAGCGGCAACACGAACAGGCGTGAGGGGTATTTACCCACCAGTCCATCCCAACTCGATAGTTGCACGTCGCCCACGAACGCACGGTAGGACAACACCAGGTGCTGGTCCAGGTCCAGGCGGCAATCCGGCCCGCGTGGCCGGCCAGGTGCACAGATCACCAGGCGCAACATGCTGTGGCCCCAACGGCTGACCCAGTTCTGATTGGCCTCTGCCAGTAGATAGTCGACGGCGTAGACCCGCTCCGGATCGACCTGGCCCAAAGGCGTCTTGGCAAAGTCATTGCCGGCGTTGAGGAATGCGAAGGTCTTGCCGCAATCGTTCTTGGCCGCAGGTGCCCAGCCGAAACGCTCCTTGTAGTAGCGGTACAGCGCAGGGCGACGACAGGCGTAGCTCGGGTCGAGGAGGAAATACTCCATGTTGACCGCGACGAATTCCTTGGGGCTGCTGGTCTCGTAGATATCCGGGCTGCGGGCGATCTGACGGTTGTGCTGTTCGCGCTCGCCCCGACGGCCAACGTACTGTTGCCAGCCGGCAAGGTCGAGCAGGCGCGGATCATCGCTCAAGGTAAAGCGTCTATCGGACTGCCCACGGCATTGATCGGGAATACCGATCAGCCCTGAACTGCCGCTGCGTTGGGTGCAGCGCTGGATCAGCGTGCGTTCCGCGTTTGGCCAGAGGCGCGAGCGATCATAAATATGGGTCAGCTCATGCAGCACCGTCGCGAGCATTTCCCGGCGCACAGTGCCATGGGGACGATAGGTTTTCTTGGTGGCAGCGCTGCCATCGGTGAGGCTCGCCAACAAATTGCGATTCAGATCGAGTTCGGAAACCAGCGACGCCTGACCGTAGGCATCGCTGCGCATTTTATCGGTCCAGCCGACGTCGATACGCCGGTCGAGTTGCTCGATGAACCGTGGCGGCAATGCCTGCATGGCTTCATCAAGCAAAGCCTGGCTGGCCCGCTGTTGCGCCGGGCTAAGGCCATCGGTCTTGAGGTGTAGTTCGAGGTCGGCGTGGGCCGTGCTGCCAAACAGCAGCAGGGCCCCGGCCAACAGCCAGGAAGCTGGAGACCTCACAGTGCGAGGATGGCTTCGGCGAGATCCTGATCACTGGCATCGCGGGCTTCAGGAACGCGAGTGCGCAACAAATTGAGCGCAGATTCCAGGTGCGCACCACGAATATCGCCGTTGCTGGCGACGAAACTGGCGGCATCGTCCTGGGCTTCACGGACGATTTTAGAGTCGCGGATCGACGTCGTGGTGTCGGAAGTGAAATCCAGTGTGCGCTGGGTGGCACGAATGAGGATGTTGCTGGTGGCAACCAGGGTTTGGGCCTGGGCCACATCAGCCAACAACAATAGGCCAAGGGTGGCAACAATCAGCGGGTTACGCATGGAACGACTCCGGAGAAACATGGGATAACTATTGGACGAGAATTGCTCGTGCCAGTTCAAGGTCACTGGCATGAAGTTTTGGCTGGGCCTGGCGCAGGTAATCCAAGGCCGACTCCAGTCGTGCGCCTCTCATTCGACCATCACTGGCGATGAATACCGCGGCGTCATCCCGGGCGTTGAGGAGCAGTTTATGATCGAAGGGGGCAGAGGTCACCAGGCCTGTGGCATAAACGCTAGCCACGATGCCTTGGGTAGACAGGTTAAACGCGTCGAAGGCATGGGCTGCCCCCGAATAGCAGGCTGCTAGAAAGACTGGAGCAACCAGCAGGTTTGAAAGAAAACGCATGAGACTCGACAGTTGAGTGTGAGTCCCAAGGCTAGCGCAAGGCCCGGGCTAGAGCCAGCGCTGAAACATTGGGACACGTCACGCGTGTCCCCCATCATGGAAAACGCTTAGATAGTCAGGATGGCTTGCGCCAGCTGGGCGTCTGTTGCATTCAGTTGCGGAGCCTGGTGGCGAATGTGATCGAGTGCACTTTCCAGTTTAACCCCACGGATCGAACCTTCGCTGGCGACGAAGCTGGCAGCATCGTCACGGGCCGCGAGCACGATCTTGTCGTCCTTGAACGAAGACGTCACGTCGGAGGTGGCGTCGGACGTGGCTTTGAGTGCACCGACGACGGCATCGGTGGTCACGATGAAGCTGGTGGCGTGGGCATTGGCAGCCACGGCAAGCAGGGCTGCAGCGCTGAGCAGACGAAGACGGGACATGGTGTAACTCCTTTGGATAAGACGATAAAGGTGGCGCAGTGTCTGGTGATTCAGACGCCAGACACTCGGGGGGCGCCACGTTCTGGCTTGATATTAGGCCTGAGCAGGTCGTTTCGAACAGCCTATAAGAGAAAAGGTTGCTAAAAATCAGTTCGAGCGGTCGATAGTCGATTGCAAACTGTAATGGTCTGATCCTCAACTATAAAAACTGTACCTGTTTGCGCATTGATAACACCTGAAACGACAAAGCCCGTCGTGGAGTCCCACGACGGGCTTTGTTTGTGCAATTCGGGTTGCTGGCGGTGGACCCTGCGGGTCAGAGCCAGCGACGCTAACTTAGCGCCAGAACGGCTTGCTCAGCTCTTCGTAGCGTTGTGCTTCGCTAATCCCGGCGTCAGCCAGCAGACGCGAATCCAGGCGAGCCAGTTGGTGGCGGCTGGAGATGCGGCGCTGCCACAGCATCAGGTTGGCGATAACGCGCAGAGGCATGGAAGCCTGGGTTTTTGCAGCAGTGTCTTCGAAGAACAGTTCGGAACTGAGTGTACGTTCCATGGTTTTCATCCTTCCGCTTGTGGCGGGATTAGGTAGTGGCTTAACTGGTGCCCATGATCCTCTTGTTTGCCTAGCCTCTGTAGATACAGTTCACCTGTATTGTGAGAGCTCAGTTAACTGTTTATAGGGGGTGTACTGGTCAAAAATGAGGCAACTGTATCTGTCTGCGCCATTATGGTGCAATTTTGCTGATTTGGCTAAGAGAGGTGGGAAAATTCGGTAGGAAATGACCGGTACAGCAGTACAGTTTTTGTCAAATTATGAAGAGACGACAGCGAGCTAACGAAACTGTGTTTGCGTCAGCTGCCATCTGTATCAATCAAACAGCGATCATTCTCCCGGTTTCTTCCAGGTTCATGTGCCAGCTCAGTGCATCACGCAGGATATGGGGCGTGTGTCCGCCGATGGCGCAGGCGGCCGTGAAGTAGTCGTTCAGTGCCTGGCGATAATCTGGATGTACGCAGTTGTCGATGATGACGCGTGCCCGCTCCCGGGGTGCCAGGCCGCGCAGGTCCGCCAGGCCGACTTCGGTGACGAGGATGTCGACATCATGTTCGGTATGGTCAACGTGGCTGACCATCGGCACCACGCTGGAAATCGCCCCGCCCTTGGCGATCGACTTGGTGACGAAAATCGCCAGGTGCGCATTACGCGCGAAGTCGCCCGAGCCGCCAATGCCGTTCATCATCCGCGTGCCGCAGACATGGGTGGAGTTGACGTTGCCATAGATATCGAATTCAAGGGCGGTGTTGATGCCGATGATACCGAGGCGGCGGACCACTTCCGGGTGGTTGGAGATTTCCTGAGGGCGCAGCACCAGTTTGTCCTTGTAGCGCTCCAGGTTGCCGAATACGTCAGCGTTGCGGCGACTCGACAAGGTGATCGAACTGCCAGAGGCAAAACTCAACTTGCCGGCATCGATCAAGTCGAACGTCGAGTCCTGAAGCACCTCGGAGTACATGGTCAGGTCTTCGAATGGCGAATCGATCAAACCACACATCACGGAGTTGGCGATGGTGCCGATCCCGGCCTGCAGTGGGCCGAGCTTGTTGGTCATGCGTCCCGCGCCGACTTCTTGCTTGAAGAAGTCGATCAGATGATCGGCGATCGCTTGGGTATCCACGTCCGGTGGCAGCACGGTGGACGGTGAGTCGGACTGATTGGTGACCACGATCGCGACGATCTTTTCCGGTGGAATCGGGATGGCGGTGCTGCCAATGCGATCGTCGACCTTGACCAAGGGAATCGGCGTACGGGTCGGGCGATAGGTCGGGATATAGATGTCGTGCAGACCTTCGAGGTTGGGGTTGTGCGCCAGATTGATCTCGACGATCACGTGCTTGGCGAAAATCGCGAAGCTGGCCGAGTTGCCCACGGAAGTGGTCGGCACGATATGACCTTGCTCGGTAATGGCCACGGCTTCGATCACCGCGATGTCCGGCAGCTTCAGTTGCTGGTTGCGCAATTGCTCGACGGTTTCCGAGAGGTGCTGGTCAATGAACATCACATCGCCAGCGTTGATCGCCTTGCGCAAGGTGCTGTCCACCTGGAACGGCATGCGTCGTGACAATACGCCGGCTTCTGTGAGCTGTTTGTCGAGGTCGTTGCCCAGGCTGGCGCCGGTCATCAGGCTGATCTTCAGCGGGGAGGCTTTGGCCCGTTCGGCCAGTGCGTGGGGCACGGCCTTGGCTTCGCCGGCACGGGTGAAGCCGCTCATGCCGACGGTCATGCCGTCCTCAATCAGAGCGGCAGCCTCGGCGGCGCTCATCACTTTATCCAACAACGAAGGCAGGCGAATACGGTCACGGTACATGGATTGTTATCTCGGGCAACGGGTAGCAGGACATGCAGTCTATTGAATTTCACGGCGCTGTGTCCCGCTACCAAGGTCGCAAACGAGGTGTCTATTCCGGTGCTTTCAGACAAAACACCGTTACCGTTTCGGTAACAACGCGACGGTTTGACCATTGATTTGCACAAACAAAAACGCCCCGACGAGTCGGGGCGTTGTGGCACTGCGAAACGGTCTTACTCGACGGCTTTAACCATGTCTTCGATGACTTTCTTGGCGTCGCCGAAGACCATCATGGTTTTGTCCAGGTAGAACAGCTCGTTGTCCAGGCCGGCATAGCCGCTGGCCATCGAGCGCTTGTTGACGATGATGGTCTTGGCCTTGAACGCTTCGAGGATCGGCATGCCGGCAATCGGCGATTTCGGATCGTTCTTCGCCGCCGGGTTGACCACGTCGTTCGCGCCCAACACCAGTACCACGTCGGCCTGGCCGAACTCGGAGTTGATGTCGTCCATCTCGAACACCTGGTCGTAAGGCACTTCGGCCTCGGCCAGCAGTACGTTCATGTGGCCAGGCATGCGACCGGCAACCGGGTGGATCGCGTACTTCACGGTCACGCCACGGTGGGTCAGCTTCTCGGTCAGTTCCTTCAGCGCATGCTGGGCCCGCGCTACCGCCAGGCCGTAGCCCGGAACGATGATCACGGTGTCGGCGTTGGTCAGCAGGAAGGTTGCATCGTCAGCCGAACCGGATTTCACCGGACGCGCTTCTTTCGAGCCTGCAGGGCCTGCGTCCGCCGTGTTGCCGAAACCGCCAAGCAATACGTTGAAGAACGAACGGTTCATCGCCTTGCACATTATGTACGAAAGAATCGCGCCGGACGAACCGACCAGCGAGCCGGCAATGATCAGCATCGAGTTGTTCAGCGAGAAGCCGATACCCGCCGCCGCCCAGCCCGAGTAGCTGTTGAGCATGGACACGACGACCGGCATGTCGGCACCGCCGATCGGGATGATGATCAGCACGCCTAGCACGAAGGCCAGCGCCAGCATCACGGCGAAAGCGGTGTAGTCGCCGGTGAGCATGAAGGTCACGCCCAGGGCCAGTGTGGCCAGGCCGAGCAGCAGGTTCAGCTTGTGCTGACCGCCAAACTGTACTGGCGCGCCCTGGAACAGGCGGAACTTGTATTTGCCCGCCAGTTTGCCGAAGGCAATGACCGAACCTGAGAAGGTGATCGCACCGATGGCAGCGCCGAGGAACAACTCCAGGCGGTTACCGGCCGGGATCGCATCGCCGAGGTTCTGGACGATACCCAGCGACTGTGGCTCGACCACGGCGGCCACGGCGATAAACACCGCCGCCAGGCCGATCATGCTGTGCATGAAGGCGACCAGTTCGGGCATCTTGGTCATTTCAACACGTTTGGCCATGATCGTACCGACAGTGCCGCCGATCAGCAGGCCGACGATCACGTAGACGATACCGTCGTGGGCCAGCTCGGCGCCCAGCTTGTAGATCAGGCCAACCGTGGTGAGGATCGCCAGGCCCATGCCGAGCATGCCGAACAGGTTGCCGCGACGCGACGTGGTTGGGTGCGAGAGTCCCTTGAGCGCCTGGATGAAGCAGACCGAGGCGATCAAATACAGGGAAGTAACCAGATTCATGCTCATGCTTGCTGCACCTCAGCCTTGATTGCTTCGGCCTTGGCTGCCGGAGCTTTTGCTGGAGCCGCTTTCTTCTTGAACATTTCCAGCATGCGCCGGGTAACCAGGAAGCCACCGAACACGTTCACTGCGGCCAGGGCCACGGCGAGGGTGCCCATGGTCTTGCCCAGTGGGGTCACGGTGAGGGCGGCAGCCAGCATGGCGCCGACGATGACGATGGCCGAGATCGCGTTGGTCACGGCCATCAGAGGGGTGTGCAGTGCAGGGGTCACGTTCCAGACCACGTGGTAGCCGACATAGATGGCCAGCACGAAGATGATCAGGTTGTAGATACCGTGAGAGATCAGCATGTCTTCCATTGTTTTTATCCTCAGCCGTTCTTGCGCACGATCTGGCCGTCGCGGCACATCAGGCACGCGGCGACGATATCGTCTTCAAGGTTGATCACCAGTTGTCCTTCTTTATCGAACAACAGTTTCATGAAGTCCAGCAGGTTGCGTGCATACAGTGCCGAGGCGTCGGCAGCGACTGCGGCCGCCAGGTTGGTCGGGCCAACGATGGTCACACCGTTTTCGACAACCACCTGGTCGGCCACGGTCAGCGGGCAGTTACCGCCTTGGGCAGCCGCCAGGTCGATGACCACCGAGCCCGGTTTCATCTGTGCCACGGTCTCTGCACTGAGCAGCGTCGGTGCCTTGCGACCCGGAATCAGCGCCGTGGTAATGACGATGTCAGCCTGTTTGGCGCGTTCGTGCACGGCCACGGCCTGGCGCTGCATCCAGCTGGCAGGCATCGGGCGAGCGTAACCGCCGACACCGACAGCGCATTCGCGCTCTTCATCGGTCTCGTAAGGCACGTCGACGAACTTGGCGCCCAGGGATTCGATCTGTTCTTTTACCGCCGGACGCACGTCAGACGCTTCGATCACCGCACCCAGGCGCTTGGCCGTGGCGATGGCCTGCAGCCCGGCAACACCGGCGCCGAGAATCAGCACCCGCGCCGCTTTCACGGTGCCCGCGGCGGTCATCAGCATCGGCATGAAGCGCGGATAGTGATGAGCGGCCAGCAACACGGCTTTATAGCCGGCGATGTTGGCTTGCGAGGACAGCACGTCCAGGCTCTGTGCGCGCGAGGTGCGAGGAGCAGCCTCCAAGGCAAAGGCAGTAATGCCGCACTCAGCCATCTTGGCGATGGTTTCGTTGTTGAACGGATTGAGCATCCCCACCACAACGGTGCCGCTCTTAATCAGCGCAAGCTCGCTGTCGCTGGGGGCGACCACCTTCAAAATCAGCTCTGCACCAAACGCCTCGCTGGCACTGCCAATGGCCGCGCCTGCGGCTTCATAGGCACTGTCGACAACACTGGCATTGACGCCGGCGCCGCTTTGTACAGTGACCTTATGACCCTGGCCGATCAGCTTCTTGATGGTTTCGGGGGTTGCAGCAACCCGTGTTTCACCGGTCTGGGTTTCGAGAGGAACACCAATGTGCACGTCAAATCTCCTGCGTGATCTTATTGAGTAAACCCATGCACTACGGATGGTGCGGCTGGGGCGGCCGATCAGCACGACCCCGCTAAATTCAGGCGGGGCGCGGCATTTTGCAGGCGAACTTTGTGCCCTTACAAGGGATTATGACGGGTGACGGAAAATTAACTACAAGTCACCCCGTGACCGAATGTCGCAACCAAACGGCTCAATCCCTTGTAGGCCGTGCCTTTCGGGCATTTTGGCGCAAATCCAACAATTTACACATCGGCCATATGAATGATGCGGAATCGATCTGGAATAGTGGCGCAAAGCCGCGTCTTCAGGCGCTTGTGGCACGTTTGTACTGCTTCGTCGTACAGTTTCTCTCTATGCGACAATTACTTATATCTGTAGGGTTTTCAGTTTTCTGACTACGAGGTCAGATAAGTTCTGCAGGCCTTTATCCTTCTAGGCTGTAGCCATGGGCCTGATTTACCAGCCAGTCCCGAAAAGCCCTTAAAGACGCCGATTCGACCTTTCTCTCCGGAATCATCAGGTAATAGGCCTTTATGCTGGAGAGCGCCTGCGGGTTGGCGATCACCAGGCGAGCCTCGGCCAATTCGCGCTGAATCAGGAACGGCGGGATCAGTGCAATCCCCATGTCGTGCATCGCCGCCTGGGCCAGCATGGAGAATAGCTCGTAGCGCGGCCCTGTCATGTCGCGTGGGACGTTCAGGTGCTGAGAGTCGAACCATTGGCGCCAGGCGTAGGGGCGGGTGGTCTGTTGCAGAAGGGGAAGGTCGGCGATTTCAGCGGCTGTCAGGGCATTTTTTTGGCCCAATAGGTTGGGGCTGCACACGGGCATCGGATTTTCGCCCATCAGTCTGTGGGATTCAGTACCCGACCAATCCGCATCACCGAAGTAGATCGCTGCGTCGAAATCGGTGTCGGCAAACAGAAACGGCCGTGTGCGGTTGGTCAGGTTGACTGTTACTTCCGGGTGTTTCTGTTGAAAGTCCTTGAGCCTGGGCAGCAGCCACTGGGTCCCGAACGTTGGAACTACGGCCAGTTCTATGACGTTGGCCCCCTGTTGGCCCATCACGGACAGGGTGTCGCGCTCAACCGCATCGAGTTGGGTGGCAACCCGGCGACTGTAGGAAAGACCCGCCTCCGTCAGCTTGACCCCGCGTCGGGAGCGTCGGAACAGTTCCACGCCCAGGAACTCCTCGAGGCTGGCGATCTGTCGACAAATTGCCCCTTGGGTCAGCGAAAGCTCCTGGGCTGCCTTGGTAAAGCTTTCATGGCGGGCGGCGGCTTCAAAGCTGATCAGGGCCGTTGTGCTGGGTATTTTCCTGCGCATGTACGTCAACCTCACTAATACATCGCCTTAAATGGCTTTTGCGACATCTCGGAGTGAGAAATTAGCACAACAGTATGCGAAATCCTCGTTTGCCCAGACGGCGAACCCGGCCTAGGATCACTGCACGTTATTTGACCTGTTTCGAGAGGACACACTCATGGCCGGTAAAGCTAGCTTCAACTGGATCGATCCCCTGCTGCTGGATCAACAGCTCACCGAAGAAGAGCGCATGATCCGCGACACCGCTGCGCAGTTCGCTCAGCAGAGTCTCGCGCCGCGTGTGCTCGAAGCCTTCCGCCATGAAAAGACCGATCCGGCGATCTTCCGTGAAATGGGCGAAGTGGGTCTGCTGGGTGCAACCATTCCCGAGCAGTACGGTGGCAGCGGCCTGAACTACGTCAGCTACGGTTTGATTGCGCGTGAAGTCGAGCGCGTCGACTCCGGCTACCGTTCGATGATGAGCGTGCAATCCTCGCTGGTAATGGTGCCGATCAATGAATTCGGTACTGAAGCCCAGAAACAGAAGTACCTGCCAAAACTGGCGTCGGGCGAGTGGATCGGCTGCTTTGGCCTGACCGAGCCAAACCATGGCTCCGATCCAGGTGCAATGATCACCCGTGCACGGAAAGTGGAAGGCGGCTATAGCCTGACCGGCAGCAAGATGTGGATCACCAACAGCCCGATCGCCGACGTATTCGTGGTTTGGGGCAAGGACGATGCCGGCGACATCCGCGGCTTCGTTCTGGAGAAGGGCTGGAAAGGCCTGAGCGCTCCGGCGATTCACGGCAAGGTTGGCCTGCGGGCATCGATCACCGGCGAGATCGTCATGGACAACGTGTTCGTTCCGGAAGAAAACATCTTCCCTGACGTCCGAGGCCTGAAAGGTCCTTTCACCTGCTTGAACTCGGCCCGTTACGGCATCTCCTGGGGGGCGCTGGGCGCCGCTGAGTTCTGCTGGCACACCGCTCGCCAATACACCCTGGATCGTCAGCAGTTCGGTCGCCCATTGGCCGCTACCCAGTTGATCCAGAAGAAGCTGGCCGACATGCAGACCGAAATCACCCTGGCGCTGCAAGGCTGCCTGCGTCTGGGGCGCATGAAGGACGAAGGCACCGCGGCGGTTGAAATTACCTCGATGATGAAGCGCAACTCCTGCGGCAAATCCCTGGATATCGCGCGCATGGCCCGCGACATGCTGGGCGGTAACGGTATCTCGGATGAATTCGGCGTTGCTCGTCATCTGGTCAACCTGGAAGTGGTGAATACCTATGAGGGTACGCATGACGTCCACGCGCTGATCCTCGGTCGCGCTCAGACCGGCATCCAGGCGTTCTATTAATAGGAGAACGTCATGGGCGCGCTTTCACATCTACGGGTACTGGATTTATCGCGGGTGTTGGCTGGGCCATGGTCCGGCCAGATCCTCGCCGACCTTGGCGCTGAAGTGATCAAGGTCGAGCGTCCGGGCAATGGCGATGACACGCGCGCCTGGGGCCCTCCGTTCCTCAAGGACGCCTATGGCGAGAACACCAGCGAGGCTGCCTATTACTTGTCGGCCAACCGCAACAAGCAATCGGTCACCATCGACTTCACGCGTCCAGAGGGGCAGAAGCTGGTGCGTGACTTGGCGGCCAAGTCGGACATCCTCATCGAGAATTTCAAGGTCGGCGGTCTGGCGGCCTACGGTCTGGACTATGAGTCGCTGAAAGCGATCAATCCTGATCTGATTTATTGCTCGATCACCGGGTTTGGGCAAACCGGTCCCTACGCCAAGCGCGCAGGTTATGACTTCATGATCCAGGGCCTTGGTGGGCTGATGAGCTTGACGGGTCGACCTGAAGGCGAAGAGGGTGCTGGGCCGGTCAAGGTGGGTGTGGCGCTGACGGACATCCTCACGGGGCTGTATTCCACTGTGGCTATCCTGGCCGCGCTTGCGCATCGAGACCACGATGGTGGTGGGCAGCATATCGATATGGCATTGCTGGATGTTCAGGTCGCCTGTTTGGCCAATCAGGCGATGAACTACCTGACAACGGGCAATGCGCCAAAGCGCCTGGGCAATGCACACCCGAACATCGTGCCTTATCAGGACTTCCCTACGGCTGATGGCGACTTCATCCTGACGGTCGGGAATGACGGGCAGTTTCGCAAGTTTGCCGAAGTGGCTGGGCAGCCTCAGTGGGCGGACGATCCGCGTTTTGCAACCAACAAGCTGCGGGTGGCAAACAGGGCGGTGCTGATCCCCCTGATCCGTCAGGCTACGGTGTTCAAGACTACCGCCGAATGGGTCGCTCAGTTGGAACAGGCTGGTGTGCCGTGCGGCCCCAT
>NZ_CP051487.1:242500-837500 GCF_012647205.1 Pseudomonas umsongensis
ATCTGCCCAGACCCACCAATTTTGTTATGGGGCCATAGCTCAGCTGGGAGAGCGCCTGCCTTGCACGCAGGAGGTCAGCGGTTCGATCCCGCTTGGCTCCACCATAAACTGCTTCGAAGTTTGAGAGTTTAGAAATGAATATTCTGCGATGAATATTGATTTCTAGTCTTTTGATTAGATCGTTCTTTAAAAATTTGGGTATGTGATAGAAAGATAGACTGAACGTTACTTTCACTGGTAACGGATCAGGCTAAGGTAAAATTTGTGAGTTCTCTTAGTTGAGAAATTCGAATTTTCGGCGAATGTCGTCTTCACAGTATAACCAGATTGCTTGGGGTTATATGGTCAAGTGAAGAAGCGCATACGGTGGATGCCTTGGCAGTCAGAGGCGATGAAAGACGTGGTAGCCTGCGAAAAGCTTCGGGGAGTCGGCAAACAGACTTTGATCCGGAGATGTCTGAATGGGGGAACCCAGCCATCATAAGATGGTTATCTTGTACTGAATACATAGGTGCAAGAGGCGAACCAGGGGAACTGAAACATCTAAGTACCCTGAGGAAAAGAAATCAACCGAGATTCCCTTAGTAGTGGCGAGCGAACGGGGACTAGCCCTTAAGTGGCTTTGAGATTAGCGGAACGCTCTGGAAAGTGCGGCCATAGTGGGTGATAGCCCTGTACGCGAAAATCTCTTAGTCATGAAATCGAGTAGGACGGAGCACGAGAAACTTTGTCTGAATATGGGGGGACCATCCTCCAAGGCTAAATACTACTGACTGACCGATAGTGAACTAGTACCGTGAGGGAAAGGCGAAAAGAACCCCGGAGAGGGGAGTGAAATAGATCCTGAAACCGTATGCGTACAAGCAGTGGGAGCCCACTTTGTTGGGTGACTGCGTACCTTTTGTATAATGGGTCAGCGACTTATTTTCAGTGGCGAGCTTAACCGAATAGGGGAGGCGTAGCGAAAGCGAGTCTTAATAGGGCGTCTAGTCGCTGGGAATAGACCCGAAACCGGGCGATCTATCCATGGGCAGGTTGAAGGTTAGGTAACACTGACTGGAGGACCGAACCGACTACCGTTGAAAAGTTAGCGGATGACCTGTGGATCGGAGTGAAAGGCTAATCAAGCTCGGAGATAGCTGGTTCTCCTCGAAAGCTATTTAGGTAGCGCCTCATGTATCACTGTAGGGGGTAGAGCACTGTTTCGGCTAGGGGGTCATCCCGACTTACCAAACCGATGCAAACTCCGAATACCTACAAGTGCCGAGCATGGGAGACACACGGCGGGTGCTAACGTCCGTCGTGAAAAGGGAAACAACCCAGACCGTCAGCTAAGGTCCCAAAGTTATGGTTAAGTGGGAAACGATGTGGGAAGGCTTAGACAGCTAGGAGGTTGGCTTAGAAGCAGCCACCCTTTAAAGAAAGCGTAATAGCTCACTAGTCGAGTCGGCCTGCGCGGAAGATGTAACGGGGCTCAAACCATACACCGAAGCTACGGGTATCACCTTCGGGTGATGCGGTAGAGGAGCGTTCTGTAAGCCTGTGAAGGTGAGTTGAGAAGCTTGCTGGAGGTATCAGAAGTGCGAATGCTGACATGAGTAACGACAATGGGTGTGAAAAACACCCACGCCGAAAGACCAAGGTTTCCTGCGCAACGTTAATCGACGCAGGGTTAGTCGGTCCCTAAGGCGAGGCTGAAAAGCGTAGTCGATGGAAAACAGGTTAATATTCCTGTACTTCTGGTTATTGCGATGGAGGGACGGAGAAGGCTAGGCCAGCTTGGCGTTGGTTGTCCAAGTTTAAGGTGGTAGGCTGGAATCTTAGGTAAATCCGGGATTCCAAGGCCGAGAGCTGATGACGAGTTACCTTTCAGGTGACGAAGTGGTTGATGCCATGCTTCCAAGAAAAGCTTCTAAGCTTCAGATAACCAGGAACCGTACCCCAAACCGACACAGGTGGTTGGGTAGAGAATACCAAGGCGCTTGAGAGAACTCGGGTGAAGGAACTAGGCAAAATGGCACCGTAACTTCGGGAGAAGGTGCGCCGGTGAGGGTGAAGGACTTGCTCCGTAAGCCCACGCCGGTCGAAGATACCAGGCCGCTGCGACTGTTTATTAAAAACACAGCACTCTGCAAACACGAAAGTGGACGTATAGGGTGTGACGCCTGCCCGGTGCCGGAAGGTTAATTGATGGGGTTAGCTAACGCGAAGCTCTTGATCGAAGCCCCGGTAAACGGCGGCCGTAACTATAACGGTCCTAAGGTAGCGAAATTCCTTGTCGGGTAAGTTCCGACCTGCACGAATGGCGTAACGATGGCGGCGCTGTCTCCACCCGAGACTCAGTGAAATTGAAATCGCTGTGAAGATGCAGTGTATCCGCGGCTAGACGGAAAGACCCCGTGAACCTTTACTATAGCTTTGCACTGGACTTTGAATTTGCTTGTGTAGGATAGGTGGGAGGCTTTGAAGCGTGGACGCCAGTTCGCGTGGAGCCATCCTTGAAATACCACCCTGGCAACTTTGAGGTTCTAACTCAGGTCCGTTATCCGGATCGAGGACAGTGTATGGTGGGTAGTTTGACTGGGGCGGTCTCCTCCTAAAGAGTAACGGAGGAGTACGAAGGTGCGCTCAGACCGGTCGGAAATCGGTCGTAGAGTATAAAGGCAAAAGCGCGCTTGACTGCGAGACAGACACGTCGAGCAGGTACGAAAGTAGGTCTTAGTGATCCGGTGGTTCTGTATGGAAGGGCCATCGCTCAACGGATAAAAGGTACTCCGGGGATAACAGGCTGATACCGCCCAAGAGTTCATATCGACGGCGGTGTTTGGCACCTCGATGTCGGCTCATCACATCCTGGGGCTGAAGCCGGTCCCAAGGGTATGGCTGTTCGCCATTTAAAGTGGTACGCGAGCTGGGTTTAGAACGTCGTGAGACAGTTCGGTCCCTATCTGCCGTGGACGTTTGAGATTTGAGAGGGGCTGCTCCTAGTACGAGAGGACCGGAGTGGACGAACCTCTGGTGTTCCGGTTGTCACGCCAGTGGCATTGCCGGGTAGCTATGTTCGGAATAGATAACCGCTGAAAGCATCTAAGCGGGAAACTAGCCTCAAGATGAGATCTCACTGGGACCTTGAGTCCCCTGAAGGGCCGTCGAAGACTACGACGTTGATAGGTTGGGTGTGTAAGCGCTGTGAGGCGTTGAGCTAACCAATACTAATTGCCCGTGAGGCTTGACCATATAACACCCAAGCAATTTGATGCTCCTAGTTGAAAAGACGAAAGAGACCAGATTGCGGTGTGTGAAGACGCAACGAACCGAAAGTTCGAAGTTCACAAAACACCGAAGCTATCACATACCCAATTTGCTGAAGCGAGGCCATCTGGTCACGACTCAGTACCCGAATTTCTTGACGACCATAGAGCGTTGGAACCACCTGATCCCATCCCGAACTCAGAAGTGAAACGATGCATCGCCGATGGTAGTGTGGGGTTTCCCCATGTGAGAGTAGGTCATCGTCAAGATTAAATTCCAAAACCCCTATCTGCGCATGCAGGTAGGGGTTTTGTCTTTATAGTAGAAACATCAAGAATTCGCTGGCACGTCCTAACGGACGGACCGGCACACAGAATTTCTTGACGACCATAGAGCGTTGGAACCACCTGATCCCATCCCGAACTCAGAAGTGAAACGATGCATCGCCGATGGTAGTGTGGGGTTTCCCCATGTGAGAGTAGGTCATCGTCAAGATTAAATTCCAAAACCCCTGTCTGCTCACGCAGACAGGGGTTTTGTCGTTTTGGGCCTACGAAAAGAGCTTCAGCACATTGCTCATCGAGTAGCCGGTCACTCAATGTGAGACAGCACCGGGATGAATCGATGGAAGCCGGATAAAGCTACCCACCATCGCCCAGACTCGCGCGGCATCGGCGTGCAAAAGAGCCTGGGGATGGTTATAGCGGGCTGGGAGTCGGGGCCGGGGGATGTTGTAAGCAGATTATGCGTGGATGATGAGCGACGAAATGTTGCGGCAAGTGAAGTCACCCTCAGGCCTGCCGCTGCCTTTGCTACGAGGTTTTTCTGTTCCTGGCTTCCGGACTGTTGAGGTACCGGGTGATGACCTCAACCCCACGATTGAGATGGTTGACCAGCAGCCTCACCGATCCTTCGACATCCCGCGCCTCGGCGGCCCGCCACATGGCGCGGTGATCTTCCTGTGATAACTTGCCCAGGCCCATGGCCTCAAGGTTGAAGCGCAGGAAGCGTTCTTCTTCGTTCAACCCGTCCTCCACCAGTTTGAGCAACCGGCGATTGGGTGCCTTGCTGTAGAGCGACATATGAAAGAGGCGGTTCAGCCGGCCGATTTCGGTGTAGTCCTGTTCCGTCTCCAGCTGGTCGATGTAAAGCGCGGCCTGTTCGAGATCCGCCGCCTCAAGCAATGGCACCGACAGGCGCAGGGCTTCGGACTCCAGTAAAATCCGCAGTGCATAGGTCTCCACTGCATCGCCCTGGACCAGTGGGGCGACCACAGCACCTTTGTGGGCAACCACATTGAGCAATGACTGGGCTTCGAGTTGGCGTAACGCTTCGCGCACAGGCATGCGGCTGACACCGAAGAGATCGGCCAGGTCTTGCTGGCGCAGAGCGATGCCACACGGCAGCCGACCGTCCAGGATGGCCGAACGCAAGGTTTCCTCGATGACCGAGCGCGCCAAGTGAGCGGCAATGGGGCCGTTGACCTTGATGCTGCTGAGAGGGTTGGCTTTTCGTGTCACTACAACGCACCCTGATTGACTGAGTTATTTTTGGATCCAACTGACACTAGTGACTGCCTGAAAGCTTGTCAAACGATCAGCAAATTGCCTATTTCAAGTTTAGCGCGCCATCGCTGATCTCACGGTGCCATTGTTTTTTGCCGTACTAACCTACACCATCAACCGACTTTCCAACTGCCTACCCTGGATGCCTCGCATTGGCGGTACGTTTTTTCCCGATTCCACGGATGCTGCGCTGGCTGTCCTGCGCGTTGTTGCTGGCTGGCGTGATGCTGGGCGGGCTGCATGCCGATTGGGATTTTTCTCTGATCAGTCGTCGGGCGCAGGCATTGTACGGACCTTTGGGTCCAGGCCAGCAACGCATGGATGATTGGCAGCATTTGCTGGCCAGCCAGAAGCAGCTTGGCGAGCTTGAACAGTTGAACGTGGTCAACCGGTTCGTCAACAAGCAGTTGCGCTACGTCGAAGACATCGATTTATGGCAGCAGGTCGATTATTGGGAAACGCCAATCGAAGCCCTGTGGAAAGGTGCCGGCGACTGCGAAGATTACGCCATCGCCAAGTATTTCAGCCTGCGCCATCTTGGCGTTTCCAGTGACAAACTGCGCATTACCTACGTCAAGGCCCTGCGTCTGAACCGGGCACACATGGTGCTGACCTACTATTCGAGTCCAGAGGCGATGCCGTTGGTCCTCGATAGCCTGATCGACACCATTCAGCCCGCCAGTCAGCGAACGGATCTGCTTCCGGTCTACTCCTTCAATGCAGAAGGCCTGTACTTGCCCGGCGCCAAAGGTAACAAGAAGGTTGGTGATACCAAACGCCTGTCGCGTTGGCAGGATGTGCTGAAAAAAATGCAGGCCGAAGGTTTTCCGGTCGAAACGACTAACTAGGAGCTCACGCTCAGATGTCTTTGTTTAAACAGCTGTTGATCGCTATCTGTCTGTTCCTGGTGGTCGCCTTTACCGGCAGCTTCATGGTCAGCCTGGAAAGTTCGCGCACCCAGTACGTCAACCAGTTGCGTTCTCACGCCCAGGATGGCGCGACGGCTTTGGCGGTGTCCCTGACGCCGAACATCGACGATCCGGCGATGGTCGAGTTGCTGGTCAGCTCGCTATTCGACAGCGGGTATTACGCCAGCATCCGCGTGGTCGATTTGAGCGACGACAAAGTCATCGTCGAGCGCAGCGGTATGCCGGCGGTCAACAATGTACCGCAATGGTTCATCAAGCTGATCGGCCTGGAAGCGGCCGGTGGCGATGCGATCGTCAGCCGCGGTTGGGAGCAGGCCGCGCGGGTCGAGGTGGTCAGCCACCCGATGTTTGCCTTGGCCAAGCTTTGGCAGAGTGCGCTGGGCAGTCTCGGTTGGCTGCTGCTGTGTGGCGCGGTGAGCGCCGTCTTGGGTGCATTGCTGTTGCGTCGACAATTGAAACCCCTGGATTACATGGTCAAGCAATCCCACGCGATTGCCCGCCGGGAATTCCTCAGCCTGCCGGATTTGCCGCGTACCCCTGAATTGCGCCGCGTCGTTCAAGCAATGAACCAGATGGTCGAGAAGCTCAAGGCACTGTTTCAGGAACAGGCCGAACGCAGTGAAAGACTGCGGATCGAGTCTTATCAGGACAACCTGACAGGGCTGGCGAACCGTCGTTATTTCGAGATGCAGTTGAACGCACGGGTGAGCAATACCGAGCAGGCCAGCTCGGGTTATCTGCTGTTGCTGCGGGTCAACGATCTGGCGGGTTTGAATCAGCGCCTGGGTGGTCAGCGGACTGATGAGTTGTTGAAGGCAGTCGGGCTGCAATTGTCTCGCGAGTGCGCCAAGTACCCGGAAACACAAAACCTGGTCACGCGCATTCGAGGCGGTGAGTTTGCCGTCTTGGCGCCAGGGCTGGTACGCGAAGAAGCGTTGCAATTGGCACGCAGCCTCGACAGTGCCTTGGCGAGCCTGCACGCCACTGGCGCCACCGACGTTGCGCCGGTGGCCTCAATCGGACTGGCCCCCTTTACCCATGGCGATTCGCCGCAGGCGGCGCTCGGGTTAGCGGATCAGGCATTGGCCCAGGCGCAGAGCCAGGGTGAGCCGAGCTGGGCGTGCCTGGACCATGGCGCATCGACTCATGTGGCTGAAGACCATCATGCGTGGCACAACCTGCTCGATCAGGCCATGACTCAACGGCGCTTCGAATTGTTCTTCCAACCGGTGGTTGCCGCCCAGGACACTCAGCTGGTGCTGCACTACAAGGTGCTTTCGCGCTTAACTGATGCCGAGGGCCAGATCATTCCCGCCGGACGCTTCCTGCCGTGGCTGGAGCGTTTTGGCTGGACTGCGCGGCTGGACCGCCTGATGCTGGAGTTGGTGCTTGAGCAGATGGCTGACCATGAAGAGTCGCTGGCGCTGAACCTGTCGTCGGCTACCCTGGCTGACCCGCAGGCGCTGAATAAAGTCTTTGAGCTATTGCGTTCGCATTCCAACCTGGGGCCGCGGTTGACGCTGGAGATCGGTGAGGAACAATTACCGGAGCAAACGGTGCTCGAGGAGCTGACGCGACGCCTGCGTGAGTTGGGGTTCTCATTGAGCCTGCAACGTTTCGGCGGACGTTTCAGCATGATCGGCAACCTGGCACGGCTAGGGTTAGCGTATCTGAAGGTCGATGGCAGCTACTTCCGGGCGATTGATCGCGAGAGTGACAAGCGTTTGTTCATCGAGGCCATCCAGCGGGCGGCGCACAGCATTGACCTGCCGTTGATTGCCGAGCGGGTCGAGACAGAAGGGGAGTTGTCGGTGATTCGCGAGATGGGGCTTTATGGGGTTCAGGGGCAATTATTTGGTGCACCAAAGCCTTGGTGTAGGAGCGAGCTTGCTCGCGATGGGGGGTAACGATGACGCGGGGCACCTGACGCCCCGCGGCGCCCTCACGTTTTTCGTCGGAACGCCGCCCGGAGCATGCTCGCTCCTACACCTGCAGGGCGGCAGGCCTAGATCAATCCTGCCTCATCATCATCGATCAAATGACTTAATCCGCCCAACGCCTCACGAGCCTGGGTCCGGTCCATCAGCTTGGCCTGTGCGGCCGGCGGCAGGTCGGTCACACGGATCACGCCTTTGCTGGTCAGCACCTGGATCAGGTCGTCGAGTACGCGGATCATTTCCAGGTCGCTTTGCTTGAGCTGCTTGAGGCTGACCTCCATCGTTTCGTTGGCGTACCAGGCCTGGATTTCATGATGATCGGCCGGCAGCGTTTCCGTGGCTTCGGCATAGGCGGCAGCTTCCACGCGAACCAATTGGCCTTGCGCATCGCGTTGCACGTAAAACATTTGGCATCCCTCAGAAATGGTCCAGCATCATGCTGTCAGCAGCATAGGCCAACTGCAGGCGAGTATGCGGCGTGATGACGAAATCGTCACCGGGCTGTTGATTGCAAACGTGACGGCCGCCCGCTGTGGGCGACCGTCAGTCAGCCATCAGCTGTTGTTGTGATCGATCTTGATCGTCGGATCGCTACCGGCAATCAGATTGTGCAAGTTGGCGCTGGACCAGTTGTTACCTTCGAGTTTGATCGTCACGTCCGGCTTGGCCGCTGTAGCGTTGGCACTGTTGAAGTTGCCAGCGGAATTGACCTGCAGGGACGATACACCGTCCACCGTGGTGATCTTCAGATAGTTGTCGATGGTGCTGCCACTTTCACCCTGCAACAGATCACGCAGGTCGATGCGATCGCCCTGGCTGGCATTGAAGTCCTTGATCACGTCGGTGCCGGTGTCGCCAGCCTTCCAGACGAAGGTATCGCCACCCAGGCCGCCAATCAGCGTGTCGTCACCCTTGCCACCCAGGAGGGTGTCATTGCCGTCGCCACCATCAAGCAGGTCTTTTCCGGTACCGCCGAGCAAGAGGTCATTGCCGCTGCCGCCGTAGAGTTTGTCGTCGCCACCCAGGCCGAAAATGATGTCGTTGCCGGCACCACCCAACAGACTGTCGTCGCCATCGTGAGCGCCAGACACGTCGAACACGTCGGTGTGCTCTGTAATGTACTGGTGCACGTTGCTGGTGGTCACTTTGCTGACATCTACGCCGGTTTCCTTGGCAACGAACGCCTGCATGGCCTGGTAACCCTCGCCTGCAATGCCGCTGAAGCTGACCAGATCGCCGAACAGGATGTCGTTGCCATCCCCACCGTTGACGGTGTCAGCGCCAGGCAATGTCGCTTCTGTGTGACCAATGATCGAGTTGGCCAGGTTGTTCGGGTCGATATTGGTTTGTGGGGCCTTGTCCGAATCGTATGGCTTGAGGTCGCTGAGGGTCACGTCGCTGTTCAGGCCGATAGCCTCCACCGTTGGCGAAACCTTGAGCAGCAGCGCGAAGCTGGCCTGGGCATTGTCGACGGTGTCTGAGCTTGTGCTGCTGCCGCTGCCATCGCGGGACGAGAACTCGTAGGTGCCATCACCCTGGGCATGCAGGGTGCCAACATTATCGTACGACCAGCTGTTGCCGGACTTCGTCCAGACCCTCACGTAGCCCGCAGCGGAGATCTCGATCTGGTGACTGCTGTCAGGTTGCAGGGTGGTCGCAGTGCCCAGTTGGTAATTGCTGGTGGTGACCACACTATCCAGCCTGACGTTGCCGTACAGTTTGGGGTTCTGCGACTCGTCGCTTTGATAGTAGGTCGGCTTGCCATCGGTGATGAAGTACGTGATGTTCTTCGCCCCGGTGTTGGCCAGTGCATCAGCGCTCTGGAACCAGTTAGCCGTCGTCTTGAACACGTCCTCGTAGTTGGTGCCACCACCGGACTCCATCGAGTTCAACACAGCCGTGAGCAGTTTCAGCGCATTCGGGTCGTTCAGATTGACCGATACCGACTTGTTGATCTGGGTGTCGAAGTCCACCAGGAAAATGTTCACGGTGCCCGAGTTACCGCCCATGCTTTGCTTGAGGGTATTGAACACCGAGGTCAGCGAGTTCCTGGCCGCGACGACAGAGGCGTCACTCATACTGCCCGAGCTGTCGACCATGAATGCAATGTTGTAGTTGGTGCCCGGAATGACCGTCAGTCCGCCGATATCGGCCACGATGATGTCGTTGCCGTCGGTACCGCTGACCGTGTCATCAGCCGAAGTAGCGGTGATGGCGTTGTACACAGCCGGGTAAATGGTGACCGGAATCGTTGCAGTACTCGATGCCTTGTCACCCAGGAGCTCGGTGGAGGTCGAGGTCACGGTCAGGTCGAACTTGCCGTTGTAGTACGCCGGTGGCGTAATCGTCAGGTTGGCCAGGTTCCAGCCGCTGACCTGCGCGATGCCATCCGTGCCCACCGTGAGGCTATGGCCGGCGTCGTCGCTCAGCACCATGCCTTTGGGGAAGCCGCTGATGCTTACGGTCAGGCTTTCCGAGCCATCGGTATCGGTCAACGCGGTGGTGATCTTCGACAGGTGGACGCTGCCGTTTTCCGCGCCTTCGTTGAGTTTGTAGCCCTCATAATAGCCTTCGCCATTGCTGCCATGCAGTGCGGAAACCGTTACACCGGAAGCGACCAGATTGGCCACGCCGGTGTACAGCGGTATGCCAGCGCTGCTCAGGTCGACGGCAGGTGCGCCATTGATCGACAGGTTGACGTCATAGCTGCCGGGACCACTCTGGTTATGGTGGTAGATGTCGATGGTGTAGTAGCCACTGGTGGTTGGCGTGAAGCCCGTCCCCGTGATTGTCCCGCCTTTGCCCCACAGGGCACTGGCCACCGTGTTGCCGCCGATGGTCACCAACAGGCTGTCGTCGGCGCTGCCGCTGAAAGTGTAGGTCTTGCCGGCTTCGAGGTAGATCAGGCCAGACGTTTTCGATGCGGTGTTGGCGGCGACGTCACCGCTGGACTGGACGTTGGTCGAGGTGCTGCTGCTGTTCGGATTCGTGGCAGCGTCAATCACGGACTTCAGGGTATTGGTTGCTACACCGTTGCCGACGGTGCCGTCATAGCCTGCGCCGAGCCCGGACAGATTGGTCCAGACTTCCTTGAGCAAGCCGGTAGAGGTGACCGCATTGCCGGCGACACTCAGCGTTGGCGCGTCGGCCACTGGCGTGATGTCGATCTTGACCGTAGCGGTGCTACCCAACAACTGGCCGTCGGTTGGCTGGAACTGCAGTTGTGCGTAGTCCGCCTTGTTGTTGCCCATGCCGTTGGCATAACCGTCGCTGCCGGACTCATTGAGGTCTGGCTGGAAGCGCAGCTTGCCAGCATCGATCTGGGCTTTGGTGAAGGTCTGGTTGACCGTCACATCGATCCAGTTGGTGCCGTCATTGCTGTACTGCAACTTGCCCTCACCGGGCAGTTGGGTGATTTTCACACCCAGGTTGGCATCGGCGCTGTCGACGTCCTTGACCCCGAAAGTCGACCAACCAAGCACCAACGGTTGGTCTTCAAGTCCGCTGACGTTAGCTGGTGCAGCCGTCGGCGCGTCATTCACACCGACCACGGTAACGGTGGTGGTGGCGACGTTGGAGTTGTTGCTGCCATCGGTCACTGTGACGGTGATGGTTCGCGGGACAGCGCTCGGGTTTTCACTGTCGTTGGTGAAGGTGATGTTCTTGATGCGCTGAATGTAATTGGCCAGCGTCGCAGTGCCGGAAAGGATCAGTGTGATCGAGCCATCCAGATGATTGGTGTTGATGATGATGCCATCGACACTATTGCCCAGGTTCAGGTTGTCGCCGGTCTGGCGGTTGGTCAGCACGATGGTTGCCCCGGTCAGCATGGTGCTGTCCGGATCGGTGATGCTCAGGTCGATATCGCCGATCGACACGCCCGGGCTGGTAGTGCCTTCGGTGAAGGTCACATTGTAATTGGCCCCGGTCGCGCCACTGGAGTTGTTGGCATCCAGATCGATGACCGGCGGTGCGTCGTTGTCGATGATCGAGGTGGTGACACTGTTGGTGGTGTCGCTGATCACAAGGTTTTCGAAATTTCCGCCGGTGGCACCAGTGATTCTCACTGTGAAGTTCTCGGTCCCTTCGGTGAACCGGTCATCGATGGTCGCGATATTGAGCGGCACGCTGCTGGCATTCGCCGGGATTGTGATCGTGGCCACCCCCGTGAAGTCCGCGCCATTAGCCGCGGTGCCGGTGTAGGACAGCGTTACGGTGACTTCGCCGTGGGCCGGGTTGGAGAGGGCGATGGTGTAGTGAGCCGTATCGCCTTCAGTCACGGACGTGTCGCCGGTGATGCTGATGGTGGTTTTATCGCCGCTGTTGGACGGCGTGTTCGTGCCGGAACCTGACTCGTCGGTGACGGCGGTGTTCCGGACCGTTTGATCCAGCGTCAGTTTTTCGAAGTTATCGCCGCCGGTGACACTAACCAATTTGTTGGTGATCGGCAGTTGGCCGCCGAGGTACACGTCATCTTTGGCGATGATGGTGGCAGTGCCCGACGCCACATTCGCGGGAACGGTGACAACCGTGCCGTCGGTGAGCGTGAACTTCAGCTCGCCGTGGTTACCCAGCGGGATATTGTCTTTGCTGGTCAGGGTTACGGTATACGTCACCACGCCGCCTTCCGCGACGGACGTCTTGTCGACGGTCAGCGTGGCGGTGACTTCGCTGATGGTGTCAGTTGTTTTCACCGTGGCCGCGGAGTTGTCGATCACCAGGTTCTCGAAGGTCTTGCCGGCCACGGAGGCGCCGGTGACGTTCAAGGTCAGGGACGATGGGTCTTTGTAGACGTCCTCGGCGTTGGTGTCGCCGGTGTAGATCGCAGTCTTCTGGCCCGCAGTGATGGTGACGGTCTTGCCGTTGCTCAGGGTCACCACCAAGTTGTCGGCGAGGACGCGGTTGATGGACACGGTGAAGGTCGGTGCATGGCCTTCGGTGACGTCGCCGTTGGCGACGATGCCGACGGTGACCTTGTTGGCATCGCCTTTTGCGTCGTCGCTGATGGTCACGCTGGTCTTGTCGCTGCCGAGCACCAGGTTTTCGTAGTTGTTGGTGCCGCTGACGGATTGCAGCTGGTTGACCACAGTCACCGGCTGGTCGACGTAGAGGTTGTCTGGGACCGGAACGCTGGTGCTGCCGCTGGTTTGATTGGCAGCGACGTTGATCACGGTGCCGTCTTTCAGGGTGAAAGTCAGGCCGCCGTGGTTGCTCACCGGCAAGCCGTCAGCGTTGCTCAGGGTCACGGTGTAGGTGATCTGGCCGCCTTCGCTGACGCTGGTGCTGTCCACGGTCAGTTTGGCCACCACGTCGTTGGTAGTGTCGGTGGTTTTCACCGTGGCCGTGGTGTTGTCGATCACCAGGTTCTCGAAGGTTTTGCCGGCCACGGAGGCGCCGGTGATGTGCAGGGTCTGGGACATCGGGTCTTGGTAGACGTCTTCGGCGTTGGTATCGCCGCTGTAGATCGCAGTCTTCTGGCCCGCAGTGATGGTGACGGTCTTGCCGTTGCTCAGGGTCACCACCAAGTTGTCGGCGAGGACGCGGTTGATGGACACGGTGAAGGTCGGTGCATGGCCTTCGGTGACGTCGCCGTTGGCGACGATGCCGACGGTGACCTTGTTGGCATCGCCTTTTGCGTCGTCGCTGATGGTCACGCTGGTCTTGTCGCTGCCGAGCACCAGGTTTTCGTAGTTGTTGGTGCCGCTGACGGATTGCAGCTGGTTGACCACGGTCACCGGCTGGTCGACGTAGAGGTTGTCTGGGACCGGAACGCTGGTGCTGCCGCTGGTTTGATTGGCAGCGACGTTGATCACGGTGCCGTCTTTCAGGGTGAAAGTCAGGCCGCCGTGGTTGCTCACCGGCAAGCCGTCAGCGTTGCTCAGGGTCACGGTGTAGGTGATCTGGCCGCCTTCGCTGACGCTGGTGCTGTCCACGGTCAGTTTGGCCACTACGTCGTTGGTGGTGTCGGTGGTGTTAACGGTTGCATCCGCAGCGCTGATGACCAGGTTTTCGAAAGACTTGCCCGCGACTTCCGCCCCAGTGATGTGCAGGGTCTGGGACGTCGGGTCTTGGTAGACGTCTTCGGCATTGGTGTCGCCGGTGTAGATCGCGCTGGTTTGCCCCGCCGTGATCACCACCGATTTACCGTTGCTCAAGGTGACGGTGAAGTCATCGGCCAGGGCACGGTTGATGCTGACGGTGAAAGTCGGCGCGGTGCCTTCCACCACGTCGCCGTTAGCGGAAATGCCCACGGTGAACTTGTTGCCGGCACTGTTTGCTTCGTCGCTGATGGTGACGCTGGTGGTGTCACTGCCAAGCACCAGGTTTTCGTAGTTGTTAGTGCCGCTGACGGATTGCAGTTGATTAACCACAGTCACCGGCTGGTCGACGTAGAGGTTGTCTGCGACCGGTACGCTGGTGCTGCCAGACGTTTGGTTGGCGGCGATGTTGATCACCGTGCCATCGGTCAGGGTAAAGCTCAGGCCGCCGTGGTTATTCACCGGCAGGCCGTCGGCGTTGCTCAGGGTCACGGTGTAGGTGATCTGCCCACCTTCGTTGACGCTGGTGCTGTCCACCGTCAGTTTGGCCACCACGTCGTTGGTGCTGTCGGTGGTGTTGACGGTTGCATCCGCAGCGCTGATGACCAGGTTCTCGAAGGTCTTGCCCGCGACTTCCGCCCCGGTGATGTGCAGGGTCTGGGACGTCGGGTCTTGGTAGACGTCTTCGGCGTTGGTATCGCCGCTGTAGATCGCGCTGGTTTGACCCGCCGTGATCACCACCGATTTTCCGTTGCTCAGGGTGACGGTGAAGTCATCGGCCAGGGCACGGTTGATGCTGACGGTGAAGCTCGGCGCGCTGCCTTCGGTGACGTCGCCGTTGGCGACGATGCCGACGGTGACCTTGTTGGCATCGCCTTTTGCGTCGTCGCTGATGGTCACGCTGGTGGTGTCGCTGCCGAGCACCAGGTTTTCGTAGTTGTTGCTGCCGCTGACACCGGTCAACTGATTAACCACAGTCACCGGCTGGTCGACGTAGAGGTTGTCAGCGACCGGAACGCTGGTGCTGCCAGACGTCTGGTTGGCGGCAATGTTGATCACGGTGCCATCGGTCAGGGTAAAGCTCAGGCCACCGTGGTTATTGACCGGCAGGCCGTCGGCGTTGCTCAGGGTCACGGTGTAGGTGATCTGCCCACCTTCGTTGACGCTGGTGCTGTCCACCGTCAGTTTGGCCACCACGTCGTTGGTGGTGTCGGTGGTGTTGACGGTTGCGTCCGCAGCGCTGATGACCAGGTTCTCGAAGGTCTTGCCGGCCACGGAGGCGCCAGTGATGTGCAGGGTCTGGGACGTCGGGTCTTGGTAGACGTCTTCGGCGTTGGTATCGCCGCTGTAGATCGCGCTGGTTTGACCCGCCGTGATCACCACCGATTTTCCGTTGCTCAGGGTGACGGTGAAGTCATCGGCCAGGGCACGGTTGATGCTGACGGTGAAGCTCGGCGCGCTGCCTTCGGTGACGTCGCCGTTGGCGACGATGCCGACGGTGACCTTGTTGGCATCGCCTTTTGCGTCGTCGCTGATGGTCACGCTGGTGGTGTCGCTGCCGAGCGCCAGGTTTTCGTAGTTGTTGGTGCCGCTGACGGATTGCAGCTGATTGTCGATGACGACAGGTTGATCAACATACAGGTTGTCCGGCACCGGTACGCTGGTGCTGCCAGACGTTTGGTTGGCGGTGATGTTGATCACCGTGCCGTCTTTCAGGGTGAAAGTCAGGCCGCCGTGGTTGTTCACCGGCAAGCCGTCAGCGTTGCTCAGGGTCACGGTGTAGGTGATCTGGCCACCTTCGCTGACGCTGGTGCTGTCCACCGTCAGTTTGGCCACCACGTCATTCGTGGTGTCGGTGGTGTTGACGGTTGCATCCGCAGCGCTGATGACCAGGTTTTCGAAGGACTTGCTCGCGACTTTCGCGCCGGTGATGTGCAGGGTCTGGGACGTCGGGTCTTGGTAGACGTCTTCGGCGTTGGTATCGCCGCTGTAGATCGCGCTGGTTTGACCCGCCGTGATCACCACCGATTTGCCGTTGCTCAGGGTGACGGTGAAGTCATCGGCCAGGGCACGGTTGATGCTGACGGTGAAGCTCGGTGCGGTGCCTTCTACCACGTCGCCGTTGGCGGCGATGCCCACGGTGACCTGGTTGCCGGCACCGTTCGCCTCGTCGCTGATGGTCACGCTGGTGGTGTCGCTGCCGAGCACCAGGTTTTCGTAGTTGTTGCTGCCAGTGACACCGGTCAATTGATTGTCGATGACGACAGGTTGATCAACGTACAGGTTGTCCGGCACCGGAACACTGGTGCTGCCGCTGGTTTGATTGGCAGCGACGTTGATCACCGTGCCGTCGGTCAGGGTAAAGCTCAGGCCGCCGTGGTTATTGACCGGCAGGCCATCGGCGTTGCTCAGGGTCACGGTGTAGGTGATCTGGCCGCCTTCGCTGACACTGGTGCTGTCCACGGTCAGTTTGGCCACCACGTCGTTGGTGGTGTCGGTGGTGTTGACCGTGGCCGCGGTGTTGTCGATCACCAGGTTCTCGAAAGACTTGCCCGCAACTTCCGCCCCAGTGATGTGCAGGGTCTGGGACGTCGGGTCTTGGTAGACGTCCTCGGCGTTGGTGTCGCCAGCGTAGATCGCGCTGGTTTGACCTGCGGTAATGGTGACGGTCTTACCGTTGCTCAGGGTGACGGTGAAGTCATCGGCCAGGGCACGGTTGATGCTGACGGTGAAGGTCGGCGCGGTGCCTTCCACCACGTCGCCGTTGGCGGCGATGCCCACGGTGACCTTGTTGGCGGCGCTGTTTGCGTCGTCGCTGATGGTGACGCTGGTGGTGTCGCCGCCAAGCACCAGGTTTTCGTAGTTGTTGCTGCCAGTGACACCGGTCAATTGATTGTCGATGACGACAGGTTGATCAACGTACAGGTTGTCCGGCACCGGAACACTGGTGCTGCCGCTGGTTTGATTGGCAGCGACGTTGATCACCGTGCCGTCGGTCAGGGTAAAGCTCAGGCCGCCGTGGTTATTGACCGGCAGGCCATCGGCGTTGCTCAGGGTCACGGTGTAGGTGATCTGGCCGCCTTCGCTGACACTGGTGCTGTCCACGGTCAGTTTGGCCACCACGTCGTTGGTGGTGTCGGTGGTGTTGACCGTGGCCGCGGTGTTGTCGATCACCAGGTTCTCGAAAGACTTGCCCGCAACTTCCGCCCCAGTGATGTGCAGGGT
This sequence comes from Pseudomonas umsongensis, assembly GCF_012647205.1. Taxonomy (NCBI): domain Bacteria; kingdom Pseudomonadati; phylum Pseudomonadota; class Gammaproteobacteria; order Pseudomonadales; family Pseudomonadaceae; genus Pseudomonas; species Pseudomonas umsongensis. The sequence goes on from NZ_CP051487.1 coordinate 259,447, forward strand.
CTGGGACGTCGGGTCTTGGTAGACGTCCTCGGCGTTGGTGTCGCCAGCGTAGATCGCGCTGGTTTGACCTGCGGTAATGGTGACGGTCTTACCGTTGCTCAGGGTGACGGTGAAGTCATCGGCCAGGGCACGGTTGATGCTGACGGTGAAGGTCGGCGCGGTGCCTTCCACCACGTCGCCGTTGGCGGCGATGCCCACGGTGACCTTGTTGGCGGCGCTGTTTGCGTCGTCGCTGATGGTGACGCTGGTGGTGTCGCCGCCAAGCACCAGGTTTTCGTAGTTGTTGCTGCCGCTGACGGATTGCAGCTGGTTGACCACGGTCACCGGCTGGTCGACGTAGAGGTTGTCTGCCACTGGTACGCTGGTGCTGCCGCTGGTTTGATTGGCAGCGATGTTGATCACCGTGCCATCGGTCAAGGTGAAGCTCAGACCGCCGTGGTTATTCACCGGCAGGCCATCGGCATTGCTCAACGTCACGGTGTAGGTGATCTGGCCGCCTTCGCTGACGCTGGTGCTGTCCACGGTCAGTTTGGCCACTACGTCGTTGGTGGTGTCGGTGGTGTTCACCGTGGCCGTGGAGTTGTCGATCACCAGGTTCTCGAAGGTTTTACCAGCCACGGAAGCGCCGGTGACGTTCAAGGTCAGGGACGATGGGTCTCGGTAGACGTCTTCGGCATTGGTGTCGCCGGTGTAGATCGCGCTGGTTTGACCCGCCGTGATCACCACCGATTTGCCATTGCTCAAGGTGACGGTGAAGTCATCGGCCAGGACGCGGTTGATGGACACGGTAAAGGTCGGCGCGGTGCCTTCGGTGACGTCGCCGTTGGCGGAAATGCCCACGGTGACCTGGTTGCCGGCACCGTTCGCCTCGTCGCTGATGGTGACGCTGGTTTTATCGCTACCAAGCACCAGGTTTTCGTAGTTGTTGCTGCCAGTGACACCGGTCAATTGATTGTCGATGACGACAGGTTGATCAACGTAGAGGTTGTCAGCGACCGGAACACTGGTGCTGCCAGACGTCTGGTTGGCAGCAATGTTGATCACCGTGCCATCGGTCAGGGTAAAGCTCAGGCCGCCGTGGTTGCTCACCGGCAGGCCATCGGCATTGCTCAACGTCACGGTGTAGGTGATCTGGCCGCCTTCGCTGACGCTGGTGCTGTCCACGGTCAGTTTGGCCACTACGTCGTTGGTGGTGTCGGTGGTGTTCACCGTGGCCGTGGAGTTGTCGATCACCAGGTTCTCGAAGGTTTTACCAGCCACGGAAGCGCCGGTGACGTTCAAGGTCAGGGACGATGGGTCTCGGTAGACGTCTTCGGCATTGGTGTCGCCGGTGTAGATCGCGCTGGTTTGACCCGCCGTGATCACCACCGATTTGCCATTGCTCAAGGTGACGGTGAAGTCATCGGCCAGGACGCGGTTGATGGACACGGTAAAGGTCGGCGCGGTGCCTTCGGTGACGTCGCCGTTGGCGGAAATGCCCACGGTGACCTGGTTGCCGGCACCGTTCGCCTCGTCGCTGATGGTGACGCTGGTTTTATCGCTACCAAGCACCAGGTTTTCGTAGTTGTTGCTGCCAGTGACACCGGTCAATTGATTGTCGATGACGACAGGTTGATCAACGTAGAGGTTGTCAGCGACCGGAACACTGGTGCTGCCAGACGTCTGGTTGGCAGCAATGTTGATCACCGTGCCATCGGTCAGGGTAAAGCTCAGGCCGCCGTGGTTGCTCACCGGCAGGCCATCGGCATTGCTCAACGTCACGGTGTAGGTGATCTGGCCGCCTTCGCTGACGCTGGTGCTGTCCACGGTCAGTTTGGCCACTACGTCGTTGGTGGTGTCGGTGGTGTTCACCGTGGCCGTGGAGTTGTCGATCACCAGGTTCTCGAAGGTTTTACCAGCCACGGAAGCGCCGGTGACGTTCAAGGTCAGGGACGATGGGTCTCGGTAGACGTCTTCGGCATTGGTGTCGCCGGTGTAGATCGCGCTGGTTTGACCCGCCGTGATCACCACCGATTTGCCATTGCTCAAGGTGACGGTGAAGTCATCGGCCAGGACGCGGTTGATGGACACGGTAAAGGTCGGCGCGGTGCCTTCGGTGACGTCGCCGTTGGCGGAAATGCCCACGGTGACCTGGTTGCCGGCACCGTTCGCCTCGTCGCTGATGGTGACGCTGGTTTTATCGCTACCAAGCACCAGGTTTTCGTAGTTGTTGCTGCCAGTGACACCGGTCAATTGATTGTCGATGACGACAGGTTGATCAACGTAGAGGTTGTCAGCGACCGGAACACTGGTGCTGCCAGACGTCTGGTTGGCAGCAATGTTGATCACCGTGCCATCGGTCAGGGTAAAGCTCAGGCCGCCGTGGTTGCTCACCGGCAGGCCATCGGCATTGCTCAACGTCACGGTGTAGGTGATCTGGCCGCCTTCGCTGACGCTGGTGCTGTCCACGGTCAGTTTGGCCACTACGTCGTTGGTGGTGTCGGTGGTGTTCACCGTGGCCGCGGAGTTGTCGATCACCAGGTTCTCGAAGGTCTTGCCGGCCACGGAGGCGCCGGTGACGTTCAAGGTCAGGGACGATGGGTCTCGGTAGACGTCTTCGGCATTGGTGTCGCCGGTGTAGATCGCGCTGGTTTGACCCGCCGTGATCACCACCGATTTGCCATTGCTCAAGGTGACGGTGAAGTCATCGGCCAGGACGCGGTTGATGGACACGGTAAAGGTCGGCGCGGTGCCTTCGGTGACGTCGCCGTTGGCGGAAATGCCCACGGTGACCTGGTTGCCGGCACCGTTCGCCTCGTCGCTGATGGTCACGCTGGTGGTGTCGCTGCCGAGCACCAGGTTTTCGTAATTGTTGCTGCCAGTGACACCGGTCAATTGATTGTCGATGACGACAGGTTGATCAACGTAGAGGTTGTTCGGCACCGGTACGCTGGTGCTGCCAGACGTTTGGTTGGCAGCGATGTTGATCACCGTGCCATCGGTCAGGGTAAAGCTCAGGCCGCCGTGGTTGCTCACCGGCAGGCCATCGGCATTGCTCAACGTCACGGTGTAGGTGATCTGGCCGCCTTCGCTGACGCTGGTGCTGTCCACGGTCAGTTTGGCCACTACGTCGTTGGTGGTGTCGGTGGTGTTCACCGTGGCCGCGGAGTTGTCGATCACCAGGTTCTCGAAGGTCTTGCCGGCCACGGAGGCGCCGGTGACGTTCAAGGTCAGGGACGATGGGTCTTGGTAGACGTCTTCGGCGTTGGTGTCGCCGGTGTAGATCGCGCTGGTTTGACCTGCCGTGATCACCACCGATTTGCCGTTGCTCAGGGTGACGGTGAAGTCATCGGCCAGGGCACGGTTGATGCTGACGGTGAAAGTCGGAGCATGACCTTCCACTACGTCGCCGTTAGCGGAAATGCCCACGGTGACCTTGTTGCCGGCACCGTTTGCTTCGTCACTGATGGTGACGCTGGTTTTATCGCTGCCAAGCACCAGGTTTTCGTAGTTGTTGCTGCCAGTGACACCGGTCAATTGATTGTCGATAACGACAGGTTGATCAACGTAGAGGTTGTCCGGCACCGGAACGCTGGTGCTGCCAGACGTCTGGTTGGCGGCGACGTTAATGACGGTGCCGTCTTTCAGGGTGAAAGTCAGGCCGCCGTGGTTGTTCACCGGCAAGCCATCGGCGTTGCTCAGGGTCACGGTGTAGGTGATCTGGCCACCTTCGCTGACACTGGAGTTGTCCACGGTCAGCTTGGCCACCACGTCGTTGGTGGTGTCGGTGGTGTTAACGGTTGCATCCGCAGCGCTGATGACCAGGTTTTCGAAAGACTTGCCCGCGACTTCCGCCCCAGTGATGTGCAGGGTCTGGGACGTCGGGTCTTGGTAGACGTCTTCGGCATTGGTATCGCCAGCGTAGATCGCGCTGGTTTGACCCGCCGTGATCACCACCGATTTCCCATTGCTCAGGGTGACGGTGAAGTCATCGGCCAAAGCGCGGTTGATGGACACGGTAAAGGTCGGAGCAGTGCCTTCGGTGACGTCGCCGTTGGCGGTAATGCCCACGGTGACCTTGTTGCCGGCGCTGTTTGCGTCGTCGCTGATGGTGACGCTGGTGGTGTCGCCGCCAAGCACCAGGTTTTCGTAGTTGTTGCTGCCGCTGACACCGGTCAACTGATTAACCACAGTCACCGGCTGGTCGACGTAGAGGTTGTCAGCGACCGGAACGCTGGTGCTGCCAGACGTCTGGTTGGCGGCAATGTTGATCACCGTGCCATCGGTCAAAGTGAAGCTCAGGCCACCGTGGTTATTGACCGGCAGGCCATCGGCATTGCTCAGGGTCACGGTGTAGGTGATCTGCCCGCCTTCGCTGACGCTGGAGTTGTCCACGGTCAGTTTGGCCACTACGTCGTTGGTGGTGTCGGTGGTGTTAACGGTTGCATCCGCAGCGCTGATGACCAGGTTTTCGAAAGACTTGCCCGCGACTTCCGCCCCAGTGATGTGCAGGGTCAGGGACGTCGGGTCTTGGTAGACGTCTTCGGCATTGGTATCGCCAGCGTAGATCGCGCTGGTTTGACCCGCCGTGATCACCACCGATTTCCCATTGCTCAGGGTGACGGTGAAGTCATCGGCCAAAGCGCGGTTGATGCTGATGGTGAAGGTCGGCGCGGTGCCTTCCACCACGTCGCCGTTGGCGGCGATGCCCACGGTGATCTTGTTGGCGGCGCTGTTTGCGTCGTCGCTGATGGTGACGCTGGTGGTGTCGCCGCCAAGCACCAGGTTTTCGTAGTTGTTGCTGCCGCTGACGGATTGCAGCTGGTTGACCACGGTCACCGGCTGGTCGACGTAGAGGTTGTCTGCGACCGGTACGCTGGTGCTGCCAGACGTCTGGTTGGCGGCAATGTTGATCACGGTGCCATCGGTCAGGGTAAAGCTCAGGCCACCGTGGTTATTGACCGGCAGGCCATCGGCATTGCTCAGGGTCACGGTGTAGGTGATCTGCCCGCCTTCGCTGACGCTGGAGTTGTCCACGGTCAGCTTGGCCACCACGTCGTTGGTGGTGTCGGTGGTGTTGACGGTTGCGTCCGCAGCGCTGATGACCAGGTTCTCGAAGGTCTTGCCGGCCACGGAGGCGCCAGTGATGTGCAGGGTCTGTGACGTCGGGTCTTGGTAGACGTCTTCGGCGTTGGTGTCGCCGGCGTAGATCGCGCTGGTTTGACCCGCCGTGATCACCACCGATTTCCCGTTGCTCAGGGTGACGGTGAAGTCATCGGCCAAAGCGCGGTTGATGGACACGGTAAAGGTCGGAGCAGTGCCTTCGGTGACGTCGCCGTTGGCGGCGATGCCCACGGTGACCTTGTTGCCGGCGCCGTTCGCTTCGTCGCTGATGGTGACGCTGGTTTTATCGCTGCCGAGCATCAGGTTTTCGTAGTTGTTGCTGCCGCTGACGGATTGCAGCTGGTTGACCACGGTCACCGGCTGGTCGACGTAGAGGTTGTCTGCCACTGGTACGCTGGTGCTGCCGCTGGTTTGATTGGCAGCGATGTTGATCACCGTGCCATCGGTCAAGGTGAAGCTCAGACCGCCGTGGTTATTCACCGGCAGGCCATCGGCATTGCTCAACGTCACGGTGTAGGTGATCTGGCCGCCTTCGCTGACGCTGGTGCTGTCCACGGTCAGTTTGGCCACTACGTCGTTGGTGGTGTCGGTGGTGTTAACGGTTGCATCCGCAGCGCTGATGACCAGGTTTTCGAAAGACTTGCCCGCGACTTCCGCCCCAGTGATGTGCAGGGTCTGGGACGTCGGGTCTTGGTAGACGTCTTCGGCATTGGTGTCGCCGGTGTAGATCGCGCTGGTTTGACCCGCCGTGATCACCACCGATTTGCCGTTGCTCAGGGTGACGGTGAAGTCATCGGCCAGGGCACGGTTGATGCTGACGGTGAAAGTCGGCGCGTTGCCTTCCACTACGTCGCCGTTAGCGGAAATGCCCACGGTGACCTTGTTGCCGGCACCGTTCGCCTCGTCGCTGATGGTCACGCTGGTGGTGTCGCTGCCGAGCACCAGATTTTCGTAGTTGTTAGTGCCGCTGACGGATTGCAGCTGGTTAACCACGGTCACCGGCTGGTCGACGTAGAGGTTGTCAGCGACCGGTACGCTGGCGCTGCCAGACGTTTGGTTGGCGGCAATGTTGATCACCGTGCCATCGGTCAAAGTGAAGCTCAGGCCGCCGTGATTATTCACCGGCAGGCCATCGGCGTTGCTCAACGTCACGGTGTAGGTGATCTGGCCACCTTCGCTGACGCTGGTGCTGTCCACGGTCAGCTTGGCCACCACGTCGTTGGTGGTGTCGGTGATGAGCACCGAAGCCGGATTGCCAATGACCAGATTTTCCAGCGCAGTGCCACCGGCAGTGGCGCCGTTGACGCCGAGCGTTACGGTGCTGCCATCCTTGTAGACGTCATCGCCTTGAGCCGAAAGGGTGTGCACCTTTTCGGTTTCGCCAATGGCGAAGGTCACAGTCTGGCCGTTGCTCAGGGTCACGGTCAGGGCGTGATCCTGGGCCTTGTCCAGCTTGATGGTGAAGCTCGGATCCTGGTTTTCCGCCACCGAGCCATTGCCGACGATGGAGATGCCGACCTGGTCGTCTTGACCGGCCGGCTCGTCGGTGACAGTGGTTTCCAGCGCGTTCTGCCCGAGGGTCAGTTTTTCGAAATTGTCCGCACCGCTCACCGATTCCAGCTTGTTGATGATGGTAGGCTGGCCGCCGACCAGGATGTCATCCGGGGCGGTGATGGTGAACGAACCGGAAGTCGTGTTGGCCGGCACCTTGATCTGTGTGCCATCGGTCAGGGTGAAGGTCAGTTCGCCGTGATTGTTGATCGGCAGACCTGCGGCGTTGGTCAGGGTTACGGTGTAGGTGATCTGCCCGCCTTCCGCGACAGTCGTTTTATCCGCGGTGAGTGTCGCAACGACTTCGCTGATGGTATCGCTGATGACCACAGACGCCGGATTGCCAACGACCAGGTTTTCCAGAACCCTGCCATCGGCAGTCGCACCGCTGATGCCAAGGTTGACGGTGCTGCCGTCCTTATAGACGTCATCACCCTGGGCTGGCAGGGCGTAAGTGGTCTGCAACGCACCTGCGGCGATCACCACAGTCTGGCCGTTGCTCAAGGTCACGGTCAGGTCGTGATCAAGTTGTTGGTCAACCTTGATGGTGAAAGTCGGTGCGCCATTCTCCAACACGTCGCCAGCACTTTCGATGATGACAGTGACTGCGTCGCCCGCTCCAGCCGGCTGGTCGGTGACGGTCGTGGTCAGCGTGTTCTGATCCAGGGTCAGCTGTTCGAATTTCTCGCCACCCGTCACGGTTTCCAGCTTGTTGACCAGCGAGGGCTGGCCGCCGGTGAACACGTCATTGGTCGTGGCCACGATGGCCGAACCCGTGGTGCCGTTCGCTGGAACGGTGATGGTCGTGCCGTCGGTAAGCTTGAACGTCAGCTCGCCGTGGTTGTTGATTGGCAGGCCCGCTGCATTGCTCAGGGTCACGGTATAGGTGACCAAACCGCCTTCAACGACCGACGACTTGTCGACGGTCAGGGTGGCGATCACTTCGCTGGTAGTGTCGCCGATGTTAACTTCGGCTTCGTTGCCAATCACCAGGTTTTCAAACGTCTGGCCGTCCACAGCGGCGGTGGTGATGCCCAGCTTGATGGTCTCGCCATCTTTATAAACATCATCACCCTGAGTCGGCAGGGCGTAGGTGGTTTGTGTCGAGCCGGCCGCGATGGTTACGGATTGGCCGTTGCTCAAAGTCACCGTCAGATCATGATCGAGCTTCTGATCGACTTTGATAATGAAGGTCGGCGCGGCATTTTCTAGCACATTGCCAGCGCTTTCGATGGTTATGGTGACCTTGTCAACGCTGTCACTGATCTGGGTGACTGCGGGCTCGGGATTTGGCACCAGGTTCTCAAAGTTACCGCCGGTAGCACCAGTAATCGTGGTGCTGACCGTACTGCCATTCACGTACACATCATTGGCCGGTGTCTCAACGACCACGGTACCCGTAGTCTTGCCCGCCTCGATGGTAATGACCGAGCCATTGCTCAAGGTCACGGTCACCGGTGTGCCGGCCGGGTTGGTCAAGGTGGCGGTGTAGGTGATCGAACCACCTTCGACCACAGCGCCGGTCGCGGTGAGCGTCAGGCCGGTGGTGTCTGGCGAATCGGTGATGGTGGTCACGGCTGGCGTGGTGCTGGGCACCAGGTTTTCAAAATTGCCGCCGGTAGCGCCAGTAATCGTGGTGCTGACCGTACTGCCATTCACGTACACATCATTGGCCGGGGTTTCAACGACCACGGTACCCGTAGTCTTGCCCGCCTCGATGGTAATGACCGAGCCATTGCTCAAGGTCACGGTCACCGGTGTGCCGGCCGGGTTGGTCAAGGTGGCGGTGTAGGTGATCGAACCACCTTCGACCACAACACCGGTCGCGGTGAGCGAAACCCCAGTGGTGTCTGGCGAATCGGTGATGGTGGTCACGGCTGGCGTGGTGCTGGGCACCAGGTTCTCAAAGTTGCCGCCAGTAGCACCAGTAATCGTGGTGCTGACCGTACTGCCATTCACGTAAACATCATTGGCCGGTGTATCGACGACCACAGTGCCGCTGGTCTTGCCCGCTTCGATGGTAATGACCGAGCCATTGCTCAAGGTCACGGTCACCGGTGTACCGGCCGGGTTGGTCAAGGTGGCGGTGTAGGTGATCGAACCACCTTCGACCACAGCGCCGGTCGCGGTGAGCGTCAGGCCGGTGGTGTCTGGCGAATCGGTGATGGTGGTCACGGCTGGCGTGGTGCTGGGCACCAGGTTTTCAAAATTGCCGCCGGTAGCGCCAGTAATCGTGGTGCTGACCGTACTGCCATTCACGTAAACATCATTGGCCGGTGTATCGACGACCACAGTGCCGCTGGTCTTGCCCGCTTCGATGGTAATGACCGAGCCATTGCTCAAGGTCACGGTCACCGGTGTACCGGCCGGGTTGGTCAAGGTCGCGGTGTAGGTGATCGAACCACCTTCGACCACAGCGCCGGTCGCGGTGAGCGTCAGGCCGGTGGTGTCTGGCGAATCGGTGATGGTGGTCACGGCTGGCGTGGTGCTGGGCACCAGGTTTTCAAAATTGCCGCCGGTAGCGCCAGTAATCGTGGTGCTGACCGTACTGCCATTCACGTAAACATCATTGGCCGGTGTATCGACGACCACAGTGCCGCTGGTCTTGCCCGCTTCGATGGTAATGACCGAGCCATTGCTCAAGGTCACGGTCACCGGTGTACCGGCCGGGTTGGTCAAGGTGGCGGTGTAGGTGATCGAACCACCTTCGACCACAGCGCCGGTCGCGGTGAGCGTCAGGCCGGTGGTGTCTGGCGAATCGGTGATGGTGGTCACGGCTGGCGTGGTGCTGGGCACCAGGTTTTCAAAATTGCCGCCGGTAGCGCCAGTAATCGTGGTGCTGACCGTACTGCCATTCACGTACACATCATTGGCCGGGGTTTCAACGACCACGGTACCCGTAGTCTTGCCCGCTTCGATGGTGATGACCGAGCCATTGCTCAAGGTCACGGTCACCGGTGTGCCGGCCGGGTTGGTCAAGGTGGCGGTGTAGGTGATCGACCCACCTTCGACCACGGCGCCGGTCGCGGTAAGCGAAACCCCAGTGGTGTCTGGCGAATCGGTGATGGTGGTCACGGCAGGCGTGGTGCTAGGCACCAGGTTTTCAAAGTTACCGCCGGTAGCACCAGTAATCGTGGTGCTGACCGTACTGCCATTCACGTACACATCATTGGCCGGTGTCTCAACGACCACGGTACCCGTAGTCTTGCCCGCCTCGATGGTAATGACCGAGCCATTGCTCAAGGGCACGGTCACCGGTGTGCCGGCCGGGTTGGTCAAGGTGGCGGTGTAGGTGATCGAACCACCTTCGACCACAACACCGGTCGCGGTGAGCGAAACCCCAGTGGTGTCTGGCGAATCGGTGATGGTGGTCACGGCTGGCGTGGTGCTGGGCACCAGGTTCTCAAAGTTGCCGCCAGTAGCACCAGTAATCGTGGTGCTGACCGTACTGCCATTCACGTAAACATCATTGGCCGGTGTATCGACGACCACAGTGCCGCTGGTCTTGCCCGCTTCGATGGTAATGACCGAGCCATTGCTCAAGGTCACGGTCACCGGTGTACCGGCCGGGTTGGTCAAGGTGGCGGTGTAGGTGATCGAACCACCTTCGACCACAGCGCCGGTCGCGGTGAGCGTCAGGCCGGTGGTGTCTGGCGAATCGGTGATGGTGGTCACGGCTGGCGTGGTGCTGGGCACCAGGTTTTCAAAATTGCCGCCGGTAGCGCCAGTAATCGTGGTGCTGACCGTACTGCCATTCACGTAAACATCATTGGCCGGTGTATCGACGACCACAGTGCCGCTGGTCTTGCCCGCTTCGATGGTAATGACCGAGCCATTGCTCAAGGTCACGGTCACCGGTGTACCGGCCGGGTTGGTCAAGGTCGCGGTGTAGGTGATCGACCCACCTTCGACCACGGCGCCGGTCGCGGTGAGCGTCAGGCCGGTAGTATCTGGCGAATCGGTGATGGTGGTCACGGCAGGCGTGGTGCTGGGCACCAGGTTCTCAAAATTACCGCCGGTAGCACCAGTAATCGTGGTGCTGACCGTGCTGCCATTCACGTACACATCATTGGCCGGTGTCTCAACGACCACGGTACCCGTAGTCTTGCCCGCCTCGATGGTAATGACCGAGCCGTTGCTCAAGGTCACGGTCACCGGGGTGCCGGCCGGGTTGGTCAAGGTGGCGGTGTAGGTGATCGAACCACCTTCGACCAAAGCACCGGTCGCGGTAAGCGAAACCCCAGTGGTGTCGGGCGAATCGGTGATGGTGGTCACGGCTGGCGTGGTGCTAGGCACCAGGTTCTCAAAATTACCGCCGGTAGCACCAGTAATCGTGGTGCTGACCGTGCTGCCATTCACGTACACATCATTGGCCGGTGTCTCAACGACCACGGTACCCGTAGTCTTGCCCGCCTCGATGGTAATGACCGAGCCATTGCTCAAGGTCACGGTCACCGGTGTGCCGGCCGGGTTGGTCAAGGTGGCGGTGTAGGTGATCGAACCACCTTCGACCACAACACCGGTCGCGGTGAGCGAAACCCCAGTGGTGTCTGGCGAATCGGTGATGGTGGTCACGGCTGGCGTGGTGCTGGGCACCAGGTTCTCAAAGTTGCCGCCAGTAGCACCAGTAATCGTGGTGCTGACCGTACTGCCATTCACGTAAACATCATTGGCCGGTGTATCGACGACCACAGTGCCGCTGGTCTTGCCCGCTTCGATGGTAATGACCGAGCCATTGCTCAAGGTCACGGTCACCGGTGTACCGGCCGGGTTGGTCAAGGTGGCGGTGTAGGTGATCGAACCACCTTCGACCACAGCGCCGGTCGCGGTGAGCGTCAGGCCGGTGGTGTCTGGCGAATCGGTGATGGTGGTCACGGCTGGCGTGGTGCTGGGCACCAGGTTTTCAAAATTGCCGCCGGTAGCGCCAGTAATCGTGGTGCTGACCGTACTGCCATTCACGTAAACATCATTGGCCGGTGTATCGACGACCACAGTGCCGCTGGTCTTGCCCGCTTCGATGGTAATGACCGAGCCATTGCTCAAGGTCACGGTCACCGGTGTACCGGCCGGGTTGGTCAAGGTCGCGGTGTAGGTGATCGAACCACCTTCGACCACAGCGCCGGTCGCGGTGAGCGTCAGGCCGGTGGTGTCTGGCGAATCGGTGATGGTGGTCACGGCTGGCGTGGTGCTGGGCACCAGGTTTTCAAAATTGCCGCCGGTAGCGCCAGTAATCGTGGTGCTGACCGTACTGCCATTCACGTAAACATCATTGGCCGGTGTATCGACGACCACAGTGCCGCTGGTCTTGCCCGCTTCGATGGTAATGACCGAGCCATTGCTCAAGGTCACGGTCACCGGTGTACCGGCCGGGTTGGTCAAGGTGGCGGTGTAGGTGATCGAACCACCTTCGACCACGGCGCCGGTCGCGGTGAGCGAAACCCCAGTGGTGTCTGGCGAATCGGTGATGGTGGTCACGGCAGGCGTGGTGCTAGGCACCAGGTTCTCAAAATTACCGCCGGTAGCGCCAGTAATCGTGGTGCTGACCGTGCTGCCATTCACGTACACATCATTGGCCGGTGTCTCAACGACCACGGTACCCGTAGTCTTGCCCGCTTCGATGGTAATGACCGAGCCATTGCTCAAGGTCACGGTCACCGGTGTGCCGGCCGGGTTGGTCAAGGTGGCGGTGTAGGTGATCGAACCACCTTCGACCACAGCGCCGGTCGCGGTGAGCGAAACCCCAGTGGTGTCTGGCGAATCGGTGATGGTGGTCACGGCTGGCGTGGTGCTGGGCACCAGGTTCTCAAAGTTGCCGCCAGTAGCACCAGTAATCGTGGTGCTGACCGTGCTGCCATTCACGTAAACATCATTGACCGGTGTCTCGACGACCACGGTACCCGTGGTCTTGCCCGCTTCGATGGTAATGACCGAGCCGTTGCTCAAGGTCACGGTCACCGGTGTGCCGGCCGGGTTGGTCAAGGTGGCGGTGTAGGTGATCGAACCACCTTCGACCACAGCGCCGGTCGCGGTGAGCGTCAGGCCGGTGGTGTCGACGGTGTCGGTGACCTGAGTCACGGCTGGAACCGTTGGAGGAATGACCACTATTGCGCCACCGGTGATGCCGGTGACAGTGACCGAGATCTGGGTCGCATCTTTATAAACGGTGTCGTTCGGCGCGAGCGGAACGTTCACGGTGCCGGTGATTTGACCGGCGGCGACGATGATCACTGCACCATTGGACAGCGTAACGGTCAGGTCGGTCAGGGGCGCCTGGCTCAGGGTCGCGGTGTAGACCAGTACGCCGCCGGCCTCGGTGATTGTCGGGGTGGCGCTCAGGCTCAGTGTCGACTGGAGCGGGTCATTGGCATTCGCATTGTTGTTGGTCGACTGGCCGCCCGGGGTCTCCAGGGTGACCTGCGCCGCGGAATCGAGGCCTTCAGTCGGGAAACCAATGGTTGGGTCTACACGGCCAGCGGTGGCGTCCAGCATCACGAAACTATGGCCACCGCCAGCCGCGCCGCCAGTGCCTGCCGCCGCTGGGCCGGCCGCGGTCGGTTCAAGATCCTTGGTCGGGTCGGCGCCAGCAGCGATGGCTTGCTGCAGTTCTTCAACGGAGGGCGCGGCCTGTGCTGTGGCTGCTGCCAGGTCGGTGCTGGAGTCCGGAGCGCTGCCGCTCCACTGAGTATCGCGGCCCAGATCCAAAGTCCGGCCATCCGCCAACTCGAGCGTAACGGCCCCGGCCGCGCCCGTGTCTACCTGGTCGCCGACATACAGGCGGTCGCCTTCAACGAGCACACGACGGATGCCCTCCGGGGACACCACGAAAACTTGACCAACAATGTTTTTGACGATGGCCACAACGCTGCTCATTGAAGACTCTCCGGTGACACGTTCAGTTGACTTCCATGACCTGAGAGACAATCGCCTGATCAGTCTGGCCGTGCTTTTAAAACTACTTGAATGAAATATTGACGCGATGGAAGGTCAATTTATTGACTATATTCTTTCGCTATTAACTTTATGCCAAACTATTGACCTTCCTGTGGGCATCCTAAACAATCGTCCCAGTAATGTCACATTGATATTCACGCGATGACTGCCTCACAGGATGTGACCCAATTCTGAATTTTGACTTTCCGACATACGGCCATTCCGGTTGCCATCATCCGATGCAGCGCCGCTTTCTGCAGTGATTCAAGACAAGCATTCCCCGGGAAATTCCAACTATGCGTTTGCACCTGTTCAAGGCTTTACCCTTCGTCGTTGTCGCCAGTTTTGTTCAGGCTCAGACCCTTCCGCAGGCCATGCAACAGGCGCTGGAAGTCCATCCGGAGATCCAGGCAGGTGTTAACAGTCGATTGGCTGCGGATTATCAGTTAAAAGCGGCCCAGGGGGGATACCTGCCGCGGGTCGACCTGCTGGGCGGTTATGGTCGTGAAGGCACTGACAGCGTCGCCACTCGAGGTGCTGGCAGCAACAACCACTGGGAAACCTTGAACCGCAGCGAGTCGAACTTGCGCCTCTCGCAAATGGTGTTTGACGGTTATGCAACGTCCAGCGAAGTGGGGCGTCAACAAGCCACCGTGAATGCTCGCGCCTACTCCCTGTTGGGCACTTCGGAGCGAACCGCTCTCACCGTGGCACAGGTGTACCTGGATGTGCTGACGCGGCGCGAATTCGTGCGCCTGGCTGAAGAGAACCTCAAGAGCCATCAACGGATTTACGACCAGATCCAGTTGCGCACCCAGCGCGGTGTCGGCAGCGGTGCGGACCTGGACCAGGCTGAGGCGCGCATGGCTCAGGCGCGCAACAACCTGATTACCGAACAAACCAATCTGGCTGATGCCGAGACCAACTTCCTCAGTGCTGTCGGGCAGATGCCAGACCAGCTGGAACGTCCCGCCCCGTTCCTGGCGCTGTTGCCGGCCAGCCTGAACGAAGCCCGTGCGCAGATGCTGGAAAACAGCCCGATCCTGCGCTCCGCCGAGTCCGATATCGCGGCAGCGGAAAAACAGTATGAAGCCGCCAAGTCGAGCTTCTATCCACGTTTCGATGCTGAGCTCGGTCGTTCCGCCGACAATGACATCGATGGCCAGAACGGCCACAACAACGAATGGCAGGCCATGCTGCGCATGCGTTTCAACCTGTATGCCGGGGGCAGCAACAAGGCCGACATGGAATCGAAGTCCTACCTGTCGAACCAGGCGCTGGATATTCGCAACAACGCGTTGCGTCAATTGAACGAAGAGCTGGGCCTGGCGTGGAACGCGCAGAACAACGCCAATGCCCAGGTGCCCATCGCCCAGCAATACGTGGACCATAGCACCAGCGTGCGCACGGCCTATCAGCGCCAGTTCAGCCTCGGTGAGCGAACCCTGCTGGACTTGCTCGACAGTGAAAACGAGTTGTTCAACGCTTCGCGCCGTTTGGCCGAGATCAAGAACATTCAGTTATTTACTCAGTATCGAATCAAGGCGACCATGGGCGAGTTGCTCAAGAGCCAGGGAGTGGTCGCACCGTTGGCATCCGTCGTGCAGAACGATGTAAAGCCAAAGGTCCAGCTGCCCGGTATGAACTGAGCAGGATCTTATTGTTCATCCGTTAGCCAAGAGTGCCGAGCGTGGAATCAGAAGCCAGTCGAGTTCATCTCATTCATGACCCACGCGCGTTGCATGACGATCCTTTGCTGGACGGCTTGCTGAGCCTTTGTACGTTGCATCAAAAGCCCGCCAGCGCGGCGATGTTGACCACGGGCCTGCCGTTACCCAAGCAACGCCTGAGCGTCGAATTGTTGCCACGCGCAGCGGCGCGCGCCGGTTTGCAAGGGCGGGTGCTGGTGCGCAAGCTGGACCAGATCCCGGCGATCGCGATGCCGGCACTGTTGCTGCTCAAGGACGGTCGCAGTGCCGTGCTGCTTGGCTGGCAAGGCGACGACCTGGCCCGGCTGTTGCTCAGTGAAAGTGACGGCGGCGAGAGCCTGGTCAGTCGCGAGCTGCTGAACGACGACTACAGCGGCAAGGTGTTCTTTGCTCAACCCCAGCATAAATTCGACGTTAATCACGGCACCCTGATTCCCCGGGCGCGCTCATGGTTTCGCGACACCCTCATGCGTTCGCGCTGGCTTTACGCCGATGCCATCGCCGCCAGCTTCCTGATCAACATCATCGCCATGGCCGCGCCATTGTTCGTGATGAACGTCTACGATCGCGTGGTGCCGAACCAGGCCGAATCGACCCTGTGGGTACTGGCCATCGGCATCACCGGGGCCTACATATTCGACCTGATCCTCAAGAGCCTGCGCAGCCTCTGCCTGGACCTGGCGGGCAAGAAAACCGACCTGATCATCTCGGCGACGTTATTCGAGCGCATCGTCGGCATGGCCATGAAGTACCGTCCGGCGCGCGTCGGCAGCTTTGCCCAGAACATCCATGAGTTCCAGAGCCTGCGCGATTTTCTTGCGTCGCTGACCCTGACCAGCCTGATCGACCTGCCTTTTACGCTGCTGATCTTCCTGGTCATCGCCATTCTGGGCGGACACCTGGTGTGGATTCCGGTGTTGGCGTTCCCGATTGCCTTGCTGATCGGCTATGCCTTGCAGAAACCCCTGGTGGCCACCATGGAGCGCACCATGGCGCTCGGCGCCGAGCGGCAGTCGAGCCTGATCGAGACCCTTGCAGGGCTTGACGCGGTGAAGGTCAACAACGCTGAGAGCGAGCGCCAGTATCAGTGGGAGCAAACCATCGGTACCCTCAGTCGCCTTGAGTTGCGGGTGAAAATGCTGTCTGGCCTGGCGATGAATATCACCTTGCTGATCCAGCAACTGGCCGGCGTGATCATGATCGTCTTTGGTGTGTACCAGATCATCGCCGGCAACCTGAGCATGGGTGGCCTGATTGCCTGCTACATGCTCAGCGGTCGCGCACTCAGCCCGCTGGCGTCGTTGTCCGGCCTGCTGACACGCTACCAGCAGGCGCGTGTCACCATGACCTCGGTCGACCAGATGATGGAATTGCCCCAGGAGCGTAATTTCGAAGAACGCCCCTTGAGCCGCAAGGTGCTGCAAGGTGCCATCGAATGCCGCCAGCTGAATTTCACCTACCCGGACCAGCAAAACCCGGCGCTGAAAAACATCAATCTCACGATCAAGCCGGGCGAGAAGATCGGCATCATCGGTCGCAGCGGCTCGGGCAAGAGCTCCCTGGCCAAGCTGGTCGTGGGCCTTTATCAGCCCGATGAAGGTGCGCTGTTGGTTGACGGTGTGGACATCCGTCAGATCGACGTCAGCGAACTGCGCCACAACATTGGCTACGTGCCTCAGGATATCCAGCTACTCGCCGGTACGCTGCGCGACAACCTGGTCTCGGGTGCACGCTATGTAGAAGACGAAATGGTGCTGCAAGCCGCTGAACTGGCAGGCGTTCATGAGTTCGCCCGCTTGCACCCGCAGGGCTACGAACTGCAAGTCGGTGAGCGAGGGCAGAACCTGTCCGGCGGTCAGCGCCAGAACGTGGCCCTGGCCCGTGCATTGCTGCTCAACCCGCCGGTCCTGCTGCTCGATGAGCCAACCAGCGCCATGGACAACACCGGCGAAGAACGCCTCAAGCAACGGCTCGCCGCGGTGGTTGAAAACAAGACCGTGGTGCTGGTGACGCACCGTGCTTCGCTGCTGTCGCTGGTCGATCGCCTGATCGTCATCGACCGTGGGCAGATACTCGCCGATGGCCCGAAAGCCGTCGTGATGGAAGCGTTGAAGAAGGGGCAGATCAGTGTTGCTTAAGTCCGGCCTCAAAGGCTCCATCCGCCGTTACTTCAAAGGTTCCGACTCGCTTAGGGACCAGCCTCTGCCCGAGGTCAACAAGGCGCTTATCGAAGACGCCCCGCGCGTGGTGCGGCTGACCATCTGGACAATTATCGCCTTCTTCGTCTTCCTGATGCTCTGGGCCAACTTTGCGGTCATTGACGAAGTGACCAAGGGCGACGGCAAGGCGATTCCTTCCTCCAAGATTCAAAAGATCCAGAACCTTGAGGGCGGTATCGTCGCCGAGTTGTTCGTCAGTGAGGGGCAGATCGTCGAGGCCGGCGCGCCACTGATCCGCCTGGACGATACGCGGTTCGCCTCTAACGTCGGCGAAACCGAAGCCGACCGGCTATCGATGTTGCTTCGGGTGGAACGCTTGAGTGCTGAAGTCGATGACCGTCCGCTGAATTTTCCGTCTGACGTCTTGAAAGCGGTTCCCGGTCAGGCCGCGAGCGAAGAATCCCTGTACATCAGCCGTCGCCAGCAACTGCAGGATGAAATCGGCGGTTTGCAGGAGCAGTTGATCCAGCGTCAGCAAGAACTGCGCGAATTTACCTCCAAACAGTCCCAGTACCGCACTGCGCTGGGGTTGCAGCGCCAGGAAATCAACATGTCCGAGCCGCTGGTGGCCCAGGGTGCCGTTTCGCCCGTGGAAGTACTGCGACTCAAGCGCGCCGAGGTTGAAACCCGCGGGCAACTGGATGCCACCACCCTGGCGATCCCGCGTGCGGAGTCGGCGATCAAGGAAGTGGCGCGCAAGATCGAAGAGACCCGTGGAAAATTCCGCAGCGAGGCACTGACCCAGCTCAATGAAGCGCGCACTGACCTGAACAAGGCCCAGGCCACCGGCAAGGCGCTGGAGGATCGCGTGAGCCGGACAATGGTCACATCGCCGATGCGCGGCATCGTCAACAAGCTTCTGGTGAACACCATCGGGGGTGTGATTCAGCCAGGCAGTGACCTGGTGGAAATCGTTCCGCTGGACGATACCTTGCTGGTGGAAGCCAAGATCCGCCCACAAGATATCGCCTTCCTGCACCCTGGTCAGGAGGCGACAGTGAAATTCACCGCCTATGACTACACCATCTACGGTGGGCTCAAGGCCAGGCTCGAGCAGATCGGCGCGGACACCATCACCGACGAAGACAAGAAGACCACCTACTACGTCATCAAGCTGCGCACGGAGCGCAGCCACCTGGGGACGGATGAAAAGCCCCTGTTGATCATTCCGGGCATGGTGGCGTCGGTGGATATCATCACAGGCAAGAAGACCGTTCTGAGTTACCTGCTCAAACCGATCATCCGGGCTCGCGCCGAGGCATTGCACGAGCGGTGATTCGTTGGTACGGCTGATTGGCCTCTTCGCTGGCAAGCCAGCTCCCACCGGATCACGCGGTCCCTTGTAGGAGCTGGCTTGCCAGCGAAGGGGCCGCAAGGCTATTACAAGATTCAAGACCGCCTTTGCCGGCAAGCCGGCTCCTACAAAGGAGCGGCATCTCAAAAGCCATATCGTTATTCGTTAACGGTATTTAAATTTCAATTCTTATATCTATAAAGTCACTCTCCTGCGTACCTGCCGACCAATCGGCGCGCCGCACGACACGAACCAACACGGGACCTCCGTGAGTTTCTGATCGACGCGCGCGCCTTTGAGCGCGCCGTGCGTGGGAGTGATTTATGTCTGCAGCTTCACCATCGCCAAGCATCGCGCCACAATCTTTCGACATCCGCCCGTTCAGCGGTGCGGTGGGCGCCGAAATCATCGGCCTCGATTTGTCCCGCCCGGTCAATGACCAGGATTTCGCGCGCATTCACCGCGCGCACCTGAATCATCACGTGGTGGTGTTCCGCGACCAACGCATTACCCCCGAACAGCAAATCGATTTCAGCCGCCGTTTCGGTGTGCTGCAGATCCATGTGCTCAAGCAATTCCTGCTGGCCGGGCACCCGGAAATCCTCATCGTTTCCAACATTATCGAAAACGGCCAATCCGTCGGCCTGGGGGACGCCGGCAAGTTCTGGCACTCCGACCTTTCCTATAAAGAACTGCCAAGCCTGGGCTCGATGCTGCATGCTCAGGAACTGCCGTCCGAAGGCGGCGACACGCTATTCGCCGACATGCACAAAGCCTGGGACAGCCTGCCCGAGGCATTACGCAAAGCCGTTGAAGGTCGCTCGGCGGCGCACTCCTATACGGCGCGCTACAGCGAGACCAAATTCGAAGGCAACTGGCGCCCGACCTTGACCCCGGAACAACTGGCCCAGGTTGCCGAAGTCATTCACCCGGTGGTGCGTACCCACCCGGAAAACGGCCGCAAGGCGCTGTTCGTCAGCGAGGGTTTTACCACCCGTATCGTTGGCTTGCCGGAAGACGAGAGCAAGCATTTGCTCGACGAGCTCTACGCCCACAGCGTGTTGCCGCAAAACATCTACCGCCACCAGTGGCAGCCCCATGACCTGGTGTTCTGGGACAACCGATCGCTGATCCACCTCGCCGCCGGATGCCCCAGCCATCTGCGCCGCAAGCTGTATCGCACCACCATCCAGGGCGACGCGCCATTCTGATTTGTCGGAGATTTGACCATGTCCAAACGTCTACCCTTTGCACCGCTGGCCGCAGCAATCGGCCTGGGGTTCAGCCTGATCGCCGGCAGCCTGGTCGCACCGACCGTGGCCCAGGCCGAAGGTGAAATACGCATCGCCGAACAGTTCGGCATCGTTTACCTGCTGCTCAACGTGGTGCGCGATCAGAACCTGATCGAGAAGTACGGCAAGCAGCAAGGCATCGACATCAAGGTCGACTGGACGCAGCTCTCCGGTGGTGCCGCGGTCAACGATGCGCTGCTCTCCGGCTCCATCGATATCGCGGGTGCCGGCGTCGGCCCGCTGCTGACTATCTGGGACCGCACCCACGGCAAGCAGAACGTCAAGGCCGTGGCCTCCCTGGGCAACTTCCCGTACTACCTGGTCAGCAACAATCCCAAGGTCAAGACCATTGCCGACTTCACCGAGAAGGACCGTATCGCGGTACCGGCGGTGGGCGTGTCGGTGCAGTCGCGCTTCCTGCAATATGCCGCCGCCAAGCAGTGGGGCGACAAGGAATTCAACCGCCTCGACAAGTACACCATCGCCGTGCCGCACCCGGATGCCACGGCAGCGTTGATCGCCGGCGGTACCGAGCTGAGCGGGCACTTCTCCAACCCGCCATTCCAGGATCAGGCGCTGGCCAATCCAAACGTGCATGTGGTGCTCAACACCTATGATTTGCTGGGCCCGAACTCACCGACTGTGTTGTTCGCCACCGAAAAATTCCGCAATGAAAACCCGAAAACCTACAAAGCCTTCATCGACGCGCTGACTGAAGCGGCGACCTTTGCCCAGAACGATAAGGGCGCGGCAGCGGACACCTACCTTCGCGTCACCAAGGCCAAGATCGACCGCGCCGAGCTGCTGAAAATCATTGACAACCCGCAGTTCGAATTCAGCGTCACGCCGAAAAATACCTACCCCCTGGCCGAGTTCCTCTACCGCGTGGGCGCGATCAAAAACAAGCCGGATTCGTGGAAGGACTACTTCTTCCAGGACGCCAAACCGCTGCAAGGGAGCTGACCGACATGAACGCCCCTTTGCAAGGCCACACGGTCAGCAAGCCGAACGCCTGCGCCCAAGCGCTGTTGTCGGTGGATAACGTCAGCCTGGAATACCGCACGCCCCAGCGGGTGGTGCGTGCCACGCATCAGGTCAGCTTCGAGATCGATCCTGCGGATCGCTTTGTGCTTCTTGGGCCGTCCGGGTGCGGCAAATCGACATTGCTCAAGGCTGCCGCGGGATTCATCCAGCCAGTCGAAGGCGAGATCCGTCTGCAAGGCCAGCGCGTCCATGCGCCAGGACCTGACCGGATCGTGGTGTTCCAGGAATTCGATCAACTACCACCGTGGAAAACCGTCAAGCAGAACGTGATGTTCCCGCTGCTGGCTTCTAAAACCCTCAAGCGCAAGGAAGCCGAAGAACGGGCGTTGCACTACCTGGACAAGGTCGGTCTGGCGGCGTTTGCCGATGCCTATCCGCACACCCTGTCAGGCGGCATGAAGGCGCGGGTTGCCATCGCCCGGGCCTTGGCAATGCAGCCGAAAATCCTCTTGATGGACGAACCCTTCGCCGCGCTCGACGCCCTGACCCGACGCAAAATGCAGGAAGAATTGCTGCTGCTCTGGGAGGAAGTGCGCTTCACATTGCTGTTCGTCACGCACTCCATCGAGGAGGCGTTGGTGGTGGGCAATCGCATCCTGCTGCTGTCGCCGCATCCGGGGCGCGTGCGTGCCGAAGTCCACAGCCATCAGTACGACTTGCACAGCCTGGGCGGCGTGGCATTCCAGGAGTCGGCGCGGCGCATCCATCGCTTGTTATTCGATGAAGGCCAGTCGCCGGGAACCGAGCGCGAGCTGGATTTCGCCGACATCCGCATTGCTTATTGAGCCAGTTTGAGAGGAGGGCCCGATGAGCCATTTATCATCCCCGCGTGAAGAGTTCGAAACGGTTTTGCAGCCACTCACCAGCGTACCGCTGGAACGCGAGCTGCCGCTTGGCCAGCGCCTGTGGCAACAGGGTTGGCTGCGCAAAAGCCTGATCCTGATTTTGCTCGCCGTACTCTGGGAAGCCGTTGCCCGTTATCAGAACAACGATCTGCTGCTGCCAAGTTTTGTGCAGACCACGCATGCGCTGTACGACGGCCTGCTCAGCGGCGAATTGCTGGGTAAAGTGTGGATTTCCCTGGTGGTGCTGCTCAAGGGCTACCTGATCGGCATCGTCCTGGCCTTCGCCCTGACCACCTTGGCGGTGTCGACCCAATTGGGCCGCGACCTGCTTAGCACCCTGACCTCGATGTTCAACCCGTTGCCGGCGATTGCGCTGCTGCCTCTGGCGCTGCTGTGGTTCGGTCTGGGGCAGAACAGCCTGATCTTCGTACTGGTGCATTCGGTGCTCTGGGCCCTGGCGCTCAATACCTACGCAGGCTTTCTCGGCGTCTCGGAAACCCTGCGCATGGCCGGGCGCAACTACGGCCTCAAGGGCCTGCGCCTGGTGCTGTTCATCCTGATCCCGGCGGCGCTGCCATCGATCCTCGCCGGCTTGAAAATCGGCTGGGCCTTTGCCTGGCGCACGTTGATCGCTGCCGAACTGGTGTTTGGCGCGACCAGTGGCAAGGTTGGGCTGGGGTGGTACATCTTCCAGAACCGCAATGAGCTGTACACGGACAAGGTGTTTGCCGGGTTGGCGGTGGTGATTCTGATTGGGTTGCTGGTTGAGAATCTGGTGTTTGATACGTTGGAGCGGGTGACGGTGAAGCGGTGGGGGATGCAGCGCTGATCCGTTGAGTCGACCTGTCAATGATTTGCTAGCATTGTGCCTGAATCAATCCTGATAAGGCACGCGTGCTCTCCATGCAACTACCAGATATGAACCTGTTGGTCGCCCTCGACGCCTTGCTCGACGAGGGCAGTGTGGTGGGCGCCGCGCGGCGAATGAATCTCAGCCCGGCGGCCATGAGCCGCACCCTGACGCGTATCCGCGAAGCCATCGGTGATCCGATCCTGGTGCGAGCCGGCCGTGGTCTGGTGCCGACGCCAAAGGCACTTGAATTACGCGAGCAGGTACGCGACGTAGTAGAGCAGGCCGCGCACTTGTTCCACTCGGCCAGGGTTGTGGACCTGGGCAGCCTGCGTCGGCGCTTCAGTATCCGGGCCAATGATTTTTTCATCGGTATCTATGGCGGCAAGCTGTTCGACACCATGGAGCGTCAGGCCCCGCACTGCGAATTACGTTTTGCGCCAGAGGGCGATGGCGATGATGAGGCCTTGCGTGAGGGTCGCATCGATCTGAGCGTCAGCAACAACCGGCCGCTGATGCCTGAAGTGAAGGTGCAGAATCTGTTTTCCACACAGTTTGTCGGCCTGGTGCGCGAGGATCACCCCTTGCTCGATCAAGAAATCACCGCAGAGCGTTTTGCTGGCTATTCCCATATCAGCATGTCCCGTCGCGGGATCGCTCGCGGGCCGATCGATGCGGCGCTCAACGCCCTGGGCCTGGAGCGGCGAGTGGCGGTGATTGCGCCAAGTTTCCACGCGGCGATGTTTGCCTTGCCCGATTCCGACCTGATTCTGCCGGTGCCCAGGGAGACGCTGTTGAGCGTGCGTCGACTGGGGCTGAAATTACGCTCGTTCACCTTGCCCATTCCATTGCCGACCATCGTGCTTAACCAGGCCTGGCACCCGCGCTTCGACAATGACCCCGCTCACCGCTGGCTGCGTGAAACGCTGAAAGCTTGCTGTGACGAGACGTGGTTGGCAGCGCAACCGGTGGTGAGTTGAACGAATGAACCTGTGGGAGCGAGCCTGCTCGCGATAGCGGGGTGTCAGTCAACGGTGATGGTGAATGTTACAACCATTTCGCGAGCAGGCTCGCTCCCACAGGTTCTGCAGCATTGCGTGTAACGCACTTATAACCTGTCGATAAGTCAGTTTTCGTCAGGTCACACGCTTCATAGAATGTTTCGGACTTCAAATCCCGGAGCTCGCAACAATGACTTCCCTCACGGTCACGGCACCTCTCGCCGCGACCATCCCGACGGCCGCCACACCACCGGTTTTCGGCCCGCGGATCATCATCGGCCTGGTTGGCGTGTTGCTGGCAGTGCTGGTGTCGGGCCTGAACGAGATGGTGACCAAGGTTGCCCTGGCCGATATCCGTGGCGGGTTGGCCATCGGTTACGACGAAGGCACCTGGCTAGTCGCTTGCTATGCCGCGACCTCGGTGGCTGCCATGGCGTTTGCGCCTTGGTGTGCCGTCACGTTCTCGCTGCGGCGCTTCACCCTTTACGCCATCAGTGCCTTCACGCTGTTGGGGGTGTTGTGCCCGCTGGCGCCGAACTATGAAAGCCTGCTGGTCCTGCGCACGTTGCAGGGGCTGGCCGGTGGCGCGTTGCCGCCGATGCTGATGACCGTTGCCCTGCGTTTTCTGCCAGCCAACGTAAAGCTCTACGGATTGGCTGGTTATGCCCTGACGGCCACTTTCGGCCCGGGCCTGGGCACGCCACTGGCAGGCCTCTGGACCGAGTATGTGGGCTGGCAGTGGACCTTCTGGCAAGTGGTCGTACCCTGCTTGATTGCCCTGGTCGCGGTTGCCTACGGCATACCCCAGGACCCGCTGCGGCTGGAGCGTTTCAAACAGTTCAACTGGCGTGGTTTGCTGTTGGGTTTTCCGGCGATCTGCATGCTGGTGATTGGCATCTTGCAGGGCAATCGGCTGGATTGGTTCGAGTCGAGCCTGATTGTTGGATTGCTGGTGGGCGGTACGCTGTTGCTGGTGCTGTTTTTAATCAACGAGTGGTCGCAGCCGATTCCGTTTTTCAAGATGCAGATGCTCGGCATCCGCAATCTGTCGTTCGCGCTGGTCACCCTGGCCGGCGTGCTGGTGGTGTTGCTGGCGGTGGTAGTAATTCCTTCCAGCTATCTGGCGCAGGTTCAGGGGTATCGCCCGGTACAAACTGCACCCATCACCCTGCTGGCGGCGCTCCCGCAATTGATAGCGCTGCCGTTGGTGGCAGCGCTGTGCAACCTGCGCTGGGTCGATTGCCGCTGGGTATTGGGGATCGGCCTGAGCATGCTGGTGTTGTCCTGCATCGGCGGTTCGCAGTTGACCTCGGCGTGGATTCGCGACGAGTTCTATGTCCTGCAACTGCTGCAGATCTTCGGTCAACCCATGGCGGTCCTGCCGCTGCTGATGCTCTCGACTGGCAGCATCAACCCCATGGACGGGCCGTTTGCGTCGTCCTGGTTCAACACCGTGAAAGGCCTGGCAGCAGTGGTCGCCACCGGCGTGCTGGAAACCCTGACCACGCAGCGCCTGCATTTTCACTCGACCATGCTGGTGGACCGTCTCGGAAACTCTCCCCTGGTCGACAGCGACGCCCCGGGCCTTGCCCACCGGCTGCATGAGCAGGCCGTGGTGCTGGCCGCCTCAGACCTTTACCTGTGCATGGCCGGCGTCGCATTGGCGCTGATCCTGCTGATTTTCTGGCTGCCGACGCGGATCTATCCGCCCCGTGCGCCGACTTGAACGCATCACTGAAACAGAAGGTTTTCATGACGACTCAATCCAAGCAAAAAGTAGCTGTTGGCGTCGCCGTCGTGATCGCGACGGGCGTACTGATTTATCTGCTGGCGCCCGGCCTGTTTGGCCAGCGCACAGAGCAGAGCACCAATGATGCCTATGTCTCGGCTGACTACACACTGGTGGTGCCGCGCGTTGCCGGGTTCATCAAGCAAGTGCTGGTGGAAGACAACCAGCAGGTCAAGGCCGGGCAACTGCTGGCGCTGATCGATGATCGCGACCTGCGCGCCGCCGCCGAAGCGGCCGCCGCCGAAGCCGTGGTGGCTCAGGCGCAACTGCAAAATGCCCGGGCGACGCTTGAGCGTCAGGCCTCGGTGATCGCCCAGGCACAGGCACAGGTAGTGTCCGCCAAGGCTGAAATAGCCTTCGCTCAACATGAACTGAACCGATACGACCACCTGGCCGGGGTCGGTGCCGGCACGGTGCAGAATGCTCAGCAAGCGCGCACGCGCATCGATCAGGCTACTGCCCGGTTGGCCAATGTCACGGCGGTGCTGGCGGCGGAGCGCAAGCAGGTGGATATCCTTACGGCCCAGCGTGACGGAGCAGAAGGTGGGTTGAAACGGGCGCAGGCAAAGCTGGAAATCGCCAGTTACGAACTGTCTTACACACGTATTACCGCGCCGCAGGATGGCATGGTCGGTGAGCGCGCGTTGCGTGTCGGGGCCTATGTCACGCCGGGCAGCAAACTGCTCGCCGTGGTACCGCTGGCGCAAGCCTATGTGGTGGCCAACTTCCAGGAAACCCAACTGACGAATGTGCAGCCAGGGCAGGACGTGCAGGTGCGTGTCGACACCTTTGGCGGCGCAGCGCTGAACGGCCGGGTCGAGAGCATCGCACCGGCCACCGGCGTGACCTTTGCTTCAATCAAGCCGGATAACGCGACGGGCAACTTCACCAAGGTGGTGCAGCGGATTCCGGTGAAGATCGTGCTGGAACCGGGTCAGCCGTTAGCCGAACGGTTGCGGGTGGGGATGTCGGTGGAGGCGAGTATCGATACGGCTGGTGCGAAGGCCAATGAGGTTGCGCAGCGATGAGTATCTTCGTTGATTGCGATCCCCTGTGGGAGCGAGCCTGCTCGCGAAGAGGCCATCCGTCTCGACTCACCCTTTGTGCCTTGCTCGTGATGAGCCTGTCAGCCTGCACCGTAGGCCCGGACTTCCAAAAACCTCAGGCACAGCAAGTCACCGAGTGGGCGAAACCATCCAAGGCCGCCGCCAGCCAGGCCAGTGAGGAGACGATGAACGAACGCTGGTGGCAAGTGTTCAACGATCCGCAACTCTCGGCCCTCACTCAACGTGCCCTGAGCGACAACCTTGACCTGAAACTCGCCAGCAGCCGCTTGCAACAAAGCCGTGCTTTACGCCAGGTGATCACCGCCGACCGCTATCCGAATACCGCCGCCACGGGTAGTTACGCCCGTAAACGCAACAGCGGCGAAGGCCTGAGCGATCCGTCGGGGCACAACGGCAATTCTGCATTCAGTCTCTGGGATGCCGGCTTCTCCGCCTCTTGGGAGCTGGATTTCTGGGGTCGCGTGCGCCGCGAAACCGAGGCCGCCAATGCCACCGTGGAAGTCGCCGAAAACGACCGTCGTGGTGTGCTGTTGTCGGTGCTGTCGGAAACCGCTCAGGACTACATTCAACTGCGCGGAGTGCAGAACACCCGTGCCGTTACCGAACAGAACCTCGAGGTCGCTCGGCACAGCCTGAAACTTTCGCAGCTGCGCCTGGCTGATGGTGTCGCAACGGACCTTGATGTCGCCGAAGCCGCCGCCCAGGTCGCGGCCATCGAGTCGCGCCTGCCAGCACTGGAGCAGCGCCAGGCCCAACTGATCAACGCCTTGAGCCTGTTGATGGGGGAACCTCCCCAGGCGCTGGCTGCCGAGTTATCCACTGACGCGCCGGTGCCGCAAACGCCGCGCCAGGTTGCCATCGGCCTGCCTTCGCAACTGGCCGAGCGCCGCCCGGACATTCGCCAGGCCGAAGCCCGCCTGCATGCCGCGACCGCGAGCATCGGCGTGGCCAAGGGGGATTTTTATCCACGGATTACCCTGTCAGGCAGCGTCGGTTCGCAAGCCATGCAACTGAGCGATTTCGGTTCCTGGGGTTCACGCATGTTCGGCATCGGCCCGCAATTCAGCCTGCCGCTGTTCGACGGCGGCCGCCTGCGCGGCGTGCTGAACCTGCGCGAGGCCCAGCAACAGGAAGCGGCCATCGCCTATCAGCAAACCGTATTGCGCGCCTGGCATGAAATCGACGACCAATTGAGCGCTTACAACGCCAGCCAACTGCGCCGCGACAGCCTCGCCGAAGCGGTACGCCAGAACCGTATCGCCCTGCAAACCGCGCAACAGCAATATGTCGAGGGCGTGGTGGACTTCGTCAACGTCCTTACCGTGCAAGGCGCATTGCTGGCGACCCAGGAGCAATGGGTGGAGAGTTCCACCGGCGTGTCGCTGGCAGCAGTCGGGTTGTACAAGGCACTGGGTGGCGGATGGGAGTCGGTTTATCCGCTGGCGGCGCAACGCTGACTCAAGGTTTAGCCGACAGATCCGCCATGCCCTTGAGCAATTCGATCGGCAACGGGAAGACAATGGTCGAACTCTTGTCCCCGGCGATCGAACTCAGCGTCTGCATATAACGCAGCTGCATGGCGCCGGGTTGGCGGCCGAGCATTTCGGCGGCTTGCATGAGTTTTTCCGACGCCTGCAATTCGCCTTCCGCGTGGATCACCTTGGCCCGGCGTTCGCGTTCCGCTTCTGCTTGTCTGGCGATGGCGCGGATCATCGATTCGTTGAGGTCCACGTGTTTGATTTCGACATTGGCAACCTTGATGCCCCAGGCGTCGGTCTGGGCGTCGAGTACTTGCTGGATGTCGATGTTCAGCCGTTCTCGCTCAGCCAACAGTTCATCAAGTTCGTGTTTACCGAGCACCGCACGCAAGGTGGTTTGCGCCAGCTGGCTGGTGGCCATGAGAAAATCTTCGACCTGAATGATTGCCTTCTGTGGATCAAGTACTCGGAAGTACAGGACTGCATTGACTTTGACCGAGACGTTATCGCGGGTGATCACATCTTGCGGCGGGACGTCGAGGACGATGGTGCGCAAGTCGACCCGGACCATTTGCTGGATCACCGGAATCAGCAGGATCAGGCCGGGGCCCTTGACCTGCCAGAAGCGTCCGAGCTGGAACACCACCCCACGCTCGTACTCGCGCAGGATGCGGAACGTCGCCCCCGCCAGTGCGATCAGCAGTAGCAGCAGCGCGACAAAACCGATTTGCAGACCCATGGCTAACCTCCAACCGTTACCGCGTCAGCCGCGGCCACTTCCAGCAACAATCCCTTGCGCGCCACCACCCGGACCTTTTGCCCGACCTGCAATGGCTGGGCGCTCGATACCTGCCAGTGTTCGCCCTGTAGATGCACCCAGCCCAGGCACGCATCGCCGGCCTGCAAAGACAGCACCGGGGTCACGCTGCCCAACAGGCCGGCGTCACCGCTGACGGTGTGGCGCGGTCGGGTCTTGAGGGCGCGGATCAACAGGAATATCAAGAGCAGCGCGCTGAGCAGTCCCAGGCCGATCATCAACGGCACGGGCAGTTCGGCATTGGTCAGGATCACTGCGCCGATCACGAACATCACGATTCCGCCCAGACCGATCACGCCATAGTTGGGCAGCGCCGCCTCGGCGATTAAAAAAGCGATACCGAAAGTGATCAGCCAGATCCCCGCGGGATTGGAACCGGGCAGTTCGGCGGTGTCCGCAGCGATGGCGACTCCGCTCAATGCCAACAGCAACGCAAGCGCACAACAACGAGTGTTCACGTGACCCTCCAGGAGAGTCGCAGGTGGTTCTGTATACAGTCTAGTTGAGGCGCTGGTTGTATGAATTTTGCTCAGTTGTCGACCTGTCCGATGGGCGGAATTCCCGCTGGTTTGCCCCAGCGGGCCTAGACTTTTACTACGTACAAAAGTGTTAACCATCGTCCGCCAGGCGTTTCTGCGGACACCGAGGTGCATCATGCGTATGGCAAGAACCGTGCAGAAAAGCCTGGAGCAGGCTCAATGCGAATATGACATCGTCACCCATCCCCACTCGGCCAGCAGCCTCGAAACCGCACGGGTGGCGGGTATACCTGCAGAACGGGTGGCCAAGTCGGTCATTCTTGACGACCACCACGGGCATTACCTGATGGCCGTGCTTCCCGCCAGCCGTCACCTGGACTTGAGCAAAGTGCGCAGCACCGGTGAATGGCAGGTTTCCCGCGAGAGCAACCTTCCGCATCTGTTTGAAGACTGCGAACGCGGGGCCGTGCCGGCACTGGGCGAAGCCTATGGACTTGACGTTGTCATCGACCCGCTGCTGACTCGACAGAAAGACATCTATCTGGAAGCCGGCAATCACATCAACCTGCTGCACATGGACATGCCGCAATTCCTGAAAATGGTGCCCCATGCAGAGGTGCGGGAGTTGAGTCATTGAGGATCGTTTCGTCAATGCTGTCGTCTTCACGAGCGGGCTCGCTCCCACAAGGTGAACGCCTTCCCTGTGGGAGCGAGCCTGCTCGCGATTGACCGCGCAGCGGTCCCTTTATCAGTTTTACTGGAGCCCGACATGGAAAACCCAACCCACAATCTTCCCTCCCTGTTCAAGCAACTCGGCCTGCCTGACGACGCCGAGAGCATCGACAAATTCATCACCACCCACTCACCGCTCAAACCGGACCTGCACCTGGCGGATGCTTTTTTCTGGAACCCGAGCCAGGCGGATCTGTTGCGCAATGAAATTCTGGAAGACGCCGATTGGGCGGAGGTGGTGGATCAGCTGGATGTGATGTTGAGGAAGGGGAGGGGAATGTAAAAAGCCGAAGATTTGTTTCAAAACTTGACTGAAAATCCCTTCCAATGCCATATTGATAGTTAGCAAACTAACAGTGTGTTTTCCCTCGTGCCGAATAACCTCGACGCTCTGCAAATGAACATCAGCAGCACCATGGTGGTGGCCGCCCGGCACTGGCGCAAAATCTGCCAGTCCACCCTGGCCAACTATGGAATTTCCGAAGCTTGTGCCGTCCCGTTACTGATGATCGGGCGTCTAGGCGAGGGCGTGCGGCAGGTGACGGTGGCGCAGGCGGCGGGGATGGAAAGCTCGTCCCTGGTACGTTTGCTCGATCAGTTGTGCCATGGCGGTTACGTCTGCCGCACCGCAGACGCCCAGGACCGGCGCGCCAAATGCCTGAGCCTGACCGCTACCGGTCGGACCCTGGTGCAAGCCGTCGAGGTTGAGTTGGTGCGTTTGCGTCATGAAGTCCTCGAAGGCATCGATCCGGCAGATCTTGAAGCGACGCTGCGCGTATTGAAGGCCTTCGAGTCGGCCAGTCATTTGCCGGTAACCAGCCCTTGAACGGTTTCTTTTCCGGTATGCCCCCGGCCCGGGACTGGTTCTACGGAGTACGCACCTTCGCGGCCTCGATGATCGCGCTGTATATCGCCTTGCTCATGCAAATGCCGCGTCCTTATTGGGCGATGGCCACGGTGTATATCGTTTCCAGCCCGTTTGTCGGCCCCACCAGTTCCAAGGCTTTGTACCGCGCAGTCGGCACTTTTCTGGGCGCCGCTGCGGCGGTCCTGTTCGTGCCGATGTTCGTGCAGAGTCCTTATGTGCTGGTGCTGGTCATCGCACTGTGGACCGGGATTTTGTTGTTCCTGTCCATGCATTTGCGCACCGCGAACAATTACGCCCTGATGCTGGCCGGCTACACCTTGCCTTTGATCGCCCTGCCGGTAGTGAATAACCCGTTGGCAGTGTGGGACGTGGCCGAAGCGCGCACAGAAGAAATTTTCCTCGGCATCGCCGTCGCTGCGGTGGTCGGTGCGATGTTCTGGCCGCGACGGCTGGCGCCGGTGTTCAACGATTCGGTGAGCAAGTGGTTTGCCGACGCGTCGAATTACAGCACGCGCTTTCTCGCCCGCAACGTGCAGCCCGAGGAGGTCAGCGCCTTGCGCGCCTCAATGGTCGCCACGTTCAATACCCTGGAACTGATGATCGGTCAGTTGCCCCACGAAGGCGCGCGTCCGCAAACAGTGCGCAACACCAAGGAGTTGCGCGGACGGATGATTCACCTGTTGCCAGTGATCGATGCCCTCGACGATGCGCTCTACGCGCTGGAAAGGCGCACCCCTGAGCTGGTGGACAAGTTCGCGCCATTGCTGGCCGCTGCCACTGAATGGCTCGATCACAAGAATGCTGATCCCGAGCGTTGGCAAGCGCTCAAAGACCAACTCGAAGCGCTGCAGCCCAGCACCGCAGTGCTGGATGATCGCAAGCAACTGCTGTTCTCCAACGCCATTTATCGCCTCGGCGAGTGGGTCGATTTGTGGCAGGACTGTCGCAGCCTGCAACACGCGATCCAGTGCGAAAGCCAGGACAGTTGGCGTGCGGTCTATCGGCATTGGCGCCTGGGGCGCCTGACCCCCTTTCTGGATCGTGGGCTGATGCTCTATTCCGCCGCTTCCACCGTCGCGGCGATCATTGTCGCCTCCGTGCTGTGGATTCTGCTGGGCTGGACCGATGGCGGCAGTGCAGTGATCCTGGCGGCAGTGGCGTGCAGCTTCTTTGCCTCGATGGATGACCCGGCACCGCAGATCTACCGATTCTTTTTCTGGACGGCGATGTCGGTGGTATTCGCCAGCCTTTACCTGTTTCTCGTCCTGCCCAATCTGCATGATTTCCCGATGCTGGTGCTGGCCTTCGCCGTACCGTTCATCTGCATCGGCACACTGACGGTCAAGCCGCAGTTTTACCTGGGCATGTTGCTGACGCTGGTCAATACCTCGTCGTTCATCAGTATTCAGGGCGCCTACGACGCGGACTTCCTCAGTTTCGCCAACTCCAACCTGGCTGGACCGGTGGGTTTGCTGTTCGCGTTCGTCTGGACCCTGATCGCCCGGCCGTTCGGTGCGGAGCTTGCGGCCAAACGCCTGACCCGTTTCGCCTGGCGCGACATTGTCAGCCTCACTGAGCCGGCCACGCTGGCCGACCATCGACGCCTGGGCGTGCAGGTCCTGGATCGACTGATGCAGCATCTACCGCGGCTGGCGGTGACCGGCCAGGACACCGGCATCGCCTTGCGCGAAGTTCGTGTGGCGCTGAACCTGCTTGACCTGCTGGCTTATACGCCGCGGGTTCACGGCGTTCCGCAGGCATTGCTGCGTCAGGTAGTGGCCGAGGTCGGCGAATACTTCAAGGCCTGCCTTAAGGCCGGCGAACGCCTGCCGGCGCCGAGTCCGTTGCTGATGACCCTCGACCGAACGCGCCGAGCGTTGGGCGGCGCGGGTGATGAGGAAACCCGCTTGCACCTGCTGCACGCCTTGAGCGGCTTGCGCCTGGCGTTGTTGCCCGGCGTCGAATTCGTCGGATCTGCCGAGCCCGAAGAACCGCTTCCCCATGGCATCGATGGAGCGCCTTTATGATCGGTGATCTGGATATCAGCGGGGTGTTTTTGCCTACGCTGCTGGTGCTGATGGGCATTACCTATGTGTTGTACCTGTTGGTGCACGGGGTGCTGACGCGCCTGCACTTTTACCGTCTGGTCTGGCACCGGGCATTGTTTAACGTGGCTCTCTACGCCTTGCTGCTTGGCGCCGTGGATTCACTCAGTCGATACCTGATGACATGAAAAAGCCGTTTTTAACCCTTGGTCGCGTGGTCCTGACCCTGTTGATCGTAACTTTCGCCGTGGTCGTGGTCTGGCGCATGGTGATGTACTACATGTTCGCGCCCTGGACCCGTGACGGGCACATCCGGGCCGACATCGTGCAGATCGCGCCGGACGTATCCGGGCTGATCCAGCAAGTGCAAGTGCGCGACAACCAGTTGGTAAAGCGCGGCCAAGTAATGTTCAGCATCGACCAGGACCGTTTCAAACTGGCCTTGCGCCAGGCGAAAGCGGCGGTCGCAGACCGCGAGGAAACCTTGGCCCAGGCCCAGCGTGAAGCCAAGCGTAACAAAGGTCTTGGCAATCTGGTGCCGGGCGAACAACTGGAAGAAAGCCAGTCCCGGGTGGCCCGCGCACAAGTGGCGTTGATGGAAGCCCAGGTAGCGGTAGACAGCGCGCAACTGAACCTCGACCGTTCGGTGATCAGAAGTCCCGTGGACGGTTACGTCAACGACCGCGCGCCGCGAACCCAGGAGTTCGTCAGTGCCGGGCGGCCAGTGTTGTCTGTCGTGGACAGCAATTCTTTCCATATCGACGGCTATTTCGAAGAAACCAAACTCAACGGCATCCACATCGGCCAAAGCGTCGACATCCGGGTCATTGGCGACAATGCGCGCCTACGCGGCCATGTGGAAAGCATCGTGGCCGGTATCGAAGACCGCGACCGCACCAGTGGCAACAACTTGCTGCCCAACGTCAATCCGGCCTTCAGCTGGGTGCGGTTGGCCCAGCGGATTCCCGTGCGTATCGCCTTCGATGAGGTCCCTGAGGATTTCCGCATGATCGCCGGGCGCACCGCCACGGTATCGATCATCGACGACCAGAACCGGGAGCCCGTGCAATGAGCAAGGCCTCGGGTTTGGCGATCGCCGGATTAGGCTTGCTGCTGTCGGCGTGTCAGATGGTCGGTCCGGATTATCACCTGCCGGACGAAGCCGCGATCCACCGTGAAGACCTGCAGGGCGAACTGGCAGTGGACGGCAAGCCGGTGGTTTCGGCGCCGGTGCCTGCCGATTGGTGGCGCTTGTATCAGGACCCGCGGCTGGACCAACTGGTACAGCAGGCCATGGCGTCCAACACTGATTTGCGTGTAGCGGCCGCCAGCCTGCTGCGCGCTCGCGCTCAGGTGGACGAGGCCGAGGCGGCGGGCGGCTGGAGCGGTGGGGTGAAGATGGGCGCCCAGCGCTTGCAGGAATCCGGTGAAGCGTTCTTGCTGCCGGAAAAGGTGCCGGTGGCCAACATCGGCGATATCGGCATCAGCGCGTCCTACCAATTTGACCTGTTCGGCACCTTGCAGCGCGGCATCGAAGCGGCCAAGGCCAATGCCGATGCGACCCAGGCTGCCGCCGATACGGCGCGCATCACTCTGGTGGCCGATGTGGTCCGGGCTTACACCCAGGTGTGCGCAGCCAACGAGGAACGGGAAATCGCCCAGCATTCCCTCGACCTGCAAGCCCAGAGCACCACGCTGATCCAGCGTTTGCGCGATGCCGGGCGTGGCGACGAAACCCAGGTCACCCGTTCGCAAACCCAATTCAAATCCTTGCGCGCCGACATGCCGCGCTATGAGGCGGCACGTCAGGCCGGGCTGTTCCGCTTGTCGATGCTGCTGGCCAAGCCGGTGGATCAACTACCGGCCGGCACCGCCAGCTGCGACGAACTGCCAAAAATCACACAATTGGTACCCGTGGGCGACGGCGCATCGCTGCTCAAGCGCCGCCCCGACATCCGCCAGGCCGAACGTCGACTGGCGGCCGCGACCGCGGGTATCGGCATTGCTACCGGTGAGCTTTACCCGGACATTCGCATCGGCGCGACCATCGGCACGGTCGGTCTCCTGGAAAACCTCGGCGAACCCTCTGCCAACCGTTGGGGCTTTGGCCCATCGCTGACCTGGAATGTGCCGACCAACGGCGCCAGGGCACGAATTCGCGAAGCTGAAGCGGTGACCCAGGCGACGCTGGCGCATTTCGATGGAGTGGTACTCAACGCTATTCGTGAAACCCAGACCGGCCTGGCCCAGTACTCCGCCTTGCTGCAACGCCGTGAGGCGCTGGCGGACGCCGAGCAGTCGGCGAAGCTGGCCGCCGACCAGACCCATCGTTTCTTCCAGGCCGGTCGTGCATCGTTCCTGGCGGACTTGCAGGCGACCCGCACCTACATCGACGTCACCGCGCAACTGGCCGCTGCCAACACCCAAGTTGCCATCAGCCAGATCGATTTGTTCCTCGCCTTGGGCGGTGGTTGGGAAAGCGGACGAACGCAAGCATCGAACTCCGGCAAACCCTGAGGCCGTTGCTATGCTTTGAAGTGTTGAAAGGGCGTTCGTGCAAAAGCGCCCTGGATTCGTACAAGGCATGCGCAGGTCATGGGGAAACCAATAATGAAAAACCCTTATGCTCTCGGCTTCTGGTGCGCCGTTGTGGCGCTGGTGCTGCTCACAGGCACCTATTTCTACGGCATCATGCTGGCTAACCAGATCGACAAAGCGCTGACGTTCCTCGACAGCGCCGCCCTCTTGATTGCCGTGATGTCCATTGCGGTGGTGGCCTGGGCGTCGGTCCAAGGGCAACGAATCAAAAAAAGACAGCTTGAACAAGGCAAGACCCTGGTGATGATCTGGAACACCAAGGTGGCGCTACGGCGTGTCGAATCGGTCTTCGACCGGTATTTCTGGGGCAGCTACTGGCAGCCGGGCAGGACCTTCCAGGAAGTCATGGGCGAGCTCACGGGCACACCCCTGGAAAAAAGCCTCGAAACCTTGAAAAAACAATGCCTTGAGTTGGACAAACAAGTGGCCGACGACGGTCGGCACTGGCTCAACAATGCTCGCGAGCTGGCTGACGTCGCCACCGCCATGGCCCGGGAGCGCTATCAGCTCGACTACTGCGACCCGCGCAGTGAAGTGACGGGCGGGGCGGTGATCAACCGGGATTTCGAAGTGTTGATCTACACCTGGACGGCGCGGCTGAAAACCTTTGATCACCAGCTTGATGAGATTGAAGTGCAGTATTCCTGATTGCTAAAAGATCGCAGCCTGCGGCAGCTCCTACAGGAGATTCGTATCACCCTGTAGGAGCTGCCGCAGGCTGCGATCTTTTTTCAGGCGACACTTTTTCACCGTTAACCATTGGGCTGCCTTGCACGCCTGATGCTAACCTGCACCCCACTTTCAGCGCAGTCGTGACCGCAACCCCTCATGGGTTCAGGGAAGACGACCACATTTTCAACAACGGACATCGAACGGGTCTTTCATGAATAAATCAGCAGGCGTGCTCCTGGGAATCGTTGTCGCGATTGGTGGAATCAGCGCTGGCGGAGCCTGGTTCACCGGCACCAAAATCGAAGGTGTGCTCAACAGCTCCCTGGCGGATGCCAACAAGCAATTGCAGGCTGCAATGGTCGGTTACAAAGGCACGGCCTCGCTGGAACTGGTGTCCCTGGAACGTCATGTATTCAGTAGCACTGCGCATTACCGCCTCAAGGGTGAAGGCGAAATGTTCGGCGAGGTACCGGTCGAATTGCTGTTTACCGACCACATCGAACACGGCCCGCTTCCGTTCTCGCGCCTGGTATCGCTGAAATGGTTGCCGGTCATGGCCACCAGTCACTATGAACTGGAAAAGACCCCGCTCACGGAAAAATGGTTCGCCGCCACCAAGGACGCTTCGCCGCTCAAGGGCGTGGTCAACATTGGCTACGACAATTCCACCAACGGCACGCTTGAATTGCTGCCGCTGGAAACTGCACTGGATGACAAGTCCAGCCTGAAATTTTCCGGCCTGAAGGTTGATGTCTCGGCCAGCGCCCAGGCGCAGAAGGTCAAGGCCGATGGCTACATGGACAGCCTCAAGCTGACCACTGTTTCCGAAGACCAGGCACCCGTGCTGGTCGAGTTGAGTGGTCTTACCCTGGCCAGCAACCTGACCAAAAGCACCTACGGTTATTACACCGGCGATAACACCGTCGAATTGAGCAACAGTAAAACCACCTTTGGCCCCAAGCAGTCGGTGCTGGGCTTGAAGAGTTTCGAAATGAAGAACCACACCGAGGAGTCAGGCACCAGCGCTTCCGGGCGTGCCGACTACAAGATCGGTGAAGTGTCC
The DNA here is from genome assembly GCF_012647205.1 of Pseudomonas umsongensis. Taxonomy (NCBI): domain Bacteria; kingdom Pseudomonadati; phylum Pseudomonadota; class Gammaproteobacteria; order Pseudomonadales; family Pseudomonadaceae; genus Pseudomonas; species Pseudomonas umsongensis. Next base: position 296,893 of record NZ_CP051487.1, read on the forward strand.
CTGAACGGCAAGGCTGTGGGTTCTGCCCAGCTTGCCATGAGCCTGAAGAACCTCGACATCCCGGCGACGTTGTCGCTGATGCAGATCTACCAGACTAAATTGCAGCCTTATGAGCAGGCCGCCGCCGAGGCTGCCGAGGCCGGTCAACCGGTCCCCGAGCTGAACTTGACCCCTGCAGAAGAAGCGCAGCTTAAAACCGGCCTGGAAAAATTGCTGGCGGCCGGCCCACAGGTAGCCCTGGAGAACCTGTCGTTCAACACCGCCAATGGTGAAAGCCGCGCCAACCTGGTGCTTGACCTGACCAAGCCGCAATCGATCGACCTGCCGGCTGACCAGCTGATCCGCCAGATGATCGCGTTACTGGACGTCAACCTGAAAGTGTCGAAGCCGATGCTCGTCGACATACTCAGCGTGCAGTCGCAAATCGACGGCCAGACCGACGCCAAGCTCATCGCCGACCAGGCGACTGCCACCACCGATATGTTCAGCAGCATGGCGGTCGGCTCGCAGTTGGCGAAACTGGATGGCAGCAACGTCGTCACCCAACTGCACTTCGCCAATAACCAGGTGGAATTCAACGGCCAGAAAATGACCGTCGAGGAGTTTGTCGGTTTCCTTATGAGCAAGTTCAGCGCTCCTGCCGTCGTCCAGGAGCCGTAACCCCCAGCAGGCTGGCTGGCGAACTTCGGTGTCCGGTTTGCCTGTAGGAGCCAGGCTTGCCGGCGAAGAACGATAACGCGGTGTAAAAGGTACACCGCAGCGTCCCTTTCAACCGCGGATCAGCCGCCATGCCTCATCCACAGACAACGGCTGCTTCATCCGTTCGGCAAGCATCGCCATCGTGCGCTCTTCATCACAGGCGACCGCCGCCGTCACCACGCCATTTTTGCCAAACAGCCCGATAAAAGGCGGGTTGCCAGGATCACCCTTGAACTCGACTTCGTCCCAGGCTTGCGCGCAACCAAGGTAGTCGTAGTTTTTGCCAAAGTGCCAAGTCCAGAAGTACGGCACGTCGAGGTAATGTTCATCGCCACCGAGCATGTTCGCCGCCGCGATCCGCGCCTGTTGTTGCGCCAGGCGCCAATGTTCGATGCGCTGGGGCTGGCCGTTAAGTGTGAACGTCGCGATATCGCCAGCCGCCCAGAGCCCATCGGCTACGCGCATCCCGCCGTCGACCAGCAGCGACTGGTCATTTTCCTTCGGCAGATCGGTAAAAGGCGCAGTGGCGGGGGTGACGCCAATCCCGACCAGCACCAGGTCCGCTGGCAGACGCTGGCCATTATCCAGTTGCACCGCTTCGACTCGCGTCGCTCCTTCAATCTGCGCTGCCTGCCCCTCGGTTCGGTACACCACGCCGTTGGCCTGATGCAGCGCCAGAATCGCCTTGCCGACGCTGTCACCGAACTGTTTGGCGAAAGGCACCGGATGGCGGGCCAGCACCGTGACCTCCAGGCCGTATTGGCGCAGGGAGGAAGCGGATTCCATGGCGATGAAACTGTCGCCGATGATCACCGCCCGCTGACCGGCCTTGGCGCTGTGCAGAATCTGTTGCGCATCCGCCTTGGAGCGCAAGACGAACACTTGCGGCAGGTCCGCGCCGGGCAATTGCGGTCGAACGGGGATACCGCCTGTCGCCAGCAAGGCGGCGTCGTACTTCAGCGATTGGCCGTTGACCAGTTGTAGCGTTTTGTTGGCGGCATCCAGGCTCGCCACTTCAGCGTTCATTCGCTCGATTCTTTGCTCCCGGTAGAAGTCTTCGTCGCGCAGGGGCGGGATTTCTTCCAGTGGTGTCTGTCCGGCAATCACGAATTTGCTCAGTACCGTGCGGTCGTACCCGGCGTTGGCTTCGCGGTCGATCAGTAGCACCCGACCGCCAAAGCCTTTTTCGCGCAGGGCCGAAGCCGCCGCCGTGCCCGCGGCTCCCGCACCGACTATTACAAAAGTGCGCTCGTCATCGGCCGGTGGCGTGTGAGCGTCTTGCAGTGGCTGATCGTCGACCCAGATTTCGTCCCCGCGCACTTCAAGCGGGTAGCGCTTGAGGCTGTCCAGGGCTGGCGGTTCACACAATCCGCCGTCCTCGATCCGAAACTGTCCCTTGTGCCATGGGCACGTCAGCCGCCCATGGCAGAGCGCGCCTTCGACTAGAGGCGCTCCGGCATGCGGGCATTCGCCTTGATAGGCGCGCACGTGATCGCCGACTTTAAGCAGGAGGATCTTGCTGTCCTGGACGCTGACTTCCAGGCCACGGTCTTCGGGTATATCGGCGAGATGGGCAACGCGATGCAGGGTCATGATCGCTCTCCGGACAGGCGTTTAAATTAAGAGTCTGGCGCTTAACTCGAGGTTCATCCAATTGCCACTGCCACCGCGCAAACGGTCCAGTTATAGTTTGCTCGCCGACCTCGGCCCCACCCGCACCAGGTACTCCCGGTATGACCCGATTGACCTCTCTGACCCCTTGGCTAGCGGCTGTCACAGTCGCCCTTTGCGTGCAATTTCCGGCGCAGGCCCAGGAGCGTTTTACCCTGAACATCCCAGGCGTCTCGGATGATCGACTGTTCACGTCGGCTGCCGCCAGCGACGCCCCGGGTTGCAGCGGACACAACGTTTCGCCAGCGCTGAACTGGAACGCCGGCCCTGCAGGCACGCTCAGCTACGCCATCGTCATGCACGACCCGGATGGCCAGAAAGGCCAGGGCATCGATCATTGGGTGCATTACGGCATCAAGGCCGGCACTCACCAGATCCCGGCGGGCGTCGGCGCAAAATCCGCGCTCGAGGGCGTCGGCGGTACCAACAGCAAAGGCACTACGGGGTACGTCGGGCCTTGCCCACCGGTTGGCGACAGCGCACATCACTACATCATCCAGCTCTTTGCCCTGGACCTGGCCCCGGATGCCCTGCCAGCCGGCCTGACGCGCACCCAGCTGCTGGAAAAAATCAAAGGTCATGTGCTGAAAAACAGTAGTGTGGTGCGGCGCTACCACCGCTGAAGATTTTTTTAGCACGGGTTAACCCGAACCGTCCGGGCTGTCCGTCTCACGGGATGAATGGATCAATTTCCTCCTGAGGTCAGCCCCCATGTCTCTCCCTCTGCATGTTCTACGTCCGGTCGCCCAGGGTTTTACCGCCGGGCTGTTGCTGGCGATTGCCGGTTGCGGTGTTTCTTCGAAACCTGAGTCCGCAGCGGTACCGCCACCGGCTCAGGCGGAGCTGAAAACCGAAGCGGTGCAGCATGAAACTGTCATGGCTGATGCAGCGGTGGCCAAACGCAGCGTAGGCGCGGCGCCCATGACCCGTTTCGCGCCGATGCCGGGCGCAGAAACTTATCCACAGGGCTATCGCGATGAACAGCGAGAGCAATACCAGGCCTTGGCAGACAACCCGATCCACAGTGTCGCCGAAACACCGGTATCGACCTTCAGTGCCGACGTCGACACCGGCGCTTACGCCAACGTCCGCCGCTTGCTCAATCAGGGACGACTGCCACCGCAAGGGGCGGTGCGGCTGGAAGAGATGGTCAATTACTTTCCTTACGACTACGCCTTGCCCACCGACGGCTCGCCCTTCGGCGTGACCACGGAACTGGCAGCTTCACCCTGGAACCCGCATACGCGTTTGTTGCGCATCGGCATCAAGGCCTCGGACCGCACGGTCTCGGACCTGGCCCCGGCGAACCTGGTGTTCCTGGTGGACGTGTCCGGCTCGATGGATCGCCGCGAGGGCCTGCCGCTGGTCAAAAGCACCCTGAAATTGCTGGTCGATCAACTACGCGACCAGGATCGGGTGTCGTTGGTGGTCTACGCCGGGGAATCGCGCGTGGTGCTGGAGCCCACTTCCGGACGGGAAAAAACCAGGATCCGCACAGCCATCGACCAATTGACCGCAGGGGGGTCCACTGCCGGAGCCTCGGGTATCGAGCTGGCTTATCAACAGGCGCAACAGGCATTTATCCCCAAGGGCATCAACCGCGTTCTACTGGCTACTGACGGCGACTTCAACGTCGGCGTCAGCGACTTCGACAGCCTCAAGCAAATGGCTGTGGATAAACGCAAGACAGGCGTATCCCTGACCACCCTGGGTTTCGGTGTGGATAACTACAATGAACACCTGATGGAACAACTGGCCGATGCTGGCGACGGCAATTACGCCTACATCGACAACCTGCGTGAAGCGCGCAAGGTGCTGGTGGATCAACTCGGCTCGACCCTTGCCGTCGTGGCAAAAAACGTCAAGCTGCAAGTGGAGTTCAACCCCGCGCAAGTCAGCGAATATCGCCTGCTGGGTTATGAAAACCGTGGGTTGAAACGTGAGGATTTCAGCAATGACAAGGTCGATGCCGGTGAAATCGGTGCAGGACACACGGTGACGGCGTTGTACGAAATTGTCCCCAAAGGCGAGAAGGGCTGGTTGGAGCCGCTGCGCTACGCTCAAACGGCCGCCGCTGCTTCCGAAAAGAATGGCGAATTGGCGATGCTGCGTGTGCGTTATCAGTTACCGGAAGGCGGGAACAGTCGCTTGATCGAACGCCCGATCGCTAACGAACCGGCCGGCAAGCCCAGCGATGACTTGCGTTTTGCAGCGGCGGTGGCGGCGTTTTCCCAACAGCTCAAGGACGGACGCTACACCGGCGAGTTCAGCCTCAAGGACACCGAAGCGCTGGCCCGTGGCGCCCGGGGCGATGACCGCTTCGGCCTGCGCAGTGAGTTCGTACAATTAGTGGAACTGGCGCAGAGCTTGCGCACCACCACGGCGTCCAATCCAACTGCCACTGAACGACGGATTGAATAGTGAGCCGATTGAAGGGGTTCATCAGCCAGTTGTTTGCACCCGCAAGCAGCCTGGATGCCAGCAGTGACGAAGCGCTGCTGGCCCGTTATCGCGAGGGCGATGGAGCGGCGTTCGAGATTCTGTACGCGCGCCATCGCCAGGGCTTGTACCGGTTTCTGCTGGGGTTGAGCGGCAGGGCTGAACTCGCCGAGGAGGTCTATCAGGAAACCTGGTTGAGCCTGATCCGCAGCGGCAGCCAGCCACAAGGTCGGGCGACTTTTCGTACCTGGCTCTACCAGATTGCCCGCAACCGCTTGATCGATCACTGGCGCAAGCACGGCGTCCATCAACCGCTGCACGACAGCTACGACGAGCAGGCCCATGCGCTGGCCGATGAGACGGCTGATCCTGAGCAGTTGCTGAGCCTGAGCCGCGACAGCCAGCGCCTTGACGCCGCCCTGCAAGCCTTGCCCGCCGACCAGCGCGAAGTGTTCCTGCTGCGCGCCTACAGCGATCTCGATTTGCCACAGATCGCCACCCTCACCGAAACACCGCTGGAAACCGTCAAGAGCCGCTTGCGTTACGCCCAGCAAAAACTGCGTCGGCTGCTGGCCGAGGAGGTACTGACATGACTGACGCCAAGCACACCACGGATCACCAGGCGCTCGAACATTACCGCGAGCAGGCCACTGGCGAACCCCCGGCGCATCTCGACGCGTTGATCCTGGCCGCCGCGCGCAACGCCGTGCCCGCGCCAAAGCCAGGCCTGTGGCAGCGCTGGATTCGCGCCTGCCAGCAACCCCGTTGGCAAGTGGCATTCGCCAGCCTCGTCGGCATCGCGCTGATGCTCTCGCTGGTGCAGCGCACGCCTGAGCAAGTGCCTGGTTACGACTTCGCGCCTGCACCCAAAGCCTCGGCACCGGTTGCCAAACAGGAAAGCGAAGCAGCGCCGCCAGCTCTGGCCCGTTCCCTGAAGGCCCCGGTTGGTGCGCTCTCCGCACCTGCACCCGCCGCACCCATGGCGGAATCGGCAGCCCCGGCGCAAGAAGAATCCTTCAGTGCCGGCATGGCAGACGAAGCCAAAACCAGCAAACGCACCGCAGCCCCGGTTAAATCCCTGGATGAGCAACTTCGCGAAGTGCTTCGCTTGCAAAAAGCCGGGCACAAGCAAGCCGCCGATAAACTGCTAGCCGATTTGCACGCACGCTTCCCCGACGAAAACCTCAGCGCCCGACTCAAGGATCTGCAGAAAAACTGACCGGCACAGCGCTCGTCGATTTGGCATCAAGGCCCGAAAGCGCGCACTATCGGGCCATAGTCGATGCGTTGGAGGATGCCGTGACAAAAAAAATCGACCGCATCGCCCAAATGCTCAACTGCCCGGAAAAGGGCGAGGAATTACGACGGGCAATTACCGAGAGTCGTAAGGATTTTCTGCTGAACCAGCAGGAAGAGGGTGATGCTGAGGAGGAAGACGTTCTTGAAGAGGGAGCATTCGAGGACGATTAGGACGATGAGTACGACGAGTTTGACTGGACGACGGAATGAAAAAACTGCTTAGGCGGTTTCTTTAACCCACAAAAAAGCCCCAGACCCAACGGCCTGAGGCTTTCTCGTTTCTACGTATGGTGCACCAGGCGGGATTCGAACCCACGACCCCTGCCTTCGGAGGGCAGTACTCTATCCAGCTGAGCTACTGGTGCAGCGGGCGCCATGATACTCATATGCAATGCGGGCGTCCATGCTGCTGAATCGCATGCGTTTTTTCAAAGCGTAACCTGCGATTGCTACGTTGATCAGAAAATAGCAGCAAATGCGGTGTTTTCGTTCTTTTTTTCGAACAGGCTATTGTCCTTTACCCCCTTTGATCCTAGGATTCGTTTGAGATTTCAAACGCTCTTGTCTGGGTGCTGAACCGCACGATCTGAATCAGTGCGCTATTTATGTGCTTCAGCCCGGTGAATGATTTCCCTGACGGCAGCCTACTGAGGCGCCTTTCTACAATCATAATTTGCTCCGCGCGTGCGCGGTGCTGTTAAGGAAAGCCGACATGCAGCTTAAAGACACCCAGTTGTTCCGCCAGCAAGCCTTCATCGATGGCGCTTGGGTAGACGCGGACAATGGTCAGACGATCAAGGTCAACAACCCGGCAACGGGCGAAATTCTGGGCACCGTGCCAAAAATGGGCGCTGCCGAAACCCGCCGTGCCATCGAAGCCGCTGACAAAGCGCTGCCGGCCTGGCGTGCACTGACCGCCAAAGAACGTGCGAACAAACTGCGTCGCTGGTTCGAGCTGATCATCGAGAACCAGGACGACCTGGCTCGCCTGATGACCCTGGAACAAGGCAAGCCACTGGCCGAAGCCAAGGGTGAAATCGTTTATGCCGCTTCCTTCATCGAGTGGTTCGCCGAAGAAGCCAAGCGCATCTACGGTGACGTGATTCCGGGCCACCAGCCAGACAAGCGCCTGATCGTGATCAAGCAGCCAATCGGCGTGACCGCGGCCATCACCCCGTGGAACTTCCCTGCGGCAATGATCACCCGTAAAGCCGGCCCGGCCCTGGCCGCCGGTTGCACCATGGTGCTCAAGCCTGCTTCGCAAACTCCGTTCTCCGCCTTCGCCCTGGCTGAATTGGCCCAGCGTGCCGGTATCCCTAACGGTGTGTTCAGCGTTGTTTCCGGCAGCGCCGGCGACATCGGCAGCGAGCTGACCAGCAACCCGATCGTGCGCAAATTGTCCTTCACCGGTTCGACCGAAATCGGTCGTCAACTGATGTCGGAATGCGCCAAGGACATCAAGAAAGTGTCCCTGGAACTGGGCGGCAACGCGCCGTTCATCGTGTTCGACGACGCGGACCTGGATAAGGCCGTCGAAGGCGCGATCATTTCCAAATACCGCAACAACGGCCAGACCTGCGTCTGTGCCAACCGCCTGTACATTCAAGACGGTGTCTACGACGCCTTCGCCGAGAAGCTGAAAGTGGCCGTGGCCAAGCTGAAGATCGGTAACGGTCTGGAAGCAGGCACCACCACTGGCCCGCTGATCGACGAAAAAGCCGTGGCCAAGGTGCAAGAGCACATCGCCGACGCACTGAGCAAAGGCGCGACCGTACTGGCCGGTGGCAAGCCGATGGAAGGCAACTTCTTCGAGCCAACCATCCTGACCAACGTTCCGAACAACGCTGCAGTGGCCAAGGAAGAAACCTTCGGTCCATTGGCTCCGCTGTTCCGCTTCAAAGACGAAGCCGACGTGATCGCGATGTCCAACGACACCGAGTTCGGACTGGCCTCGTACTTCTATGCTCGCGACCTGGGTCGTGTGTTCCGTGTGGCTGAAGCCCTGGAGTACGGCATGGTCGGCGTCAACACCGGTCTGATCTCTAACGAAGTCGCGCCGTTCGGCGGCATCAAGGCTTCCGGCCTGGGCCGTGAAGGCTCCAAGTACGGCATCGAAGATTACCTGGAAATCAAATACCTCTGCCTGGGCATCTAATCCCGGGAACAGGCATCGCTTCAAACGCAAAGGGCACGAGAGCGCTGCCCCTTTGCGTGCAATAAACGGAATTTTCTCGGTGGCCGGGAACGCTGTGGCAGTCGATCATCGCATGCTGTCGCAGTTGTTCCCCGCCGCTTAATCCTTGAACCACGCCGACCGATGAGCGGCGAATGAGGAATGTAATGAGCAAGACTAACGCTGATTTGATGGCCCGCCGTACCAATGCAGTTCCACGTGGTGTTGGCCAGATTCACCCGATCTTCGCCGAGTCCGCGAAGAACGCGACCGTGACCGACGTTGAAGGTCGCGAGTTCATCGACTTCGCTGGTGGTATCGCCGTGCTGAACACCGGCCACGTGCACCCGAAAATCATCGCCGCCGTGACCGAACAGCTGAACAAGCTGACCCACACCTGCTTCCAGGTACTGGCCTACGAGCCGTACGTAGAAGTGTGCGAAAAAATCAACGCCAAGGTGCCAGGTGATTTCGCCAAGAAAACCCTGCTGGTGACCACCGGTTCCGAAGCCGTTGAAAACTCCATCAAGATCGCCCGTGCCGCCACTGGCCGTGCCGGCGTGATCGCGTTCACCGGCGCTTACCACGGTCGCACCATGATGACCCTGGGCCTGACCGGTAAAGTCGTGCCTTACTCGGCCGGCATGGGCCTGATGCCAGGCGGCATCTTCCGCGCGCTGTACCCGAACGAACTGCACGGCGTGAGCATCGACGATTCGATCGCTTCCATCGAGCGCATTTTCAAGAACGACGCTGAGCCGCGTGACATCGCAGCCATCATCATCGAGCCGGTTCAGGGCGAAGGTGGTTTCTACGTCGCTCCTAAAGAGTTCATGAAGCGTCTGCGTGCCTTGTGCGACCAGCACGGCATCCTGCTGATCGCTGACGAAGTACAAACCGGCGCAGGCCGTACCGGTACTTTCTTCGCCATGGAACAGATGGGCGTTGCTGCCGACCTGACCACCTTCGCCAAATCCATCGCTGGCGGCTTCCCGTTGGCCGGTGTGTGTGGCAAGGCCGAATACATGGACGCCATCGCTCCAGGCGGCCTGGGCGGCACCTACGCCGGTAGCCCGATCGCTTGCGCCGCGGCCCTGGCCGTGATGGAAGTCTTCGAAGAAGAGCACCTGCTGGATCGTTGCAAGGCTGTTGGCGAGCGTCTGGTGACTGGCCTGAAAGCTATCCAGGCCAAGTATCCGGTGATCGGCGAAGTTCGTGCCCTGGGCGCAATGATCGCGGTCGAACTGTTCGAAGGTGGCGACAGCCACAAGCCGAACCCGACCGCCGTGGCAGCTGTTGTGGCCAAGGCTCGCGACAAGGGTCTGATCCTGCTGTCCTGCGGCACCTACGGTAACGTTCTGCGCGTCCTGGTACCGCTGACTTCGCCGGACGAGCAACTGGACAAAGGCCTGGCGATCATCGAAGAGTGCTTCTCCGAGCTCTGATCTGCGAGTGTGACCTGTTTCACAAAAAACCCGCTTCGGCGGGTTTTTTCATGACCTCTAAACCGCAAAACCGCGTATTAGCGCTGTAACCGATGACCGGCTTTGGCTAAGGTTCACGCATTGCCAGGGAGAGCTGTATGACAGTTGTCATTTTACCCGCGATTCCGAGAGTATTGATTGCCGAGGCCGACCCGTGGGCCCGCGATCTGCTCAAGGAAGTATTGTTGAACGTTCGCTGCGATGCGCGACTGGATTTATGTGCCGATGGCCAGCAGGCGTTGGAGTTGCTGGCGTCTAACCCGTACGACCTGGTCATCGCCGACTGGGAGTTGCCAGGCGTCGATGGTCTGAATGTGTTGCGCAGCGTGCGTCAGCGCAAGCGCAACCCACCGTTGCCCTTCATTCTCATGAGCAGCCGTAACGACAGTGCGAGCGTACGTGAGGCCCTGCCGCTGGCCCCCGCCGCCTACCTGACCAAGCCCCTGAACATGGCAAGCCTGACCCAGCGCCTGCAGGCTTTGCTGCTGAACGCTGGGGAAGAGATATCGTGCGAGGTGCCAGCGCTGGCGCCGGGCATGACGCTGTCCGTGTTTCTTGAGCGCCGTCGCGAACTGGCGGAAGGCGCGCCGCTGATGACTGACGTGCAAGTGGCGGTCAAGCGAAGCCTCAATCCTGATGGTCTGGATTTGGCGGTGCTGGAAGGTGAGATCCGCACCGATCCACAGGTCACCGCCGTGCTGATTGCCGCCGCCAACAGCGCCGCCCAGCACCACGGCACCGCCGTGCAGACGCTGTCCCAGGCGCTGCAACGATTGGGCACCGGACAGAGCATGAACCTGATCCTGGGCCTAACACTCAAGCGCAGTGCGCGGCTCAGCGATCCGCAGCTGGCGGACTATGCCGAGCGTTACTGGGATTTATCGCTACACACGGCCGAATACGCGCGAACGCTGGCGCGCTTGCTGGATCTGGATCAGGCCCGTTGTTACTGCGCCGGCATGCTGCATCGCCTGGGCGACCTGGCGTTGCTGCGTTGTCTGCAGGAATGGAAACAGGCCGGTGGCGAACTGGACGAGCAGGAGCAAGTGGGCGAGGCGTTGGCCGAATTCGGTGCCGCCTACGGTTCGGCGTTGCGCACCCGCTGGCGTTTGCCACTGGAGCTGCGGCAGCTGATTGCGGCGGCTTACCAGCTTGGTGGCGGGGTTTACTCCCGTGAGGCGCTGGTGATGAATATGGCGGCGCAACTGGCGCGCCTGAACGAGCATGAGGGCATTGAGGTGTTGGCCAATAGTCGAGCGGCGCGATTACTGAAGATCGGCTTGCCGGAGTTGGTGCGGATCCGCAAGAAATAAGGCTGTCGCAGATCCCTGTAGGAGCTGGCTTGCCAGCGATGGCGGTGTATCTGGCCCACCGAGTCGTCTGGATTCGCCAGCAAGCCGGCTCCTACAGGAGTTATGTGTTGGACGGGTCAGGCCGTGATGATCCGGTTCTTGCCCTGGCGCTTGGCCTCGTACATCGCCGCATCCGCGCGGGCAAACAGGCTTTCCACGCTTTCATCCTCGGCAGTAAGGCTGGTCAGCCCCTGGCTGACGGTGATACCGAAAGTCTGGCCGTCGTGGTTGAAGGTCAAGGCCTGAATTTCCCGTTGCACGCGCTCGGCTACTTGCAGGGCCATGTCCGGCGTGCAGCCGGGGAAGACGGCGGCAAATTCCTCGCCACCAATGCGTCCGAACAGGTCACCGCGACGCAATGCGGCTCGGCCACAGTCGGCGATACGTTGCAGCACGTTATCGCCCTCCTGGTGGCCGTAGGTGTCGTTGATGGCCTTGAAATCATCGATATCCAGCATGAGAAACGATAGCGGCGTGCCCTGTTGTCGCGCCTGTTCGAATTCGTGCTCAGCGCCTTCGAAGAAATGCCGGCGGTTGCTGCTGCTGGTCAGGGCGTCGGTGGTCGCCAGTCGTTGCAGTTCGGACTCCAGTTGCTTTTTGTCGGTGATGTCTTCGGCGATGCCGACAATGATCACCGGCTGCCCAGGCTCGGCCTGCCGGTTGATGAAGCACTTGTCGCTGAGCCAGCGCAGTTGGCCGTCAGCGGTGATGATTCGGTACTCGCGGTCTTCAACGGCACCTTTGACCAGCACGTCTGCCAGGCTGCGCTCGGCGTACTCCAGATCGTCAGGGTAAATGCTGTCGCGCCACTGGTTGTAGTCGGCCAGCAGCAGGTCGGCGCTGCGGCCGAAAATCCGTTCATAGGCGGGGCTGACATACAGCACCTGGCGGGTTTCCCAATTGAATGCCCACAGCACCGCGTTGACGCTCACCAGCAAGGTGCTCAGCAGCTGTTCACGTTCGCTCAGGCGCGCCACCTCGCCTTGGGCGTGCATCAGCGCCATAAGGGTTTGCGCGGCCTCGGGCCATTGCGCAAGGGATGAGTCTTGTTGGTTATTGACCATCGTCACAAATCTCAAGGGGCGTGCACCGCTCAAGGTTCTAGGCGACCACAGCGAAGCCCGCCTGGATGGCGAAGTGTCTTTGAGATAAGGGATTTGCAGCGAAGTTCCGAAGGGTGCGCCCCGGCAATGGGCGCACCGATCAACGGCGTCAGGCAGCGCTTGGGCGCAGGGAGTAGGTTTTCAACTGATCGGCGAAGTCACGCAGCGATTGAATCCCGCTGGCTTCGGCTTCGTGTACCCAGTCCTTGATGGCAGCCAGCATGTCGTGACCATTTGAGCTGGTCTTGACCCAGATCTGCTGCAAGGCCAGGCGTTTCTCGTAGATTACCTTCAGCGCCTGGCTGTGTTCGAGCATGTTCTGGATGCGTACGTGGTGCTTGTCGTCGAGCAAGCTGGTTTCCCGCGAGAGCAGACGCTTGGCGCGGTGGAACTGGTGGCGGACCGAGTGATCGACCTTTTCCAGCTCTTGCTTGACCAGCGGCCCGATCACCAGCTTGCGGTACTGGGCCATGATCTGGAAGCGGTTGTTGAGGATCGCCATGGCGGTGTCCATGTCCAGGTTGCCCTTGCCTTCGACGCGGTGGGCAATGGGCGCGACCCGCTGGACCTTGGCCAGGCGCAGGAAGCTGAACACTTGAATCCAGGCCCAACCCAGATCGAACTCCCACTTCTTCACCGACAGTTTTGCCGAGTTAGGGTAGGTGTGATGGTTGTTATGCAGTTCTTCACCACCGATGAGAATGCCCCAAGGCACCAGGTTGGTCGCCGCATCGCGGCACTCGAAGTTGCGGTAACCAACGGCATGGCCAAGGCCATTGACCACGCCGGCGGCCCACACCGGGATCCACATCATCTGGACGGCCCAGATGGTGATGCCGATGGTGCCGAACAGCAGCAGGTCGATAACGGCCATGATCGCCACGCCCAACAGTGGGAAACGGGTGTAGACGTTACGTTCGATCCAGTCATCGGGGCAGTTCTTGCCATAGATGCGCAAGGTCTCGGGGTTTTCCGCTTCGGCGCGATACAGTTCGGCGCCTTTGCGCAGAACGGTGGAGAGGCCCTTGATCACCGGGCTGTGCGGGTCATCGACGGTTTCGCACTTGGCGTGATGCTTGCGATGGATAGCGGTCCACTCGCGGGTGTTCTGCGCCGTGGTCAACCACAGCCAGAAACGGAAGAAATGTTTCAGGCCAGCATTCAACTCAAGCGAGCGATGGGCCGAGTAGCGGTGCAGATAGACCGTGACGCCGATGATTGTGACATGGGTCATCAGCAGGGTGACTGCCACCAGTGACCAGGGCGACAAGCCGAGAAAACCTTCGTACCACATAGGCTATAGGGCCCTCGAAAAAGAAAAAAACAGCCGATGCATTATCACTAAGCGGACAGATAAAACCAGTCGCCCTTTCAGATATGAGTGGCAGGATGTGTCTTTAATCTATAATCCCGACTTTTCCGTAGGGACATGGACAGCCTTATGTCTGCCAGCTATCGCGATGCCGTGCGTGCAGCACTGCTCTACCTGCTGATTTCGGTGATCTGGATGCAGCTCAGTGGCTATTTATTGAGCAGCTTATTCGATAACTCGGCCGAGCGTCTTCGCTGGCAACTGATCAACGGTCACGTTTGGGTGGTGTTGAGCGCAGGCGTGATCTTCCTCGCCCGGTCGCGGCTGATGCGTTGCCTGGGCGGCGGCGCGACATGGCAGGGACGAAGCGAAGACCGCGAGCGCCTGCGCCAGGCGGCCGCCGTGTTCGATTGCACCCGAGAAGGCGTGTTGGTCACCGATCATCAAGGGCTGATCGTGCATGTGAACCGCGCCTTTATGGCTATCACCGGCTATCAGCGTGAAGAAGTGCTGGGGCGCCAGCCCAGTCTGTTCAAGTCGGGGCATCATCCCCCCGCGTTCTATCAGGCGATGTTCGCCACGCTCAACAGCGTCGGAGAATGGAGCGGGGAAATCTGGAACCGCCGCAAAAGCGGCGAAATCTATCCGCAATGGCAGACCATCCGCCTCATTCACGATGATCATGGGCGCTGCAGTCATTTCGTGGCGGTGTTTTCCGATATCAGCGCGATCAAGGACTCGGAACATGAGTTGAGGCACCTGGCTCATCACGATCCGCTCACCGGCCTGCCCAATCGCCTGCTGTTCACCGACCGCGCCACGCAAGCCCTGGCATCGGCGCAAATCCACAAACGTGGCTGTGCATTGCTGATGATCGACCTGGATCACTTCGTGATGATCAACGATAGCCTTGGGCACACGATGGGTGACCAATTGCTCAAGGCGGTGGCCAATCGCTTGAGTGCCATGTTCGACCCTGGAATCACGTTGGCGCGCCTGGGTGGCGATGAGTTCGCCGTGCTGGCCGAAAGCTGCCCGCAACTGATGCAGGCGGCAGCGCTGGCCGAGCGGATCATCGAGGGTCTCAAGGAGCCATTCGACATTCACGGGCATCGATTGTTCATCAACGTCAGCATCGGTATCAGCCTCTTCCCCAGCGACGCCTTGAGTGCCGAACAGTTGTTGCGCAATGCCGACTCGGCGCTGTTCAAGGCCAAGAGTGGCGGGCGAGATGGCTATGCCCTGTACACCGAAGAGTTGACCGCCCATGCCCAGCAGCGGGTCGAGACGGCCTCCGAGCTGCGCAGGGCCCTTGAGCAAAATGAACTGCGTGTGTATTACCAGCCTGTTCACGATCTCAAGACTTGTCGCCTGATCGGCGTCGAGGCACTGGTGCGCTGGGAGCATCCACAACGCGGCCTGGTGTCGCCTGCGCAATTCATTCCGATTGCCGAGCGCACCGGCCTGATCGCCCGGATCGACGCCTGGGTGATGCGCCAGGCTTGTGAGCAGATGTGCCAGTGGCTGCGGGCGGGCGTGGCGTTGTCGTTTGTCGCGGTGAATGTTTCATCGCGTCTGTTCGCCGGCCGTGAGTTGTACCAACAGGTTGCGCAGGTACTGCGCGAAACCGGCCTGGACCCGGCCTGCCTGGAGTTGGAAGTCACCGAGAGTGCGGTGATGGAAGATCCAGAAGTTGCGCTTGAGCAAATGCACCGCCTACGGGAATTGGGTGTGCAACTGGCCATCGATGATTTCGGCACCGGTTATTCGTCGCTGCTGCGGCTCAAGCGCCTGCCGGTGCAGAAACTCAAGATCGATCAGGGCTTTGTCGCCGGTTTGCCATGCGATGAAGATGACGCGGCCATTGTGCGGGTCATCATCGCCCTGGCGCAGAGCATGGGCATGCAGGTGCAAGCCGAAGGCATCGAGCAGGTCGAACAAGCGGCGTTCCTGTTGGAACACGGCAGTCATCTGGGGCAGGGGTACTGGTTTGGGCGGCCAGTGCCGGCCGGGCAATTGGATTGGACTCGAATCCCAGTCATTCGTTGATCGTTAAAGATCGTCCGATCGCGGCCCGAGCCTTCGGACGATCTTTTGATCTTCAGCGCTGCAAACCGTTGTCCCGTCGAATAATCTCTTCTGGTTATATAAACATTCTTAAATAGTCTTTTTAAGAATATCAGCGCCTCTCTACTATTGGTCTCACGCCGTAAGCAGTGCCGCCACTGCCAGGCAACCTCTCAGTCGAAGGAGCAGCACCATGAGCGCATCTCTACGTAGCGTTGACGGCCAGGACGAAGCAACCATCCTGCGCGAAATCCAGAGCGCCCTGCGCGACCTGCGGTTTGGTGCGGTGGAAATCACCGTGCACAACGCCCAGGTGGTCCAGATCGAACGCAAGGAAAAATTCCGCTTGCAGCAACCGGGCAATAAACCGGGCTGAAGCGAAAGATCAAAAGATCGCAGCCTGCGGCAGCTCCTACAGGGGCACGCAATTCCCTGTAGGAGCTGCCGAAGGCTGCGATCTTTGAGCAGGCAACCCGATTCCAGATCATAAGAAAAGCCAACACATTTAAGAATTCCAGGAGCTTTCACCATGTCGTCGATTCGCCATTTCGCCTTGGCCGCCCTGGCCAGCGCCTTGTTTGCCGGTTCCGCCGTTGCCAAGGATTACGAACTGCTTAACGTGTCATACGACCCGACCCGTGAGCTGTACCAGGATTACAACGCTGAATTCGTCAGCTTCTGGAAGAAAAGTAATCCCGGTGACAGCGTTAAAATCCAGCAGTCTCACGGTGGCTCGGGCAAGCAGGGCCGGGCGGTGATCGACGGCCTGCGCGCTGATGTGGTGACCTTGGCCCTGGCCGGTGACATCGACGAAATCGCCAAGCTCGGCAAGACCCTGCCGGTTGACTGGCAGAAGCGTCTGCCGGAAGCCAGCACGCCGTACACTTCGACCATCGTGTTCCTGGTGCGCAAGGGCAACCCTAAAGGCATCAAGGACTGGGGCGACCTGGTCAAGAACGACGTCTCGGTGATCACCCCGAACCCGAAAACCTCCGGTGGAGCACGCTGGAACTTCCTCGCTGCCTGGGCCTATGGCCTGAAAGCCAACGGCGGTGACGAAGCCAAGGCCAAGGAATATGTGCAAACCCTGTTCAAACACGTGCCGGTGCTGGACACCGGTGCTCGCGGTTCGACCATTACCTTCGTCAACAACGGTCAGGGTGACGTGTTGCTGGCCTGGGAAAACGAAGCCTTCCTGGCCTTGAAAGAAGATGGCGGCGCCGACAAGTTCGAGATCGTCGTGCCTTCGCTATCGATCCTTGCCGAGCCGCCAGTGGCCGTGATCGACAAGAACGCCGAGAAAAAGGGCAACGAGCAGATCGCCGAAGCCTACCTCAAGCATCTGTACAGCCCTGCCGGCCAGGAAATTGCCGCGAAAAACTTCTATCGTCCACGTGACAAGGATGTGGCCGCCAAATACGTCCAGCAGTTCCCGAAACTGGACCTGGTGACCATCGACAAAGACTTCGGCGGCTGGAAAACCGCGCAGCCGAAATTCTTCAACGACGGCGGCGTATTCGACCAGATTTACCAGGCGCAGTAATCTTAAATAGCCATCAAGGAGCCTCGAATCGCGATTCGAGGCTTTGTGCATTCTCAACCAAGGACTCTTATGTCGCGTCGTATCTCCCCCGTCATACCCGGCTTCGGGCTGACGCTGGGCTACACCTTGGTGTACCTCAGCCTGATTGTGCTCATACCACTGGCGGCGATGTTCGTGCACGCCGCTCAACTCACCTGGGATCAGTTCTGGGCAATTATCTCGGCGCCACGGGTATTGGCGGCGTTGAAACTGAGTTTCGGCACCGCCCTTTATGCCGCCATCATCAACGGCATCATTGGCACACTGCTGGCCTGGGTGCTGGTGCGCTATACCTTCCCTGGGCGCAAAGTCATCGATGCAATGATCGACTTGCCTTTCGCATTGCCTACCGCCGTGGCCGGTATTGCACTGACCGCGCTGTACACCCCCACCGGTCTGGTAGGTCAATTTGCAGCGGATCTGGGTTTCAAGATTGCCTACACCCCCCTGGGCATCACCCTGGCCCTCACTTTTGTGACACTTCCATTCGTAGTACGTACGGTACAGCCGGTGTTGGCCGATATTCCCCGCGAAGTGGAAGAAGCGGCGGCGTGCCTGGGTGCCAAACCCTGGCAGGTTGCCCGTCATATCCTGCTGCCCGCATTGCTGCCGGCCTGGCTAACCGGTTTCGCCTTGGCCTTTGCCCGTGGGGTTGGCGAGTACGGTTCGGTGATTTTCATCGCCGGCAACATGCCGATGAAAACCGAGATCCTGCCGCTGCTGATCATGGTCAAGCTCGACCAATACGATTACACCGGCGCTACCTCCATTGGTGTACTGATGTTGGTGGTTTCCTTCATTCTGTTGCTGCTGATCAACTTGCTGCAGCGGCGTATCGAAACCCCATAAGGAGGCGCGAACAATGTCCCAATCGTCTATTGCTGCCGCCTCTTCGGCCAACGCTGCCCGCCGTGGCAGTGCAACGTCGCGGCGAATCCTGATCGGCCTTGGCTGGCTGATTTTTGCGCTGTTCCTGTTACTGCCGCTGTTTATCGTGGTGTCCCAGGGTTTGAAAAATGGCCTGGGTGCGTTCTTCACCGCGATCTTCGAACCCGACGCACTGTCGGCGCTGAAACTCACGGTGATTGCCGTATTGATATCGGTGCCGTTGAACCTGGTGTTCGGCGTCAGCGCCGCATGGTGCGTGAGCAAGTACTCGTTCCGCGGCAAAAGCATGCTGGTGACCCTGATCGACCTGCCATTCTCGGTATCGCCCGTTATCGCCGGTCTGGTCTATGTGCTGATGTTCGGCGCCCAGGGGCTATTCGGCCCGTGGCTGCAGGATCACGACATCCAGATCGTCTTCGCCTTGCCGGGCATCGTGCTGGCGACGATTTTCGTCACAGTGCCGTTCGTGGCCCGTGAGCTGATCCCGCTGATGCAGGAACAAGGCACTCAGGAAGAGGAGGCCGCGCGTTTGCTCGGGGCCAATGGCTGGCAGATGTTCTGGCACGTCACCGTGCCCAACATCAAATGGGGCCTGATCTACGGCGTGGTGCTCTGTACCGCGCGGGCCATGGGTGAATTCGGTGCGGTGTCGGTGGTTTCCGGGCACATTCGCGGGGTGACCAACACCTTGCCGCTGCACGTCGAGATCCTCTACAACGAATACAACCACGTGGCCGCGTTCGCCGTGGCGAGCCTGTTGCTGATCCTGGCGCTCTTCATCCTGCTGCTCAAGCAGTGGAGCGAAAACCGTATTAACCGCCTGCGCGCCAGCGCCGCGGAGGAATGATTTCATGTCGATCGAAGTGCGTAATGTCAGCAAGAATTTCAATGCGTTCAAGGCGCTGAATGACATCAGCCTGGACATCCAGAGCGGTGAGCTGGTGGCGTTGCTTGGCCCGTCCGGCTGCGGCAAGACCACGTTGCTGCGGATCATCGCCGGCCTGGAAACCCCGGACCAGGGCAATATCGTGTTCCACGGCGAAGACGTCTCCGGCCACGACGTGCGTGATCGCAACGTCGGTTTCGTGTTCCAGCACTACGCCTTGTTCCGCCACATGACGGTGTTCGACAACGTCGCGTTTGGCCTGCGCATGAAGCCGAAAAACCAGCGCCCGAGCGAAAGCCAGATCGCAACCAAGGTTCACGAACTGCTGAACATGGTGCAGTTGGATTGGTTGGCTGATCGCTACCCGGAACAACTCTCCGGCGGTCAGCGTCAGCGTATCGCCCTTGCCCGCGCCTTGGCGGTGGAGCCGAAAGTGCTGCTGCTCGACGAACCCTTCGGCGCTCTCGACGCCAAGGTCCGCAAGGAGCTGCGGCGTTGGTTGGCGCGCCTGCATGAAGACATCAACCTGACGTCCGTTTTCGTGACCCACGACCAGGAAGAGGCGATGGAAGTCGCTGATCGCATCGTAGTGATGAACAAGGGCGTGATCGAACAGATCGGCTCGCCGGGTGATGTCTACGAAAATCCGGCCAGCGATTTCGTCTATCACTTCCTCGGCGATTCGAACCGCCTGCATCTGGGAGAAGACAATCACGTGCTGTTCCGTCCGCACGAAGTGTCGCTGTCGCGGCATGAACTGGAAGATCACCATGCGGCCGAAGTGCGGGATATCCGTCCGCTGGGCGCGACCACTCGCGTGACGCTGAAGGTCGAAGGGCAGAGTGATTTGATCGAGGCCGAAGTGGTGAAGGATCACGACAGCCTGATCGGCCTGGCGAAGGGTGAGACGCTGTTCTTCAAGCCGAAGGTCTGGCAGAAAGTCGCCAACCTCTAAAAGCTTCGCGAGCAGGCTCGCTCCCACATTTTGATCATCAGTGAACACAAAATCTGTGAACAACCGAGATCCACTGTGGGAGCGAGCCTGCTCGCGATTGCGATCTAGATAGCAGCACGCTTTGGATTAACCCGCACACCCCCCGCCCGCGCCTCGATCTGCTCTTTGAGTTCATGGCGCATCCCCAGCATGAACGCCAACTCAACCACCACAAATAACGGCCCGACAATCAACCCCGTCACATCATCGACAAACGCCGGCTTGCGACCTTCGTAGTGATGCCCGACAAACTGAATCGCCCAGCCAATCACAAACATTGCCGCACCACTGCTCAACCAGATCAGCGTGCTTTGCTGCGCGAGTGCCTGGCCGGCCCAAACGCACAGCCCCAGCAACACCGTCATCAGCACGCCGAGGCGCAACTCCAGGCGCAGGTAGAACCACGCCGACGCCAGTGACACCAGCACCGCAGGCGAAAGCCAGCCCCCGGCCCATTGCGGGCGGGACAACAAGACCGCCACTGCCACGACGATCAATGGAATGCCGACGAAGTGGGTGGCGATGTTGCGCGGGTCGCGGTGGTAGGCGGCGTATTGACTGATATGGTCAACGAGGCTTTTTTTCATTGTTATTCCTCCTGTAGGGTGACTGATCATGCCTTGGGGCCATTTCGCGCTCTGTCAGCCAGACGACAATCTCTAGGAGTTTTGATGGATAAGCAGGTCTGGCGTGCGCGCCTGATGCGTGGTCAGTGGTTCAGCCATCTGCCTGTGTCCCTACAGGATAGTCTGCTGGGTGCTGCGCGGGTGCGGCACCTGTCAGCGGGTCAGCGCCTGTTCCAGCGTGGCGATCCGCCCTGTGGGCTGTACGCGGTGCTTGAAGGTGCGGTTCGCGTCGGCGCCGTCAACGAGCAGGGCAAGGAGGCATTGCTGGGCCTGGTGGAATCGCCTAACTGGTTCGGCGAGATCTGCCTGTTCGACGGTCAGCCACGTACCCATGATGCGTTCGGCGTGGGGCAGAGCACGCTGCTGCACCTCCCGCAAACCGTGCTGCTCAAGATGCTCGACGAACAGCCAGGGCATTGGCGGCAACTGGCATTGCTGATGAGCCAGAAACTGCGCATGACCTTCATCAATCTCGAACAGTTGAGCCTGTTGCCGGCCCCGGCCCGGCTGGCGCATCGCTTGCTGATGATCGCCGAAGGCTACGGCCAGCTCGACGAACCGCGTCGCGTCCTGCAACTGCCGCAAGAACAGCTTGCTGCCATGTTGTCGCTGTCACGCCAGACCACCAACCAGATCCTCAAGGATCTGCAGGGGCAGGGGATATTGCGTCTCGGTTATGGCGAAATCGAAATCCTCGATGTGCAACGGTTGCGGGCGTTGGTTGTTGTTTAATGGTGGGCTTTGTCCGTGAACGCGCTTAGCCTGTCAGAACGACAGTCGAGGTGTGCCATGCGTGTACTGCTAGTAGAAGACAAACCAGGACTCGCCAAACTTCTGGCCAATGGCTTGAGTGAGGCAAGCTTTGTGGTGGATGTAGCGGTCAATGGTATGGACGGCCGGCGCTTTATCGAGAATGGCGAATATGAGCTGATTATCCTCGACGTCATGCTGCCAGGGCTCAACGGTTGGCAGTTGCTGCAACAGATCCGCAAGCTCGGCGAAACCCCTGTGCTGTTCCTCACCACCAAGGACGGCATCGAGGATCGCCTGCGTGGGTTGGAGTTGCACGAGGATGATTACCTGATCAAGCCGTTTTCCGTGAGTGAGCTGGTGGCGCGGGTGCGCAAGTTGTTGCGGCGGGATCGGGGGCGCTGAGTGGTTTCTGTGGTGCCTGTCCGGGCCTCTTCGCGAGCAGGCTCGCTCCCACATTAGACCGGGTCAGTCTGAACAACTCGTTCAACTGTGGGAGCGAGCCCGCTCGCGAAGAGGCCAGACGAGACAACCAACCTCCTGGATCAATCACCGCAACCCATCCCGAAACTGCCCCGGTGTCATCCCCGTCCAGCGCTTGAACGCACGGCTGAAGCTGCTGGTATCGGCAAATCCCAGCAAATAGCTGATCTCACTCAATGAGCATTGCGGATCACGCAGGTGCAGCAACGCCAGGTTTTCGCGGCTTTCGTTGAGCAGCGTATCGAACCGGCAACCCTCATCCGCCAGGTGCCGTTGCAGGCTGCGCAGACTCAGGTGCAGAGCCTTGGCGATGTGTTCGGCGCTGGGTTCGCCTTCCGGCAATTGCTCTTCAATGGCGTCGCGGACCTTGCGTTCCCACGTCAGCGGTTTGAGCTGCGCCAGGGTACGGTTGAGCACGGTTTCGTTGTGTTCGGCCAGTTCCGGGTTGGCATCGTCCAGGTGACTGTCGAAATCAGACAGCGCGAATTCCAGCCGATCCTCGCCGGTGGCGAAATACACCGGTGAGCGAAATACCTTGTGCCATTGGTGCGGGTCCGCCGGTTCAGGGCGACGCAAGTACACCGCCAGCGGTGCATAGTCGCGGCCCAGGCGATTGCGGCAAGTGCGCACATAAATCGCCACGAAGGCGTCGATGGCTTCGAAGGCCGGGGCTGGATTGCCTGGCGGGATTTTCAGATGGAAACAGTAGCGGTCATCGCAGCGGGTCAGCTCCAGTTCCAGGGCGTCGCTGACCACCTGGTGATAGCGCACGATGCGCTCGAAGACTTCGCGCAAGCTGCCGCTGGCCACCAGTGCATAACCTAGCGCGTGGAAGGTCGTGGGGCTGACGAAGCGCGAGACGCGCAGGCCAATCGCCGGGTCGCCGCTGACCTGTACCGCGATTTCCCACAGGCGCGTGGTGCCGGACAACGGATAGCGCGCATTCGGGTCGTCCATCAGTTGCGGGTCGAGCCCGGCCTGCTGGCACAGGGCGGTGCTGTCGAGGCCCAGGGCGTCGAGTTGCTTGCGCAGGGCGCGGGTCCAGCTGGCGAGGGAGGTCGGTTCAGTCATGCTGATTGGCGCTTCCGGTCAACAGGTTGGCGTTCTCGGCTACCGCTCCAGGTGTGTGAAGCGGGCAGGATGCGAACATCAATAACCAGAGGATGGAAGCATGCAAGGTACTTCTGCAAGTCCCCAGCGATTGAATGCAGCTGCGCGATCGGCACATATTCGTGAAGTGGTGCTGGCCAAGGGCGTAGAACTGCGCCAGCGCTACCCGATTCTCAAGCACCAGGACGCCTTGGGCGCGGGCATCCTGGCCTTCGCGCTGGCCGGGATGATCGGCTCGGCGGCGCTCTACATCCAGGGTCACATGGCTTGGTGGGTGTGCTTGCTGCTCAATGCTTTTTTTGCGTCCCTGACCCACGAACTCGAGCACGACCTGATTCACAGCATGTACTTTCGCAAACAGCGGGTGCCGCACAACGTGATGATGGGCCTGGTCTGGTTGGCGCGTCCGAGCACGATCAATCCGTGGATTCGTCGTCACCTGCACCTCAATCACCACAAGGTATCCGGCTCCGAAACCGACATGGAAGAGCGTGCCATCACCAACGGCGAGCCTTGGGGTTTCGCGCGGTTGTTGATGATTGGCGACAACATCATGTCGTCGTTCATCCGCATGCTGCGGGCCAAGACCTGGGCGATGAAGCTCAGCATCATCCAGCGCACCCTGAAGGTCTATGCACCGCTGGCGCTAATACATTGGGGCGCGTGGTATGTGTTTCTCGGTTTCCACACCGCGAACGGCATCGCCTACCTGATGGGCACGCCGATCGAGTGGTCGGCGACCATGGTGTCGGTGATGAGCGTGATTGATATCGCCGCGGTGGTGATCATCGGCCCGAATGTGCTGCGCACCTTTTGCCTGCACTTCATCAGTTCGAACATGCACTACTACGGCGACATCGAGCCGGGGAACGTGATGCAGCAGTGCCAGGTGCTGAACGCCTGGTGGCTGTGGCCGTTGCAGGCGTTCTGCTTCAACTTCGGCAGCAGCCACGGGATTCATCACTTTGTGGTGAAGGAACCGTTCTACATCCGCCAGATGACCGTGCCGGTGGCGCATAAAGTGATGCGTGAGATGGGGGTGCGGTTCAATGATTTCGGGACGTTTGCGCGGGCGAACCGGTTTGTGCGCAAGGACGAAGCTCAGGGTGAAACCGTAGAGGGCGTGCGCGTCTGATGGCCTCATCGCTGACTTGCCAGCGATAGCGATTTTTCAGACAACCTCAATCCGGCTGAAATGGCGGCTCACTCAATGTCTGGTCTCTGCAGCCCTTACAGAGCAAGGCCGCAGTAAATCACACATTGTTAATATTCGTTTTTGGTCTATCTATAACGTTAAAAATTACTTTAAGAGATAAGCGTCTGGCTTGATGATTAAGCCATCGGGTAGCAATTTGCTCGACCTCGGGCATCCCCATCGACTTCAAGATTCATTAAACCGACACCTATTTAGCGCGAAACGTTTATAGGAGGAATTCACCATGACGTTATTGATCAAGTTGTCGGTGATCACTACGCGCTGACAATTTTTCAAGTTTCCTGGGGCCGTCTCCTTGGCAGGGTGCGGCCCCTTTTTTTACCTGTAGGCTCTGGCTTGCCAGCGAAAGCGGTTTGTCAGGCGGTAGCTCTTTGACTGGAGGGACGCCTTCGCTGGCAAGCCAGCTCCCACAGTTCTTATATTCGATTAAGGACTTAATAAATAGCTTCTTATTCCTTAACGAATATAAATCCCATCCCTATACTCGATCAGGAACAGACACGCAGCAGGAGAGCTTGCCCCATGCGCAACGAATCAATTCGCTACCTGATTGTGCCGGGCTGGCAAGGATCGCCAGAAGATCATTGGCAAAGCCACTGGCAAAACAGTTTGCCGAACAGCGCACGGGTGGAGCAGGCGGACTGGCTGACGCCGCGTCGTGAAGACTGGGTGGCGGCGCTGGCCGAGGCGATTGCAGCCGACAGCACTCCCGTCATCCTGATCGCCCACAGCCTTGGCTGCATCACCGTCGCGCACTGGGCGGCTACGGCGCCAGTGCAGTTTCTGCGTCAGGTACGTGGTGCCTTGCTGGTCGCGCCAGCGGACGTCGAACGCCCGGCTTGCGCGCCGGCGCTGCGCAATTTTGCACCGATTCCAACCGATCTTTTGCCGTTTCCCAGCCAGGTTGTCAGCTCTGACAACGACAGCGCCGTCAGCGCGCCGCGGGCTCTGGAGCTGGCGCGTAACTGGGGCGCGGAGGCGGGGATCCTGGCGGGTGCCGGGCACATCAATGTGAAGTCGGGTCATCAGCGTTGGGAGCAGGGTTTTGCCTATCTCTATCGTCTGCAAAACCGCATGGAACACCACGCCCTGCGCCGCGCCTGAACCTTTTGTTTTTTTCAACGCCCCCGTCCCCTGGCGGTTTTGGGCGGGAGTCTGCCATGAGCTTTGAAACCTTTGGTCAGCCACTGCTGACCTTTCCCGATGCTGAAAAAAGTCCCCTGAGCATCCGCGCCAAGGCGCTGGTATTCGTCGACCCGCGCTCGCGGCAATTACGCCAGGAGCTGGAACAGCTGGCACCGCGCTCGATCTCGGTACTGATTCGTGGTGAAACCGGCAGCGGCAAGGAACTGCTGGCCCGGCACATCCACCGCGCCAGTGATCGCGGCGGTTTGTTCGTCTCGGTCAATTGCGGAGCAATCAGCCCAACCTATGCCGACGCCGAATTGTTCGGCTATGCCGCCGGCAGCTACAGCGGTTCTGCCAGCAGCCGCGCCGGTTGGTTCGGTTCGGCCAACGGTGGCACGTTGTACCTGGATGAAATCGGCGACCTGCCGCTGCCGATACAAATCAAATTGCTCGCCGCCCTGGAAAACCACGAAGTGACCCGCGTCGGTGCGCATCAACCGAGCCCGGTGGACGTGCGCCTGGTCGCCGCTACCAGTATCGACCTGGCCCAGGCTGTCGCCGCCGGGAAATTCCACGAGCGGCTCTACCATTACCTCAGCGAAGGTCAACTCGAACTACCAGCACTGCGCGAACGTGTGGGCGACATCCTGTCGTTGGCCGAATACTTCCTCGGCATCTACAGCCAGCGCCTGGACCTGCCAGTGCCGTTGATCAGCGAGGCCGCGCAAGCGGTGCTGGAGCGACATAGCTGGCCGGGCAATACCCGTGAGCTGGAAAACGTCATTCACTTTGCGCTGTTGGTGAGTACCGGCGACGAGATTTTGCCGGAGCATTTGAATTTGCCTGATGAAGGGCTGAAGCAGATCGAACAGCAGCTCAAGCGGATACTCGGAAGCGGCTCCACCACTGAGAAAGAAGCCTTGAGACGCCTTCTACAAAACGCCGGCCTCCTGTAGGAGCTGCCGCAGGCTGCGATCTTTTGATTTTCAGCTGCCTTGAGGTCACAAAGGAGCAAAATCAAAAGATCGCAGCCTGCGGCAGCTCCTACATGGGTTGTGGCGATGTATGAACAAAATGGAATATGAAAGTGAATAAAAGATATTGTTCGGGAATAAAAAATCCCGGTATTGTCCGCGTCACGCCAGCGATAGCACTTCACTGGCACCTAAATATCTAGCCGTCGCCACAAGCGACCGTGATTTTCGATAAGGACACTGCATGAAAAAGGTTCTGTTGTTCACCGCACTGGCGGCTGCCCTGACTGCGGGCCTGGCACAGGCTGGCGAGAAACTGGTGGTTGCGGCGACCCCGGTTCCACACGCCGAGATTCTCGAACTGATAAAGCCAACCCTCGCCAAAGAAGGCGTGGACCTGGAAATCAAGGTTTTCACCGACTACGTTCAGCCAAACGTGCAGGTCGACCAGAAGCGTCTGGACGCCAACTACTTCCAGACCCTGCCGTACCTGAAGAGCTTCAACGAAGGCAAAGGCACTCACCTGGAAACCGTGATCGGCGTTCACGTCGAACCGTTCGGTGGCTACTCGAAGAAAGTCAAAACCCTGGCCGAGCTGAAAGACGGCGCGACCATTGCCATCCCTAACGAAGGCAGCAACAGCGGCCGTGCCCTGATCCTGTTGCAGAAGGCTGGCCTGATCGAGTTGAAAGACCCGAAGAACGCCCTGGCCACCCCGAAAGACATCGCCAAGAACCCGCACAACTTCAAGTTCAAGGAGCTTGAGTCCGCCATGCTGCCGCGTGTGCTGGACCAGGTTGACCTGGACATGATCAACACCAACTACGCGCTGGAAGCGGGCCTGAACCCGGCCAAGGATGCACTGGTGATCGAAGGTGCCGATTCGCCTTACGTCAACTTCCTGGTTGCTCGTCCTGATAACAAGGACAGCGTCGCCATCCAGAAACTGGCCAAGGCCCTGACCAGCCCGGAAGTGAAAGCTTTCATCGAGAAGAAGTACAGCGGCGCGGTTTTGCCAGCGTTCTGATTCACGAGGTAAACCCGTTCCAGGTTGCCAACGCCGACAGCTGAGACAGCGTCGGCGTGATCGTTCCCACGCAGAGCGTGGGAACAATCCATGTGCCTCAATCCGGCCAATACCACGCCGGCTCATCCAGCATCCGCTGCCCGACAATCCCGGTTTGCCCGAGGTTTTTCTCCAGCACGATGCAATTGCACTGCGGGTCCTCTTGCAGTGCCGAAATCAGGCGTCGCGCATGGGACACCACCCACACCTGGCATTGCTCCGACGCCCGGATAATCAGCCTCGCCAGCGCTGGCAGCAGATCCGGATGCAGACTGGTTTCCGGTTCGTTCAGCACCATCAATGTCGGCGGCCGGGGCGTCAGCAGTGCCGCCACCAATAGCAAGTAACGCAACGTCCCGTCCGACAACTCAGCCGCCGACAACGGCCGCAGCAAACCTTCCTGATAGAACTCGATAGCAAAGCGTCCGCCGGGAAGCGGTTCGATGTGCAGTCGTGCACCGGGAAATGCGTCACTGATCGCGTTGCGCAATGCCTCGGGGTCGCCGATTTCGATAATGGTCTGCAATGCTGCCGCCAGGTCCCGACCGTCGTGGTGCAATACCGGGGTGCGGGTGCCCAGTTGTGGCTGACGCACCAGAGCGTCGGCATCGCTGCGAAAGTGATCGTAGAAGCGCCAGCGGCGGATGAACTCACGGGTCTCCAGGACTTCCGGCGAAGTACGCAGGCTGCCGACCTGATCGAACAGGCTGTCGAAATTCGGCGTGTGTTGCGCCAGCACGTCCCAGCTGCGGTTGGACCGACTGCGAATCAGCGGGCCGTCACGATCTACCAAAACGCTTGCTGGGCGATAGAACGTCCCGGCCCACAGACATTCGCGCTTGATTTGCGGGTCGAGGCTGAAACGTGACGGAATGGGTAAAGGGTTTCCAGGGAGCATGAAATGACCATTCGAATCGGGCAGCCCCAGGCTGATCGAGTATCCGAATTCTTCTCCGGTAAATCCCAATCGCAAACGCTTCACGCCCTGTCGCACCGTCGTCTCTACCGGCACTTCGCCATTGCGCATGCGCCGGGTGATGGTTTCTGGGCCGGCCCAGAAGGTCGAATGAAGTCCACCCTCGCGAGCCAACGCATTGACCACGCCACCCTGAGCCGTTTCCGCCAATAGGCGCAGCGCGCGGTAGAGATTGGATTTACCACTGCCGTTGGGGCCAGTAATCAGGTTCAACCGACCCAGCGGAATGACCAGTTTGTTGATCGAGCGGTAATTGGCCACCGCGAGGGTCTTGAGCATGAAGGACGTTCTCTGTAGGCGCTGCCGGAGACTGCGATCTTTTTTGATTCTTATCATTTAAATGCAAAAGATCTCAGCCTTTCGCAGCTCCTGTGTAGGAAATGACGATTATTGCGTAGGCGAAGGTTAATCCCTGTTCTAAGCTCACATGCGAATCGCGCCCGTTAAACGCAAAGGAGTCTGCATGGTTGGTCCCGGAATGAAAATAGCGCTTGGCCTGAGCCTGTTGGCCTTGCTGAGCGCCTGCAGTGAAGAGGCACCGGTCGAAAAGAACCGGCCCCGGGTTTTCGTGCAAGAGGTCAAGCTGGCCGACTACGCCGTCAACATCACGTTGACCGGTGATGTCCAGGCCCGGGTGCAGACCGAGTTGTCGTTCCGCGTCGGGGGCAAGATCATCCAGCGTATGGTGGATGTCGGTGACCGGGTCTCGGCCAGGCAAGTGCTCGCCCGGCTCGATCCCAAGGACCTGCAGACCAACGTCGATTCGGCCCAGGCCCAGGTTGTCGCCGAGCAGGCCAAGGTCAAGCAGAACGCCGCGGCCTTCGTACGCCAGCAGAAGTTGTTGCCCAAGGGCTATACGAGCCAGAGCGAATACGATTCCGCCCAGGCGGCCTTGCGCAGCACCCAAAGTTCGCTGGCGGCTGCCGAGGCGCAACTGGCCAACGCCCGTGAACAATTGAGCTACACCGCGTTGATCGCCGACGCACCGGGCGTGATCACGGCGCGGCAGGCCGAGGTCGGCCAGGTGGTGCAGGCCACGGTGCCGATTTTCAGCCTGGCCCGGGACGGGGATCGGGATGCGGTGTTCAACGTCTACGAGTCGCTACTGGCCGAGCCACCGTCGGACAGGGCGGTGGTGGTCAGTCTGCTGGATAATCCGGCGGTCAAGACCACCGGGACCGTGCGGGAAGTCACTCCGGCCGTCTCCGAGCAAACGGGTACGGTGCAGGTCAAAGTCACCCTCGACAGCTTGCCGCCAGGGATGCAATTGGGCTCGGTGGTGAGTGCCACCGCCAATACCCGGGGCAAGTCCGCCGTGGAGCTTCCGTGGTCGGCGCTGACCAAAAATGTCAGCGAGCCGGCGGTGTGGCTGGTGGATGGGGAGGGCAAGGCGCAATTGCACAACGTCAAGGTTGGCCGCTACCTGACCGGTAAAGTCATCATCAGCGCCGGACTGACCGGCGGTGAAAAAGTCGTCGTCGCGGGCGGTCAGTTACTGCACCCCGGTGTGACGGTGGAAATCGCCGAAGACACCTACAAGGATTTGTCTGTGGGGACTGCGCAATGAAGCGTCTGTTAGTGGTGCTCGCCGGTATGATGCTGCTGGCCTGCTCGAAAGAAGAACCCGCCCCGGAAATGGTGCGTCCAGTGTTGTCGATCACGGTCCAGGCCCTGGATGAGCAGAATCTCGGGCGTTTCGCGGGCAGCATCCAGGCCCGTTATGAAAGCAATATCGGTTTCCGAGTACCGGGGCGCATTGCCAGTCGCAGCGTCGATGTCGGTGCCGAAGTCGACAAAGGGGCCTTGCTCGCCACGCTTGATCCCACCGACCAGCAGAACCAGTTGCGTTCGGCCGAGGGCGACCTGGCGAGTGTCCAGGCGCAACTCATCAACGCCCAGGCCAGCGCCCGGCGACAGCAGCAATTGTTTGATCGCGGGGTGGGCTCCCAGGCGCAGCTCGACAGCGCACTCACCGACCTGAAAACCACCCAGGCCTCGCTCGACCAGGCCAAGGCCGCGGTCAGCCAAGCCAGGGACCAGCTCAACTATGTCGAGTTGCGCGCCGATCACAAGGCCGTGGTCACGGCGTGGAGTGCCGAAGCCGGGCAGGTCGTCACCGCGGGCCAGCAGGTGGTCACTTTGGCGCAGCCGGACATCAAGGAAGCGGTGATCGACCTGCCCGACACCTTGATCGACCAGTTGCCCGCCGACGTGGTGTTCCAGGTTGCCTCGCAACTGAACCCGAACATTGCCACCACGGCCATTGTGCGTGAAATCGAACCCCAGGCCGAAAGTGCGACCCGAACCCGGCGCGCACGCCTGACGCTGACCGAAACACCGCCGGCGTTTCGCCTCGGCACGGCGATCAGCGTGACCTTGAGTAGCGCGATCAAGCCGCGCATCGAGCTCCCCCTGAGTGCCTTGCAGGAGGTCGACGGCAAAAACCGCGTCTGGATCATTGATGCGCAGACGCAAACGGTTTCTCCAAGGGATGTCAGCATCGTCAGCCGTACGCAAACTACGGTGGTGCTGGCCAACGATATCAAGGCTGGCGAGCGAGTCGTCAGTGCCGGTGTGAACAGCCTCAAGCCGGGGCAGAAAGTGAAAGTCGATGAGGGCAACCCACAATGAAAGGGAGTTTCAACTTATCCGAATGGGCCCTCAAGCATCAGTCGTTCGTCTGGTATTTGATGTTTGTTTCTCTGCTGATGGGCGTCTTCTCGTACCTGAACCTGGGTCGCGAGGAAGACCCGTCGTTCACCATCAAGACCATGGTGATCCAGACCCGCTGGCCCGGTGCAACCCAGGAAGAAACCCTCAAGCAGATCACCGACCGTATCGAGAAAAAGCTCGAAGAGCTTGATTCCCTCGACTACGTGAAAAGCTATACCCGCCCTGGCGAATCCACGGTCTACGTGTACTTGCGCGATACCACCAAGGCCAAGGACATCCCGGAAATCTGGTACCAGGTGCGCAAGAAAATCGGCGACATCCGCTACTCGTTTCCCCAGGGCATTCAGGGGCCGTCGTTCAACGACGAGTTCGGTGACGTGTTTGGTTCGATCTACGCCTTCACCGCCGATGGCCTGTCGTTGCGCCAGTTGCGCGATTACGTCGAGCAGGCGCGCGCCGATATCCGCGGTGTGCCGGGGCTGGGCAAGATCGAGATGGTCGGCCAGCAGGACGAAGTGCTCTACCTGAATTTCTCGACACGCAAACTGGCGGCGCTGGGCATCGACGAGCAGCAAGTCGTACAAGCCCTGCAGACCCAGAACGCCGTGACGCCGTCCGGGGTGATCGAAGCCGGTCCGGAGCGGATTTCCGTGCGCACGTCCGGGCAGTTCATTTCCGAGAAGGATCTGGCCAACGTCAACTTGCGGCTCAATGACCGTTTCTATCGCCTGGCCGATATCGCCGATATTCGCCGTGGTTACGTCGACCCGTCGACCCCGGAATTTCGCTTCAATGGCCAACCCGCCATCGGTTTGGCCATTGCGATGCAAACGGGCGGCAACATCCAGGACTTCGGTAAGGCCCTGCACCAGCGCATCAATGAGCTGACGGCCAATCTGCCGGTGGGCGTCGGTGTGCACAACGTGTCCGATCAGTCTGTCGTCGTGGAAGCGGCCGTAGGCGGGTTCACCAGTGCGTTGTTCGAAGCCGTGGTGATCGTGTTGGTGGTCAGCTTCATCAGCCTCGGCGTACGCGCGGGGCTGGTGGTGGCGTGCTCGATCCCGCTGGTGCTGGCGATGGTCTTCGTGTTCATGGAATACAGCGGCATCACCATGCAGCGGATTTCCCTCGGCGCATTGATTATCGCCCTCGGACTTTTGGTGGATGACGCGATGATCACCGTCGAGATGATGGTCTCGCGTTTGGAACTGGGCGAAACCAAGGAACAGGCCGCGACCTTTGCCTACACTTCGACCGCCTTCCCGATGCTCACCGGTACGCTGGTAACAGTGGCGGGTTTCGTCCCCATTGGTCTCAATGGCAGCTCAGCCGGTGAATACACCTTCACCCTGTTTGCGGTCATTGCAGTGGCCATGTTGGTCTCGTGGGTTGTCGCGGTGTTGTTCGCCCCGGTGATTGGCGTGCACATCCTCAGTACCAATGTGAAGCCGCACTCGGCAGAGCCCGGGCGCCTCGGGCGGGCGTTCAATGGCGGCCTGCTGTGGAGCATGCGTAACCGCTGGTGGGCGATCGGCATAACGGTGCTGCTGTTCGGGTTGTCGGTGGTCGGCATGCGCTTTGTGCAGAACCAGTTCTTCCCGGCCTCGGATCGCCCGGAAATCCTGGTGGATCTGAACCTGCCGCAAAATGCCTCGATTGATGAAACCCGCAAAGCCGTGGATAAACTTGAAGCGACCCTCAAGGGCGACCCCGACATCGTGCGCTGGAGTACCTACATCGGCCAGGGCGCGATTCGTTTCTACCTGCCCCTCGACCAGCAACTGCAGAACCCTTACTACGCTCAGCTGGTGATTGTGAGTAAAGACTTCGAGACGCGCGCAGCCCTCAGTGACCGCCTGCGCGAACGCCTGCGCAAAGACTTCGTCGGCATCGGCAGTTTCGTCCAGGCCCTGGAAATGGGCCCACCCGTGGGGCGGCCGATCCAGTACCGCGTCAGCGGCCCGGACATTGACCAGGTGCGCAAGCACGCCATCGATCTGGCCAGCCAACTGGACAAGAACCCGCACATCGGTGAAATCATTTTCGACTGGAACGAGCCAGGCAAGGTACTGCGCATCGACATCGCCCAGGACAAGGCGCGCCAGCTCGGCTTGTCGTCCGAAGACGTGGCGAACCTGATGAACAGCATCGTCAGCGGCTCGACGGTGACCCAGGTCGACGACGATATCTATCTGATCAACGTGGTCGGTCGCGCCGTGGACGCCGAGCGGGGCTCACCGGATACCCTGCAGAACCTGCAGATCCTCACACCGGGCGGCACCTCCATTCCACTGCTGGCGTTTGCCTCCGTGCGCTACGAACTCGAGCAACCGCTGGTGTGGCGTCGCGACCGCAAACCGACAATCACCATCAAGACGGCGGTCATCGGTGATATCCAGCCAACCGATCTGGTGACACAGCTCAAGCCGGATATCGAAAAATTCGCCGCCTCGTTGCCGGCTGGCTACAAGGTCGCCACGGGCGGTACGGTGGAGGAAAGCGCCAAGGCCCAGGGGCCGATCAACAAGGTGGTGCCGTTGATGGTGTTCCTGATGGCCACCTTCCTGATGATTCAGCTGCACAGCGTGCAGAAGATGTTCCTGGTGGCCAGCGTCGCGCCGCTGGGGCTGATTGGCGTGGTGCTGGCGCTGGTGCCGACCGGAACGCCGATGGGCTTCGTGGCGATCCTCGGCATCCTGGCGCTGATCGGTATCATCATCCGCAACTCGGTGATCCTGGTGACCCAGATCGATGAGTTCGTGGCACAAGGTTCGTCACCCTGGGATGCGGTGGTGGAAGCTACCGAGCATCGTCGTCGACCGATCCTGCTGACCGCGGCGGCGGCGAGCCTGGGCATGATCCCGATTGCCCGGGAAGTGTTCTGGGGGCCGATGGCCTACGCGATGATTGGCGGGATCATCGTCGCCACCTTGCTGACGCTGCTGTTTTTGCCGGCCTTGTATGTGGCCTGGTACAAGATTCGCGAGCCGAAGAAAGAAGTGCGCTAAGACGAGCGCTGCGCGCTCATCGCGGGCAAGCCCGCGATGGCGTCAGTACTGACTACGAAGACTTGCGCCATACACTCGCCAACCAAGGCTGCTGCTCGCGCGGCAGCCCCGCTGGCCGGTAGTAATGCTCCAGCTCCACAAAGCCCGCTTCGGTCAGCAATTGCTGCCATGCCTTCAGGTCGTGATACGACCCATAGCGTGGCCCGTTCCAGCCTTCCTGGTTGTCGCCACGGGGATTGGAACTGAACAACACACCACCTGCCTTCAATGCCGTGCGCAGCTCTTTCAATACCCGGGGCAGCTCCTGGCGCGGGATGTGAAACAACACCGCATTGGCAAAAATCCCATCGAAGCGTTCCTGAGGCAAATCCAGCTTCAGGAAGTCCTGCTGCCAGACCTCGCAACCGCTGTCCTCCCGGGCCATTTGCGCAAACTTCTGCGAGCCATCAAGGCCTACCGCCGTGTGGCCCATGCGCGTAAAGGTCTGCAGGTCGCGACCGGGACCACAGCCAAAATCGAGAATGTCGAACGGCGGCTCGCCCTGAATATGCCGCAACAGCGCGTCGATGTTCTGGCTGACATCGTGATCGCGGGTGCCTTCGCGGAAACTTTCGGCCACCGAGTTGTAATGGCCCAGAGTCGTGGACGTGATCTGCTCGAGGTCGGCGGGAGTCTGTTTCATGGTCGGCTGCGCAGGTAAAGGGAGATGCGCAAACTATAAGCGCTTTCGCGCTTTAAAGATCGCAGCCTTCGGCAGCTCCTACAGAGGAGCTCCCTGTAGGAGCTGCCGAAGGCTGCGATCTTTTGATCTTGATTCAGCTCTTCTTCATCCCCAGGCACTCAATGGAATGATCCACCATCGCCTTGGCAATCTCCAGCAAATGCCAGACCGAGAACACCATTGCACGGTCGGCGCCCTTTAGATGGTCGCCACATTGATAGGCTGTGACCGAGGCGCAGCGCAGCAGATCGGCGATGTAGAGTTGGGTGTCTTCGAAGCTCACGTCTTTGCTGACGTTGTAGAACCGCAGTTCGTCGGGCGGGGAGGGTTGATCGCCGGTGAGGTAGAAATCAATGGCGCGGTAGAGCGCTGATCGATCCCTGAGCGGGTCTTTTTCGGGGGGTGGGTCGGGTACTGATCTTTCCATGTGTTGCTCCTATTGCTGCATGGGAGCCGACACTTTTCGCCTACTAAACGATTGGGTGGCGGCTGTACGCAGGTTAGTAGGCCGGTCAATAGGAGAAACCGGTGCACCCGAAGGTACCCCACGCACAGCCACCATTTTCTGCATGCGGCAAAGTGCCGGACATGAGCATGGAATTGCTATGCGCCTATTGTTCCGGGCTACTAAACCCGATCACTGATGAGCAGTGACGGACCGAGACTAACCACGGAGTTTGGCAGGCGCAAGCGAGCGGAATAATCTAGGAAACGTCCTGCAAAGGAAAGGGATTGAGCCTTCAGAATTGCCGATTTTCTTGTACGAAATATCGCCAAGATCGCAGCCTTCGGCAGCTCCTACAGGGTGTACACATTCCCTGTGGCGCCACCCTGTAGGAGCTGCCGAAGGCTGCGATCTTTTGATCTTGATCTAACGTTTGTTCAATCCCCGAGCCAACCGATCCCCACCCAACTGAATCACCGCCACCAACGCCACCAGCAACACGATCACCGTCAGCATGATCTGGCTATCGAAGCGCTGATACCCATACCGATAGGCAATGTCCCCCAACCCACCGGCACCAATCGCCCCCGCCATGGCAGATGAGTTGATCATCGTCACCAGGGTGATGGTGAAGCCCCCGACAATCCCCGGCAGCGCCTCAGGCAACAGCACATGCCAGACGATGTGCTCACGTCGGCAGCCCATGGCCTGTGCGGCTTCGATCAAGCCGTGATCGACTTCGCGCAAGCTGACTTCAGCGATGCGCGCAAAGAACGGCGTAGCGGCGATGGTCAATGGCACCACGGCTGCCCAAACGCCGTACGTGGTACCGACGATCAAGCGAGTGAACGGAATCAACGCCACCATCAGGATCAGGAACGGAATCGAGCGGAACAGGTTTACGAAGGCACCCAGTGCGCGGTTAAGCGCCGGGGCTTCGTAGATGCCGCCCTTGGAACTGGTGACCAGGATCACTGCCAGCGGAATGCCCGCCATCAGTGCAATCAACGACGACACGCCGACCATCAGAAACGTGTCGATGAAACCCTGCAGCAAGCGATCAAACCACATAACCCAATACCTCTACCTGTTGCGCCCAATGGCCGGCGCGTTCGCGCAGTTCTTCGGCGCCGAGGGGCGAACCTGTCACCGCCAGCAGCAGTTGCCCGAGCGCATGCCCCTGAATCCGTTCCACGCCACCCTGCAGCAAACGCACGCGGCCACCGAGTGCACTGAACAGTGCGGCAAGGTCCGGTTCGGCCTGGGCCGTTCCGGTGAACTGCAGGCGCAGTACCACCGCGTCTTCCGCGGACTGCGGTTGCGGATGCAAGCGGCTTTGCAGCTCTGGCGGCAGGGCGTGTTGCAACGGTGCGAGCAGGGTCTTGCTGACCTCATGCTGCGGGTTGCCGAAGACCTCCCACACCGGGCCTTGTTCGACGATGCGCCCGTGTTCCAGCACCACGACGCGATCACAGATCTCGCGGATCACCGCCATTTCATGGGTGATCAGAATGATCGTCAGGCCCAGGCGCTGATTGATCTCGCGCAGCAGGCCGAGGATCGATTGCGTGGTCTCCGGGTCCAGTGCCGAAGTGGCTTCGTCGCACAGCAGAATCGCCGGGTCGTGAACCAGGGCGCGGGCGATGCCGACGCGCTGTTTCTGGCCGCCGGACAGTTGCGCCGGGTAAGCCTTGTGCTTGGCTTGCAAGCCCACCAGTTCCAGCAGTTCACGAACCTTCTGCTCGCGCTTTTCCTTGGGTACGCCGGCGACTTTCAGCGGCAGCTCGACGTTCTGCCAAACCGTCTTGGCGGACATCAGGTTGAAGTGCTGGAAGATCATGCCGATGCGCCGACGCAACGCCACCAGATGGTCTTCATCGAACTCGCCGATGTCCACTTGATCGATCAGCACGCGCCCCGACGTCGGTTGTTCGAGGCGGTTGATGGTGCGGATCAGCGACGACTTGCCGGCGCCGCTACGACCGATGATGCCGAACACTTCACCGTGCTGGATCGCCAGGTCGATGCCCTGCAACGCGGCCACCGGACCTTGCTTGCCGTCATAGGTTTTACCCAGGCCGATGAAGCGCACGTGAGCGCGGTTCAGGTCCGGGTGCAGTTCGGTCTGTTCAGCTTTCTGGGGCTCTGGAATATCCAGTCGCCGTTGGATCGCAGCTGTCATGCTCAGCTCTCCCAACCGGCTTGGTAGAGCTTGCCGTGGGCTTTATCCAAGGCTGCGCGAACGGCTGGCGAGTGCTGGTAGATGTCGACGAACTTGATCAGGCGCGGGTCGGTTTTGCTCTTCGGCTGGATCACGAACTGGATCACGTATTCCTTGTGGTCGAGGCCGTCGAACAGCAGGGCAGAACCGGCGTCGAAGGTTTTAGCCAGGCGAATATAGGCCGGGTAGCCCTGGACGAGATCGGCGTCGTCGTAGGCACGTACCAGTTGCACGGCTTCGACTTGCAGGATCTTGATGTTCTTCGGGTTGGCGATGATGTCTTCTTCGGTGGCCTTGTAGCCGACCCCCGGTTTAAGCGTGATCAAGCCGGCCTTGGCCAACAGCTGCAAGCCACGCCCGCTGTTGATCGGGTCGTTGGCGATGGCCACGCTGGCGCCTTGCGGTAGCTCGTCGAAGCTTTTGTACTTCTTCGAGTAGAGACCGACATTGTTGATGATCCCCGGTGCAAAGGGCACCAGGTCAAACCCTGAGGCATTCTTGGCGTTTTCCAGGAACGGGATGTGTTGGAAGTAGTTCACGTCGATGTCGCCGGCGGCGAGGCTGACGTTGGGCGCGATCCAGTCGGTGAATTCCACCAGTTCAACTTTCAGGCCTTGTTTGCCGGCCTCTTCTACGGCCGCTTCCAGAGGAATGGCGAAGGCGGCGGTGGTGCCGATTTTCAGCGGCGCATCGGCGGCGAAAACCGCGGAGCTGAACAGGCCGAGGGCCAGGGCCAGTGCTTTGACTGGGTGGGTCAGGAGTTTCTTGGTCATGTTGGTTATTCCAGTCAGTACATAAATTTGGCCGATCGTTCCCACGCTCTGCGTGGGAACGCCTCTCGGGACGCTCCGCGTCCCTGCGGCTGTGACGCGGAGCGTCACTGGCTGCATTCCCACGCAGAGCGTGGGAACGATCAGTTACAAGGGTTAGTGTCGGTAGTGAGATCCGGTGTGTTGCTCAGGCAAATGCGCCCCTTCGTGAAACAGCTTTTCGCGCAACGAGCCACCGTCATAGGCGGTCTTGTACGACCCACGCCGTTGCAACTCCGGGATCACCAGCTCAATGAAATCCACATAGCTTTCCGGTGTGACGATGCGCGTCAGGTTGAAGCCGTCCAGGCCGGTTTCGGCGATCCACGATTCCAGCTCATCGGCCACTTGCCCGGGCGAGCCGACCACGGTGATGTAGCGGCCACCCAGGGCGTGTTGCTCCAGCAATTTGCGCCGGGTCCAGTCGTTGTTCTGCAGGTTTTTGGTCGCCGACTGGATCGCGTTGCTCTTGACGTACTGGATCGGTTCGTCGATGCCATACTCGGAAAAATCGATGCCGGTGGAGGCCGAAAAATGCGCCACGCCGGCCTCGGCGCTGGCGTAGCTCAGGTATTCGGCGTGCTTGGCCCAAGCGAGTTCTTCAGTTGCGCCGACGATCACGTTCAAGCCCATGAACACTTTGATGTCCTCAGGGTTGCGCCCGGCCTCGACGGCGCTGGCGCGAACCTTGTCCACCTGGACCTTGGTCGACGGTTTGTTCTGGCCGCTGATGAACACGCACTCGGCGTGGCGCCCGGCGAACAGCAAACCGCGATCGGAACTACCCGCCTGGAATAGCACCGGGGTGCGCTGCGGTGACGGCTCGCACAGGTGATAACCCTCCACCTGATAGAACTCGCCCTTGTGTTCGACCTTGTGTACTTTTTCAGGCGCAGCGTAGATGCGCTGCTGCGGATCGTTGAGTACCGCGCCGTTTTCCCAACTGCCTTCCCAGAGTTTGTAGAGCACCTCCAGGTATTCATCGGCCTGGTCGTAGCGGCGGTCATGCTCGACTTGTTCGTTCAGGCCCATGGCCTTGGCCGCGCTGTCGAGGTAACCGGTGACGATGTTCCAACCGACTCGACCGCGACTCAGATGATCCAGCGTCGACATGCGCCGGGCGAACAGGTACGGCGGTTCGTAGGTGAGGTTGGCGGTGAGGCCGAAGCCAAGGTTTTTCGTCACCGCAGCCATCGCCGAAACCAGCAGCAACGGGTCGTTGACCGGCAGCTGGATCGACTCTTTGAGCGGCACGTCCACCGAGTTCTGGTACACGTCATAGACGCCGACGATATCCGCGATGAATAAGCCGTCGAACAACCCGCGTTCCAGCACCTGTGCCAGTTCGGTCCAGTATTCGATCGTCTTGTACTGGGTCGAGGTGTCCCGTGGATGCGTCCACAAGCCATGGTTGATGTGCCCGATGCAGTTCATGTTGAACGCGTTGAGCAGGATCTTCTTTTTCGCCTCGGCCATCAGATGGTCCCCCGCAGTGGCGGGTTTTCATCGTTGAGGTAGTAGTTGCCGACTGCGTGATATTTCCAGCGCACCGGGTCGTGCAGGGTATGCACCCGGGCGTTGCGCCAATGGCGATCCAGACCGTGCTCGATCAGGGTGGCCTGGCTGCCGGCCAATTCGAACAAGGTGGTGCCGGCGGCGAGGGAAATTTCAGTGCTGATGGCGCGAGCCTCGGCGACCGCAATCGACGCGGCAGCGACGCTCTCGGCATGAGTATCGGCCTGGGCCTTGTCGAGCAATTCACCAGCGCGCTCAAGCAAGGCTTCGGCAGCGTGCAGACGAATGCTCAAATGGCCGAAACTCTTGAGGGTCAGTGGGTCGTCGCTGGCTTTTTCATGGGTGGCGTCGATCCATGGCCGGGTTTTGGTGCGCACGAAATGCAGCGCGTCTTCATAGGCCGCGCGGGCGATGCCTGTGTCGATGGCGGCATGGAGAATCTGCGCCAGCGGGCCGACCGGTGTCGGCCGCTCGAAGGCGGTCTGGAACGGGATCACGTCTTCGGCGGCCACAAAGACCTCTTCGAACACCACCGAGCCGCTACCGGTGGTGCGCTGGCCGAAGCCGCTCCAGTCGTCGATCACCGTCAGGCCCTTGCTGTTGCGCGGGACAAAAGCCAGTTGCTGCACGCCGTTTTCATCGATCACCGAGGTCGGGATGCGCTGGGCGTAGATCGCGCCGGTGGCGTAGAACTTTCGACCGTTGATGCGATAGCCATCGCCATCGCGTGTCAGACGGGTGACGCGATCATGGGCGGTTTTTGTCCCCAGCTCTGCCAGTGCATTACCAAAGCGCTGGCCGGCCAGTACTTCGGCGTACAGGCGCTTTTTCTGCGCTTCGCTGCCATTCACGCGTAGCACTTCCAGCGCATAGAAGTGGTTCTGCGGGATTTGCCCGAGGGAACCATCCGCTTGGGCGATCAGTGCGATGACCTTGGCCAGGCTGACGTTGGAAACGCCCGCGCCGCCATACGCCTTCGGCACGCTGATGCCCCACAGGCCCGAGCGGGAGAACACCTCCAGCTCGGGGTGTGGCAAGCGACGTTCACGGTCGCGCAGGGCGCTGTCGCGTTTGAAATCTTCGGCCAGATCGCTGGCGACGATCAGGGCTTGCTCATCGCTGGTGATGACTGCGACGTGTTGAGAAAGGGTCATGTGTTTCTCCAGAGCTCTGGTAAAAAAGTGTCTGGCCGTCAAATCCAGGAATGCCGAGCCGGCAACGTGCCGTTCAGGTAATAGGCGCCAACCGCGTGGTATTTCCAGCGCACCGGGTCATGCAGGGTGTGCACCCGGGCGTTGCGCCAATGGCGGTCGAGGTTGAACTCGGCAAGGGTGGCGCGGCTGCCGGCCAGCTCGAACAGCTTTTCACTGGCCAGCAACGAGATTTCGGTGGTCAACACTTTGGCTTCGGCGACGGCAATCGAAGCGCGGGCAGCGGACTCAGCGGTGAGCGGTGCGGCGCTCACCTGGTCGAGCACCTGCCCGGCCTTGCGCAGCAGCGCTTCGGCGGCGTGCAGTTCGATTTTCAGCTTGCCGATATCGGCGATGACGTACAGGTCATCGCAGGCCCGTTCAACGTTGGCGTCAACCCATGGCCGGGCGCGGGTTTTCACGAACTTGATGGCGTCATCAATCGCGCCCCGGGCGATGCCGGCATCGATGGCCGCCTGGATCAGTTGCGAAACCGCGCCCTGAGTATTGGGCTTTTCATTGATCTTCCAGTTATCCACCACCAGCTCGGCGTCGACTCGCACGTTGTTGAGCAAAATGGTGCCGCTGGCGGTGGTGCGCTGGCCAAAACCGGACCAGTCATCGACGATGCGCAACCCCGGCGTACCGCGACGAACGAAGGCCAGCACTTGCTTGCCGTCGTCATTGAGCGCCTTGACCGCGACCCAGTGCGCGAACAGCGCGCCGGTGGAATAAAACTTCTGGCCGTTGAGGACAAAACCGTCGCCATCGGCAGTGATGCGCGCCTTGAGTTCAAGGGTGTTTTTAGCGCCACGTTCCGGTCCGGCATTACCAATGCGCCAGCCTTCGAGCACGCTTTTGAACAGCTGTTTTTTCTGCGCTTCGGTAGCGCTGCCGAGTATCAGGTTCAGGATGCCGAACTGGTTCTGCGGAATCTGCCCCAAGGCCGGGTCCGCCGCGGAAATGATCGCGAACACCTCGGCGAGGGTGACGAAGGAAACCTCTGGACCACCGTACTCGCGGGGAATGGCAATGCTGCCCAGGCCGCTTCGAGTGAATTGTTCGATTTCCGACCACGGCAACTTGCGTTGCTGGTCGCGCCTGGCCGCCTGCAAGAGAGCGACTTGCGCCAGTTCATGGGCGGCCTTGATGGCTTGGGCGTCGTTGCGCAGCACTTGCGCGGGCAACAACAATGGGGCGATGTCCAGGTCACTCTGGACGATTGCATCAGCCAGACTGGACATCAGTGCCACTCCTTGGCTACACGCAATGCCCTGGCGATCTGCACTGGGGTGATTGTGTTCCGGACCATACCTACCTCACATCTCATGAAAACGCCGCGGGGTGCGGCGAACGAAAACAAGAATGTCCGGTGGTCCGGTGTATATACCCTAATCTTGTATAAATATTTTTAAAACTAACTTTTAGGAATATGCATAGAAGGTCCCAAGATCGCAGCCATCGCTAGCGATGTTCCGCGGCCTGGAGGTGATCGCTCTTCGGCTCCTTGAGGTAGGGATTGGCACAACCAATCTTCAATGTCCGTGCGGGTGCCCAGCGAGAATTGTTGCCTACGCGATCGAGGATGCAGTAAGTCACTTCAAGTCGCAGGTCTTCGCCGGCTTCCAGAATGATCGCCGGAGGCACCCAGACCTGAACCGGCTGGCCCACATCGCGTTCCTTGAGTGGGGGCAAATCCATGCGGGCATCGCCCCATCGCAAGGTAATTTCGTCATCGGCGGCCATGTTCACATAGGGCTCGATGGTCACCGGCACGCCACGCTTGATCTGGTTAGGGTTCACTCCCTGGCGTCGAATTGTCCCGGGAATGTTTACCGGGGCCAGGCTCTGATTTTCGTCACCACTGAACGCAGATACCTGCCCGCCCGGACACTCGAGTTTGGACTGCACGCGCTGGGCGGGGGATACGATCGGTGCTTGTCCTATCTGCATGATTCGATAGTGGACGTATGAAGAGCCGCTAGCGATAAAACTCTCGGGTACCCGTAGCTGGACGGGTTGGCCAATCTCGTTGGCCGTCAGGACCCTGGAAGCGACGAAGCAGTTGTCCCAGAACAGTTCGATCAGGTCGCCTTCGTCCATCGCGGGGTAGGGCGGCACCTCGATCAGCAAGTGCGTCGCCGAGGCGAGGTTGATCCCTACCTTGTGCGATTGCGCGAGAGTCGGGGCGGCAAGTCCGGTTTTAGTTGAGGTGCTTTTCATGGAAGTCTCCTTGATGTTTTGCAATGAAGTCCGTTTGGGGAAAACAAAACGTGAATTCGAACAGCAAAACCGTTCATTACTTTGAGTTTAAATAATGACTGGGCGCGAGCGGTGCCGCTGGAAAGAGACTAGATAAGAGTTAGCTAGAGTAAGTGTCAATAGAGTGGGTTGGTTAAAAGGGATGTCTGGCGTTATTCAGAATTATCCTACGCTTTGAAGTTAATAAACTGTCCAGATACGTCGAATATACTTGCCAAGGGCGCCATCTTTTGAGGGTTGGTGTTGCTTGGGCGGTGGTCGAGAATCAGTCATTAAACTGTTGCGCTATACATATATGTATCGAGTGCACTGACAAAATATGCTTGTCGCGCACAGGTATATAAATATTCTAAGGATTGGGTTTTGTGGCAGGAAGGTGTAACTTCCATCCATGGAAGTTGACAAGTGTTACGAGGGATTTAATGGTGTGCGTTGTTCAGGAACTTGCTGAGAAACTGTTTCGTGCGCTCTTCCTTGGGGTTGGCAAACAATGCCTTGGCCTCGCCTTGTTCGACGATCACACCCTTGTCAAAAAACACCACGCGATTGGCCACGTCACGGGCGAAAGCCATTTCGTGGGTGACGATGACCATGGTGCGGTTCTCGTCGGCCAGGCCGCGGATGGTCGCCAGCACTTCACCCACAAGCTCCGGGTCGAGTGCCGAGGTCGGTTCGTCGAACAGAATCACTTCCGGTTCCATCGCCAGCGCGCGGGCAATCGCCACGCGCTGTTGCTGACCACCGGAAAGGCGGCGCGGGTAGGCGTCCTCCTTGCCTGCCAGGCCGACCTTGGCCAACAGCTTTTTACCCAGGGCAACGGCGTCGGCGTGCGGGATCTTCTTGACGATGATCGGGCCTTCGATAACGTTTTCCAGGGCTGTGCGGTGGGGGAACAGGTTGAAGTTCTGAAACACGAAGCCCACGTGCTGGCGCAAACGGCGCACCAGGCTCTGTTGCTGGTTCAATGGGCGGCTGGTATCGACTTCGATGTCGCCGACCTTGATCCGGCCGCTGGTGGGTGCTTCGAGGAAGTTCAGGCAACGCAGGAAGGTGGTCTTGCCCGAGCCGCTTGGCCCGATGATTGCCACCACCTCACCTTCCTTCACTTGCAGATCGATGCCGTTGAGCACGACTTGACCCTTGAACTGCTTTGTCAGTTTTTCCACGACAATCATGGGGTCAGGACTCCTGGTCGTGCCGATTGACCCGTGCTTCCAACTGGTTCTGCAGGTGCGATAGCACCGTGGCCAGGACCCAGTAGATCAGCGCGGCGGCAAGGTACATGGTGAACACTTCGAAGGTGCGTGCGGTAATCAGCTGCGCCTGGCGGAACAGCTCCGGCACTTGGATGGTAGCGGCCAGCGCGGTGTCCTTGACCAGCGAGATAAAGCTGTTGCCCAGTGGCGGCAATGCGGTACGCATCGCTTGCGGCAGGATGGCCCGGCGCAATGTTTGCGCACGGGTCATGCCGATACTGGCAGCGGCTTCCCACTGCCCGCGTTCAATCGAACCGATCGCGGCGCGCAGGATTTCGCAGGCGTAGGCCGCCATGTTCAGCGAGAAGCCGATCAGGGCCGCGGGCAGTGGATCGAGCTCCATGCCCAATTGCGGCAAGCCGTAATAGATCACGAACAGTTGCACCAGCAACGGCGTGCCGCGAAAGAACGACACGTAGATGCGGGCCAGCCAGTTGACCGATTTGAA
The DNA here is from genome assembly GCF_012647205.1 of Pseudomonas umsongensis. NCBI lineage: Bacteria > Pseudomonadati > Pseudomonadota > Gammaproteobacteria > Pseudomonadales > Pseudomonadaceae > Pseudomonas > Pseudomonas umsongensis. Next base: position 341,719 of record NZ_CP051487.1, read on the forward strand.
GCGCGACAGGCGCATTAACGCCAGACCGAACCCCATCACCAGGCCGAAGAACATTCCGCCCAGGCTGAGGATGACCGTGTAATACGCGCCCTTGAGCAGAAAGGGCGCGGAATCCAGTGCGAGTTGGAAAGCAGCTTCCATTATTTGGTGACGTCAGCTTGGAAGTACTTTTCCGAGATCTTGGCCAGGGTACCGTCGGCACGCAACTCGTCGAGAGCCTTGTTCACGGCAGCCAGCAGTTCCGGCTCGCCTTTGCGCAGGGCAATACCGGCTTCCTGGCGGGAGAACGCCTGGCCGGCAGCGACGGTTTTCGGTGCTTTCTTGGCGTATTCAAGCGCGGCGAGGCGGTCAATCAGGATGGCGTCTGTACGACCGTTGTTGAGGTCGGCGAACTTGGTCGGATCATCGTCGTAGGTGCGCACGTCGGCGCCTGGTACGTTGGCTCTTACCCACTGTTCGTAGTTGGTGCCAAGGCCCACGCCGACTTTCTTGCCGGACAGGTCAGCGGCGCTCTTGATGTTCAGCGCGGCTTCCTTGTCCTTCAGCACCAACGCCTGGATACCGGAAACGGTGTATGGCTCGGAGAAGTCATACTTCTTCTTGCGTTCGTCGGAGATGGTCACCTGGTTGACCACTATGTCCAAGCGCTTGGATTCGAGAGCGGCGAGAATGCCGTCCCACTTGGTTGGCTGAATCTTGGCCTTGACGCCCAGCTTCTGGGCCAGGGCTTCGGAGAGCTCGACCTCGAAACCCGAAAGCTTGCCGTTTTCATCGACGAAGCTGAACGGAGGATAAGTACCTTCCAGGCCGACGTTGATCACGCCTTTATCCTTGATCTGTTTCAGTTGCTCACCGGCCCATGCCTGGCCGATCAGGCCGGCGCTCAGCGCCAGACCTAGCGAACCCACCAGCAGATTTCGACGTAGTGCGGAAAAATTCATGACAAGCCCCTGTGTTTTCTTATGGAAGACGCTTAAGGAAAGTTGGCAAAATCGGGATTTGGACGACTGCGATATCCTGCCTTAAAGCAGCGCACGCGTCTCGTTACAAATTCGCCTGGGGCGTGACTATATGATGGCGCTTTTAGATTAGAAAATAATAAATTCTATTTTTATTATTTCTTAAGGGAATATGTGTTGCCCGGGAAGATCGCAGCCTTCGGCAGCACCTACAGAGGCTGCGATCTTTGATCTTGGCTCTTTACAGAAAGCTTGTATAGGCGAACAACGCTGGCGCTCCACCAGTGTGCAGGAAGATGATCGGCCCTTCATTGAAACGCTGGTGCCCGATCCCGTCCAACAACCCCGCCATGGCCTTGCCCGTGTAGACCGGGTCCAGCAGCAGGCCTTCCTGACCAGCCACCAGCTTCACCGCTGCCAACGTCCCGGCATTGGGCTCGCCATAGCGCGGTGCGAAGTATTCATCCCACAACTCAACCTTGAAGCTCGCCGGCAATGGCATCTCCAGCAACTCGGCGGTACGCTCGGCCAGGCCCTGGACTTTTGGCCGCTGATCTTCATCGCTGCGAGAAACGGTGACGCCGATGACTGGCAAATCCGGCAACGCTTCACTCAACGCCAGTGCCAGGCCACTGTGTGTCCCGGCACTGCCCGAGGCCAGGACGACGGCGGCGAAATTCAACCCGGTGTCCTTGATCTGCTCGGCCAGTTCCAGCCCGGCTCGTACATACCCCAAGGCACCCAGCGCATTCGAGCCACCGATCGGCACCAGGTACGGCTTCTTGCCGTTGCTGCGCAGACGGTTGGCCAAGGCTTGCAGTTGCTCATCGGCGTTATCCAGGTTCTCTACCAACTCAACCTTGGCATCGAACAGGTCCAGCAACAGCCGATTGCCGTTGCCGACGTAGTTGGCGTCGTCGGTGCCCAGCGGGTTTTCCAACAGGGCCACGCAACCCAGGCCCAGCTTGGCGGCAATGGCCGCGGTCTGGCGCACATGGTTGGACTGCAGAGCCCCGGCAGTGATCAATGTATCGGCGCCTTGGGCCAAGGCGTCGGCTGCCAGGAATTCAAGTTTGCGCAACTTGTTGCCGCCCATCGCCAGTGGCGTCAGGTCATCGCGTTTGACATAGATGTCGCGACCCAGCCAGGCCGACAGGCGTTCGAGTTTTTCCAGGGCGGTGGGCTGACCGAGCAGGTCGAGACGATTAAAGCGGGCAAGCTGTTGTTTGATCATGGGTCCGTACTGGCGGTGGAAGGTCTCTGGACTATAGGCACGCCACTTTGTCGGGGCAACCGCCAATCGCTTATAGCCGTTTGTGCTTATCACAGCACAATTGGTTCTTAATTTGGCTTGCGGGCCTTGCCGTAAAGTAATCGCCGTTAGTGCGGCCAGACAGTCCGGCCGCCCGTGAGGAGTTTTTACCGTGAGTGAACGTTCCAGCCATTGGCAATTGCAAACCATCGTCAGCCAACTGCGCACGGCACGTGAGCAGTGGCGTGCACAAAACGGCCGCGCCAGCGGTGAGCAGGGTGGTCGCGAATTGCCGTCACGGGCGGCCATGGCGGATATTCTCGAAGCGCTCTGCGGTGCGCTGTTCCCGATGCGCCTGGGGCCGGTGGACTTGCGCGAAGAGAGTGAAGATTTCTACGTCGGCCACACCCTTGATGTGGCGTTAAATGCGTTGCTGGCCCAGGCGCGGCTTGAATTGCGCTACGCCGCACGGCACAGCGCCAAGGTCGACACTGAGGTCGAGGCTAAAACCATCCAGATCATCCAGGACTTCGCCCTCGCGTTGCCGGGGCTGCGCAGTCTGTTGGACACCGACGTCCTGGCGGCCTATCACGGCGACCCGGCGGCGCGTAGCGTCGACGAAGTGTTGCTGTGCTATCCCGGTATTCTGGCGGTGATTCACCATCGCCTCGCGCACCATCTGTATCGCGCCGGGCTGCCGTTGCTGGCACGGATCAGCGCGGAAATCGCCCACTCGGCCACCGGCATCGACATTCACCCGGGCGCGCAGATCGGCCGCAGTTTCTTTATCGACCATGGAACCGGCGTGGTGATCGGCGAGACCGCGATCATCGGCGAGCGGGTGCGGATCTATCAGGCGGTGACCTTGGGGGCCAAGCGTTTTCCCGCGGACGAAGACGGCCAGTTGCAGAAGGGCCAGGCACGGCATCCGATCGTCGAGGATGACGTGGTGATTTACGCCGGCGCGACGATTCTGGGGCGGATCACCATCGGCAAGGGCTCGACCATTGGCGGTAATGTCTGGCTGACCCGCAGCGTACCGGCAGGCAGTAACCTGACCCAGGCGAATTTGCAGCTTGATGACGGGGCGCAGAAGTAAGTCCTGAGACCTCCGCTGCTCGATATGCCGCCTTCGCGAGCAAGCCCGCTTCCACATTAGATGCGTACCTGCCTGGCAACTCGGTCTAATGTGGGAGCGGGCTTGCTCGCGAATGGTTTCAAGGCGAACCCTGGTAATGGCGTCCAGCAATTTTGCGGTGGGCCAATCCTCCAAAATCCGCGTAATACACCTCCTTGAGCTAGTGTTCAACCACGACCGCCGAACCTTGCGATTAGTCCTTAGCACCCTATTCATGTTTAACTTGAACGTTCATTCAAGTTAAACCGGTGGTTCGCTGCCCGCTCACAACAGGAGGCTTGCCTTTGCTGAGTCCGATTTCTACAGCCACGTCCAACCCCTTCGAGGTGCACCTTCAATGAGTGCATCGTCCATTCCCCCAAGCGGCCTGGTCCGCATGAATCCGCCGGTTTTCTACTTCGCGGCGACCTTCATTCTGTTGTTCGGTGTCGTGGTCATGGCCATGCCCGAACAGGCCGGCGCCTGGTTGCTGGCGGCGCAAAACTGGGCAGCCAACACCGTTGGCTGGTACTACATGCTGGCGATGACCCTGTATCTGGTCTTCGTGGTGGTCACCGCGTTATCGGGCTACGGCAAGATCAAACTCGGTGCCGACCACGACGAGCCCGAATTCAGTTATCTGTCCTGGGCCGGCATGCTGTTCGCTGCCGGAATCAGCATCACGCTGTTTTTCTTCTGCGTGTCCGAGCCCCTGACCCATATGCTGCAACCGCCTCAGGGCGAGGCGGGCACCGCGGATGCGGCGCGGCAGGCGATGCAGATCCTGTTTCTGCACTGGGGCCTGCATGGCTGGGGCGTGTTCGCCTTTGTCGGCATGGCGCTGGCCTACTTCGCCTACCGACATAACCTGCCGCTGGCCTTGCGCTCGGCGCTGTACCCGCTGATCGGCAAGCGCATCAATGGCCCCATTGGCTACGCGGTGGACGGCTTCGGCATTATCGCCACAGTCTTCGGTCTCGGCGCCGACATGGGCTTTGGCGTGTTGCACCTCAATTCGGGTCTGGACTACCTGTTTGGCATCGCTCACACGCAGTGGATTCAGGTCGGGCTGATCACGCTGATGATGGGCGCGGCGATCATCGTGGCGGTGTCCGGTGTCGACAAGGGTGTGCGAGTGATGTCCGACATCAACATGCTGCTGGCCTGCGCGCTGCTGCTGTTCGTGTTGTTCGCCGGGCCGACCCAGCACTTGCTCAATACCCTGATCCAGAACATTGGCGATTACCTTGGCGCCTTGCCGATGAAGAGTTTTGATCTCTACGCCTACGACAAGCCCAGCGACTGGTTGGGTGGCTGGACGGTGTTCTACTGGGCTTGGTGGATCGCGTGGTCGCCGTTCGTGGGCCTGTTCATTGCGCGGATCTCCCGTGGCCGGACCATCCGTGAGTTTGTCTTCGGTGTATTGCTGATTCCGCTGGGTTTCACCCTGGCGTGGATGTCGATCTTCGGCAACAGTGCCATCGACCAAGTGCTCAACCACGGCATGTCGGCGTTGGGCATGTCGGCCATCGACAACCCGTCGATGACCCTCTACCTGCTGCTGGAAACCTACCCGTGGAGCAAAACCGTGATTGCGGTCACGGTGTTCATCAGCTTCGTGTTCTTCGTCACCTCCGCCGATTCCGGCACCGTGGTGTTGTCGACGCTGTCCGCCAAGGGCGGCAACCCCGATGAAGACGGACCGAAATGGCTGCGGGTGTTCTGGGGCGCGATGACCGCGCTGGTGACCAGCGCGTTGCTGTTCTCCGGCAGCATAGATGCATTGAAGTCAGCCGTGGTCCTGACTTCATTGCCGTTCTCGCTGATTTTGCTGTTGATGATGTGGGGGCTGCATAAAGCGTTTTACCTGGAGTCGCAGAAGCAGATTGCACAAATGCATTCCCTGGCGCCGGTGTCCGGCTCGCGGCGTGGTGGCTGGCGGCAGCGCTTGAGCCAGGCGGTGCATTTCCCGTCGCGGGATGAGGTCTATCGCTTCCTCGATTCGACGGTGCGCCCGGCCATCGAAGAGGTGTCGGCGGTGTTTATCGAAAAGGGCCTGAGCGTCGTGACTCATCCCGAACCGGTCAACGACAGCGTCAGCCTGGAAATCGGTCACGGCGACGAACACCCGTTCATCTACCAGGTACAAATGCGCGGCTACTTTACGCCGTCGTTTGCCCGGGGCGGCATGGGCTCCAAGCAGCTCAACAATCGTCGCTATTACCGGGCTGAAGTGCATCTGAGCGAGGGTAGCCAGAATTACGATCTGGTGGGCTACACCAAGGAGCAGATCATCAACGACATCCTCGATCAGTACGAGCGGCACATGCAGTTCTTGCACCTGGTGCGTTGAGCGGCTCTTCAGGTCTCGGTGGTCAACACCATGAACAACACCAGCGCCGCCACCGGGATACCGAACACGGCGCTGCCAACCATCACCTCCGTGCCTAATGGCTGGCGGGCATGCACGATGCCCACCGCGCCATTGATCAGCGTCAGGGCCAGCCACAGCACGATAAAGCTGTAGGCGAGCACTTGGCGGGGGAAGCCGATTTTTTCGCCGATGTACAACATCAAGGCAAGCAGGATCAGCCCGAACGTGATGATGATGGTGGTGTGCATGGTGTTTGCCCCCCTTCAGGTGTGTGCTGCCACAAGATTCACCGCGATCCCTGTGGGAGCGAGCCTGCTCGCGAATGGTGTCGCTGCGGTTTTAGTGTGAGCATAGTTAAACCAGCCCGCCATTCACCCGCAGAATCTGCCCATTGACCCACGCCGCCTCCGGCCCGACCAGGAACGTCACGACACGGGCAATATCCTCTGGTTGCCCTAGGCGCTCCAGCGGCGCCATTTTGGCGAAATTCTGGATCTGCTCTTCGCTCTTTCCATGCAGGAACAAATCGGTCGCCACCGGCCCCGGTGCCACGGCATTGACCGTGATATTGCGCCCGCGCATCTCCTTGGAAAATACCTGGGTCAAAGATTCCACCGCGGCCTTGCTGGCGATGTACACGGCGTAGCCCGGCAGATTCAGGCCGACGGTACTGCTGGAAAAATTGATGATCTTCCCGCCGCTATTCAAGCGTGTGGCCGCTTCGCGCAGGGTGTTGAAGGTGCCGCGCGCATGGATGTTGAAGTTCTGTTCGAACAATTCGTCGCTGTGCTGCGCCAGGGGCATGACCTTGAGGATACCGGCGTTATTCACCAATACGTCGACCTTGCCCAACTGGGCTTCGGTCTCGTCGAACATCCGGCGCACGTCATCCGCACTGGCCACGTCGGCCTTGATCGCTATGGCTTGATGTCCGGCCTGACGCAACTCTACAACCAGTCTTGAAGCTTCGCTGGCGCTGCTGGCGTAGTTGATGGCGACCGCGAATCCTTCGCTGGCCAGTTGCCTGGCAATGACCGCACCGATGCCGCGGGAGGCGCCAGTCACGAGGGCCACCCTGGAAGTTTGAGTAATCATGCGATGCTCCTGTTGATGGGGTGTGGGGGCCAATTTCACATGTTTACCCAAGCCGATAAATGCAGCAGAGTTGCCTTGACTGTTCAATAATCGCCAACAATCAAGGGGATCGCCGTGGATCAGGTCAAAGCGATGAAGGTGTTCGTGCGGATCTATGAGCGCAGCAGCTTTACGTTGGCTGCGAATGACCTGAATTTGCCGCGCGCAACCCTGACCCACACGCTGAATCAATTCGAAGCCTGGCTGGGCACACGCTTGCTCGAGCGCAGCACGCGCAAGGTGCGCCCCACGCTGGACGGCGAGGCGTACTACCTGCGTTGTGTGCAACTGCTGGCAGAGCTGGAAGAGGCCGAATTGGCGTTTCGCGGCGTGGCGCCAAAAGGACGGCTGCGGGTCGACTTGCACGGAACCCTGGCCAAACATTTCGTGATCCCGGCCTTGCCGCAATTCATGGTGCGCTACCCGGACATCGAACTTTCCATCAGCGAGGCCGACCGCCTGGTTGACTTGATCGCCGAAGGGGTCGACTGCGTGCTGCGCGCCGGCACGTTGAGCGACTCCGCTCTGATCGGCAAACGTGTTGCCAGCCTGCGCCAGATCACCTGCGCCAGTCCCGCTTATCTGCGCAAATACGGCGAACCGAAAAGCCTCGACGACCTGAAAAATCACCGCGCGGTGAATTACGTCTCACGCACGACGGCCAAGTTGTTCCCGTTCGAATTCATGGTCGATGGCGAGCTCAAGGAAGTGCCCATCGACGGTGCCGTTTCGGTATTCGGCGCGGAGATCTACGCGGCCTCGGCGATCGCCGGATTGGGCCTGATCCAGTGCCCGCATTACCGGATGGAAACGCAGATCGCCCAAGGGCTGATAAAGGAAGTCCTTATTGAAACACCGCCGCCACCGATGCCGGTTTCAGTGCTTTATCCACACAACCGGCACATGTCGCCACGAGTTCGGGTGTTTGTGGATTGGTTGGGGGAGGTGTTTGCGGATGCCGGTTGAAGATCGTTCCCACGCAGAGCGTGGGAACTATCGGCCATGAAACGTTTCAGCTTTTTTCGAATCCAGGGTTTTCTGACGTTTGTCCGGGCGTATGCTGGGCAACCAGATTCAAGACAGACAAGAGAGGATTCGATGACTTACACCGCTGCCGAAAACCGCTACGACTCCATCCCTTACCGCCGCGTGGGCCGTAGCGGGCTGGTACTGCCGGCGCTGTCCCTGGGCCTGTGGCACAACTTTGGCGACAGCACGCCGATCGACACCCAGCGTGCGTTGTTGCGCACGGCGTTCGACCTGGGCATCAACCATTTCGACCTGGCCAATAACTACGGTCCGCCGTACGGCAGTGCCGAGATCAACTTCGGGCGTTTGCTGCGTGAAGACTTCAAGCAGTACCGTGACGAGTTGATCATTTCGAGCAAGGCCGGTTGGGACATGTGGCCCGGTCCTTACGGTCAGGGCGGCGGTTCGCGCAAGTACGTGCTCGCCAGCCTTGACCAGAGCCTGCAACGCCTGGGCCTCGACTATGTGGACATTTTCTATTCCCACCGTTTCGATCCGGATACCCCGCTGGAAGAAACCGCCAGCGCCTTGGCTACTGCCGTACAACAAGGTAAAGCGTTGTACATCGGTATCTCGTCTTATTCCGGGGTGAAAACCCGCGAAATGGCGGCGCTGCTCAAAGAATGGAAAGTCCCGCTGTTGATTCACCAACCGGCCTACAACTTGCTCAATCGCTGGGTCGAAAAGGACTTGCTGGACACCACCGATGAGCTCGGTACGGGGGTGATTGCGTTCACGCCGCTGGCTCAGGGGCTGCTGACGGACAAATACCTCAACGGCGTGCCGGCGGATGCGCGAGTCAACCGTCCGGGCGGTGATTCGTTGCAGGCTTCGCACTTGTCCGAGGCCAACATTGCCCATGTGCGTGCGCTCAATGAGATCGCCAAGCGTCGCGGTCAAAGCCTGGCGCAGCTGGCGCTAGCCTGGACCCTGCGCGATCCGCGGGTGACTTCGGCGTTGATTGGCGCGAGCCGACCGGAGCAGATCATCGAGAACGTCGGGGCGTTGAAGAATTTGAGCTTCAGTGTTGAAGAGTTGGCGCAGATTGATCGATTTGCCCAGGAGGGTGGGATCAATCTTTGGGAGAAGCCGTCGACCGCGGAGTAAGTGATCGGCACTGGATTTCTGGTGCCTGTTCCGACCTCTTCGCGGGCAAGCCCGCTCCCACAGTGTCCGAGTCGTACACAAAGTCTGTGGACACTATTGAACCTGTGGGAGCGGGCTTGCCCGCGATGGGGCCATCAGAGTCAGTACAAAACTGGCGGATCAGCGAAAGAACGGCACATCCCCCAGCACCGTCGCCCGCTGCATCACCCGGCGCGCTGGGCGGTAATCATCCACGGCGTAATGCTGAGTCACGCGGTTGTCCCAGAACGCGATGTCGTCTTTCTGCCAGCGCCAGCGAATGGTGAATTCCGGGCGGGTGGTATGAGCGAACAGGAACTTCAAGATCGCCTCGCTCTCGGTTTCCGATAATTCGTTGATTTTCGAGGTGAAGCCCTCGTTGACGAACAATGAACGGCGCCCGCTCACCGGATGCGTGCGGATCACCGGGTGAGACAGCGGCGGATTCTTGCGCCGAGTCTCTTCCCATTGGGCCAGTGCTTCAGGTGTGTTGCCATAGCGCTCCAGTGGAAACGAACGGGTGAAATCGTGGGTGGCGGTCAGCCCTTCGAGCAGGTTTTTCATGGGCGCCGATAAGGCTTCATACGCCGCAATGCCGCTGGCCCACAGGGTATCGCCGCCAAACTCCGGCAGCAGCTTGGCGCTGAGGACCGCGCCCATGGCCGGGGTCGGGAGGAAGGTCACGTCGGTGTGCCAGATCGCGTTGTCACGCACGTCGGTGACGGCGGTGTCGAGGACCAGCACCTCCGGTTGCTCCGGCACGTTCGGGTAGATCGGATGGATGTGCAGGTCGCCGAAATTGGCGGCGAATCGTGCCTGCTGCTGCGGGGTGATCGGTTGGTCACGGAAGAACAGCACCTGGTGCTTGAGCAGCGCCTGCTCGATGGCGTCGCGTTGTTCCAGGTTCAGCGGCTGGCTGACGTCGACGCCGCTGATCTGTGCGCCGAGGGCCGAGCTTAGAGGGACGATGGTCAGGTTGCTCATGGTGGTTCTCTTCAATCCGGGTATCGAACAAAAACAGGAGGCATTAGTGAGCCTGGCCGTGCCATGGCACCAGCTTGCGTTGCAGGGCACGCAGGCCCATCTCCATCGCGAAGGCAATCAGCGCGATCACCAGAATCCCCAGCACCACCACATCGGTGACCAGGAACTGCGCAGCGGACTGCACCATGAAACCCAGGCCGCTGGTGGCGGCAATCAGTTCGGCGGCCACCAGCGTCGACCACCCCACGCCCAAGCCAATGCGCACCCCGGTCAATATGTCCGGCAAGGCGCTCGGCAGGATCACATGGCGGATCAATTGTGCACGGGTCGCGCCCAGTGACTGCGCGGCGCGCAATTTGGCCGGGTCGACGGTGCGCACGCCAGTGGCGGTAGCGATGGCAATCGGGGCGAAAATGGCCAGGTAGATCAGCAGCACTTTCGACAATTCGCCAATACCGCACCAGATCACGATCAGCGGCAGGTAAGCCAGCGGTGGAATAGGGCGGTAGAACTCGATCACTGGATCGAGAATGCCGCGTGCAATGCGGTTATGTCCGATAGCGATACCGACTGGCACGGCCGTCAGCACCGCAAAGCCAAGGCCCAGGCCGATGCGGCTGAGGCTCGCGCCCAAGTGCTGCCATAACGTCGAATCCATGTAGCCACTGGTGACCAGCAGCCAGCCTTTTTGCAGCACGGCGGACGGTGGCGGCAGAAACAGTGGCTCGATCATTCCTGTGGCGGTGACAGCCCACCAAATGAATATCAGCGCGATCAATGTCAGCACACTGATCCAGCGAGTACTCAAGCTACGGCGCAGCGCAATGGCTGTAGTACCTGGTTTAACCGCTGAGGCGGGAATTTCGTAGCTGCTCATGCGCGCTCCTGCCGCTGGGCGGCGCTGCGTTGGGAGAACACTTTGGCAAGCACGTGCTCGCGGGTTTCGATAAAGCGCGGATCGGACTTGATCGACCGTGCCGATTCACCCGCGGCGTAACGTTGACCGAAATCCAGATGCAGGCGCTCGACGATCTGCCCGGGATTGGGTGCCAGTAGAATCAGATCCGTGGCGAGAAACACCGCTTCTTCGATGTCGTGGGTAATCAGGAAGACAGGTTTGGCGGTGCGCCGCCAGACTTGCAGCAGCAGCTCTTGCATCTGTTCGCGGGTGAAGGCATCCAGGGCCCCGAAGGGTTCGTCCATCAGCAATACACGCGGATCGGCAGCGAGCGCGCGGGCCAGGCCGACACGCTGTTTCTGGCCGCCAGAGAGTTGCCAGATCCGGCGGCTTTCAAAACCGGCGAGGTCCACCAGCGCCAGCATTTCCCTTGCGCGGATTTCGCGTTTGCCCCGAGCAATGCCGGCCAGTTCCAGGCCGAAGCCTACGTTGGCCAGCACGTCCTGCCAGGGCAGCAGGGCGTCATCCTGGAACACCACGCCGCGCTCGGCACTCGGGCCTTTGACCGGTACGCCATCGAGGGTAATACGCCCGGCACTGGGCTCGACGAAACCGGCAATCAGGTTCAACAGCGAGGTCTTGCCACTGCCGGACGGGCCGAGGGCAACCAGCAACTGCTGGGGCCCGAGGGTCAGGGAAATATCCGCCAGCACAGGTTCCGGGCTGCCGGGGTACTGTGCGCTGATGCGCTCCAGCTGTAGCAAAGCCATCGCCATTAACTCCTGATCAATCCGTGATGAACTTGGCGCTGACGTACGGCGCGTAGTCCGGCAATACAGCATCAACCTTGCCTTGTTCCTTGAGGAACACGGCGGTGTCGGTGATCGCCTTGGTGGTCGGCGCGCCGAGGGTGACCACTTGATCAGCCGCCAGCGGGTAAACGTTGCCTTGCAGCAGCAGCGGAATGTCGCTGGCCTTGGCGCCGGACAGTTTTACCAGCTTGTCGACGTTGCCTTGATTGGCGAGCCAGGCTTGCGGGTCTTTGCGGTAATCGGCGTAGGCATCCAGGGTCACTTTGGCAAACGCGGTGACGATTTCCGGGTGCTTCTCGGCGAAGTCCTTGCGCACGATCCAGGCATCGAAGGTAGGCGCACCGAACTTGGCCAGTTCACCGGAGGTGATCAGGACTTTGCCGTTTTCCTTGGCCACACCCAGGGCCGGGTCCCACACGTAGGTGGCGTCTATGTCACCGCGTTTCCAGGCGGCAATGATCGCTGGCGGCGCCAGGTTCAGCACCGTGACTTTCGATGGGTCGATGTTCCAGTGCTTGAGCGCAGCCAGCAGGCTGTAGTGGCCGGTGGAAACGAAGGGTACGGCGATTTTCTTTCCGATCAGGTCTTGGGGAGTCTTGATCCCGGAACCTTCGCGGGCCACCAGCGCTTCGGCGGCGCCGATCTGGGTCGCGATGAGGAAGGTTTCCACTGGTACTTTGCGGGTGATCGCTGCTGTCAGCGGACTGGAACCGAGGTAACCGATCTGCACGTCACCCGAGGCGATCGCGGCGATGATGTCGGCACCGTTATCGAATTTGCGCCAGTTGATGTCGGCCTTGGTGGCTTTTTCATACGCGCCGTCGGCCTGTGCGACTTTTGCCGGGTCGACGGTGGTCTGGTAAGCGACAGTCACGTCGGCTGCCTGGGCCAGAAAGCTCGCCGCCGCCAGAGAGGCGGCCGCCAGGAGGCGAAGGGGGAAATTCAGTTTCATCGGGAAGCTCCTTGTCAGGCGACTGAGAGTCGGCGTGAAAGGAGACTAAATGATATAAGAATTCGAAAATAAATAACTTTTTCGAATGAGCTTATGAGCGGAAAATTCTAAGCCGGAGCGTAGCTGATCGTTCCCACGCGCAGCGAAAGATCGCCTCCATGGACGCTGCGCGTTCGGCTTTGGGACGCAGAGCGTCCCGGGCTGCATTCCCACGCAGAGCGTGGGAACGATCAGTGCGCTAGTTGCTGATCGCCAGAATACTCGCCTGGTACGCACCAACGAACACATCGAAATCACCCACTTCGTTCTGCTCAAGCTCGGCTTGTTGGGCCAGCGATGAACGCGCCAGCTCTTCAAACCTGGCCTGTTGCTCTGCCGGCAACGGCTCGCTGCGGAAAAACTCGGCGTGTGCCCGGCTCTGACGCAGGGAAAATTGAGCAAAGCTTTCCTTGTGCTCGGCCATTGCCGCCAGCACCTGGGCCGATGGCGTCAGGGAAGGGTTCTGGACCTTGGCCATCTGCGCGTCCAGTGCTTTGCTATGGGCGTCGCCGCCATGGCTCTGGTCAAGCAGTGCGGCCAGTGGGGCAATCTGCTCCAGCAATTGGCCCGCCCACTCTTTCAGGTCGACCGGTTGCCCGTTGCGCTGCAATTGCAGGCCTGGGCGACGACCTTCCTTGACCACACTGAGGAAGTTGGAGGTCGCATTCGAGCAACTGGTGTTGGTCAACAACGGGCTGTCGTTCAGCGCGCAGTACAGCAGGAAGGCGTCGAGGAAGCGCGATTCGGTGAGATCGATGCCCATTGGCAGGAACGGGTTGATATCCAGGCAGCGCACTTCGACGTACTGGATGCCGCGGGCCATCAGCGCCTGGATCGGCCGCTCGCCGGTATAGGTTACGCGTTTGGGGCGGATGTTGGAGTAGTACTCGTTTTCGATCTGCAGGATGTTGGTATTGAGCTGGACCCACTCACCGTCCTGGTGGGTACCGACTTCGACATACGGCGCATAGGGTGTCGCCACCGCTTTGCGCAGGCTATCGGTATAGCTGTTCAGATCGTTGTAGCACGGTGTCAGGCCCGCTTGGGCGTTGCTCTGGTAACCCAGGTCACTCATGCGCAGGCTGGTGGCGTACGGCAAATAGAGGGTGTCCGGGTCCAGCTGTTCCAGCTGGTGCGAACGACCACGCAAGAAGCCAGCGTCCAGTGCTGGTGAAGCACCGAACAGGTACATCAGCAGCCAGCTGTAGCGCCGGAAGTTGCGGATCAGTGCGATATAGGACGACGACTGGAAATCGCGGTCGGTGCCGACAAAGCCTTCGGCCTGCTTGAGCAGCGGCCAGAGTTTTTCCGGCAGGGAAAAGTTGTAGTGAATGCCGGCAATGCATTGCATGGTCTTGCCGTAGCGCAGGGCGAGGCCTTTGCGGTAGACGTACTTGAGCTGCCCGATATTGGACGTACCGTAGTAGGCAATCGGGATGTCTTCCTCGGCCGGCAACGGACACGGCATCGAGGGGCTCCACAGGTACTCGTTGCCGAGCTTGCTGTAGGCAAAACGGTGAATGCTGTCCAGGCTCGCCAGCGTATCCGCCGGGTCGGGCAGGGCTGGGGTGATGAACTCCAGCAGCGACTCGGAATAGTCGGTGGTGATCTGTTCGTTGGTCAGCGCGGAACCCAATTCTTCCGGGTGCGGCGTTTGCGCAAGGCGACCTTCATCGGTCACGCGCAGGCATTCACGTTCGATGCCGTGAAGGCACTGTTCGAGCAGAGAGAGGTTAGCGCGCTCGCCGAGCAGGGCCAGGCGGCGGTTGAGAAGTTCGCTCAAGTTGGATTCCTTCACGCGTCAGTCGCCCCAATATGGGGGTGGGCAAGACGGTCTACAAGGGTGAAGTTAAAACTGGCGTTTTCGCCTGGTTTTTGTCGCCGTGCACGTTCTGATCGTCGCAATCCCCTGTGGGAGCGAGCCTGCTCGCGAAGAGGGAGTGTCAATCGACATTGAAGTCGCCTGATACACCACCTTCGCGAGCAGGCTCGCTCCCACAGGAAACTCCGGCGCTGCGGTCACAGCGTCGAAATTAACTCAAATCGATGACATCTAGCTACAGGACAGCGAACGTGCCTTGTGCTTTTGCGACCAGTTTGTCGCCTTGCATCACGTCGGCTTCGACCACCAGCGTGCGGCGGCCCGGGTGGATAACCCGCGCCGTGCACATCACCTCGCCGTCGGCGACGGCGCGGATGTAGTTGATCTTGCACTCGATGGTCGCGCTTTGCTGGTCAAAGCCGTGGGTGCTGGAGCAGGCCAGCCCCATGGCAATGTCCACCAGGCTGAACAAGGCCCCGCCGTGCAGCTTGTTGGCGCGATTGCGCAGTTGTGGCTCAAGCGCCAGGGCGACTTGCGCCACCCCGGTTTCCAGGCTGTGCAAACGGCAACCCAACAGCTTGAAAAATGCGCTTTCGGTGTACCCGGCAGGGATGTCCATCAGCGCTTCTTCAGCTGTTTGGCGTTGGCAAACAGTGACGCCATGGCGTTGTTGCTCGGCGCTGCAGCGGTGGTTTCCTTGCGCGGTGCGGTGTTCTGGGATTGGCGTGGCGCCGAACCCGGACGCGCACCACGAGCACCGTCGACTTTCTCGCCCGGGGTGTCGCTCATGCGCATCGACAGGCCCACGCGCTTACGCGGGATGTCGACTTCCATGACCTTCACTTTCACCACGTCACCGGCCTTCACCGCTTCCCGTGGATCCTTGATGAATTTCTCCGAAAGTGCGGAGATGTGCACCAAACCATCCTGATGCACGCCGATATCGACGAATGCTCCGAAGTTGGTCACGTTGGTCACGACGCCTTCGAGGATCATGCCCAATTCCAAGTCCTTGAGGTCTTCGACACCTTCCTGGAACTCTGCGGTCTTGAATTCGGGGCGCGGGTCGCGGCCGGGTTTTTCAAGCTCTTGCAGGATGTCGGTGACCGTTGGCAGACCGAAAGTTTCGTCGGTGAACTTCTTCGGGTCGAGGCGCTTGAGGAACGCGGCATCGCCAATCAGCGAACGGATATCGCGGTCGGTCTCGGCGGCAATTCGCTGTACCAGCGGATAGGCTTCCGGGTGCACTGCCGACGAATCCAGTGGGTTCTCGCCGTTCATGACGCGCAGGAAACCTGCTGCCTGCTCGAAGGTTTTTTCGCCAAGGCGCGCGACTTTCTTCAGCGCAGCGCGAGTCTTGAACGCACCGTGTTCGTCGCGATGGCTGACGATATTCTGCGCCAGGGTCGCGTTGAGGCCGGAGATCCGCGCCAGCAATGCCACGGAGGCGGTGTTGACGTCGACGCCCACGGCGTTCACGCAGTCTTCGACCACGGCATCCAGGCCCCGCGCCAGTTTCAACTGCGACACGTCATGCTGGTATTGGCCGACTCCGATGGATTTCGGATCGATCTTCACCAGCTCGGCCAGCGGATCCTGCAGGCGGCGGGCAATCGACACCGCGCCACGGATCGACACATCCAGGTCCGGGAATTCCTTGGAAGCCAGTTCCGATGCGGAGTAAACCGATGCGCCGGCTTCGGAGACCATGACCTTGGTCATCTTCATGGCTGGGTATTTTTTGATCAGTTCGGCGGCCAGCTTGTCGGTTTCACGACTGGCGGTGCCGTTGCCGATGGCGATCAGGTCCACCGAATGCTTGGCGCACAGGGCGGCGAGCACGGCGAGGGTCTGGTCCCACTTGTTGTGCGGCACGTGCGGGTAAACCGTGGCGTGATCGAGCAGCTTGCCGGTGGAATCGACCACCGCAACCTTGCACCCGGTGCGCAAGCCCGGGTCGAGGCCCAGGGTCGCGCGCGGGCCGGCCGGAGCCGACAGCAGCAGGTCGTGCAGGTTGTGGGCGAACACGTTGATCGCCTCGGTTTCAGCGCCGTCGCGCAACTCACCTAGCAGGTCGGTTTCCAGGTGGGTGTAGAGCTTGACCTTCCAGGTCCAGCGCACCACTTCACCCAGCCATTTATCGGCGGCGCGGTTCTGGTTCTGGATGCCGACGTGCTGGCCGATCATGCCCTCGCACGGGTGCATGGTGCCCGGCAGTTCATCGCCAACTTTCAGGGCGGAGCTGAGAATGCCTTCGTTGCGGCCACGGAAAATCGCCAGCGCGCGGTGCGACGGCATGCTCTTCAGCGGTTCGTCGTGTTCGAAGTAGTCGCGGAACTTGGCGCCTTCCTCTTCCTTTCCAGCAATTACGCGGGCACTGAGAGTGGCTTCCTGCTTCAGGTAGCTGCGCAGCTTGTCCAGGAGGCCTGCGTCTTCGGCGAAGCGCTCCATGAGAATGTACTTGGCACCTTCGAGGGCGGACTTCACATCGGCCACGCCTTTTTCGGCGTCGATGAAGCGGGCGGCTTCGGTTTCCGGGCTCAGGGTCGGGTCGTTGAACAGGCCGTCGGCCAGTTCGCCGAGGCCGGCTTCCAGGGCGATCTGGCCCTTGGTGCGGCGCTTCTGCTTGTACGGCAGGTACAAGTCTTCGAGGCGGGTCTTGGTGTCTGCGAGCTTGATGTCGCGTTCCAGCTGCGGGGTCAGCTTGCCTTGCTCTGTAATGCTGGCAAGGATGCTGATGCGCCGTTCGTCGAGTTCTCGCAGGTAGCGCAGACGCTCTTCCAGATGACGCAATTGGGTGTCATCGAGGCTGCCGGTCACTTCTTTCCGGTAACGGGCGATGAAGGGAACGGTAGAACCTTCATCGAGTAGCGCGACGGCCGCTTCGACCTGTTGTGGGCGTACACCGAGTTCCTCGGCGATGCGGCTGTTGATGCTGTCCATAAAACCACCTGACAAATTGTGAAAGCAGGCTCGCAGGCGCAACGATGAGGCCTTGGCGAGTCTGGTTGAGCGGCCTGGCCTGCGCCGCTACCTGGATCAAAGGTATCCCGTTGACCCGTGAAATCGAACAATTACTGCCGGCGCCATGAAAATAAAAAGCGGTCAACCGGGGTAACGATCAGACGTTGCCTGACACAAAAGGCCGCGCATTATAACCAGCGTTCTGCCATTCGGGGGCATCGCAGGTTGTAGGCATAATCACCGGATTTCTGGCGATAAAGGAAAAATCTGCTAACAATGCACACGGTGCGTATAACGGCAGCTACGCCATAATGCGCGCCGAGATCAAAGGAGCATCCAATGAGCAGCACTGCAAACATTGCTGAAGGCGAAAAAATTCTTATTGTTGACGACGATCCGGGCCTCAGCAGCCTGCTGGAGCGTTTTTTCGTCAGCAAGGGCTACCGTGCCCGCGCCGTACCGAACACCGAACAAATGGACCGCCTGCTGGCGCGTGAAGTGTTCAACCTGGTCGTCCTCGACTTGATGCTGCCTGGGGAGGACGGCCTGACCGCTTGCCGCCGCTTGCGTGGAGCGAACAATCAGATCCCGATCATCATGCTGACCGCCAAGGGCGACGAGCTGAGCCGGATCAAGGGCCTGGAACTGGGCGCCGACGATTACCTGGCCAAGCCTTTCAACCCGGACGAGCTGATGGCCCGCGTAAAAGCTGTCCTGCGTCGTCAGTCGGCTCCGGTGCCTGGCGCACCAGGCAGCGAAGACGAAAGCGTGACCTTCGGTGACTACGAGCTGTCCCTGGCCACCCGCGAACTCAAGCGTGGTGAAGAAGTGCACATGCTCACTACCGGTGAGTTCGCTGTGCTCAAGGCGCTGGTGATGAACGCCCGCCAGCCATTGACCCGGGACAAGCTGATGAACCTGGCCCGTGGTCGTGAGTGGGATGCCCTGGAGCGCTCCATTGACGTGCAAATTTCCCGTCTGCGCCGGATGATCGAACCCGATCCGTCCAAGCCGCGTTACATCCAGACCGTCTGGGGTGTGGGTTACGTATTCGTTCCGGATGGCGCCGCCACGAAGTAACTGGCGAAGTGATCGTCGATTTGTAGGCGCGAGTTTGTGCGGGCAGAGGGCCTGATGGCCTTGCCCGCAGACTCTCGACCGGCAATGTGCGAGCATCGCTCGCTCCTGCACGTGTTTAACGGTTGCCCATGAAAACCCCGGTTTGGTTTCCCCAGAGTTTCTTCTCCCGCACCCTTTGGCTGGTGCTGATCGTCGTCCTGTTTTCCAAGGCGCTGACCTTGGTTTATCTGCTGATGAACGAAGACGTGCTGGTGGACCGCCAGTACAGCCATGGCGTCGCCCTGACGCTGCGCGCCTACTGGGCCGCCGATGAAAACAATCGCGAAAAGATTGCCGAGGCTGCAACCCTGATCCGGGTGGTAGGCGCCGGTGTGCCGGAGGGTGAGCAACACTGGCCTTACAGCGGGATCTACCAGCGGCAGATGCAAGACGAACTGGGGGCCGACACCGAG
Organism: Pseudomonas umsongensis; assembly: GCF_012647205.1. NCBI lineage: Bacteria > Pseudomonadati > Pseudomonadota > Gammaproteobacteria > Pseudomonadales > Pseudomonadaceae > Pseudomonas > Pseudomonas umsongensis. The sequence continues at coordinate 360,712 of NZ_CP051487.1, forward strand.
GTGCGCTTGCGCATGCACTCGCCTCCGGCGCTATGGGTGCGTGCGCCCAGCCTGGGCGATGGCTGGCTGAAAGTGCCACTGTATCCACACCCGTTGCGTGGCCAGAAAATCTGGAACGTGCTCGGCTGGTTTCTCGCCATCGGCCTGCTGTCCACGGCCTCGGCGTGGATCTTCGTCAGCCAGCTCAACCAACCCCTCAAGCGCCTTGTGTATGCCGCGCGGCAACTCGGCCAGGGGCGCAGCGTGCGCCTGCCGATCAGTGATACACCCAGTGAAATGACCGAGGTCTATCGCGCTTTCAACCAGATGGCCGAAGACGTCGAGCAGGCCGGTCGCGAGCGCGAACTGATGCTGGCCGGGGTTTCCCATGACCTGCGCACACCGCTGACCCGGTTACGCCTGTCGCTGGAACTGATGGGTGACCATAACGACCTGACAGACGCCATGGTGCGCGATATCGAGGACATGGACGCCATTCTCGATCAGTTCCTGGCGTTCATTCGCGATGGGCGTGATGAATCGGTGGAGGAGGTGGACCTGAGCGATCTCGTCCGTGAAGTCGCCGCGCCGTACAACCAGAACGAAGAAAAAGTGCGTTTGCGTCTTGAGCCGATTCAACCGTTCCCGTTGCGTCGGGTGTCGATGAAGCGGCTGTTGAACAATCTGATTGGCAACGCGTTGAATCACGCGGGCAGTGGGGTTGAGGTGGCGGCGTATGTGTCGGGGGATACCAGTGCGCCTTATGTCGTCCTGAGCGTCATGGACCGTGGCGCCGGGATAGATCCATCGGAGCTGGAAGCGATTTTCAACCCGTTCACCCGGGGCGACCGCGCCCGGGGCGGCAAGGGCACGGGCCTGGGCCTGGCAATTGTGAAGCGAATTGCTTCGATGCATGGCGGCAATGTTGAATTGCGCAACCGTTCCGGCGGCGGCCTGGAAGCGCGGGTGCGCTTGCCGTTGGGGCTGATGCTACCGCGGGATGCCGTCTAACCCGATCGTTCCCACGCAGAACGTGGGAACGATCGGTGTGTTAACCCTTGCCTTTGGTCCGCGTCATGTTCGGCCCGCCGTTCTTCTCCAGATGCTCGATGATGATCCCCGCCACGTTCTTGCTGGTGGTGGTTTCGATCCCCTCCAGGCCTGGCGACGAGTTCACCTCCATCACCAGTGGCCCGTGATTGGAGCGCAGGATATCCACCCCGGCCACGGCCAGGCCCATCACTTTCGCCGCGCGTAATGCCGTCATGCGTTCTTCCGGGGTGATCTTGATCAGGCTGGCGCTGCCACCGCGATGCAGGTTGGAACGAAATTCCCCGGGTTTGGCCTGGCGTTTCATGGCTGCAATGACTTTGTCACCCACCACGAAGCAGCGAATGTCGGCGCCGCCAGCTTCCTTGATGTACTCCTGAACCATGATGTTCTGCTTGAGGCCCATGAATGCCTCGATCACCGACTCCGCCGCCGTGGCGGTTTCGCACAGCACCACACCGATACCCTGGGTGCCTTCCAGCACCTTGATCACCAAGGGTGCACCGTTGACCATTTCGATCAGGTCGGGAATATCGTCCGGCGAGTGGGCAAAACCGGTGACCGGCAATCCGATGCCCCGACGTGACAGCAATTGCAGCGAGCGCAGCTTGTCCCGCGAGCGAGCAATGGCCACCGATTCGTTGAGTGGAAAAACCCCCATCATTTCGAACTGGCGCAACACCGCGCAGCCGTAAAACGTGACCGAAGCACCGATTCGCGGGATCACCGCGTCGAAGCCTTCCAGTGGCTTGCCGCGGTAGTGGATCTGCGGCTTGTGACTGGCAATGTTCATGTAGGCGCGCAGGGTATCGACCACCACCATTTCATGGCCGCGTTCTGTACCGGCTTCGACCAGGCGGCGGGTGGAATACAGACGCGGGTTCCGCGACAGCACAGCGATCTTCATGCAACACCTGTGGAGGAGGTAGATACCGGGAACACCGGCTTGTCTTGTACATATTTGATGCCGGGATTGACTACCAACTGGCCATCAATCAGGGCTTTGGAACCGAGCAGCAAGCGATAGCGCATGGATTTGCGGCAGGCGAGCGTGAACTCTACCCGCCAGACCCGATCGCCGAGGGCCAGGGTGGTGCTGATCACGTATCGCACCTGCGCATGACCGTTGGAGCTTTTAATGGTTTTTCTCGTCACCAGCGGTGCTTCGCAGCGGCGGTGACGCAGCTGCACCACCGTGCCCAGGTGCGCGGTGAAGCGCACCCACTGCTCGCCGTCACGGTCGAACGTCTCGATGTCGGTGGCATGCAGGCTGGAGGTGCTGGCACCGGTGTCGATTTTTGCCCGAAGGCCCGCGACTCCCAAATCCGGGAGCGCCACCCACTCGCGCAGACCGACAACGGTCAAATGGTCAAATGTCTTCAAAGTTGCTCAACCGGTAGAAACCGCTCAGGCCGCAAGCGGCCGAATTCGCGGTATTCACGCAGAATAATGGTTAAAAGGCGACAGATATCTACGGCCCGGATTTCCAGCCTCACGGGGAGGTTCTGGAATGTCTGCATTGTAATCCGAGACGGCGTAATTCTTGGTACGAGAGAAACGGTAGTACAGTTCATCAATATTTCAGGACGAGGAAATCCCATGGCACAAAAAAACGACGAGGATGACAAAGTCCGGCTGGATAAATGGTTATGGGCGGCGCGTTTTTACAAAACCCGTGCCTTGGCCAAGGCGGCGATTGAAAGCGGCAAAGTGCACTGCCGGGGTGAGCGCTGCAAACCGGGTAAAGAGCCGCGCATTGGCGATGAATTTGTGATTCGCACCGGTTTCGAGGAGCGCACGGTGGTGGTCCAGGCGCTTTCGATCGTGCGCCGTGGTGCACCTGAAGCACAGACGTTGTACGCCGAAACCGAAGCCAGCATCGCCAAGCGCGAGAATGCCGCGGCCGAGCGCAAGGCAGGCGTCCTGGGCGTGAGCACCGATGGCAAACCGAGCAAGAAACAGCGGCGGGATCTGTTCAAGTTTCGTGGCAGCAGCAACGAATGATTGCCCCGGCCACCGATCGCGCCAGTCGGGCCAGGACTTGTAATTGCGCCTGTGCGTAGCCATATGAGGTAATTAGTCTGCCGAGCATGTGCCATTCGTCGTAAAGCGCGCACAGCCACCGGTCTCAAGGCCACAACCCGGCAGCCATACGCTATAGCCAAGGCGTAACCTCGTCTGTAACCATTTTTGTCACCCATTCAGATACCAGACTTATGACCGACTTACCGGATAACGACTTCACCCAACGCTTCATCTTCGATGACAGCGACACCCGTGGCGAGATGGTTTCGCTGGAACTCAGCTACGCTGAAGTCCTGGCCAAACACGCCTATCCGGAGCCGGTTGCGCAACTGCTCGGCGAACTGATGGCGGCTGCGGCGTTGCTGGTCGGCACCTTGAAGTTCGATGGCCTGCTGATCCTTCAGGCCCGCTCCGAAGGCCCGATTCCATTGCTGATGATCGAGTGCTCCAGCGAGCGCGACATCCGTGGCCTGGCCCGTTACGAGGCTGACCGGATTGCCCCCAATGCCACCCTGGCCGACCTGATGCCGGATGGCTCGCTGACATTGACCATCGACCCGCAGCAGGGCCAGCGCTATCAGGGCGTCGTCGATCTGGACGGCGAAACCTTGTCCGACTGCTTCACCAACTACTTCGTCATGTCTCAGCAGATTGGCACTCGCATCAAGCTCTGTGCCGATGGCCGCCGCGCCCGTGGCCTGTTGCTGCAGCAGTTGCCCGCCGATCGCCTGAAAGACGAGGAAGAACGTGCTGCCAGCTGGCAGCACCTCACCGCGCTGGCCACCACGCTGACAGCCGATGAATTGCTGGGCCTGGACAACGAAACCGTGCTCCATCGTCTCTATCACGAAGAGCAGGTTCGTCTGTTCGATGTGCAGAAACTGCGCTTCCGTTGCAGCTGCTCGCGCGAACGTTCAGCCAATGCGCTGGTCAGTCTGGGTATGGAAGATGCGCAAAACCTGGTGCTCGAGCACGGCGGTAATATCGAGATCGATTGCCAGTTCTGCAACCAGCAGTACCTGTTCGATGCCGCCGATGTCACTCAATTGTTCGCTGGTGCGGGTGTTGAGACGCCGTCAGATACCCGGCACTAAAACGGTTCAGCGCAGGTAAATTCACTGGAAAGTACCGCAATAGCGCCGTTACGACGGGAGGGCCCTACTTTTTTTGGGCTTTTCTGGCATAATCCGGCCCACTTTTTTCGCGGTAGTAGTGCACGACTTTCTACTACAAAACGTTTGGAGCACTCGGCCACTGGCCGACGGGGAACCTCATGACGCAAGCCAATAACGCCGTGTACACCGATCTGAGTGTTGATGATCTGGTCAAAGAAGCCCTCAACCGCGGTGAAGGCGAGCTTGCCGATACCGGCGCACTGGTTGTACGTACCGGTCACCGTACCGGCCGTTCGCCAGTCGATCGTTTCATCGTTGATGAGCCAACCACCACGGGCGCCATCGCCTGGGGCCCGATCAACCGCAAGTTCCCGGCTGACAAGTTCGATGCCTTGTGGAACCGCGTCGAGGCGTTCAACAACGCGCAAGAGCACTTTGTTTCCCACGTGCATGTAGGTGCCGCTTCCGAGCACTACCTGGCCGTGAAGATGACCACCCAGACCGCTTGGCAGAACCTGTTCGGCCGTTGCCTGTTCATCAACCCGGCACAGTACAACCCGGCTGGCCGTGAAGAATGGCAAGTGCTCAACGTTGCCAACTTCGAATGCGTTCCAGAGCGTGACGGCACCAACTCCGACGGTTGCGTGATCATCAACTTCGCGCAGAAGAAAGTGCTGATCGCTGGCATGCGTTATGCCGGTGAAATGAAGAAAGCCATGTTCTCGGTGCAGAACTTCCTGCTGCCGGCTGCCGACGTACTGCCAATGCACTGCGCCGCCAACATCGGCGAAGAAGGCGACGTGACCCTGTTCTTCGGTCTGTCGGGTACCGGCAAGACCACCCTGTCCGCCGACGAAAGCCGTTACCTGATCGGTGACGACGAGCACGGCTGGGGCGAGGGCGTGGTGTTCAACATCGAAGGCGGTTGCTATGCCAAGTGCATCGACCTGTCCGAGAAGAACGAGCCGGTTATCTGGAAAGCCATCAAGCACGGTGCAGTCCTGGAAAACGTCGTGATCGACGACGCCAAGCACGCCGACTACGCCGATGTCAGCCTGACCCAGAACAGCCGCGCCGCCTACCCGCTGGAGCACGTTGCCAAGCGTTCCGAGAAGAACCTCGGTGGCGAGCCAAACGCAGTGATCTTCCTGACCTGCGACCTGACCGGCGTTCTGCCGCCAGTGTCGATCCTCAACGAAGAACAAGCGGCCTACCACTTCCTGTCCGGCTACACCGCGCTGGTGGGCTCGACTGAAATGGGTTCGGGCAGCGGCATCAAGTCGACCTTCTCCACCTGCTTCGGCGCACCGTTCTTCCCGCGTCCGGCTGGCGAATACGCAGAGCTGCTGATCAAGCGCATCCGCGGCTTCGGCTCCAAGGTCTACCTGGTCAACACCGGTTGGACCGGCGGTGGCTATGGCGTCGGCAAACGCTTCAACATCCCGACCACTCGCGCGGTGATCGCAGCGATCCAGAGCGGCGCGCTGATCGGTGCCGAGACCGAGCACCTGGACACCATCAACCTCGACGTGCCAGTGGCCGTACCGGGCGTTGAGACTGGCCTGCTGAACCCACGTAACACCTGGGCCGATAAAGCCGCCTACGACGAAGCCGCCAAAGCACTGGCCGGCCTGTTCATCGAGAACTTCAAGAAGTTTGAAGTGAGCGACGCGATCAAGGCTGCCGGTCCTAAGTTGTAAGCGCTGGATTGAAGCCATGAAAAAGCCGCCCTTCGGGGCGGCTTTTTTTTTGCGCGGCGTTTCAGGTTTTCAGATGCAGGACAAACGCCCCCACCAACACCAGCACAACCCCTGACACCTGCAACTTACCGAGGCGCTCCTTGAAAAAAACATACCCCAGGATCGCCGCAATCCCGCCAGACAATGTACTGATCACCGTCACCACTGAAACCGAGCCTGCCACAGCGCCCCAGGCAAATGATGAAAACCCGCCGAGGTTCATCAGGCTGGCACCGGTCAGTGTCAGGCAATTTTTAAGCGGCGGGAATTTCAGGCCGTCGTCGATTCTGAGCACGATGCCTACCAGCACGATCAGCCCGACAAGATACGCGAGCCAGAGCATCGTCACCGGTCCGAGTACTGGCAGGACAAAACGTCCCTGCAGCCAGAAACTGGTGCCGTAGAACACCGCCGCCAGCAGCGCATAGGCAATGGAACTGCTCGCCTGCGTGCTGTGTGGCACCTTCGGGTCGGAATGCATGCTGGAGAGGACCACGCCAATGACGCAGAGGGCGATGCACAGTAACTGCAGCAGGCTGATCTGCTCACCGCCAGCCCAGGACAGCAACGTGGTCACTACGCCGTAGGAGGTCACCAGCGGGGCGACGATGGAAGCTTTACCCAGGGCGAAGGCCTTGGACAAGGCCAACGCACCAGACACGGTCAGCACAGCGGCAGCGACGCCGATCAGCCAGACATCAAGCGGTGCGGCCATGGACCGGAGAATGAATACGGGGAAGACGATCAGCAGCAGGCTCATGATCGTAAATCCCAGCGCCTGACCGAAATACACGGCACGTTTGACGCCAACCGCTCGGGCGTTCAAGCCCACCAGAAAATCCGTACCGCCCCACAGCAAGGCGGCTAGCAAGCCCATCAATACGTCCACGCAATTTCCTTATTGTTATGCGCCGCGGACGCTACAGGCCTTCGAGCTCCCGGGTGTCCCAGCGTTGATCCTTGATCGCTCGGTAGAGCATGCCGATGGTCAATGGTTCCTTCTTGCCGCGACCCTTGGCCTTACGCTTGAGAAAGACATCGTAGCCCTCGGGGTGAAAGTAGCGATAGCTGTCGTAGTCGACGAAATCGATGGCGAAGTGCTCTTCAAGGGTTTCGATCAAGTGTTGTGCATCGGCACCGTTGCAGCCGAGGTCGAAGTTAATCGAGGTGGTGAGGCTGATCGTTTTGCGTTCGGGGAGGCCGAGTTCTTCGTGCAGTAGCTGGATGAGTAGGTGAAGGGTGGGGTCGTCGGGGAGGTTGGGGGCGAGGTTCATTGCTGGGTGTCCGGGTGGGCTTGAACAGATCTTATGGGTCGTTGGACTGGAGTGGAAGGATTGAAACCGACGCTCATCCCGCAGAACCCGTTCACTTCAGGAAGCGGTGGTTTTGAGCAGGCGTTGCCGGGCGATGTCGAGCAGGTCGTTGCCATCCTGGGTCAGCAGATACAACGCATTGACGATGTTCGGAATGTCGCTGGCGTCGGCTTGTTTGAAGCACAGGCAATACAGGGTTTCCAGCAGGTCGCTGGCGGCACGGATGCGTTGGCGGGCGGCGTCGAGGATTTCCAGGGGGTCGGCCTCGGTGTCGATCACCAGCACTGGGGTTTCACTGTTACTGGACTTGAGCAGGTGATAGCGGTCAGCCAGTGGATCTGTGGTGTTCATCAAAGTGGGTCCTGTGCGAAATCGGCAAGTGTGCCCGGCAGGCCGAGACACTTTTTCAGCCGCGCCGAAAACTATAGGAGGGTGCGTGGCCATGCGACAAGACGGCGTTGATGGACAGGTTTTGTAGGGTATTTACCGTTTTTTGAGGATGGGACTACGTTGGCGCTGGTTTTCGTGCGCGAAACGATTAGAGGTAAAAATGCCTACAGGAGTGTCCGGCGTTGTTGGGTGAGTCTCGGTAGGGAGGGCAACAGAAGCTGTAGGATTTTTCGACATCAACACGCTGTATCATCCCGTATCGTTTTTGCCCCCGACCTTTTCTCGACTCGCTGCGATCGCCGGCTAGGCTTTGCTCATCGCAGCAGTCAACGGAGTGACAGCTTATGCACAACACCCTGGAACAGGTTTTCGGTTATCCACAGTTTCGGCCCGGCCAGGAGGCAGTGGTCAGCGCGGTGTTGGCGGGGCGCTCGGCGGCGGCGATTTTCCCCACCGGTTCGGGCAAGTCCCTTTGCTATCAGTTGTCGGCGGTTCTGTTGCCGCACCTGACGCTGGTGGTCTCGCCATTGCTGGCGTTGATGCAGGATCAGTTGGCGTTCCTGCAACGCCACGGCATTGCCGCGGGCAGTATCGATTCGGCCCAGAGTCGCGACGACGCCAGCGATGTCATGGCCCGTGCCAAGTCCGGCGAACTGAAAATCCTTATGGTCTCCGTGGAGCGCTTGAAGAACGAGCGTTTTCGTAATTTCCTGCAGCAGGTGCCGATCTCGCTGCTGGTAGTGGACGAGGCGCATTGCATCTCGGAATGGGGGCACAACTTTCGCCCGGACTACCTCAAGCTTCCGGACTATCAGCGCCAGTTCAACATCCCCCAGGTGTTGTTGCTGACCGCCACGGCGACCCCGAAAGTGATCGCCGACATGCAGGCGAAATTCGCCATCGAACCTGCGGATGTAGTGACCACTGGCTTTTATCGGTCGAACCTCAATCTGTGGGTGGAGCCGGTTCGCAGCCAGGATAAGCGCATGCGCCTTGTGGAATGGATGAGCCAGCGACCCGGCCAACCGAGCATTGTCTACGTCACCCAACAGAAAACCGCCGAGCACATTGCTGAACACCTGCTGCGCAATGGCATTCAAGCTGAGGCCTATCACGCCGGTTTGCCTCATGAGCAGCGCGAAGGCATCCAGAAGCGCTTCATGGGCGGGCAGTCCAATTGCATCGTCGCCACCATCGCCTTCGGCATGGGCATCGACAAGAGCGACATCCGTAACGTGGTGCATTTCGACCTGCCCAAGTCCATCGAAAACTACAGCCAGGAAATCGGCCGTGCGGGGCGTGACGGGCAGCCATCTGACTGCCTGGTACTGGCCAATCGCGACAGCCTCAACGTGCTGGAAAACTTCGTCTATGGCGACACGCCCGAACAGGACGGTATCCGCTACGTGCTCGACGAGATGCAGGTCGCCGCACCCGAGGGGCAGTGGGAGTTTCTCCTGGGGCCTCTGGGGGACCAAAGCAACATTCGCCAGCTACCGCTCAAGACCTTGCTGGTTCAACTGGAGCTTCGTGGCTTGATCGCCCCGCGTTATGCCTACTACGCCGAATACCGCTTCAAATATCTGCAGGAGCCTGAGGCATTGCTGGCTCGCTTCGAGGGCGAGCGCAGGGATTTCGTCGCGGCGATCATCCAGACGTCCACCCGTGCACGTACCTGGGCCACGGTAAATTTCGATGCGTTGTATGAACAGCACCGGGCCGAGCGCAGTCGGGTGGTGAAGGCCCTGGATTATTTCCAGGAAAAGGGCTGGGTCGAGCTTGAAAGCAAGCAGATGACCGAGGTCTACAGCCTGTTGCAAACCGATTTCGACAGTGCCGTGTTGAGTGAAGAGCTGCACGCCGGTTTCACTCGGCATGAACAGACCGAGATTGCGCGGATTCACGCCATGCTGGACCTGTTCGCTACCGATCGCTGTCTGGGCTATCGCCTGGCCGAGTATTTCGGCGACGAAAATGTGCCCCGCCAGTGCGGGCACTGTTCGGTTTGCCACGGGCAGGTGGTGCGGCTGCCTGCACCGCCGGCGTTACCGGCGCTTGTGGATAAAAACTTCGAGGCACTGTGTGCTGATTTTATCCACAGGCATGAACAACACACAGGGAAGGCGCCGTCGGCTGAGCGCGTGACACGGTTCTTGTGCGGGATCAGCGTGCCGCTGTTTACCAAGCTCAAGGTGCGGACGATTTCGGGATGTGCGGCGTTGGAGGATTATCCGTATGCCGAGGTTCGTGAGTGGGCGCAGGCACACCTCTAAATCGGTGTCTGGCGGAGCGGCATCCATCCGCTGAATGTCGCTCATCACAGGAATAAATTTCAAAAAGGCGCGGCGGCTGACTATGGTGAGGGCTGTCTTCGGATCGCCAACAAGAGAATAATCATGAGCCAGACACCGTTCAATATTCAGCGCGCAGCCGTCATCGGCGCGGGCACCATGGGCCGCGGCATTGTCATGTGCCTGGCCAACGCCGGGGTAGCGGTACAATGGGTCGATAACAATCCGCAGATGCTTGAACAGGCACTGGTCACTGTGTCGGACACCTATGCCCATAGTGTTCGACAGGAACGCATCGACCAGGTCGAGGCCGATGCCCGCATCGCTCGGGTCACGGCGGCCGCTGATTATGCGGCTATCCGTGACGTCGACTTGGTCATCGAAGCCGTCTACGAAAATCTCGAACTCAAGCAATCCATCTTCCGTGAACTGGATGGCTTGCTCAAACCTCAAGCCATTCTGGCGAGTAACACGTCGGCACTGGACATCGACGCCATCGCCGCGGTGACTGGCCGACCACAACAGGTCCTGGGCCTGCACTTCTTCAGCCCGGCCCACATCATGAAACTGCTGGAAATCGTCCGTGGTGCCCAGACTGCACCGGCGGTCATCGATGCTGCGCTGGCGCTGGGCAAGCGCATGGGCAAGGTCAGCGTGGTGTCGGGCAATTGCGACGGCTTTATTGGCAATCGCATGCTTAACACCTACGTGCTGGAAGCCCGCAAAATGCTGCTTGAGGGCGCTTATCCCTATCAGGTCGATGCGGCGCTGCAAGGCTTTGGCTTCGCCATGGGACCATTCCGTATGTTCGATGTGGTTGGCGTCGACCTGCAATGGCGCGCCCGGCAACTGTCCGGTGTGGGGCAGGATGCACCAGAGGTACAGGTGGATAACCGTCTGTGCGAGCAGGGCCGTTTCGGTCAGAAGAGCGGCGACGGCTACTACCACTACGAGCCGGGCAGTCGCCAGGCTGAGCACGACCCGCTAGTCGATGCATTGGTGTTGGAAGTCAGCGAAGGGCTGGGTTTCCATCGCCGTGAAATCAGCCCGGAGGAAATCCTGGAGCGCTGCTTGCTGGCATTGGTCAACGAGGGTGCGAAGATCCTTCAGGAGGGCATCGCCGGATCGGCTCACGACATCGATCTGGTGTACCTCAACGGATACGGATTCCCGGCGGACAAGGGTGGTCCAATGGCCTGGGCGGATCAGCAAGGGTTGGCGGACATTCATCAACGCCTGCTGGCGCTTGAGACCCGCCAGGGTGATCACTGGCGCCCGGCGCGGTTGATTGGTGAGTTGGCGGCGGCAGGTAGAGGGTTTGCGGACAAGTGATTGATGGGGTGCCTGCGAGGGCGCCATCGCGAGCAGGCTCGCTCCCACAGTTGATCTTCAGTGAACCCAAATTTTATGTACGACTAAGATCCCTGTGGGAGCGAGCCTGCTCGCGAAGAACGATAACGCGGTTTCACCTTAGACTGGCGAACACACTCAGGAATCCACACCAATGCCCCAACGCTGCGACTATCCACACTTCCAACCCATCACCACACGCTGGCACGACAACGATGCCTATGGTCACGTCAACAACGTCACCTACTACAGTTTTTTCGACACGGCGGTGAACACCTACCTGATCGAAGTCGGTGGCCTGGATATACACGATGGCGAGGTAGTGGGTTTCGTGGTGAGTTCAGCCTGCGACTACTTTGCTTCCATCGCCTTCCCGGACCGGATCGAGGTCGGCTTGCGGGTCGGCAAGTTGGGCAACAGCTCGGTGCAGTACGAGTTGGCAGTGTTCAAGCAAGGGGAAGACGAGGCCTGCGCAGCCGGGCGCTTCGTGCATGTGTTTGTCGACCGGGCATCGAATCAGCCGGTGGCGATTCCGGCCGGGTTGCGCAACGCATTGGAGTGTCTGGTGGTTTAAACCAGGCAAAAAAAATCGCAGCCCTCGGGCTGCGATTTTTATCTGTCAGTGAACCCTTTCGGGATCAGTGACGATGGCGGTAGTACTTGTGATGCTTGCGATGGCCATAGGCATGACCGCGACCTGGGTGGCCGTCACGGTAGTAACGACGATCATCATGACCACGGTAGCGACGATCATCGTCGTCATCATCATCGGCCTTGTTGCCCATGTAGTTGCCCAGCGCGCCACCGGCGCCGCCGCCTGCTGCGGAGCCGATCAGGCTGCCCGTGGTGCCGCCCATGCTGCGACCGACCACGTTACCGCCTGCTGCGCCCAACGCACCGCCAATGGCCGCTTCGCCACGGCTGCGTTTGTCTGCGCCAACTGCGCTACCACCCGCGCCACCCAGGGCCGCGCCGATAGTGGAACCTGTACTGCCGCCAAGCGATTGGCCGACGACTGAGCCCAAAACCCCGCCCAATGCGCCGCCCACACCTGCTTCGGTGGTGCCGCCAGCGGAGGCCATGCCACTGACCAGGCCAAGGGACAACAAGAGAATCGAGGAGAACTTCATGGAGGAACCTCAAGGGGATGACGACGCGATCCTGAGGCTGTGTAAGGGGTGTGACAATCGAAATCCGACGAGTAACACGACTTCAGCACATTTCTATAAGTTACTGTTTTTTGGGCGGAACTTAATGGTTTTTCGCCGGTCTTTTATTACTTCGGATAGGCCGTTTTCATGAGGAAACGGCCTTTTTTGTGGGCGTTTGGAAATTGTTTTGCCGGCGATCTTTTGATTTTGCTTTAAGCAGACTTTGCCATGATCAATCCGGTCTCACTCGCCGCTTCCAGCCGGATCGCCACGAACTTGGATGTCGGTGTATGGCTGCCATCCCCGGTGCTTTCCAACGGCACCAGCGGGTTCACTTCCGGATAGTACGCCGCCGCTTGCCCCGCTGGAATATCAAATGACAGCAGCGTGAAGCCTTTCACCCGGCGCTCAAGTCCGTCATCCCAGATTGAAACGATATCGGCCTTCTGCCCCGGCTTGAAGCCCAGGCGAATGATGTCGGCTTCGTTGACAAACAGCACGTCACGCTGCCCCTTCACTCCGCGATAACGGTCATTGAGGCCATAGATCGTGGTGTTGTACTGATCGTGGGAGCGCATCGATTGCATGATCAGGTCCGGCAACACACCGGTAGCACGGGTGCGCTCATGCACCAGGTCCTTGGGCAACGCATTTGGGCGGAAATTGGCCCGGCCTGATGCAGTGTTCCACTTGCGCGCACCGGCGCTGTTGCCCAGGTAGAACCCGCCCGGGTTCTTGACTCTCTCGTTGAAGTCCTTGAAGCCGGGAATGGTATCGGCAATCAAGTCGCGGATGCGGCTGTAGTCTGCCACCAGCCAGTTCCAGTCCACTGGCTGGTTGCCCAGCGTGGCTGCCGCGATGCCTGCCAGGATCGCTGGCTCCGAACGCATCTGCTGCGAGAGCGGCTCCAGCTGGCCATTGGAGGCGTGGACCATGCTGAACGAGTCTTCGACGGTCACCGCTTGAGGACCTTGGGTTTGCCGGTCGATATCGGTCCGGCCCAGGCACGGCAGGATCAGGGCGTCTTTACCGTGAGTCAGGTGGCTGCGGTTGAGCTTGGTGCTGATCTGCACGGTCAGGTCGCAGTTACGCAGGGCCTGGAAGGTGCGCGGGCTGTCCGGAGTGGCTTGGGCGAAGTTGCCGCCCAGGCCGATGAAAACCTTGGCCCGACCTTCGGCCATGGCATGAATCGCCTCGACCACGTTGTGGCCGTTTTCGCGCGGCACCTTGAACTGGAAGCGTCGTTCAAGGGCATCGAGGAACGCCGTGGGTGGCCGTTCGTTGATGCCCATGGTCCGGTCGCCCTGCACGTTGCTGTGGCCACGCACCGGGCACAGGCCGGCGCCCGGCCGACCGATGTTGCCGCGCAGCAACATCAGGTTGGCGATTTCCTGGATGGTCGCTACCGAATGGCGATGCTGGGTGATCCCCATGGCCCAGCACATGATGACGTTCTTGCCCTTGGCGTACATGCGCGCCGCTTGCTCGATTTCCACCAGAGGCAGGCCGGATTGCTCGACGATCTGTTGCCATGGGGTGTCGTCGATGGTGGCCAGGTAGTCCAGGACATTGACACTGTGTTCATTGAGGAAGGCGTGATCGAACACCGCAGGCTCGCCCGCTTTCTGTGCGTCGCGCTCCCATTGCAGCAGGAATTTGGCCATGCCACGCATGATCGCCATGTCGCCGCCCAATGCCGGTCGGAAGAACGCGGTATTGGTCGGTTTGTCGCCGTTGGTAAGCATTTCAATCGCGTGTTGCGGGTGCTGGAAGCGTTCCAGGCCGCGCTCTTTAAGCGGGTTGATGCATACCACCTGGGCGCCGCGTTTCACTGCCTCTCGCAACGGTTCGAGCATCCGTGGATGGTTGGTGCCGGGGTTCTGGCCCCAGACGAAAATGGCATCGGCGTGTTCGAAATCGTCGAAGGTGACGGTGCCTTTGCCGACGCCGACACTTTGCGCCAATGCCACGCCGCTAGCCTCGTGGCACATGTTCGAACAATCAGGGAAGTTGTTGGTGCCGTAGGCGCGCACGAACAGCTGGTACAAAAAGGCTGCTTCGTTACTGGCCCGGCCCGAGGTGTAGAACTCGGCCTGATTCGGGCTCGACAAGCCGTTCAGATGTTTGGCGATCAGCGCAAAGGCGGCGTCCCAACTGATCGGCTTGTAGCGGTCGGTCTCTGCGTCATAGCTCATCGGCTCGGTCAGCCGACCCTGATACTCAAGCCAGTAGTCGCTTTGTTCGAGCAACGACGTGACGCTGTGCCTGGCGAAAAACTTGGCATCGACGCGGCGCTTGGTCGCTTCCCAGTTCACCGCCTTGGCGCCGTTCTCGCAGAACATCACCATGCCGCCTTCATTGGAATCGCCCCAGGCGCAACCGGGGCAGTCGAAGCCGCCGTTCTTGTTGGTCTTGAGCATCATGCGCAGGTTTTTCAGCGCGTTGTCGCTGGTCAACCAGGCCTGGGCGACACTGATCAGTGCGCCCCAGCCTCCGGCGGCGCCTTTGTATGGCTTGTATCGAGGAACGGGTGTCTGGTCGGCTTGACGGTGTTGACTCACGCTTGGTTCTCCAACGCTGGGCTGTAGACCCGCGGCGCATTCTTTTGTGGCAGATGAATGAGATTGAGGTTGTGGCGACGGGCCCATTGCACGGCGAGCCCGGTGGGCGACGATAGGCTGACCAGCGTCTGGATGCCGGCGCGCAAGACTTTCTGGATCAATTCGAGGCTGCATCGACTGGTGACAATCGCCAGTCCGCCAGCCGTCGAAATGTTTTGGCGGACCAAGCCGCCGATCAATTTATCCAGCGCGTTGTGCCGGCCGATATCTTCGCGACCCAGCAACAGTTGGCCTTGGTCGTTCATGAACACGGCCGCGTGCACCGCCCCGCAGTGTTGGCCAAGCGGCTGGAACGCGCCGATGCGCTGGCGCAGGCCCTCCAGCCATTCAGCCGGTGGCAGGGGCGCGCCGGGCAATACTTCGAGCTCGGGCAATGCCTGCTCCACCGCTTCAACACCGCAAAGGCCGCAACCGCTGGTACCGGCCAGCTGCCGACGCTGTTGCTTGAGGTTCCAGAACGCGCGATTGGCGATGGTCACCTGCGCGTACTGCGCTGAGCCCGAGCCGCTGAGTTGCAGGTCATAGATATCCGAGGCGTCCTGGATAATGCCGCTGCCCAGGCTGAAGCCGACGATGAAATCTTCAAGGTCGGTGGGCGTCACCAGCATCACCGCCTGGCTGATACCGTTAAAGGCAATCGCCAGCGCGACTTCCTCGGCCAGCGCGGTGCTGGCTGACTCCGTGTGCTCAAGGTTGCTGTAGCTGTAGGTGTGGCTGGCGGCGGGCGCAGGCGTTTCAAGGGCAGGCGCCGCGCAGGCTGGGCGCTTGGCGTTCATGGCATCACCGAGGGATTGATCAGCTTTAAGACTAGGCGCGGCAACTTGCCACGTCTAATCGCTATTACTGATCTGCCGATAGATGCTGTCGATCAAGCGCCGATCAATGATTGTTGATAAACCGCGAAACAAGCTTCAGCCAAGGCCGAACGTGGCGCGCTGCGGCGCATGATCAGGCCCAGCCGGCCGAGGGTTTGGGCGTTTTCAATCGGTTGCAGGCGCAAATGCTCGGTCAGCCCTTCCAGTCCACCGTCCAACGGCATCACCGCGCAGCACAAGCCGCCATGCACCGCTTGTAACAGTTGATGGACGGCATCGGTTTGCAACAAAGGCTGTGGGTTGAGGCCGCGGCTATGGAAGTTGTGGTCGATGGATTGGCGAAAGTGCATGCCGCTGGTGAGCATGCCCAGCGGCAATTCGATCAACGATTCCCAGCTCAGCGGTGCTTCGCCAAAGGTAAAGAAGCGCTGATCGTAGAGCAGGCCCATGCGGGTTTCACTGAAGCCGAACGAGTCGAAGCGCTCGGCATCCAGGCGTTCGAGGTAGGACACACCGAGGTCCAGGCGATTGTTTGCCAACTGTTCGAGGATCTGCTCGGAGCTCAGTGCCGAGAGTTCAAAGCGCAGGTTCGGGTGTTCTGCGTGCAGGCGCTGCATCAGCGGCAACGGATCGAAACTCGACAGCGGCACCACGCCCAGGCGCAAGGTGCCGACCAGATTGCCGCGACAGGCCGCCGCCTCGGCGTACAAGCCGTCATAGGCGGCCAAGACGGTGCGCGCCCAAGCCAGCACCCTCTCGCCAGGTGCAGTAAAGCCTTCAAAGCGCTGGCCGCGATTGACCAGCGGCAGATCGAGTTCCTCCTCGAGGCTGCGCAGACGCATGGACAGGGTCGGCTGGGTAATATGGCAGCGTGCGGCGGCCTGGCCGAAATGGCGGGTTTCATCCAGAGCGATGAGGAATTTCAGCTGCTTGATGTCCATCTTCGCTCCAGGGTGCGGGAAGGGGTCGATTCTAGCGCAAGCGGCGTCATTGGTCGGTTTGGATTGGCAAACGGCTGCCGTGGTCTAGGCTTTTACGTCTGGAACCCGAAACCCAAGGAGAGCGAAACGATGAGCCTGTTCAGTTTTCTCAAAGAAGCCGGTGAAAAAATCCTCGACGCGTTGACGCCGGACAAGGCTGAAGCCAATAGCGAGGCATTGACCAAGCATGTGCAGAGTGCGTTGACGGGGATCGATACTTCCAAGATTCAGGTGAAGGTCGAGGGCGATAAGGTCATCGCCAGCGGCGAAGCGAAGACGCAGGAAGAGAAGGAAAAAATTCTCCTGACGCTGGGCAACGTGGCGGGTGTCAGCGGTGTTGAAGACCAGATCACCGTGACCGGTCCAGTGGTTGTGGCCGCGAAGTTTGTCGTGGTCGAGAAGGGCGACACCTTGAGCGCCATTTCCCTGCGCGTGTACGGCAATGCCAACCTGTACAACAAAATCTTCGAAGCCAACAAACCGATGCTCAAGGATGTGAACAAGATCTATCCGGGGCAATCGCTGCGGATTCCTGAATAATGTGAGGCCCTGTAGGAGCTGCCGAAGGCTGCGATCTTTTGACTTTGATCTTTAAAAACAAAATCAAAAGATCGCAGCCTGCGGCAGCTCCTACAGGAAATCAAAGGCCGGTTATCAAATCCCGATAGTCCTCGACCGCCGCAAACTCCGCCGTGTCCTTGGGCCCTTTGCGGCTATCCGGCTCTTTCACCGCCAACAAATGCGCCACGCCGAACTCCCGGGCACTGCGCAGGATCGGCAGTGTGTCGTCGATAAACAGGCTGCGCGCCGGGTCGAAGTCGATGTCGGCCTGCAAGGCATCCCAGAACTGCGGGTTTTCCTTGGGGAAACCGTAATCGTGGGAGCTGATCAAACGCTCGAAATACGGCGCCAGCTCGATTCTTTCCAGCTTCAATGACAGCGAATCGCGATGCGCATTGGTGATCAGCACCACACGCTTGCCTGCACGCTTGATCGCCGCCAGGAAGGTGTCCGCATCCGGGCGCAAGGCGATCAGATGAGCCGTTTCCAGTTTCAGCTCGCGCACGGGTAGTTTCAGTTCGGTACTCCAGAAATCCAGGCAGTACCACTGCAGCTGACCGGCATTGCGTTCAAATAACGGCTGCAGTTCCAGTTCGGCCATTGCCCGGCTCACCCCGTGCAGTTCGGCATAACGCTGGGGCAAGTGCTCCAGCCAGAAATGGTTGTCGAAGTGCAGGTCCAGCAGCGTGCCGTCCATGTCCAGCAGAACGGTATCGATGTCGTGCCAGGGCAGCAGGGACATAAAAACTTCTCCAACGGTAAAAAAAGGTATCCGGGGACAACAATCAGGATAGGCCGGGTATAGTAACCCGCTATCGCCCAGGAGCCGCTCATGCGCCAGAAACCCACCATCCTCGCCCGCGAGATTGTCGCCACCAGCCGTTTGTTCTGCGTCGAGGAGCTGAAGCTGCGTTTTTCCAATGGCGTGGAGCGCACCTATGAGCGATTGGTCGGCAAGGGCGCAGGCTATGGTGCCGTGATGATCGTGGCGATGCTCGATGCCGACCATGCCGTATTGGTCGAAGAGTACTGCGGCGGTACCGATGCATACGAATTATCCCTGCCTAAAGGCTTGATCGAGCCAGGCGAGGACGTTTTGGCGGCAGCCGAGCGCGAGCTCAAGGAAGAGGCAGGTTATGGGGCGCGACAGTTGGAACATCTGACCGAGCTGTCGTTGTCACCTGGTTACATGAGCCAGAAAATCCAGGTGGTGTTGGCCACTGACCTGTACGAAGAGCGCCTGGAAGGTGACGAGCCGGAGCCGATGGGCGTGGACAAGATCAACCTGCGCGAATTGTCGGCCCTGGCGCAGAACCCGAAGTTCACCGAAGGCCGTGCCTTGGCGGCGTTGTACCTGGCCCGTGACCTGCTGACCCAGCGCGGGGTGTTCCAGCCATGAATTTTCCCCATCCGTTGATGGCGCCGGTGGTCGAGCTGGCATTGAAGGCCGGCGAGGCGATCTTGCCGTTCTGGCGCGTCGGCACGGCCGTGACTGCCAAGACTGACGATTCACCCGTGACTGCCGCAGACATGGCTGCTCATCATCTGATTCTGGCCGGGCTGACGGCGCTTGATCCGAGTATTCCGGTGTTGTCCGAAGAAGACGCCAACATCCCGCAGAGTGTTCGCGCCAGTTGGCAGCGCTGGTGGTTGGTCGATCCGTTGGACGGGACCAAGGAATTCATCAGCGGCAGCGAAGAGTTCACCGTCAACATCGCGTTGATCGAGCAGGGGCGCGTGGTATTCGGCGTGGTGTCGATGCCGACTAACGGGCGTGTCTATGTCGGTGGTGCCGGTTTCGGCGCGTGGCGTTGCGATCAGGGGGGTACGCCCGTGGCGATTTCGGTGCGTGATGTACCGGGCCCCGGCCAATCGTTCACCGTGGTGGCCAGCCGTCGCCATTCCAGTCCACAGCAGGAACGCTTGCTGGCCGGATTGAGCGCCAGCCTGGGTGAACTGGAACTGGCCAGTATCGGCAGCTCCCTGAAATTCTGCCTGTTGGCCGAGGGGGCGGCGGATTGTTATCCGCGGCTGGCGCCGACTTCGCAGTGGGACACGGCGGCGGCGCAAGGCGTGCTGGAAGGGGCGGGTGGCGAGGTGCTGGATCTCAATGGCGCACCGTTCTGCTATCCGGCGCGGGAATCGCTGCTGAACGAATTTTTCCTCGCACTGCCGGCCAAGGCTGCATGGCGGGAGAAACTGTTGGCGCTGGCTCGAGATTAAAATCAAAAGATCGCAGCCTGCGGCAGCTCCTACGGGTATACACATAACCCCTGTAGGAGCTGCCGCAGGCTGCGATCTTTTGATTTACCGGTGCAACACGTATTGCCCGACAAACTTCACCGCATCCTCATCGCTACCCGCGTTCACCACCCGCGTGTGCAGGACCAGCCGCGCCCGTCCGTATCGCTGATACATCGCCAGGAATTTCTTCCACACCTGCGCACCCGGCGCCTGGCAAATGGCATGTGCATCCCCTGTCACCGGCAGCGGGTAGTGGATCTGCCCTTCCTGAATAACGATGTGTCCGTCGGTTATCCCTTCTTCTTTGAGGCGCAAATGCAGCCAGCCCCAACCGGCCAGTACCGCGCCACAATACAGGCTGCCGCCGAACATGGTGCTCTTGTGATTGACGTTAGCGTCCAGCGGCAAGTACAGGCGCAGTTGTTGATCGTGCCAGTCGAGCACCTTCAGGCCCATGTCCCGGGTGAGGGGAATGTCGTGATGGAGGACGGATTCCAGTTGACGACTGTCGCGGCTCATTCAGGGGCCTCTTGTTTGCAGTGGATAAGTGGGCGGCGGCTCAATCGAGGTCGTCGCTATGGGTGGCGGTGCCACTATCGGCGAAGCTCAGGCCGTGCTTGCGCAATTTGTCATGCAAGGTCTTGCGTGGAATGCCGAGCGCTTCGGCGACGCTGCGCACTGAACTGTGCGAGCGCGCCAGTTCGGCGGCAATCAGGGTTTTTTCGAAGTTTTCCACTTGCTCGCTCAACCCGCCGCTGACCATTTCTACCGTCGTGCCAACCGTGCCTTGCACCTCATTGTTGTCCAGCGCCAGTTCCAGGCCCAGGGCGAAGCGTTCGGCAGCATTCTGCAGTTCGCGCACGTTGCCGGGCCAGGCGTGACGCAACAGCAGGGCGCGTTGTCCGGGTTGCAGTTCATGGGGCGGCAAGCCATGGCGGGCGCTGGCTTCATCGGCGAAATGCTGGAACAGCACCAGCGCGTCTTCACCGCGTTCGCGCAGCGGTGGAATGCGCAACGGCGCGACGTTCAGGCGATAGTACAAGTCGGCGCGGAATCGGCCTTGATCGGCGGCCTGGCGCAGGTCTTCCTTGGTGGCGGCGATGATGCGGATGTCCAGCGGGATCAGTTGATTGCCGCCCAGGCGTTCAACCACCCGCTCCTGCAGCAAGCGCAGCAATTTCACCTGGACGTCCAGGCTCATGCTTTCGATCTCGTCGAGAAACAACGTGCCACCGTTGGCAAATTCGAACTTGCCGATGCGGCGTTTCTGCGCGCCCGTGAAAGCGCCGGGCTCATGCCCGAACAACTCGCTTTCGACCACCGACTCGGCCAGCGCTCCGGCGTTGATCGCCACGAACGGACCACTGCGCCGACTCGACAGGTCATGCAAGGCTCGTGCAACCACTTCTTTACCGGCCCCGGTCTCGCCGAGGATCAGCACGTCTGCCCGAGTTGCCGCCAAGGCGCCGATTTGCTCGCGCAGACGCAGCATCGAGGGCGACTGCCCGACCAGGCGCGTGCTCAATTCATTGCGATCGCTCAGGGCCAGGCGCAGGCTGCGGTTGTCCAGCACCAGTCGGCGCAAGGCCAGGGCACGGCGCACGCTGTCGAGCAGCGCATCGCTGGCGAAGGGTTTTTCCAGAAAATCATAGGCACCGGCGCGCATGGCTTGCACCGCCAGCGGCACATCGCCGTGGCCGGTGATCAGCAGCACCGGCAGTTCCGGATCCTGGGCGTGGAGCTCGGTCAGCAGTTCGATGCCGTCCATGCCCGGCATGCGGATATCGCTGACGACCACGCCTGGCCAGTCGCGCTCCAGTTGTGCGGCCAGGCCCTTGGCTTCGGCCAGCGGCAGAATCTTCAGGCCGGCGAGGTCCAGGGTCTGGCTCAAGGCCTGGCGCAGGTGGGGATCGTCGTCGATCAACACGACCTGGATGCGGTTGTCGATGCTCATGCACTTCGGTCCTCGGACGGTTGCAGGCTCACACCCGGTGCGCCTGCACGTAGCTTCAGGGTAATCAGGGCGCCGCCCTCCTTGTGGTTGGCGAACGACAGTTCGCCGCCGAAGGCGCGCATCAGGGTTTCGCATATCGCCAGCCCCAATCCAAGCCCCTGGGTACGGGTCTTGGTGGTGTAGAAGGGCTCACTGGCACGGCCAAGAGCCTCCAGGCAGAAACCGGGGCCGTTGTCGCGAATGTACAGGTTGACGCCTTCGCCCGTGGATTGGGCACTCAGCCAGAGTTTACGCGGCGGACCTTTTTCCGTCAGGGCATCGAGGGCGTTGGCCAGCAGGTTGCCCAGCACTTGGCGCAGGCGGGTTTCTCCGGCCTCGACCCACAACGTGGCGGCGGGCAAGTCGCGGATCAGTTCGACTTCCATGCTGCGTCGACGCTTGGCCAACAAGGCCAGGGCATCGTCAAGCGCCGGCTGCAGGGCGACGCTTTCCGGAGCGTGGCGATCGCGCCGGGCAAAGGCGCGCAGGTGAGCGATGATCGACGCCATGCGCCCGGTCAGTTCGCTGATCAGCTTTAGGTTGCCACGGGCATCGTCGGTGCGCTCGTGGTCGAGCAACACTTCGGCGTTTTCCGCGTAGCTGCGGATGGCTGCCAGCGGTTGGTTGAGCTCGTGGCTGATGCTCGCCGACATCGTTCCCAGCGCCGAGAGCTTGCCGGCCTGCACCAGGTCATCCTGGGCGCGAACCAGTTCTTGCTGGGCCTGCTCGCGCTCCAGCACTTCCTGTTTGAGTCGGCGGTTGAGACCCTCAAGGTCGCTGGTACGTTCAGCCACCCGGCCTTCCAGTTCGCGCCGGGCCTTGGCTTCGAAGGCGATGCGTTCCAGGTAATGACGGCGGCGTTGCATCATCAGGCCGAGCAACAGCATCAACACCAGCAGCGTCGCGCCACCGATGGCGACTACCGTGCGCACCGGACGATCGATCAGGGTGCGCGGGGCGAGGATGCTGACGTTCCAGCCGGTTTCCGCGATCGGCTGAGTCTGGGTCAACCAGGCGTTGGGATTGAGCTTGAGCGGCTTGGGTTCGCGGGTGGGGTAGGGCTGGATCGCGGTGATGGCCTTGCGCTCTTCTTCGCTCAACTCACGGGTCGAACGAAAACGCCATTCCGGCCGCGAAGTGAGGATGACCACGCCGTTGTGATCGGTCAGCAGCAGTTGCTCCGGGGTTTTGCCCCATAGGCTTTCGGTGTGGTCGAGGTCGACCTTGACTACCAGCACGCCGATGATTTTTTCGCCCTCTCGCACGGCAGCGGCGAAGAAGTAGCCCCGTTTGGCGGACGTGGTTCCCAGCCCGAAAAATCGTCCGAGCCGCCCGGCCATGGCTTCGCTGAAGTACGGCCGGAAGGCAAAGTTGCGGCCGACGAAACTGTCGTGCTTGTCCCAGTTGGAGGCGGCCAGGGTCTTGCCCGTCGTGTCCATCAGGTACATGACTTCGGCGCCGGTCTGGGTGCTGATGTTCTTCAACAGGCGATTGGCGTTGCCCTGGGTGACACCATCGTCTGGCGCGCCAAGCACGGCGCGCAAGGCCGGCAGGTCGCCGAGGATCTGCGGCAGTACTTCATAACGGTGCAGGGTGCCCAGCAGGTTGGCGACGTAGAGATCGAGGGTCTGGCGATTCTGCCCAGCCAATTCGCTGCGGTAATAGCGCTCGGCCAGGTGCTCCAGCGGCCACAGTAAGGGTGCCAGGCACAGTGCGAGCAGGGCCAGGCTGCGCCAGCGGGGTCTGCGGGGAAGGGTTGGAGTCATGAGCATCGAGCGCCTGTGGGTACAGGTGCATTATGCCTAGGCTTGCCGACACAGTCTGCGCACCTTGCGGCCGGTGCGAGCGGTGTGTCAGTCGAAGACGTCGGCGTCCTTGAAAAATGCCGCGGCCTGGTCCCTGGCCGACAGTTGCGGCGCAGTATCGAGCGGCCAGTCGATGGCCAGGTCGGGGTCGTCCCAGCGAATGCTGCGTTCGGCCGATGGGTTGTAGTACTCAGTGGTTTTGTACAAAACCTCGGCGAACTCACTCAACACCAGGAAACCGTGGGCGAAACCCTTGGGAATCCACAGTTGGCGATTGTTCTGCGCAGAAAGACGCACGGCTACCCACTGGCCGAAATGTGGCGAGCTGCGCCGCACATCAACAGCCACATCAAGGATTTCCCCGGCACAGACCCGAACCAGTTTGTCCTGGGTATTCTCAAGTTGGTAATGCAGCCCGCGCAGCACGCCTTTTTGCGAGCGCGAATGGTTGTCCTGAATGAATTGAGTGCTCAGGCCAGTGGCTTCCTTGAAAACCTTCGCATTGAAACTTTCGTAGAAAAAACCACGATCGTCACCGAAAACCTTGGGCTCGATGATCAAAACACCGGGCAGGTCGGTGGTCACAACATTCATGGGTTTCTCCAACGATGGGCATTGATGGTCGCCATTCTTGCCCAGAGTGCCTGTAAGGGCGAGTGTCGTGTGCTTTTTTCTTCGAAGTTGACCGATCCAGCCGCTTGCCAGCCGGCTGAAGGGGGGTTGCGTATCGCCCCGAGCAGTGGCGATATAGGCGCCTAATAAAATTTCAGGGGTCGTTGTATGCCGCTCGCCACGTTGATTCATCGCGCCAGTTTGCCCAGTCCGCAAGTCTCTGCCGAGCAAGCGCTTGAGCTTTTGCAGGCGCATTACGGGTTCGACGGAACGTTGCAGGCCCTTGGCAGCCAGCAGGATCTGAACTTTCGCGTCGACAGTGCTCAAGGGCGTTTTGTCCTGAAAATATGCCGGGGAGACTATTCGGCGCTGGAGTTGCAAGCCCAGCATGCCGGGCTCAAGCACCTGGCTGAGCATCCTGATGTGCACGTACCGCGTGTGATCGCGGCGAAAAACGGGGCGGACCTGTTGTCCCTGGAGGTCGCTGGCCAAGCGGTGCATGTGCGTTTGCTGGACTACATCGAGGGACAGTCCCTGACGCACCTCGAGCATTTCAATCGAACGGTGGTCGCCGGTTTCGGGCGGCTGTGCGGTGAAATGGACCTGGCACTGGCGGATTTTGAACATCCGGGGCTGGTGCGAACCCTGCAATGGGACGCGCGTCACGCCCACGCATTGATCGCGCATTTGTTGCCGGTGATCAAGGATGAAGCCCAGCGCCGACTGATCGTTGAAGCGTCCGAGCAGGCCGAGCGCCATTTGTTGCCGCTGCAAGACAAGTTGCCGGTGCAAGCCATTCACATGGACATCACCGACGATAACGTGGTGTGGCAGCGCGATGCGCAACGCCATTGGCAACTGCAAGGTGTGATCGATTTCGGCGACTTGATCCGTACCTGGCGCATAACCGACCTGTCGGTGACCTGTGCAGCATTGCTGCACCATGGTGAAGGTGATCCGTTCTGCATTTTGCCAGCGGTGCAGGCGTATCACGCGGTCAATCCGTTGCAGCATGAAGAGCTGCTGGCGCTGTGGCCGCTGATCGTCGCCCGCGCGGCGGTGTTGGTGCTCAGTGGTGAACAACAGGTGAGCATCGATCCGGGCAATACCTATAGCCGCGACAACCTGGTCCACGAATGGGAGATCTTCCGTGTGGCCACGTCGGTGCCGTTGGCGCTGATGGAAGCGGCCATCCTGTCGGCTGTCGGGCAGAGCCTGCCGGGCATTGGCAGCGAAGGCTTCGCCCCGCTGCTGCCGAGCCTGGTGGGGCGTGAGTTTGCGTTGATCGACCTGGGCGTGCTCAGCCCGCATTTCGAGGCTGGTAACTGGGAGCAGGAAGGCATCGATCAACGCTTGTTGGATGAGGCCGCCGCTGTCCACGGCCTGGCGGCCAGTCGTTATGGGCAATACCGTTTGTCACGCACGCGCCCGGACACGGCCGGCGAGCCGGACACCTGCCCTCTGCACGTCGAATTGCGCGTACCCCATGGCACGACCGTCGAAGCGCCGTTCGCCGGGGTGGTGCACCAGCCGATGCCCGGGGTGCTGCAACTGGACGGTCCGCAACTGAGCGTGCGGCTGTGGGGTGTCACGCCATCGCTGCATAGCGGCGCGGCGCTGGTCAAGGGCCAGGTGCTGGGCTCGGTCAGCGGGCCGTTGATCGTGCAGCTGTGCCGAGGGGCTTCGTTCAGCGCGCCGTTGTTTTGCACACCTTCACGAGCCGCCGCATGGCAAGCGCTGTGCCCATCGCCCGCGATGCTTCTGGGGTTGGCTTGCGATGCGCAGGAGGAACTCGATTCACAGACCTTGCTGGCACGCCGCGGCGCCAGTTTCGCCCGCACGCAAAAACACTATTATGTCGACCCGCCGCGCATCGAACGCGGCTGGCGCAACCACCTGATCGACATGCAGGGCCGTTCTTACCTCGACATGCTCAACAACGTCGCGGTACTCGGCCACGGCCATCCGCGCATGGCGGCAGTCGCCAGCCGCCAGTGGTCGTTGCTCAACACCAACTCGCGGTTCAACTATGCCGCCGTGGCCGAGTTCTCCGAGCGCCTGCTGAAATTGGCGCCCGAGGGCATGGACCGGGTGTTCCTGGTCAACAGCGGCAGCGAGGCCAACGACCTGGCCATTCGCCTGGCATGGGCCTATAGCGGCGGGCGCGACATGCTCAGCGTGCTGGAGGCCTATCACGGCTGGACCGTAGGCGCGGATGCGGTATCGACTTCGATCGCCGACAACCCCAAGGCCTTGAGCAGCCGCCCGGACTGGGTGCACCCGGTGACCGCGCCGAACACCTATCGCGGTGAATTCCGCGGCCCTGACAGCGCGCCGGACTACGTGCGCAGCGTCGAACACAACCTGGCGAAAATCGCCGGGCAAAATCGTCAACTGGCCGGGTTCATTTGCGAACCGGTATACGGCAATGCCGGTGGCATCTCGCTGCCACCGGGTTATTTGCAGCAGGTTTACACAATGGTTCGTGCCCAGGGCGGCGTGTGCATCGCCGACGAAGTGCAAGTGGGTTATGGGCGCATGGGGCATTTCTTCTGGGGCTTTGAAGAGCAGGGCGTGGTCCCGGACATCATTACCATGGCCAAGGGCATGGGCAACGGCCAGCCACTGGGCGCGGTGATCACCCGCCGGGAAATCGCCGAAGCGCTGGAGGCCGAGGGGTATTTCTTTTCGTCCGCCGGTGGCAGCCCGGTCAGTTGCCAGATCGGCATGGCGGTGCTGGATGTGATGGAAGAGGAAAAACTCTGGGAAAACGCCCAGGTTGTTGGCGGGTACTTCAAGGAGCGGCTTGAAGCGCTGATCGATATTCATCCGTTGGTTGGCGCCGTGCACGGCTCCGGGTTCTATCTGGGGGTGGAATTGATCCGCAACCGTGAAACCCTGGAACCGGCCACCGAAGAAACCACCGCGCTGTGCGATCGCTTGCGAGAGCTGGGGATTTTCATGCAACCGACGGGCGATTACCTCAACGTGCTGAAGATCAAGCCACCGATGGTCACTTCGCGCCAGAGCGTGGATTTCTTCGTGGACATGCTCTCGAAGGTGCTAAGCGAAGGACTGTAAGTATCACCGTTGATCCCCTGTAGGAGCTGCCGCAGGCTGCGATCTTTTGACTTTTTGGCGCCAGTAACGGCTTTGAAGATCAAAAGATCGCAGCCTGCGGCAGCTCCATGGGGTATGTGAAAGTCGATTGTTATCGGGTTTAAGTGAGAGATTTAAGACGAAAGGCGAACTAAACGCTTCAAAAGCCGATTTTTATCGGATATAAAGTCGCCAATGCCAGGGTGTGGATGAACCATGCCCGACCGTCACGCACTTGCCCGGAGATGCTTCATGAGCCGTAACGTTACTGTCGCTGCCACGCAAATGGCCTGTTCCTGGGACCTCGAAGGCAACATTGAGGTCGCTGAAAGACTGGTCCGTGAAGCCGCCGCCAAAGGCGCGCAAATCATCCTGATCCAGGAATTGTTCGAAGCGCCGTACTTCTGCCAGAAGCCGAATCCGGATTACCTGCAACTGGCGACAACGGTGGAAGATAACGTCGCCATCAAGCACTTCCAGAAAGTCGCCAAGGAGCTGCAAGTCGTGTTGCCGATCAGCTTCTACGAACTGGCAGGCCGTGCGCGGTTCAACAGCATCGCGATCATCGATGCCGACGGCAGCAACCTCGGGATTTATCGTAAAAGCCACATTCCAGATGGACCTGGCTATCACGAGAAGTACTACTTCAACCCGGGCGATACCGGCTTCAAGGTGTGGAACACCCGCTACGCGAAAATCGGCGTGGGCATCTGCTGGGACCAGTGGTTCCCCGAGGCTGCGCGCAGCATGGCGCTGCAAGGCGCGGAAATCCTGTTCTACCCGACTGCCATCGGCAGCGAGCCCCACGACAAGACCATTTCGTCCCGTGATCACTGGCAACGCGTGCAACAGGGCCACGCCGGCGCTAACCTGATGCCGCTGATCGCCAGTAATCGCATCGGCAACGAAGAACAAGACGGCTACGACATTACCTTCTATGGTTCGTCGTTCATCGCCAACCAGTTCGGCGAGAAGGTGCAGGAACTCAACGAAACCGAAGAAGGCATCCTGGTTCACACCTTCGACCTCGACCAACTGGAACACATCCGTAGCGCGTGGGGCTCGTTCCGTGACCGTCGTCCGAACTTGTACGGCGCGCTGAAAACCCTCGACGGTACCCTGGAGTCCTGATCGACATGACCACTTTGAAAAGCACCCCTCGCTCAGACGGCTTCTATATGCCGGCCGAGTGGGCACCCCAGACCCAGGCCTGGATGATCTGGCCTGAGCGCCCGGACAACTGGCGCCTGGGCGGCAAGCCTGCACAAGCCGCGCACGTCGCGGTGGCCAAGGCTATCGCCCGTTTTGAACCCGTCACCGTGGCGGTGTCCGCCGGCCAATACGAAAACGCCCGTGCACGCCTCGACGTTCCGAATATCCGCGTTGTCGAGATGTCCAGCGACGACGCCTGGGTTCGGGACACCGGCCCGACCTTCGTCATCAACAACATCGGCGAAGTCCGGGGCGTGAACTGGGATTTCAACGCGTGGGGTGGTTTCGACGGCGGCCTGTATTCGCCGTGGAACCGCGACTCGCAAGTGGGCGGCAAGATCCTCGAAATCGAGCGCAGCCCACGTTATCGAACCGAGGGATTCGTGCTCGAAGGCGGTTCGATCCATGTCGATGGCGAAGGCACACTGATCACCACTGAAGAATGCCTGCTCAACCGAAATCGCAATCCGCACCTGAACCGTGCAGAAATCGAAGCGGTACTGAAAGATAATCTGGCTGTGGATAAGATCATCTGGCTGCCGGACGGTCTGTTCAACGACGAAACCGATGGCCATGTGGATAACTTCTGCTGCTATGTGCGTCCGGGTGAAGTGCTGTTGGCCTGGACAGACGATCCACAGGACCCGAACTACCCACGCTGCCAGGCGGCCATGAAGGTGCTGCAAAATAGCACCGACGCCAAGGGCCGCCCGTTCACGGTGCACAAGATGCCGATTCCGGGGCCGCTGTATGCGACTGAGGAAGAATGTGACGGTGTCGATCCGGTCGACGGGACTCAGGAGCGTAACCCGAGCGTGCGTCTGGCCGGCTCTTACGTCAACTTCCTGATCGTCAACGGCGGCATCATTGCCCCGAGTTTCGATGACCCGCTGGATGGTCCGGCAAAAGAGATTTTGCAGACGTTGTTCCCGCAGCACGAAGTGGTCATGGTTCCAGGTCGTGAACTGTTACTGGGGGGCGGTAACATTCACTGCCTTACCCAACAGCAGCCAGCACCACACAAGGAATGAGTGCCCTCGTAACAGCTTGAGATAATTGCAAAAAAATCAGGCAAACGTTTTCGCGCACCGCCTGGTATAGAGCCCGCAGTCCTTCTGGTCGGCGGGCTTTTTTGTATCCGCTCGTCGACATTCCAGGCACCTTGGCATAGCTCTTGTATCGCTCATGGCGCAAAACAGGGAGGGGGAGAACTTAGTTGTTCTGTCATAAACCTTGGATAAGTTAGGCCGCTCGCAAACCAGGAGAGAGCGCTGAAATGAACGCCGATGTGAATGTGGTGAGCGACCGGGCGTTGCATCCCCTGGCGGTAAATGCTGAATCGCTCCAGACTCTGGCGAATTGGTTCAAGTCCAAAGGAACGCGTCAGACCACAAAAAGTGATCCGCGCCGGACGATGATCGAACGCTACCCCGCTGGTTTATTCAGCGAGGCAGAACTGGATGCGTTATGGGATGTGATGGAAGGATAAGAAGAAAAACAATGGATTGATAAAAGAAAAGCGCTGCCAGGATGGCAGCGCTTTTTTTGTGGGCGCAGGTTGCTTCACGCCGGACAACCGTTTGAGTTTTTCTGCCAAGGAACCTCACTTCTTAGACGAATTACGCCTATTTACAGACGATTCATGAAATTGACATATAGTTAACCCCGCAGCTACGATCCGGCCCAACGCCTGTGGCAGACCGCCATGACCAAAAAATAATAAAAAGGCCCGCCGCGACTGATCGTGGGCGGGCCTTTTTCTTTGCGGAATGAAATAAGAGTGCGATAGCGCCGTTTCAGCCGATCGACACAGCGCGTTTCAACCCGTAATAAGGAAAACAACATGTTGAACAAGCGAATCAGCCTGATCGCTCTGGGGATTTTGAGCGCTACGCAGGCCATGGCTAACGACCAGGCCGAATCCAAGGGTTTTGTTGAAGAAAGCAGCCTCAAAGTGCTGCTGCGCAACGCCTACATGAACCGTGACTACAAAGACGGCAACCCGGACAAGTCCGAGTGGGGCCAAGCGGCCATCGGTACATTCTCGTCCGGCTTCACCCAAGGCACCATCGGTGTGGGTGTGGATGCCTTTGGTCTGTACGCGCTCGACCTGGAGCGCAATGAAGACCGTAGCGGCGCCCAAGGCATCGATTTTTTCAAAAAGGGTGCCAGCGGCGAACCGGCTGACGACCTGGCCAAAGCTGGCGCAGCGGTCAAATTCCGCCTGTCCAGCACAACGCTGACTTACGGCGACCAAATGCCGGTCCTGCCGGTACTGAGCTACGACAACGGTCGCCTGCTGCCGGAAAGCTACACCGGCACCCTGATCACCTCCAAGGAGATCAAGGGCCTGGAACTGAACGCCGGTCGCTTCACCGCCGAATCGCGCAAAAGCGCCGAAGGCCATGACAGCGGTGGCCTGAAGTCGATCAACGTGTTGGGTGGTAGCTACCAGTTCACCGAACAATTCAAGGCTGCGTTGTACGCGTCCGACGTCGAAGACGTGCTGAAGAAGCAATACGTGAACGCCAACTACGTGTTCCCGTTCGACAAGGATCAGTCCCTGACCCTGGACTTCAACGGCTATCGCACCAAGCTGGAAGATTCCTACGTTCGCGACAACAACATCACCGGCGACGACAACAAGATCTGGAGCCTGGCAGCCACCTTCGCCACCGGCCCACACTCGTTCACCCTCGCGCACCAGCGCAGCACCGGCGACAGCAACCTGGGCTACGCCTACGGCGGCTACCAGAAGGATCAAGGTCGCGTCGGTGACGGTGGCAACACTATCTACCTGGCCAACTCCTACTGGTCGGACTTCAACGCCGAAGACGAACGCAGCTGGCAACTGGGCTACGGCCTGGATTTCAGCACCTTCGGTGTACCGGGCCTGAGCTACAACTTCGCTTACGTACGCGGTGACAACATCACCACCTCCACCAGCGAAGGCGGTACCGAGCGCGAGATCTTCAACCAGTTCAAGTACGTCGTGCAAAGCGGCCCGGCCAAAGACCTGAGCATCAAGCTGCGCAGCTCCATCCTGCGCGTGTCGCAGAAGTCGAGCGAATACAACGTCAGCGGTAACGAAGTGCGTGTGTTCGTGGATTACCCGATCAACGTTTTCTGATGATCGGTAGCAGTGGCGACGCCTGATTCAAGGCTGAGTAAAAAGAAGCCCCGACTGGTTCGGGGCTTTTTTGTGGGCGCTGGGAGGCTCTGGGCGGCACCTTGAGGACCAATCCAAGCCCTTGAGTTGATCGAACTCTTTCGCAGAAATGAGCGAAACGATCATTTGAATGATTGAATTGCGCACGTTCAAGCATTGGAATAAGCTTATTTTGACTGATTTGATCATGTCATGATCAGTTCAATCAGTTTCGAGGTGGTACACGTCTTACCCAACAATTATAAAAGGAGAGCCTCGTGGCCCAGATTCCTATCAAGCGCACCATTGAACGCATCCCCGGCGGCATGATGATCGTGCCTCTGCTGATCGGCTCACTCGTGGCGACATTCCTGCCGGACACGCCCAAATTTTTCGGATCCTTTACCAACGCACTGTTCACCGGTGCACTGCCCATCCTCGCGGTGTTTTATGTGTGCATGGGCGCGAGCATCAACATCAAGGCTACGCCTTACCTGCTCAAGAAGGGCGGCACGCTGCTCGTCACCAAGGTCGGTATCGCCGTGCTCATCGGCATCGTGCTTGGACACTTCCTGGGTGAGCAGCCGATTTCTTCAGGGTTGTTCGCGGGCATTTCCACGCTGGCGGTGGTAGCGGCCATGAACGACACCAACGGCGGCTTGTACATGGCGTTGATGGGGCAGTACGGTCGCTCCGAAGACGTCGGCGCGTACTCGGTGATGTCGTTGGAGTCCGGGCCGTTTCTGACCATGGTCACCCTCGGCATTGCCGGTCTGTCGGCGTTTCCCTGGCCGACGCTGGTGGGCAGTATCCTGCCGCTGGCCCTGGGCATGCTGCTGGGCAACCTCGACCGTGACATGCGCGACTTCCTGGCGAAGGCCGTGCCGGTGATGATTCCGTTTTTCGCCCTGGCGCTCGGTGCCAGCCTGGATCTGCATAACGTTTGGCAGGCCGGCTTGCTGGGTCTTGGCATGGGTGTCGCGGTGGTCGTGCTGACCGGTATTCCGCTGTTCTTCGCGGACCGGTTGACCGGCGGCACCGGTGTCGCCGGCGTCGCCGCTGCCACAACGGCGGGCAACGCCGCCGCGGTACCTGCGTTGATCGCAGCGGCGAACCCGGTGTACGCCGAGGCGGCCAAGAGCGCGACGATCCTGGTGGCGGCCTGTGTGGTGGTCACTGCGATCCTCGCCCCGTTGCTTACCGCGGCAGTCGCCAAACGCGTGCAACAGCGCAACCCCGTCGTCGTCCCGGAACCGGTGATCGAGCCGCCAAAGCAGGAGATTTTGCGATGAGGATTCTGATCATCGCAGACGATCTGTCGGGGGCGGCCGATTGCGCCATCGGTTTTGCCAGCGCGGGACTGCAAACAGTCGTCACGCTTGACCCTTTGCATGACAAAGCCGACGCCCAGGTGATTGCCGCCGATACTGACACGCGACGCCTGACCCCGGCGCAGGCCGCTGAACGCACCTTGGCCGCGTACAAGGCGCTGCATCAGCCAGGCCAGCGCTTGTACAAGAAAATCGACTCAACCTTGCGCGGCAACTGGGCCGCGGAAGTCGCCGCCCTGCAACCCCTGGCGGGCCTGGCCATCGTCGCTCCGGCGTTTCCCGCCACCGGGCGGACGTTGCGTGGCGGTCGGGTGTGGGTCAACGGCCAGCCGCTGGAAACCACCGACACCTGGAAACTCGAAAACGGCGATCGTCCGGCGGACATCGAAGCGATGCTGGTCGACGCTGGCCTTAGCACCGCCAAGCTGGGTCTCGACACCTTGCGCGGCGACAAGCACTTGCTCGAACGCCGCATCGCCGAAGTGGCCGGCAGTGGCACGCAGGCGCTGATTGTCGATGCGCAAACCGAAGACGACCTGCTGACGCTCGCTCGCCTGACGGCGTCGATGGAGCAGCCGCTGTTCTGGATCGGCTCGGGTGGCCTGGCGCGGGAAATCGCCAGCCTCGCGGGTGTTTCTGAGGCAGGCTTCACGGCAAGCGAACCCGCGGCGCTGGAAAGAAGCCAGGCGCCCATTCTGATCCTGGTCGGCAGCCTGTCAGGTGTCTGCGAGCGCCAATGTGCCTTGCTCAAGGAGCGCGGTGGGGTCAGCGAACTGGTGGTCCCGCCTGAGGTTCTTCGTCAAGGCACGACGCACGCCGATTGGGCGCTGTGGCAATCGCAAATCGGCGACCAGTTGGACGGTTGGAGCGACCTGTTGCTGCGCATCGGCCGCGATGAAGCGTTCGATCCCCAAGAGGGCGCTCAACTCTCAACCCGTCTGGCGCTGCTGGTAGAACCGCACTTCGCCAAGGTCGGCGGCCTGATCGCCACGGGTGGCGAGACGGCGCGGGCCATTTTGACCACCGTCGGTATCGACAGCCTGCAATTGCTCACCGAAATCGAAGCCGGCGTGGCTTTTGCGCGCCCCACGGTTTCCCGGCAAGGGCATCGTCCCGGCATTGTTACCAAGGCCGGTGCGTTCGGCACCGATCACGCCTTGTATGCGGCATGGCAGCACCTGAGCGAAAGCGCCGATCGCTCCTCGCCCCAACGCACACGAATCCAAGGACTCCAATGAACACTATGAGCAACTACCTCCCCATCATCGGCATCACCATGGGCGATGCCTCGGGTGTCGGTCCGGAAATCATCGTCAAGAGCTTGACCCACGACATCGTCTACCAACAATGCCGGCCACTGGTGATCGGCGATGCCCGACGTCTGGAGCAGGCCAATGTGATCGTCGGTGGCAGCGCCAAAGTGCGCCGTATCGAAGACGCCTCCCAGGCGCGCTACGAGGCGGGAATCATCGATTGCATCGACCTCGACCTGATCCCCGATGACCTGCCGTTTGGTGAGTTGTCACCCATCGCCGGCGATGCCGCCTATCAGTACATCGCCCGTGCCGTGCAACTGGCCGAGGCCAGGCAGATAGACGCCATCTGCACCGCGCCGCTGAACAAGGAGGCGCTGCATGCCGGCGGCCACAAGTATCCCGGCCACACTGAAATGCTTGCGCACCTGACCAACGTCGACGAGGTGTCGATGATGCTGGTGGCGCCGCAACTGCGGGTGATCCACGTCACGACACACATCGGCATCATCGACGCGATCCGCAAGATCGAGCCGGGGCTGGTCCAGCGCACCATCGAGCGCGGCAATGCGACGCTGATCAAGGCCGGTATCCCTCGCCCACGCATCGGCGTATGCGGTATCAATCCGCATGCCGGTGAAAATGGCCTGTTCGGCTACGGTGAAGAGGAAGAAAAAATCATCCCGGCGGTGAAGCTGCTGCAGGAGCGCGGCCTTGATGTCACCGGCCCGCTGCCGGCCGACACCCTGTTTTTCCGCGCCGGTCGCGGTGACTTCGATCTGGTGGTGGCGATGTATCACGACCAGGGCCACGGTCCGGTAAAGGTGTTGGGGCTTGAGGCGGGTGTGAACGTCACCGTTGGCCTGGAAGTGATCCGCACCTCGGTCGATCACGGCACCGCCTTCGACATCGCCGGCAAGGGCATTGCCGACGAGCGCAGCCTGCTCGAAGCGCTGCGCCAGGGCGCGGAGCTGGCAACACGACGGGGATGAGGCGCATGGGCGCTGTCGTGTAAGATCGACCACCGTCCAACCCACGAGACCCGCCATGAAAGTGTCCGAACGCCACCGCGCCATCCTTGAGCTCGTACGCATCGGCGATGCCAACGTCGAGCAATTGAGCGCGGCCCTCGGCGTTTCGGAAGCGACCGTGCGGCGTGACCTGACCATGCTCGCCAAGCAGCGGCACCTGGTGCGCACCTATGGCGGCGCTACGGCCGTGGTGGGCGTGCATGAGCCGGAAGCCTCACTGGAAGAACGCAAGACCAGCCAGTGGGAACAGAAAGAGGCCATCGCCCTGGCAGCCGCAGCTCACGTCCAGGACGGCGACACCGTCCTGCTCGACGGCGGCACTACCTGCGCTGCGCTGGCCCACCACCTGTGCGCGCACCAGGACATCCACGTGGTGACCAATAACCTGCTCGCCGTGATGACCCTGGCCAGCGCCCCGGGCGTACGCCTGACGTTGATCGGCGGAGATCTGCGCGGTTCAAGCATGAGCACGCTGGGGCCATTGGCCGAGCTGACCTTGAGCCGCTTGAGCGTGGACAAGGCTTTCCTCGGTGCCGATGGCGTCGTAGCGGAGTTCGGTTTATGTGAGGCGAGTGCGCAGCAGGCGTATCTCAAGGAATGCATCATCAAGCGGGCTGCGCAGATTGTGGTGTTGGCCGATACCGACAAACTGGGACGCGCTCGCCAGCAGCACTGGACGCCCATCGAACGGGAATGGCGGTTGATTACCAGTGCCAGCGCGGACGAAGCTTTGCTTGCGCCGTTTCATGCGCTTCAGCAGATCACTGTGGAAACCGTAGCGGTCGGTTGACCACTGACCAGATTCCCTTGCCGCAGCACTCATGTCGCCAGAACTCGATTTCGGGAACACGTTTTGTGAACGTGTCGCCCGCGACGACATGTTCCCGGGACGTGTCGCAAAAAGTGAAAAATTACGACACGTTGGTGGACGTCATCTTCGAACAGCCCTACTGCCGCATCAGCAACGTGGTCGACAAGAAAGTTGCTCAACGACAGGCTGCTTCACGTCACCTGAAAGATCTGGTGACCATTGGTGTGTTAGAGGAGATTCAAGTGGGGAAGGAGAAGCGGTTTATCCATCCGAAGCTGATGCAGTTGCTAAGCCGCGACAGTAATGAATTTAAACGTTACGCCGACTAACGCGCGAAAATGAAAAGCCCCGAATGATTCGGGGCTTTTTCTTCAGAACGAACGGAGAATATTCCCGGCGGAGCCATCGTTGACGGAGAGACCTATTACGCCACGTAACTAATGATGTTCCCGCCACCATCTTTATCCCCTCCAGCGAACTCCCTACATTGAGCTCCAACGCCTCTCCCATCATCCCGACGGGAAGGTCACTGGAGTTTCCCTCATGCCTTTCGTAAGCGTACGCATCACCCGCGATGGCGTTACCACTGAGCAGAAAGCTCAGGTGATCGCCGAGATCACTGAAACACTGGAACGCGTCCTCAACAAACGCCCTGACCTGACCCACATCGTGATCGAGGAAGTCGACACCGATAACTGGGGCTACGCCGGGATCACCACCACCCAGTACCGCAAGCAACTGGCGGACGAGGGGCAGTCATGACGCCTTCAGTCACCATCGATTTCGTCTCCGATGTGGTGTGCCCATGGTGCGCACTGGGGGCGACGGCGCTGGAGCAGGCGATCGAGAACGTGGCGGGTGAGGTTGCGGTCGAGCTGACCTACAAGCCTTTCGAGCTGAACCCGAACATGCCGCCCGAAGGCGAGAAAGCGGTCGAGCATTTGATGCGCAAATACGGACGTACCGCCCAGGACGTCGCCAATGGCAAAGCGATGCAGATCGAACGCGGCAATGCCATCGGCTTCAAGTTCGACCTGGAGAAGCGCACCCACTTCTACAACACCTTCGACGCCCACCGGTTGTTGCTCTGGGCACTGGAAGAAGGACGCCAGGTGGCACTGAAGAAAATCCTGCTTCGCGCTTACTTCAGCGAAGGCCAGAACCCGAGCGATCAGCAGACGCTGGTACGGCTGGCGGGTCAAGCCGGATTGGACGAGGACCGTGCACGCGAGGTGTTGGCGTCGGGCGCCTTTGCCAACGAGGTGCGTGAGCTTGAAGCGTTCTATCACCAGCACGGCATCAATTCGGTCCCGGCCCTGGTACTCAACGGCCGTCACCTGGTGTCCGGTTCGCAGTCGGTCGAGTACTACGAACAGATGTTGAGACAAATGGCGCAAGCCTGATCACTGCTTTTTCAAACCATCATTTATGAGTAGAGGTTCATCATGAGCAATTCGAAAAAAGTCGTTGTCATCACTGGCGCATCCCAAGGTCTCGGCGACGGCATGGTCAAGGCCTTCCGCGAGCTCGGCTACCAGATCGTCGCGACCTCGCGCTCGATCAAGCCATCCACCGATCCAGACATCCTCACCGTGGCCGGCGACATCGGCGAGCCAGAGACTGCACAGCGCGTAATCCGTGAAGCGATCGCACGCTTCGGTCGTGTCGACACCCTGATCAACAACGCCGGGATCTTCATCGCCAAGCCGTTCACCCAGTACACCGCTGAAGACTACGCCAACGTGTTGTCGGTGAACGTCAACGGCTTCTTCTACATCACTCAGCTGGCCATCGCCGAGATGGAAAAACAAGGCAGCGGCCACGTGGTCAACATCACCACCAGCCTGGTGGACCACGCCATCGACGGCGTGCCATCGGTACTGGCCTCGCTGACCAAAGGTGGCCTGAACGCGGCAACCAAATCCCTGGCCATCGAATACGCCAAGCGCGGCATTCGGGTGAATGCAGTATCGCCCGGCATCATCAAGACCCCGATGCACGGCGAAGAAACCCACGCCGCACTGGGCGCTCTGCACCCGGTCGGGCATATGGGCGAGATCGATGATATTGCCAACGCGGTCGTGTACCTGGACGGCGCCAAGTTCGTCACTGGCGAAATCCTCCACGTTGATGGCGGGCAGAGCGCGGGTCACTAAGGTCTGGGTTTTTAAACGGCAGAAACAACAAA
Source organism: Pseudomonas umsongensis (assembly GCF_012647205.1). NCBI lineage: Bacteria > Pseudomonadati > Pseudomonadota > Gammaproteobacteria > Pseudomonadales > Pseudomonadaceae > Pseudomonas > Pseudomonas umsongensis. The sequence continues at coordinate 398,819 of NZ_CP051487.1, forward strand.
GCCCTCGTATTGCTACGAGGGCTTTGTTTTGTATGGTGCCGGCACCAGGAATCGAACCCGGGACCTACTGATTACAAGTCAGTTGCTCTACCATCTGAGCTATACCGGCATGTCAGGGCGACGATTATAGCGATTGGGAAGGTTCTGTAAACCCCTGAATTCAGACTATTTTTGCGCAGGCTTCTGTTGAGGTCTTTCGACCCACACTGGTTGTCATCGCGCGGTGCAAAACGAGGTCTCGGCGCTGCATTTTCTTGCGTGCTGCCGGGCCGATCCGTCGTTGATTATGTCTTTTGATCGAATGCTTATGCACAACGGGATTTTCGATTCACCCGGTTTACAGTGTTTTTGTGGATCCGTTCTCATTAGTTCGCAAATGCCTGTTTTTTGGGTTTTTTATTCAGTGTGCGAAATTTGATCAGCGTTGTTTCAGGGCTGAAGCAGCTGTAAAGATTGGATCCATGAATATTTCATCAACAGAGTTATCCACAGGCTGTGAGGCGTTAAGGGTGTTCCGCCAGCAGCAGGATGTTACGCGGTGTGATCGAGGATTCGCAGAAGGTGCCGAGGCGAACGGTGTAACCCTGTTCTTGCAGGAAAAGGGCCCGATCGAGCACCAGCCAAAGCTCCAATGGGCGTCGGAAAAGTCCGCGCAGGAGCTCTAGATTGCGTACCTGGGCAAGGCGCTGCCATCCGGCTGCCTCGAGCTCGAGCCAATTTTGGGCGCCGACTGTGGATAACTCTTTGAGTTCGGCCAAGTGCTGGCAGTATTCGGCAAAGGATTTTTCCAGCCAGGCGCTTGGCAGGGATGGGGTTGGCAGGTACTCGTCGACGCCGCGCAGTTGCCTTTGCAACAAGTCAAAGCCCAGGCGTCGGGCCATCGAGGTGTCGCGTTGGCGTCGTACGCGGGCGCCGGCGGTGACGGTTTCACTCATTGGCAGCCCCAGATCATCGAGGGACAGCTGCAGGTCAGAGTGTTGCGCGGCCGAGGACATCGGCGAATACCGTGTCAGGTGGGTCCGGTTGTAGCAGCAAGGGGCGATGGCCAGTTGCTTGCAACCGGCTGCGCTGGCGAGCCGGATCAGTCGCACGTGTAAATCGCCGCAGGCATGCAGTGCGACGGGTGTATGTCGAGCTTCCAATAGCGCTGCCGCATTGGCCGCCAGTACGTCCTGTTCGACATGCAGCGCGTGCAGTCGATGGTGCTGGCTGAGTGCCTGGCCGCTGGCAACCAGCGCTGGATCGTATTCCAGGCAGGTGAGTTGCTGTCCGGGTTGTAGCAGGCGGCGGCCCAGGTGTCCCTTGCCCGAGCACCAGTCCAGCCAATGCCTGGCGGGATCAGCAAACTGCAGTCGACCGGCAAAGGCTTCAATTTGCTGCCACTTGCGCCCTGGAACATCCACATTCAATCGATGAGCTGGCGCTTCGAGCGTATGAGCAGGCAATTCATCCAGCGCACTCAGTGCCAGGGACATGTCCGCCAACGCAGCAAAAGGCTGCGGCGCATCCACAAGGGCAGGGTGGTTGTGAGCGCTTTCCGCCTCTTCCAGCGATCGCCCGCGAAGCCAAGTGGCGAGTTCGGGGTAGGTGGTTTCCCAGGGCAGTTGCAGATGTGTGAAGGGGCGAGGTTTCCACAGGGCCTGATGCGCTGTCAGAAAAGTGTCCAGCGCGGTGAAACGGGCGAGCAGTTCCTCGCCCGTCAGCACCTGAGGATCAACGCCCTTGGCAGGCATCGACGCGCAACCAGCGCTCCAGCAGCTTGAAGCCGCGTACCAACACGTAGGCCATCAGCAGATAGAACATGCCAGCGGCAAAGAAGATCTCCACCGGCAGGTAGGTTCGGGCAATGATGGTGCGTGCCATGCCGGTCAGTTCCAGCAACGTCACCGTGCTGGCCAGGGCGCTGGCCTTGAGCATCAGGATCACTTCGTTGCTGTAGGCCGGCAGGCCGATGCGCGCCGCGCGGGGCAGCATGATGTAGATCAGCGCCTTGGCTTTGGACATGCCCAGCGCCCGAGCCGCTTCGATCTCGCCTGGTGGAATCGCCTGGATCGCGCCCCGCAGGATTTCAGCGATGTAGGCGGCGGTGTGCAGGGTCATGGTGGCTGTCGCACACCAGAACGGATCGCGCAGGTAGGGCCACATCGAGCTATTACGTATCGCGTCGAACTGCGCCAGCCCGTAATAGACGAGGAACAGTTGGACCAGCAACGGCGTACCGCGGAAAAAGAAGATGTAGGCGTAGGGAAACGCTCGCACCCACCACAGGCGCGACGAACGCGCGATGCCCAGCGGGATCGCCAGCAGGAGGCCGGCGATGACGGCAATGGCGACCAGTTCCAGGGTCAGGGTTGCGCCCTGGGCCAGTTTCGGCAGCCACTTGATGATGACTTCCCAGTTCATTGGGCGCTCCTCGCGAAGCCGCGAGCGGCGCGTTTTTCCAGGAAGTGCATGCCGGTCATGGCCAGAATCGTCAGACTCAGATACATGAACGCCGCGACCATATAAAAGGTGAACGGTTGCTTGGAGACGGTCACGCCGATTTGCGCGTGACGCATGATTTCTTCCAGGCCGATCACCGACACCAGCGCGGTGTCCTTCATCAGGATCATGAACAGGTTGCCCAGGCCCGGCAGGGCGATGCGCCACATCTGCGGCATGATCAACTTGGTGAAGATGCGAAATTTCGACAGGCCCAGGGCCACGCCGGCTTCACGATGGCCTTTGGGGATGGCGAGGATGGCGCCGCGAAACACTTCCGTGGCGTAGGCGCCAAAGCACAGGCCCAGGGCAATCACGCCCGCAGCGAAGGCATTGAGCTCAAGGTCGGGGTTACCGAAAAACTCGCCCAGGGCGCGCATCAGGTTAACGGTGCCGAAGTAGATCAACAGCACCCAGAGCAGCTCCGGGATGCCGCGAACCAGTGTCGAGTATGTGCCGCCAAGCCATTGCAACGGCTTGTACGGGGAAGTCTTGGCCAAGGCGCCGAGCAGACCGAGCACCAGCCCCAGGCACAGGGCCGAGAGTGCCAGTTTCACAGTCATCAGCGCGCCAGCGGCGAGCGCCGGGCCGAATCCGTAGAGGTCGATAATCATGGATTTCTTTTCAAATCGCGGCAGGCAATACCGTGAACGGCGCCATCAGGCGCCGGTCAGGCAGGTCAGGATCAATAGATGCTGAACGGGAAGTACTTGTCGTTGATCTTCTTGTAGGTGCCGTCGGCAACGATTTCCTTGAGCGCAGTGTTCAGCTTCTCGCGGATAGGGTCGTTCTTGCGAACGGCGATACCGATCTTGTCGCTTTCTTCCACTGGGTCGCCTTTGAACTCGTAGGACTTGCCTGCGTCGCTCTTGAGCCACTCGTAGTTGACGTATTTGTCGGCCAGGATGCCGTCCAGGCGACCGGAAGTCAGGTCCAGGTAAGCGTTTTCCTGGGTGTCGTAGAGTTTGACTTCAACGCCTTCCATGTTGTCTTCCAGCCAGGTACCCGCAAGGGTCGCGCGCTGCGCGCCGATCACTTTACCCTGCAGGGAAGCCTTGTCGGTTTTGAAATCGACGTCTTTCTTGGCGATGAACTGCAGCTTGTTGGAGTAGTACGGGTCGGTGAAGTCCACCGCTTGCTTGCGCTCGTCGGTGATCGACATCGAGGAGATCAGGAAGTCGAACTTCTTGGCGTTCAGGGCCGGGATGATGCCGTCCCAGTCGGAGGTCACGACGGTGCACTCGACTTTCATCTTGGCGCACAGGGCGTCGCCGATTTCCTTGTCGAAGCCGACGACATTGCCACTGGCATCTTTATTGTTGAACGGCGGGTAGGCCGCTTCGATGCCCATCTTCAGGGTTTCGGCCATGGCACCGGCGCTGAACGCCAGGGTAACGGCGGCGGCCAGGAAGACCTTCTTGTAATTGCGCATGCGGTTAGCTCCGTTAGCGGTTGCTGGACATGAATTGTTTGCAGCGCGCCGAAAGCGGGTTTTCAAACACCTGCTGTGGCGATCCTTGCTCTTCTACCAGGCCCTGGTGGAGGAACACCACTTCGCTGGAAACCTGACGGGCAAAGCCCATCTCATGGGTGACCAGCAGCATGGTGCGGCCTTCTTCGGCCAGTGCGCGGATGACATTAAGTACTTCCTGGACCATTTCCGGGTCAAGCGCGGAAGTGGGCTCGTCGAACAGGATGACCTTGGGCTGCATGGCCAGGGTGCGGGCGATGGCCGCACGTTGTTGCTGGCCGCCGGACAATTGCGCCGGGTAGGCGTGGCGCTTGTCGGCGATGCCGACCTTGGCCAGCAGGGCTTCAGCGACTTCGATGGCTTCGGCCTTGCTCTGGCCAAGCACGCGGCGCGGGGCCTCGATGATGTTGTCGAGCACGCTCATGTGCGGCCACAGGTTAAAGTTTTGAAATACAAAACCTATTTCGCTGCGCAGTCGGTTGATCTGCTTGCCGTCGGCAGCGACCAGTTCGCCGTTCTTCGCGGCCTTGAGCTTGAGTTCCTCGCCGGCCACCAGGATCTGACCCTGGTGTGGGTTTTCCAGCAGGTTGATGCAACGCAGGAACGTGGACTTGCCGGAACCGGAGGAGCCGAGGATCGAGATCACGTCGCCGTCGCGGGCGGTCAGCGAGATACCCTTGAGTACCTCCAGCGAGCCGTAGCGTTTGTGCAAGTTGCGGATTTCAAGCGCGGGCGTGGCCTCAGCCATGTGCGTTCCTCATTGTGTATTCGCTCCTGCTGTTGGTGGCCTTCCTGGCGAGGCGGCCAAGCTAGCATAGCGTTTCAAGGGCAGCCAACAGCGCTACGGGCAGTAAACGGGTGGTATGTGGCAGGTTGTCGCATCGGTACAGCAGACTGTCGCCCCATCAACAACCGAACAGCCGTTTGAACCCTGCTTTCAGACAAAAGCGCGGTGGCTGTCGCGTAAAAAAGGGCGCGATGTTGCCAGCTTTGGCGGGGGGTTGGAAGCGCTAAAGGGCCAAAGGTGCCGGATCTGCCCTTTTATCGTGCATCGAGGAATTTCTACGTGTGTTTCCGGTGCGCTGGATTGCTCCTAAAGTGAGTCGCAGGGTAACGCTTTGGCAAAGTGCCATTAATATCAATGGCTTGCGATGACTGTCCGGTCAGGATGAAATTCCCGAGCTAGACGGCTTTGAAACATTTTGGCGCAATTATTGCGTGCAGATTCCGGAACGCCCCGTTTGTTTCTTTTTACAAGAAGGAACACAAGCGGGATGCATGCATTCGCTTTTCCTTACAAAGGTAGTTTCAATGAGCAGTATCCAAAGCTCTAACGGCCTCGAACAGGGGCTCAAACCGCGGCATGTCACCATGCTGTCGATCGCCGGGGTTATCGGCGCCGGCCTGTTCGTTGGCTCGGGCCACGCCATCGCTGCAGCAGGCCCGGCCGTGCTTCTGGCTTACGCCGCCGCCGGCATGCTGGTAGTGCTGGTGATGCGCATGCTCGGTGAAATGGCTGTTGCCTCGCCGGACACGGGCTCCTTCTCGACATACGCCGATCGCGCGATTGGTCACTGGGCCGGTTTCACCATCGGCTGGCTGTACTGGTGGTTCTGGGTCCTGGTGATTCCGTTGGAAGCCAACGCCGCCGCAACCATCCTGCACGCCTGGTTCCCAGGTGTGGATATCTGGGCCTTTGCCTTGGTCATCACGATGCTGTTGACCGTGACCAACCTGTTCAGCGTGAAGAACTACGGTGAGTTCGAGTTCTGGTTTGCCCTGATCAAAGTGTTGGCCATCATCGGCTTCATCGTTCTGGGCGTCATGGCCATTTTCGGCTTCCTGCCGGGCAGCCAGGTCAGCGGCGTTTCCCATCTGTTCGACACCCAGGGCTTCCTGCCAAACGGTATGGGCGCGGTGTTGGGCGCCATCCTGACCACCATGTTCTCCTTCATGGGCACCGAGATCGTGACCATTGCGGCCGCGGAATCGAAGAACCCTGGCAAGCAAATCTCCAAGGCCACCAACTCGGTGATCTGGCGGATCGGCTTGTTCTACCTCGTATCCATTTTCATCGTCGTGGCCCTGGTGCCTTGGAACGATCCGGTGCTGGCGAGCCTGGGCTCCTACCAGACCGTGCTTGAGCGCATGGGTATTCCTAACGCCAAGATGATCGTCGACATCGTCGTACTGGTCGCCGTGACCAGCTGCCTGAACTCGGCGCTGTACACCTCGTCGCGCATGCTGTTCTCCCTGGGCAAGCGCGGCGATGCGCCGGCCATGTCTACTCGCACCAACAAAAGCGGCACCCCTTACTGGGCGGTGATGCTGTCCACTGGTGCTGCGTTCCTGGCAACCTTCGCCAACTACGTGGCCCCGGCTGCGGTGTTCGAGTTCCTGTTGGCCAGCTCCGGCGCCATTGCGCTGCTGGTGTACCTGGTAATTGCGATCTCGCAACTGCGCATGCGCAAGCAGCGTATGGCTCGCGGCGAGAAAATCGTCTTCAGCATGTGGTTGTTCCCGGGCCTGACCTACGCGGTGATCATTTTCATCGTCGGTGCCTTGACCATCATGCTGTTCCAGGAAGCTCATCGTGTGGAAATCCTCGCGACTGGCCTGCTCAGCGTGCTGGTGGTGGCTGCTGGTTTGCTGGTGGCTCGCCGTCGCAAGCTGGAAAAAGGTGGCGCGGTGGTGTTGAACTGATTCATACCGCGTAACGCAAAACGGCCGCTGTCAGTGATGACAAGCGGCCGTTTTTGTTTGAGGCGTAACCGTTACTCGGCTTTTTCTTCCGGCGTTTCCAGCGACTCGCGGTAGACATCCAGTGCTGCGCTGAAATCGGCGATGAACTGTGGCTCGCTCAGCCATGCCTGGGCAGCGTCGCGGTCCATGCCGTCGGACCACATGCGGTAGTCGATCAGCATATCGGCGGCCAGGTGAGTGGCGGCCATGCCTTCGTCATCGGCGTTTTCCATGTCCAGCAGTTCTGGATGGTCGATGATGATGAAGGCGAGATTCGTCAGCAGCACGGCAAGCATTTCCTTGCGGCTGATGGCTTCGGCATCGCGCATTTTGCTGAACATTGCCAGGGTGTAGTCCGGGATCGGCTCGCCGATTTCGCCAAGGTCATCGTCCAGCGCGGCGGGTTTTCTGCCGTGGATATTGATTTGCTTGGCTTTGGCTTTTGCGCGTTTTGCGCGTTTCTGTTGCTTGTTCAGGGAGGCCATGGGAACTCAGTTCGGTTTCTGTTGGGTTTGTGCCGCGATGGCGTCGGACGCCGCCACGTAGTCAGCCTGGAAGGCTGGTGATTCGATCCACGCCAGGGCGCCCGCTTCGTCGGTTTCGGCCGACCATTGGCGATATTCAATCAGTGCGGCGAGGATAAAGTCCATCGCGCCTTCTTCGCCTTCCTGCTCGTACACCAGTTCCAGCAACGGGTCTTCGAGGAAGGCCGCGCACATGGCTTGCTGGCTGATCTTCTCGGCGTCGATCATTTTCTTGAACAATTCGGTCAGGTCCACCGATTCAAAATCGATGCGGTCGTCGTTCGGGTCGAGCTCGACCGGTGCGGCAGCCCGCTGGGTGCGGTTTTGCTTGGCCTTGGCCTTGGCGCGGGAGGCGCGTTTGTGCTGCTTGTTGGCGGAGGCCATGGGCGTCGTTCCGTATTTCGTTGAAAAGGGCTGGTGGCTCAGTTGCGTGGCACTGTTTGCCCGGGTGTACCGGGGGCCAGCTCGCCGTTTTGCAGCCAGGACAGTGCGATGGGCCATAGTGTGGCTTGGTATGCGCTGCGAAAAAAGGCGAAATGTCCAACTTCTTGTTCGCCGATGTCTTCGGGGGTTATGCGCAGGTGGGTGTTTGTGCTGCCAGTGAAGTAGCGGAGCAGGCGTTCGATGGCGGGGATTGTGCCGTAGGGATCGTCGCTGATGCTGATCGCCAGGGTTTTCGCGGTGACCGCAGCGAAGTTCCTGACATGGCTGTCCTGGCCGCTGGGGCGCTTTTCGTAACGAGCGGTGGGCGTGCTCCAGTCTTGGACTACACCGGCCGGGGTGTCTTCCAGCCAGCCGAGGCGTTTGCCGGGAAAATATCCGCACAGCCTCGTCACCACCGGCATTACCACGTGCCACTTGGCAAACATCCGCCAGCGGTGAGCGGGTGCATAGTCGCGCCAGTAAGCGAATTGCGCGCCGACCGTTACCAGGTGGCGAATGAGCTGGCCGGATGCACCCAAGCCCGCTGCGCAGCCTCCAAAGCTGTGACCGACCACGTCGATCGGCTGGCCGGGAAAGTCACGCTGTACGCGCTTGAGCATCGCCTCGAAGTCCAGGGCGCCCCAGTCGGACCAGGTCGCTTTCAGTCCTTTCATAGACGCTGGCCGTGATTCGCCAATGCCGCGGTAGTCGTAGGTGATGACATCGAAGCCGTTGGCAAACAGGTAATCGGCGAAACGCGAGTAGTGTCGGCAGCGGACTGAGGTGGCGGCGTTGATGATGACCACTGCCCGGGAAGTGTCCTGCCGCGCATGCCGCCAGATGAAGCCGCCAAGGATGAAACCGTCGGCGGCAGCTTGCTTGAACGGTTCGCCCGAAGTGCCCGCCGTCAGTGGCAGCTCGATTTGAGTCGGGGCGAGTGAGGGGGCGTCCTGCAAATTCATTGGCGTCGGACCTTTGCGGGTAGCTGCCTACAATAGTCCTCGCACCGTGTATGAACAATCCATCATGGCTCCCGATGAAGCCGCTCTTCAAGCACTGCCCGCTCTCGATCCAGTTCTGCACGCAATTCTTCCTCGCTCGGCAGTACCAGTTGGTATTTGCTGGCAAACAATTGCTCATTACCCTCCAGCACTGAGTAACGAACGACGGACTCATCCTTTTGCGCGCAGAGAATGATGCCAACGGTGGGGCTATCTTCTTCTCCGCGCTTGAGGTGGTCGTACATGCGTACATACATGTCCATCTGGCCCACATCCTGATGGGTCAATTCACCGCGCTTTATATCGAAGATGACGAAGCACTTGAGCAGGTAGTTGTAAAAGACCAGATCAATGTAGAAGTCCTTGCTATCGGTGCTGATGCGCTGTTGGCGGGCGATGAAGGCAAAGCCCTTGCCCAGTTCGAGCAGGAAGCCTCGCAGTTGTTCGATCAGGGCCTGCTCGATCTCGCTTTCCTGAAGCCTGCCGGCGCTGGGCAAGCCAAGAAATTCCAGCACAACCGGGTCTCGGATGAAATGCCGAGGACTGGTCTTCATTTGCTGAATATTGGTGGTTGCTTCCTGCCTGACGGCACAGCGATCGCGACTTGCCAAAAGGCGTTCGTAGTACAGGGTATTGTCTGGCGCTCCAGTGCTCGGCTTGACCAGTTCTGGGTAGCAGATTCGTTCATGTACCAAAGGCGGGCGCTATCGCTGTCGACCCGCAGCAGCCTGCGATAATGGGTCCAGCTCAATTCGTGACGCAGTGCGTCACAAATTGGGAATGCTTGATAGAACAGGCGCATGTAACGAAGGTTGGAGGTGTCAAAGCCCTTGCCAAACTCCGTTGTCAGTACCTTGTCCAAGGTCGAAAGCAATTGTTTTCCGTAGCCCGCACGCCGAGCCCCTTCTTGTTCAAACTCGATAATATGCCGACCGATCTGCCAGCAGGTTTGCACTTGAACAGTATCGACCGCTCGCAACACCTTATGTCGCGCCTGGCGAATCAATTCACCAAGATTGCCAAGCAGTGAGGTGATTTGTGGGTCTTGCGTGTCATCCGGTATGAGGGCGCTCATGAAGTCTTCCGCGGTTGGCTTAACAGGCAGAAGAGAATGGCAAGAGACTATGGGGTGATGATGCAGGGCTCCTCTGAGAAATCCGGAGGACCTGCCGGTTTAGTGGGCAGGACCTGGCTGATAGTAGTGAAGGGTCATGGAGCGATGCGTGTAGTACGTTTCGTAGCGCATTCAAGTACAAATCGTTCTAAAACATGACGACCGCGCCGGAAATCAAAATTAGGTAACGATTGGGTTCCGCGGAACCCGGGAGGCGTCATCATGAAGTACGTGCAGTCACTATTCCTGCCCTTTTTTGTCGCTTTCGGCGTGTTGATGAATCCTGTTGCGCAGGCCGCCAACCTTGAGCCGATCGACACTTCGGGTGTGCAGGTCCAACGCCAGGAACAAAACGGAATTGCCTACCTGTCCGGTGGTATCGGTGAAGATGAGGCGAAGGCCATCCAGCAAACCAAGGGTTACAACCTGCATATGACATTCTCCGTCGGTGTAGGTAATGAATACATTCCGGATGTCAATGTCGCCATTCAAAACGCGCAGGGGAAAAGTGTGTTGACCCTGACTGAGGCAGGTCCGCTGGTTTACGTTCAGCTGCCGCCTGGCAAGTACACGGTCGTTGCATCGCGTGCTGGTCAGGAGCGACGTGATACCGCGGATGTTGGCTCGGGGGCTGCGCGCAACCTGGTATTTCACTGGAGTGATAGTTAGCCGTGTCGTAAGGCTTGCGGCGAATTCCTCAACTCTCACATCCGCAAACAGCTGGCTCCACAGCTGTTTGCGGAGCACCGTGCGCTAGAGTTTGCGGTGTGCAAACGCGCGATGGATGGTTTGCTGAACAAACACCTGGGGGATGTGTTAGCGGATGCTGCGGATATTGCCCTTGTTGCCTTTTACCGTGACGGAGACTTTCTTGAAGATGAAGTAGTTTTCTTCATGCACTTCATAGCGAGGGGCGACGATCAGGTCGGCATCAGTAGCGTGTTCAATAGCTGCTTCCTTACATTGGAACGTGAATGCATGCAGGCAGATTTGCTGCTGCGATAGTTTCAATGAGGTAAGCGCTTGCCCTCTATGAGAGGAATCCTAAAACACTGTATGAAGAGTTGGCGCAACTGGAAGGAACCCCAGAATAAAAAACTGAATCTTGCCTGATGCCTCAGCCCCTCGGCACTACCCAGTTTTTTCTTGGGGACCGAGCACATTTTTACTATTTTTCCCCGCTGCGAGAGTCGAGCATGATCCTGCGAAACCAATAAAAACTGACCGTATCGGCGGTCGGCATGGGAGTAGCGTGTGCTCGATCTCAACTACTGGCAGCAGCGGGCTGCCCACCAAACATTCATTGAAAATGCCTTGATCGCAGGGCAGCCGGTCGCGTGCGCCTCGGGGGCGACTTTCGAGGTGATCAATCCGGCGACCAATCAGCGGCTGGCCTGTGTCGCGGCATGCGGCGAGGATGAAGTGAATCTTGCGGTACGTTCGGCTCGCCAGGCGTTCGAAGAGGGAACGTGGGCTCACATGGCTCCGGTGGAGCGCAAGAAGATCCTGATCAGGCTTTCCGAACTGCTCCTGGCCAACCGCGAGGAGCTGGCATTGCTTGACTCGCTGAGCATGGGCAAGCCGGTCATGGATGCCTACAACATCGATGTGCCTGGCGCGGCCAGTGTGTTCGCCTGGTACGGTGAAGCCCTGGACAAGCTCTACGATCAGGTCGCGCCCACCGCGCGCAATGCCCTCGCCACCATCACTCGCGAGGCACTGGGGGTGGTTGCTGCCGTGGTGCCATGGAACTTCCCGCTGGACATGGCGGCCTGGAAGCTCGCTCCGGCATTGGCCGCCGGTAATAGCGTGGTCCTCAAACCCGCCGAGCAATCGCCGTTCTCGGCCTTGCGCCTGGGTCAACTGGCGCTCGAAGCCGGCATCCCGAAAGGGGTGTTGAACGTTGTCCCCGGCCTGGGCGAAAGCGCTGGCAAGGCCCTGGGCCTGCATCCTGATGTGGACTGCCTGGTGTTCACCGGTTCGACCCAGGTCGGTAAATATTTCATGCAGTACTCGGCGCAGTCCAACCTCAAGCAGGTCTGGCTGGAGTGCGGCGGCAAGAGCCCGAACCTGGTCTTCGAAGACTGCCAGGACCTGGACCTGGCTGCGGAAAAAGCCGCGTTCGGCATTTTCTTCAATCAGGGCGAGGTCTGCTCGGCCAACTCTCGGCTCTACGTGCAACGTTCTATCCATGATGAATTCGTCGAGCGCTTGATCGCCAAGGCTCGGGCCTGGCTGCCCGGTGATCCGCTGGACCCTGAAAGCAAAGCCGGTGCGATCGTGGATAGCGAGCAAGCCGCTCGTATCATGCAGGCGATCGAACAGGCACATGGTGACGGCGCGAAACTCCTGGCAGGCGGCGAACGCCTGACGATCAATGGCTCTTCGAACTTCATCCAGCCGACGATCTTCGCTGGCGTGGATAGAAACATGCGCCTGGCGCGTGAGGAGATTTTCGGTCCAGTGCTGGCCATCAGTGCCTTCGACTCCGAGGAGGAGGCGATTGAGTTGGCCAACGACAGCATCTATGGTCTCGCCGCCTCAGTCTGGAGCGATGACCTGAACCGCGCTCATCGTGTGGCACGGGCATTGAAAGCCGGGACTGTCTCGGTCAACACCATGGATGCACTGGATGTCGCCATTCCTTTCGGTGGCGGCAAGCAGTCCGGCTTCGGGCGCGATCTTTCCCTCCATTCATTCGACAAGTACACGCAACTTAAAACCACTTGGTTCCAGCTTCGTTAACACCGCTTCCATAGGCCACGTCGCAAGGCGTGGCAGGGGAAAACCCGACCGCACGCACTCCTCGGAGTGGCGTGCTTTTCCTGCTTGTGGGGCATCTTGGGCGGCCGTTTGGCACCCTTTGGTCGACTCACCCTATCGGGTGATATCGGCAGTTTTCCGAGCGTGGGAACATCATTTCAACCCCGGCACCAGTCACCTCGTGTCGTTCCCAACCGTTCTTTTGGCGAGTCTTTGAAGTGGAAAACGATCGGTTTGTTTCTGCGCAATGGTTCGAACAGATGGCCAAGGTGACCGAGAGTATCGGTCAACCGGGATTCACCGCGACGCTGTTCGAAACCCTGGGCTGTATCTGGCCCATTCAGGCGACGACGCTGTACCAGTATCCGCATGGCGGCATGCCCAGCGCACTGTTCGAACTCGACGGCCCCTGGTTGCCGCAAGGCAATGTGCGTCAGTACCTGTCCGGGTTCTACCTGCTCGACCCGTTCTACGGTGCCTGTGTGGAAGGCTTCAGCTCCGGTTGCTATGACCTCGCCGAGGTCGCTCCCGACCACTTCGAACTCAGCGAGTACTACCAGTCGTTCTATCGGCACTCGCACCTTCAGGATGAGTTGAACTACATCCTGCAGTTGTCTCCCGGGCTGAGCCTGGCTGTCTCGCTGGCGTTCACGGAAAAACTGGACGCCGCCACGACGCAGCAGTTCAAGCGCATTGCGCCCTGGGTCCTGACCTTGCTGAAAAAGCATTTTGTCGGCCTGGACACGCGCGGCGCTCGTTTCGAAAACCTGTTGGAGCAGCGCATCCACTCGGCACTGGATAACTTCGGCTCGTCGATCCTGACCGAGCGCGAATGCCGAATCGCCCAACTGATCCTGCGTGGCCATTCGACCCGCTCCCTGGCCGAGCGCCTGGGGGTGTCGGAGGACACCATCAAGTCTCACCGTAAAAACGTCTACTGCAAGCTCGACATCGGCACGCAATCGGAATTGTTCTCACTGTTCATCGATTCGTTGGCCGAAGCCCAGGGCGTGCTCAGCAAAGACCCGCTTGAAAGCTACATGAGCAAGAGCCGCTGAACGGACTTGCTCCCCCTCGCGTGACTACCAACAAAAGAGAAAAAAGCCATGAATGCACCCTTCGAACCGAAACGGCAGACTCAGGATTATCAGAAGTCCGATGCCGCCCACCATATCCATGCATTTGTGGATCAGAAGGCGCTCAATGCCGAAGGCCCTCGAGTGATGGTACGCGGCGAGAGACTGTATCTCTGGGACAACGATGACAAGCGCTACCTGGACGGCATGTCGGGCCTGTGGTGCACCCAGCTCGGCTACGGTCGCAAGGACCTGACCGCCGCGGCGGCTGCGCAGATGGACCAATTGCCGTACTACAACATGTTCTTCCACACCACGCATCCAGCGGTGATCGAGCTGTCCGAGCTGCTGTTCAGCCTGCTGCCGGGTCACTACAGCCACGTCATCTACACCAACTCCGGCTCCGAAGCGAACGAGGTGCTGATCCGTACCGTTCGCCGTTACTGGCAGGTCGTTGGCAAGCCACAGAAGAAAATCATGATCGGCCGCTGGAACGGTTATCACGGTTCGACCCTGGCAGCCACCGCGCTGGGCGGGATGAAGTTCATGCACGAGATGGGTGGCCCGATTCCAGACGTCGCGCACATCGATGAGCCTTACTGGTACGCCCAGGGCGGCGAGCTGACCCCGGCCGAGTTCGGTCGTCGCTGTGCCCTGCAACTGGAAGAGAAGATTCTTGAGCTGGGTGCCGAAAATGTCGCGGGCTTTATCGCCGAGCCTTTCCAGGGCGCTGGCGGCATGATCTTCCCGCCCGAGAGCTACTGGCCGGAAATCCAGCGCATCTGCCGCCAATATGATGTGCTGCTGTGTGCCGATGAAGTGATCGGTGGTTTTGGTCGCACGGGCGAGTGGTTCGCACACCAGTATTTCGGTTTCGAGCCGGACACCCTGTCGATCGCCAAGGGCCTGACTTCCGGTTACGTGCCGATGGGTGGCCTGGTGCTGGGCAAGCGCATTGCCGATGCGCTGGTGGAGCAGGGCGGCGTCTTCGCCCACGGCCTGACTTATTCCGGACACCCGGTCGCGGCCGCGGTCGCGCTCGCCAACCTCAAGGCGTTGCGTGACGAAGGCATCGTGCGCCAGGTGAAGGAGGATACCGGACCGTACTTGCAGCGGATCCTGCGCGAAGTGTTTGGCAACCACCCGATGATCGGCGAGATCCAGGGCGCGGGCCTCGTCGCGGCCTTGCAGTTCGCTGAGGACAAGGCTACGCGCAAACGCTTCACCAACGAAAACGATCTGGCGTGGCAGTGCCGCACCTTTGGTTTTGAAGAGGGTGTGATCATTCGTTCGACCTTGGGCCGCATGATCATGGCGCCGGCACTTGTGGCAACGCGCGCGGAGCTGGACGAGCTGGTTGAAAAGACCCGAATCGCGGTAGACCGCACTGCACGGATCGCGGGAAAGCTCTGAGCTCATCTGTGGGCCAGGCATGCTCGGGGCGGTGATCAACAGCGTTGCATCGCCCTGTATGCCTATCGATTGAACAAGTGGCTGTCGGAAATCGGGCAGCCCACCCTTCAGCAGATCATTCACTAACGGTAACCGTTCTTCGGATACCGCAGCGTCCTGCATTCAAATTTTCAGGAGTCAGCAATGAATACAATAACAAGCGTGGCCGACACTCCTTCCCATCACTCCCCATCGGAATCGGTTTCGCCTGGCAGGTTTCGACAATCCCTGGGTCTTACCGCTCTGGTCCTCTTCGGCCTGGCGTACATGGTCCCGCTGGCGGTGTTCACCACCTATGGCCTGGTGACCCAGATGACCAAGGGCCACTTGCCTACCGCCTACCTGCTGACCCTTGCCGCCATGCTGCTGACTGCCTACAGCTACGGACGCATGGTGCAGGCACATCCGTATTCGGGATCGGTGTACTCCTATACGCGTAAGGCCTTCGGTAGCTACTTTGGCTTCATGGCCGGCTGGACCTTGTTGCTGGACTATATCTTCCTGCCGCTGCTCAGTTATCTGCTGATCGGCATCTACATGTCCGAATACTTCCCCGCAGTTCCCGCGGCGGTGTGGGTGGTTGGCTCCATTGCCCTGGTGACCTTCCTTAACCTGATCGGTATCGAATCCATCACCCGGGTCAACTTGCTGCTCGTGGTTGTCCAGTTGGTCTTCATCGTCGTGTTCGTGGCGTTGTCGATCCATAACCTGGGGGATCAGTCGGAGCCGGTTTCGTTGCTCGCACCCTTCCATCACGAGGGCTTCAGCGTTCCGCTGATCATGACCGGCGCAGCAGTCCTGTGTCTGTCCTTCCTCGGCTTCGACGCCGTGTCGACCATGGCCGAGGAGACGCCCAACCCGCGGCGTCTCATCCCCCTCGCCATCATGGTGGTGAGCCTGCTCGGAGGCCTGCTGTTTGTCCTTGTTTCGTATTTCGCGCAAATGGTCTATCCACAATGGAACACCTTTGCCGACCCGGACTCGGCGTCGCTGGACGTCATGCGCCGCGTGGGGGGTGAACTGCTGGTGACCGCCTTTACCGCCACCTACGTGGCCGGGTGTTTTGCCTCGGCGATGGTCTCCCAGGCCAGCGTCTCCCGGGTGCTGTTCGCCATGGGTCGGGACGGTGCGCTGCCGCGGGTGTTCGGCAGGCTGGTCTCGAAGAAGCGGGTGCCGGCCACGGCGATCATGCTGGTCAGCCTGTTTTCGCTGATTGCCCTGTTCATCACCCTGGATACCGTGGCCAACATGATCAGCTTCGGCGCACTCTTCGCGTTTTCAGCGGTGAACCTGGCGGTGATCAAGCATTACCTCGTCGACCAGAAGATGCGCGGCCTGCGCAATTGCCTGATCTACGGCCTGGTGCCGGCCCTGGGCTTCCTCAGCACCATTTGGCTGTGGACCAGCCTGTCCAGCATGTCGTTCATGATTGGTCTTGGCTGGATGGGGTTAGGGTTACTTTGTTTGATGGGCGTTACGCGTGGGTTCCGGATGAAGCTGCCGGAGTTGCAGATGGCGGAGTGAGCGGACTGCTGAGGCCGGGCTACTCCAGCCGCCCCTTGTGATCGCTTGCCAAGCTTTCACGGGGGCATGCAAGGGTACAAACCCTGAAAAGCAAAAAACCCGCACTAGGCGGGTTTTTTGTGTGCTTCCAGGTGTGCTTGGCATCACCTGAAAACGGAAGGTGGTGCCCAGAGACGGAATCGAACCGCCGACACGGGGATTTTCAATCCCCTGCTCTACCGACTGAGCTATCTGGGCAACGGGGCGCATTAAACGGGTTTTTCAGAGGGTCGTCAAGCAAGTTATCAAAAAAATTTAATTATTACCGTCGCTTACGATCCGACCCCCCGATTTCACGGGCTTACTCGGCAGGCGGAACGTAGCCTTCGGCCTTGGCGTAATCCTCGCCGGAGAAGTACTTGTCCATCTCGCCCTGAAGATATTTGCGGTCTTCGGCGTTCATCATGTTCAGGCGCTTTTCGTTGATCAGCAGCGTTTGGTGTTTTTGCCAATCGGCCCAGGCCTTGGCCGAGACGTGGTCAAGAATGTCCTGGCCTTTGGCACCCGGGAATGGAGCGCGCTCCAGGGCGGGCAATTCTTCTTTGTACTTGCGGCACATGATGGTGCGGGTCATGACGACTCTCCTGCGTTCAATACGGCAGCCGCGCGTTCGAGCAAGGTCTTGACCGGGGCGGCAAGGCCCAGGCGCGGCGGGGTGGCGAGGTTATACCAGAGCCAGTCGGCCTCGGCCACGTGCTGGCCGGCCTCCTGGACCTGAACCAGCCAGGGTTCGATGGATAACTGGAAATGGCTGAAGGTGTGCACCAGGTTCGGCAGTGCCTGCGGGTTGCCCAACTCCAGCGAGTGCTGCGAGGCGAGATGTTGCAGGTCGTCGAGGTCATCGAGTTCCGGCAAGCTCCACAAGCCGCCCCACAGGCCCGTGGAAGGTCGACGGTAAAGCAGGATCGCACCTTCGGCATTGGCAAGCATCGGCATCAGCGTGCGTTTCTGCGGGATGGCTTTGCGTGGCTTGGGAATCGGGTAGCGGGTTTCCAGGCCGAGCATGTGCGCTTCACAGCCTTTTTCCAGCGGGCAGAGCAGGCAGCTCGGCTTGCTGCGGGTGCAGAGCGTGGCGCCCAGGTCCATCATCGCCTGGGTGTAGGCGTTCACCCGATCGTGCGGCGTAAAGCGCTCAGCGTTCGCCCATAGCTGTTTGGCGACCTTCGGCTCGCCCGGGTAACCCTCTTGCGCGGTAAAGCGTGCCAGAACGCGTTTGACGTTGCCGTCGAGGATCGGCGCGCGCAGGCCCATGCTGATACTGGCGATCGCACCCGCCGTGGACAGGCCGATGCCGGGCAGGTCGGTGAGTTTTTCCACGTCCCGGGGGAATTCACCGCCGTACTGCTCGACGACGATTTTCGCAGTCTTCTGCAGATTACGCGCGCGGGTGTAGTACCCCAGGCCCGTCCACAGGTGCAGCACTTCGTCCTCGGGCGCCGCCGCCAGGGCTTCGACCGTCGGCAGCGAGGCCATGAACCGATCGAAATAATTCAGCACGGTGCTGACCTGGGTTTGTTGCAGCATGATTTCCGAGACCCACACCCGATAAGGGGTGATGCCCTGTTGCCAGGGCAAATCGTGACGGCCGTGGCGGTCGAACCATTCCAGCACCGCCAATGAAAACTGCTCGGCTCTCATCGCTTGAACAGCCCCTTGAGTGCGTCCTTGAGTTCCGGGCTGACCTTGTCGCCCAGTTTCTCGTCGATTTTTTCGCTGATGCGCTCGCCCGCCAGTTTGCTCGCGACCTGGCCCATGCGTTCGTTATCCAGGCGGCAGGCCTTGGCGCCGAGCTCCAGTGGGCCGCGGCAACGCAACGGCCACTGGATGCCGACAAATTTCTCGCTCACCTGGCAGGCCGGGTCCGGCATGTCGCTCTTGTCGCCTTCGACAATGATGCCCACGCGATAATCCATGCCCAAGACCCGCAGGTCGATGTCGCCGTCGCCGTTGACGGTCATGCCCGGGATGCGCACTTTCAGGTCCGGGTTGCTCGCGACGCCGTTTCGAAAGGTCAGGTTACCCTTGAGCTCCTGGAACGGTGTGTCCTTGCCCCTTGGCTCGCCGCTGAGGGACTTGCGGTTGAGCGTGGCGATGCCTTTGCACAACTGTTGTTCGAGGTTGGCATTGAGCAGCACGCCATTGTTGATGACGAAACTGGCGTTGCCATTAAGGGTTTCGATCAGCGCTTTCTGGCTGTTGCCGCTACCGGTGAGGGTGCTGTTGAGTGTTACCAGGCCTTTGACCGGTGGCTCCTTGCCCTGGCTTTCGAGGATTTTTTCCGCTGGCACCCGGCTGATTTGCGTCTGCATGTTCAGCACCGGCGCCTGCTGGCGCACATCAAGGGTGCCTTTGGCTTCGAAGTTGCCCTCGTACAGGTCGCCGCGCAGGCTGCTCAGCGTCAACAATCCACCCTGGCCGTTGGCCTTGAGCACCGCGTTGTGGATCGGCAGTTTTTCCAGGGTTAACTGGCCGAAGGTCAGGTCGGCGTCTACATCCAGCTTGCTCAGACGTTCCACCGGCAGCAGGCGTTCGTTGCTCCAGGCTTCTTTGGTTGGGGATTGCGGCAGGGGTGTGCTGCCGGCCCCGGCCATGGCATCAGCTTCGGTGCTGGCGACTTCGGCCTGACGCACTTGCTTGGCGCTGTTAGCCTCGGCCGACTTCGGCGCCAGGTAACGGTCGACGTTGAAGGTGTCCGCCTTGAGGGTTGCGCGCAGGGATTGCTTGGCGAAATCCTCGACAGCGATGCGACCGGTAAAGGTGCTGTCGTCGACTTTCAGGTTGATGTCATCGAGCGTGAGGCTGGAGGGCGTGCCGGTCAGGCGCGTGGCCAGTTCGACCTTGCTCAGGCTGCCTTCGGCCATCGCCGGGAGTTTCTGGCCGATGCTGTCGACGAATTTCGCCAGGTCGAACTGGGCAATCGACAAGCCGCCGTTAACCTGCGGGGTTTTATCGAGGTCATTGACCTTCAGCTCGCCCAGCGCTCGCAGTTGGTTGGCGGAGACCTTGATCCCGGTCCACTCGGCGACGTTGGCAGCCTTGTCCAGCAACAGCTGGCCTTGCGCAGCGAAGGTCACGGTCTTGCCTTGCAGCGGATCGCCGGCGACTTCACCGGACAGCTTCATGTCTTCGAGCTTGTAGCGCTGCAGCGCGCGTTCGAAACGCAATTCGCCGTTGAGCTCGGTGCGCACCCGCAGAACCGGCTGGTTGGTGCCCAGGAACGCGGTGAGCTTGACCGGGATGTTGGTGGAGTCGTGCACCGGCCCGGTACTGAGCTGGATGCTTTCGGCGCTGAATTGCTTGCCGGTTTTTTCGTCGCTGTATTCCACGCGGGCGTTGTTGACGGTCAGGCTGTCGATGTCCAGGCGAATGGGCTGTGCCGGTTTTTCCGCCTGGGCGGTGGTTGGCTGCTCAGGTTCGCTGGTGGCATCGGCAGGCGTGGCCGTGGTTGCAGGCTTGGGCACCTTGCCGATGTCTTCCCAGTTGCCGTGGCCATCTTTGTCGCGGTTCAGGCGCAGGTTCAGGCCTTCGACGCGCACATCGCTCATCTGCACCTCGCGGCGCAGCAATGGCAGCACGCGGACCGACAGGCCGAGCATCTGCAGGTCGGCGAAGGGCTCGGCGGGCTTGGCCAGGGTAGCGACCGCTGCATCGTGCAGTTCCAGGCCCAGCCAAGGGAACAGGCTCCAGCCGATATCGCCATTGAGCGTCAGCTCGATGTGGGCCTTGTCGCGGGCAATCTGGCGTATCTCGTCTTTGTAGTCGTTGGGATCGAAGAGGTGGGTCAGGGCAAAGCCCAGCGCCACTACGATCAGCAACAGCCCGAGAAGTACCAGACCCAGGATTTTGCCGAACGCTTTCATGGGCGAGTCCTTGTAGTTAGTCGAATTCGAAATTTAGCCGGGGAGTATAGCGCTCCGCAGCGCCCGACCGGGCAGATCACAAGGACAGAGCGTCGAGCATCCAGGCAAAAAGTGATTTTGCCTGCGTGTAGACAGGATCTGTACCGGAGAAGAAGTGGTTAATCAGTTCGACAATGATCGCAAGGGAGGTTCCTTCAGGTGGTACGAAAACGGACAACTTCGAAAACGTGATGTCAGTTTGGTTTTTCGACCATTGGCAAATGCTACCCTGCACCGGTTCGTCCGCCCCTCTGCGACGTGATGTCGCAGGAAAAACGAGCTTTTCCCTAAAAAACGGTCATGTCTGCGTGCATTAAGGCTGAGGGTGAAAAGTGGCTGGCGAACACTACTGACAATTGGGGGATAAACAATGACCACGAGCATCACGGCAGACGGCCTTCAAGCCGGCCAGCCCGCGTTCCTTTCCAAGGAGCGCATTATCGCCAGGCCCGGTTTCAACCGATGGCTGGTGCCACCGGCCGCGCTGGCTATCCATCTGTGTATCGGCATGGCGTATGGCTTCTCGGTATTCTGGTTGCCGCTGTCCAAAGCGCTCGGCATCACCGCACCAGTGGCTTGTGCGCCCGACATGAGCTTCATCGCTCAAGTGTTTTCTTCGCAATGCGACTGGCCGATTTCGATGCTCGGCTGGATCTACACCCTGTTCTTCATCTTCCTGGGTTGCTCGGCCGCCATCTGGGGTGGCTGGCTGGAGCATGCCGGGCCGCGCAAGGCGGGTGTCGTCTCGGCGCTGTGCTGGTGCGGCGGTCTGCTGATTTCCGCGCTGGGGGTCTATACCCACCAGATCTGGCTGATGTGGATCGGCTCCGGGGTCATTGGCGGTATCGGCCTGGGCCTGGGCTACATCTCGCCGGTGTCGACCTTGATCAAGTGGTTCCCGGACAAGCGCGGCATGGCGACCGGCATGGCGATCATGGGTTTCGGCGGGGGTGCAATGGTCGGTGCGCCCTTGGCGGCGGCGTTGATGAGTCATTTTGCCTCGCCCACCAGTGTCGGCGTGTGGCAAAGCTTCCTGGTCATGGCTGCGATCTATTTCGTGTTCATGATCGGCGGCGCGCTGTCCTATCGAGTGCCGCCGACCGGCTGGAAGCCTGAAGGCTGGACGGCACCTGCGAAAAAAGCCTCGAACGCGATGATCACCCACCGTCACGTGCACGTGAACGTGGCGTGGAAGACGCCACAATTTCGCCTGGTATGGCTGGTGTTGTGCCTGAACGTATCCGCCGGTATCGGCATCCTCGGCATGGCTTCGCCACTGTTGCAGGAGGTTTTTGCCGGCAAGTTGCTGGGCAATGACCTGACATTTGGCCAACTGGACGCCTCGCAACTGGCTTCGATTGCCGCCATCGCTGCGGGCTTCACCGGTTTGCTGAGCCTGTTCAACATCGGCGGGCGTTTCTTCTGGGCCTCGTTCTCGGATTACCTGGGCCGTAAAAACACCTACTTCGTGTTCTTCGCCCTGGGCTTTGCTTTATACGGACTGATTCCGAACCTTGGGCATCTGGGCAGTGTCGCGCTGTTCGTGGCAGCCTTCTGCATCATCCTGTCGATGTACGGCGGTGGTTTTGCCACGGTCCCCGCTTATCTGGCGGACCTGTTCGGCACGCAAATGGTCGGTGCGATCCACGGTCGCCTGCTGACGGCATGGGCGGCGGCAGGTGTGTTGGGTCCGGTGCTGGTGAACTACCTGCGTGAATATCAGCTGAGCATCGGCGTCGAGCGTGCAGCGGCGTACGACATCACCTTGTACATCCTGGCGGGCCTGCTGGTACTGGGCTTTATCTGCAACCTGCTGGTGCGTCCGGTGGCCGACAAGTACTTCATGACCGACGCCGAGCTGGCTGCCGAACAGGCTCTGGGTCACGACAAAGGGGCTGACAGCAGCACCGTGCTGGAGTGGAAAGCCGATGCCGGCACCAAGCCGTTGGCGGTAGCTGCCTGGCTGGTGGTGGGTATTCCGTTGGCATGGGGTGTGTGGGTGACGCTGCAAAAAACAGCGGTACTGTTCCACTAAGAAGCTGAGGGTCTGGCCTGACATCTTCAGGCCAACACCAACCCCTGTGGGAGCGGGCTTGCTCGCGATTGCGGTCTGACAGTCGACAAATATGTTGCATGTGCAGCCCCTTTCGCGAGCAAGCCCGCCCCCACATTTGTCTGGTGGTGCTTGAAATGGCTTGTATGGACATGTCTATCCCCGACGACCGGGGATTCTATCCGTCAGCGATATCACCTCCCGTGTTTCTGTTTCGCGCCCGCGCCCCTATAATGGTTGCCTTTTTCGCCCAATGATTTTGCGGAGCTGGTGATGGCCGAACGTATGGCGTCAGTCGAGCGCGACACTCTGGAAACCCAGATCAAAGCCTCGATCAACCTGGATGGCACCGGAAAGGCCCGATTTGATATCGGTGTACCTTTTCTTGAGCACATGCTGGACCAGATCGCCCGTCACGGGCTGATCGACCTGGATATCGTCAGCAAAGGCGACCTGCATATCGATGACCACCACACGGTGGAAGATGTCGGTATCACCCTGGGTCAGGCATTCACCAAAGCCATCGGCGACAAGAAAGGCATCCGTCGCTACGGCCACGCCTACGTGCCGCTCGATGAAGCGCTGTCGCGCGTGGTAATCGACTTCTCCGGCCGCCCTGGCCTGCAGATGCATGTGCCGTATACCCGCGCCACCGTCGGCGGTTTCGATGTTGACCTGTTCCAGGAATTCTTCCAGGGCTTCGTCAACCACGCCAACGTCACCCTGCACATCGACAACCTGCGTGGGCACAACACCCACCACCAGATCGAAACCGTGTTCAAGGCTTTCGGCCGCGCCCTGCGCATGGCCGTGGAACTCGATGACCGCATGGCCGGGCAAATGCCTTCGACCAAGGGCGTCCTGTAATGCAGACAGTCGCGGTTATCGATTACGGCATGGGCAACCTGCACTCGGTGGCCAAGGCCCTCGAGCACGTGGGGGCTGGCAAGGTCCTGATCACCAGCGATGCGAACGTGATTCGCGAAGCCGACCGGGTGGTTTTCCCCGGTGTTGGCGCGATCCGCGACTGCATGGCGGAGATCCGTCGACTGGGTTTCGATTCACTGGTACGTGAGGTCAGCCAGGATCGTCCGTTCCTCGGCATCTGCGTTGGCATGCAGGCCTTGCTCGAGCACAGCGAAGAGAACGACGGTGTCGACTGCATCGGCCTGTTCCCGGGCCAGGTGAAGTTCTTCGGCAAGGATCTTGTCGAGGACGGCGAACACCTGAAAGTCCCGCACATGGGCTGGAACGAAGTAAAGCAGAAGGTGAGTCACCCGCTGTGGCACGACATTCCAGACATGGCGCGGTTTTACTTCGTGCACAGCTACTACATCGCCGCCGGTAATGCGCGGCAGGTGGTCGGTGGCGGTCATTACGGGGTCGACTTTGCCGCAGCGCTGGCCGAAGGCTCGCGTTTCGCCGTGCAGTTCCACCCGGAGAAAAGCCATACCCATGGCCTGCAGTTGCTGCAGAACTTCGCCGCGTGGGACGGTCGCTGGTAATGGCGGTCAAGAAGAAGCCGCCGATCCTGACCCTCACTCCTGAACAGGAGAGTGAGGCCAATCACAAGATCAAGCGCTTCATGGAGGATCGCTTCGAACTGGACCTGGGTTCGTTCGAAGCGGCCGAAATCCTTGAGCTGTTCACCCGCGAAATTGCTCCTCACTATTACAACAGGGCGATATTCGATGTGCAGGCGCACCTCAAGGAGAGGTTCGAAAGCATCGAAAGCGACCTGTGGGCGCTCGAGAAAAACTGATTTCCGAGCCAAGCTGAACATTCAAATTTGAAGGTTTGACAGATGCTGATTATTCCCGCTATCGATCTTAAAGACGGTGCCTGTGTTCGTCTGCGCCAGGGCCGCATGGAAGATTCCACAGTGTTCTCCGATGACCCGGTGAGCATGGCTGCCAAGTGGGTGGAGGGCGGTTGCCGTCGTCTGCATCTGGTCGACCTGAACGGTGCGTTCGAAGGCCAGCCGGTCAACGGCGAAGTGGTCACCGCGATTGCCAGGCGCTACCCGAACCTGCCGATCCAGATCGGCGGTGGCATCCGTTCCCTGGAAACCATCGAACACTACGTGAAAGCGGGCGTGAGCTACGTGATCATCGGCACCAAGGCCGTGAAAGATCCGGCCTTCGTTGCCGAAGCCTGCCGCGCGTTCCCGGGCAAGGTAATTGTCGGCCTGGACGCCAAGGACGGTTTCGTCGCTACCGATGGCTGGGCTGAAATCAGCACCATCCAGGTGATCGACCTGGCCAAGCAATTTGAAGCCGACGGCGTGTCCGCCATCGTTTATACCGACATCGCCAAAGACGGCATGATGCAGGGTTGCAACGTGCCGTTCACCGCTGCGCTGGCGGCTGCCACGAAGATCCCGGTGATCGCTTCCGGTGGCATCCACAACCTGGGTGACATCAAGACCCTGCTCGACGCCAAGGCGCCAGGCATCATCGGTGCGATCACCGGTCGCGCGATTTATGAAGGCACCCTCGACGTCGCTGAAGCGCAAGCTTTCTGCGATTCGTACAAAGGCTGAGGACTGACCATGGCGCTGGCCAAACGCATCATCCCTTGCCTGGACGTGGACAACGGCCGGGTCGTCAAAGGTGTGAAGTTCGAGAACATCCGTGACGCGGGCGACCCGGTGGAGATCGCCCGTCGTTATGACGAACAGGGTGCCGACGAGATTACTTTCCTCGACATCACTGCCAGCGTCGACGGTCGCGACACCACGCTGCATACCGTCGAGCGCATGGCCAGCCAGGTGTTTATCCCGCTGACCGTGGGCGGTGGCGTACGCACCGTGCAGGACATTCGCAATTTGCTGAATGCCGGTGCGGACAAGGTCTCGATCAACACCGCTGCTGTGTTCAACCCGGAATTCGTCGGTGAAGCGGCGCAGCACTTCGGTTCGCAATGCATCGTGGTTGCCATTGATGCGAAGAAGGTCTCGGGACCTGGCGAAACCCCGCGCTGGGAAATCTTCACCCACGGCGGGCGCAAGCCCACCGGGCTCGACGCGGTCGAATGGGCGAAGAAGATGGAAGGCCTGGGTGCCGGTGAGATCCTTCTGACCAGCATGGACCAGGACGGCATGAAAAATGGCTTCGACCTGGGTGTCACCCGCGCCATCAGCGATGCATTGGGCATTCCGGTGATCGCTTCCGGCGGTGTCGGCAACCTGCAGCACCTGGCCGACGGCATTCTCGAGGGCCACGCCAGTGCAGTGTTGGCAGCGAGTATTTTCCACTTCGGTGAATACACCGTTCAAGAAGCCAAGGCCTATATGGCCCACCGCGGTATTGTGATGCGCTGAACAAACCAGTACAGGCCAGTGGACATCATGGCGGGCTCAGGGCACTCTTGAGTACGCCATGGATTTCGGTAGCCAGACATGTTTAAACGCATTCTTCTTGTCCTCGCCAGCGCTTCCTTGTTGCTCATCAGTAGCGCACGCGCCGCCGACAGCTCCACCACGGAACTGGTGTTGCTGACGGAAAACTTCCCGCCGTACAACATGGCCAAGAACGGCAAGAACTTCGCTCAGGACGAGAACATCAATGGGATCGCCGTGGACATCGTCCGCGAGATGTTCAAGCGCGCCAACGTCACTTATAGCCTGACCCTGCGTTTCCCTTGGGAGCGTGTCTACAAACTCGCGCTGGAAAACCCCGGTTACGGAGCATTCGTGATGGCCCGTTTGCCGGACCGCGAGCGGCTTTTCAAATGGGTCGGGCCGATCGGTCCGGATGACTGGATCATGCTGGCCAAGGCTGACAGCAAAATCTCCCTCGAGACCCTGGAGGACGCGCGCAAATACAGGATTGGCGCGTACAAGGGCGATGCGATTGCCGAGACGCTCGCCAAGCAGGGCCTGAAGCCAATCGTGGTGCTACGCGATCAGGATAATGCGAAGAAGCTGGTCAGCGGACAGATCGACCTGTGGGCCACCGGCGACCCGGCCGGGCGCTATCTGGCGCGCCAGGACGGGGTAAACGGGCTGAAGACCGTGTTGCGTTTCAACAGCGCCGAGCTGTACCTGGCGCTGAACAAGGACGTACCGCAGGCAACCGTCGCCAAGTTACAGGCTGCACTGGATCAGATGCGCAAGGACGGCGTGGTCGACGAGATCATGGGGCGGTATCTATAGTTGCTGCTGGAATTTCTACTGGTTAAAGGGTGGGTGTGACTTCATCCGTCTTTTAAGATGAGAATTCAGTCAGGTGTAAATTGCTCATGTCGGTGTAATTAAGCTCTGTAGTGACTTGAGTTCTGTCTTCGCGCAGCAGTCTGTAGTTACTCTGCATTTGATATACCGCCACAGTTCTGTTTTTCGAGACGACGATAAAGACTTCTGTGGCAGCATGGGCGGACCATCCGCCTGACTCATCAGAATGAGCAAATTTCTTGTCCAATCTCCCCGAAAAGTTGATGAGAGGCGCCTGCACGTTGATTGGCCATTCACTATCGAATTCGATAGACGTGACGAGGGCGAATGCCGTCAGGCTTTGACGTGTCTGAACTCTGTGTACTATCCACTTGAAGGTTTTACTCGCGGCGTCTTCATTATGGCCGCTTCCCACGAGCACATACTGGTCTGTCCTCTCCAAGAGGTATGAAGGCGTTGTGCGTAGTTGCTCAATCGGGCTCAGAACCGGGTCTATTACGGTAAACCAGGGAAGTTTGGCGATGTAAGTGGTTTCGGCTTTTTCGAGTTGTGTAGGCTGCCCGATCCCGGACAGTACTGGTGCCTGCAGCTGGGGGTTGATTTGAAGCGGGATGCTCATTCGCAATGAATAAGTAGTGAGTGTCGTCGGTTTGGAATAGCCTCTAACACCGGCAAAGGTACCGGGTGAAAGGTAGATTTCACCGTTTTGCGCGATGGGTGGGCAGATGCTCCAAGCGCTGAGATCCTGTCGCGCACCACTGCTTTTATCGCTCCAGATCAAGTTGCCGACAGTTGAGGCTACTACCAGGTCCTCCCTGATGCATCGAACCACGTTGAGCGAAGGTTTTTCACGGTCGGAACACACCATCCCCATTGCAACGTAGCCATCGGGAGGGATCGGGCGCCAAATCGTGCAGTCCGCAACGGTTGTTGAGCCTGCACTTCTCCAGACTTGTTCGAAGTCGATAGGTGGGCTGAGTGCATTAACTTTGGTGCTTTCTCCACTTTTTGGTCCTTCGCAGACGACCACGGCCACTTTTTTACTATTAATACTGTCATGTCCAGGAATGACTAAATCGCCCAGAGAGAAATAGCCCGGCAGCAAATCAGGGGCTGGCGCAGCGCGCCAAAAGGTTGCGGGCTTCGCTTGTGATCGCCCGCTGTCCCAGAGTCGCTGAAACTCTGTCGTAAAGTTGATTAGCAAGTTATCGACTTTTATCGAGCCTATTGGTTTTGTAGCGCTGTTCTCGGTGTTCATGGTTATTCCTGATATGTAAAAGGCGACTCAGGGCCGCGACCTGTTGCAGGTCTCAATATCTGGAATTGGAAGAGGTGTCGGGCGGTAGCTATGTATAGGTGCGTGGCGAGTTGTTACCGGTAAATTCCGTCTTTGCCATGGGCAACCATGGCGCGATTGCCGCGCACACTGACCATCTGCTTTATATCAATCCACTCGATGCCCTGAGCCTTGAGCTTGGGCAGTTCACGCTCCAACACCGCCAGCGTCTGTGGATACGGATGCCCGATCATCACCGCCGAACCCTGCTTACGCGCAAGGCTGATTGCTGTCTGCAACTGGGTGAAGATTGCCGCTTCAGTGCGCTCATCATCCAGAAACACATCACGCGAAATACTCGCCAATCCAATGTTCTGCGCTTCGGCCGCTGCCACAGTCTGCGCGCTGGTGCGACTATCCACGAAGAGCTTGTGCCGACGCTGCAGGTCAGCCATCAACCAGGCCATGGCTGGGCGTTGGGCAGTCATGCGGCTGCCCATGTGGTTATTGATGCCAGCGGTATAGGGTACGACCTTGAGTGCTGCGTTCAGGCGTTTCTCGAGCTCTTCGACAGGCAAGTCGGGATGCCAGGCGAACGGACCGGTGGCCGGGTCCATGGGCATGTGCAGGATGACGATCTTGCCGGCACGATGGGCTTCGCGAGCGAATTCGGTGGCGTGAGGGGTGTCGGGCATGATCGCCGCCGTCACCGGCCCCGGAAGGGCCAGCACCTGGCGATCCCGGGGCAGGTTTTGCCCCAGGTCATCGATGATCAGGCTGATATAAGCCTTTTGAGGGGCGGGTGCAGCGTGAACAACACCCGCCAGGCAACACAACAGCCCCAGGACTACCCGCGCAAGCATCTCAGCGACCGGATGTGATGCTCAGCCCTTTGAGCAGGCTCAGGGCCTGGGCCAGTTGATAATCGTCGTCTTGCGGCATCGGCTTGGCCTTGCCGCCGGAGCTGCTTGGTTTGTCGGCGCCACCGTTGCCGTTGCCCAAGTGACCTTGCAGGTCGGCTTCCTTGAAGTAGTCGCCGTCTTGCTCGTTGGTGATCTTGGCCTTGCGCACTTCGATGTCCGGGACGATACCCTGGGCCTGGATCGAGCGGCCGTTGGGCGTGTAGTACAACGCGGTGGTGATCTTCAGTGCTCGGTCGTTGTTCAGTGGCAGCACGGTTTGCACCGAGCCTTTGCCGAAACTCGGCGTACCCATGATCACCGCGCGTTTCTGGTCTTGCAGGGCGCCGGCGACGATTTCCGAGGCCGAGGCGCTGCCGCCATTGATCAGCGCGACCATTGGCACGGCTTCGCTTTCGTCCTTGCCGGTGGCAGAGAAACGCAGTTCGGAGTTGGCGATGCGACCCTTGGTGTAGACGATCAGGCCCTTGGTGATGAAATGGTCGACCACTTCCACCGCCGATTGCAGTACGCCGCCCGGGTTGTTGCGCAGGTCGAGGATGATGCCGTTGAGTTTCTTGCCGTTGTCTTTGCGCAGCTTCGCCAGGGCCTTGGACACTTCTTCGCCGGTCTTGACCTGGAATTGGGTGATGCGGATGTAGCCATAGCCGGATTCGAGCAGCTGGCTCTTCACGCTCTTCACCTGAATGATGGCGCGGGCCAGGGTCACATCGAATGGCGTACCGCCGTCACGTACCAGGGTCAGGGTGATTTTCTGGCCGATCTTGCCGCGCATCTTGTCCACCGCTTCGGTCATGCTCTGTCCGCGGGTGGGTTGGCCGTTGATCTTGACGATGAAGTCGCCTGCCTGGATGCCAGCCTTGGAGGCCGGTGTGTCATCGATTGGCGACACCACTTTGATAAAGCCGTCCTCGGCGCCGACTTCGATGCCCAGGCCGCCGAATTCGCCACTGGTGCTTTCCTGCAGTTCAGCGAAGTCTTCTGGTCCCAGGTAGGCGGAGTGCGGGTCAAGGTTGCTGAGCATGCCCTTGATCGCGTTTTCCAGCAGGGTCTTGTCGTCTACCGGTTCGACATACGCGGCCTTGATCCGATCCATGACCTCGGCAAAGGTGCGCAACTCTTCCAGCGGCAGTGGCGCCTTGGTGGTCGCGGCAGTGCCCGCAGGCGCGACTGCCGGGGCCGGTTGAGCGGCGAACGCCAGAGGCGCGCCGATCACCAGGGCGATCGCCAGGGCCAGCGAGGTAAGGCGGGACAAATGCAGCATGTCGAACGAACTCCTAATGTAGGTGACTCAGCGCCTATCCTTGCGCGCGGCACCATTGCGCCGGATCACTCGGGTGACCCTGCTGACGAATAGCAAAGTACAGCGCTGGTGTGTCCTGCCCGCCACTGTTACCGACAGTGGAGATGGATTCACCGGCTTTTACCACGTCACCCGCAGACTTGAGCAGTGTCTGGTTGTGACCATAAAGACTCAGGAAACCGTTGCCGTGGTCGAGAATCACCAGCAGCCCGGCCCCGCGCAACCAGTCGGCGAACACCACTCGACCGCCATGCACCGCATGCACCGCACTGCCTGCAGAAGCGCCGATCATTACGCCGTCCCACTTGGTCCGGGCGTCGTCGCCACGGCTTTCACCGAAGCGCGCCAACAGTCGACCATCGACAGGCCATGGAAGTTTGCCGCGAGTTGAAGCAAATGCGCCGCCAAAGGTTTCACCGGAACTGGAAACCAGTGGGCCGGGTGTCGATTTAACCGGTTTGCGTGGGGCATCGTCGTTGGCATCTGCCAGCGCCTGGGCCTCACGTAAACGCTTTTTTTCGGCTTCCTGCTGGGCGATCAGCGCTTTTTGTCGCGCCTCTTCTGCCTCACGAGCCTGGCGGGCCAAGGTTTCTTCAATAGTTTTAAGGACTTTAGACAGGTCTGCCTGGTCCTGCTCACGGGCTGCCAGTTTCTGGTCGCGAGCCTTCACGTCGTCGTTGAGCTTGGCCAGGACTTGCTGGCGCTCCTGACGTACTTTCTCGAGCTCACCACGCTGGGTTTCCAGGCTGCTTTGCTGTACCAGCAATTGCGCCTGCTGCAGGCCGATGTCTTTTTCGACATTGGCGAGCTGGCGCAGGGTTTCGTTGAAATTCTTCAGCTGCTCCAGGCGAGCCTGGCTCAGGTAGTCGTAATAGGTGAGCGTGCGGGCGAACTTCTCTGGGTTCTGCTGGTTGAGCAGCAGTTTCAAGTATTCCTGCCGGCCGTTCTGATATGCCGCGCGGGCCTGGATGGCAATCAGTCGCTGTTGTTCAGTGCGCGCGCTCTGGAGTTTTTTTTTCTCTGCATCGAGTCGTTGCAACTCGGTTTCGCTTTTCTTCAGCTCTTTTTGCAGGGCGTCGACCTGCTTCTCGAGCTTGCCCATCTCGGTTTCAGTGCCCTTCAGGTCTTTCTGCACGCCGGACTTTTCTTCCTGCAGCTTGCCCAGCAGTTTTTTCAACTCGGCAATGTCGTGACGCGTGGCGTCCAATTGTTGCTGGGTTTGCGCGCGCTCATCGGCGAAGGCCGGCTGGAGCAGGCAAGTCAGGGCGAGGGCTATCAGGACGCGGAGCATAGAGGCGGGCGACACCAAAGAAAGGGACGTCCTAGTATGCCCGCCATGAGCAGCAAAAAAAATGCCCATTTCTGACTGTGTGATGACTGGAAGGGGAGGTAAGGGGGATTTAGTCTGTAAAACCACCACAAACCACTGTGGGAGCTGGCAGGCCAGCTGCCACAGTGGTTTGTGGCGTTTGAGCGTGCGGGTTACACCAGAATCGAAGTCCCGGTCATTTCCGCCGGTTTTTCAAGGCCTAGCAGCTTCAGCATGGTCGGCGCCACATCTGCCAGCACGCCGCCTTCGCGAACCTTCAGGTCACGCTTGCCCACATAGATGAACGGCACCGGTTCGGTGGTGTGCGCGGTGTGGGCCTGGCCGGTGGTTTCGTCGGACATCTGCTCGACGTTGCCGTGGTCCGCGGTGATCAGCGCTTCGCCGCCGACTTTTTCCAGGGCATCGACGATGCGACCGACGCACTGGTCAAGGCACTCAACAGCCTTGACCGCTGCCTCGAACACACCGCTGTGGCCGACCATGTCGCCGTTGGCGTAGTTGACCACGATTACGTCGTAACGCTGGTTTTCGATGGCGTCGACGATGCGGTCGGTGACTTCAGGCGCGCTCATTTCCGGCTGCAAGTCATAGGTAGCGACTTGAGGCGACGGGATCAGGATGCGTTCTTCGCCCGGGAACGGTTCTTCACGACCGCCAGAGAAGAAGAAGGTCACGTGGGCGTATTTCTCGGTTTCGGCGATACGCAGCTGGGTCTTGCCGTTTTTCGCCAGGTAGTCGCCCAGCACGTTTTCCAGGCTGCCGGCGGCAAAGGCCGAAGGTGCGGGAATGCTGGCGGCGTATTGGGTCAGCATGACGAAACCGGCCAGTTTTGGCTGACGGGTACGTTCAAATTCCTTGAAGTCGTCCTCGACGAAAACGCGGGTCAGCTCGCGCGCGCGGTCGGCGCGGAAGTTCATGAACACCACGGCGTCGCCGTCTTCGACTTTCACCGGCTCGCCAATGGAAGTGGCCTTGACGAATTCATCGCTTTCGCCGCGCTCGTAAGCCGCTTGCAGACCTTCCTGGGCGGTGGCGGCGTTGAATTCGCCCTGGCCTTCGACGATCAGGTTGTAGGCCTGGGAGACACGGTCCCAGCGGTTGTCGCGATCCATGGCGAAATAACGACCGATGAGGCTGGCGATCCGGCCTTTACCCAGGGCCTTGAAGGTAGCGTCCAGCAGTTCGATCGACGATTGCGCGCTTTTCGGCGGGGTATCGCGGCCGTCGAGGAAGGCGTGCAGGTAGATTTTTTCGGCGCCGCGCTTGGCGGCCAGTTCGGCCATGGCGACCAGGTGATCCTGGTGGCTGTGCACACCGCCATCGGACAGCAAGCCCATGAAGTGCACGGCCTTCCCGGCAGCGACAGCTTTGTCCACCGCGGCACAGATGGTCGGGTTCTCGAAGAACTCGCCGTCGCGGATCGATTTGGTCACACGGGTGAAGTCCTGATACACCACGCGACCGGCACCGAGGTTCATGTGGCCGACTTCGGAGTTGCCCATCTGGCCGTCCGGCAAGCCGACGTCCATGCCGCTGCCCGAAATCAGGCCGTTGGGCACGGTGGCCCACAGGCGGTCCAATACAGGCTTCTTGGCGGCAAAGATCGCGTTGGATTCAGGGCTCTCACTGTGACCGAAGCCGTCGAGAATAATCAGGACCAAAGGTTTAGGCGTGGTAGTCATGGAGTCCACTCGTGGCTGAGATAAAAGAGGGCGATGGAAAAGGGAGTGGCAGTTTAAAGCGAAGTTCCGGCCACGTCACCGCCGGACGGGGTTTGGCCCACCATAGTGGCTGTGTATACTGGCCGACATTTTAACGCCCTGGAACCTCCTTCGATGGTTGCTCACCTGATTGAATTTGCCACTAACCACTACATCCTCGTCGGTATCTTCGTCGTACTGCTGGCGTTGCTGATTGCCTATCAGATGCAGGGCGGCGGCCGTAGCCTGAGCACTGGGGAATTGACTGGCCTGGTCAACAAAGACGCGGGCGTGGTAATCGACATTCGTCCTGCCAAGGATTTCGCTGCCGGTCACATTGTTGGTGCGTTGAATATTCCTCACGACAAACTGGCTGCCCGTGTTGTCGAGCTGGAAAAGCACAAGGCCAAGACCATCATCCTGGTCGACGCCATGGGCCAGACGGCCGGGACTCACGCTCGCGAACTGGTAAAGGCTGGCTTCACCGCCGCCAAACTGTCCGGTGGTGTTTCCAGCTGGAAAGCCGACAATCTGCCGCTGGTGAAGTGATATGAGCAACGTCGTCGTCTATTCCAGCGATTACTGCCCTTATTGCTCCCGAGCCAAATACCTGCTCGAGAACAAAGGCGTGGCCTTCGAAGAGATCAAGGTCGATGGCAAGCCGCAGGTGCGTGCCGCAATGGCTCAGAAGGCCGGGCGTACGTCCGTGCCGCAGATCTGGATCGGCAGCACCCACGTTGGCGGTTGTGATGATTTGTTTGCCCTGGAGCGCGCCGGCAAGCTCGACGCGCTGCTCAAGGCCTGAATTCCATACCCTATAAAAGCCCAAGATCAGAAAGGATCTGAGATGACTGACCAACAGAACACTGCAGCTAGCGAAGAAGAAACCGCACCGCAATTCTCCTTGCAGCGCATCTACGTACGTGACTTGTCCTTCGAAGCCCCGAAAAGCCCGGCGATCTTCCGCCAGCAGTGGGAGCCGAGTGTCGGTCTGGATCTCAATACCCGTCAAAAGGCGCTGGAAGGCGACTTCCATGAAGTTGTGCTGACCCTGTCGGTCACCGTGAAGAACGGTGAAGAAGTGGCATTCATCGCCGAAGTGCAACAGGCCGGTATCTTCCTGATCAAGAACCTGGACGACGCTTCGATGAGTCACACGCTGGGCGCGTTCTGCCCGAACATCCTGTTCCCGTACGCTCGCGAAGCGCTGGACAGCCTGGTGACCCGCGGCTCGTTCCCGGCCCTGATGCTGGCTCCGGTGAACTTCGATGCCTTGTACGCGCAAGAGCTGCAACGCATGCAAGCGGCGGGCGAGACTCCGACCGTCCAATAAAAGCTTCGTTTGCTCCATGAAAAAAGCGCCTATCTAGAGGCGCTTTTTTCATGGAGCAAACGAAACCTTCGAGTAGGAGCTGCCGAAGGCTGCGATCTTTTGATCTTAAAAATCAAAAGATCGCAGCCTTCGGCAGCTCCTACAGGGGGGCGTGGTGTTACTTGAAGTCGTTCTGCCGCCAGGCTTCGTACACGGCGACGGCCACGGTATTGGACAGGTTCAGGCTACGGCAGCCTTCGCGCATCGGCAGGCGCAGGCGTTGTTCAGCGGGCAAAGCGTCGAGCACCTCGGCTGGCAGGCCGCGGCTTTCCGGACCGAACAGGAAGGCGTCACCAGGGGTGAAGCTGGCGTCGTGAAACGGCCGCGAGCCCTTTGTGGTGAAGGCGAACAAGCGTGGATGACCGAGGCTTTCCAGGCAGCTGGCCAGGTCCGCGTGACGTTGCAAGGTGGCATACTCGTGGTAGTCGAGGCCCGCCCGGCGCAGGCGCTTGTCGTCCATCTCAAAGCCCAGCGGTTCGATCAAATGCAGGTGGCAGCCACTGTTGGCGCACAGCCTGATAACGTTGCCGGTGTTCGGCGGAATTTCTGGTTGGAAAAGGATGACGTGAAACATGCACGGCTCCGAAGGTAGAGATGAGCGGCATTCTACGCCGCAAGCCGACCCTCGTTCGAAACTATTCCCGCGTGTGATGGCTTCGCTGGCAATTGTGGGGGTCATGGTGGGGTTGATGATCGGTCGTCTGACCACCCCAGACCCCAGCGAATTGCAACAGATCGAAGTGACCAGCGACGGCTTGGTGGTGTGGTTCAACAATGAGCCCAAGACCCACGGCGAGATCGTGGAAGGCAGTGTTGCGTTGTTGTTCGAAGCTCAAGGCAAGGCGCAAAAAGGCCAGCTCAAGCTCAATGGCAAGGATGTGAACTGGCGGGTGCGCTTGAGTGACGGGGGATTGTTGTTGACGCTGGTGGCGGCCCGTCCCCTTCAGGGTGAGTGGGCCGGTAGCGAGGTCGATGACCGCTGGCGGCTGGAGATCCATCTCCGGGAGCAATAAAAGAGGGAATCCCCGGCCTGCCTGTACCAAGGTCCCCAAAACGGGAGGGCTCGCGCATTGCGCTTGAACCCGGTGTAAAGAGGGAATCCCCGGCCTGCCTGTACCAAGGACCCCAAAACTGGGAGGCTCGTCGCTTGTGCGGTATGAGCCCGGTGTAAAGAGGGGAATCCCCGGCCTGCCTGTACCAAGGTCCCCGAAACTGGGTGGTGATCTGCATCACTGATGAGACTATTGCAGGGGGCGTGCCAGGTTTTAACAAGTTGAAACAGAAAGACGCGTAGAAAAGCTGAAAGCCCCGTAATCCGGGGCTTTCGTGTTTCTTCGATAGGGGTTCGATTGCGAACGGAGGCGGGATTTCGGAGCAGTTGCCGTGCGCGATTGCGGTTCACGGTGCCTTCCGGCGGTGCACGTGAGCCCAAAAAGCTTCGCGAGCAGGCTCGCTCCCACAAGGTTCGGTAGCGTTCACTCGATAGTGAGAACACTACAAATCCACTGTGGGAGCGAGCCTGCTCGCGAATTGGGTGTGACGGTCAGTGAAGAACTAAGGCTGATTAACCCTCATCCCCCTCATCATCATCCCCACCATCAACCTTCATCCCCAGTTCCTTGATCTTGCGAGTCAGGGTGTTTCGCCCCCAGCCCAGCAACACGGCGGCATCGCGGCGGCGGCCGGCGGTGTGCTTGAGGGCAGTTTCGATCATGATCCGCTCGAAAGTCGGTACGGCACTATCCAGCAGGCTGGATTGACCGCGAGCCAGTGCCTGGTCGGCCCACTGGCGTAGCGCCTGTTCCCAGTTGGTCACCGGGGCCGAATCCTGCGGAAGGCTCAGCAACTCCGGTGGCAAATCGCCGATATGCACTTCGCGACCCGAGGCCATCACGGTGATCCAGCGGCAAGTGTTCTCCAGTTGGCGCACGTTGCCCGGCCATGGCAGGTTTTTCAGATACTCCTCGGTTTCGTTTTTCAGCAGCTTCGGCTCGACCGCCAGTTCCTGCGCTGCACGGCTGAGGAAGTGCTTGGCCAGGGTCGGGATGTCTTCGCGACGGTCCGACAGGCGCGGTATGTGGATGCGGATCACGTTGAGGCGGTGGAACAAGTCTTCACGGAATTTCCCGGCATTCACCAGGGTTTCCAGGTTCTGGTGCGTGGCGGCAATGATCCGCACATCGACTTTGACCGGGACGTGACCACCGACGCGGTAAAACTCGCCATCGGCCAGGACCCGCAGCAAACGAGTCTGGGTGTCGGCCGGCATGTCGCCGATTTCATCGAGGAACAGCGTGCCCCCATCCGCCTGTTCGAATCGACCGCGGCGCAGGTTGGCGGCACCGGTGAACGCGCCTTTTTCATGGCCGAACAACTCGGATTCCATCAGGTCCTTGGGGATCGCTGCCATGTTCAGTGCAATGAATGGCGAAGCGGCGCGCGGGCTGTGGCGGTGCAGGGCGTGCGCCACCAGTTCTTTACCGGTGCCGGATTCGCCGTTGATCAGCACGGTGATGTTGGAGTGGCTCAAGCGCCCGATGGCGCGAAACACTTCCTGCATCGCGGGTGCTTCGCCGATGATTTCCGGGGTGCGGGTCAGTGTGACCGGCACTTCCAGGCCTTGTTGTTCCTGAGCGTGCTGGTTGGCACGCTTGACCAGGGAAACCGCTTCGTCGACATCGAACGGCTTGGGCAGGTATTCAAACGCTCCGCCTTGATAGGACGCGACAGCGCTGTCCAGATCGGAGTGCGCTGTCATGATGATCACTGGCAGCCGTGGGTGTTGCTCGCGAATCCGCGCCAGAAGATCCAGGCCGCTGGCGCCAGGCATGCGGATGTCGGAGATGATCACGTCCGGCTGCTGGCGCGCCAGGCGGCTCATCACGCCATCGGCGCTGTCGAAGCTTTGCGTGGTCATGCCTTCCTGCTGCAAGGCTTTTTCCAGGACCCAACGGATAGAACGGTCGTCATCGACGATCCACACGGTTTCACTACGGCTCATGTCGATGTGGCTCCTTGTTCCAGTGGCAGAAAGATCGAGAATGTGGTGTGGCCGGGGTGGCTGTCACATTCGATCAAGCCCTGGTGCTGGCTGATGATGTTCTGGGTAATGGCCAGGCCCAGCCCGGTACCGTCCGGACGGCCGCTGACCATGGGGAAAAAGATGGTTTCCTGAAGGTCCGCAGGAATGCCCGGGCCGTTGTCGATGATTTCGATCTTGGTCACCAGGCGGTGGCGCACGTGGCCAATGGTGAACTGGCGCATGGCGCGGGTGCGCAGGCTGATGCGGCCCAGGCGCAGCTCATTCTGGCTGCTGATGGCCTGCATCGCATTGCGCACGATATTCAGCACGGCCTGGATCATTTGTTCACGATCGATCAGGACGTCTGGAATGCTCGGATCGTAGTCGCGCACCAACGTGATGCAGCCCTGGCTCTCGGCCTCGACCAGATGGCAGACGCGTTCCAGCACTTCGTGAATGTTGCACATGGCCAGTGATGGCAACTTGTTCGAGCCGAGCATGCGATCGACCAGGTTGCGCAGGCGGTCGGCCTCTTCAATGATGACGTTGGTGTAGTCACGCAGGCTTTCTTCCGGCAGTTCGCGGGCCAGCAGCTGTGCCGCGCCGCGAATACCGCCCAGCGGATTCTTGATTTCATGGGCCAGGCCCCGCACCAGCATCTTGCTGGTTTCCTGCTTCGACAGCTGGGCCTCTTCCTTGGTGATGCGCAGCAAGCGGTCGCGAGGATGGACTTCGAGCAGAAGCAGCGTGTCGCCATTGCTCAGGATCGGTGTTACCGCGTAATCGACCGTCAAGGTCTGGCCGGTGAGGGCAGTGAGCATTGCTTCGCGTTTTGTGAACGGGTGCGCCTGCTGGACCGCCTGGCGCAAAGAGTTGAGCGCTTCGGTGGATTCGGTAAACAGCTCGCTGATGAACTGCCCATGGCTGCGCTGGCCGCTGATGGCCAGGAGCATCTCCGCCGCGGGGTTCATGTACTCAAGGCGCAACTCGGCGTTGAGCAGGATGGTGGCGGTGGTCAGGTTGTCGAGCAGCAAGCGGTGTAGTGCGTCGCTGATGGTCATTCAGGACCTCTTTTGGCGCATGAATAAAGAGCTGATGCGAGGAAAATGCAAAAACCAAACCAAGGCTCCGAAAAGAAGCGCTAAACCCCTGAAACAGGCGTTTGACGCTCGATTGCGTGGCGTTCTGCCAGCTTTCGCGGGTAGTTTCGAACCAAAATGGGCTGTGATTGGAACGTCGTGCAACTAATCGCACCAATATAGTGCATAAACCTGTGCAAGGTTAAAAGAAGCGAAAACGCGGCCAGGCTTTCAATGCTTGTGCACCCGCTGCAAGGTAAAGGTCACGGTGGGACTTTGTTGTATGACCGTGTCGCCGTCGATCACTTGAACGGCGAGCCTGTGCAGACCGCGATCGATGTTTACCAGTTGAAGGCTCGGAACGTTGCCTGGCTGGCCA
Source organism: Pseudomonas umsongensis (assembly GCF_012647205.1). Lineage (NCBI taxonomy): Bacteria > Pseudomonadati > Pseudomonadota > Gammaproteobacteria > Pseudomonadales > Pseudomonadaceae > Pseudomonas > Pseudomonas umsongensis. The sequence continues at coordinate 437,936 of NZ_CP051487.1, forward strand.
TAGGGTTGCTCGTCCAGTAACAACCTGAACAGATGCGAGCCTTGCAGGCGTGGTTTGATCAGCACGTTGACCGTGAAGGTGCCGTTGTTGGCGCGCAAGGCCCCGTCGTTGGGCACGCCAGTCAGCTCAAGAGTCTCGTAGGTGCTGTTTATCTGCTCGCGGTTGCGGATGGGGGTGGGCGCAGGAGGTTCGTTGGGCGGTTGACGATCGACGCTGTTAAGCGGGGGTAAATCAACCGTCTGAGCGCTTACTCCATCGGGTGGTTGATTGCTGTAGGCCGTGTTGCCGGCAGCATCGGTGTATTTGTAGATCTGGGCCGTTGCAGGGAAGCCTGATAAAAGCCCAAGAAATAATAAGAATGGTCGCATTCAGGCTCCCTGTGAGCAGCAAAAAATTACTCCGACAAAGGAATACCCTCGCTGCCAGCATAGAACACGATAAGTTCTACCGGTTCCTCGCCGGTGACTCCGCGGTGGGTGATATTGACCATTTCGGCCACCGCTTCGCCTTGCTTGACGCGTCGAACCTGGCCGCTTTCCTTGCTTTCTATCGTCAGCTCCCCGCTGAGGACATACGCCGCATTTGGCATGGCGTGGCGATGCCATGGAAGTTGCGTATTGGCCGGAATTTTCAGTTTAAGCACCGAGAGTTGTGGTTCGGCGTAAGGGTAATGGGTGTAAGGCGTGCTGTCCCAGGAGGCGCTGCTTTGCAACAGGACTTTGCGTTCGATCGCTACTGTGGACGCTGAGTTGCTACAGCCCTGTAGGGCAAGGGCGATGAGGGCGGTAAATAGGGGGGTGAGCATGGAGGGTTTCATGTTGCCGTCCTTTGAGTTCAAGACGGTACAGGCTACGGTTAGCCGATATTTTTTTATGCCGGACGTTGCCGTGAATGCCCGGGGAAACATGGACCCCCTGCGTGAGAAGTTGCCTACAAAAAAAAGGCCTCCCGAAGGAGGCCTCTTTGTCACGCCGCTTGCGCAGGCGCTACCGGATCAGCAGCTGTAGTACAGCTCGTATTCCAGTGGGTGTACGAAGGTACGAACCTTGATTTCTTCTTCGCTTTTCAGGGCGATGTAGGCGTCGATGAAGTCGTCGCTGAAAACGCCGCCTTTGGTCAGGAACGCACGACCTTTGTCCAGCTCTTCCAGGGCTTCTTTCAGGCTGCCGCAAACTTGTGGGATCTCTTTCGCCTCTTCAGGCGGCAGGTCGTACAGGTTTTTGTCAGCTGCGTCGCCAGGGTGGATCTTGTTCTGGATGCCGTCCAGGCCAGCCATCATCAGTGCGGCGAAGCACAGGTACGGGTTGGCAGCCGGATCCGGGAAGCGCGCTTCGATACGGCGGGCTTTCGGGCTCGACACGTAAGGAATACGGATCGAGGCGGAACGGTTACGGGCCGAGTAGGCCAGCATGACCGGAGCTTCGAAACCTGGAACCAGACGCTTGTAGGAGTTGGTCGCCGGGTTGGTGAAGCCGTTCAGGGCCTTACCGTGCTTGATGATGCCGCCGATGAAGTACAGGGCGGTATCGGACAGGCCGGCATAACCTTCGCCTGCGAAGGTGTTCTTGCCATCTTTCCAGATGGACATGTGAACGTGCATACCCGAACCGTTGTCGCCGTACAGGGGCTTAGGCATGAAGGTAGCGGTGCGGCCGTAGGCATCGGCTACGTTGTGCACGACGTACTTCAGGGTTTGGGTTTCGTCGGCTTTCTTCACCAGGGTGTTGAACTTGACGCCGATTTCGTTCTGGCCGGCAGTTGCCACTTCGTGGTGGTGAACTTCGACGGTCAGGCCCATTTCTTCCAGTGCGTTGCACATGGAGGTACGGATTTCGTGGTCGTGGTCGAACGGTGGAACCGGGAAGTAGCCGCCTTTGACGCCTGGACGGTGACCTTTGTTACCGCCTTCGATGTCCTGGTCAGACATCCACGAACCTTGTTCGGAGTAGATCTTGAACATGGAACCGGAAATGTCGGACTTGAACTTCACCTGGTCGAAGATGAAGAACTCTGGCTCCGGACCGCAGAATACGGTGTCGCCAATGCCGGAGGCTTTCAGGTGTTCTTCAGCGCGCTTGGCGATCGCACGTGGGTCGCGATCGTAGCCTTGCATGCTCGAAGGATCGACGATGTCGCAGGTCAGGATCAGGGTCGGCTCTTCGGTGAACGGGTCCAGTACGGCAGTGCTGTCGTCCGGCATGAGGATCATGTCGGAAGCTTCAATGCCTTTCCAGCCAGCGATGGAGGAGCCGTCGAACATCTTGCCGACTTCGAAGAAGTCTTCATCCAGCCCGTCGCGAGCCGGCATGGTCACGTGGTGCTGAGTGCCCTTGGTGTCTGTGAAGCGCAGATCAATCCACTTGACGTCATGATCTTTGATGAGTTGAACCGACTTCGACATAGTGTCCTCCGGGTGGATTAGGGCTGGTAGTGGATGCCCTTAGATGTTTGTGATGCCGGCGCGAATACTCTGCCAAGGCAACCTGCCTCACAAGGGAGCAAATTGCATGCCAGTGCCCCACCATGGGATTTTTGCCCCGAATTCACGCTTTTAAGGCGGTAAAGCACCTTAATGCGGAAAATACCGCCCTACAATGTGGCGCTCGTTTCAATAAATGACCCGTTTTGGTGCGCGCAAAACCTTCTGCATATTAACTGGTTAAACCTTGAGCAATTTCCGCTATAATCCGCGCCCCCCTTTTTCGGCAGGCCTCGCGCGCGCTGTTTCCATGAAATTAATCGTAAAAGTCTTTCCAGAGATCACCATCAAGAGCCGCCCGGTACGGATGCGTTTTATCCGCCAGTTGGCCAAGAACATCCGTGCCGTGCTCCGCGATCTGGACCCGGCTGTGGTGGTGAACGGCGTGTGGGACAATCTCGAGCTGGAGACCCGTGTCAGCGAGCCCAAGGCCCTGAAGGAGATGGGTGAGCGCCTGAGCTGCATGCCGGGCATTGCGCATTTCCTGCAAATCGACGAGTACCCGCTGCGTGACTTCGATGACATCGTCGAGAAGTGCAAGCAGCACTACGGTGATGCGCTGGCCGGGAAGATTTTTTCGGTGCGTTGCAAGCGTGCCGGCAAGCACCCGTTCAGCTCGATTGACATCGAGAAATATGTCGGCAGCCAGTTGCGCCGACAGTGCGGTGCCGCCGGGATTGACCTGAAAAAGCCTGAAATCGAAGTGCGCATCGAAGTTCGCGACCAACGGTTGTTCGTGATCCATAGCCAACACAACGGTATTGGCGGATATCCGCTGGGTGCGCTGGAGCAGACGCTGGTGCTGATGTCCGGCGGCTTCGATTCCACCGTCGCCGCCTACCAGATCATGCGCCGCGGCCTGATGGCGCATTTCTGCTTCTTCAACCTGGGTGGGCGTGCACACGAATTGGGCGTCATGGAAGTCGCGCATTTCATCTGGAAGAAGTACGGCAGCTCGCAACGCGTGTTATTTGTCAGTGTGCCGTTCGAAGAAGTGCTGGGAGAAATTCTCGGCAAAGTCGATAACAGTCATATGGGCGTAGTATTGAAGCGTATGATGTTGCGCGCTTCCTCCCAAATTGCCGATCGACTGCACATCGACGCGTTGGTCACCGGAGAGGCGATCTCCCAGGTATCGAGCCAGACCCTGCCGAACCTGTCCGTGATCGATTGCGTGACCGACAAGCTGGTCTTGCGTCCGCTGATCGCCAGCCACAAGCAGGACATCATCGACCTGGCCAACGAAATCGGCACCGCCGACTTCGCCAGGCACATGCCGGAGTACTGCGGGGTCATCTCGGTGAACCCCAAGACTGCTGCCAAGCGCCATCGGGTGGAGCACGAAGAGAAAGAATTCGACATGGCAGTCCTTGAGCGTGCGCTCGAGAACGCCAAACTGGTACCGATCGATCGCGTGATCGACGAATTGGGCCAGGACCTGCAAATTGAAGAAGTCAGCGAAGCGCTGGCCGGTCAGATCGTGATCGACATCCGTCACCCGGATGCCGCTGAAGACGACCCGCTGGACCTTGCTGGCATCGAGGTACAAACGATGCCGTTTTATGCACTGAACGCTCGTTTCAAGGAACTGGACCCTACTCGCCAGTACCTGCTTTATTGCGACAAAGGCGTGATGAGTCGCCTGCATGCCCACCATTTGCTCAGTGAGGGACATGCCAATGTGCGCGTTTATCGACCGAGCTAAGTGCCCGGGGCTGTTTGCCTGTGGCTTGCGTCACCGGCCCCCCGACGCCGCCGTCAAGCTGTAACGGCAAGGCCTGACTCTACTGTAAATCGCTGCCAAGACTTGTCAGCGCACCGAATCCTCTGATCGAGATACACAAGTGATCGAAAATCTACGTAACATCGCCATCATTGCTCACGTTGACCATGGTAAAACCACCCTGGTAGACAAACTCCTGCGTCAATCCGGCACCCTGGAGCGCAACGAGCTCAACGACGAGCGCGTGATGGACTCCAACGACCAGGAGAAAGAGCGCGGTATTACCATTCTGGCGAAAAACACCGCCATCAACTGGAACGGCTACCACATCAACATCGTGGACACCCCGGGCCACGCCGACTTCGGCGGCGAAGTAGAACGCGTAATGTCGATGGTCGACTCCGTTCTGCTGCTGGTTGACGCTCAAGACGGCCCTATGCCGCAAACCCGTTTCGTGACCAAGAAGGCTTTCGAAGCCGGCCTGCGTCCGATCGTGTGCATCAACAAGGTTGACCGTCCAGGCGCGCGTCCGGATTGGGTTCTGGACCAGATCTTCGACCTGTTCGACAACCTGGGTGCCACCGAAGAACAGCTGGACTTCAAAGTCGTCTACGCCTCGGCCCTGAACGGTATTGCCGGTCTGGACCACAACGAAATGGCTGAAGACATGACCCCGCTGTACCAGTCGATCGTCGACAACGTACCAGCGCCGGCTGTTGACCGTGACGGTCCGTTCCAGATGCAGATCTCCGCACTGGACTACAACAGCTTCCTGGGTGTTATCGGTGTTGGCCGTATCGCTCGTGGTCGCGTCAAGCCGAACACCCCGGTTGTGGCTATCGGCGCCGACGGCAAGAAGCGTAACGGTCGTATCCTGAAGCTGATGGGTCACCACGGTCTGCACCGTGTAGACGTTGAAGAAGCTGCTGCAGGCGACATCGTGTGCATCAGCGGTATGGAATCGCTGTTCATCTCCGACACCCTGTGCACCCCGGACAACGTCGAAGCGATGAAGCCGTTGACCGTCGACGAGCCAACCGTTTCCATGACCTTCCAGGTAAACGACTCGCCATTCTGCGGTAAAGAAGGCAAGTTCGTGACTTCCCGTAACATCAAGGAACGTCTGGACAAAGAGCTGCTGTACAACGTTGCACTGCGCGTTGAAGAAGGCGACTCGGCTGACAAGTTCAAGGTATCGGGCCGTGGCGAACTGCACCTCTCGGTTCTGATCGAAACCATGCGTCGCGAAGGTTTCGAAATGGCTGTAGGCCGTCCGGAAGTGATCATCCGTCTGGTTGACGGCGTGAAGCACGAACCGTACGAAAACGTCACCATCGACCTGCCGGAAGAATCCCAAGGCAAGGTGATGGAAGAGATGGGCCTGCGTAAGGGTGACCTGACCAACATGGTGCCGGATGGCAAGGGCCGTGTGCGTCTGGAATACAACATCCCTGCTCGTGGTCTGATCGGTTTCCGTAACCAGTTCCTGACCCTGACCAACGGTGCTGGCATCCTGACCTCGATCTTCGACCGTTACGACGTGATGAAGTCCGGCGACATGTCCGGCCGTCAGAACGGCGTTCTGGTTTCGGTTGAAACCGGCAAGGCACTGACCTACTCCCTGGAAACCCTGCAGGCGCGTGGCAAGCTGTTCGTTGAACACGGTCAGGAAATCTACAACGGTCAGATCGTTGGTCTGAACAGCCGTGACAACGACCTGGGCGTCAACCCTACCAAGGGCAAGAAGCTCGACAACATGCGTGCTTCGGGTAAAGACGAAACCATCGCCCTGGTTCCACCTGTTCGCTTCACCCTGGAACAGGCCCTGGAATTCATCCAGGACGACGAGCTGTGTGAAGTGACTCCTAAGTCCATCCGTCTTCGCAAGAAGATCCTGGACGAAAGCGAGCGTACCCGCGCTGCCAAGAAAGCCAAGGCATAAGATTTAGCCCCGGCTGAACGAAAACGCCCCCGGTCGAGAGATCGGGGGCGTTTTTGTTTGTCTGCGATTTGTGCGGTGCCAGGTTGATCGTTCCCACGCTCTGCGTGGGAACGCCTCTTGTGACGCTCTGCGTCACGCTTTTGGGGCGCGGAGCGTCCCTGGCTGCATTCCCACGCGGAGCGTGGGAACGATCAGATCAGAACCGCTCGATACTCCGGGAATTGGTTTCACGCACCACTTCCTTGGGCTTGTACGCGCAATACCCCGGCCGCGGGCCGATTTTCGGGTGGTTGCGGCACGTATCCGGGCGCTTTTCATAAATAGTGCACAGACGGCTCTTACGATCCAGATAAAGGCAATCGTTGTTGCTCATGCGCTGGAGGGTGAAGATCTCGGACTTCTGGTTATAGCGCTCGACGATCCCTTCCTTCTGCAGGCGCTTGGCGATGTTCTTTGGCGGGTCGCCGCGTTCGAACTCGTCGACGATGCCGATGCGGATCAGGTCCTTGATCTTGACCTCGACCGGCAGGGTGCAGCAGCTCGATAGGCAGGAGCCGCACATTGGGGCAGAGTACTTGGCCCAGGTGTCGAGTCGGTCGATCTCCGCGGCGGCGATCAGGTTGGGCTTCATCATCGGTTGTTACCAGCGTGTGCATCAGGGCGCGCGATCATACCGGGACTGGTGGATTTTTGAACAACCTTTCGCCAGTTTTTTTTCATGGGCATCCACGCAGCACCACTAATCCGGCACGGCCCCTGCATTGAATCAGGTACATGACAATGTATTGCCGGCTTGATGCGCATTAACAGGAAAAACTGCCGAACCAGAGTCTATACCGTTTGTCAGACCGTCTAGTCTCAGACAACTCCAAGCTCGCTCGAGGTCCTATCGATGACTCAAGAACCACTTGTTCGCGAAGCAGAGGTGGCCGCATTCCGCGACGCCGTCTTGACCAAACTCACCTACGCGGTGGGCAAAGACCCGGATCACGCCTTCGATCATGACTGGTTCGAAGCCATTGCCCTGGCAGCGCGTGATCACATGGTCGAGCACTGGATGGACCACACTCGGCAGATTTACCGCAAAGGACAGAAACGGGTTTATTACCTCTCCCTGGAATTTCTGATCGGCCGACTGCTTTACGACAGCCTGAGCAATCTCGGCCTGCTCGACGTGGCACGCGAAGCCCTGACCGAACTCGGCGTCGATCTTGAACGCATCCGCCTGCTGGAGCCTGATGCGGCGTTGGGCAACGGTGGTCTTGGACGACTGGCTGCATGCTTCATGGAAAGCATGTCGACCCTGGGCATCGCGGGTCATGGCTACGGCATTCGTTACGAGCACGGCCTGTTTCGTCAGGCCATCGTCGACGGTTGGCAACAGGAACAGACCGAGCACTGGCTGGACTTCGGCAATCCGTGGGAGTTCGAGCGCCCAGAAGTGGTTTACCCGATCGGCTTCGGTGGCGGCGTCGAGACCGTGACCGACAGCGAAGGCAAATCCAAGCAAGTCTGGCACCCGGCGGAAACCGTACGGGCCATTGCCTATGACACACCCGTGGTCGGTTGGCGCGGGGCAAGCGTGAACACGTTGCGGCTGTGGCGTGCGCGGGCTATGGAAGATTTGCACCTGGAACGCTTCAATGCCGGCGATCACCTGGGGGCGGTGGCGGAAGTGGCCCGGGCCGAAAGTATCTCTCGAGTACTGTACCCGGCAGACAGCACCGAGGCCGGCCAGGAACTGCGGTTGCGCCAGGAATATTTCTTCGTTGCCGCCTCCCTGCAGGACTTGCTGCGCCGTCATCGCAACATGCACACCTCCGTCCTGACCCTGGGCGATCACGCAGCGATCCAGCTCAACGACACCCACCCCTCGATTGCCGTGGCCGAGTTAATGCGCCAATTGGTGGATGTCTATGACGTGGCGTGGGACGCGGCCTGGCAGGTGACGGTCGACACGCTTTCCTACACCAACCACACGTTGCTGCCCGAGGCGCTGGAAACCTGGCCGGTAGGCCTGATGGAGCGCATGCTGCCACGGCACATGCAGATCATTTACCTGATCAATGCCCAGCACATCGACTCGCTGCGGGCCAAGGGCATCCATGATTTTGATGTGTTGCGCGCGGTGTCCTTGATTGAGGAAGACAACGGTCGACGTGTGCGCATGGGCAACCTGGCGTTCCTCGGTTCCCACAGTGTCAACGGCGTATCCGGCTTGCACACGCAACTGATGCGCAAGACGGTGTTCTCCGAGCTGCACAAGCTCTATCCGCAACGGATCAACAACAAGACCAATGGCATCACGTTCCGCCGCTGGCTGTACCAGGCCAACCCGGAGCTGACCTCGATGCTGGTCGATGCCCTGGGCCCGGACTTGCTGGACAAGCCCGAGGAGCGACTGCTCGACCTGCAGCCATTCGCCGACAAGCCTGCGTTCCGCAAGGCCTTCGCCGAACAGCGTCTGCACAGCAAAAAGGCCCTGGCCTACCTGATTCACGAACGTTTGGGGGTGGCGGTCAACCCGGCGGCGATGTTCGACGTGCAGGTCAAGCGGATCCACGAATACAAGCGCCAACTGCTCAACCTGATGCACACCGTGGCGTTGTACCAGGCGATTCGTGCGGAACCTGAAATCGACTGGGTGCCACGGGTGAAGATCTTCGCCGGTAAAGCGGCGGCCAGTTATCACCAGGCCAAGTTGATCATCAAGCTGACCAACGACATCGCCCGGGTGGTGAACAACGACCCGACTGTACGCGGATTGCTCAAGGTCGTGTTCCTGCCCAACTACAACGTCAGCCTGGCGGAGAGCATTATTCCGGCGGCGGATCTGTCCGAGCAGATCTCCACTGCCGGCTTTGAAGCCTCGGGGACCAGCAACATGAAATTCGGCCTCAACGGTGCATTGACCATCGGCACGCTGGACGGTGCCAACGTGGAGATGTCCGAGCGCATCGGCGCGGAGAACATGTTCATCTTTGGTCTCAGTGCCCAGCAGGTCGAAGCGCGCAAGCAGAACCACGAGTTCAGCGCAGTGCCGGACATTGCCGCGTCCCATCGACTCAATGATGTATTGCAAGCCATTCGCGGCGGGGTGTTCTCGCCGGATGATCCGTCCCGTTACACCGGCTTGATCGATTCGTTGGTGGATTACGACCGCTTCCTTGTCTGCGCCGATTTCGACTCCTACTGGAATGCGCAGATGCGCGTCGAAGCCCTTTGGCACGATTCCCAGGAATGGTGGCGATCGGCGGTGTTGAACACCTCGCGCATGGGCTGGTTTTCTTCTGACCGGACGATTCGCGAGTACGCCACGGATATCTGGAAGGCGTTGGAGTAACTTTTCCAGCGGGTCGATATACTGGCAGCCGTAAAAGATCGCAGCCTCCGGCAGCTCCTACAGGGATTTGTATGTCCTTGTAAGGGCTGCCGGAGGCTGCGATCTTTTTGGAGCTGGCTGCGCTAATCTTCCTGGATTGCGCTTAGGGATATCGACCATGCAATGGATGTTCATGCTTGTGGGCCTGGTGCTGGGCTGGATACTCGACGAGTCGTTCAGCGATGCGTTGCTGGGCGCGTTACTCGGGTTGGGTATCGGGCAGGCCGTTCACATTGGCAGGCTGGGATCGCAGGCCATTGAGCAGCGTCGCCTGCTCGAACAGGCGCAACTTGCACTGCGCGCGGTCGAGCAACGCTTGGCTTTGCTTGAGGGGCCCGGGATCAAGGTGCCTGAAGCCAGCGCTGCCGCTCCAGTTGCTGACATCGCGGTCACTCAAGCCCCCGTCGAAACCCCTGAGCTGATCTGGGAACTGCCGCCCGATCTGGAGACGGCCACCGCTGCGGCTACCCAGTCCAGCTATACACAGCCCTTCGATGCATGGAAACCCGCGCCAGCCGACCGCGAACGCGCCAATCCCCCCGAACCAAGCCTCTTCGAGCGCGCCATCAACGCGGCGCGTGCGTGGTTATTGGGTGGCAACACCGTGCTGCGGGTCGGTGTGATGCTGTTGTTCCTCGGTCTGGCCTTCCTGCTGCGCTACGCCACCGAGGGCATGGTGGTGCCGATCGAATTGCGCTATGCCGGTGTCGCGGCGGTAGCAATGGGCCTGCTGGGCCTGGGCTGGTGGCTGCGAACGCGTAACAGTGCTTACGCCTTGATGCTGCAAGGCGCCGCCATTGCCGTACTGTACCTGACGGTGTTTGCCGCGATGCGCCTGCATCCGTTGCTCGATCCCACAGCGGCATTTGGCCTGTTGGTGGCGGTGACGGTGTTTTCGGCGATCCTGGCCATTACGCAGGACGCACTGGGCCTGGCCGCCGCCGCCGCGCTGGGCGGATTTGCCGCGCCTCTGCTGGCTTCCACGGGGGCTGGCAGTCACGTCGCGTTGTTCAGTTACTTCGCCTTGCTCAACGCCGGCATCCTCGTTATCGCCTGGTTCAAGGCCTGGCGCTTGCTCAACGTGATCGGCTTCACCGGCACCTTCGGTATCGGGTTCGCCTGGGGTTTGCGCTCCTATACGCCAGAGTTGCTGTGGAGCACCGAGCCGTTCCTGATTCTTTTCTTCGTGATGTACTTGGCCATTGGCTTGTTGTTCTCCCGACGTAAATTGCTGCATTTGGGGGGCGCGCCCGAGGATGACAGCCGTGAGGCGCTGTTGCGCTGGTCCGCGCGCAAGGGTGATTACGTCGACGGCACACTGCTGTTCGGTCCGCCTCTGGTTGGCTTTGGATTGCAGTTCGCCGTGGTTCAGCATCTGGAGTTCGCTGCCGCGTTCAGCGCCCTGGCGCTCGGCATGATCTACATGGGCTTGGCTCGGATGCTGATGGGACGAGCATTGCTGTTGGGGGAAACCTGCCTGGCGCTGGGCGTTATTTTCGCCAGCCTGGCGATTCCCTTGGGGCTGGATGCGCGGTGGACGAGTGGCGCCTGGGCGGTGGAAGGCGCGGGGATTTTCTGGCTGGGCCTGCGTCAGCAGCGCTCGCTCGCTCGTGCATTTGCCTTGTTGTTGCAAGCGGGCGCGGCGCTGGTGTTTCTCAGTGAATTGCGCAGCGGTGAGAATAGCCTGCTTGATGGCACGCCGCTGGGAGCGTTGTTGCTCGGCGGCGCACTGCTGTTCAGTTTCCATCAGTTGCACAAGGCCTTGCCTGGGCAGGTGTCGTCCTGGGAGCGTCATGTCTTGCCGGTTCTGGCCGCTCTCGGCCTGGCATTTGTCTACTTGCTGGCGCCGATGTTCTTTTTCGCCCATGGCACGTCAATCAGTTGGGCAATGGCCGGGCTGCTGACTTTGTTCGTCGGTCTGCACCTGCGCTCGGCTACATTCCTGCTGAGCGCGTTTGTCGTTCAGTTGCTGGGCGCCGTGCTGTTCCTGGTGGCTGAACCTCTGGTCAGCGAAGGCGTGCGGCCGTTGGCTCATGCTGGCTTCTGGTCACCGCTGATGCTGGGCCTGGTCGCATTGATCGGGGCGTGGCGTTTGCAAGTCGGCTTTGCTGTCACGGTGATCGATGGTGTGAACCTGCAGCGTTTGTCGCGGGTGTTGCTGGCGTGGGGAGCAGGGTGGTGGGCGCTGGCCTGGGTCAGTGAAGTGCTGCTGTTTGCACCGTTGCCCCTGCAGGCGACATTGCTGCTGGCAGCCGCGGCAACCAGTGTGGCGCTGTGGGCCATGTTGGCGCTGCGCCTGGCGTGGCCCGCGCTGGGCGTGCTCTGCACCTTGCTGATCCCGGCTGCCGGCCTGGTGTTGCTCGCCGCTTGGCATCCGCGCTTTCATCCGGCCGCCAACGCCGGCTGGCTGCTGTGGGCCGTGGTGTTCATCGTGCATTTCCTGTCCTTGCGACGCTTGGCGCCGATCCTGCCGAGCGCTGCCCTGAGCAGCGCTCACGTACTCGGTTGTTGGTTGCTGATCGGTGTGCTGGCCCTGGAGCTGCGTTATGGCTTGCTGCTGTTGTCCGAGCACTACAACGCCTGGCGCTGGCTGGGCTGGGCGCTGCTGCCGAGCTTATACCTGGTGCTGATGGCGGCACCGCGTGCCTGGCCCTGGCCGGTGTCGGTCTACGCTCGCGAATACCGTGTGTATGCCGCCGCGCCTTTGGCATTGTTGATGCTGGGCTGGTTCTGGCTGGCCAATACGGTCAGTGATGGCAAGGCTGATCCCTTGCCCTATTTACCGCTGGTCAACCCGCTGGAATTGGGCCTGCTGTTTGCGTTGTTCGGTGTCTACGCCTGGTCCCGCAGTGAGGCAGCGCAACAGGTGATTCCCGGGAGCTACAGCGCTGCTGTGGCGGCCGCTGTGCAAGCGATCGTCGGCGCTTCGCTGTTCACGTTCTTCACTGCCCTGGTGATGCGCACGGCTCACCATTGGGGCGGCGTACCGTTCGAGCTGCCCGCCTTGCTCGAGTCGATGCGGGTCCAGGCCGGCCTGTCCATCGTCTGGACCTTGATGGCGCTGGGTTTGATGATTGGTGGCCATTTGCGTCATCGGCGTGAAGTCTGGTTGATCGGTGCGGCCCTGATTGGCGTGGTGGTAGCGAAACTGTTCTTCGTCGAATTGAGCAACCGTGGCGGGTTGGCGCGGATCGTGTCGTTTATCGGCGTGGGCGTGCTGCTGCTGGTAGTGGGCTATTTCGCCCCGTTGCCACCCAGGCGCGTCGAAACTGCCGGGGCCCCCGAAAAGCCGGCGCCGCAAACCGAAGGAGTGTCGTCTTGAGTCAAAAGCTGAACCGGGCCTGGTTGGGTATCTTTGCAATGGGCATGGCACTCTCTGTCTCTTTCCAGGAAACGTGGGCCCAGGAATCACCGGCGGACTTTGCCACGCATGTGCCGTTGTCCGTGAGCGGTGAAGGTCCGTGGTATCGCGTTGAGCTGCCCCTGGCTGTGCAACTGAGCGCACGCCAGACCGACCTCAGTGATGTGCGCGTGTTCAACGCCGCTGGCGAACCGCAAGCCTATGCCCTGTCACGGGCAAACGCACAAGCTGACGACAACCCTACGTTGACTGACGTCAAATGGTTCCCGCTTTATGACTCGGCGGATGCCACCGGGCATGCCCCGAGCGTTCGCGTGCAAGCGAGCGCCAATGGCACCCTGGTCCAGGTGCAGCCTTCCACTGAGTTGGAGGTGGGGGAGGAAGCGTTACGTGGCTGGCTACTGGATGCCAGCGCGATCAAGGCGCCGCTGCAGCAGTTGATCCTCGACTGGACCAGTGAGCGTGATGGCTTCCAGCGGTTCAGCATCGAGGCCAGCGACGATTTGCAGCATTGGCAGTCTTGGGGCGAGGGGCAACTGGCGCGGCTGACGTTTGCCGATGAGCGGGTCGAGCAGCATGAGGTCAGCCTGCCGGGGCAGTCTGCACGCTATCTGCGCTTGCTGTGGGACTCGCCGCAATCGGCGCCGATACTGACATCGGCGCAGTTGCAAAGCGTGCGTAGCTTACCGCTGCCGTTGACCTGGTCCCACGCGTTGGACGGCAATAGCGTGAAGGCAGGTGAATACACCTGGCAATTACCGAGGGGGCTGAACGTCGAGCGAGTGCAGGTTGAATTGAGTCAACCTAACAGCCTGGCGCCGGTCATCCTGTCTGGACGGCGTGACAGCAGCTTGCCGTGGCAACCGTTGAGCAGTGGCTTGCTCTATCGCCTGACCCAGAATGGCGAGGACGTGGTGCAGAACGAGTTGCAGTTGCCGGGGCAAGCCATACAACAGTTGAAACTGACCGTGGACGAGCGCGGTGGTGGCCTGGGCGCACAGGCGCCAACCGTGAAGTTTGCCGTGCGGGCCACGCAACTGGTGTTTCTGGCGCGCGGGTCAGAGCCCTATACGCTGGTACTGGGCAATGCGACGGTTAAGGCGGCGAACTTGCCATTGTCGACGCTGATTCCGGATTACAGCCCGGCTAAGCTGGCGACGTTGGGTCAGGCGTCGGTTGATGGTGGGGTGGTGACGACGCCGGCTGTTTCGACACTGCCGGCGGCGGTGGGCACCGACTGGAAGAAGTTTGGCCTGTGGGCGGTGTTGCTGCTTGGGGTTTTGTTTCTGGCGGCTATGGCATTCAGCCTGCTGCGCAAGCCGCCCGCCAACACCTGAAAATCGCTGGCGCTACGCACCATTCGCGAGCAGGCTCGCTCCCACAGGTTATGCGTTTCATGTGGGAGCGAGCCTGCTCGCGAAGGCGGTCGATCAGTCAATAAAAATGCTGATTTGACCGCTACTTTCCTGCTCACATCCAGCCCATTTCCTACTACGCTGAACCCCGCGCCTGAACTCTCTTCAGCCGATCACGTCTGATAGGAGGAAATGCGCCCCGACTCGCGTTAAACTGCGCGGGTTTTTAGTCCCCCATTCCACCGGAGCCTTCCATGTCCCGCGTTACCTTGAGTCGCTATTTGATTGAGCAGACCCGCAGCAACAACACTCCTGCCGATCTGCGCTTCCTGATCGAAGTGGTGGCGCGTGCCTGCAAGGAGATCAACCACGCCGTGTCCAAGGGCGCCCTGGGTGGCGTTCTGGGCAGCATGGGCACCGAAAACGTCCAGGGCGAAGTGCAGAAGAAGCTCGACGTGATCTCCAACGAGATCCTGCTCGAAGCCAACGAATGGGGCGGTCACCTGGCCGGCATGGCCTCCGAAGAAATGGACAATGCCTACCAGATCCCGGGCAAATACCCGAAAGGCGCGTACCTTTTGGTTTTCGACCCGCTGGACGGTTCGTCGAACATCGACATCAATGCCCCGGTCGGCACTATCTTCTCGGTACTGCGTTGCCCGAACGAATACCTGAGCCAGAACGAGCCTTTGAATGAAAAGGCTTTCCTGCAGCCAGGCACCCAGCAAGTAGCCGCCGGTTACGCGATCTATGGTCCTCAGACCATGTTGATCCTGACCCTGGGCGACGGCGTGAAAGGTTTCACCCTGGACCGTGAAATGGGCAGCTTCGTACTGACCCACGAAAACATCACCATTCCTGAAGCGACCCAGGAATTTGCCATCAACGCGTCCAACCAGCGTCACTGGGAAGCACCGGTACAGCGCTACGTTGGCGAGTTGCTGGCAGGCGATGAAGGCCCGTTGAAAAAGAACTACAATATGCGTTGGGTCGCGGCCATGGTCGCCGATGTGCATCGCATCCTGACCCGTGGTGGCTTGTTCATGTACCCGCGCGACAACCGCGAGCCGTCCAAGCCAGGCAAATTGCGCCTGATGTACGAAGCCAACCCGATGTCGTTCCTGGTGGAACAGGCGGGCGGCGCGTCCACCGATGGTCACCAACGTATTCTCGACATCCAGCCTGAAGGTCTGCACCAGCGCGTAGCGGTGTTCCTCGGTTCGAAAGAAGAAGTTGCACGCGTTACGGCTTACCACAAGGAATAAACCATGAACGCGCCCTGGCAGCCGTTGCTCGATTGGTGGTTCGGTACAGCCGAAGAAGCCAGGGCAATCGCGGCTGACAAGGGCAAGTTGTGGTTCGGCAAGCGTGACAGCCAGGACCTCGAGGCGCGAGAGCGTTTCGGGGACCAGGTCGAGCAGGCACTGGCCGGCGGATTGACCAAGTGGATGCAATGTCCCGAAGGTTGGCTGGCACTGGTGCTGTTGCTTGATCAACTCCCCCGCATGATCTTTCGCGAGACCCCCAAAGCCTTTTCCGGTGATCTACGGGCCCAGAAACTGGTCGCCCAAGGCATTGCTGCGGATTTTGACCGGCAGTTATTACCGATTCAGCGAGTGTTCATCCTGCTGGTATTCGAGCACAGCGAGAACCTTGCGGTGCAGAACGAAGGCGTTTCGCGTCATATCGAACTGGTTGCGCAACAGCCGGAGAGTGATCGGGCATTGTTTGCCGATTATCTGGATTTTGCCGAGCGGCATCAGAAGGTGATTGCGCAGTTTGGACGGTTTCCGCATCGCAATGCGGTGTTGGGGCGCGAGTCTACGGCTGAGGAATTGGAGTTTCTGTCGAAACCGGGTTCAAGGTTCTGAATCTTCATCGCGGCTGATGCCGCTTTCGCGAGCAGGCTCGCTCCCACAGGGGTATGTGTTTCAACTGTGGGAGCGAGCCTGCTCGCGAAGCGGCCCGCAAGAGCGATTTAGATTCTGAAACTACCCACCAACTGCTTCAACCGCGCCGCCTGCTGTTCAAGATCAGCACATGCACGCAAAGTCGACTGCAGGTTCTCCACGCCTTCCTGGTTCAGCGTGTTGATCTCGGTGATGTCGACGTTGATCGATTCCACCACGGCTGTCTGTTCTTCCGTTGCGGTCGCAACGGATTGATTCATTCCATCGATCTCGCCGATGCGCTGGGTCACGCTGCCCAGGCGCTCGCCGGCCTGGTTGGCGATACCGACGCTGCTTTCGCTCTGACGCTGGCTGTCGGTCATGATGGTGACCGCTTCCCGGGCGCCGACTTGCAGTTCCTCGATCATCTTCTGCACTTGCTGCGCCGAGTCCTGTGTGCGGTGGGCGAGGTTGCGCACTTCGTCGGCGACCACCGCAAAACCACGTCCGGCTTCACCGGCGCGCGCGGCTTCAATCGCCGCGTTGAGCGCCAGCAGGTTGGTTTGCTGGGAGATGCTGGTGATCACCTCCAGAATCTGCCCGATGTTGACGGTGTTGCTGTTTAGCGTCTCGATGTTGCCGCACGAGTCGCTGATCTTTGCCGACAGCTGGTGCATCGCCGAGATGGTTTTATCCACCACCTGCTGGCCCTCTTCGGCCAGCGCGCGCGCATCGCTCGAGTGCTGTGAGGCGAGGGCGGCGTTCTGGGCGATCTCCTGGGCGGCGGCGCCGAGCTGATTGATCGCGGCGGCGACGCTGCTGGTGCGGGAGGCTTGCTGATCGGAGTTGAACATCGACGAATTGGACGCGGCGACAACGCGCAGGGCCACTTCGTTGACTTGGCCCGTGGCCGAGGACACTTCGCTGATCGAGGTGTGGATGCGTTCAACGAAACGGTTGAATGACAGCCCCAGTGCACCGAATTCGTCATGGCCGTGGATGGTCAGGCGTTTGGTCAGGTCACCTTCGCCCTCGGCGATGTCGTGCATGGCACGGCCCATGGTCAGCAACGGCTGCATCAGGAAACTGATCAACATGCCCAGCAACGTGATGATGATCACCACTGCAATCACCATGGCAATGATCGCCGAGGTGCGGAATTCGCTCAGCATCGAGAACGCGGTGTCCTGGTCCAGCACCAGTGCCACGTACCAGTCTGCAGACGGCACCCCGTTGACATGGGTGAAGGAGATGAACTGGCTTTTGCCGTCGATCTCGACTTCTTTCATGCCCGGGCTGACCGTCGGCGCACCGTTGGGGTAAGCGTCGGTGAGGTTCTTGAGTACCCATTTGCTGTCCGGGTGAATCAGGATCTTGCCGTCGGCACCCACGATGAAGGCATGGCCGTGGCCGCCGAAGTTCAGCGAGTTGATGATCGCACTGACGCTCGACAGGTCGATGTCGGCGCCGGCAACGCCAATCATCTGGCCCTGGCGCTGAACCGGGGTTGCCACCGTGATCACCAGCTTGCCGGAAGAGGCGGCGATGTACGGTTCGGTGACGATGGTCTGTTGCGCGCTGTTCGCAGCCTTGTACCAGCCGCGGGTGCGCGGGTCGTAATCCGGCGCGCGATTGCCCGCCGGGACCGAGAACATCACGCCATCGGCGCCACCGAAGTAACTCAACTGAAAGTTGCCGGTGTAGGCGGGCAGGTCGATGATTCGTTTCAGGCTGGCGGGGGCGTTACCGTCGGCACTGACCTGCTGGGCCATTGATTGCAGCAATTGCATGCGGCTTTCCAGCCAGGTCTGGATATTGCTGGTGGTCAGGCTGCCAAGTTCCTGCATCGAGGCTTCGGTGCTGCTGCGCAAGGTCTGGCGCTGGCGATAGTCGTTGAACAGGATGAAACAAGCGAATGCGACGGCCACCACGAGGGCGGCAGCCAACAAGATCTTGTGGCTGAATTTCATGTTTCTGGTCATTGGATGAGCTACCGCAGGAGATCGGGTCTACAAAAGGGGAAGCAAATGCCACGGGCGTGGCTTAGCGTTGCTTGTATGTCGACAGAACGGCGCCAAAGATTAGACGCTTTATGCAAAAACCGATGAAATACCCGGACGGCGGGACGAAGTTCCTAATTTTTGTGAAAAGACAGACGAGCGGCCTGATAAATAGCCCGTCGGGCAGGGAACCAGATAGGGCTTTTCTCTTCTAAGGTTCAGCTTGGCAGTCATGCCAATACCCTCGTCCGTGGAGTTTCACATGTCGCTGCGATCCATCGCCCTGCTATCGTTTTGCGTGTTGTTGGCTGCGTGCAGCAAGGTCAATCAGGAAAACTACTCAAAGCTGTCGTCAGGAATGGCCAAGGCCGAGGTCGAGACCCTCTTGGGCAAACCTACCGATTGCTCAGGCGCGCTTGGAATGTCCAGTTGCACATGGGGCGACCAGAAGAGCTTTATCAGCGTGCAGTTCGCCGGTGACAAAGTGTTGATGTTTTCCGGCCAAGGCCTGAAGTAAACCGGGGCCACGTGCCCGCGGGAGAAAAACAATGAAGCGGTTATTGATCATGCTTTTTGCCGGCCTGGTGTTGGCCGGCTGTGCCAGTTCTGGCCAGGACCCGTTGGCGCCGAAAACCGCCAACAGTGTCAATCTCAAGCGCTATCAAGGTACCTGGTACGAGTTGGCGCGACTGCCGATGTACTTCCAGCGCGACTGTGCGCAGTCCGAAGCCCACTACACACTCAAGCCTGACGGTAACGTCGCGGTGTTGAATCGCTGCTTGACCCCGCAGTGGGAATGGGAAGAGGTCAGGGGCACGGCTTATCCACAGGTGCCAGGCAAGACCGACAAATTGTGGGTTGAATTCGATACCTGGTTTTCAAGGTTGATACCGGGTGTGGCGAAGGGCGAATACTGGGTGTTGTACGTCAGCGATGACTACAAGACTGCCATCGTTGGCGATCCTAGCCGCCGTTACCTGTGGTTGTTAGCGCGCACCCCGACCGTCAACGGTGTGGTGCGTGAAGAGTTGCTGAGCAAGGCGCGTCAGCAGGGTTACGACACCACGCGGCTGATCTGGCGAGCGTCGGATACGCAGATGGCCAAGACCTCCAACTGACGGTTAGCGCATAATCATTGTGGGAGCGAGCCTGCTCGCGAAGAGGGCGTGTCAGTTGACAGAGCTGTTGACTGAGACACCGCTTTCGCGAGCAGGCTCGCTCCCACAGTTGTTTTGGGGTCAGCCCAGGAGTTCGCGCAGGACTTGAGTGAAGGCGCGGCTGCTTTCCTCTTCCCCGGCATGACGCCCGTCACGCACGACCCACTGGCCATTGACCAGCACATCACGCACCTGACGATCTCCACCGGCAAACAACCAGCGATTCAGGATTCCATCGCCGCTCGCAGTGGCCAGGTATGGATCACTGCCGTCCAGTACCAGCCAGTCCGCACGCTTGCCAACCTCCAATGCACCTATCGGTTGCCCCAACGCCTGCGCACCGCCGTCCAGTGCAGCATCAAATAGCGTGCGGCCGACCATCGGCTGATCCGCGCCATACAAGCGATTGCGCCGTTGATCACGCAGGCGTTGCCCGTATTCCAGCCAACGCAGTTCTTCCACAACGCTCAACGACACATGGCTATCGGAACCAATGCCCATGCGCCCGCCCTGAGCAAGAAAATCCACCGCCGGGAATATCCCGTCGCCCAAGTTGGCTTCGGTGGTCAGGCACAAGCCGGCAATGGCCCGGCTCTTGGCCATCAGCGTGACTTCTTCCGGGTTGGCGTGGGTGGCGTGGACCAGGCACCAGCGTTGATCGACTTCGGTATTTTCATACAGCCATTGCAGTGGACGACGACCGCTCCAGCTCAAGCAGTCGTCCACTTCCTTTTGCTGTTCGGCAATGTGAATGTGCACCGGGCATTGCTTGTCGCTGGCCGCCAGCACTTCGCTGATCTGCTGCGGTGTGACCGCACGCAATGAGTGGAAACACAAACCCAGGGACTGTGCGGGTTGTTGCGCCAGTATCGGCTGCAGTCGCGATTGCAGCTTGAGGTAGTTCTCGGTGCTGTTGATAAAGCGACGCTGACCGTCGTTTGGCGTCTGGCCACCGAAACCTGAGTGGCTGTAGAGCACTGGCAGCAGGGTCAGGCCGATACCGGCGGCGCTGGCGGCCTGGCTGATGCGCAGCGCCAGTTCGGCGGGATCCGCGTAAGGCTGGCCGTGGGTGTCGTGGTGCACGTAATGAAATTCGGCCACCGAGGTGTAGCCTGCCTTGAGCATTTCGATGTACAGCTGGCGGGCAATGACGCCGAGTTGTTCCGGGCTGATTTTTCCGACGAGGCGATACATCAGGTCGCGCCAGGTCCAGAAACTGTCATTCGGGTTGCCTGCCACTTCCGCCAGCCCGGCCATGGCCCGCTGGAAGGCGTGGGAGTGCAGGTTCGGCATGCCTGGCAGCAGCGGACCGCTCAACCGTTCGGTGTCATCTGCATGGGAATCGGCCTGGATATGGGTCAAGACGCCATCGGCGCTGACCTCAAGACGTACATTGTTGGCCCATCCGTTAGGCAGCAGCGCGCGTTCGGCAAAGAAGGCGGACATGGTTCAGCACCCCATCGTGTGTTATTTGTATATACATATACAGACGTTTGCCTGCCCGGTAAACTCCGGCAAGCTAGCGATATCAATCAAACGACCAAGGATTAACCGTGCCGACTCCGCCTCCAGTCTCTCCGTTGGCCGCGAACATGGGCGACAGTCCGGCGCCCTTGTACGCCCGCGTCAAACAGATGATCACCCAGCAAATCGACAGCGGTAACTGGCCGCCGCATTACCGCGTTCCGTCGGAAAGCGAGTTGGTCAGCCAGCTGGGTTTCAGCCGCATGACCATCAACCGCGCGTTGCGCGAAATGACCGCCGACGGTCTGTTGGTGCGCATGCAGGGTGTCGGCACGTTCGTCGCCGAGCCAAAAAGCCAGTCCGCGCTGTTTGAAGTGCACAACATTGCCGACGAAATCGCCTCCCGTGGCCATCGCCACACCTGCAAGGTGATCACTCTTGAAGAAGAGGCCGCAGGCTCCGAACGTGCCCTGGCGCTGGACATGCGTGAAGGGCAGAAAGTGTTCCACTCGTTGATCGTGCATTTCGAAAACGATATCCCGGTGCAAATCGAAGACCGTTTCGTCAACGCACTGGTGGCGCCTGACTACCTCAAGCAGGACTTCACCTTGCAAACGCCGTACGCCTATCTGAACCAGGTCGCGCCGCTGACCGAAGGCGAACACGTGGTCGAGGCGATTCTGGCCGAGCCGTCCGAATGCAAGTTGCTGCAGATTGAAAAAGGCGAGCCGTGCCTGCTGATCCGTCGCCGCACCTGGTCCGGCCGTCAGCCGGTGACCGCCGCCCGCCTGATCCACCCCGGTTCCCGTCATCGTCTGGAAGGACGCTTTCATAAATGAGCAGTTTGAAAGTTTTACGCGCCAAAGATTACCCGCGCATGCCGTGGAAAAACGGCGGCGGCAGCACCGAAGAGATCACCCGTGATGCCGGGACTGGCCTGGACGGTTTCGGCTGGCGCCTGTCGATTGCCGACATTGGCGAGTCGGGCGGGTTTTCCACCTTCGCCGGCTATGAGCGAATCATCACCGTGTTGCAGGGCGATGGCATGACCCTGTCGGTCGACGGTCAGGTCACGCGGCCATTGTTACCGATCGATCCATTTGCCTTCAGCGGCGAGAGCCAGGTGTCGTGCACCTTGCTGGGTGGGCCGATCCGCGATTTCAACCTGATATACGCGCCGCAACGTTACAGCGCACGGCTGCAATGGCTGAGCGGTGAGCAACGGTTTTTCAGTGAGGCGGGGATTGTGCTGGTGTTCAGCGTCAGCGATGCGCTTGAGGTGAAGGTCGGTAACGCTGCTTCGCAACTCGGTCGTCATGATTGCCTGCAACTCATCGGTAACACCGGCCTGCTGGAAGTCTCCAGTAATGGTGCCTGCTGCGTGATCGAGCTCACCGCACGCTGATTCAAAATCCTTAAAAGATCGCAGCCTTCGGCAGCTCCTACATTGAATGGTGTAAACCCTGTAGGAGCTGCCGAAGGCTGCGATCTTTTGCTTTCCAGCGTTCCCGAACGCGCACCACTTTGTTACCGAACGCCCCAGCGTGGCGCAAAACCACGTTCAAGTAACAACGCCACCCCTCTTCAAAAAATCCCCTCGAAAATTTTCATCTACGCCGCAGCCCTTGATCCAGGCGCTCTCCAGCCATTTCAGAATTTTTCTTGAATGCTCATCCAACAAGTTGGCCGCTTGATTGCATATGCTTGTATGTACAAGTAAAGACGTATGCGTATGAGTCGGTCGAGACTCCCCGCAACGTCCACTGATTCGCTTGTGGCGCGTTGACGCGCACAGGCTGGCTTACCCACCGCCAGGGTTGGTTTGGATTGATCGCTGAGGAGTCTTTTTCGTGACTGACAATAAAACTACCAAGTTTCGTGACGTTGAAATCCGCGCTGCCCGCGGTAACAAGCTGACCGCCAAGAGCTGGCTGACCGAAGCGCCGCTGCGCATGCTGATGAACAACCTCGACCCGGAAGTCGCCGAGAACCCCAAGGAACTGGTGGTGTACGGTGGTATCGGTCGTGCGGCACGTAACTGGGAGTGCTACGACAAGATCGTCGAGAGCCTGACCAACCTGAATGACGACGAGACCCTGCTGGTGCAATCCGGCAAGCCGGTCGGCGTGTTCAAGACCCACGCCAACGCCCCGCGCGTCCTGATCGCCAACTCCAACCTGGTACCGCACTGGGCGAGCTGGGAGCACTTCAACGAGCTCGACGCCAAAGGCCTGGCCATGTATGGCCAGATGACCGCCGGCAGCTGGATCTACATCGGCAGCCAGGGCATCGTCCAGGGCACCTACGAAACCTTCGTCGAAGCCGGTCGCCAACACTACAACGATGATCTTAAAGGCAAGTGGGTACTGACCGCCGGACTGGGCGGCATGGGTGGTGCGCAGCCTCTGGCTGCCACCTTGGCCGGTGCATGCTCGCTGAACATCGAATGCCAGCAGGTCAGCATCGATTTTCGCCTGAAAAGCCGTTACGTCGACGAGCAAGCCAAAGACCTCGACGACGCTCTGGCGCGCATCGCCAAATACACCAAGGAAGGCAAGGCGATCTCCATCGCCCTGTTGGGTAACGCCGCTGAAATCCTGCCGGAACTGGTCAAGCGCGGCGTGCGCCCGGACATGGTCACCGACCAGACCAGCGCTCACGACCCGCTCAACGGTTACCTGCCAGCTGGCTGGACCTGGGACGAGTATCGCGCCCGCGCCAAGACCGAACCGGCTGCGGTGATCAAGGCCGCCAAGCAATCGATGGCCGTGCACGTCAAGGCGATGCTCGCCTTCCAAAAACAAGGCATCCCGACCTTCGACTACGGCAACAACATCCGTCAGATGGCCCAGGAAGAAGGCGTGGAAAACGCATTCGACTTCCCGGGTTTCGTACCGGCCTACATCCGTCCGCTGTTCTGCCGTGGCATCGGCCCGTTCCGTTGGGCTGCGCTGTCGGGCAACGCTGAAGACATCTACAAGACCGACGCCAAGGTAAAAGAGCTGATTCCGGACGACGCCCACCTGCACAACTGGCTGGACATGGCGCGCGAGCGCATCAGCTTCCAGGGCCTGCCGGCACGTATCTGCTGGGTTGGCCTGGGCCTGCGCGCCAAGCTGGGCCTGGCGTTCAACGAAATGGTGCGTAGCGGTGAGCTGTCGGCGCCCATCGTGATCGGTCGCGACCACCTGGATTCCGGTTCTGTTGCCAGCCCGAACCGCGAAACCGAATCGATGCAGGACGGTTCCGATGCCGTGTCCGACTGGCCACTGCTCAACGCCCTGCTCAACACCGCAAGCGGCGCGACCTGGGTTTCCCTGCACCACGGCGGCGGCGTCGGCATGGGCTTCTCCCAGCACTCGGGCATGGTGATTGTCTGCGACGGCACCGATGAAGCGGCCGAGCGTATCGCCCGCGTCCTGCACAACGACCCGGCGACGGGCGTCATGCGCCACGCCGATGCCGGCTACCAGATCGCGATCGACTGCGCGAAGGAGCAGGGGCTGAACCTGCCGATGATCACCGGTAAATAAAAATGCGGGCCGCCTGTAATGGGTGGCCCGACGCATAACCTGTAGGAGCTGCCGCAGACTGCGATCTTTTGGCGTCATCAGTGACGCCGAAGATCAAAAGATCGCAGCCTGCGGCAGCTCCTACATAGAACAAAAACGACATCGACAAACAATCCACAGAGGTTGAATCATGGCTGTCAGCAGCGAGCGTGCAGGCAACAAACCGTTGATCGAGAAACGTTCGATCGACTACATCCCGGAAGCGGAAAGACACGGTCGTCTGTTTAGCCAGTTCACCCTGTGGATGGGTGCCAACCTGCAAATCACCGCGATTGTCACCGGGGCCCTGGCCGTGGTGCTGGGTGGTGACGTGTTCTGGTCGTTGATCGGTTTGCTGATCGGGCAAGTGCTCGGCGGCGGCGTAATGGCGTTGCATGCCGCGCAAGGCCCCAAGCTTGGCCTGCCGCAAATGATCTCCAGCCGCGTGCAGTTCGGCGTGTATGGTGCGGCGATCCCGATCGTGCTGGTGTGCCTGATGTACCTCGGTTTCACCGCAACAGGGACCGTGCTTTCCGGCCAGGCGCTGGGCCAGTTGTTTGGCGTCAGCGACAGCGTCGGGATCCTCATCTTCGCCAGTGTCATCGTGCTGGTCACGGTGCTCGGTTATCGGGTGATCCATTGGATCGGCCGTGTTGCCAGTGTCATTGGTGTGATTGCCTTTGTTTACCTGTTCAGCCGTCTGATGAGCCAGGTTGACGTTGGCGCACTGTTGCAGATCCGCCACTTCAGCTGGAGCAGTTTCTTGCTCGCGGTGTCGCTTGCGGCGTCCTGGCAAATCGCTTTCGGCCCTTACGTGGCCGACTATTCACGTTACCTGCCGAGCAAGACTTCCTCGGTGAAAACCTTTTTTGCCGCTGGCGCAGGTTCGGTGATTGGTGCACAGGTGGCGATGATCCTCGGAGTGTTCGCTGCCGCTTCGGCCAACGGGCAATTCGCCGGTCACGAAGTGGCCTACATCGTCGGCCTGGGCGGTACCGGTGCCACTGCTGCGCTGCTGTACTTCAGCATCGCGTTCGGCAAGGTCACCATTTCCACACTGAACTCATACGGCAGCTTCATGTGCATCGCGACCATCCTCAGCGGTTTCCGTGGTGAGCTGAAAGTAACGCGCTTGCAGCGTCTGGTGTTCGTGCTGGGCATCGTCGGTGCTGCGACCCTGATGGCATTGCTCGGCCAGCACTCGTTCCTTGGTGCGTTCAAGTCCTTCATCCTGTTCCTGCTGGCGTTCTTCACGCCATGGAGCGCGATCAACCTGGTGGACTACTACTGCATCACCCGCGAGCGTTATGACGTGCCTGCGCTGGCCGATCCGAACGGTCGCTACGGTCGTTGGAACGCCCTTGGTATCAGCGTCTATGTTTTCGGTGTGCTGGTGCAGCTGCCGTTCATCGCCACCAAGTTCTATACCGGTCCGCTGGTGAATGCCCTCGGAGGGGTGGATATCTCCTGGATCATCGGTCTGGTGATCCCTGCAGCCCTGTACTACGTGTGTGCGAAAAAATGGCACGGCTCAGTGCCCGATCACCTGATCCTGCCGGTCGAGCAGGACAGCGTTGTAAAACCTATAACAAGCAGGGCCGGTCGTGCTGCGGCGCAGGCCTGATTGGACGTGGACAGGGCTGGATGCCTCTTGACTGCCGTAAGCCAATTCATGATTAGGAGCGTCATTACAATGAAATCGAACAAGACCCTGCTGACCACATTGCTTTCCATGGGCCTGCTCGCCAGTGCCGGCGCCACTCAGGCGGCGGGTTGGTGCGAGTCGGGCAAACCGGTGAAATTCGCCGGCCTGAACTGGGAAAGCGCCATGTTGCTGACCGACGTGATGCAAGTCGTGTTGGAAAAAGGCTACGACTGCAAGACCGACAGCCTGCCGGGCAACTCCATCACCATGGAAAACGCCCTGAGCAGCAACGATATCCAGGTGTTCGCCGAAGAGTGGGTCGGCCGCAGCGAGGTCTGGAACAAGGCAGAGAAGGCCGGCAAGGTCGTCGGTGTCGGCGCTCCCGTCGTCGGCGCGATCGAAGGCTGGTACGTGCCGCGCTACGTGATCGAAGGCGATGCCAAGCGCAAGCTGGAAGCCAAGGCCCCGGACCTGAAAAACATCGCTGACCTGGGCAAATACTCCGCCGTGTTCAAGGACGCTGAAGAGCCATCCAAAGGGCGTTTCTACAACTGCCCGGCCGGCTGGACCTGTGAGCTGGACAACAGCGAAATGCTCAAGAGCTACGGCCTGGAAAGCACCTACACCAACTTCCGCCCTGGCACCGGCCCGGCGCTGGATGCCGCCGTACTGTCGAGCTACAAGCGCGGCGAGCCGATCCTTTTCTACTACTGGTCGCCAACGCCATTGATGGGCCAGGTCGACGTAGTGAAGCTCGAAGAGAAACCCGGTGTGAACAAGACCGTGACCATCAAGGTCGGCCTGTCCAAGACTTTCCACGACGAAGCACCGGAACTGGTGGCCGTGCTGGACAAGGTCAACATTCCGATCGACCTGCTGAACCAGAATCTGGGTCGCATGACCAAAGAGCGGATCGAGTCGCCAAAACTGGCCAAGATCTTCTTGAAGGAACATCCTGAAGTCTGGCACGCCTGGGTAAGTGAAGACGCAGCCAAGAAAATCGACGCGGCCTTGTAGGTTGGGCTTCTCCGGCGGTCGGTAACGGCTGTCGGATGCTTGATCGCAACCCCTTGATTGAGAGTCTCTTATGTTTCCCGAAAGCTTTACCTTTTCCATCGCCGACTGGGTCAACGGTTGGGTCGATTCGCTGGTCACCAACTACGGCGATGTGTTCCGCAGCATCTCCGACACTCTGTTGTGGGCCATCGTCAATCTTGAAGGGCTGCTGCGTGCGGCGCCCTGGTGGCTGATGCTGGCAATCGTGGCGGGCGTTGCCTGGCATGCCACCCGCAAAGTCGTGACCACCGCCGTGATCGTCGGCTTGCTGTTCCTGGTGGGCGCGGTTGGCCTCTGGGACAAGCTCATGCAGACCCTGGCGCTAATGATGGTGGCCACGGTCATTTCGGTGCTGATCGGCATCCCGTTGGGCATCCTCTCGGCGCGTAGCAATCGCCTGCGTTCGGTACTGATGCCGTTGCTGGACATCATGCAGACCATGCCGAGCTTCGTGTACCTGATCCCGGTGCTGATGCTGTTCGGCCTGGGCAAGGTTCCGGCGATTTTCGCGACCGTGATCTACGCCGCGCCACCGCTGATCCGTTTGACCGACCTGGGTATTCGCCAGGTTGACGGCGAGGTGATGGAAGCGATCAACGCCTTCGGTGCCAACCGTTGGCAGCAACTGTTCGGCGTGCAACTGCCGCTGGCCCTGCCTAGCATCATGGCCGGGATCAACCAGACCACCATGATGGCCCTGTCGATGGTGGTGATCGCCTCGATGATTGGTGCCCGTGGCTTGGGCGAAGACGTGTTGGTGGGGATTCAGACCCTCAACGTTGGACGCGGCCTGGAAGCCGGTCTGGCGATCGTGATTCTGGCAGTGGTGATCGACCGCATTACACAAGCGTACGGTCGCGCACGGCATGAGGTGAGCAAATGAACAACGCAACCGTGAGCAAGATTGAAGTCAAGAACGTCTTCAAGATTTTCGGCAACCGCGCCAAGGATGCCCTGGCGATGGTTGGCCAGGGTAAGACCAAGGATCAGGTGCTGGCCGAAACCGGCTGCGTGGTCGGGGTAAACGATTTGTCCCTGAGCATCGGCAGCGGCGAGATCTTCGTGATCATGGGCCTGTCGGGTTCCGGAAAATCCACCCTGGTACGTCACTTCAACCGCCTGATCGACCCGACCAGCGGCGCGATCCTGGTGGACGGTGTGGACATCCTGCAATACGACATGGAAGCCCTGCGCGAATTTCGCCGGCGCAAGATCAGCATGGTGTTCCAGAGCTTCGGCCTGCTGCCGCACAAGAGCGTGCTGGACAACGTCGCCTACGGCTTGAAAATCCGTGGCGAAAGCAAGCAGATGTGCGCCGAGCGCGCGCTGCACTGGATCAACACCGTGGGCCTCAAGGGCTACGAGAACAAATACCCGCACCAGCTCTCCGGCGGCATGCGTCAACGTGTGGGTTTGGCCCGTGCTTTGGCGGCGGACACCGACATCATCCTGATGGACGAAGCCTTCAGTGCCCTCGACCCGCTGATTCGCGCCGAGATGCAGGACCAGTTGCTGGAACTGCAGAAGACCCTGCACAAGACCATCGTCTTCATCACCCACGACCTCGACGAGGCTGTGCGCATCGGCAACCGCATCGCGATCCTCAAGGACGGCCGCCTGATCCAGGTCGGCACGCCGCGAGAGATCCTGCATTCGCCAGCGGATGAGTATGTCGACCGGTTCGTGCAGCGACGGGCGGCGGTGGTTTAAAGATGATCGTTCCCACGCTCTGCGTGGGAACGCATCCCGTGACGCTCTGCGTCACCCATGCGCAGGGCTCGAGCCTTACGTTGATTTCGGGACGCGGAGCGTCCCAGGCGGCATTCCCACGCAGAGCGTGGGAACGATCAGGATCAAGAGGTTGAAGATGTCCCAGGCTGAAAAAATCGTTATCGCCGATGCCCCGTTGCGTTGGCAGGATGTGGTTGCCGTAGCCCGCCATGGCGCACAGCTTGAGCTGTCGGAGCAGGCCTGGGCACGCATCGAAAATGCCCAGGCGATCGTCCAGCGCATCGTCACCAGCGGCGAACGCGCCTATGGCGTGAATACCGGGCTGGGCGCTTTGTGCAACGTCTCGCTCAAAGACGAACAACTCAGCCAACTGTCGCGCAATACCTTGCTCAGTCACGCCTGTGGCGTGGGTGCCCCACTGGCCGACGAGCAGACTCGCGCGATCATGTGCGCGGCGATCCGCAACTATTCCCACGGCAAATCCGGCATTCATCGCCGAGTGGTCGAAGCCTTGCTGGCGTTGCTCAATCGCGGCATCACTCCGCAAGTGCCGTCTCAGGGTTCGGTGGGCTACCTGACCCACATGGCCCACATCAGCATCGCCCTGCTGGGTGTCGGCAACGTCAGCTATCGCGGGCAAGTCGTGTCGGCGCAACAAGCGTTGGCCGAAGAGGGCCTGCAACCGGTTCAACTCGGCGCCAAGGACGGCCTGTGCCTGGTCAACGGTACGCCGTGCATGAGCGGCCTCAGTTGCCTGGCCATTGCCGACGCCACGCGCCTGCTGCAATGGGCCGATGTGATCAGCGCCATGAGCTTCGAGGCCCAGCGTGGCCAGATTGCAGCGTTCGATGCCGAGATCATCGCCCTCAAGCCGCATCCGGGCATGCAACAGGTCGGGATCAACTTGCGGGCGCTGCTCGATGGCAGTGAAGTGATTGCCCAAAGCAAAGGCATTCGTACGCAGGATGCATTGAGTATCCGCTCGATTCCGCAAGTGCACGGCGCCGCTCGCGATCAGCTTGAGCACGCGATCAAGCAAATCGAAACCGAACTCAATGGCTGCACGGATAACCCGTTGTTGCTGGGTACGCCGGACAACTTCCGCGTCATGTCCCAAGCCAATCCACACGGCCAGTCCGTGGCAATGGCGGCAGACCTGCTGGCGATTGCCATGGCCGAAATCGGCTCCATCGCCGAGCGGCGCCTGGACCGTTTGATCAACCCGCACGTCAGCGGCCTGCCGGCGTTCCTGGTGGCCAACCCGGGGGTGAACTCCGGGATGATGATCGTGCAGTACGTCGCCGCGTCGCTGTGTGCGGAAAATCGCCAACTGGCGCAACCGGCGGTGCTCGACAACTACGTCACCTCGGGCTTGCAGGAAGACCACCTGAGCATGGGCACCAACGCCGCATTGAAGCTGCACCGCGCGTTGGAAAACTGCACGCAGATTCTCGCCATCGAGTACTTGCTGGCGGCCCAGGCTTTCGAGTTCCTGAAAGAACAGCGTTTCGGGGCCGGCACCGATGCCGCGTGGCGCCTGCTGCGCGAACGCGTTCCGGCCTACGATCAGGACCGCTGGCTGGCGCCGGACATCGCCGCCGCTGCCGGCGTATTGAAAGACCCGGCTTTGTTGCAAAAGGCTTTACCGAATCTGAACTGATTTCCATACCAAACCAGCGTGCCAAGGCGCCAGCCCTTTCAAAAAGAGGGAAGCGACGGACAACGGATTAATCCGGAGCGTCTGGTAGTTAATAACAAACTCTCAAAAGGAGCATGAAATGACTGCGCTTAACTTGATTCCTGGCCAACTGAGCCTTGCCCAATTGCGTGATGTTTATCAGCAACCGGTCAAAATCACCCTCGACCACAGCGCCGCGGCCCAGATCGAAGCCAGCGTCGCCTGCGTGGAGCAGATCCTCGCCGAAAACCGCACCGCCTACGGTATCAACACCGGTTTCGGCCTGCTGGCCTCGACCCGCATTGCCAGCGAAGACCTGGAAAACCTGCAGCGCTCGCTGGTGCTGTCCCACGCGGCTGGTGTCGGCGAGCCGATTAGCGACGCGCTGGTGCGCCTGGTCATGGTGCTCAAGGTCAACAGCCTGAGCCGTGGTTTCTCCGGTATTCGTCGTGTAGTCATCGACGCGCTGATCGCCCTGATCAACGCCGAGGTGTATCCGCACATTCCGCTGAAAGGTTCGGTCGGAGCGTCCGGCGACCTGGCCCCGTTGGCGCACATGTCGCTGGTACTGCTGGGTGAAGGCAAGGCGCGCTACAAAGGCGAGTGGATGGAAGCGAGCGAAGCGCTGAAAGTCGCTGGCCTGACTCCGCTGACCCTGGCTGCGAAAGAAGGCCTGGCATTGCTCAATGGCACGCAAGTATCCACGGCTTTCGCCTTGCGCGGTCTGTTCGAAGGTGAGGACCTGTTCGCTGGAGCCCTGGCTCTGGGTGGCCTGACCGTTGAAGCGGTCCTGGGTTCGCGCTCGCCATTCGACGCACGCATTCACGCCGCCCGTGGCCAGAAAGGCCAGATCGATGCCGCTGCCGCCTACCGCGACCTGCTGGGCGAGCGCAGTGAAGTTTCTGATTCTCACCAGAACTGCGAAAAGGTCCAGGACCCGTACTCCCTGCGCTGCCAGCCGCAAGTCATGGGCGCCTGCCTGACCCAGTTCCGCCAGGCTGCCGAAGTGCTGGCGATCGAAGCCAACGCAGTATCCGACAACCCGCTGGTATTTGCCGCAGAAGGTGACGTGATTTCCGGCGGCAACTTCCACGCAGAACCGGTGGCCATGGCCGCTGACAACATGGCCTTGGCCATTGCTGAAATCGGCTCCCTGAGCGAGCGTCGCATTTCGTTGATGATGGACAAGCACATGTCGCAACTGCCGCCGTTCCTGGTGGCCAATGGCGGCGTCAATTCCGGCTTCATGATCGCCCAAGTGACCGCAGCGGCGCTGGCCAGCGAGAACAAGGCGCTGTCCCATCCGCATTCGGTGGACAGCCTGCCGACTTCCGCCAACCAGGAAGATCACGTGTCCATGGCTCCGGCCGCAGGCAAGCGTCTGTGGGAAATGGCCGAGAACACCCGTGGCATCCTGGCTGTGGAATGGCTGGCCGCCGCTCAGGGCCTGGACCTGCGCAATGGCCTGAAGACGTCGCCGAAGCTGGAAAAGGCTCGGGCCATCCTGCGTAAGGAAGTGCCGTTCTATGAGAAGGACCGCTTCTTTGCACCTGACATCAATGCGGCGACCGAGTTGTTGGCTTCGCGTTGCTTGAACGAGCTGGTTTCGGCGAAGTTGCTGCCTAGCCTCTAACCCGCCCCCAACCGATCGTTCCCACGCTCTGCGTGGGAATGGCTCTAGGGACGCTCCGCGTCCAGTGACGCGGAGCGTCACGGGCTGCATTCCCACGCAGAGCGTGGGAACGATCAACCATCGGAGGATCCGAATGAAAACCCTCTGGCAACACTGTCACGTCGCAACCATGGCCCAGGGCGTCTACTCGATCATCGAGGATGCGGCCATCGTGACGTCCGATGCACATATAGAGTGGATCGGTCCGCGCCGTGAGCTGCCGTCCGGCGAGTACTCGGTGGTCAATGACTTGAACGGGGCCTGGGTCACGCCGGGCCTGATCGACTGCCATACCCACACGGTGTTCGGCGGTAACCGCAGCGGTGAATTCGAGCAGCGTCTGCAAGGCGTTAGCTACGCGCAAATCGCCGCCAGCGGCGGGGGTATCGCCAGCACCGTGCGTGCCACTCGCGCAGCCAGTGAAGATGAACTGTTCGCCAGCGCCGCCAAGCGCCTGAAAAGCCTGATGCGCGACGGTGTCACCAGCATCGAAATCAAATCCGGGTACGGCCTCGACCTGGCCAACGAACGCAAGATGCTGCGGGTCGCCCGTCGCCTCGGTGCCGAGCTGCCGGTCAGCGTACGCAGCACCTGCCTGGCGGCTCACGCCTTGCCGCCGGAGTACACCGATCGCGCCGACGATTACATCGATCACATCTGCAGCGAAATGCTCCCGGCCCTGGCCGCCGAAGGGCTGGTGGACGCGGTGGATGCCTTTTGCGAATACCTGGCGTTTTCCCCTGCCCAGGTTGAGCGCGTATTCGTCACTGCCCGGGAACTGGGCTTGCCGGTGAAGCTGCACGCCGAGCAGCTTTCTTCCCTGCACGGATCGAGCCTCGCGGCGCGTTACCACGCACTGTCGGCCGACCACCTGGAATTCATGACCGAAGACGACGCCATCGCCATGGCCAAGTCCGGCACAGTGGCCGTGTTACTGCCCGGCGCTTTCTACTTCCTGCGCGAGACCCAATTGCCACCGATGGAGGCCTTGCGCAAACACGGCGTGAAAATCGCCATCGCCAGCGACCTCAACCCCGGCACCTCGCCGGCGCTGTCGTTGCGCCTGATGTTGAACATGGCCTGCACCTGTTTCCGTATGACCCCGGAAGAGGCCCTGGCTGGCGCGACGATTCATGCCGCGACGGCATTGGGCATGGCCGCTACCCACGGTTCGCTGGAGGCGGGCAAGGTAGCCGATTTTGTTGCATGGCAAATCGATCGTCCGGCCGACCTGTGCTACTGGCTGGGCGGCGACCTGGAAAAACGCGTCGTGCGTCACGGCGTCGAGACGAGCGTTTAGGAGAACAGTTGTGGATAAGGTTCTGAACTTCAAACAAGGCCGCGTGCCGCTGCTGATCAGCATGCCCCACGCCGGTGTGCGCCTGACCCCTGCGGTCGAAGCCGGGTTGATCCCCGCCGCGAAAAGCCTGCCGGACACCGATTGGCACATCCCGCAGCTGTACGATTTCGCCGCCGAACTGGGTGCCAGTACCCTGGCCGCCGAATACTCGCGGTTTGTCATCGACCTGAACCGGCCATCCGACGACAAGCCTTTGTATGTCGGCGCCACCACCGGTCTGTACCCGGCAACGCTGTTCGATGGTATTGCGTTGTTCCATGAGGGAATGGAGCCTTCGAAAGAAGAGCGCGCGACCTATCTGGAGCAGATCTGGACGCCATACCACAGCACCTTGCACAACGAGCTGGCGCGACTGAAAGCCGAGTTCGGCTACGCGCTGTTATTCGATGCCCACTCGATCCGCTCGATCATCCCGCACCTGTTCGACGGCAAACTGCCGGATTTCAACCTCGGCACCTTCAACGGCGCCAGTTGCGATCCACAGCTTGCAACTCAACTGGAAGCGATCTGCGACCGCCACCCGGACTACAGCCATGTGCTGAACGGGCGCTTCAAGGGCGGGCACATCACCCGTCACTACGGCAATCCGGCGGAAAACATTCATGCCGTGCAACTGGAGCTGGGCCAGTGCACCTATATGGAAGAGTTCGAACCGTTCCGTTATCGGCCGGACCTGGCCGGGCCGACGCAGGTGGTATTGAAAGAATTGCTGCAAGGCCTGCTGGCCTGGGGCGAAAAGCATTACAACGCGTAACCTTGTGGGAGCGAGCCTGCTCGCGAATGCGGTGGGTCAGTCAACATGGATAGCGCTTGACACGCCCTCTTCGCGAGCAGGCTCGCTCCCACAGGTTTTCCGGCGGCAAATTTACAATCCAGCAAGTGCATGCTCATTGACGTAAATCGGGTTTATGATGCCCAACGGCAGAATAATAGAAGTCCCCCCAGGGATGACCTCGACCCCTTACGGAGTGCGCAATGCAGACTTTGTACCCGCAGATCAAACCCCACGCCCGGCACGATCTGGCCGTCGATGAAACCCACACGCTGTATGTCGACGAAAGCGGTTCACCGCAAGGTTTGCCGGTGGTGTTCATTCACGGCGGTCCCGGTGCCGGGTGTGATGCTGCGAGCCGATGCTACTTCGATCCAAACCTGTACCGCATCGTCACCTTCGACCAACGCGGTTGCGGTCGTTCCACCCCCCACGCCAGCCTCGAAAACAACACCACCTGGGACCTGGTCGCCGACCTTGAGCGAATCCGCGAGCACTTGGGCATCGACAAGTGGGTGCTGTTCGGCGGCTCCTGGGGTTCGACTTTGGCGCTGGCCTACGCGCAAACCCATCCGGAACGTGTGCACGGGCTGATTCTGCGCGGGATTTTTCTCTGCCGCCCGCAGGAAATCGAATGGTTTTATCAGGCGGGTGCCAGCCGTCTGTTCCCCGATTACTGGCAGGACTACGTTGCGCCGATCCCGATGGACGAGCGCGGCGATTTGCTCAACGCTTTCCATAAACGACTCACCGGCAACGACCAGATCGCCCAGATGCACGCGGCCAAAGCCTGGTCCACGTGGGAAGGCCGGACCGCGACGCTGCGTCCGAACCCGCTGGTGGTCGATCGTTTCTCCGAGCCGCAGCGTGCGTTGTCGATCGCCCGCATCGAGTGCCACTACTTCACCAATAACGCCTTCCTCGAACCGAATCAGCTGATTCGCGACATGGGCAAGATCGCCCATTTGCCTGGCGTGATCGTCCATGGTCGCTATGACGTCATCTGTCCATTGGATAACGCCTGGGAGCTGCACCAGGCCTGGCCCAATAGCGAATTGCAAATAATCCGGGACGCGGGCCATGCCGCCGCTGAGCCGGGGATTACCGATGCATTGGTACGCGCTGCCGACCGAATGGCTCGGCGCTTGCTCGACCTGTCGCCTGAAGAAGCATGAAGGGCTTGCTGCAACGCGTGCGCGGCGCGCGGGTCGAGGTAGCGGGGCAGGTGGTCGGCGCAATCGACCAGGGTTTGCTGGTGCTGGTAGCCGTCGAGCCCGACGACACGCGGGCCAGCGCCGACAAACTTCTCAATAAGCTGCTTAACTATCGTGTGTTCAGCGACGCTGAGGGCAAGATGAACCTGTCCCTGGCGGATGTGGGTGGCGGGTTGTTGCTGGTCTCGCAGTTCACCCTGGCCGCCGACACCAAGAGCGGGCTGCGACCGAGTTTCTCGACCGCGGCCCCCCCGGCCTTGGGCGAGGAGCTTTTCGGCTATCTATTAAGCAAAGCGAAACAGGTGCATGGCACTGTGGCATCAGGTAGATTCGGCGCGGATATGCAGGTGCACCTGGTCAATGATGGCCCGGTTACCTTTCTGTTACAGACCTGAAAGCGCTTGAAACATCTTTTTAAGCGCTTTTCGGTCGAAAACAGGCGTTTATCCCGATAAATACTTTGTTATCCCTGATGCGTTGTAACGCGGCCTACTAGATAATCGCGCGCTACGGGGATCAGCGTTCGTTGGTCCATTTTGACTTAGGTAGAGACTTGTCCGGATCCGATTGGGGAATCATTTTGCCCCAGCGGAGTCGGAACAATGCTCGCCAACTTGGCAAGAGTGGTCTGCAGGGTCGGCTTTTTCGCGCCGGATACCTGCTGGCCCTTTAACTGGCCGTTGGTTTTTTGATCTGTTTTCGGCGAGGGTTGCTCGTGATTGTTAGTCCCTGTAACGCACCAAAATTGACTGCCAAACGGTTTCGTAGCGCATTGGTAGCGGGCTCGGCACTGCTGTGCCTGCTCAGCGCCGGCCAGCTTTGGGCATTCAGTCTGGATGATGTATCGGTCAAGGCAAAAGAGCTGGCCGGGCAAAAGTACGAAGCTCCGCGCAGTAACCTGCCGAACGAATTCCGCGAGATGAAATTCGCCGATTATCAGAAAATTCGCTTCCTGACTGAAAAAGCCGAATGGGCCGATCAGAAGACCCCGTTCAAGCTGTCGTTCTATCACCAGGGCATGCATTTCGATACGCCGGTGAAAATCAACGAAATCACGGCGAACACCGTCGAAGAGATCAAGTACGACCCGAGTCGTTTCGATTTCGGCGACGTCAAGTTCGATCCCAAGGCCACCGAGCAACTGGGTTACGCCGGTTTCCGCGTCCTGTACCCGGTCAACAAGGCTGACAAGCAAGACGAAATCATGACCATGCTGGGCGCGAGTTACTTCCGCGTGGTCGGCAAGGGTCACGTCTACGGCTTGTCCGCTCGCGGCATGGCGATCGATACCGCACTGCCGTCCGGCGAAGAGTTCCCGCGTTTTCGCGAGTTCTGGATTCAACAGCCGAAACCGGGCGACAAGCACCTGGTGATCTTCGCCCTGCTGGATTCGCCACGGGCGACCGGCGCCTACCGCCTGACCCTGCGTCCGGGCAGCGACACCATTGTCGACGTCAAGGCGCAGATGTTCCTGCGCGACAAGGTTGGCAAACTGGGCATCGCGCCACTGACCAGCATGTTCCTGTTCGGCGCCAACCAGCCGTCGAAAGTGCTGAACTACCGTCGTGAGCTGCACGATTCCAGCGGTCTGGCGATCCATGCCGGCAACGGCGAGTGGATCTGGCGTCCGCTGAACAACCCGAAACACCTGGCGGTGAGCAACTTCTCCGTCGAGAACCCGCGTGGCTTCGGCTTGCTGCAACGCGGTCGTGATTTCAGCCACTATGAAGACCTCGACGATCGCTACGACAAGCGCCCAAGCGCCTGGATCGAACCGAAGGGCGATTGGGGCAAGGGCACCGTCGATCTGGTCGAGATTCCGACCGCCGACGAAACCAACGACAATATCGTGGCGTTCTGGAGCCCGGAAAAGATGCCGGAGCCAGGCCAGCCGCTGGACTTCGCTTATCGCATGCACTGGACCATGGACGAAGCGGCGCTGCACGCACCGGACAGTGCCTGGGTCAGTCAGACCCTCAAATCCACCGGTGACGTCAAGCAGTCCAACCTGATTCGTCAGCCGGACGGCAGCGTTGCCTATCTGGTGGACTTCGAAGGTCCGTCCCTGGCAGCTTTGGCCCCGGATACGGATGTTCGCAGCCAGGTCAGCGTCGGCGAAAACGCCGAACTGGTCGAGAACAGCGTGCGCTACAACCCTGAAACCAAGGGCTGGCGCCTGACTCTGCGGATGAAGATCAAGGACCCGGGCAAGTCCACCGAGATGCGTGCTGCACTGGTGCAGAACATCGTGCCTGCCGATCTGGCCAAGACTTCGATTCCAGCATCCACTTCTTCCGTTGCCAAGGCCGACAAAGTTGCCGCCAAGCAAGCGGAGAAAGCGGACAAGGAAGCGAAGGCCGCCGAGGCCAAGCAGGCCGAAGCCAAGCCAGTCGCAGATGCCAAGGACAAGGCGAACAACAATGACGCCAAGCAGCCTGCTGCTGCCGACGCGGTCCCAGCCACACCGGAATCGGCATCGACTGAAGAAGTCCTGACCGAGACCTGGAGCTACCAGTTGCCTGCCGATGAGTAATTCTCAAGTTCAGCCAGAGACTCTGTCCGAGTACCTGGCACATCTGCCGATGACCGACCAGCAGCGCGCGGAACTCGCGGGCTGCAAGTCCTTCAGCGAATTGCACGAGCGTTTGTCGTCTTCGACATTTGACGCCCCGACCGAGGCCGCCCAGGCATCGGTTGGCAAGCGCCTGACCCTGAGCACCGCCGAAGAGTTGCAGGACGCTGAAATGCTGGCGCTCGACGCCAGCGGTCGCGTCTGCCTGAAGGCGACCCCGCCGATTCGACGGACCAAGGTCGTGCCGGAGCCATGGCGTACCAATATCCTGGTGCGCGGCTGGCGACGTCTAACCGGTCGCACCAACCCGCCGAAACCACCGAAAGACGAGAACGTGCTGCCGGCGGCGCGCTGGCGCACGGTCGGTTCGATCCGTCGCTACATTCTGTTGGTGCTGATGCTCGGCCAAACCATCGTCGCCGGCTGGTACATGAAAGGCATCATGCCGTACCAGGGCTGGTCGTTCGTCGACCTTGATGAAGTCCTGCACCAACCGCTGTTGCAGACCGCCACGCAAGTGCTGCCGTACGCGTTGCAGACCAGCATCCTGATCCTGTTCGGAATTTTGTTCTGCTGGGTCTCGGCCGGTTTCTGGACCGCACTGATGGGCTTTCTCGAGTTGCTCACTGGTCACGATAAATATCGTATCTCCGGCAAAAGCGCTGGCAACGAGCCGATTCCGAAGGATGCGCGCACCGCACTGGTGATGCCGATCTGTAACGAAGACGTGCCTCGTGTATTCGCCGGCTTGCGTGCAACGTTCGAGTCGGTCGCCGCCACAGGTGACCTGGATCGCTTTGACTTCTTCGTGCTCAGTGACAGTAACGACGCCGACATCTGCGTCGCCGAACAGCAAGCCTGGCTGGACGTCTGCCGCGAAGCCGGTGGCTTCGGCAAGATCTTCTATCGTCGCCGCCGTCGTCGTGTGAAACGTAAAAGCGGCAACCTCGACGACTTCTGCCGTCGCTGGGGGGGTGACTACAAGTACATGGTGGTGCTCGATGCTGACTCCGTGATGAGCGGCGAGTGCCTGACCAGCCTGGTGCGCCTGATGGAAGCCACGCCGGACGCCGGGATCATCCAGACCGCGCCACGTGCGTCGGGCATGGACACCCTTTATGCGCGTATGCAGCAATTCGCCACCCGTGTGTACGGTCCGCTGTTCACCGCTGGCCTGCACTTCTGGCAGTTGGGCGAATCCCACTATTGGGGCCACAACGCGATCATCCGCATGAAGCCGTTCATCGAGCACTGCGCCCTGGCGCCGTTGCCGGGTAAAGGCGCGTTTGCCGGTGCGATCCTGTCCCACGACTTCGTCGAAGCCGCGCTGATGCGCCGTGCCGGTTGGGGCGTGTGGATTGCCTACGACTTGCCAGGCAGCTACGAAGAATTGCCGCCCAACCTGCTGGACGAACTCAAGCGTGACCGACGCTGGTGCCACGGTAACCTGATGAACTTCCGCCTGTTCCTGGTCAAGGGCATGCACCCGGTGCACCGCGCCGTGTTCCTGACTGGCGTGATGTCTTACCTGTCGGCGCCACTGTGGTTCTTCTTCCTGGTGTTGTCGACGGCGCTGCTGGCGGTCAATACGTTGATGGAGCCGCAATACTTCCTCGAACCGCGCCAGCTTTATCCGCTGTGGCCACAATGGCATCCGGACAAGGCGATTGCGCTGTTCTCGACCACCATCGTGCTGCTGTTCCTGCCGAAGCTGTTGAGCATCATCCTGATCTGGGCCAAGGGCGCGAAAGAGTTCGGTGGCAAGTTCAAGGTCACGCTGTCGATGCTGCTGGAGATGCTGTTCTCCATGCTGCTGGCGCCGGTGCGGATGATTTTCCACACCCGTTTCGTGCTCGCCGCATTCCTCGGCTGGGCTGCGACCTGGAACTCGCCGCAGCGTGACGACGACTCCACACCCTGGAGCGAAGCGGTCAAGCGCCACGGTCCGCAGACCTTGCTCGGTTTCTTCTGGGCACTGCTGGTGATCTGGCTGAACCCAAGCTTCCTGTGGTGGTTGGTACCGATCGTCGGTTCGCTGATGTTGTCGATCCCGGTGTCGGTGATTTCCAGCCGCGTCGGCCTGGGCCTCAAGTCCCGTGACGAGAGCCTGTTCCTGATTCCAGAGGAATACAATCCACCGCAGGCGTTGCTGGCGACTGACCAGTACACTCATGAAAACCGTTATCACGC
Organism: Pseudomonas umsongensis; assembly: GCF_012647205.1. NCBI lineage: Bacteria > Pseudomonadati > Pseudomonadota > Gammaproteobacteria > Pseudomonadales > Pseudomonadaceae > Pseudomonas > Pseudomonas umsongensis. The sequence continues at coordinate 478,129 of NZ_CP051487.1, forward strand.
GCTCAAGGAAGGCTTCATCCGCGCGGTGGTCGATCCACAGCAGAACGCCCTGGCGTGTGCGCTGGCGACCTCGCGGCACCGTGAGGCCGAGCCGATCGAATGGCTGCGGGTGGAGCGGGTCCGGCACGCGATGAAAGTCGGGCCTGAAGGCTTGACCAACAATGAGCGGGTACAGTTGCTGAGCGACCCGGTTGCATTGGCTCGTTTGCATGATCAGGTCTGGAGCGAGGGTCACCCTGAGTGGCTGGGTGCTTGGCGCAAGTCGGTCCAGGCCGACCCCCATGCACCGCTGTTGCCGCTTCAGCCGCTGAGCGCACAGCCTCAGTTGGCGTAACGAAAAAAAACCCGCGAAAGCGGGTTTTTTATTGATCGTTGGGACGCGGAGCGTCCCTGGCTGCATTCCCACGCAGAGCGTGGGAACGATCAATTGCCCAAAAAACTTGTGCAATTGGACAGGTGCGTTAGCATCCGTCCCCGAATTGGTGCGCCCGGACCGTTTTGCGTCCGTATCTATCGGTTTTCTCAGGAAAACTGTCGATTTCGTGCCGCAAACGCAATGGTTTTGGGGGCTTGAAGATGAAGAAGTATCTGTCGATGCTGCTGGTCGGCGTCACGGCATTGGTTGCAGTCAGCGCGGCGCAGGCCGGTGCCATTGATGACGCGGTCAAGCGCGGCACGTTGAAAGTCGGCATGGACCCGACCTACATGCCGTTCGAAATGACCAACAAGCGCGGCGAGATCATCGGTTTCGAAGTCGACATCCTCAAAGCCATGTCCAAGGCCATGGGCGTCAAGCTGGAGCTGGTGTCCACTGGTTACGACGGTATCATCCCGGCCCTGCTGACCGACAAGTTCGACATGATCGGCAGCGGCATGACCCTGACCCAGGAGCGCAACCTGCGCCTGAACTTCAGTGAACCGTTTATCGTGGTCGGCCAGACCCTGCTGATCCGCAAGGAGCTGGAAGGCACCATCAAGTCCTACAAAGACCTGAACACCGCCGACTACCGCATCACCTCCAAGCTCGGCACCACCGGCGAGATGGTCGCCAAAAAGCTCATTGCCAAAGCCAAGTACCACGGCTACGACAACGAGCAGGAAGCGGTGCTCGACGTGGTCAACGGCAAGGCCGATGCCTTCATCTACGACGCCCCTTACAACGTTGTCGCCGTGAACAAGGTCGGCAACGGCAAGCTGGTGTTCCTCGACAAGCCGTTCACCTACGAGCCGCTGGCCTTCGGCCTGAAGAAGGGTGACTACGACAGCATCAACTTCATCAACAACTTCCTGCACCAGATCCAAGAAGACGGCACCTACGATCGCATCCATGACAAGTGGTTCAAAGACACCGCATGGCAGAAGGATATGGAGTAACACCTCTACTTGATCGTTCCCACGCTCTGCGTGGGAATGCCGCCCGGGACGCTCCGCGTCCCTTCGCAAGCGTGACGCAGAGCGTCACAGGATGCATTCCCACGCAGAGCGTGGGAACGAGCGAATCAGAGAAGCGTTCATGAAACAGAAAAAAGCCCAATGGCCCTGGCACGTCCTGACCGTGCTGGTGCTGATCGGCCTGGCTGGCGCGTTGTATTACGCCACCTCGCTGATGTCGTACGAATGGCGCTGGAACCGCGTACCGCAGTACTTTGCCTACCACGCCGAAGAATCCCAGCGCGCCGCCGACATCTCCACCGTCAGCGAGTTAGTGCGCAAGGGCGATAAAGCTGAGGTCACGCTGCGCAATGACGCAGGCGACGAACAACACCTGATCGTCGACGAAAACAGCCTGCAAGTCGCCCAGGGCGATGATGTGGCCGAAGGCGATGTGATTGGCGTAACCCGCCACTGGGCCGCCGGACCGCTGTTGTGGGGTCTCTGGACCACATTGTGGCTGTCCGTGGTGTCCGGCGTGCTCGGCCTGTTGATTGGCTTGGCGACGGGCCTGTGTCGGCTGTCGAATAACCCGACCCTGCGCGACCTCTCGACCATCTACGTCGAACTGGTGCGCGGTACGCCGCTTCTGGTGCAAATCTTCATTTTCTACTTCTTCATCGGCACTGTAATGAACCTGTCCCGGGAATTCGCCGGGATCGCCGCGCTGTCGCTGTTCACCGGCGCCTACGTCGCAGAGATCATCCGCTCCGGCGTGCAGTCGATCGCCCGTGGGCAGAACGAAGCCGCGCGCTCGCTGGGCTTGAATGCTGGCCAGTCGATGCGCCACGTGGTGCTGCCGCAAGCGTTCAAGCGCGTATTGCCGCCGCTGGCCGGGCAATTCATCAGTCTGGTGAAAGACACGTCGCTGGTGTCGGTGATCGCGATTACCGAACTGCTCAAGAGCGGTCGCGAAGTCATCACCACCTCGTTCTCGCCATTCGAAATCCTGTTCTGCGTCGCCGGCCTGTACCTGTTGATTAACCTGCCGCTGTCGAAAATCGCCAGCCGGCTCGAGCGGAGGCTCGCGCAAAGTGATTGAAGTCCGCGATCTGGTAAAAGTCTACGACACCCGCGGCCAAGTGGTGCGCGCGGTGGACAACGTCAGCACGACCGTCGCCAAGGGTGAAGTACTGGTGGTGATCGGTCCGTCCGGTTCCGGCAAGTCGACCTTCTTGCGTTGCCTTAATGGCCTGGAAGAGTTCGATTCCGGTTCAGTGAGCATCGACGGCCTGCAACTGGCCGATCCGAAAACCGACGTGAACGCCTACCGCCGTGAAGTTGGCATGGTATTCCAGCATTTCAACCTGTTCCCGCACATGACCGTGCTGGAAAACCTGTGCCTGGCGCAGAAAGTCGTGCGCAAGCGCGGCAAGAAAGAGCGCGAGGCCAAGGCCATGGGGCTGCTCGAAAAGGTCGGTATTGCGCAGAAAGCCAACGAATTTCCGTCGCGGCTGTCCGGCGGTCAGCAACAGCGGGTAGCGATTGCCCGTGCGCTGGCGATGGAACCGAAGGTGATGCTGTTCGATGAGCCGACCTCGGCGCTCGACCCGGAAATGGTTGGCGAAGTGCTGGATGTGATGAAGACACTGGCCGTGGAAGGCATGACCATGGTCTGCGTCACCCATGAAATGGGCTTTGCCCGTGAAGTGGCGGACCGGGTGTTGTTCTTTGACCATGGCAAGCTGCTTGAAGACGCTTCGCCGGCAGAGTTCTTTGATGCGCCGAAGGATCCGCGGGCGCAGGCGTTTCTTCGTCAAGTTCTGTAACTTCACCGGCTGCTCAATCCCTTCGCGAGCAGGCTCGCCCCACAGTGGATCTGTGTACGACAGAACCCTGTGGGGCGAGCCTGCTCGCGAAGGCATCACCTCGGTCCCAGGCGAACCGAGGCTCTCGCATCACCTCAAACCCTGAACTTGCCCACCAGCATCTGCAAATGCGTCCCCAATCGCGCCAGCTCGATGCTGGACGCCGCCGTCTCTTCACTCGCAGCCGACGTCTGGTCCGACACATCACGCACGTTCAGCACGCTTCGGTTGATCTCTTCGGCCACGGCGCTCTGTTGTTCAGCCGCGGCGGCAATCTGTTGGTTCATCGCCTGGATCGCCGACACCGTGCGTGTGATGTTTTCAAGTGAGCCGCCGGCGCGACGGGTCAGTTCCACGCTGCTGTCGGTCAGGGCGCGACTGTTGTCCATGATGTTGGCCACGTGCTGGGTGCCGCTTTGCAGGCCGACGATCAGCTCTTCGATTTCTTCCGTGGACTTCTGGGTACGCTGGGCCAGGCTGCGCACTTCATCAGCGACCACGGCAAAACCGCGCCCCGCCTCACCGGCACGGGCGGCTTCAATAGCCGCGTTGAGCGCCAGCAGGTTGGTTTGTTGGGCCACCGACTTGATCACGTCGAGCACGCTGCCGATCTTGTCGCTTTCGCGCTTGAGCTCGCCCATGGCCTCGGTGGAGTGACCCACTTCCTTGGCCAGGCGCTCGATCTGCGCGATGGCTTCGCCGACTACCTTGTCACCTTCGCGGGCCTGCTGGTCGGCTGCTACAGCGGCCTCCGAGGCTTCTTCGGCGTTGCGTGCGACTTCCTGCACCGTTGCGGTCATCTCGTTCATGGCGGTCGCCACCTGATCGGTCTCGACCTTCTGGCTGTTGACCCCGGCACTGGTTTGCTCGGTGACGGCCGACAGTTCCTCGGCGGCGCTGGCGATCTGCGTGACGCCGTCGCTGATGCCGCCGATCAATTCGCGCAGGCCTTGGGTCATGCTCTGAATGGCGCGCTGCAGTTGGCCAAGTTCATCCTGGCGACGGGACACCAGGTTGTGGGTCAGGTCGCCGGCGGCGATGCGTTCGGCCGCCTTGAGGGTCTGGTTCAGCGGAATCACGATCTGCCGGGTGATGGCCCAGGCGGCAAACAGGCCTATGACCAAGGCCAGGAGGGTGGCCAGCAACAGCATGTTCTTGGCGTGCGCTACGTCGGTATCGCGCACCAGGGTTTGCGAGACGGTGAGCTTCTTGCTGACGTCGAGCAGAATCTCGCCTTGGGCAGCCATATGTTTGAATGCATCGGCGCTGGCGGTCTGGGAATCGTGGTATTGGATGACCGCGGCGCGGTAGGCCCTGAGCGAGTCTGTTGCTTGCTGCAAGTTAGCGATGTGTTGTTCTGGCAGCTTCGACGGCAGGCTTTGCAGATATTTCAGGGCGTTGTCGATGGCGTCCAGCGCTGGCTGTTCTGCCTCGGCCTTGCCGCTATAGGTGTAGCCACGGACCTGAAAACGCGCTTGCTGGATCAATTTGCTCAAGTCGATCACGCTATTGAACTGCGCCACGCTGTCGCCTTGCAGCAGGGATTGTTCGACTTCGGCGACTTTGGCCACGGCATTGTCGGCGGTGGCGCCCAATTTGCTGCGAGCATCTTCGCGACTGGCGCTGATCTGGGTCATGGACGCGAAGGCTTGCTTGTACTGGCTGACGGCGGCCAATTGCTGGTCGACCATGGTCACGTCGGCGGGTTGCTCGATCATCCGGCGAGCCGCTTGCAGGCTGGTGTCGAGCTTGCCCAGCAAATCATTGACGGCGGCGGGTCCTTGTTCGCCGCGGCGCATTTCGTAATCCAGGCGGGCGATGCGCAGGTCTTTGGTCATCCCGTTGATATCGGAAATGAACCCCAGCGTATCACCGCGACGGGTGACGTCGCTCAGGCCGGTCCAGCCCGTGAAGGTGATCAGCATCGTCAGCAGCAGCACAAGACCGAAGCCGACGCCCAGCTTGCGGTTTACGCTTACGTTCCCCAGTTTATCGGCTAGCGATTGGTACATGCTGCAACTCTCCCGAAGCAAACATTGGTTTCATGGGAGGTATATCGGCAGGCGGGGGAAATCCTGTAGGAGCGAGCATGCTCGCGAAGGTCGTTAACGATGACGCTGGCTGCCTGAAACCCTGCGGCGCTCTGTTGGCCATCGCGAGCATGCTCGCTCCTACAGGGGGGCGGTGTTTGGTTAGAAGAGCCGGGCGAGCAGCGCGGTAACGGCAGTTTCCACGCGCAGGATGCGCTCGCCCAGCTGCACCGGTTGCAGGCCGGACTTGCCCAGCAAGTCGATCTCGTAGGGGATCCAGCCACCTTCCGGGCCGATGGCCAGGGTCACGGGCTCGGTGAGGGCGCGGGGGCAGGGCGGGTATTGGCCTGGATGACCAACCAGGCCGAGAGTGCCCTCGGTAATGGCAGGCAGGCGATCTTCGACGAACGGCTTGAAGCGTTTCTCGATCACGACTTGCGGCAACACGCTGTCCCTGGCTTGTTCGAGGCCCAGGATCAATTGCTCGCGAATGGCCTCGGGCTCCAGGAACGGTGTCTGCCAGAAGCTCTTCTCGACGCGATAGCTGTTCACCAGCACGACCCGTGGCACACCCATGGCCGCGACGGTCTGGAACACCCTGCGCAGCATCTTGGGCCGCGGCAGGGCCAGGACCAGGGTCAACGGCAACTTGGCGGGTGGGGGCTGGTCGAGGGTGACGCGCAGTTCCGCCTCGTTGGCGTCCAGGCGCAGAACCTCCGCCGAGCCCATCAGCCCGTCGATGCGGCCGACACGCATGCTGTCACCCACTTCGCAGCGGTGGACTTCCTGCATGTGGGTCAACCGCCGATCGCGCAGAACCACCCGGTCGGCCGCAATAAAGTCGGCCTCTTCAAGGAGCAGCAGGTTCACGGTTGGGTCGCTGGCGGCTGGTCGTTGTTATCGTCGGCAGGCTGGTCGTCCGGATGCTCGCCACGCTTGCTGATCAGGCTGCCGAACAGGATGCCGATCTCGAACAACAGCCACATCGGTACGGCCAGCAGGGTCTGCGAGAAAATGTCCGGCGGGGTCAGGATCATGCCGACCACGAAGCAGCCGATGATCACGTACGGACGGATTTTCTTCAGGTACTTCACGTCGACCACGCCGATCCACACCAGCAGCACCACGGCCACCGGGATTTCGAACGCCACGCCGAAGGCGAAGAAGAGCGTCATGACGAAATCGAGGTAGCTGGTGATGTCGGTCATCATTTCCACGCCGGCCGGGGTGGCGGCGGCGAAGAATTTGAAGATCAGCGGGAACACCAGGAAATAGGCGAACGCCATGCCGGCGTAGAACAGCACGATGCTCGAACACAGCAAGGGCACGGCGATGCGTTTCTCATGCTTGTACAGGCCCGGTGCGATGAAGCCCCAGATCTGGTGCAGGATCACCGGAATCGCCAGGAACAACGACACCATCATGGTCAGCTTCAGTGGCGTCAGGAACGGCGACGACACATCCGTGGCAATCATCGTCGCACCGGCTGGCAGGTAGGCCCGCAGCGGTGTCGAGACGAAGGTGTAGATTTGCTGGGTAAAGGCGAACAGCCCGGCAAAGATGATGAAGATCGCCGCTACGCAGCGCAGCAGGCGGGTACGCAACTCAGTGAGGTGCGAAACCAGCGGCATGTGCTGGTCGTTTTCAGGAAGATCGCTCATGGGGCTCGCGGCGGCAATGTTGGGTCTTGAGGGGCCGGCGCAACGGGCGCCGCCGCAGGTGCAACGTGTTCGACCGGGGTCGTTGCGACAGGTACAACTTCGACTGGCGCAGATTCAACGACAGGCGCATGAATCGTCGGCGACGCTGCAGGCTCGACAGGTGTCGGTTGCTGCTGGGTCGGCGAGAAGATCTTGCGGGCCTCCTGCTCAAGCGACAGGATGTGCTCGTTGTGCAGTTGCCGACGAATCTCGTCGGCACCGATTTCACGTTCAACTTCCTGTTTGATTGCGTTGAAGCTGCGCTTGAGGCGGCCAACCCACAGGCCGGCGGTACGCGCAGCGCCCGGCAGGCGCTCGGGGCCCAGCACCAGCAGGGCGACGAGGCCAACGAGCAGCAGTTCAGAGAAGCTGATACCAAACATTAGTCAGTGCTCACGAGTCTTTGCGGATCGGCTCTTCGACTTTTTGCGCCTGCACGTCGATGGTGTGCGGCTGGTTAACAGTGGCCTGTGGCTGAACCGGCGGAACCGGTTGGGCCGGCGTCGCGGTCGGGTCGGCCGGTTTTTCGTCGTCGTTCATGGCCTTGCGAAAGCCCTTGATGGACTCGCCGACGTCGGTGCCGAGGTTTTTCAGTTTCTTGGTGCCGAATACCAGTACCACGACAACCAGGATGACGACCCAGTGTTTCCAGTCAAAAATGCCCATGCTGCTGCTCCTCTCTAATAGTTATTCAGGCGGACGGGCGCGAGGCTTTCTCGGCGTGTCCGGACAGACCGAAGCGACGGTCCAGTTCATCGAGTACAGCCTGGGGATGCTGCCCCAATTGGGCGAGCATGACCATGCTGTGGAACCATAAATCGGCGGTTTCGTAGATCACATCGCTGCAGTCGCCGCTGATGGCGGCGTCCTTGGCGGCAATGATGGTCTCTACTGACTCTTCGCCAACTTTTTCCAGAATCTTGTTCAAGCCCTTGTGGTACAGGCTGGCGACGTACGAGCTGTCGGCGGCGGCGCCTTTGCGCTCTTCCAGCACCTGGGCCAGACGGGTCAACGTGTCACTCATGTTTGTGTCCTGCGCAATAGATGGCGTGCGGATCTTTCAGGACCGGGTCGACAGTCGTCCAGTCGCCGTTCTCGAAAACGCGGTAGAAGCAGCTCTGGCGGCCGGTATGACAGGCAATGTCGCCAATCTGCTCGACCATCAGGATGATCACGTCGGCGTCGCAGTCCAGGCGCATCTCATGCAGGGTCTGCACATGACCGGACTCTTCGCCCTTGCGCCACAGCTTGCCGCGCGAGCGCGACCAGTAGATGGCGCGGTTCTCGGCAGCCGTCAGTTCCAGTGCTTCGCGGTTCATCCAAGCCATCATCAGGACGCGCCCGGTCTTGTGGTCCTGGGCAATCGCCGGCACCAGGCCGTCGGCGTCCCATTTGATCTCGTCCAGCCAGTTTTTCATCTTCGACTCCGACAGCAAGCCCGACACATCATTAGTCGGGCTCAACGTTGAAACAGTGTGCCAGTGCGCAGCACAACTGGCTATCGGCGAACGACCAGATACAAGCCGACCGCCATCATGATGCCCGCTGGCCAATAGGCCAGATCGTTCAATGGCCCGCCCGCGGCGAGGATCGCGCCACCGGCCAGATGGGCCGTACCGAGCAGGCGCAGGAACCAGTCGTCGCGGCGTCGATGCCAGGGTGGCGGCGGATCGTTGGCATGGGGCTGGGACAGGCGTTCGAGCAGGTCACGGGTCATATTGGCCAAGTGCGGGATCTGTTCGATCTGGGATTGCACGTTGCCAAACAAGGCTTTGGGACTGACGCGGTCACGCATCCAGCGCTCGAGGAAGGGTTGCGCGGTGTTCCACAGGTCGAGGTCCGGGTACAGCTGGCGGCCCAGGCCTTCGATGTTCAACAGGGTTTTTTGCAACAGGACAAGTTGCGGCTGCACTTCCATGTTGAAGCGACGAGCTGTCTGGAACAGGCGCATCAGCACTTGGCCGAAGGAAATATCTTTTAACGGTTTTTCGAAGATCGGTTCGCAGACCGTCCGGATCGCCGCTTCGAATTCGTTGAGTTTGGTTTCTGCCGGCACCCAGCCCGAATCGATGTGCAGCTGTGCCACTCGCCGGTAATCGCGCTTGAAGAACGCGAACAGGTTGCGCGCCAGGTAATCCTGGTCCTGGGGGGTAAGGCTGCCGACGATACCGCAGTCGATCGCGATGTATTGCGGGCTCCACGGCTGCACCGTGCTGACGAAGATGTTGCCGGGGTGCATGTCGGCATGGAAGAAGCTGTCGCGAAACACTTGGGTGAAGAAGATCTCCACGCCGCGTTCGGCGAGCATTTTCATGTCGGTGCGTTGGTCCGCCAGGGTCGCGAGGTCGGTCACCTGGATGCCGTAGATACGCTCCATCACCAGCACTTTCGGCCGGCACCAGTCCCAATAGACTTGTGGTACGTACAGCAGTGGCGAACCCTCGAAGTTGCGCTTGAGCTGGCTGGCGTTGGCCGCTTCGCGCAGCAGGTCGAGTTCGTCGTAGATGGTTTTTTCGTAGTCCTGGACCACGTCCACCGGGTGCAGCAGGCGCGCATCGGCCGAGAGTTTTTCGGCGGCGCGGGCGAGGATGAACAGCCACGCCAGGTCTTGCGCGATCACTGGTTTGAGGCCAGGCCGGATCACCTTGACCACGACTTCCTCGCCGGTTTTCAGCTGTGCAGCGTGCACTTGGGCCACCGATGCCGAGGCCAGTGGTTCGACGTCGAAGCGGCTGAACACTTCGCTGATTTTCTTGCCCAGCTGCTCTTCGATCAGATTGACCGACACTTGCGAGTCGAACGGCGGCACGCGGTCCTGCAGCATCATCAGCTCATCGGCGATGTCTTCGGGCAGCAGGTCGCGGCGGGTGGACAGGATCTGCCCGAACTTGATGAAAATCGGCCCCAGGTCCTGCAGCGCCAAGCGCAATCGTGCGCCACGACTCAGGTCCAGCGTCTTGCGCGGGAACCAGCGCCACGGCAAGGCGTAACGCAGCACCAGGAGAAACCAGGGCAGCGGCAGGGCGAACAGCAGGTCATCGAGGCGGTAGCGGATCACGACGCGCTGGATGCGCAACAAACGGCGGACGGCAAGCAGCTTCATGCGTTATCGCTTGGGTCGAGGGATCGGGAAAGGCGCTCGAAACGCGCCTCGAGACGTTCCAGATCGAGTTTGATCTGGTCCAGTTCACTGAATCGGGCTTCGGCTTCGCGCTGACCGACGAGGGTACGTGATTCTTCAGCCAGGTATTCGCCCAGGTTCTGGCCGAGGCTGGCGAATCCTTGCTGATACCAGCGGGCACGGCTGCGCAGATGACCGCCGACCAATTGCGTGGCGACAGGGCCAAGCCAGCGCGAGAGTTCGTACTCCCAATCCAGCTCGAGGTCCTGGAGGATCGCCGCCAGTTCCAGCAATACACCGCTGTCGCCGTCGAGCTCGACTTCGGGTGCATGCAGTACCGAAGTCTTGTCTTTGCTCATCGCCAGTTTCAGCAGGCTCGAGGCCGGTGCGCGCAGGGTGCAGTCGGCGCCGGTTTCCCATTGGGACGCGAGCATCAGGCCTTCATCGCTGGGCAGGATGAACACTTGCAGCGCCGGGCTGCGGCAGTCGACGGCAATCACCTTGCCGGCCAAATGCGCCAGCCGCGGCAGTGCCGTGCTGTCGAGACGCAGCACTCGGTTCAGGCCGAGCTCAACGCTGGCGAGCAGGCCGGCGAGCAGCATCAGGGCTTGATGCCACGGTGCAGGGCGACGATGCCTGCGGTCATGTTGTGATAGGTCACGCGGTCGAAGCCGGCCTCGACCATCATCGATTTCAGGGTTTCCTGGTTCGGGTGCATGCGGATCGATTCGGCCAGGTAGCGATAGCTTTCCGAGTCGTTGGTGATCAGCTTGCCCATCAGTGGCATGAAGGCGAACGAGTAGGCGTCGTAGGCCTTGGACATCAGCGCGTTGGTCGGCTTGGAGAACTCCAGCACCAGCAGGCGACCGCCAGGCTTGAGCACGCGCAGCATCGAACGCAGGGCGTCTTCCTTGTGCGTGACGTTGCGCAGGCCGAAGGCGATGGTCACGCAGTCGAAATGGTTGTCCGGGAACGGCAGTTTTTCCGCATCGGCCTGGACGAATTCGACATTGCCGGCCACACCCAGGTCCAGCAGGCGGTCACGACCGACCTTGAGCATGGATTCGTTGATGTCGGCCAGCACCACCTGGCCAGTCGGGCCAACGAGGTGCGAGAACTTGCGGGTCAGGTCACCCGTGCCGCCGGCGATGTCCAGCACCCGGTTACCTGTGCGCACGCCCGACAGTTCGATTGCGAAACGCTTCCACAGACGGTGCATGCCGCCCGACAGGAGGTCGTTCATCAGGTCGTACTTGGCGGCTACGGAGTGAAAAACCTCAGCGACTTTTTCCGCTTTCTGGCTTTCCGGAACGTTTTTGAAGCCGAAGTGAGTGGTGGGTTCGGCATCGTTGCCTTTGCGCTGATCAGTCATATCGCTGTCACCAAAAGAGAATGCGCGACATTCTAATCCCCAAGGCATGCTTTGTCTTGGCAAGGCTGAAGGTAAGATGGGCAACCATCGGGACGTTTTGACGCAGCAGAGGTCAAGATGCCTCAGGATCGCCCCCATAAAGCAGGAGTCATTTGATGGCCCATATTAGTGTTGAACGTGCCCATGGCCTGGGTAAGGAAGCGGCCCGCGAGAAGGCCGACAAGCTGGCGCAGAAACTTTCCGATCAGTATGGCCTGGAACCGCAGTGGTCTGGCGACACCTTGAACCTCAAGCGCTCCGGTGTGAAAGGTGCGGTGCATGTCACTGAAGACTCGATCAAGGTCGATGTGGAGTTGGGCCTGATGATGTCGGCCATGAGCGGCATGATCAAAGCGGAAATCGAAAAGGCGCTCGATAAAGCGTTGGTCTGATTTCTGGTTGGAATGAGATCCCCTGTGGGAGCGAGCCTGCTCGCGAAAGCCATGTGTCATTCGATATGTATATTGACTGGCCTGACGCCTTCGCGAGCAGGCTCGCTCCCACAGTTTGATTTGCGGTGCGTCCAAGCATGTATGTCAGTTGTTAGGGTGCCGTTTCTAATTTTTCTCCCTACTTTGTGCCGGAGCCCGACACTTTCGCGGGCAATTCCTCAAACCTTCTGCGCGTGAGGTGGACCATGGCCAAAGTTATTTTGAAGAAAAAAATCGACGCATCGACGACCGCTCTGCATGACGTCAAATCGTATGCCCGCAGGATCTGGCTGGCAGGCCTGGGTGCCTACACCAAGGTCGGCCAAGAGGGTAGCGAGTACTTTCAAGAGCTGATCAAGGCTGGGCAAGCAGTTGAAACCAAAGGCAAAAAAGCAGTTGCCCAGAAGCTTGAAGCAGCCAATGCCGAGATCGACGAAGCCAAGAGTGAAGTGAGCACTTTCAAAGGCAAGGTCGAAGTTCAGCTCGACAAAGTCGAGAGAGCGTTCGACACGCGTGTCGCAAGTACCTTGAATCGCATCGGCATTCCGTCTAAACATGACGTTGAGACACTCTCTGCCAAGCTCGATGAGCTGACGGCACTGCTCGAACGCGTCGCGCGTAAATCTTAAGGAGAACGGGATGGCTGGTAAAAAGAACACCGAAAAAGAAAGCAGCTCGTGGATCGGAAAAGTCGAAGACTACTCCCGCAAAATCTGGCTGGCTGGTTTAGGCGTGTACTCGAAGATCGACACTGACGGCAGCAAACTCTTCGACTCGCTGGTAAAGGACGGCGAGAAAGCCGAGAAGCTGACCAAGAGCGCTGTTGGCAAGACTGTCGACGCCGCCAAGGACTCCGCATCGTCGGCCAAGTCGCGCATCAGCGGCGTAAAAGATCGTGCACTGGGCAAGTGGGATGAGCTGGAAGGGGCTTTCGACAAGCGCCTGAACAGCGCCATTTCGCGCCTGGGCGTGCCGAGCCGCAATGAAGTCAAGGCTCTGCACAGCAAGGTCGATACCCTGACCAAGCAAATCGAAAAACTTACCGGTGCCAAGGTTGCGCCTGTTGCGGCGAAAACCGCGGCAGCCAAACCAGCCGCTAAACCGGCTGCCAAAACCGCAGCCAAGCCATTGGCCAAAGCGGCGGCCAAACCGGCTGCAAAAACTGCTGCCGCCAAGCCAGCCGCCGCCAAGCCAGCTGCAAAATCAGCGGCCAAACCGGCAGCTGCTAAAACCGCCGCCAAGCCTGCAGCGAAAACCGCTGCCGCTAAACCGGCAGCCAAGCCAGCGGCAAAACCTGCTGCAGCGAAGAAACCAGCAGTGAAAAAACCGGCGGCTCCGAAAGCTGCCGCAGCCAAACCAGCAGAGGCTACCGCCAAACCGGCAACTCCGGTGACTTCGGCAGCTGTGGCAAGCACTTCGAACTCCGCTTCCGCGCCGACCCCTGCTGTAACCCAGACTGCCGCGTCAGCTCCATCGACGCCAACCAGTCAGTCCTGATAGTTCAGGGCTCAAAAAAACGCCCGGCCTGCCAAGGTCGGGCGTTTTTGTTTGAGGCTTGAATAGATCGCAGCCTGCGGCAGCTCCTACAGGTCAATGCGATCCAATGTAGGAGCTGCCGCAGGCTGCGATCTTTTGATCTTAATGCTCCTCCAGGTACTGCATCGCCATCTGCTCAGTCGCCGCCTTGATCGAGGGCAACAGATGCGGCGCCACCAGCATCATGATCTGGTAGACCACCAACCGAACTTCGCCTTCACGGCCCAGAATCCGCTGATAGTCCAGTGAGAACAGCAGCGTCAGGGTGATCTGCTCCACCAATTGCCCCAGCGCCTGGGTGTCGCTGACCAATTGCCCCAAGGCCTTCAGTCGAGCCAGCAGCGACGCCAGTGTGCGCTTGAGCGCATTGAGCAAGTTGCGAATACCCTTGGCCAGTTTCGGCAGGCGCCCGGCCAGATTCGACAGGTCCTGGAACAGGAAGCGATAGTGTGACAGGCGCTCGACGATCAGGTGCAGGAACAGCCAGTAATCCTCAGGAGCCAGTTCGACGTCGGCCGGAGGATCGAGCAACGGGGACAGTTCGGCCTGGAAACGTTCGAACAGGCCGAGAATCAGCGGCTCCTTGCCGTGGAAGTGGTAATACAGATTGCCCGGGCTGATGCCCATTTCGTTGGCGACTTCCATGGTGGAAACATTCGGTTCGCCCTTCTCATTGAACAACTGCAGGGCACATTCGAGTATCCGTTCGCGGGTTTTCATCCAGTCTTCTTATGATCGGGTCATGCCACGGCCGTTAAAGGCCGCGGTCGTTGAACATCAGCGCACGCGCACGTAAGTCCCGGGCGCCGCCTCCATCGGTGGATAATTCTGATTGCCGAGGGCCATGTGGGTTTCTTTTTGCGCGCCCGAGCGCTCCTGAATCCAGCCCAGCCATTGCGTCCACCAGCTACCGTCGACGGGCTTGGCGTCGTAGTACCAGGCCCTGGGGTCGCTGCTTAGTTTTGCACCTTCGAGGTAGTTGGCTTTCGGATTGTTCGGCGGGTTGAGAATGCTCTGCACATGACCGCTGTTGGCCAGGACAAAGCGACGCTCGCCACCGAGCAACAGGGTTGAGCGATACACCGCGTCCCACGGCGTGATGTGATCGTTGATGCCGGCCACGCTGAAACTGTCGACGGTGACCTTTTGCAAGTCGATCGGGGTGCCGCACACTTCCAGGCCACCCGGATGGCTCAGCGGGTTGTGCTTGAAGAAGTCCAGCAAGTCACCATGCAGGGCGGCCGGCAGGCGTGTGTTGTCATTGTTCCAGTAGAGAATGTCGAACGCCGGCGGCTCCTTGCCCATCAGGTAATTGTTGACGAAGTAGCTCCAGATCAAATCGTTGGGGCGCATCCAGGCGAAAACCTTGGCCATGTCGCGGCCTTCCAGCACACCTTTCTGGTAGGAGCGGCGCTTGGCCGCCTCCAGGGTCTGTTCGTCGGCGAAGAGTGTGGCCGGGCTGTCCAGTTGGCTGTCGAGCAGGCTCACCAGGTACGTCGCGCTGGAGACGCGGCGCAACTGTCGCTTGGCTTGCAAGTGGCCCTGCAGGGCAGCAATGGTCAGCCCGCCAGCGCAGGCGCCCATCAGGTTGACCTCGCGCGCGCCGGTGATTGCCCGGCAGACATTCATGGCTTCTTCCACCGCTTCGACGTAGGTCGACAGGCCCCATTCGCGGTGACGTACATCCGGATTGCGCCAGCTGATGACGAAGGTTTGCAGGCCGTTCTTGAGCGCGAACTGGACGAAGCTGTTATGGGGGCTGAGGTCAAAAATGTAGTACTTGTTGATCTGTGGCGGCACCACCAGCAGCGGTTTGGAATACTGCTTTTCGCTCATCGGCTTGTATTGGATCAGCTCCAGCAGCTCGTTGCGAAACACCACGGCGCCGGTGGTGGTGGCGACGGTCTTGCCAACCTCGAATGCATGCTTGGTGACTTGCCGGGGCAAGCCATCGTTGTGCAAGAGGTCATCGACCAGATGGCCGATCCCGCGCACCAGGCTGTTGCCGCCGGAGTTGAAGATTTCCTTGATCGCCAGCGGATTGAGCAGGCTGTTGGACGGCGACACGGCATCGTTGAGCAGGGCGAACGCGAAGTGCGCACGGGCGCGGTCATCCGGGCTCATGTTGCTTTCGTCGATCCAGCTCTTGACCTGCTTCTGCCAGCTCAGGTACGCCTGCAGGCTGCGACGATAAAAGGGATTGAGACTCCACGCCGGATCGTCGAAGCGACGGTCTTGCGGGTTGGTGGGATGCAGGGTGTCGCCCAGCAACACGCGTCCCAGTTGACCACCCAGTTTCAAGGCGTGTCGCGCGGTGTGCACGGGGTGGCGCAGGCCATGGGCGGCGACACTGCGCAAAGTCGAAACCAGATCCCGGCCACGCAGGCCGGTAATCGCACTTTGTGCGTTGATGAACTTGGCGGGGGTGGGTAGTGACTCCCTCGCAGGTTTATCGCGCATGTCTCAACACTCCTTCGTCTTCAGGCCAAATACAAAACACCGAACCAGAACACCATAGACGCTGTAGCAGGTTGTTGCGCGGTGCGATGTCCTGCCACCTCCTCTTTGCTATACAAGAAATGAGCCGCTCAGCCACCCAGTGGCGCCGGATGCGGGTGCATCACCGCCCGCTGGCGCTCCTCCTCGAGGAACTTCATGATGATTGGCGCCACCGCTTCTGCCCGGGTAATCAGGAACAGATGGCCGTCGTCGATGATGTGCAGTTGGGCATTGGGGATCCGCCAGGCCAGCAAGCGCATGTTGACCAACGGAATCAAGGGGTCGTCGTCGCCGGCCAGGACCAGGGTCGGCTGATTGATCTTGTGCAGCCAGTGGATGCTGGTCCAGCCGAAGCCGGCGAACAGTTGCCAGTAGTAACCGAGCTTGCCCGCCGAACGGACCTTTGCCGCATGGCTTGCAGCCAGCGTCGGGTCGCGACGGAACGAGCCGCCGTAGATCATCGGCGCAATGCGGATCACGTGGGATGGCTGGATGTACCGTCGTGGGCTGGCCATCATCCACAAGACTTTCGGCTTGCCCGGCACCATCACCGTACCCGCGGCTGTCGCTGCCAGGACCAGCTTCTTGCACCGCTCTGGATAGTCATAGGCGAACTGTTGCGCAAGGGCGCCACCCCAAGACACGCCGATCACGTTGACTTGCCCGTAATCGAGGTAGTCGAGCATGCGTGCCGTGAGCTTTGCCAGGCCTGGGAAACGATACGGACGATTGGGCGTCGATGAACCGCCAACACCGGGTACGTCGAAGGCGATGACTTCGAGGTCCGGGTCCAGCGCTGCGACGAACGGAAACACCAGCTCCAGGTTGGCGCCGATGCCGTTGAAAATCAGCAAGGGCGTCAAGTGAGGCTTGCCGGGGCGCACCGCCGTGCGGAGGGTCTGGCCATCCAGGTCGACGGTGCGGAATATGAACGGTTGCGGCATGCTTCTAGCCCTGTTTATGAATTCATCCCCGAACCCCTGTAGGAGCGAGCCTGCTCGCGAAGGACGTTAACGATAACGCGTGCTGTCTGAGTTAACGCGTTGTCCTCACTTTTTCGCGAGCAGGCTCGCTCCTACAGGTGAAGGCGGGGTGTGTCAGTTACCGTTCGTGCACGTAGGTGCCTGGCGCCGCTTCACCTGCCGGATACGCCTTGCTGCCCAGTTTTGTCGGGGACTTTTTCAGCTCGCCCGAGCGTTGGGCCTGCCAGGCCTGCCAGTGCAGCCACCAGGAATCTGTATGCTTGGTGGCATTCGCTTGCCATTCATCGGCATTTTCCGCCACTTCGGTGCTGGTCATGTAGCGCGATTTCGGATTGCCCGGCGGGTTCAGGATGCTCTGGATATGCCCGCTGCTCGACAGCACGAATTCAACGTTGCCGCCAAACAGTTGCGCCGACTTGTAGCAGGACTTCCACGGGGTGATGTGGTCGTTGGTGCCGGCCAGGGAAAAGATGTCGGCCGTCACCTGCTTGAGGTCGATGGGGGTGCCGCACACTTCCAGTGCATTCGGGCGAATCAGTGGGTTATTTTTGAACAGTTCGATCAGGTCGCCGTGGAACGCCGCGGGCAACCGTGTGGTGTCGTTGTTCCAGAACAGGATGTCGAACACCGGCGGTTCGTTGCCTAGCAGGTAATTGTTGACCCAGTAGTTCCAGATCAGATCGTTGGGGCGCATCCAGGCGAAGACCTTCGCCATGTCGCGGCCTTCCAGTACGCCGGCCTGGTACGAGTGGCGCTTGGCGGCTTCAAGGGTCTGTTCATTGACGAACAGGGCGACGTCGCTGTCGAGGGTGGTATCAAGCACGCTCACCAGCAAGGTCAGGGCGTTGACCTTGTTTTCGCCAATCGCCGCGTAATGGCCCAGCAGCGCGGTGCAAGTGATGCCGCCGGAGCAGGCCCCGAGCATGTTCACGTCTTTGCTGCCGGTGATCGCGGTAACGACGTCAACCGCTTCCTTGAGGGCTTCGATGTAGGTCGACAGGCCCCACTCTCGCTGTTCCTTGGTGGGATTTCGCCAGCTGACGATGAACGTTTGCACGTTGTTGCGCAGGCAGAACCGCGCCAGGCTCTTGTCCGGGCTCAGGTCGAAAACGTAGAACTTGTTGATCTGCGGCGGCACCACCAGCAGCGGGCGTTCGTATACCTGCTCGGTGGTCGGCTTGTACTGGATCAGTTCCAGCACATCGTTGCGAAACACCACCGCGCCTTCGGTCACGCCCAGGCTCTTGCCGACCTCGAATGCACCCATGTTGACCTGGCTCGGCATGCCGCCGTTGTGTACCAGATCCTTGGCCAGGTGCGAGAGGCCGTCGAGCAGGCTTTTGCCACCGGTTTCGAAAAAGCGTTTGACTGCCGCCGGGTTGGCCGCGGTGTTGGTCGGCGCCATGGCTTCGGTCATGAGGTTGATCACGAAGTGCCCACGCGCCACATCCTTGGGGGCGAGGTTACTTTCATCGATCCAGTCGTGGAGTTCCTTGCGCCACGCCAGGTAGGTTTGCAAATAACGTTTATAGAGCGGGTTCTGGCTCCAGGCCGGATCGGCGAAGCGACGGTCGTCGCTGGTCGGTTGCAGCCCGGATTTACCCAGCAGTACGTTCTTGAGTTCAAGACCAAAGTGCGCGACATGTTTGACGCTGTGCACCGGTTGCTTGATGGCCTGCCTAAGCACCATTCGAGCAGAAGCCAGTAGATCCTTTCCACGCAGCCCAACGACAGGATTAAGCCCCAAGGTGTTTTCAGAGGCTTGATACTTCAACTCATCGTTACTCTTGTTACTCATCTACGACGCTCCATTGCCCTGAGACGAGTACCTTGGTCCAGCTGTGTAGTCACACAGCAATTGCCAGGTACTACTGCTCGGGTGACCTTTGATTCTGCATCACTGCTTTTTTAATTCAGAGAGCACTGCAGGGACCTTGCCAGTCCATTGGTTACCCGAGTTTAATTTTTTTCGCAAGCGGGCCAGGCGTCGACCCTGAAGCCGAGCATTCAAACAGATGGAATTAGAAAATGCCCTCTAAAGAGCAAGAGGCGCAGGCTAGAGCATCAGCTTGACGACAGATTCGTTCGGGTCGCGGGTTTTTCCTGCGGCTTTTAGCTCGGCAAGATAATCGTCCCAAAGCGCGTCATGACGTCGCCCCAGTTCGTAGAGGTATTCCCAGGTGAACAGGCCGCTGTCGTGGCCATCGTCAAAGGTCAGTTTCAGTGCGTACTGACCGGCGGGTTCTATCTTGCTCAGTCCTACGTTGATCTTGCCAAATTGCAGGATGGGTTTGCCGTGGCCCTGGACCTCGGCGGAAGGAGAGTGCACGCGCAGGAACTCGGCGGGCAGGGTGTATTCCTCGCCGGACGCGTATTTGAGCGTCAGGGTTTTCGAGGCTTTGTGCAGCTTGATGTCGGTGGGGAGTTGGGTCATGACCGGATGTCCGTTTGTATGTGTGGCCTGACCCTTGTAGGAGCCGGCTTGCTGGCGATGGCGATCTCAGGTACGCCATCGCCAGCAAGCCGGCTCCTACAAGGAATCACATGACCTACAGGATATAACGGGACAGGTCTTCGTTCTGCGCCAATTCGCCCAGGTGGCTGTTGACGTAGTCGGCGTCGATCTGGATTACCTTGTCATCATGGACGCTGGCCAGGTCGCCGGCACTGAAAGACACTTCTTCCAGCAGGCGTTCAAGCAAGGTGTGCAGGCGACGCGCACCGATGTTTTCGGTTTTTTCGTTGACCTGCCAGGCGATCTCGGCAATGCGCTTGATCCCGCTCGGCAGGAATTCGATACCCAGGCCTTCGGTTTTCAGTAGCGCGCAATATTGCTCGGTGAGCGAGGCGTGGGGCTCGCTGAGGATGCGTTCGAAATCTTCCGGGCTCAGGGCCTTAAGTTCGACACGGATCGGCAGTCGACCTTGCAGCTCCGGCACCAGGTCGCTTGGCTTGCTCAGGTGGAAGGCGCCGGAGGCGATGAACAGGATGTGGTCGGTCTTGACCATGCCCAGCTTGGTGTTGACGGTGCAGCCTTCGATCAGCGGCAGCAAGTCGCGCTGCACGCCTTCGCGGGATACATCGACACCGCCGGAGTTGCCGCGCTTGGCGACCTTGTCGATTTCGTCGATGAACACGATGCCGTGCTGTTCGACTGCTTCCA
Organism: Pseudomonas umsongensis; assembly: GCF_012647205.1. NCBI lineage: Bacteria > Pseudomonadati > Pseudomonadota > Gammaproteobacteria > Pseudomonadales > Pseudomonadaceae > Pseudomonas > Pseudomonas umsongensis. Next base: position 498,242 of record NZ_CP051487.1, read on the forward strand.
GGGCCTTGGCTTTCAACTCGTCATCGTTGACCAGGCGGCTGGCTTCTTCGTCGCGCACCATCTTCAGCGCTTCTTTGACCTTGAGCTTGCGGGCTTTCTTCTTGCCCTTGCCCATGTTGGCGAACAGGCTCTGCAGCTGGTTGGTCATTTCTTCCATGCCCGGTGGCGCGGAGATGTCGACGCCGGCCATTTCGGCGACTTCGATTTCGATCTCCTTGTCGTCCAGCTGGCCTTCGCGCAGGCGCTTGCGGAACAGTTGGCGGGTATTGGAGTCCTGGGTCGGGGCGTCGTCGCTGCTGAAGCCCATGCGTGCAGGAGGCAGCAGGGCGTCAAGGATGCGCTCTTCGGCAGCGTCTTCGGCGCGGTGGCGCACTTTGACGATTTCCTGTTCGCGCAGCAGCTTGATCGCGGCATCGGCCAGGTCACGAATGATCGATTCGACATCACGGCCGACGTAGCCGACTTCGGTGAACTTGGTGGCTTCGACCTTGATGAAAGGCGCGTTGGCCAGTTTCGCCAGGCGACGTGCGATCTCGGTCTTGCCGACACCGGTCGGGCCGATCATCAGGATATTCTTGGGTGTGACTTCAACTCGCAGTTCTTCAGGCAACTGCATGCGGCGCCAGCGATTGCGCAGGGCAATGGCGACGGCGCGCTTGGCATCGTCCTGGCCGATGATATGGCGATTGAGTTCGTGGACGATTTCACGGGGAGTCATGGACATAATATTTAATGGACCTCAAGCAAGAATGAGCCGTGGCGCGGGGCCAAATCAGGCTTACTCGGCGCAGTCCTGCTCCTCAATGGTCTGGGTGTGGTTGGTGAATACACAGATGTCGCCGGCAATGCCGAGAGCGGTCTCGACGATCTCCCGGGCCGACAGGTCGGTTTTCTTCAGCAGTGCGCTAGCGGCGGCCTGGGCGTAACCGCCGCCGGAACCCATGGCGATCAGGCCTTCTTCGGGTTCGACCACGTCGCCGTTACCGGTGATGATCAGGGAGGCGTCTTTGTTGGCAACCGCGAGCATGGCTTCGAGGCGGCTCAGGGAACGATCGGTACGCCATTCCTTTGCGAGCTCGACAGCGGCGCGTACCAGGTGACCCTGATGCTTTTCAAGTTGGCCTTCGAAGCGTTCGAAGAGGGTAAAGGCGTCAGCGGTGGCACCGGCAAAACCGGCAATGACCTGGCCGTGGTACAGGCGACGAACTTTTTTCGCGTTGCCTTTCATCACGGTATTGCCAAGGGAAACCTGGCCGTCGCCGCCCATGACGACTTTGCCGTGGCGGCGAACTGAAACGATGGTGGTCAAGGGAAGAGTCTCCACGCTGCGGGGCGAAAATGCCGTATGCCCATTCATATGGGGGTGGTGGAGTGGATTTCAACTGTGGGTGTTGGCAGGAGACGAGTGGTGTTGCGCAGCGGTGATCGTTCCCACGCTCCGCGTGGGAACGCCTCAAGGGACGCTCCGCGTCCAGTGACGCGGAGCGTCACGGGCTGCATTCCCACGCGGAGCATGGGAACGATCAGCGGCCTTGGTGGAATCAGCGATTCTGGCGTTGTTGTAACAACAAATTGCTGAAGCCGGCGCCGGCCAGTTGTTTCTGTGCCGTGGTCAGTTGCTCACGGTTACTGAACGGACCCACTAATACCCGATACCAGGTCTCGTCCTTCACCGTACCCGATTCAACCGCCACCGCCTGGCCAAGCAGGATGATTTGCGCCCGCACCTTATCCGCGTCAGCCTCCTTGCGGAACGATCCGGCCTGCAGGAAGAACTTGGTCACCGGTGCGGCCTTGGCCACCGGTGGCGCTGGCGGCGGCGTAATGCCCGCCAGCGCTGCCTGGGCACGGGCGGTATCGATCTTCGCCGCTTCCGCCGGTGTAACCGGCGTTGTCGGAATGGCCGGTACCTGCGGCGTCGGCAGGGTTTTTTCCGGCACGGCATCCGGTGGCACGATCACTTCCGATTCCGGCAACAGGGTGTAGAAGTCGTATTTCGGCTTCACCGGTTGCGTCGGACTCGGCGGGGTCTTGTTGGCCTCGGCGATCTTGGTGGCTTTCTGTTGCTGCTCGACTTTCTCGCGCTTGACCGTGTCGCTGCCCTTGCCGGGCTCCAGCTTCATCAGGAATACGATGAAAGCACCGACCGTCAGGCCGATGGCCATCCACAGCCATCCCGGGATCGGTTGCTTCGCTGGAGCTTGGTAACGGCTGGCGCCACGCTTGGGTGCAGGTTTTTTCTTGGCAGCCAACTTACATACGCTCCAGAGTTTCCAGGCCCAAGAGTTCCAGGCCTTGTTTGAGAGTGCGTCCGGTCAGCGCGGCGAGGCGCAGACGGCTCTGCATTTGTTCCGGGGTATCGGCGGCGAGGATCGGGCAGTTCTCGTAGAAGCTGGAGAACAGGCCGGCGACGTCATACAGGTAGGTGCAGAGGATGTGCGGGGTGCCTTTCTCGGAAACGTTGTTCAGCACCTCGCCAAACTGCGCGAGTTTTGCCGCCAGTTCAAGTTCGTGCGGGGCTTCGAGAACGATCTGGCCTTCGACTTCGCTGAAGTCCTTGCCGAGTTTGCGGAACACGCCAGCCACGCGGGTGTAGGCGTACAGCAGGTACGGGGCGGTGTTGCCCTCGAAGTTCAGCATCAGGTCGAAGTTGAAGCTGTAGTCGCTGGTGCGGTGCTTGGACAGGTCGGCATATTTCACCGCACCGATACCCACCACCTTGGCGATGTTGCGCAGCTCGGCTTCGGCCAGCTCCGGGTTCTTGTCCTTCACCAGTGTGTAGGCGCGCTCCTGGGCTTCTGTCAGCAGGTCGATCAGCTTCACGGTGCCGCCGTCACGGGTCTTGAACGGGCGACCGTCAGCGCCGTTCATGGTACCGAAGCCCATGTGTTCCATTTCCATCGGGTGCGTCACGAAGCCCGCTTTACGGGCGACTGCGAACACTTGCTGGAAGTGCAGGGCTTGACGCTGGTCGACGAAGTACAGGGCGCGATCGGCCTTGAGCGTGCCGCTGCGGTAGCGCACGGCGGCCAGGTCGGTGGTGGCGTACAGGTAGCCTCCGTCGGCCTTGACGATGATCACGGGCAGCGGGTCGCCGTCGGCGTTCTTGAACTCGTCGAGGAACACGCACTGGGCGCCGTTGCTCTCGACCAGCATGCCGGCGGCCTTCAGGTCGTTGACCACATTGATCAGGTCGTCGTTGTAGGCGCTTTCGCCCATCACGTCGGCCATGGTCAGCTTGACGTTCAGCAGCTCGTAGATTTTCTGGCAGTGGGACAGCGAGATGTCCTTGAACTTGGTCCACAGTGCCAGGCAATCGGGATCGCCAGCCTGCAGCTTGACCACCAGGCCACGGGCGCGGTCGGCGAACTCTTCGGATTCGTCAAAGCGCCCTTTGGCGGCGCGATAGAAGTTTTCCAAGTCCGACAGTTCGTCGCTGGTGATCGGGTTTTCCTGCAGGTAAGCCATCAGCATGCCGAACTGGGTGCCCCAGTCGCCGACATGGTTCTGCCGGATCACTTCGTCACCGAGGAATTCCAATACGCGGGCTACGCCGTCGCCAATGATGGTCGAGCGCAAGTGGCCGACGTGCATCTCTTTGGCCAGGTTCGGTGCCGACAGGTCGACCACGGTGCGCTGTACCGGGCCAGCCTTGCGTACGCCGATGTGTTCATCGGCCAGGGCGGCGTCCAGGCGAGTGGCCAAGGCCTGGGTGTTCTGGAAGAAGTTCAGGAAGCCAGGGCCGGCGATTTCGGCCTTCGAGACGTTCTCGTCAGCCGGCAGGGCCGCGATGATTTTTTCCGCCAGGTCGCGCGGTTTCATGCCCGCAGGCTTGGCCAGCATCATGGCGATGTTACTGGCGAAGTCGCCGTTTTTCTTGTCGCGAGAGTTTTCAACCTGGATCGCCGGCGACAGGCCTTCAGGCAACACACCTTCGTTGACGAGTTGGGTGATGGCTTGTTGGATCAGCTGGCGAATGGTGTCTTTCATGGTCTTCTCTTTCGACCGCAGGCGCGGCGGCGCATCAATGCGCTGGTGGAAAAACTGGGCATTATCCGTTGCCGAGGCGACCTTGCCAACCATAGCTGGCAGGTTATGGATATGCGGTGACAAATCGGGCCCCTTCGCGAGCAGGCTCGCTCCCACAGTAGATCAAGGGTGTGCATAAACTCTGCATTCACCTTAACCCCTGTGGGAGCGAGCCTGCTCGCGAAGGCGACCTTGCGATCAATACAAATCGACGGGATCGACATCCAGCGACCAGCGCACCGCCCGCCCGCTTGGCATCTGCTCCAGCACCAACAGCCAGCTGGCAAGCAACCGGTGCAGCGGTGCCCGGGCCGTAGCCTGTAACAACAACTGGGCACGATAACGCCCGGCGCGTCGCTCCATCGGTGCAGGTACCGGCCCGAGCAGTTCGATTGCGCTCAGATTCTGTTCGGCGAGCAAGCGCTCGGCCTCGCTGCAGGCCTCATCGAGGAACCCTTCGGCCTGTCCGGGCTTGTGGGCCTCGGCGCGCAGCAATGCCAAATGCGCAAACGGCGGCAAGCCGGCTGCGCGACGTTCACTCAAGGCCTGCTCGGCAAAGGCGAAGTAACCCTGTTCGGTCAACTGCACCAGCAGCGGGTGGTCGGCCAGGTGTGTCTGGATGATCACCTTGCCCGGCTCTTCCGCCCGGCCTGCTCGACCGGCGACCTGGACAATCAGTTGCGCCATGCGCTCACTGGCGCGGAAGTCGCCGGAGAACAGCCCGCCGTCCGCATCCAGGATCGACACCAGGGTGACCCGTGGGAAGTGGTGGCCCTTGGCGAGCATCTGCGTGCCGACCAGGATGCACGGCTGCCCTTTGTGGATGGTGGCGAACAACTGGTTCATCGCGTCCTTGCGCGACGTGCTGTCGCGGTCGACCCGCAAGACCGGATAGTCCGGGAACAGGATTCCCAGGCGTTCCTCGGCCCGTTCGGTGCCGGCCCCCACTGGGCGCAGGTCGACCTTGTTGCACTTGGGGCACTGGCGCGGTACGCGTTCGACGTAGCCGCAATGATGGCAACGCAGTTCGCCGTAGCGCTGGTGCACCGTCATGCGCGCATCGCAGCGTTGGCACTCGGACATCCAGCCGCAGTCATGACACAGCAGGGTTGGGGCAAAGCCGCGGCGGTTGAGGAACACCAGCACCTGCTGGCCGGCAGCGAGGGTCTGGCCGATGGCTTGTTGCATGGGTCCGGAAATGCCACTGTCCAGTGGACGGCTTTTCACGTCCAGGCGTAGGAAGCGCGGTTGCTTGGCGCCGCCAGCACGCTCGTTCAGCCGCAGCAGGCCATACCGGCCGGTGTAGGCGTTGTGCAGGCTTTCCAGTGAGGGCGTGGCAGAGCCCAGGACAATCGGGATGTTTTCCTGGCGTGCCCTGACCAGCGCCAGGTCGCGGGCGTGATAGCGCAAGCCTTCCTGCTGTTTATAGGAACCATCGTGTTCTTCGTCGATGATGATCAGCCCCGGGTTTTTCATCGGCGTGAACAGCGCCGAGCGGGTGCCGATAATGATGTCGGCTTCACCATCGCGGGCGGCGAGCCAGGCCTCGAGACGTTCGCGATCATTGACCGCCGAGTGAATCAGCGCGATACGCGCGTTGAAACGTTGCTCGAAGCGCGCCAGGGTCTGCGGGCCGAGGTTGATTTCCGGGATCAGTACCAGTGCTTGCTTGCCGGCCTCCAGGGTTTCGCGAATCAGCTGCAGATAGACTTCGGTCTTGCCGCTGCCGGTGACACCGGCCAACAGAAACGCATGATAACTGTCGAACCCTGAGCGAATCGCTTCATAGGCGGCGCGTTGCTCCGGGTTGAGCGGCAGCTCCGGTTGGGCCAGCCAGTGATCATGCCGGGCTCCGGGGGCGTGCCTGCGAATGTCGACCTGGACCAGTTCCTTGGCCAGCAGCAGGTCGAGGCTGTCCTTGCTCAGCATCAGCTTGCTCAATAGCTGATGGGCAACGCCATGGGGGTGCTGGGCCAGCGTTGCCAGGGCTTCGCGCTGGCGCGGGGCGCGGGCGATGCGCGGGTCATCGAGGCTGGCGCCCGGCGCAGCGGACCAGAAGCGCTCCTGGCGCGCCTCAGCCAGTTCGCCCTGGCGCAGCAATACCGGCAGTGCCCAGCTCAAGGTGTCGCCGAGGCTATGCTGGTAATACTGCGAGGTCCACAGGCAAAGCTTGAACAGCGCGGGCGGCAAGGGCGAAGTTGCGTCAAGCAGTGCGAGGGCGGGTTTGAGTTTTTCCGCCGGCACTTCGCTGGTGTCGGCGACCTCCACCAGAATCCCGATCATCTCCCGCCGGCCGAACGGCACCCGCAAGCGCATACCGGGGTGCAACTGCGCACGCAGAACGCCAGCCGGCGCCCGGTAGTCAAACAGGCGGCGCAGGGGCGAAGGCAGGGCGAGGCGCAAAATGGCGTCGGGCACGCGGGGGGATCTCGATAGACGGTACAAAGGATGACTCAGGGCCGGGAGCCTAGCAGACGACCGGTTTGAGGGACAGCTTGCGTGATTGGCATTGTCTGGTAGAATCCGCGGCCTAATTACGTGCGGTATTCAACAATAGTGTTGGGTGGCGGCACGCTAGCCCGAGGAAGACACCATGAAAGCTGATATCCATCCAGAATACCCAGCAGTTGCTGTTACCTGCAGCTGCGGCAACAAGTTCGAAACTCGTTCGACCTTCGGCAAAGCCCTGGCGATCGACGTTTGCAACGAATGCCACCCGTTCTACACCGGTAAGCAGAAGACTCTGGACACTGGCGGCCGCGTTCAGCGCTTCGCAGACCGTTTCGGTGCTTTCGGTGCGAAAAAGGCCTAAGGCCGATCATCATGGGAAAACGCTGCAGTTTTCCCATGCTGATGAAAAAGGCGTCCCTCGGGACGCCTTTTTTGTGTCTGTGATTTGGCTGCAATGGCCATTTTCAAATAATTGTAGACATTTTTTACTTGGATTGTGAACAGTCTATCCCTTGTGTTCCGCGGCTCTTGGCCCAAAGTCGTAGGGCCGGGCGCTTGACAGGGGTGACCGGTCAGTCTTGTGGGGATTTTGCCAGGCGCGTATCCTCGCTGACCAGTCTGTCCAACAGTAAAAGCGGAATGCCAAAATGTCTGATCTGAAAACTGCCGCTCTCGAATATCACGCCAATCCTCGTCCAGGGAAGCTGAGTGTCGAGCTCACCAAGGCCACTGCTACCGCCCGCGACCTGTCGCTGGCGTACAGCCCCGGCGTAGCTGAACCAGTACGCGAGATCGCCCGCGATCCTGAGCTGGCCTACAAATACACCGGCAAAGGCAACCTGGTTGCAGTCATTTCCGATGGCACCGCGATTCTGGGCCTGGGTAACCTCGGCCCATTGGCCTCCAAGCCAGTGATGGAAGGTAAAGGCGTGCTGTTCAAGCGCTTCGCCGGCATCGACGTTTTCGACATCGAAGTCGATTCTGAAAGCCCGCAGGCCTTCATCGACACCGTCAAGCGGATCTCCATCACTTTCGGTGGCATCAACCTGGAAGACATCAAGGCGCCTGAGTGCTTTGAAATTGAACGCGCCCTGATCGAGCAGTGTGACATCCCGGTATTCCACGACGACCAGCACGGTACCGCGATCGTGACCGCAGCCGGCATGATCAACGCCCTGGAAATCGCTGGCAAAACCCTGCCGCAAGCCAAGATCGTGTGCCTGGGTGCCGGTGCTGCCGCCATCTCCTGCATGAAATTGCTGGTGAGCATGGGTGCCAACATCGAAAACATCTACATGGTTGACCGTACCGGTGTGATCCACTCCGGCCGTGACGACCTGAACCAGTACAAGGCCGTCTTCGCTCACGCGACTGACAAACGCACCCTGGCAGACGCCCTGCAAGGTGCAGACGTGTTCGTCGGCCTGTCCGGCCCGAACCTGCTGAGCGCTGAAGGCCTGCTGTCCATGGCGCCTAACCCGATCGTGTTCGCGTGCTCCAACCCTGATCCGGAAATCTCCCCGGAGCTGGCACACGCTACCCGTAGCGACGTGATCATGGCCACCGGCCGTTCGGACTACCCGAACCAGGTCAACAACGTGCTGGGCTTCCCGTTCATCTTCCGTGGTGCCCTTGACGTTCGCGCCAAGCGCATCAACGAAGAAATGAAAGTGGCTGCGGCCAACGCCTTGCGTGAACTGGCCAAGCTGCCAGTGCCTCAGGAAGTGTGCGATGCCTACGGTGGCATCAAGCTGGAATTCGGTCGTGAGTACATCATTCCGAAACCAATGGATGCTCGCTTGATCACCCTGATCTCTGACGCTGTGGCCAAGGCTGCGATCGAGACCGGCGTGGCGACCCTGCCGTACCCGAAGAACTACCCGCTCAAAAGCGTGGATGACGTGTTCAACGGCTAAGCCGTTGTAGCGCTTCAACCGAAAGCCCCGGCTCGTTTTGAGCCGGGGCTTTTTTACATCCGTGAGTTTTGCGTCGATTGTGCAGGCCTTTTCGCGGGCAAGCCCGCTCCCGCAGGGTTTATGCGATTCCTGTGGGAGCGGGCTTGCCCGCGAAGGCGGCAGTTAAATAAATGCAAATCTGGCAGGCAATAAAAAGCCCTGCACTTCTCACGAGGGCAGGGCTCTTTGATGTGGCTTGCGATCAGAACAAATCGATCGGCGCGCCCTCATCCGCCGGTAGCGGGCTGCCTGGAGCGTTGCCGTTGCCCAGCTCATTGCCCGTCGGCGGCGTATCTTCGACCTTGAACAGCTCGAAGTAGGCCCCAGGCGTGCCTGGAGTGGCTGCACGGCCGCTGATTGGATCTACCCGCAGGCTCAGGATGCCTTCCGGCTCTGGCTGGGTGTGAGGCGGCAGGTCTTTGAGCGCGGCACCCATGAAGTTCATCCAGATGGGTAGGGCGACGGTGCCACCAAACTCCTTGCGACCCAGGCTTTCGGGCTGGTCGAAGCCTGTCCAGACGGTGGTGACGTAATCGGCGTTGTAGCCGGAGAACCAGGCGTCCTTGGACTCGTTGGTGGTGCCGGTCTTGCCGGCAATGTCGCTGCGGCCCAGGGCCAGCGCGCGACGACCGGTACCGAGCTTGATCACGTCCTCCAGCATGCTGTTGAGGATGTAGGTGGTTCGTCCATCGACAATGCGTTCAGCCACGGCAGGTGTTTGTGGTGCTGGTTGCTCGCCCGGTGCCTGGCCAGGTGTTGCATTGACCGTAAAGGCTTCGGCGGCGGGTGCGGCGATACCGTCGGTCGCGACAGCGCCTTTTGGCACGCTGGGTGGGTTCGCAACGAACAGTGTATCGCCATTGCGGCTTTCGATCTTTTCGATGATGTACGGGGTGATCTTGTAGCCACCGTTGGCAAAGGTACTCCAGCCCGTGGCAATTTCCATTGGTGTCAGGGTTGCGGTACCCAGGGCCAGGGAAAGGTTGGGTGGCAGATCCTGCTTGTTAAAGCCAAAGCGGGAGATGTAGTCGATGGTCTTGCCAACGCCCATCGCTTGCAACAGGCGAATCGAAACCAGGTTACGTGACTTGTAGAGCGCTTCACGCAGGCGGATCGGGCCGAGGAAGGTATTGGTGTCGTTTTTCGGGCGCCAGACTTTGTCCAGGTATTCGTCGACAAACACGATCGGTGCGTCGTTCACCAGGCTGGACGCGGTGTAGCCGTTATCCAGTGCGGCACTGTAGACGAAAGGCTTGAAGCTCGAACCCGGCTGGCGCTTGGCTTGAAGGGCGCGGTTGTAGTTACTTTGCTCAAAGGCGAAACCGCCGACCAGCGCGCGGATGGCGCCGTTTTGCGGATCAAGGGAGACCAATGCGCCCTGAGCCTGCGGGATCTGGCTGAATTTCAGCGAATTGTCCGCCTGGCGTTGCACGCGAATCAGATCGCCGACCTGGGCCACATCCGAAGGCTGCTTGGGGTTTGGACCCATGCTGTTGGTGTTCAGGAATGGGCGAGCCCATTTCATGGTGTCCCAGCTAACGTGTTCGCTGCCGGTGCGGGTCAGCACCTGCAGGCCGCTCTTGTCGACCTGGGTGACGATGGCTGGTTCAAGGCTGCTGATGGTGCGTTGCTTGGTCAGTTCGGTCGCCCACGCCTCGCGCGTCTTGCCCGGCAGACGAGACTCGGGGCCCCGATAGCCGTGACGCTGGTCATAGGTCATCAAGCCTTCGTGGAGGGCGGTGTTGGCCATTTCCTGAAGGTTGCTCGGCACCGTGGTGGTGACGCGGAAACCTTCGGTGTACGCATCGCTGCCATAGCGGCCAACCATTTCGGCGCGGGCCATCTCGGCGATGTAGGGCGCGTTCACTTCTGGAGTCGGTACGTGATAGCTGGCGTTCAGCGGCTCGTTGACGGCAGTGGTGTAGTCGGCTTCGCTGATTTTGCCCAGCTTGTACATGCGCCCCAGGATCCAGTCGCGACGCTCCTTGCTACGGGCCGGGTTGGCCAGCGGGTTGAATCGCGAAGGCGCTTTGGGCAAGCCGGCGATCATCGCCATCTGCGCCAGGCTGATGTCGCGAATCGACTTGCCATAATACACCTGCGCCGCTGCCTCGATGCCGTAGGCGCGGTTGCCCAGATAGATCTTGTTGACGTACAGCTCAAGGATTTCATCCTTGGTCAGCTGCCGTTCGATCTGCAGGGCCAAGAGGATTTCGGTGGTTTTACGCGAGAAGCTGCGTTCGCTGGTCAGGAAGAAGTTTTTTGCCACCTGCATGGTGATGGTGCTGCCGCCGGACTGGATATGGCCACTTTTGACCAGTTGAGTGGCAGCGCGCATCAGGCTGCTGGGATCGACGCCGTAGTGATTGGCGAAGTTATCGTCTTCAGCACTTAGTAACGCATTAATGAAGTTGGGGGGAATGTCGGCGAAACGGATCGGTGTACGGCGCATTTCGCCAAATTCTGCGATCAACTTGTTGTCGCTGCTGTAGACCCGCAGGGGAATCTGCAACTGGATGCTTCTCAGTGCCTCAACGGAGGGCAATCCAGGACTAAGGTAAAGAAACGCCCCACTCAGACCCAGAAGCAGTCCGCAGAATACGGCGACGATGGACCAACCGAAAAATTTCAGCAGACGAATCAAGGCTTTTGGACATCCAGGGCAAAAAATGAATTTGGCATCAGGGTTCAGGCTAAAGGAGAACGACCCGCGCTTGAGAAAAACCGGAAAAAAACGCTGGGCATTATAAGCATTTTTCCGTCCAAGGCGTTATTTGCGCTAGCTGTCAAGACGGGTGGATTGAACGCAACACCCGTTATGGAGTCCGTAACTCACGGAAAGTCATAGGGAATTGGTAGTGCTAAGACTCTTCAATAAAAAAGCCAGGTCGCTCCTGGGAATCGATATCAGCTCCACTTCGGTGAAGTTGCTGGAACTGAGCCGCCAGGGCAATGGCTATCGGGTCGAAGCCTACGCAGTCGAGCCGTTGCCCGCCAAGGCGGTCATCGAGAAAAATATCGCCGAGCTCGATGGGGTGGGCCAGGCGCTGGCGCGCGTGCTGGTCAAGGCCAGGACCGACCTCAAGTACGTAGCGGTGGCCGTGGCCGGTTCTGCAGTGATCACCAAGACCATTGAAATGGATGCCGGCCTTACCGATGACGAGATGGAAGACCAGTTGAAGATCGAGGCCGACCAGTACATCCCTTATCCGCTGGACGATGTCGCCATCGATTTCGAAGTCCAGGGCGCTTCCACGCGCAATCCTGAGCGGGTCAACGTGTTACTTGCCGCCTGTCGCAAGGAAAATGTCGAGGTCCGTGAGGCCGCACTGGCCCTGGCGGGCTTGACTGCGCGCGTGGTCGACGTGGAGGCCTATGCCCTGGAGCGTTCGTTCGGTTTGCTCAAGATCCAGCAGGGAGGCGCTCAAGGGCGCTTGGTGGCAGTAGTCGATGTCGGAGCAACCATGACCACCCTGAGCGTGCTGCTTGAGGGGCGGATTATCTATACCCGAGAGCAATTGTTCGGCGGCCGTCAGCTCACCGAGGCAATTCAGCGCCGATATGGCCTGACCGTTGAGCAGGCCGGCTTGGCGAAGAGACAAGGCGGCTTGCCGGATGATTATGTCGGCGAAGTGCTGCAGCCGTTTCGCGAAGCGCTGGTACAGCAAGTATCGCGCTCATTGCAGTTCTTCTTCGCTTCGGGCCAGTACAGCGCGGTCGACCAGATTCTGCTGGCCGGCGGTACTGCGTCAATCCCCGGTCTGGAGCGGTTGATCGAGCAGCAATTGGGAACGCCAACGCTGGTGGCCAACCCGTTTTGCGACATGACGTTGGGCAGCAAGGTCAATGCCGTGGCCCTGGCCAGCGATGCGCCGGCGCTGATGATTGCCTGCGGGTTGGCCCTCAGGAGTTTCGACTGATGGCGCGGATCAATCTATTACCCTGGCGCGAAGAGCGACGGGAAGAGCGGCGCAAGCGCTTCCTCGTGGTGCTGGCAGCTGTAGTGCTGGGTTCGGCAGGCGCCTTGCTCGTGCTCAACCAGGTCATCGGCGGAGCTATCGAGCGGCAGATTGCACGTAACGACTACATCGGCAGACAGATCGCCATGGTCGACGAGCGGATCAAGCAGATCAGCGATCTCAAGGCTCGTCGCCAACAATTGGTCGAGCGCATGAGCATCATCCAGGACTTGCAAGGTAATCGCCCGATCAGCGGGCGAATATTTGATCAACTGGCGCGGACCTTGCCCGATGGGGTGTATTTCACCGAAGTCAAAATGACGGGCAAGACCTTGTCCATCACTGGGGCGGCGCAATCGAACAACCGTGTTTCAGACCTGATGCGAAACCTGGAGGCGTCCGACTGGTTCGATGCTCCCAGCTTGACTGAGGTCAAGACGACCTCGGGCCAACTGGACCAGGCCAATGTTTTTCAGTTGACCGTTCGTCAAACCCGGACCGCGGCCGTGGAGGATGGCGAATGAGTCCGTCCGAATGGCTCGACGGTTTGCGCAGGATCGATATCAACGATCTGGATACTCACAACATGGGGGCCTGGCCACCCGCGATTAAAGTCCTGATGGGCATTGTGGTCGCGGTCCTGGTGCTGTCGATCGGCTACAACTTTTCCACGAGCGAGCTTGAAAACCAGCTTGAGCTCAAGCGAGAGGAGGAGTCGACCCTCAAGGAGCAATTTGCCAGCAAATCCCAAATGGCGGCGAATCTGGAACTTTACTCCCAGCAGATGAAGGAGATGGAGAATGCCTTCGGTGTTCTGCTACGGCAACTCCCCAGCGACACTGAAGTCCCAGGCCTGCTGGAAGATATCACTCGAACAGGGCTGGGCAGCGGCCTGGAGTTCGAAGAGATCAAGCTGTTGCCGGAGGTCACCCAGCCGTTCTACATCGAACTGCCGATCAAGATCACGGTCACCGGTGCCTATCACGACCTGGCCACTTTTGTCAGTGGCGTGGCCGGGTTGCCGCGTATCGTCACCCTGCATGATTTCGACCTCGCGCCGGTCAATCCAGACGACGGACCGAAATTGCGCATGAGCATCCTGGCCAGGACTTACCGCTACAACGACAAGGGACTGAATTGATGAGCCCGCTACGTGGTTGTTCGATAGTGGTTTTGGTCGCCTTATTGGCTGGCTGTGACGGCGGCGATGATTTCAGCGACCTGGACGCCTACATGAACGAAATGCGCCTTCGGGCGCCGGGCAAAATTGAACCAACGCCGACATTTCGGTCTTACCCGACGTTCACCTACAACGCCGCCAACTTGCGTAGCCCGTTTTCACGGCAGGTCAAGGTCGATCTGGCACACCAACAAGGTGCGCGCAACGTCAAGCCTGACCCCAGCCGGGTCAAGCAGTACCTCGAGGGTTTCAATATCGAGCAGTTTGAAATGGTCGGTACGATTTCCAATGCGGCAGGCTCCTTTGCACTGCTGCGCGGCGCTGGTGGGGTGCATCGGCTGAAAGTCGGTGATTACCTGGGGCGTAACGACGGCCGGATTGTCGCCATCAGTGGCTCGCAAGTCGAAGTGGTAGAAATCGTTCCTGACGGCGAAGGTGCCTGGCTGGAGCGGCCGCGGATCCTTCCTTTGAAAGAGCACTCATAGTGGAACTCGTACAATGAACAGGATTTTCTCCACCCTCGGAGTATCGCTATGGATAGCGTTGCTGTCACCGATGGTACAAGCGGCCAACCTCAAGGCGCTGGATGTCGCCGCGTTGCCGGGAGATCGCGTCGAGTTGAAGCTGGTGTTCGACCAACCGCCTCCGACGCCCCGTGGTTATACAACGGACTCTCCTGCCCGGATTGCCCTGGATCTGCCCGGTGTCGTCAGTCAGCTGGCGAGCAAAACTCGCGACCTGGGCAGTGGCAATGCCCGCAGCGCGACCGTGGTGGAGGCCAAGGATCGTGCGCGGCTGATCATCAACCTGACCCAGTTGAGCCCCTACGACATGCGGGTCGAAGGCAATAACCTGTTTGTGGTCGTCGGGCAGGGAGGTAAAAGCCGTGCGCCAAGAGCGGCCGCTGCTGCTGTACCGGTCCCGGTTCCGGCGCGCGCGGTTGCACCGACAGGCAAAGCGATTCGTGCGGTGGATTTCCAGCGGGGTACCCAGGGCGAAGGCAATGTCGTGATCGACTTGTCGGATCCGTCCATTGCACCCGATATCCAGGAGCGCGAAGGCAAGATCGTTCTCGGCTTCAACAAGACCCGATTGCCCGAGCCGTTGCGTGTGCGCCTGGATGTGAAGGATTTCGCCACACCGGTGCAATTCGTCAATGCCAGTGCCACGGGGGACAAGGCGACCATCACCATAGAACCCAACGGTGCCTTTGACTATTCGACCTACCAGACCGACAACAAGCTGACTGTCAGCATTCGTCCGATGACGGTCGACGACCTGCAAAAGCGCAACGCCGATCGCAATGCCTACAGCGGTGAAAAGCTTTCGCTGAATTTCCAAGACATCGACGTGCGCTCGGTACTGCAACTGATCGCCGATTTCACCAACCTCAATCTCGTCGCCAGTGACACGGTCCAGGGGGGAATTACCCTGCGCCTGCAAAACGTACCCTGGGACCAGGCGCTGGACCTGGTACTGAAAACCAAGGGCCTGGACAAGCGCAAGCTGGGTAATGTGTTGCTCGTCGCTCCGGCCGACGAAATTGCCGCCCGTGAACGCCAGGAGCTGGAGTCGCAAAAGCAGATTGCCGACCTGGCACCACTGCGTCGGGAGCTGTTGCAGGTCAATTACGCCAAGGCGGCCGATATCGCCAAACTGTTCCAGTCGGTGACCAACGCCGAGGCGAAAGCCGACGAACGGGGATCGATCACGGTCGATGAACGCACCAACAACATCATTGCCTACCAGACCCAGGACCGGCTCGACGAACTGCGGCGCATCGTTGCGCAGCTGGATATTCCGGTACGTCAGGTGATGATCGAGGCGCGTATCGTTGAAGCCAACGTTGACTACGACAAGAGCCTTGGCGTGCGTTGGGGAGGCTCAATACAGAACAAAGGCAACTGGAATGCCTCGGGAGTCGGTAACGGCACCAGCGACGGCGGTAGCACCAGCTCGCCGTTCGTCGACCTGGGGGTCGCCAACAACACATCGGGCATCGGCATCGCCTTCATCACCGACAACGTCTTGCTGGACCTTGAATTGACGGCCATGGAAAAGACCGGCAATGGCGAAATCGTCTCGCAACCCAAGGTCGTCACTTCCGACAAGGAAACCGCAAAGATCCTCAAGGGCACCGAGATTCCCTACCAGGAAGCCAGCTCCAGCGGCGCTACTTCGGTCTCGTTCAAAGAGGCTTCGCTATCGCTGGAGGTGACGCCGCAGATCACGCCGGACAACCGGATCATCATGGAGGTCAAGGTCACCAAGGATGAGCCGGATTACCTGAACAAGGTCCAGGATGTGCCGCCGATCAAGAAAAACGAAGTCAATGCCAAGGTCCTGGTCAACGATGGCGAGACCATCGTCATTGGTGGTGTTTTCTCAAATACTCAAAGCAAGGTTGTAGATAAGGTGCCATTTCTTGGCGATGTGCCGTATCTTGGCCGCCTTTTCCGGCGTGACGTGGTTTCGGAGAAAAAATCCGAGCTGTTGGTGTTTCTCACACCGCGTATCATGAATAACCAGGCGATTGCTGTGAGTCGTTGATTCTGTGCGAAATTTGATACTTGTAGGACCGATGGGGGCTGGAAAAAGCACCATCGGCCGATTGCTGGCCAAAGAGCTGCGCTTGCCATTCAAAGATTCCGATAAGGAAATTGAATTACGCACGGGCGCCAATATCCCATGGATCTTCGACAAGGAAGGCGAACCGGGCTTTCGTGAGCGCGAGCAGGCAATGATTGCCGAGCTGTGCGATTACGACGGCGTGGTGCTGGCGACAGGCGGTGGCGCGGTCATGCGCGAGGCCAATCGTCGGGCGCTGCGCGCTGGCGGACGTGTGGTCTATCTGCATGCCTCCGTCGAGCAGCAGGTCGGCCGCACTTCACGCGACCGCAATCGGCCATTGTTGCGTACAGCCGATCCGGCCAAGACCCTCAGGGACCTTTTGGCCATTCGCGACCCTCTTTATCGGGAAATCGCCGATCTGGTGGTGGAAACGGATGAACGACCGCCGCGAATGGTCGTGCTCGATATCCTGGAGCGTTTGCAGCAATTGCCGCCCCGTTAAAGCGTCGCACGAAATGCGCTATCCTCGGCCTCCTGCCATGACCGCTCGAGGTTGTGGCGAATGGCCATCGAGCGACGTCACACCCGCGGTGGCCGTAGACATTCGTTAACCCAAGGCAGGTTGCCTGATTCCATCTTCACTGTGGGGACACATGCAGACACTCAAGGTCGATCTAGGCGAGCGCAGCTACCCGATTCATATTGGCGAAGGTTTGTTGGACCAGCCTGAGCTGCTGGCCCCGCACATTCGCGGACGGCAAGTGGCGATCATTTCCAATGAAACCGTTGCGCCTCTCTATCTCGAACGCCTGACCCGCAGCCTTGCGCAGTTCTCGGTGATTTCCGTGGTGTTGCCCGACGGCGAGGCCTTCAAGACCTGGGAAACCCTGCAACTGATTTTCGACGGTCTGCTGACCGCGCGGCACGATCGGCGCACCACGGTGATCGCCCTGGGTGGCGGCGTGATTGGCGACATGGCCGGCTTTGCGGCAGCCTGCTACCAGCGCGGTGTCGATTTTATCCAGGTTCCGACCACGCTGCTGTCGCAGGTTGACTCTTCGGTGGGTGGCAAGACCGGTATCAATCATCCGCTGGGCAAGAACATGGTCGGCGCCTTCTATCAGCCGAACGTCGTGCTTATCGACACCGCCTCCCTCAATACGCTGCCGGCCCGCGAGCTGTCCGCCGGCCTGGCCGAAGTCATCAAGTATGGGTTGATCTGCGATGAGCCGTTCCTGACCTGGCTCGAAGACAACGTCGACCGCCTGCGCAACCTGGATCAGCAAGCCCTCACCTATGCCATCGAGCGCTCCTGTGCGGCCAAGGCGGCCGTGGTCGGCGCCGACGAGAAAGAAACTGGTGTACGGGCAACGCTCAACCTGGGGCACACCTTCGGTCACGCCATCGAGACCCACATGGGCTATGGTGTCTGGCTACATGGTGAAGCGGTGGCTGCTGGCACTGTCATGGCTTTGGAGATGTCCGCGCGCCTGGGCTGGATCAGCGAACAGGAGCGCGACCGCGGCATTCGCCTGTTCCAGCGTGCCGGCCTGCCGGTTATTCCGCCTGAAGAGATGACCCCGGCCGATTTTCTCGAACACATGGCAATTGACAAGAAAGTGATCGACGGTCGTTTGCGCCTGGTGCTGCTGCGCCACATGGGCGAAGCGGTAGTGACCGACGATTATCCGAAAGAGGTTCTACAGGCCACGCTGGGAGCGGATTACCGCGCCCTGGCTCAGCTTAAAGGTTAATAAGAACGCGATGACTAGTTTGCATGCCGACGAGGCTTTCCTCGGCCACTACCAGTTGAGTCATGACCCTTTTGCTCCACGGGTCCCTGGCTTCAAGTTTTTCCCTGCCCAGCGCAAGCCGGTGCTGGGGCAGTTGCACCATCTGGCGCGTTACAGCCAGTTGCTGTTGGTGGTCACAGGTCCGCATGGCAGTGGCAAGACCCTGCTGCGCCAGGCCCTGGTGGCCAGTACCAACAAGCAGACCGTGCAAAGCGTGGTGGTTTCCGCCCGTGGTGCGGGTGATTCGGCTGGCGTGTTGCGCCAGGTTGCCCAGGCACTGGACGTTGCCCAGGCTGAGATCGGGGCAATTCTGAAACAGGTGGTGCAGCTTGCTCTGACTGGGCAGGAAGTCTATCTGCTGGTCGATGATGCCGAGCAGCTCGACGAGTCCGGGCTTGAAGCCTTGATGGCCTTGGGCGCGGGTGCGCCGGAAGGCCGTCCGCATGTGTTCCTGTTCGGCGAGTCCTCGATGATCGCTCAGCTTGAGGCTTTGCAACTCGAGGAAGAACGCTTCCACGTCATCGAGCTGCAGCCTTACACCGAAGAGGAAACGCGTGAATACCTGGAGCAGCGGCTTGAAGGCGCCGGCCGGGGTATCGAACTTTTCACTGTAAATCAGATCTCTGATATTCACGAAAGCTCCGAGGGTTGGCCTGGCAACATCAACCAGGCTGCCCGCGATGCGATGATCGAAGCCATGATTGCCAGCCGCTCAGCGGTGAAGCGTCCAAGTATGGGGTTCAATATGCCGAAGAAACACGTATTGGCGATTTCCGCCGTCGTTGTGGTCGCGGTAGCCGCCGCCTGGTTGATGCCTGGTCGCAGCAAGACACCGACCACCGGTGCGCCTGCCAACGAACAGGCGCAACTGCCGCTTGGCCAGGGCTCGTCGGGCGGTGCTCCGGCCGTCGAATTCGCCGGCAACACGCAGCCTACGCCATTGCCGTTGGTCGGCAATTCGCAACCTGTCATGCGTGCTCCATTGGCCGAAGCAGCGGGTGGCATTACCGAGGGCGATGACGGCGTGCCGGTCGAGGGTTCCAGCGCAACGCCACCGACCGTGACTACGATCGCACCGCCAGCGGGCGTTCCGGCTGGTCCTGCGCCAACGCCCACGCCAACCGCCAAGCCGACGCCTGCACCGACCCAGGTCGCTACCGCCAAGCCAGCGCCTGCTCCGGTTGCCAAGCCGGCTCCAGCTCCGGCGCCAGCCAAGCCAGCCGCCGCTGCTGCCAAGCCGGCCGAGAAGCCAGCGACCGTCGCCAAGGCTGCCGGTGGCACCTGGTACGCCGGTCAGGCACCGGGTAATTACGTGGTGCAGATCCTCGGCACCAGCTCGGAAACCGCCGCACAAAACTTCGTCAAGGAGCAAGGCGGCGAGTACCGTTATTTCAAGAAAGTCCTCAACGGCAAACCGCTCTACGTGATCACCTACGGCAACTTCGCCAATCGTGATGCAGCCGTTTCCGCCATCAAGGCCTTGCCAGCGAAGGTCCAGGCTGGTAAACCTTGGCCTCGCACTGTCGCCAGCGTCCAACAGGAACTGGCAACAACTCGCTGAAGATTCGGCGGCCTTACCCAGGCCGCCTCTCCAAGCACCTCAAAATTTCTACAAGTGCGCGCAACCTTTCGGGCTGCGTGCCTTGTGGTGTCTGCGTCACAGTAGTCTTTGAGTCGTAGCGGTCAAAATTAAAAAAGTTTTGACTAGCACAGCAGATCGCTTTAAACCTTTCACAAATGCGACATAGATTTGCGACATTTCGTCGCCAAATTTGTGAGGCCAAGTGTCGGTGTGTACAATGACCTCCCTTTTGCCCCCGCAAAGCTGGCGTACGTTCGGTGCGGATGGTAAGTGGTTGAATTGAAAAGAAATTTGCCTCGATAAGGGGCAGCCTGGTGAGAAAGTGTCTATGAAAGCAGGTCTGTACCAACCAGATGAATTCAAGGATAACTGCGGTTTCGGCCTGATTGCCCATATGCAGGGCGAGCCCAGTCATACCCTTTTGCAAACGGCCATCGAGGCCCTGACCTGCATGACCCACCGCGGTGGGATTAATGCTGACGGCAAGACCGGTGACGGTTGCGGTCTGCTGATTCAAAAGCCGGACGTGTTCCTGCGAGCGATCGCCCAGGAAACCTTCGGCGTCGAACTGCCCAAGCAATACGCTGTGGGCATGGTTTTCTTCAACCAGGACCCGGTCAAGGCTGAAGCCGCTCGCGAGAACATGAACCGCGAGATCCTGGCTGCCGGCCTGCAGTTGGTCGGCTGGCGCAAAGTGCCGATCGATACCAGCGTCCTCGGCCGCCTGGCCCTTGAGCGCCTGCCACAGATCGAGCAGGTGTTCATCGGTGGCGAAGGCCTGAGCGACCAGGACATGGCCGTCAAGCTGTTCACCTCCCGTCGTCGTTCATCGGTGGCCAACGCCGCCGATACCGACCACTACGTCTGCAGCTTTTCGCACAAGACCATTATCTATAAAGGCCTGATGATGCCGGCGGACCTGACCGCCTTCTATCCAGACCTGAGCGATGAGCGCCTGCAAACCTCGATTTGCGTGTTCCACCAGCGCTTCTCCACCAACACCCTGCCGAAATGGCCGCTGGCCCAACCGTTCCGCTTCCTGGCGCACAACGGCGAGATCAACACCATCACCGGCAACCGCAACTGGGCCGTGGCCCGTCGCACCAAGTTCGCCAACGATCTGATGGATCTGGAAGAACTCGGCCCGCTGGTCAACCGTGTCGGTTCCGACTCATCGAGCATGGACAACATGCTCGAGCTGATGGTCACCGGTGGTATCGATCTGTTCCGCGGCGTGCGGATGATCATTCCGCCTGCGTGGCAGAACGTCGAGACCATGGACCCGGACCTGCGTGCGTTCTACGAGTACAACTCGATGCACATGGAACCGTGGGATGGCCCGGCCGGTGTGGTTATGACCGACGGTCGCTACGCGGTGTGCCTGCTCGACCGTAACGGCCTGCGTCCGGCGCGTTGGGTCACCACCAAGAACGGTTTCATCACCCTGGCTTCGGAAATCGGTGTCTGGAACTACCAGCCTGAAGACGTGATCGCCAAGGGCCGCGTGGGGCCTGGCCAGATCTTTGCCGTGGACACCGAGACCGGTCAGATCCTCGACACCGATGCCATCGACAACCGTCTCAAGTCACGTCATCCGTACAAGCAATGGCTGCGCAAGAATGCCCTGCGCATCCAGGCGACCATGGAAGACAACGACCACGGTTCGGCGTTCTACGACATCGATCAGCTCAAGCAATACATGAAGATGTACCAGGTCACGTTCGAAGAGCGCGACCAGGTGCTGCGCCCGCTTGGCGAGCAAGGCTACGAAGCCGTGGGCTCGATGGGCGACGATACGCCGATGGCCGTGCTGTCCCAGCGCGTGCGTACGCCTTACGACTATTTCCGCCAGCAGTTCGCGCAGGTGACCAACCCGCCGATCGACCCGCTGCGTGAAGCCATCGTCATGTCGCTGGAGATCTGCCTCGGTGCCGAGCGCAACATCTTCCAGGAGTCGCCGGAACACGCGTCGCGCGTGATCCTCAGCTCGCCGGTCATTTCCCCGGCCAAGTGGCGCTCGCTGATGAACCTCGATCGTCCAGGCTTCGAACGCCAGATCATCGACCTCAACTACGACGAAAGCGTCGGCCTCGAAGCAGCCATCCGCAACGTCGCCGATCAGGCTGAAGAAGCCGTGCGCGCCGGTCGTACGCAGATCGTCCTGAGTGACCGTCACATTGCCCCGGGCAAGTTGCCGATCCACGCCTCCCTGGCCACCGGCGCGGTACACCACCGCCTGACCGAGAAGGGCCTGCGTTGCGACTCCAACATCCTGGTGGAAACCGCGACTGCTCGCGATCCGCATCACTTCGCCGTGTTGATCGGTTTCGGTGCCTCTGCCGTTTATCCGTTCCTGGCCTACGAAGTGCTGGGCGACCTGATCCGTACCGGTGAAGTGCTGGGCGACCTCTACGAGGTGTTCAAGAATTACCGTAAAGGCATCACCAAGGGCCTGCTCAAGATCCTCTCGAAGATGGGCATCTCGACCATCACTTCGTACCGTGGCGCACAGTTGTTCGAAGCCATCGGCCTGTCCGAGGAAGTCTGCAACCTGAGCTTCAAGGGCGTGCCGAGCCGCATCAAGGGCGCGCGTTTCGTCGACATCGAAGCCGAGCAGAAAGCCTTGGCCACCGAAGCCTGGAGCCCGCGCAAGCCGATCCAGCAAGGCGGCCTGCTGAAGTTCGTCCACGGTGGCGAATATCACGCGTACAACCCGGACGTGGTCAACACCCTGCAAGCCGCCGTGCAGCAGGGCGACTACAGCAAGTTCAAGGAATACACCTCGCTGGTGGATAACCGCCCGGTGTCGATGATCCGTGACCTGCTCAAGGTCAAGACCCTCGATACCCCGCTGGACATGAGCGAAATCGAACCGCTGGAATCGGTGCTCAAGCGCTTCGACTCCGCCGGTATCTCGCTGGGCGCCCTGTCGCCTGAGGCTCACGAAGCCCTGGCCGAAGCCATGAACCGCCTCGGTGCGCGTTCCAACTCCGGTGAAGGTGGTGAAGACCCGGCGCGCTACGGCACCATCAAGAGCTCGAAAATCAAGCAGGTTGCGACCGGCCGTTTCGGTGTGACCCCGGAGTACCTGGTCAACGCTGAAGTGCTGCAGATCAAGGTTGCCCAAGGCGCCAAGCCTGGCGAAGGTGGTCAACTGCCAGGCGGCAAGGTCAACGGCCTGATCGCCAAGCTGCGTTATGCAGTGCCGGGCGTGACCCTGATTTCGCCACCGCCGCACCACGACATCTATTCGATCGAAGACTTGTCGCAGCTGATTTTCGACCTCAAGCAGGTCAACCCGAAGGCGCTTGTCTCGGTGAAGCTGGTAGCGGAAGCGGGCGTCGGCACCATCGCTGCCGGTGTGGCCAAGGCCTACGCGGACTTGATCACCATCTCCGGCTACGACGGCGGCACCGGCGCATCGCCACTGACCTCGATCAAATACGCGGGCGCTCCGTGGGAACTCGGCCTGGCCGAAACTCACCAGACCCTGCGCGGCAACGACCTGCGCGGCAAAGTCCGGGTGCAGACCGACGGCGGCCTGAAGACCGGCCTTGACGTGATCAAGGCAGCCATCCTCGGCGCTGAAAGCTTCGGCTTCGGCACCGCGCCAATGATTGCCCTGGGCTGCAAATACCTGCGCATCTGCCACCTGAACAACTGTGCCACCGGCGTCGCGACCCAGAACGAGAAGCTGCGCAAGGATCACTACATCGGTACCGTCGACATGGTGGTGAATTTCTTCACTTACGTCGCCGAAGAAACCCGTGAGTGGCTGGCCAAGCTGGGCGTGCGCTCCCTCGAAGAGCTGATCGGTCGTACCGATCTGCTGGAAGTCCTCGAAGGCCAGACCGCCAAGCAGCATCACCTCGACCTGACCCCGTTGCTGGGCAGCGACCACGTGCCGGCGGACAAGCCACAGTTCTGCGGTGTGGAGCGTAACCCGCCGTTCGACAAAGGCTTGCTGGCCGAGAAAATGGTCGAAATGGCCACCTCGGCGATCAACGACAAGAGCTGCGCGGAGTTCGAACTGGATATCTGCAACTGCGACCGTTCCATCGGCGCGCGGATCTCCGGCGACATCGCCCGTAAGCACGGCAACCAGGGCATGGCCAATGCGCCTATCACCTTCCGCTTCAAGGGCACGGCCGGCCAGAGCTTCGGTGTATGGAACGCCGGCGGCCTGAACATGTACCTGGAAGGTGACGCCAACGACTACGTCGGCAAGGGCATGACCGGCGGCAAGCTGGTGATCGTTCCGCCAAAGGGCAGCATCTACAAGACCCAGGACAGTGCCATCATCGGCAACACCTGCCTGTACGGCGCCACGGGCGGCAAGTTGTTCGCCGCCGGTACCGCGGGCGAGCGTTTCGCCGTGCGTAACTCCGGTGCCCACACCGTCGTGGAAGGCACTGGCGATCACTGCTGCGAGTACATGACCGGTGGTTTCGTCTGCGTCCTGGGCAAGACCGGTTATAACTTCGGCTCTGGCATGACCGGCGGTTTCGCCTACGTGCTCGACCAGGACAACACCTTCGTTGACCGGGTCAACCACGAACTGGTGGAAATCCAGCGGATCAGCGGCGAGGCGATGGAAGCCTACCGTAGCCATTTGCAACGCGTGCTGAACGAGTACGTTGAGGAAACCGACAGCGAGTGGGGTCGTGAACTCGCCGAGAACCTCGATGATTACGTGCGTCGTTTCTGGTTGGTCAAGCCCAAGGCTGCCTCCCTGAAATCGTTGCTTTCCAGCACCCGTGCCAACCCGCAGTGATATGCGCCTGAAGAGTTTGATGAGGTTTTAAAATGGCTGAACGTCTGAATAATGACTTCCAGTTCATCGAGGTCGGGCGCAAGGATCCGAAGAAGAAACTGTTGCGTCAACGCAAGAAAGAGTTCGTGGAAATCTACGAACCGTTCAAACCCCAGCAGTCGGCCGACCAGGCCCACCGCTGCCTGGGTTGCGGTAACCCGTATTGTGAATGGAAGTGCCCGGTGCACAACTTCATTCCCAACTGGCTGAAACTGGTGGCCGAGGGCAATATCCTCCAGGCCGCCGAGCTGTCCCACCAGACCAACACCCTGCCGGAAGTCTGCGGCCGCGTGTGCCCGCAAGACCGTCTGTGCGAGGGTGCCTGCACCCTGAACGACGGTTTCGGCGCGGTCACCATCGGTTCGGTGGAGAAGTACATCACCGACACCGCGTTCGCCATGGGCTGGCGCCCGGATATGTCCAAGGTCAAGCCGACTGGCAAGCGTGTCGCGATCATCGGCGCGGGCCCGGCGGGCCTGGGCTGTGCCGACGTGCTGGTACGCGGTGGCGTGACGCCGGTGGTGTTCGACAAGAACCCGGAAATCGGCGGCCTGCTGACCTTCGGCATCCCCGAGTTCAAGCTGGAAAAGACCGTGCTGAGCAATCGCCGCGAAGTCTTCACCGGCATGGGCATCCAGTTCCGCCTCAACACCGAGGTGGGCAAGGACGTGACCATGGAGCAACTGCTCGAAGAATACGATGCCGTATTCATGGGCATGGGCACCTACACCTACATGAAGGGCGGCTTTGCCGGTGAAGACCTGCCGGGCGTGTACGACGCCCTGGACTTCCTGATTGCCAACGTCAACCGCAACCTGGGCTTCGAAAAGTCGCCGGAAGATTTCATCGACATGAAAGGCAAGAAGGTCGTGGTACTGGGCGGTGGCGACACCGCGATGGACTGCAACCGTACTTCGATCCGCCAGGGCGCCAAGTCGGTGACCTGTGCCTATCGTCGTGACGAAGCGAACATGCCGGGCTCGCGCAAAGAGGTGAAGAACGCCAAGGAAGAAGGCGTGAAATTCCTCTACAACCGCCAGCCGATCGCGATTGTCGGTGAAGACAGGGTCGAAGGCGTGAAGGTGGTCGAGACCCGTCTCGGCGAGCCGGACGCCCGTGGCCGTCGCAGCCCCGAGCCGATCCCGGGCTCCGAGGAGATCATCCCGGCCGACGCCGTGGTCATCGCCTTCGGTTTCCGTCCGAGCCCTGCGCCGTGGTTCGAGCAGTTCAGCATCCAGACTGATAGCCAGGGCCGTGTAGTAGCTCCGGAACAGGGTCAGTACAAGCACCAGACCAGCAACCCGAAAATCTTCGCCGGTGGCGATATGGTTCGCGGCTCTGACCTGGTGGTGACGGCGATCTTCGAAGGCCGTAATGCAGCCGAAGGGATCCTGGATTACCTGGGCGTCTAAGCCCGCTCTAGAGCCAAAAGCAATACCCCTGTGGGAGCGAGCCTGCTCGCGAAAGCGGTCTGTCAGTCAACATCAATGTTGGATGTTACAGGCCCCTTCGCGAGCAGGCTCGCTCCCACAGTCGTTTGGTGGTGATACGAATGTCGCGTTTCAGCGCGACAAATTGACCCGATAGACAAAAGGCTGACCTGCATTCGTGCCTTTTGCGTCCGGCTCTGAGAAAATGCCCGCACTTTTTTTCCGGATGCCGACATGACTGCCCTGAAGAACGACCGTTTCCTGCGCGCCCTGCTCAAGCAACCCGTAGACGTCACTCCCGTGTGGATGATGCGTCAGGCCGGTCGCTACCTGCCTGAATACCGCGCCAGCCGTGCCAAGGCCGGCGATTTCATGAGCCTGTGCATGAACCCGGCGTTCGCTTGCGAAGTCACACTGCAGCCGCTCGACCGCTATCCGCAACTGGACGCGGCGATCCTCTTCTCCGACATCCTGACCATTCCCGATGCCATGGGCCAGGGCCTGTATTTCGAAACGGGCGAAGGCCCGCGCTTCAGGAAAGTCGTCAGCACCCTGGCCGACATCGAAGCCCTGCCGATTCCTGATCCGCAGAAAGACCTGGGTTATGTGATGGACGCGGTCAGCACCATTCGCCGTGAACTGAACGGCCGCGTGCCGCTGATCGGCTTCGCCGGCAGCCCATGGACACTGGCTACCTACATGGTCGAAGGCGGGTCGTCGAAAGACTACCGCAAGACCAAAACCATGCTCTACGACAACCCGCAAGCCTTGCACCTGCTTCTGGACAAGCTCGCGCAGACGGTCACCAGCTACCTCAACGGCCAGATCCTGGCCGGCGCGCAAGCGGTACAGATCTTCGACAGCTGGGGCGGCAGCCTCTCGGCGGCGGCGTACCAGGAATTCTCCCTGGCTTATATGCGCAAAATCGTCAGCGGCCTGATCCGCGAGCACGAAGGCCGCAAGGTTCCGGTCATCCTGTTCACCAAGAACGGCGGCCTGTGGCTGGAAAGCATTGCCGACGCTGGCGCCGACGCGCTGGGCCTGGACTGGACGTGCGACCTCGGCAGCGCCCGTGAGCGTGTCGGCAGCAAAGTTGCCCTGCAAGGCAACATGGACCCGACCGTGCTCTACGCCAAGCCTGAAGCCATTCGCGCTGAGGTCGGGCGTATCCTGGCCAGCTACGGCAAAGGCAGCGGCCACGTGTTCAACCTCGGCCATGGCATTACTCCGGAAGTCGATCCGGAACATGCGGGTGCGTTCTTGCGCGCCGTGCATGAGTTGTCGGCGCAGTATCACGAATAACTGCGTTTAAGTTGTTTAAAACCCGTCCGGCCTAGCGCAGGACGGGTTTTTTTATACTTTTAGTTTCGTAACTAGTTTAAATATTTTCTCTGTAAGGTTTTTTCTCATTCTGTATCAGATAACGTCTAAGCGGATTAATCCTGCAGGAAGTAGAGATTTTCCCTACATATAAAGTTCTTTCATCCAAGTAGATTGAACGGTTCGTGCTCCCCCGTGGTGAGCAGAATTGCAATTAAAGGCGTCTGCAATGCACGCCTTATTTCGATAAGCAGTCTGGAATTTATTGGATGAAAAATGCTTACTACAAGGGAAGTGCGCTGGCCGCCTGCACTTCTTCAATGATCCTGTTATCGGCAATGTTCGCCTCTCAAAGTGTTTCCGCGCATGGCTATCTGGAAGTGCCACCCTCGCGCGCATTAGCCTGCCAGAAAGGCTTGAACACCCAGTGCGGTGGCGCCCAATACGAACCGCAAAGCGTTGGTGAAACCTTCAAGGGTTTTCCAGCGGGAGTGGGCGGCGCGCCTCTGCAAGGGCCGGTGGATGGCAAGATCCCGAGTGGCGGTCACTCGCTGTTTTCCGCGCTGGACGCGCAATCAGCCACCCGTTGGCATATGACGGAAATCAAGGAACGCAACATCGATTTCCAGTGGCGCTACACCGCTGTGCATCCAGCCACAAAACATGAGTATTTCATCACCCGAAACGGCTGGAACCCGAACGAAGCACTCAAGCGTGCCACCTTTGAAAGTGCGCCGTTCTGCACCATTGACGGCGGCAACCAGAAACCGGAGTCGGGAGCCAAACACAACTGCAACATCCCCGCGGACAAATCCGGGCAGCATGTCATCCTGGCGATCTGGACGGTCGGTGATACCGATGCAGCGTTTTATAACGTGGGGGATGTAAACATCCTTGCAGAGCCGGAGCTTCCGGGTGGTTGGTCTTCCGTAGGCAGCATCGCCCCATCGACTTCGTTGCTGGTCGGTGACAAGGTCAGGGCCCGTGCATTCTCCGCCAATGGCGAGAGCCCGGAATACAGCATAGAGATCCCCATCAATAGTGCCGAGGAAGGCTCGCCAAACAACTGGTCGTTCAAGTTGGCAGAAGCCATCAATGAAGCGCACACACTTGTGCGTGCGGGCGTTCGAGATGAAAACGGCAAGATCGAGCCGGTCAAGGGCAACAACAGCGTGTACGCGCAAAAAGACAGCGGCGTGACACGCTACGAAGTGCAACTGAACATGCAGGAAGATGCCGCGGCTCGTCTGTCGGTAGCTTCCCAGCAAGCTGAGTACGTATTGGACAAAGGCTTGGCCAAGATCGAGTTCAGCATCCTGTCCAATCGCAAGATGAACGTCGAAGCGACGCTGTTCGATGAGAGCAACAAGCCGGTCGGCTCCACTTCCACACAAGTGGGCAGCGGCCCGACCTGGTTGGCGATGGATGTTCGCAGCAATCCTGGCAAGCACACCCTGACCCTGGTCGGCACCACCCTGGATGGCCGGACCACCCGCCAGGACACCCAGGTAACCCAGTTGACCGGCGAAGGCGCGGGCGCCGATTACGACTTTGTGTTCCCGCAAGGCCTTGGCGAGTACACCGCCGGTACCAAGGTACTGCAGCCGAAGACCAACGAAGTCTTTGAGTGCAAGCCATTCCCTGAGTCCGGTTATTGCAAGCAATACAGCCCGACTGCCAATGGTTTTGAACCTGGCATCGGTGCGCATTGGCACATGGCCTGGGACAAACTCTAAGTCTATCGCGCAGTACTCCAGGTGATCTGTGAAGGTCGCCTGGAGGTTCTCTTTTTTTCGAGTTGCAAATGACGGATTCAGGTTATCGAACGGCTCGAGTGAACTACTCATGAAGAATTCGTGGCGGGTGCTGAGCCGTTTCGGCCTGGTAGTCATGCCGTTGGGTTATGCAGCGCTGCTGATCTGGCAGGAGTGGCACTTTCGGGAGCGCCTTGCCGCGCCGCCGCTACCCATGGCGGCGCCAATCCCTGGTCCCGCCCATGTACCGCTGGATGCTGGTGCGGTGGTGTCGGTGCTCGGCCTGACCCAAGGAGCCTCATTGCTCGCCAGTGCCGAACCGCTGACCTTGCAGGCCAGTTTTGTCTTGAGCGGCGGCGTGTCCAGAGCGTTGCTCGCCGATGATCAAGGTTCACGTGTGTATCAGGTGGGCGAACGTTTGCCCGGTGGCAGCGTGCTGCGTCGCGTCGAGGCCAATCAAGTGGTGCTGTGGAACAAGGGGCGCGAAGAGCGACTAACGCTGCGACCGTCCGTTGCGCGGTTCCTGCGAAAGCTCGAGTCACCCGGCGACACACAGGCTCCCGCTGTTTCCACGCGTTTTCTACGCCCGGTTTCCGGGCCGTCAGAGTAATCAACATAATGAACAGTTTCATTGGCGCGCAGGCCTTGCGCTCGATGCGTTTCCTT
Organism: Pseudomonas umsongensis; assembly: GCF_012647205.1. Taxonomy (NCBI): domain Bacteria; kingdom Pseudomonadati; phylum Pseudomonadota; class Gammaproteobacteria; order Pseudomonadales; family Pseudomonadaceae; genus Pseudomonas; species Pseudomonas umsongensis. The sequence goes on from NZ_CP051487.1 coordinate 527,745, forward strand.
GTCGTGTTGGCGAGTCTGGCTTTGCCGGGCGCGTTGCAGGCAGCTGAGGAAAAGTGGCAGCTGGCGATGAACAACGCTGAGTTGCGCGACATCGTTGAAGAAATCTCCGGCATTCTGGGGACCACCGTGGTGCTCGATCCCAGGGTCTCCGGACGCATCACCGTTGTGTCTCGGCAAGCCCTTGATCGCGAAGGCGTGCGCCGCTTGTTCTACGGGGTGCTCGACGCCCACAACTTCACGGTGATCGACCAAGGTGACCGCATCCTGATCACGCCAGTGACAGAAGCCAGGACTCGCGCTGGCAGCAGCGCTGCAAAGAACGCTACGCCCTCGCAATTTGTCACTCGAGTGATCGAGCTGAACAATGGCAGTGCCGCCGATATCGCCGGGCTGGTCCGGCCTTTGGTCTCGGTCAACGGCTATGTCGGGCCGTCCGTGTCGGCCAATGCAGTGGTGGTCACGGAAACGGCAGCCAATGCGCAACGCATCGTCCAAGTCATCCGCCAGCTGGACTCTGGACAAAACAATATGCACGCCGTAGTGCAGTTACGTCACGCCCAGGCCAGTGACGTGGCCTCCGTCATGGAAGCCTCCCTGGGCAAGCGCACTGCCGAGAACGCGGTCCAGGTATTGGCCGACAGCAGAACCAATCGGCTGATCCTGATTGGCCCGTCAGCCGTTCGCCAACGCTTGGCCGAACTGGCGCGCGGTCTCGATGTTCCTGCCACGGCGGCTCCGGACAACGCTCGGGTGATCCGCCTGCGTCACAGCGACGCCAAGCAATTGGCCGAGATTCTGGAAAGCATGGGGCAGGGCCGAAAAACGGCCCCAACCCTTGGCAGCAATAAGGACGCACCAACCGGGACTGCCTTCATGATCAAGGCTGACGAAAGCCAGAATGCGCTGGTGCTGATCGCCGAGTCGGAGCAGGTCAGGACCATTGAAAGCATCGTGCGTCAGTTGGACCAGCCGCGCGCGCAGGTGCTGATCCATGCCGCCATCGTCGAGATTTCCGGGGACATCGCTGAAGCGGTTGGCGTGCAATGGGGCTTCAGTACCGGCGACGCGAAAGGCTTCATCAACTTCCCCGGCACCGATATCCCGATTGTCGGCGGCCTGGATTTCGACGAGAAGAAATCCGCACCCGAAGGCGCGCTGTTACGCCTGGGCAGTGATCGCTTTGGCGCATTGATTTCGGCCCTGGCCAGCAATACCCACAGCAACCTGCTTTCTACGCCCAGCCTGTTGACGCTGGATAATCAGGAAGCGCACATCATCGTCGGCCAGACCGTCCCGTTCAAGACCGGCTCCTACGCCACAAACAGTAATGGGGCGGATAATCCGTTTACCACAGTCACCCGCGAGGACGTGGGAATCAGCCTGAAGATAAAGCCCTACATCAACGAAGGCTCGACGCTGCGGCTGGAGGTTGAGCAGGAAGTGTCGGACATCGCGCCGTCGGTATCAGGCATCGATTCTTCGGACCTGATCACTAACAAGCGTGCACTCAAGAGCACCATCCTGGCCGACGATGGCGAAATCATCGTCATTGGCGGGCTGATCAGAGACAGCGTAAGAACACAAAAAAGCGGGGTGCCGTTACTGCGGGATATTCCTTACCTGGGTGCTCTGTTTCGCTGGAACCGAGACACCCAGAGTAAAAGCAATCTCATGGTGTTCTTGCGGCCCACGATTGTACGCAGCAAGGAAGACCTGAACGGTATCAGCCAGCAGCGTTACAACGCACTGCGCGACTTGAGCCAGGCGGGGGCGCGGGATAACAACTCGTTGCTGCTGCCGTCAGATTCGCGTCAGCTGTTCGAACCGGTTTCCAAGGCGCCCGTGTTCGACCTGCGCAAGCCGGCACCGCAGACGCCATGACCCATTCGAGCGATGGTTGCCCACCACTGCCCTTCGGTTTTGCCCGTCGTTTCGGCGTGCTGCTGGAGAGCGAAGGCGACAAGGCGAGCCTTGCGGTGCGGGCCGATACGCCGCTCACCGCCCTGGCGGAAGCTCGCCGGGCATGCGCTCGCGAGCTGTCGCTGCAGGTGCTCACCCCTGATATTTTTGCGACCCGCCTGGCCGCCGCCTACCGCGAAGGCCAGAGCGCCGCCGAGCAGGTCGCCCAAGGGCTGGACGAAGAACTGGACTTGCTCAGCCTGGTGGACAAGGTACCGCAAACCGCCGATTTGCTGGAGCAGCAGGGCGATGCGCCGATCATCCGTTTGATCAATGCATTACTCAGCGAGGCCATGCGCGAACACGCCTCGGACGTGCATCTGGAAACGTTCGAGCAGTACCTGTCGGTGCGCATGCGGGTCGACGGGCAGTTGCGCGAAATGCTCCGGCCCCGACGTGAATTGGCAACGCTGCTGGTATCGCGCATCAAGGTCATGGCGCGCCTGGATATCGCTGAAAAGCGTGTGCCCCAGGATGGTCGAATGGCCTTGCGCCTGGCCGGGCATGAAGTCGATGTGCGGGTCTCGACCCTACCCTCGGCACACGGCGAACGGGTGGTACTGCGCTTGCTCGACAAGCAGGCCGGGCGCCTTGAGTTGTCGCGTCTGGGCATGCCGGAGGACATCCTCCGGAACCTGCGCCACCTGCTGGGCAAACCGCACGGCATTTTGCTGGTGACCGGGCCCACCGGCTCAGGCAAGACCACCAGCCTCTACGCCGCGCTCAACAGTCTGAATGACCAGACCCGCAATATCCTTACGGTCGAAGATCCCATCGAATACCACCTGCCGGGCGTGGGGCAGATGCCGGTCAACCCCAAAGTGGACATGACTTTTGCCCGGGGGTTGCGAGCGATCCTGCGTCAGGATCCGGATGTGGTGATGGTCGGCGAAATCCGTGACCGCGAGACTGCTGAAATTGCCGTCCAGGCTTCGCTGACCGGTCACCTGGTGCTCTCGACGCTGCACACCAACAGTGCGGTCGGTGCGGTGACTCGCCTGGCGGACATGGGTGTCGATGCCTACCTGTTGGCATCGTCGCTGGTGGGTGTTCTAGCCCAGCGACTGCTGCGCACCTTGTGCCCTCATTGCAAGGTGCCCTACAGCGCCGATGCAACAGCTTGCCAGCGCCTGGGGCTCGGCACCGCATCGCTGCAGCTGTTCCGGGCCGTGGGGTGTGAGCAGTGTCAGCACGGCTATCGCGGGCGCGTCGGCATCTATGAGTTGATCTGCGTGACACCGTCACTGGCATCGCTGATTCACCAGGGGGCCAGTGAACAAGCCTTGGCCAACGAGGCCCGCCAGATGTCGCGCAGTCTGTTCCAGGACGGCCGCCAACGGGTGCTGGACGGGCTGACCAGTCTCGACGAGTTGTTGCGCGTGACGCGGGAGGACTAGGTCATGCCGACATTCGATTACCGGGCCGATGACGGTCAGGGTCGCCGTTGCAAGGGACGGCTGGAGGCAGACAACCCCCGTCATGCTCGGCAACTGTTGCGTGAGCGCGGGTTGTGGCCGCGGGACTTGAAGGAAATCCAGGTCGTTGGTTGCACAAACAAGCCAGGCAGCGCAGGGCGTTTGAGTGCCGCCGACCTGGCACTGCTGACACTGCAATTGTCCACGCTGGTTCAGGCCGGATTGCCCTTGGAGGAATCTCTTGAGGCCGTGGCGAAACAGAGTGCCAAGCGTCGGGTTGCCAGTTTGCTGTCGATGGTCAGGAGTCGGGTCATGGAAGGGCATGCCCTCGCCGATGCGCTGGCGCAGTTTCCCAAGGCGTTTCCCGACCTGTTCCGTGCCACCGTGGCCGCTGGCGAACGTTCCGGCCATCTGGGCCATGTGCTGGAGCAATTGGCCGCGTATACCCAGGCTCGCCAGGCCTCACGGCAAAAGATCCAGATGGCGTTGGTGTATCCGTTGATCCTGATGTCGGCCAGCGTGGTCATCGTCGGCTTTCTGCTCGGTTACGTGGTGCCCGACGTAGTGAAGATTTTCGTCGACAGCGGCCAACCGCTGCCGTGGCTGACGCGGGCATTGATACGTACCAGTGACGGGTTGCGTAGCCATGGCTTGTTGTTGATAGCTGCGCTGGCGCTGCTGGTCGCCCTCTGGCGCTGGAGCTTGAGTCAAAGAGCCTGGCGCCTGCGCTGGCATCGCCTGGCGTTGAACGTCCCGGTTTTTGGCGACGTGCTGCGCGCAATGGAGGCCGCACGATTTGCCAGCACCCTGGCCATCCTCGGCAAAAGCGCCGTGCCTTTGGTCGACGCATTGGAAATTGCCGCTGCCGTGATCGGCAACCTGACCATCCGTGCGCGAATGACCGATGTCGCCCGCTCGGTCCGCGAAGGCGCAACCCTGACCCATGGCCTGGAATTGAGCGGCGATATCCCGCCGATGATGCTGCACATGATCGCCAGTGGCGAGCGGGCGGGCGAACTCGATCGCATGCTGGCCCGCGCCGCCGAACAACAGGAAAGCAGCCTGGCGGCGCGAATTGCCCTGGTGGTGAGTCTGTTCGAGCCCGCGATGCTCGTGCTGATGGGCGGCGTCGTGTTGCTGATCGTCCTGGCCATTCTGCTTCCGATTCTCAGCCTCAACCAATTGGTGAATTGACCATGCACGCTTTACGTCACAGAACTTCCCAGCACGGCTTTACCCTGATCGAGATCATGGTGGTGGTAGTCATCATCGGCATTTTGGGGGCAATCGTGGTGCCGCAGTTCATGAGCCGCCCCGATCAGGCCAAAGTCACCGCGGCCAAAGTCGATCTCCAGGCCATCGGCACCGCCCTGGAAATGTATCGTCTCGACAACTTCCACTACCCCTCCACGCAACAAGGGCTGGAGGCCTTGAGCAAGCGACCTTCCGGAATGCCGGCGGCGAGGAGCTGGAACCCTCAGGGTTACCTGAAATCCTTGCCCGTTGATCCGTGGGGCACGCCCTATCAGTACCTCAATCCCGGTGTTAAATCGGCGGATGGCGGCTATGACTTGTATTCCCTCGGGTCCGATGGCGTAGCGGGTGGCGAAGGGCACGCAGCGGAAATCGGCAATTGGGGTAGTTGAACCATGCCGCGCCGTAGTCGGGGATTTACCTTGCTGGAAATGATGATCGTGACCGTCCTGATCGGCGTGCTGTTGGGCATGGTGAGTCTGGCCACGGGCATCCACCCGGCACAGCAAGCGAGGCAGGAAGCGAGCGCCCTGGGTGGCGTCATCCGCCAGCTGCGGCAACAGGCAGTGCTGGAGGGGCGCGAATACGGTCTGCGGCTGAGCGTCCTGGGGTACCGGTCGATGCGTCTGGATGGGCGTGGCTGGGAACCGCTGGCCGCCTTCAACCGATGGCCCGAGAGCTTGCAACTGAGCCTTGAGCAGGAGGGGTATGCCCTGAGGCTGGGCGCTGACGTCGGCCCTCCGCAGATTCTGCTGTACAGCAGCGATGAAACCAGCAACTTCACACTGACGTTCGCTGGCAAAGACAAGATTTGGGCGACCCTGTCCGGTGATGGCATGGGCGAGATCATGATCGATGAGTGAGCCACCGGCCATTGTTCGCATGAGTGGATTCACCTTGCTTGAAGTCATGGTGGCCCTGGCGATTTTCGCGACCCTGGCGACGGCGGTGCTGTCCGCAAGCCAATACGTGGTCAGGCAGGCAGGCGCTGCCGAAGAGCGTCTTCTCGCGGCCTGGGTGGCAGACAATCAGCTGAGCGAGCTGCGACTGCAATCGTCCCCCGTGCTTGCGCAGCCACAACGGATGGTGAGCCTGGGTCAACGCGACTGGGTTGTACGTCAAAACGTCGACCCGACGCGCGATCCTCCCGGGTTGTTGGTCGAAGTCGAGGTCGGCCTTGCCGGACGTGACCAGACCCTGTTCCGCGCCACCGGTTGGATAGCCAATCGTCATGAATGAGCAAGGCGGATTCACCCTGCTCGAACTGGTTATTGCCATTTCGATTTTTGCCTTGCTGGGGCTGGCCAGCTGGACGCTGTTCGACAGTGTGGTGCGCGTGCAGCGGGGCACCCTGAGCCACGAACGTGAACTCAGGAACCTGCAACGCGCCGTGGCAGTAATCGAACGTGACCTTATGCACATCGCGCAGCCGCCTGTCGTGCAAGACCCGTCGCAGTTGCAACTGCTGCGCGGCAATTGGCGTAATCCGCTGGACTTACCGCGCAGTGAGCGGCAGTTGCTGACTTATCGACTCGACAACGGCGCGCTTTGGCGTGACAGCCGGGCGGAAGGGGCGCAGAGCGTGCAGCGGCAAAAACTGCTCGACGATGTTCGAGAGGTGCGTTGGCGTCTGTACGACAGCCAGGTTGGTTGGCGCGGCGATTGGCCGTCCGGGCAGAGCCCGAAGGCGCCCTTGGCGGTGGAAATGCAAATGTCGGCAGGGCGCTTCGAGGCGATCCGTCGGGTGCTGTTATTGCCGGGAGCACTGCCATGAGGGCCGGTCAACGCGGCGTTGCTCTGATCAGTGTGTTGCTGGTCATGAGCCTGGCGTTATTGATCATCGGCGGCATGCTGCGCAGCCATCGCGCATTGCTGCAAAGCACCGGGCAGCAGTTACAGCAGATGCACCTGCGGCAACTCGGTGTAGCCGGGGAAACCTGGGGCCTGGTGTTGCTCAAGGCTCAGCAAAAAGACAGCGAGCCGATGGCCGAACCTTCCAGCGCTTTTGCCATTGAAGATGCGCAGATACGCGTCGAGATCGAGGATCTGGCCGGTCGTTTCAATCTCAATACCCTGTTGATTCAGGGGCAGATCGATCAAGTCACGCTCAAGCGCTGGATGCGTTTGCTGACGCTGCTCGAACTGCCGTCGTTGCAACTGCAGCAAGTAGGGCCGCTGCTCGAGCTCAGCCAGCTGCGACTGCTTCCTGGTGTCGATGCTGAGCTGTTGCGTCGTTTGGCGCCCTGGGTCGCGCTGTTGCCGGCAAAGGCCACGATGAACATCAACACAGCGCCAGCGCTGGTATTGCGTACGCTCGACGGTATCGAGCGCACCACGGCCGAAACCTTGGTACGCCAGCGTTCCCCGGCAGGCTGGCCAAGCGTTCAGGCCTTTACCCAGGACCCGCTGATATCCGGTTTGGGCTTGAGCGGCCATGGCCTGGGCGTTGATAGCCGCTGGTACCGGATCACCGTTCAAGTAACCCAGGGGCAGGGGCATCTGCGGCTGGCAACCGATGTCGAACGCGACCCCAAGACGCGTCAGTTGAAGATCCTGCAACGGCGTGTTCTCCCCTCGAATGCAAGCGAGATCCAGCAATGAAAACCTGGCTTTATCTAACAGCCGAAGGCTTGGGCCTGCCCACGCTCGCCTGGCCTTGTTGTCTATGGACTTCGACCGGCGAACGGCAGCGCTTGCCCTTGGATCAAGCGGCACAGTCACTGGCTGGGCAGGCGGTCGATGTGCTGTTGCCCATGGAACTGTGCAGTTGGTTGCTCAGCGATCCATGGCCATCCAGGCGCCAACCTGATGCCCAGGCCATCGCTTACGCTGTCGAAGAGCAGTTGAGCCAAGCCCTGGAAAAGCTGCACCTGAGTACCGGTGCGCGCGATCCACAAGGTCGCTATCCGGTGATGGTGATCGACCGCGAACGATTTGCCGTTGTCCTCGCGCTGCTGGCCGAAGTGAGTATTAAGGTGCGATCTGTGTTCGTCGATGCCGATGTGTTGCCTCGTGACCAGGCACTCGGCATCTGGTGGTTTGGCCGCTGGTTGCTCGGTGGAGGCTTGCCTGCACGCCTGACGTTGTCGGATGAAGATCTGGTGGCGCTCGAGCCAGGCTTGCCCAGGGACGTTCAGTGGCGTGACGAGCGTAAGGATGCCACTGATATCGATCAGTGGCTGATCCCGGTGCATGGACCGGCAATCAATCTGTTGCACGGCGATTTCGCGGCGCCTCGAAAGCGCCTGCCCTGGCGTTTCGGCGGGCTGGTCGTGTTGTCGCTGCTGCTGCTCGACTGGGGTGCCAGCGCGGCACGTATCGGCTTTCTCGAAAACCAGACCCGCCAGCTCTACAGTCGCAACGTGGAGCAATTCAAAGGGCTTTACCCGGAGCAGACCCGCATCGTTGACCTGGCGTTACAACTCAATGTAATGCAAAGCCAAAATGCGGCCCCTCAGGACGGCCATATCGCCGGGCTGGTCAAACTCGTCGAACAAGTCATCGGCGCCAGCAATGTCGATGTCCAGCGCATTGAATTTCGCGAAAGCGATGGTTGGAAAGTCCGGCTGACCGCCAATAGTTTTACCGAACTGGAATTACTGCGTGAGCGTGGCCGCCAGCAAGGTTTGCCTGTGCGACTCGACAGCGCGAGCAAGGAAGGCGATCGGGTGCAGGCGACCCTGACCCTGGAGCAAGGCGCATGAAGCTGAGCGGGTTGGTCACATGGCCGGTGCTGCTGCAGCGCTGGCAGCGCCTGTCGCTGCGCGAACAACGATTGTTGCTGGTGTTGGTCGCGTTTGTCTTTGGTGTAGCGGCATTCAGCCTGGTCTGGCAACCGACGCAACAGCGTCTTGCAGCGGCCGAGCGTCAGTATCAGCAGCAGCTGGCACTGACGGCGCAACTGCAGCTGGCGCGTCCGCGCAGCATGCGCGAGCCTGTCACTCAGCCGCTGTCACTGCACGTCAGCGAAAGTGCTACCGAGGCCGGACTCGAACTGCATCAGGTCAACACCGACGGTGATCAGTTGCGCCTGAACCTCAGCGGTGACGCCAAGGCATTACTGGCATGGTTGGACCGCATCGAACGTGACGGCACCGCGCTGCAATCCTTGACCCTGGAAAAGCGCAACGCGGTACTGGAGGCGCAGATAGTGCTCAGATAGTCGCACCGGTGCCTGGCAGTGGCGGCAACTTTGAAAGCTTCAAGGCGACCATTAATGCCACGGCCAGCAGTCCACCGATGAACAAGCCGATTCCATTCCAGCCAGCCAAGTGCCAGAACACGCCGCCCGCCGTGCCAGCAATGCTTCCTCCTGCGTAGTAGCTGAACAGGTACAAGGACGATGCCTGGCCCTTGGCCTTGGTGGCACGACGGCCGATCCAGCTACTGGCGACGGAGTGGGCGCCGAAGAAACCGAAGGTGAAGACCAGCATGCCGATGATGACCAGCGGCAATGGCGTAAACATCGTCAGGGCGAGACCGCCGATCATCAGCGCGATAGTGCTCCAGAGCACTTTGCGGCGGCCGATTTTGTCGGCCAGCGAGCCGATTTTCGCCGAACTGTAGATACCCGAGAGATACACCACCGAGAGTAATCCGACAAAGGCCTGTTCCATGTGGTAAGGCTCGGCCAGCAGGCGGTAGCCGATGTAGTTGAACAGGGTGACGAACGCCCCCATCAACACAAAGGCTTCGAGGAACAGCAGTGGCAGCCCGGCGTCGCGAAAGTGCATGGTGAAACCGTCGACCAGGCTGCGCGGGTGCAACGAGCGGGCACGGAAGTTGCGCGATTCGGGGAGGATTTTCCAGAATACCGCTGCCGCAATCAGTGCCAGGCCGCCGATCACCAGCATTGCCGTGTGCCAGCTGACGAAGTCGATCAAGACGCCGGTGATAAGACGCCCGCTCATCCCGCCGATGGCGTTACCGCCGATGTACAAACCCATGGCGAGGCCGATGTGCTGCGGGTGAATCTCTTCGCTCAAATAGGTCATCGCCACCGCCGCCAGGCCGCTCAACGACAGTCCAATCAGCGCGCGCATCGCCAGGACACCGTGCCAGCTCGGCATCATCGCGCTGGCCATGGTGCACAGTGCGGCGGCAAACAGCGCCGCCACCATCACCGTTTTGCGCCCGACGCGATCGGAGATCGGGCCGGTGATCAGCAGGCCAATGGCAAGCATGCCCGTGGCTACCGAGAGAATCAGGCTGCTCTGCGCCGCGTTGATCGAGTATTCGTTGGACAGCAGCGGCATCATCGGTTGCACGCAGTAGAGCAGGGCGAACGTCGCGAAGCCGCCGCAGAACAGCGCCAGCACCGTGCGCATGAAGGCTGGCGTGCCTTTTTCGATGTAGATCTCTTCCAGCTCGGCAGCCACATCGTCTGGTGTGGCGGGAGGAACTTCATGGGTAAGTGGAGCGACAGCAGTTTTCACGGTGGACCTCGGAGGAGCGCAGCCCGTCAGGCAATGAAAAAAGCATATAGCTGGCTAATGATTCAATCCAATATATTGTTCGACCTGTTTGATAGCTTTAACGACCTAATGGGGTTTTCATGGAATTGCGTCATCTGCGTTACTTCATCGCCGTCGCCGAAGAACTGCACTTCGGCCGCGCTGCGCAGGCGCTTGGTATCTCGCAGCCGCCGCTGAGCCAGCAGATCCAGGCCCTGGAGCAGGAAGTGGGTGCGCGATTGTTCGAGCGTACCAATCGTCGGGTCGAGCTGAGCGAGGCCGGTCGACTGTTCCTGGAAGAGGCACGGCTGGTGCTGGCGCAGGTCGACAAGGCGGCGGATGTTGCGCGGCGGGCGCAGTTGGGCGAGTTGGGCGAACTGAAAATCGGCTTCACATCGTCGGCACCGTTCAACTCAACGATTCCCCAGGCGATTTTTTCGTTTCGCCAGCGTTTTCCGGCAGTGCATTTGAATTTGCGGGAAATGAGCAGCACCCAGGTGGCCGATGCGCTGGTGGATGAGTCGATCGAAGTCGGGATCATGCGGCCGCTGGGGCTGCCGGATTGCTTGAGCGTCGTCGAGTTGATGCGTGAGCCGTTAGTGGCCGTGCTCAGTTCCAAGCACCCTTTGGCGCAGGGCAGTGAAGAAGGCCTGTTCCTGTCCGCCCTGGCACTGGAGCCTTTCGTATTTTTCCCCCGTAGCTATGGCAGTGGCCTGTACGCACAATTACTCAGCCTGGCCCGTGATGCCGGCTTCAGTCCGCACTTTGCCCAAGAGGCCGGCGAAGCGATGACTATCATTGGTCTGGTAGCCGCAGGATTGGGTGTGTCGGTGCTGCCGGCGTCTTATCAGCGGATGCGCATCGACGGGGTGGTCTATCGGCCGTTGCTCGACCCGGCGGCGGTGTCGGCGGTGTGGCTGGTGCAGCGCAAGGACCAGAAGTCGCCGATGGCGCGGGCGTTCGTGGAGTTGTTGACGAGGAAGGTTGAGCCGTTAAAGTCATGAAGGCTGCACCGTCCCTGTAGGAGCGAGCATGCTCGCGATGGTCGTCAACGATGACGCTTGTTTCCTGGTGACACGCGGCGTTCTTTAGTCCATCGCGAGCATGCTCGCTCCTACAAGGGATTGAAGTGCGCTCGCCGCCTACGCCCAGCGTTTGAAAATCAGCGACGTATTCACCCCGCCAAACGCAAAATTATTGTTCATCACGTACTGATTGCTCATCTGCCGGAACTCGCCGCGCAGGTAGTCGAGCTTGCCGCAATGCGGGTCGACTTCGTCAAGGTTCAAGGTGTGGGCGTACAGGTCGCTGTTCATCATTTCGATGCTGAACCAGGACTCCAGCGCACCGCAGGCGCCGAGCGTGTGGCCGAGGAAGCTCTTTTGTGAGCTGATCGGCATGTGTTCGCCAAACAGGCTGCTGGTGGCCAGGGTTTCGGCGATGTCGCCCTGTTCGGTGGCCGTGCCGTGACCGTTGACGTAGCCGATGTCGGCAGGGCTCAAGCCCGCATCTTCCAGGGCCAACTCCATGGCCCGGCGCATGGTGACTTGCTCCGGGCGGGTGGTGTGCTGGCCGTCGGCATTGCTGCCGAAACCAACGAGTTCGGCATGAATACGGGCACCTCGCGCCAGCGCGTGTTCCAGTTCTTCGAGCACCAGCATGCCGCCGCCTTCACCGATCACCAGGCCGTCGCGCCCTTTGTCATAGGGACGCGGGGTAGTGTGCGGGGCGTTGTTTTTCAGGCTGGTGGCGTAGAGTGCGTCGAACACCATGGCTTCGGTCGGGCACAGTTCCTCGGCACCGCCAGCGAGCATCAACGGCAGGCGGCCGAACTTGATGGCTTCGTAGGCGTAGCCGATGCCCTGGCTGCCGCTGGTGCAGGCGCTGGAGGTGGGGATCAGGCGGCCGGTGAGGCCGAAGAAGATGCTGATGTTGGCCGCGGTGGTGTGCGGCATCATGCGCACGTAGGAGTTGGCGTTCAGGCCTTCGGCCACCGAGTTCAGCAACATGTTGCCGAAGGCCTTGATCTCGTCGGTGCTGCCCGTGGAGGACCCGCAGGCAACGCCCATGCGCCCGTCCTTGATCGATTCGTCACCGAGCAATCCGGCATCGGCCAACGCCCGCTCCGCTGCGCCGACGGCCAGTCGCGAAACGCGGCCCATGCTGCGCAGTTGTTTGCGCGTCCAGTGGCTCGGCACGATGAAGTCATCGATGGGCCCGGCCAGGCGCGTATTGAGTTCAGTGAAGCGGTCCCATTCGTCCATGCGGCGAATGCCGCTGCGGTTGGCTGCGAAGTGGTCGGCGATGGTTGCCCAATCGCTGCCCAGCGAGGTGATGCCGGCCATGCCGGTGACGACGACACGTTTCATCAGCACAGGCCTCCGTTGACGGCCAGCACCTGCCGGGTGATGTACGAGGCTTCCGCCGACATCAGGAAATTCACCGCGCCGGCCACCTCTTCCGGGGTGCCCATGCGTTGTGCGGGGATCATTTTCATCAGTTCTTCCACCGGCACGTTTTCATCGAGCATGGCTGTGTCGATCAGGCCGGGTGCGACACAGTTGACGGTGATCTTGCGCTTGCCCAACTCGATCGCCAACGCCTTCGCCGCGCCGATCAACCCGGCCTTCGAGGCGCTGTAGTTGACCTGGCCGCGATTGCCGATCAAGCCGGACACCGACGTGATGCAAACGATTCGCCCGGCAGCGCGACGACGGATCATCGGCATCATCACCGGGTGCAGCACGTTGTAGAAACCGTCGAGGTTGGTGCGCATCACCACATCCCAATCATCCTCGCTCAGCGCCGGAAAAGCACCGTCACGTGTCAGCCCGGCGTTGAGCACCACGCCGTAGTAGGCGCCATGGGTTTCGACGTCGGCCTCAAGGATGGCTTTGCAGCCGGCGCGGTCGGACACATCGAATTGCAGGATGCGCGCAGTGCGACCCAGGGTCTCGATTTCGACTTGTACGGCTTGGGCATCCGCCAGGCCACTGCGGCAATGCAGCACGATGTCATGCCCGGCCTGGGCCAGGCGCAGGGCGATGGCGCGGCCGATGCCACGGCTGGAACCGGTGACCAGTACGAATTCAGTCATGACTGGACTCCTTCGGATTCATCAAGATATTGAGCCGCCTGAGGCGGGCGATACACGTTCAGGCGGGCGCTGGCGTGAATGCCGGGTGCGTTGATGTGGCACTCGAACACGCCCATGCCGTTGTCATCTTCCAGGGAGCGGATGCCATGCAGGGTCAGTTCGGTGCCGGCGGGAAAACGGTCGACGTTGCATTCGAACTTGCGAGAGCCGAGCAAAAAGCCCAGCTGCGTTGCATCGCCGCGCTGGCGCGCATGGCAACCGGCGAAGGCCGCGACGCTCTGGGCCATGAGTTCAATCCCGACCCAGGCCGGCAGGCTGCCGTCGGGCAAATTGAACAGACCGTCGGGCTTGACCCTGAGGCGTGTATGAATCTGCTCTTCATCGAATGCCAGGATCTGCTCGATGAGAATCATGTCGCCAGCATGGGGCAGCAGTTCGGCGAGCGGCCAATCAATCATGGGGCGTCTCCGATAATCAGGCTGACGTTGTTGCCACCGAAGGCGAAGGAGTTGCTCATCAGGTAGCGAGGTCCAGTGGACGCCAGGCGATCGGCGGGAGTCACCCATTTGAGGGTGGGCAGCTCGGGATCGGCTTGGCCGTCCCAGACATGCGGGGCCAGGAGGTGCTCGCGGTTGTCGTCACTCAGGCTCAACCAGCAGAAGGCGGCTTCCAGCGCGCCGGCCGCGCCAAGGGTATGGCCGGTCATGGGCTTGGTCGAAGAACAGGGCACGCCGGCCGGGAACACCGCCGCCACTGCGTGGCTTTCCATGGCGTCGTTGTGTTGGGTGGCGGTGCCATGCAGGTTCAGGTAGGCGATTTGCTCAGGCCGCAGTCTGGCCCGGCTCAAGGCCTTGCGCATTGCCTGTTGGGCGCCGCGGCCGGTGGGTTCTGGCGCGGAAATGTGGTGCGCATCGGAACTGGCGCCACTGCCAAGCAGGGCAATCGGCTGGTCGCCAGGCTGCTTGCTCATCAGGAACAGCACGGCTGCTTCGCCGATATTGATGCCGTTGCGGTTCACTGAAAACGGATTGCAGCGCTGCCCGGACACGGCTTCGAGTGCCGAGAAGCCGTTGAGCGTCAGCTTGCACAGTGTGTCGACTCCACCGCACAGCACCACATCGCACATGCCCAGATCGAGCAGGCGCTGGGCACTCATCAATGCGCGTGCGCTGGAGGTGCAGGCAGTGGAAATCACATAGGCCGGGCCGCTTACTTGCAGCCAGTCGGCGAGAAAGTTTGCCGGTGCGCCGAGTTCCTGTTGCTGATAGTCGTATTGCGCCGGAAATTGCTGTTCGCGCAAGTAGCGAGCCAGGCCCTGGCTGGCTTCGTCGATGCCCGACGTACTGGTGCCCAGCACGATGCCGATGCGATCGCGGCCGTAGGTCTGGATGGCCTGATCGATGTCACCGCGAATTTGCAGCGTGGCCTCCATCAGCAATTGATTGTTGCGACTGCGTTGGCAGGCCAGTTCTGCGGGAATCGGCACGAGATCGCCACGCACCGCGCCTACCGGTAATGAACGCTCTGGCACCCAGCCGGCTTCGCTGCGCATGCCTGAGCAATCGCCGGCGAACAGGTGGCGGGCGACTTCTTGTTTGTCACGGCCCAGGGCGCAGACGACCCCGAGGGCATTGAGGTAAGCCGTCATGGTGCGTCACCGCTCAGGGGGGTGATTAGATATTTCGGGCCTTTGGGCAAATTCAATTCGAAGCTCAATGGTTGTGAATAACGGACGTCCCAGCGCGCTGGCAGCGAGCGTTGCGCCCCGTATTGCCACGCCTTTGGATAGTTGCCAGGCAGTTCATCCCTGGGGGTCAGTGCAAACAGCAACGCGGCGAACAGCTCACGGGCTTCCGGGTTAGGCGGCAACAGGCCATCGGCTTGCCAATGGCTATCGACCAGTTTCTGGCGGGCCTGCGGAATACCCAGCAAGTCCATCATCGACCAGCGTATGGCAGGGCCTTCACGCTGGATGACCAGTACCCAGTCCTGGCGTTGTTCGGCCTGCAGGCGCTGGATGTGCAATTGCAGCGGCAACGCCATGCTTGGGGTCTGCGCGGGCAGTGGCGCCTGGCTCGCGCAGGCGCTCAGCAGCAGGATGCAGCCGAGCAGCAGAACTCGAATCATCAGGCACACCCTTCAACGGGCTTGCGCAGCACGTTGCTCAAGTCGCTCATGTCGCATCCCTTGCACAGAGTTCTGACAACATCCGCAGGCGACGTTTCGGTTCGGCGACGAATGGATTGCGCTCGTCCCAGGCATAGCCGGCGAGGATCGAGCTGATCATGCGGCGGATTTCCGCATTGCCATCCGGGTAGTAAATCACGTCCTGGAAAGTCCCGGCGTACCAGCTCTCGACGTAGCAGCGGAACGTATCGACCCCGCGCTTGAGCGGTTCGGCGAATTCACGCTGCCAGTCCACGGACTCGCCTTGCAGCTGACGGTGCAGCACCCCCGCGGCCATGCTCGCCGAGCGCATGGCGATGGTCACGCCAGAGGAAAACACCGGGTCGAGGAATTCCGCCGCATTACCCAGCAACGCAAAACCAGGCCCGTGCAGGGTTTTCACGTTGGCGGAGTAACCGCCGATGGTGCGTGCTGGCGTGTCCCATACGGCGTTGTCCAGTACCCCGGCCAGGCTGGGCGTCTCGGCAATGAAGCCGCGCAGGCAATCGTCGAGGTTATCGCTGCGACCTTCGAAATGTTCCGCGGCGGCCACCACGCCGACCGAGCAGCGGCCGCCGCTGAACGGAATGGTCCAGAACCAGATGTCACGCTGGACAGGATGGGTGGTGATGAGGATCTTGGTGCGATCGAAGTTCGGGTGGACGATGCGGTCTTCGACATGGGTGAACACCGCCTGGCGCACCGGGAAATTCGACGGTGCTTCAAGGTCGAGCAAGCGCGGGAGGACGCGACCGTATCCGCTGGCGTCGAGCATGAAGTCAGCCTCGATGTGGTACTCGCTGCCGTCTTCGCGACGTACGCCAAGCAGCGGTTTGGCCTGGTCGATATCGACGCTGACGATGGTTTCGCCATAGCGGATTTCAACGCCTTGCAGTGCGGCCTGATCGGCCAGCAGTTTGTCGAAATCCGCGCGCTGCACCTGAAAAGTCGTCGGCTTGCCCTGAGTGAATGTGTCGCCGAAATCGAACGTGCTGTAACGCTCGCCCCAGGCAAACGCGGCCCCGGTTTTCAATTGGAAGCCCGCAGCATTGACGGCGTCGAGCATGCCTGCTTCTTCAACGAAATCCAGGCAGTGGGACAGCAGGCTTTCGCCGATGGAAAAGCGCGGGAAATGCTGGCGCTCGATCACCAGTACATCATGTCCCTTGCGCTTGAGCAGCGCGGCGACGATGGCGCCGGACGGACCTGCACCGATGACCACGATCTGGCGACGTTGCATTTCAACGATTGGCATGGGGGCTCCTTGCCGGGGCGGCAGCTATCAATGGGATACGGTGCATGCCGGCCAGTGCCGGCAGCAGGGTCGCGACCAGGCCCATCAGCATCAACGCAAAGTACAGCGCCGGGCTGATGAGCTGTTGTTGCAGCAGCAGGTTGAGAAAGACGATCTCGCTCAAGCCGCGAATATTCAGCAATATGCTTTCACGCCAGCGGCTGGCGCCCTGGAACGAGGCACCGGCCCAGCCAAGGCCAAGCCAGTTGCCCAGCAGCTTGCTGGCAATCGGCAACAACAGCAGGGCCGCCAGCTGCACCCAGCCAAGGCTGTCCATTGCGCTGTGCACGTTGATCTGGACGATACCGAAGGTGAGTATCAGTGGAATGGCGATGTACGTCTGCAAGCGACTCATCCAGATTGCCGGCAACGGCAGGACAAGCGGTGCCTTGAGTGCTGCCATGATCAGTACATAACCGATGCCGAAAATGAGGGCATTGAGCTTGTAGTGCTCGGCGACCACCAGTAACGCGAAAAAGCCCAGGCTGTACAGCCAGGTTTGACGCAGGCCCAGCAGCCGCAGGAGCACGGGCAGGCAGGCCCCGGCCAAGGGTAGCAACAGGCTGCTCAGGTGCAGGCTGCCCTGGGCGAAAGCGAACAGGGTCCAGCAAGTCAGGTCGATGATAATCGCAGTCTGCACCAGTCGCCGGGTGGCGGCGTGCGGGTAAGCGATGTGCCGCAGGTACAGGTACAACACCGGGATCGCGGTAATGGCGAACAGCAGGCCGACCGCCAGCGAACTGATCCAGGGTTGCGGTGGCAGCAGCCAGATGGCCGTGGCGAGGCCGCAGGCAAACGGAATGCAGAAACTCGGCAGGGCGATTTTCAGGCTCTGGCGGTCCAGTTGCAGATCGATCACGTCGCTGAGGATGTAGCCCAGCAGCAGCGGGAAACTCAGGCTGTAGAGGTTCTTCAGCCAGGACGGTGACACCAGCGCCGCGCCGCTCAGTTGCCATTGCGGTTCGATCCAGAAGTACATCAGCAATGGCAAGCCGAGGGTCGCCAGCAGCAACTGGCTGACGATTGGAATCAGGCCAAAATGGCGACCGACCCGGGTCGCTACGGCGAACAGTACCAGGGCCATCGCCCAAAACAGCGCGATCATCATGTTGTCGGTTCCGTGATACTGGCGGCATGCACCTGGCGACCGGCCCAGGGCGCGAGCAGGAAGCTGAAGATCAGGCCCAGGCTTACCGACAGGCCGAAGTTACTCACCGCTGGCGTGCTCGACACTGCCAGCAGGCCGAAGGACAGCCAGGTGGTCAGTGCCGCCAGCAAAGTGCCCAACAGGCTCACGGCGGCGCCGCCGACCTGTTCGCGCATGAGGATGGCGTAGTCGACGCTGATCGCCGTCACCAGCAGCAGGCCGAACAGGCTGAAGAGGGTCAATGGCTGTCCCAGCCAGCCGAGACTGGCCAGGCTGCACAACGCCGCCAGCAATGGCAGGGACACAATGCGCAACGCGCCGCCAAGACCGAACGGCAGGGCAAGCACCAGGACGATCAGCGCGCAGGAGGCGAGTTTCAGTTCTGCGGCACTGACCTGGGTGGCGGCGAACACGTTGTTCAACTCGCCCAGTCGATCCACCAGCTTCACGCCCGGCAAATCTTCGGCCTGTACCCGCAACAGGGCAGGATTGTTCAGGCCCTGCAGGCTGACCATCGCCGCCACGCCGTCAGCGGTCGGCCCCAGCCACAACAGGCGATAAGGCTCGGCTAAGGGGCCGGCCAGTGCGCTGTCGATGTCTTCGATGGGCAGGGCCTGCAATTGGCTCAACTCTGCTTGCAGCGCCTGTGCCGGTACGCCGATATCGAGTAACGGCTGCCAAAACGCCGGCAATTTGCTCAACGCCTCACGCACCTTGCGCTGTTCGCTGGGCGGGCTGACCAGTTGGTTGAGCGACAGGTAACCCTGGAGTTTCTGCAGGCCAACCAACTGATCCAGGCGTTCACTCAGGGCGCCCTGGCGTTCGAGCAGTTGCTGTTGATCGGCCGCCTGCACCAGGAAAAACTGGCTGGTGGGTTGATAGCCCGTGATTCGCGCAATGGTCTGCGCTTCGTCAGTCAACTGCTGCGGGGCGCCCACCCATTGGCGGATGTCGTTGCGGGTCTCGAGCTGCACCAGGCCGCCGGCACAAAAAGCGATCAGCAGTGCCAGCAATACCGGCGTGCTCAAATGCCTGAGCAACGCTTCGCGGCGTCCCAGTAAAAATTCGCTAAGGCGCAGCGGCCATTGCGCCGGGCGCAGCTCGGCACCCTTGAGCAGCGCCGGCAGCAGGCACACCGCGGACAAATAGGCACCGAGCAGTCCCGCCGCCGAGAACACGGCAATCTGGGTCAGCGCCGGGAAGGGCGTCCAGGCCAGGGCCAGGTAGCCGATGGCGCTGGTGACCAGGCTCAGGGTCAGGCCCGGCAAGGTCAGGCGTAGCGCCGGCCAACTGTGCCAGGGCTTCAGGCTCCAGCTCTTGGACAGGTAATGCAGCGGGTAATCGACGGCGACACCGATCAGGCTCGAACCCAACACCAGCGTCATCACATGCATGTGGCCGAACAATGCCACGCAGGCCACCGCGCCGAACAGCATGCCCACCAGCACCGGGACAAACGCCAGCACGACACGCCAACGGCGGAAAGCCAGCAACAGCAACAACAGGATCCCGACGGTGGCACCGCCCCCCACCCAGGTCATCTCACGGGAAGCCTGGCGCTGGCCGTTGGCCGCGTACAGCAAACCACTTGCGGCGAGCAGTTGCACATCGGCCCGGGCGGCCTCTTCACGGCTGTGCTGGAGCAGGTCGGCCACTTGCAGCGGCAGGTTCATGTCGAAAGCATTGCCGGTGGCGCGCGCCCGCAGCAGCACCCAGTGCTTGCCATCTTGCTCGGCAATCAAGGCGCCACTGCCAATGTCCAGTTGCACGGCACCGTGCTGTGGCTGGCTGTTCTGGATGCGCCCGGTCAGGCCCAGCCAGTCATCCTGGCTCGGCACCAGGCTGAAACCGGTGAAGGGGTCAAACAGCGCCTGCACCCGTTGCTGGATAAAAGCATCGGGGTGTTCGATCAACTGCTCGCGATCTTCTGCCGCGAGCATGGCCAATCGGCCTTGCAGCAGTTGCGTGCGCAAGGCCGGCAAGTCGGCTTGCAGGTTCCATTGGACCTTGTCGAACAGGCCGCTGGCTTGCCACTGATCGCCCAGTGTTTGCGCCATGGCAATGGCTTGCTGGCGATCGGTGTGGCCAACCAGCACCAGCATTTCGCGATTCAGCGGTTCCTGCATGCGTTGTTCGGCACGCAGTTCCAGCGCATCCGGCGCGGTGCCGGGCACCAGCTCCATCAGGTTGGCCGACAGCGGGGCGCCGTCGCGCCATTGCCAGCCGGCAAGCGCCAGCACTGCCAGCAGCAGGATCAGGAACAGCCAGGGTAGCCTGCGTTCACTCGGCAAAGTCATGCTGCTCCGTGTCGCTTAACGGTTGCGCGCTGGTGCTGTCTTGCATGCGCAACAGCGTGCTGTCACCTTGGGTTTCCAGCAGCTCGATGCTGTGGACCAGTTCGCCGCCGGTGATGTTGATCTGGTTGAACACCTGCTTGAGCAGCATCGAGCGTGGCGTCAACTTCAGTGTCCAGTTTTGTGCATCGCCACTGAGCGCCAGCTCGAAATCCCGTTGCAGTCCGCTGCTGTCGCCTTGCAGGACGGCCAGGAACAAGCGGTTCTGCTCAGCGCCGGCGCTCTTGCCCGGCAACATCTGCCAGCCGCTGGCATCACGCCGGGCAATGCCTGTGGGGGTGATGCGGTAGTCCTGTTGCAACGGCGTTTTCAGCAGCCACAACAACCCGTGATTCTTCGCCAGGACGAAAGTGCCCTTGCTGGTCAGTGGCTGGGGCAGGGCGCGCAGGCGTTTTTCCTGAATGAAGTTGCCATGGATGACATCGGGCCTGGCCAGTTGCTCGCTGAGCTGCTGTAGATCGAAGGCGTTGGCCAGCCCAGGAATGCCCAGTAACAGCCAGAACACTGTAGGAGCGAGCATGCTCGCGAAAAACCTGAGGGCACCGCGGGGTGACAGGCGCCCAGCGTCATCGTTAGCGACCATCGCGAGCAGGCTCGCTCCTACAGGGCCGGAAATCATGGTAAGGCCCTCGCCACGGCGTCGGTAAATACCTTCGGCGAGGCCAATTGCATTTCGCGATTGCTCATGTCGACGGCGACCTGTACGGAAACACCACGGGTCAGGCGTTCGCCGGTTTCCAGGTCGCTGATCAGGTAATTGATCTTCAACCGGTTCTCCCATTCCACCAGATTGGCGCGCACGTTGAGCGTCTGGCCGAACTGGGCACCGCGTATGTAGCGCAATTGCAGGTCGATCACCGGCCACGCATAGCCCGATTCGGACATTGCCGTGTAGTTGTGGCCGATCTTGTCCAGCAAGGCGCAGCGGGCGATTTCCAGGTATTTGACGTAATGGCCGTGCCAGACGACGTTCATCCTGTCGACGTCGAAGAACGGCACGAGGATTTGCGTATCGGTGTAGAGCACTCCCTTGCTACGCATGCAGCCTCCAGTGTTGTGCGGCGATACGTTGCAGGCACAGGCGCAGTTCGCCCTCCAGCGCACGGTCTTCGATGACCGGCGGGAAATCCTTGGCCAATGCTTCATGCATGGCCGCCAGAGCCGGTGGCAGTGGCCGCGCATCCTCGGCCTGGGCGCGTAACCAGACGCCTTGGTTGGCAGCCAGCAAGGTGGCGGCGGCGACCTGTTCGGTCAGCTCCAACACGCGGATCGCATCACGGGCGGCGATGGTGCCCATGCTCACCTTGTCCTGGTTGTGGCACTCGGTGGAACGGGAGAATACGCTGGCGGGCATGGTGTTTTTCAGCGCTTCGGCGGTCCAGGCGCTGGCACCGATCTGCACGGCCTTGAAGCCGTGGTTGAGCATGGCGCGGTCGGCCGTGGCCCCGGACAGGTTGCTGGGCAAACCGTGGTTGTAGCGCTCATCCACCAACAGGGCGAGTTGTCGATCCAGCAGGTCGGCGACGTTGGCCACGAGGTTTTTCAGGCTGTCCATGGCGAACGCGATGTGCCCGCCGTAGAAGTGCCCACCGTGCAGCACGCGTTCGGCCTCGGCATCGATGATCGGGTTGTCGTTGGCGCTGTTGAGTTCGATTTCAATGAACGAGCGCAGCCAGTTCAGGCTGTCGGCCAGCACACCGAGGACATGCGGTGCGCAACGCAGCGAATAGCGGTCCTGCAGGCGATGCAGCGGTGCGGTCGGCGCGTCGATGGCCAGGTCCTTGCGCAACCAGGCGGCGACCTGCATCTGCCCAGGGTGTGGCTTGGCGGCGAAGAGGCGCTCGTCGAAATGTTCCGGGTTGCCTTGCAGCGCCACCACGTTCAGCGCGGTGATGCGCGTGGCCAGTTGCAGCAGATAATCGGCGCGGGCGTAGGCCAGGCAGGCGAGCCCGGTCATCACGGCGGTACCGTTCATCAGTGCCAGGGCTTCCTTGGGACGCAGCACCAGTGGCTGCCAGCCGAGTTCGCGGTGAACATCGGCGGCTTGCCGGCGCTCGCCGCGATAGATCACTTCACGCTCGCCGGACAGCGTGGCGGCAACGTACGACAGCGGCGTCAGATCACCGCTGGCGCCGACCGATCCTTCTTCTGGTATCAGTGGCAGGATGTCGTGTTCAAGGAATGCCTGCAGGCGTTCCAGCAGCTCCACGCGCACCCCGGAGACACCCTGGCAGAGCGACTGCAAGCGTGCCGCCAGTACCGCGCGAGTGGCTTGCGCGTCCAGCAATTTGCCCAGGCCGCAGCCGTGGAAGGTGTACAGATGACGCGGCAACGCCTCGACGTGATGCAACGGCACGGCGACCACGCAGGAATCGCCGTAGCCGGTGGTCACGCCGTAGATCACGCCTTCCTTGTCGAGCAGGGAGTCGAGGAACTGCGCGCCTTTGGCGATGCGCTGGCGGAACTGCGGGTCGCCCTGCAACTGCGTGGGCGCCTGGCGGTTGGCCAGGGCCAGCACATCGTCGATGCGCAAAGGGCGTTCGCCGAAGATTACAGGCTCAAGCGTTGGCGTCGTCATCGGTCTTCCAGAAAGGGTAAAAGTTGAACCATTGTCGAGGTGCCTGGAGGCAATAGTGACTCAGGCGCTCGGCATAGCGGGTGGCCCACTGATGTATGACCTGTTCGCGGTCGCTGCGTTTCCAGGTGATCGCGTCAGCGAAGGGTTCGAGGGTGAGTCGATAATGGCCATCGGCCTTTTTCAGGCACAGCAGCAGGTGGACCGGGCATTTCAGCAGCCCCGCCAGCAGCCACGGTCCTTGCGGGAACTTTGCCGGATGGCCGAGGAAGTCCACGGTCACGCTGCGCCCGCCGTGCAGCGGCACGCGATCGCCGGCAATCGCCAGCCATTCGCCGCGTTCCAGGCGTTCGTGCAGTTGCAGCATGATCACTGGGTCCAGTTCACTGACCTGGATCAGTCGCAGATTGGTCGCCCCGGCTTCGCCCAGCAAGCGGTTGAATCGCTCGGCGTGCTTGGTGTGCACCAGCACGTTCATGGTGACCTTCTCGCCGATTTCCGCCAGTGCGCGGCAGACTTCGAGGTTGCCCAGGTGGGCGCCCACCAGCATTTGCCCGCGCGTGCCGCGTAACTGGTTGCGCAGCAATGCCGGGTCGATGATTTCGATGTGCTCGATGCCCAGCTTGCCGTTCCACACGTCGAGCTTGTCGAGCAGGGAGTCGGCGAAGGCCATGAACTGGCTGAATACACGCCAATGACTCGGGCGCAGTTCGTCGCGACCGCTCCAGTCGGCGAGTCGTTGCTGATACTCCCAGGCGCTTTGACGGGCACTGCGGCCGAACAGGAAAAAGTACAACACGATGCCGTACAGCAGCGGGCTCAGCAGTCGACGCCCAAGCACCTTGGCGGCGACCGCGGTAAATTTCATCAGCCAGAAGCTGCCGCGCTCCTCGCGGTCGGCCCAGTGTTGCTTGTCGACGTTCATGTGCGCCACCGACGCCAGAGGATCAGCGGCGAGCGCAGCAGCATGCCGAAAAACAACCGGGTGTGCATGCTGGTAATCAGTACGTTGTCGTGGAACATGCGGAAATGCGAAACACCGTCCAGCGGATAATGGACTCTGGTTTGCAGCCATTGCATCGGCTGCCCGCGCCACGCCAGGCGCACCAGGATGTCCGAATCGAAGTCCATACGCTTGCCGATTTTTGCCGATTCGATCAACGCCAGGACCGGGGCCAAGGGATAGAGGCGATAGCCGCACATGGAGTCGCGAATCTGCAGCGACAGTGTGTTGATCCACACCATCACATGGGTCAGGTAGCGGGCGTACAAACGACCCTTCGGCACGCTGTCGTCATACAGCGGATAGCCGCAGATCACGGCGTCGGGATGGGCGCGGGAGCGTTCGACAAAACGTTGCACATCCTGCAGGTCGTGCTGGCCGTCGGCGTCCACCTGCAAGGCGTGGCTGAAGCCCAGGCGCGAGGCTTCCCGCAGACCGGTCATCACCGCACCGCCCTTGCCCTGGTTGGTGGCGAGGCGGATCAGATACACGTTGTCGCGCAGCGCCAGTTGATCGAGCACCCTGGCACAGGGCGGGCTGCTGGCGTCGTCCACCAGAATGCACGGCAGGTGGTTGGCCAGCAGCGCATCGACCACGGTGGTGATGGCGGTCTCGTGGTTGTAGACCGGGACGACGGCGCAGGGGTTATGCATGTGCCGGCTCCAGCAAAATCCGCCCACTTGAACAGGTGGCGGTTTCGTTGCGATAGGCGAAATACAGCTTGCCGCGGGCTGGGTCGAAGCGCAGGTGCAGTTGGACTTCGTCGCCGGGACGCACCAATTGCTGGAATTTCAGCACTTCCATGCCGGCGAATTTCTGCGGCAGGTTCATCAGTTGCTGGCCCAAAAGCAGCGCCCACTCCACCTGCACCACGCCGGGCAATACGGGAGCTGTGGGAAAGTGCCCGCTGAAATAGGCAAGATCCGGCGGCACGGCCAGCTGCAGGCTCCACTCACCATTGGCTTCCACCTGTTCCAGCACCTGCGGAGCCTTGGGGCGCGGTGCCAGCAGCACGGCTTCGACGTCGGCCTGGGGCAGTTTGCCCTGGGCGTTCAGCGGCAGTTGCTGCAACAGGCGCCAGCGTCTGGGCAAGGCCAGGGTTTCACAATGCAGGCTCAGGTGTTGGCGCAGTTGTTCGGTGAGTGTGCGCCGGCCTTGATTGCGCAGCACATGCAAGCCTGCGTCAGTCAGGACCAACAATGCGCCCAGCGAGGCGCGGTTTTCCTGGACGACACCCAGGCGCGCTTCGGCCACCCAGTCGTGGGCCATCAGTGCCTGCTCCAGCATCGGCAGCGAGATCCGTTTCTCTTCCAGCTTGACGATTCGGTCCAGTCGTCCAAGCAACTCGAAGCGGCCATCAGCCGCGATTCGCGCTGCATCGGCGGTGTGCTCGATATGGCCGTCAGGCAAGTAGGGCGAGGCGATGAGCAAAGCCCCCTCGTTGTCCTGGGTCAACTGGACGCCAGCAAAGGGCTGCCACAGTGACTGGCCCTGGCGCCAGGCGATGCCACCGGTTTCCGAACTGCCGAATATTTCCGTCGGCCATTGGTGCAGGCGTTCGTGCAGACGCTGCGCGGCCTCGGCGGGCAATGCACCACCGGAAGAAAATACCCGACGTACTGCGCTCAGCGCCGGCCAGTCGAGGTTGTCGCCCATGCGCTTGAGCAGCGCCGGGCTGGCCACCCAGGCGAAGGCCGGGTGTTCGAGACTGGCACGCTGCAGGTCTTCGGGGAAGGCCAGTTGTCTGCGAACGAACGGGCGCCCCGCGCACAGTGGCCACAATACCCGGAACAGCAAGCCATAGATGTGCTGGGTGGCGACGCTGCCAATGATGCAGGCTGGGCCCAGGTCGGCGCCCCACAGCTGTTCCAGGGCCTGGACTTCATTGACCAGCTGGCGCAGGGCTTTTTCGATGCGCTTGGGTTCGCCGCTGGAGCCGGAAGTGCACAGGCTCAGCGAGCAGCCGTCAAGATCGAGGGCAGCGGCGCCAAGGGGCGCATCCTGATAATCGCCCGGGTGTGTGTCGTCGGGCTGATCGGTGAGCCATAAATCGACTTCACCCGACCAGCGCTGGCGGGTTTGCGGTTGCAAGTCGGCCGGCAGCAACACGCTGACCCCCGCGCGCCAGGCGCCCAACAAGGCAATCGCCAGGTCCGCGGCGTCTTCGAGGTGCACGGCAATGCGCCGCACACCGCGGGTTTGCAAGCCGGCGGCCAGGCGCAGGGCCTGCTCGCGCAATTGTGCGTGATCAAGCTGCGGGTCGGCCGTCACGGCTCGCCCCGGCTCGGCCTTGAGCAACAGATGCTCAAGTTTTATCCAGTTCATGCGCCGCCTCTTACCCGTTGGCGTATTAGCCATTCAATGGCAAACATCAGGCCTATCAATCCATAGGAGATCAGGCCGGTGTACAGCATCCACCAGCTCAGCGGCGCCCACAGTGTCAGGGCTGCGGCGCAGATCCCGTTGCACAGGAAAAATACACACCAGGCGATAGTCACCTGGCGGGTATAGCGAATGGCCTTGGCCGGCAAATGTGCTTCGCGCAGGCGGGCCAGGCGTTCGACCATCGGTGGGCCGTACTTCAGGCTCAGTCCGAACAGCCCCAGCATGAAGGCGCTGATCAATACCGGATACCAGCGCAGCAGTGCCGGGCTGTCGAACAACGCCAGCAACAGGCAGAACAGGATAGCCACGCCCGCCATCCACGAACTGCCTGGCCGTCGCTTGCCGGTCAGCGCGCGGGCCAGCCACAGGCTGCCCAGCAGCAACCCGAACTGCCACGGGGCGAAATGCTCCATGCCGAAATACACCGCAAAAGGGTATAGCAGGCCCGCCAGCAGCAAGCCGAGGCCGATCAATCGACTCATGCGGCCGGTTGAACCAGACGGTAGACCGCCTCGACCACGTCGCTGACGGTTCGCACCGACTTGAATTCTTCGGCCGCGATTTTCTTGCCGGTCTGGCGCTTGATGTGATCGATCAGGTCGACCGCATCGATGCTGTCGATTTCCAGATCCTGGTACAGGTTGGATTCGAGGCTCACCCGGTCCGGGTCCAGTTCGAACAGTTCGACCAAGGCATCGCGCAGGGTGTTGAAAATGTCGTCACGAGTTTGCATGGTCCGGTCTCAAGCTGCCTGTTTTGCAGTGACGAAGGCCGCGAGGCTCGCCACGTTACTGAAGTGATTGCGCGTGTCCTTGGCGTCGGCATCGATCTTGATGCCGTATTTTTTCTGGATGGCCAGGCCGAGTTCCAGGGCGTCCACCGAGTCCAGGCCCAAACCTTCGCCGAACAGGGTCTGCTGATCGTCGATGTCGTCGGCGCTGATGTCTTCGAGGCCGAGGGCTTCAATGATCAGATCTTTTATTTCACGGTTAAGATTGCTCATCTTCGGCGAGCTCCTTGATAAAGTAAGAATGCAAGTAATCGTTGAGCTTGCGCGAGGCCAGGGGGGGCGGGCCGAGCGCGGCGAAGGCCTGGGGGTCTATATCGTCCCCCACACGGAAACTGAAGTGTACGCGGCGCTTGGGGATCCGATACCAGGGTTCGGCCTTGGTCAGTGTGGTCGGGCTGACCCGGATCACCACGGGGCTGAGGATTTTCGCACCACGCACGGCAATTGCCGCGCCGCCCCGATGAAAGGCGGGCGCCTGGCCTGGCTGGGTGCGTGTACCTTCGGGAAAAATGATCAGGGTCTGGCCTTGTTTCAGCGCATCGGCGGCGGCATCGAGCATGTCCATGCTGCCATCGTTGCTGATGTATTCGGTGCGACGCAGGGGCGTGCGGGTGAATGGGTTATCCCAGAGGCTTTGCTTGACCACGCAGTTGGCGTGTGGGACCAAACCGATCAGAAATACCACGTCGATCAGCGATGGGTGATTGGCAACGATCATCTGGCCGGGCCGACCGAGTTTTTCCGCGCCCTCGATTTCGTAGGTCAGCACGCCGGCGCGGGCCATGAAGCGCACGAACAGCCAGAAACAGCGGCTGACAGTCTGGCGCGCCCGCATCCGGTGGGTATGGGCATCACCTGGCAGGCAGGCCAGCAGCGGGAAAATCACCAGGCGTAGGCACAGGCCGCCCAACCCGAATAGGGCAAAGCTCGCGGCGGTGGCCAGCAGGCGCCAGTAATAGGCATCGCGGTTTTTTTCAGTCACAGCTTGCGTTGCCAAGTCCATACACGATTTTTCCAGGCATGTTGGCAGGTGGTTTGCGGACCCAGCAGCGTGCACAACAGATTCAACGCGTGCGGCCATCGAGCGTTTGACAACGCATCCGTGGCACTGTTCAGGGACAGCTGCCAGTCATTGCCCGGGGTAATCAGCAGGCCGACGGCATAAGGGAAGGGCACGTCGTCGATCCAGGCCGAATAGGCCTGCGGCGGTTGCTCTTCGGTAACCACCAGTAAAACCGCGGGCGAGCCTTCAGCCAGCAGGGCCGCCGCCTCCAGCATGCCATTTTCAAGGCCGTCGCCGGCGGCGGCCAAGGCAGTCATTTCGCTGGTTTCACCGCGCATGATCGACCACAGGCCGATGATCGCGTTATGCACCGATAGGCTGAACTGGGTTGGCGACAACGGTTGCTCGACGGCCAGGTCGCTGAGAATGTCGAAGGTGCGCGGGGTTTCGCCGTGACGGGAAACAAAGACCAGTGGCAGGTCCTGGCGACCTTCGGCCAATGGCCAGCCGACACTGAATGCCATTCGCGCCAGACGGCTGAGCCGCCGGCGTTGCATGGCCGGCAGGAACGAGACATCGGGTGCGGCATCGCTGACCGGTAACATCAACGGTTGCCGGCACCAGGCCTGCCAGTCATCCACGCTTTCGAGCCCCGGGGCCCAAGCGCGCCACTGGGCGATGTTGAAATTAATCACAGACATTCAATCCCGCCCTTGCAGGCTTCCTGACGCGGTGAGTGGCGCAACGGCACGGCACACCCTACGTGGCGCTTGGCGCCGAGTGGTGCGCATTATCCCGGTGCGACGAACGTGTAGCAAACACTGGTTACGTTTTGCTCGATGAGATGTACCGGTCAGTTCACAAAAACTGAACGTTTGGCAATTATTCACATTTTCATCGGGCCGTCTGTCGGCTCAGGTCTCGGCGTATAGTGCCCCCAGCGGCTTTTTCCGTAAGAAAACACTGATGACCATGTAGTCCATGCGCATGCGAGCTAGCGAAGCCATGCCCTGCACCACTACACTCGGTCATTCTTTGGTACACGGAGGTTTTGCAATGCGGCGCGTGGTGTTCAATCAGAAAGGTGGCGTGGGCAAATCCAGTATTGCCTGCAATCTGGCGGCGGTCAGCGCCAGCGAGGGCTATCGCACCCTGTTGGTCGATCTCGATGCCCAAGCCAACTCCACTCAGTACCTGACGGGACTCACCGGTGACGATATCCCGATGGGTATCGCCGATTTCTTCAAGCAAACCTTGTCCTCCGGGCCTTTTGCCAAGAAGAACCAGGTCGATATCTACGAAACGCCGTTCGACAACCTCCACGTCATCACCGCCACCGCCGAGCTGGCCGACTTGCAGCCCAAGCTTGAGGCCAAGCACAAGATCAACAAGCTGCGAAAGTTGCTCGAAGAGCTTGATGGTGATTACGACCGGATCTACCTGGATACACCGCCGGCCCTGAATTTTTATGCGGTTTCTGCGTTAATTGCCGCCGATCGTGTGTTGATTCCCTTTGATTGCGACAGCTTCTCCCGCCAAGCACTTTACGGTTTGCTGGCAGAAATAGAAGAACTGAAGGACGACCACAACGAAGGCCTGGAAGTCGAAGGCATCGTGGTTAACCAGTTCCAGGCCCGTGCGAGCCTGCCCCAGCAAATCCTCGACGAGTTGATCGCCGAAGGTCTGCCGGTGCTACCGGTGTACCTGGGCAGTTCGGTGCGCATGCGCGAATCCCATCAGGCCAACATGCCGCTGATCCATCTGGACCCGCGGCACAAGCTGACACAGCAGTTCGTTGAGTTGCATAACTTGCTGGAAAACACCTGATTCCCAAGGGCAAAACGAAAACACTGTGGGAGCGAGCCTGCTCGCGAAGGCGGGAGTTCAGTCAACAGAGACGTTGGATGTGAATCCCTCTTCGCGAGCAGGCTCGCTCCCACATTTGGTTTTCGGGTGGCCTTTAGATCCCCTGGCTACGCAACCAGCTCATCAGTTGCGGTAACGGGAGCGCCCCGCTCTGGCGGGCGACCTCCCGACCGTTCTTGAACAAAATCAGGCTCGGTATCGAGCGAATCCCCAGCTGCGCCGACAATTGCTGGTTCGCCTCGCTGTCCAGCTTGGCCAGCCGACACTTGCCGGCCAATTGCCCTGCCGCCTGCTCGAACACCGGCGCAAACGATTTGCACGGTCCGCACCAGTCTGCCCACACATCCACCAACAGCGGCAGATCGCCTTTGATCTGACTGGCGTAATCACCTTGCTTGAGTTCGAAGGGCTTGTTCAGCAGGACCTCGGCCTTGCAACGTCCGCATTTTGGATGGTCGCCCAGGCGCTCGGCGGGAATGCGGTTGAGGCCGTTGCAGTGGGGGCAGGGGATGAGGAGTGGGTCGGTCATGACGGATGTCCAGTGAGGAGCGAGTAGTCTGTATCTGGAGCCACTCGCTTGTATTTTCAATCGCGCGGCACTTCACGACGAACAACTGATCTCCAGATGCTTGCCCCATTCCGGCGGCCTCTCGGCGTAGCTCTCCATACCGGGTTGTTCGTCGAACGGCTTGCTTAGCACCGCGTGCAGCCGGCGGACTTCCGAGTAGTCGCCGCTCTCTGCCGCATCGATGGCCTTTTGCGCCAGGTAGTTGCGCAGGATGTACAGCGGGTTGACCGCATGCATCCGGGCGCGCCGCTGCTCCTGATCCACCTCGCCTTCCCGGGCCACTCGGGCGACGTAGCGCTCGCCCCAGGCATCAAAACCCTTGAGGTCGACGAAGTCATCGCGCAAATGGCCAACGGCCGCTTCGGGGGCTTTTTCGCCCAGGCGCCGGAAGAACAAGCTGTAATCGACGCCGCTGTTCTGCATCAGTTGAAGCAATTGCTCCAGCAGCTTCTGGTCGTCCTCTTCGGCGGTGGTCAGGCCGAGACGGCGGCGCATCAGGTCCAGGTAATGAGCCTGGAACAGCGGCAGGTACAGGCCGAGGGTTTCGCGCAGGGCCTCGACGCTGATGAACGGTGTCAGCGCCTGGGCCAGGGCGCTGAGGTTCCACTGGCCAATGGGCACCTGGTTGCTGAATGAATAGCGGCCCTGGTCATCGGAGTGGTTGCAGATGAAGTTGGCGTCGAAATCATCGAGGAAGGCGAATGGGCCGAAGTCGAAGGTAATGCCGAGGATCGACATGTTGTCAGTGTTCATTACGCCATGGCAGAAACCGTAGGCTTGCCACTTGGCGATCAGTTCGGCATTGCGCTCGACCACTTCGCGGAACATCGCCAGGTACGGTTCCGGTTGTTCCAGGCACTGCGGGAAGTGCATGGCCAGCACATGGTCGCCCAGGATTTTCTGCTGCTCGGGACGTTTGGTGTAGTAGAAGTATTCGAAATGCCCAAAGCGTACATGGCTCGGTGCCAGGCGCAGGACCATGGCCGCGCGCTCTTGTTTTTCGCGCCAGACCGGGGTGTCGGAGCCAATCACGCACAGCGCCCGAGTGGTCGGGATGTTCAGGGCCTGCAGGGCTTCGGAGGCGAGAAACTCGCGGATCGAGGAACGCAGCACTGCGCGCCCATCGCCCATGCGCGAAAACGGCGTCTGACCGGCGCCCTTGAGGTGAAGGTCCCAGTGCTCGCCGGCCTCGTTGTACACCTCGCCCAGCAACAGGCCGCGACCATCGCCCAGTTGCGGGTTGTAGGAACCGAACTGGTGACCGGAATAGACCATCGCCCTGGGAATCGCGTCAGCCCAGAGTTTGTGACCACTGAACAGCTCGGCGAACTCTTGGGTTTCGGCCACGGCGGGGTCGAGGTCGAGCAGCGCCATGGCAGCGGGGCTTGCGACCACGAGACGTGGGTTATCGATTGGCTCGGGCAGCACATGGGCGGAAAAGGCATCGCCCAAGCGGTCGAAGCGATTGTCGAAGGTCAGTTCGTCGAGGGCTTTCAAAGGCCGGCTCCAGCAGAATGTCCGAGCATTCTGCTGGGGAATGGCCGGTTAGTCGAGTTTGGCGGAAGGTGGCTCTTGCACCGGCTTGCCATCGACCAGTGGCACGATGGTTTTCGCTTCTGGCTCGATCGGCACCATCTTGTATTCCTGGCCGTGGAGATTCTTGAGGTAGACCTCCATCTGGCGGAAGGAGATGTTGATGTGCTGCTTCTTGAACTCGCGGTTGATGAAGCGGTTGACCTCATCGAGCACCGGGTTGCGGTCGCCGAGGTCGCGCACGTGCATGCGCAGCTCGTGGTCAAGAGTGCTTTCGCCGAAGTTGAGGAAGTACACGTGCGGCTCGGGCTCCTTGAGCACCCGCGGATTTTCCCGTGCAGCCTTGAGGAGCAATTCCTTGACCAGGTCCAGGTCCGAACCGTAATCGACCCCGAGCTTGAGCGTGACCCGGGTGATGGTATCGGTCAGCGACCAGTTGATCAGTTGCCCGGTAATGAACGTCTTGTTCGGGACAATGATGTCCTTGCGGTCGAAGTCGGTGATGGTGGTGGCACGGATGCGAATCTTGCTCACCGTACCCGACAGGTTGCCGATGGTGATGGTGTCACCGATGCGCACCGGGCGTTCGAACAGGATCATGATGCCGGAGATGAAGTTGGCGAAGATTTCCTGCATACCGAAGCCGAGGCCGACCGAGAGCGCCGCGACCAGCCATTGCAATTTGTCCCAGCTCACGCCGAGGGTCGACAGGGTAGAGACGAAACCAATACCGGCGATCAGGTAGGACAGCAGCGTGGTGGTGGCATAGGCGCTGCCTTGGGCCAGGTTCAGCTTCGAGAGCACGAACACCTCCAGCAGGCCGGGTAAGTTGCGCGCCAGGGCAAAGGTGATACCGATGATGATCAGTGCACCGAGCATGTCGCCGATGCTGATCGGCACCATGCTCATGTTGGCACCGGTGCCGCTGGTGTATTCGTAAAGGGTGATGTTGTCCAGGTACGAGAACACCGTGATCAAGTCGGCCCAGACCCAATACAGCGCAGCGATGAAGCCACCCAGCAGCGCCAGGCGGATCAGGCGCAGGGATTGTTCGTTGACCTTCTCGATGTCCATCGTCGGTTCTTCGATGACCGCTTCGCCGTCGCCGGCCTCTTTTGCCGCCTGGCGTTTGGCCAGGGCGCGCTGGTAAGCCAGGCGCCGTGCCGCCACGCTCAGGCCGCGCACGAAGGTCGCTTCGATCACCAGCCAGAACATCAGCAAGTAAAGGGTGTTGATCAGTCGGTCGCTGAGTTTGAGTGCGGTGTAGTAGTAGCCGAAGCACACGGCCACGAACAGTGCGATGGGCAGCGCGGTAAACAGAATGCCCAGGACCTTGCGGAACAACGAGGCGTTTTCGTGGGTCGGGCTGCTGATCAGCAAGCGACTGAGCAGCCAGGTCATCAAGGCGTAGCAGATCAGCACCACCGGCATGCCGAGCACGTCATCGGCCAGCGCCGCCGGTTGCAATTCCGCCACCGCCACCACGGTGACCAGTGCCATCACCACCATGCCAAGGCGGCGGACCCAGCCCCGGAGGAATTCGACCTGGGGTTTTTCCCAGCGGAAATGCAATTCCGCCACGCCACCCGGCGCGAGGATTCGGTAGGCGGTGTAGAACACCAGCCACGCCCCGGCCATTTGCAGCAAGGCCGCGCCCATGCTCGCGTTCTGCCCGCGGGCGTCGATTTGCAGGGCCAGGCCGCACAAGGCGAGGGCCAGTGACACTGGCATCGCCAGCAGGATGTTGATCAAAATGGCTTGGGGTGTGTGCCACTGGCTATCACGCTTGAAATGCCCGATGTCCTGGTGAACCTTGTTCAGGCGGGCATACAGCTGCTTGCGTCGCCATAGCAGTGCACCAATCAGCAATGCCAGCGGCAGGAACAGCAGTGGACGCTGGGTCAGGCCGTCGACCAGTTCACTCAGGCTCGAAGCCCAGGGCAGGGTATCGACCTGACGGCTCAGGCGCTCCGGCACAGTACTGAACCACTCCACATCCAGCGGTTTGTTACTGGGAATCCAGAACATCTGCTCGTCGAGTGTCGCCCGCAAGCTTTGCGCGGTACTCAGCAGTTGTTTCTGATTCAGTTGCAGGGTGATGGATTCGTTGAGTACCGCGCTCAGTTCGCGGTTCAGCCGCTCCAGCAGGTCGGCACGGGTGGTGGCCAGCTCCAGCAGGCTCTTGCGCAATTGCGGGGTGACCTGCTCGGGCGGTTGGGTCGACAGCAGGTTGTCGACGTAGCTCGCCGGGTTGCTCAGCAGCTCCCGTTGCTGGCTGACTTCGAATTGATACAGGCGAATGTCGGCGATCTGGTCCGCCAGGTCACGGTCGACCCGCAGGCGTGGCAAGGCCTGTTTCTGCTTGTAGAGAATCTTGGACAGCAGCAGGCTGCCCTTGAGCACGTTGATCTGCTCGTCCAGGGCCGAATCGCTCTGGGTCAAGCTGTCCAGTTGTTGCTTGGTTTGCAGGTTTTTCTGCGTGACTTCGTTGAGGCGGTCGGTGCTTTTGAGCAGATAGTCCGAGAGTTTCAGGTTCGCCGTGCTTTCGACGGCCAGCAGGCTGCTGCCGCCGGCCTTCTGCGCTTCGATCGATTGCTGGGTGACCGTTTCCTGGGATTGTGCGAGGCGCTTCTGGTTGATCAGGTTTTGCAGCTCTTGGATTTCCTGATCCAGGCGATCGGATTTTTCCGTCAGCAGGTCATGCTGGCTATTGCCCAAGTCTTGCAGCTGAGTGTTGCTCGCCAGTTCCTGGCGGCGCAGCGGGATCAGGGCGTTCAGCGCCATGAGCTCGGCATTGAGCTGGTCGCGCTGCTCGGCACTCAGGGTTTTGCCGGCGTCTTTGCCGGCCTTGAGGATGTTGTTGATCTGCTGGATGCGCGTCTGGCTGGCGGAAATTTCCCCTTGGGCGCGTTCGGGGCGAGTCTGGGCGGTAATGATCAGGCTGTTAGCGTCGCCCAGGGCTTTTTGCAGATCGCTTTGCTGGGTCGAACGTTCGGTGAGCAGTTGCTCAAGTTGCTGAATCGACTCTTTGGCAAAACGTTGCGCCACCGGTACCACGCTGCTGGCCTTCAGGCGGGCCAGTTCGCGTTGGTTCTCAATGGTCAGTTTGGGCGCGCTGGCCAGCTGTTGCTTGAGCTCGACCAGCTTCTGCTCGTAATCACGCTGATTGTTGAGCTGTGTCAGCGTGCTCTGCAGGACGGATTGCAGGGCCTTTTGATCGGCTTCCGGCAGTTTGCGGTCGGCGATCTTGTCCAGGCTTGCCTGTACGGATTCACGGGTGGGCGGTTCGGCGGCTTGTACGGTACCGACAGAGAGGCTCAGGCCCAACAGGACCATGACGAAAAACGTGCGCAGGCTTGACATAGTGACCGATCGAAAACGAGACGAAGAATGGAGTTTAGAGGAAGAGTCCCGGGCCGGGGCGACTTCCTTCGGGAAATCTGACGCCCACTTTGCCGATCTTGTTCCCTTCCATGGCCGCAACGGTCCAGATGGTGTTGTTCCATTCAACCTGGTCACCGACCACGGGCGCACCCCCAACTTTCTGGGCAATGAAGTGCCCCAGGGACATGTCCGGATCGATGCCTTCGACCTTCAACCCGTACAGGGCGGCAACAGCGGCCAGCTGGGCGTCTCCTTCAAGGACGAAGTCGCCGAAGAAACGCAAATCGAGGCCCCGCTGCGGCGCCTGGCTGAACAGTTTTCCGAGGGCCGGCAGGTTGTGTTCATGGCCTATAACACACAGCAAATCATCGACTTCCAGCACCGTACTACCCGACGGATGGAGCAGTTGTTCGCCACGAAACAGGGCTGCGATACGGGTGCCTTCGGGCATTTTCAGCTCGCGAAGGTGCGAACCGATGCACCATTTCTCGGCGCCGAGGCGATAAACGAACAGTTCCCACTCGCTGGTGACGTTCACTTCCAGGGCCGAGCGGGAGATTGGCGCAGGCTCGGGTGGCACCGTCACCTTCAGCAGTTTGGCGATCCACGGCAAGCTTGTGCCTTGCACCAGCAGCGATACCAGCACGATAAAGAAGGCGAGGTTGAAGTACAGCTGGGCGTTGGGCAGGCCCGCCATCAGCGGGAACACCGCCAGAATGATCGGAACCGCACCGCGCAGTCCAACCCAGGAAATGAACGCCTTTTCGCGCCCGTGAAACGCCTTGAACGGTAGCAGGCCGACCATCACCGACAACGGCCTGGCAAACAGGATCATCCATAGCGCCAGCGCAAGTGCCGGCAGGGCAATCGGCAACAGATCGTGGGGCGTGACCAGCAGCCCCAGTACCAGGAACATGCCGATCTGCGCCAGCCAGGCCATGCCATCGAGCATGTGCAAAATGCCGTGACGGCTACGCACCGGGCGGTTGCCGATAACCAGGCCGCACAGGTACACGGCCAGGAACCCACTGCCGTGCAGGGCGTTGGTCAGGGCGAACACCACCAGGCCGCCGGCAATGACCAGGATTGGATAGAGACCGGTGGCCAGGTTGATACGGTTGACCAGTTGCAGCATTAGCCAACCGCCCCCCAGGCCGATGATGCCGCCGATGCCGAACTCGCGCAGCAGGTGCGTCAACAGGCTCCAGTGCAGGCCGGTCTGGCCGCTGGCGAGCATGTCGATCAGGGTCACGGTGAGGAACACCGCCATCGGGTCGTTGCTGCCGGATTCGATTTCCAGGCTGGCGGTCACCCGTTCGTTCAGGCCTTTGCCGCCTAGCAGGGAAAACACTGCGGCGGCGTCAGTAGAGCCGACGATGGCACCGATCAGCAGGCCCTGCATCAGGTTCAGGTCGAACAGCCAGGCCGCGGCCATGCCGGTCAGCCCGGTGGTAATCAGCACGCCTACAGTGGCCAGCGACAGCGCCGGCCACAAGGCCACGCGAAAACTCGATACGCGAGTACGCAAGCCACCGTCCAGCAGGATTACCGCCAATGCCAGGTTGCCGACCAGATAAGCGGTGGGGTAGTTGTCGAAGATAATGCCGCCGCCATCGACGCCGGCGGCCATGCCCACGGCCAGGATGATCACCAGGATCGGGATGCCGAGGCGCGACGAAAGTGAACTTACCAGGATGCTCGCACCTACCAGCAACGCGCCGATCAAGAACAGGCTGTTGATGGTCGTCGCATTCAAAGGCAGTACTCCGGAAGGCTGAAAAGCGGGCACAAACTGACCATGCAGTCTGCGTGCCAGCGATTCTAACCTGTTGAAATGTGATGCTGTCAAAAAGCTTTTGCCAATCAAATGATCGCAGCCTGCGGCAGCTCCTACAGGAAAACGCGAATCTCTTGCAGGGCTGGCGAAGGCTGCGATCTTTTGCGCTTCATGGCGACGAACTGCAGGAACCAGATGGGACAATCACAGTCTCTACAGTTCGCGAGAAGGGTCACTGGTCAGGAAAATCAAGGCCTTGCGCCTGTTTAACCCTGGCATCCACCGTGACTTTTCTTTATCGTACGCGCCCTTTGAAAATGCCCGGAAAATCAAAATGTTGGAAGCATCCCTAAGCCAATTGGAACAACTGGTCAGCGATCTGGTGCAACAGAACCAGGCCTTGGTCAGCACTAACCAGACCCTGAGCGCCGAACTGGCCCAGGCCAAGGATGAAAACGAAAGCCTGCAACTGAGCCTGATGGAACAGGAAGAGAAACAAGGCGCCACCGTGGCACGCATCCAGGCCCTGGTTGAGCGCGTCAGCGCTGGCCCTGTCAACGCATGAGTTATGGCCCAGGTGTGAAAGTCGTCTCGATCCTGGGGGAAGACTATTCGATCAAGGCGCCGGCCGGGGAAGAACAGACCCTGCTGGACGCCGCATTGATGTTGAAGGCTGCCCTGGCCGAGACCAAGAAGAAGTACCCGACCCTGATCGGTGACCGACTACTGGTGCTGGCCGCTATGAATCTGTGTTCCCAACAGATCGAAATGCAAAAGCGCCACAAGCAGGAACTCGACCGTTACCAAGAGCAAGTCAGCGCCACGGTTGAAGTGATTTCCAAGACGATCAATCAGGTCTGATCGGCTTTGCGCACAACCAAAGAATAAAATTGTCGATTTAGTTGTATACAATCGGCACGGCTGTTGCAGTGTTTCAGCCTCTTATTCTTTGGGGGTGCTCCATGCAGTTCTGGCGACGCAGTATTCAGTGGCAGTTGATCCTGAGCATGGGCACCGCCCTGTTGGTCAGCATTCTGATCGTGGTTGGCATTTATACCCTCGTGGTCAACCGCCTTGCTCAAAGCTATCTGGTCGAGCAAGCCTTGCCGTCGAGCATCGAGGCGATGCGCAACGACATCGAACGCATCCTTGTCCAGCCTCTAACCGCCGCCAAGGACATCGCCAGCAACAGCATGGTGCGCGACTGGCTGGCCGCGGGTGAAGACAGTGCCCAGGCCGGCACGTTTACCACTTACCTCGAAGGCGTGCGTGCCGAACACAAAGCCTTTACCGCGTTGATGGTCGGCACGGCTACCCACCATTACTTCAACGAAAAAGGCCTGGACCGTACCCTCAGTCGTTCCAATCCAAAAGACGCCTGGTTCTATGCGTTCCTCGACAGCGACCAGCCGCGCACCCTTAATATTGACAACGACGCGGCCACCGGAGAATTGGCGCTTTTCATCGACATTAAAGTCGAGAAGGCCGGGAAGGTCGTGGGCGTCGCCGGACTGGGCCTGAGCATGAAAGAGCTGTCCGAGCTGATTCACAACTTCAGCTTTGGTGAGCGTGGCAAGGTCTATCTCGTGCGCTCCGACGGTTTGATCCAGGTGCATCCCGAGGCTCAATTCAGCGGCAAGCGTACTCTGGTCGAACAAATCGGCGGCTCGGCGGCACAAGCAGTCATGGGTCAAATAGTTGCCACCAGCAGCGGTTTTTCCCGTGAGGGTGAGGATTATCTGGCGCTGAGTCTGCCGTTAAGGGATTTGGGCTGGACCCTGGTGGCCGAAGTGCCGCAATCGCAAATCTACGCCGAGGCCCGTCGCGCCATGTGGATGAGCGGTGGTATCGGCCTGGCGGTGGCCCTGGTGTGCTTGTTGCTGGTGGTGTTGCTGGCCCGTGGGTTGGTACGACCGATTCGTCAGGTAACAGCGGCACTGGTGGCCATCGGTAGCGGTGGTGGAGATTTGACCCATCGGTTAGATTCCAGCCGCGCCGATGAGCTGGGCGACCTGGCGCGCGGGTTCAATCGCTTCCTGGAAAGCCAGCGCGGAATGATCGGCGAAGTGCTGACCACCAGCGACCGCTTGCGCGCAGCGGTCGGGCAGGTGGCACGGGTGGTGGATAACACCGCAGAGCGTTCCGGGCGCCAGCAGGAGATGACCGACATGGTCGCCACCGCGGTCCACGAAATGGGCCTGACTGTGCAGGAAATTGCGCAAAACGCCGGCAACGCGGCAGTCGTTTCGCAAAACGCCCGTGATGAAGCAATGCAGGCGCGGGAAGTGGTCGGGGGTTCGATCCGCCATATTGAAAGCATGTCCGATGAAATCGGCGTCGCCGCCAGAGCCGTGGGCGCATTGGCAGACCAGGTGGCATCGATTGATCAGGTGCTCGCGGTGATTCGCGGAATTTCCGAGCAGACCAATTTGCTGGCGCTGAACGCCGCTATCGAAGCGGCGCGGGCCGGCGACATGGGACGCGGATTCGCGGTGGTGGCCGATGAAGTGCGCACCCTGGCGCGACGCACGCAAACATCCACCGACGAGATTCAGCAGATGATCGGCAGCCTCAAGCAGGGCGCGGAGAACGCGGTGTCGTCGATGCATTCCGGCCAGGCCGCGACGGGCACGGGTGTCGAGTCGAGCCAGCGCACCGGGGCTTCGTTGACGGCGATTACCGGGCAGGTCGAGCGCATCAGCGACATGAACCACCAGGTGGCGACGGCGACGGAAGAGCAGTCGGCGGTAACGGAAGAGATCAACCGCAACGTGCAGGGGATTTCCGATCTGGCGCGGGCGACTGCCGGGGAGGTCAAGGCTTGTCGGGAGGATTGCCTGACGTTGCAGCGGTTGGCGGATGATCTGGCGCGGCAGATGGGTGGGTTTCGTCTGAGCTGATCTGTTGTCGGTGATGTCCTCTTCGCGAGCAGGCTCGCTCCCACAGTGTCACGCGTTCAACTGTGGGAGCGAGCCTGCTCGCGAATGGATTTCGGCAGCACCTCAGACTTGGATCAGAACCACTCATCCTGCATGCCCAGGCAAACATCATCCCGCGCCTCAAGAATCGTCAACTCATGGTGGCAAGCCGGGATTTCCCAGGTCAGGAAGTACCGCGCCGCCTGGAGCTTGCCTTTATAGAAGTTCACATCGACCGCATTGCCTTTGGCCAGCCCTTCCTCGGCGCGAATCGCCTGTTCCAGCCAGCGCCAGCCAATTACCGTGTGACCAAAAACTTTCAGGTACAACGCCGAGTTAGCCAAGCTGCTGTTGACCTTGCCCTGGGCCAGGTCGGTCAGCAAGCCAATGGTCACGGCCTGCAGGCGCGCCACCAGTTTCTCCAGTGGTTCACGCAGCGCGGTCAGCGAGTCATGGGCGTGCGCGCGCTCGGCGGTGTTGGCGATCAGGCGGACCAGTTGTTTGAGGCCCGCACCGCCGTTCTGTGCCAGTTTGCGCCCCAGCAGGTCCAGCGACTGAATGCCGTGGGTGCCTTCGTGAATCGGGTTCAGACGGTTGTCGCGGTAGTATTGTTCCACCGGGTATTCGCGGGTGTAGCCGTGGCCGCCAAGGATCTGGATCGCCAGTTCGTTGGCCTTCAGGCAAAACTCCGACGGCCAGGATTTGACGATGGGGGTCAGCAAGTCCAGCAGTTCATGGGCCTGTTTGCGTTCGGCCTCGGTCTCCAGTGTCGTGGTGTCATCAAACAGCCGCGCCGCGTACAGCCCCAGGTCGAACGATCCTTCGACGTAGGCTTTTTGCGTCAGCAGCATGCGCTTGACGTCGGCGTGCTGGATGATCGCCACCGGAGCGGTGTTCGGGTCCTTGCTGTCCGGCACGCGACCCTGAGGGCGCTCGCGGGCGTATTCCAGCGAATACAGGTAGCCGGCGTAGCCAAGCATCACCGCACCCATGCCGACGCCGATTCGCGCCTCGTTCATCATCTGGAACATGTAGCTCAAGCCCTGATGCGGCTTGCCTACCAGATAGCCTACGCACTCGCCATTATCGCCGAAGTTCAGCGCGGTTGAGGTGGTGCCGCGCCAGCCCATCTTGTGGAAAAGCCCCGCCAGCAGCACGTCGTTGCGTTTGCCGAGGCTGTCGTCATCGTTGACCAGGAATTTCGGCACGATGAACAGCGAAATGCCCTTCACACCAGCAGGGGCATCCGGCAGCTTGGCCAGGACCATGTGCACGATGTTTTCCGACAGCGGATGATCGCCGCCGGAGATGAAGATCTTGTTGCCCTTGAGTCGATAGGTGCCGTCGGACGCAGGCTCGGCTCGTGTACGAATATCCGACAGCGACGAACCTGCGTGGGGTTCGGTCAGGGCCATGGTGCCGAAGAAGCGGCCGTCGATCATTGGTTGCAGGAAGCGGCGTTTCTGCTCCTCGGTGCCGAAACTTTCGATCAGGTTGGCCGCGCCCATGGTCAGGAACGGGTAGGAGGTCGACGCCGCGTTGGCGGACTGGAAATGCGCGAAGCAGGCTTGCGACAACAGGGTAGGAAGTTGCATGCCACCAGCGTCGAAACTGCGCGCTGCATTGAGGAAGCCGGCTTCGAGGAACGCCTCGACTGCCGGTTTCACTTCCGGAATCAGGATTGCCTGACCGTCCTCATAGCGCGGCTCGTTCTCGTCACCCTTGCGATTGTGCGGGGCGAAGAACTTCTCGGCGATGTTGCGGGCGGTGCCCAAGGCGGCATCGAAGGTTTCGCGATTATGTTCGGCGAAACGCTCACGCTGGGTCAGGCCCTCGGCATCGAGGACTTCATACAGCTCGAAAGCCAGATTGCGGGAACTGAGCA
Source organism: Pseudomonas umsongensis (assembly GCF_012647205.1). NCBI lineage: Bacteria > Pseudomonadati > Pseudomonadota > Gammaproteobacteria > Pseudomonadales > Pseudomonadaceae > Pseudomonas > Pseudomonas umsongensis. The sequence continues at coordinate 569,571 of NZ_CP051487.1, forward strand.
ACGTCTCGGACATGGCGGCCTACCTTTTGTTGGAGTAGGGCGAGTCTAGGCGGGGGAATAGAGGCTGAACAGGATGATTGATCTGCGTGATGGTGACTTAGCAGACGCCATAAGTAACTGTGGGAGCGGGCTTGCCCGCGATGGCGTCAGACCAGTCAACATCATCAGTGACTGATACATCGCTATCGCAGGCAAGCCCGCTCCCACAGGGTATTGCGTGCCGGGCGGCTATTGCGGCAGCCCGGTTTACCGGTTTTAGCCGATGGTCATCAGGCTGGCATTACCACCCGCAGCAGCGGTGTTAACGCTCAACGCACGCTCGATCACCAGGCGCTCCAACGCAATGTTGGTTTCACCCTGCGACAGACCCTGGACGCCGACAATGGCACCGGCACGCTTTGCCACTTGCTGGCAAACCGCGCGCAACTGGTCGGAATGGCCGTGATGCAGAACCGCATCAATCACCACGTCGTCCTTGTTCCAGTCGGAAACCAGCTTGATGCGTGCCTGGATGTCTTTCGGCAGACGGGCGAGCAAGGCCTTGGTCAGTTCAGCTTCCGGCCATACCGCCGAACCGCCGACAGCCAATACCGCAGCCAGTTGCGTCAGCAGGTCGCCTTCGACTTCCGCCAGGCACAGCACGTGCTCGCGCGGCAGGATCGCATAGCTGTTACGTTCGCCGGTCGGGCCGGCCAGGACGCGGGTGATACCGCTTTGCGATTGTGCGGCGAACTGCGCGCACAGGGTGCTCAGGTCGGCGAACTTGTTGCTGTCGGCCCAGGCTTTCAAGGCGGTCAGCGGTTTGCTCATGGCATCGCGAAGGCGAACGTCCGGTGCTACGGCAGCGTCGCCGCGAGCGAAGGATTGTTCGATCGCATCGGCAGGGCGGGTCGACAGCAGGCGGTACAGGTACAGCGGACCACCGGCTTTCGGGCCAGTACCCGACAGGCCTTCGCCGCCGAATGGCTGCACGCCGACCACGGCACCCACGATGTTGCGGTTGACGTAGACGTTACCGGCATTGACGTTGTCGATCACCTTGGCGATGGTCTCGTCGATACGGGTGTGCACGCCCAGCGTCAGGCCGTAGCCGGAAGCGTTGATTTGGGCAATCAGTTGATCGATGTCCTTGCGCTTGTAGCGCACCACGTGCAGCACCGGGCCGAAGATCTCCCGTTGCAGTTCGTCGAAGCTTTCCAGTTCGATCAGCGTCGGCATCACGAAGGTGCCGCGTTTAACTTCTTCGGCGTCGGCGATGGCCACCTGGTACACGCTGCGACCTTTGTCGCGCATGGCCTGGATGTGCTTCTCGATGCCAGCCTTGGCTTCGGCGTCGATCACCGGGCCGATGTCCACGGACAGGCGCTCAGGGTTGCCGAGGCGGCTTTCAGCCATGGCACCCTTGAGCATTTCGATCACGCGGTCGGCAGAATCTTCCTGCAGGCACAGCACGCGCAGGGCCGAGCAACGCTGGCCGGCGCTATCGAAGGCCGACGAAACCACGTCGATCACCACCTGTTCGGTCAGTGCCGAAGAGTCGACGATCATCGCGTTCTGGCCACCGGTTTCGGCGATCAGCGGAATCGGACGACCCTGGCTGTCCAGGCGACCGGCAATGTTGCGTTGCAGCAGGCGCGCAACTTCGGTGGAGCCGGTGAACATCACGCCTTTGACGCGATCGTCGCCCACCAGTCCGGCGCCGACGGTTTCGCCACGGCCCGGCAACAGTTGCAGGACACCTTGTGGAATCCCGGCCTCGAGCAGCAGGCGCACGGCTTGAGCGGCGACCAGCGGCGTCTGTTCCGCAGGCTTGGCCAATACCGGGTTACCGGCAGCCAGCGCCGCAGCCACTTGGCCACTGAAGATTGCCAGCGGGAAGTTCCACGGGCTGATGCACACCACCGGACCCAGCGGGCGGTGGGCATCATTGGTGAAATCGTTGCGAGCCTGCACCGCGTAATAACGCAGGAAGTCCACGGCCTCGCGCACTTCGGCGATGGCATTGGCGAAAGTCTTGCCGGCTTCGCGAGCCAGCAGGCCCATCAGCGGCTGGATCTCGGCTTCCATCAGGTCTGCGGCGCGCTCGAGGATCGCGGCGCGTTCGGCCGGCGGGGTAGCCTGCCAGATCGGCGCGGCGTTCAGTGCGCACTGGATCGCATTGTCGACGTCTTCGACAGTCGCTTCCTGTACGTGGCCAACCACGTCACGCAGATCGGACGGGTTCAAGACGGGTGCAGGGGTTTCGCTGCTGGAAGCGCAACCGAGCATCGGCGCGGCCTTCCAGTTGTTGTGCGCAGTAGCCAGCAGAGCGCAGGACAAGGACGCCAGGCGATGTTCGTTGGCCATGTCGATGCCGCTGGAGTTGGCGCGCTCGGAGCCGTACAAATCGCGCGGCAGCGGAATGCGAGGATGCGGCAGGCCGAAGCCACCTTCCACGGTCGCCATCTGCTCGATGCTTGCTACCGGGTCGGCCACCAATTCCTGGATGGAAATCGACTGGTCGGCAATACGGTTGACGAACGAGGTGTTGGCGCCGTTTTCCAGCAGGCGACGTACCAGGTAAGCCAGGAGGGTTTCGTGGGTGCCGACCGGTGCGTACACACGGCACGGACGGTTCAGCTTGCCTTCGGAAACCTTTCCTACAACTTGTTCGTACAGCGGTTCGCCCATGCCATGCAGGCACTGGAACTCGTACTGGCCCGGGTAATAGTTCTGACCGGCAATGTGATAAATGGCCGACAGGGTGTGGGCGTTGTGCGTGGCGAACTGCGGGTAGATGACTTCCGGCACCGACAGCAGTTTGCGTGCGCAAGCGATGTAGGACACGTCGGTGTACACCTTGCGGGTGTAGACCGGATAGCCTTCCAGGCCTTCAACCTGGGCGCGCTTGATCTCGCTGTCCCAGTACGCGCCTTTCACCAGGCGGATCATCAGGCGATGACGGCTGCGGCGAGCCAGGTCGATCACGTAGTCGATCACGTACGGGCAACGCTTCTGATAAGCCTGGATCACGAAACCGATGCCGTTCCAGCCCGTCAGTTGCGGCTCGAAGCACAGGCGCTCGAGCAGATCCAGCGACAGCTCGAGGCGGTCGGCTTCTTCGGCGTCGATGTTCAGGCCGATGTCGTATTGCTTGGCCAGCAGGGTCAGCGACAGCAGGCGCGGGTACAGCTCATCCATCACGCGCTCGTACTGGGCACGGCTGTAGCGCGGGTGCAAGGCCGACAGCTTGATCGAAATGCCCGGACCTTCATAAATCCCGCGACCGTGGGACGCTTTGCCGATCGAGTGGATGGCTTGTTCGTACGAGGCCAGGTACTTCTGCGCGTCGTGCTCAGTCAGTGCGGCTTCACCGAGCATGTCGTAGGAATAGCGGAAGCCCTTGGCTTCGAACTTGCTGGCGTTGGCCAGGGCTTCGGCAATGGTCTCGCCGGTGACGAACTGCTCGCCCATCAGGCGCATGGCCATGTCGACGCCCTTGCGGATCATCGGCTCGCCGCTCTTGCCGATGATGCGGCTGAGGGACGAAGTCAGGCCCGCTTCGTTATGCGTGGACACCAGCTTGCCGGTCAGCAGCAGGCCCCAGGTCGCGGCGTTGACGAACAGCGACGGGCTGTTGCCCAGGTGTGGCTGCCAGTTGCCGGTACTGATCTTGTCGCGGATCAGGGCGTCACGGGTGCCTTTGTCCGGAATGCGCAACAGCGCCTCGGCCAGGCACATCAGCGCCACGCCTTCCTGGGACGACAAGGAGAACTCTTGCAGCAGGCCCTGAACGATACCGGCACGGCCGCCGGCGCTCTTCTGGTTGCGCAGTTTTTCCGCAATAGAGGCAGCGAGCTTGTTGGTGGCTTCGGCCATCGGCGCCGGCAGGCGAGCCTGCTCGATCAGCATCGGCACCACTTCCGGTTCCGGGCGACGGTACGCGGCGGTGATCGACGCACGCAAGACCGATTGCGGCAGGATGCTCTCGGCGAACTCGAGGAAGCACTGGTGCGCGTGGTCGACATGGACGTCGCCCGCTTCGTCAGTGTCTCGGGCGATACCGTTGAGCTCGGACAGGGTTGCACCACCCTCGAGTTTTTCCAGGTAATTGAAAATTGCCTGCTTGATCAGCCAGTGCGGCGTGCGATCAATCGAGGTCGCGGCAGCCTTGAGGCGTTCGCGGGTCGGGTCATCGAGTTTGACCCCAAGGGTGGTGGTAGCCATGTTTTTATCCTCATGTTTGCCACGACTGCGTGGCATCAGCTGGCGCAAAGATTAGCCGTGTGATGAATGAGGTGCAACCGGGTGCAACCCTTTTTTTACGGGAATAAACGGCAGTTCGTCAGGAAAAAAATTCCACTGCGCCATTACCGCGTTGCCTTGGTGCTTTTTGGATGGATAGACGATCATTCTTGCTCCGAAAAGGAGCAAAAACCTTGGTTTGATATAAATTTCCGACTAGGTGCAACTTATTCCCCAGAAATGGGTTGCACCTTATTTGCTTTGTTGCATAGCATTCGCGCCCAAGGTGCAACCAGTCGCAAGACCGGTGTGCCGGCCGATGGCTTTCCTGGGGAAACATCGGTCATAAATGCGCGGGATCCCGGATCGTCTGTCAATCGTCACCGTTTGCCAGCGCTTCACCAGCCGCCGCTACATAAAAACAAAGCCAGGGCATCACTCAATGAGCGTAAGCAATCCAACCCTGATCACGTTCGTGATCTACATCGCAGCAATGGTGCTGATCGGCTTCATGGCCTATCGCTCCACCAACAACCTTTCCGACTACATCCTGGGCGGCCGTAGCCTGGGCAGTGTCGTGACCGCGTTGTCCGCCGGTGCATCCGACATGAGCGGCTGGTTGTTGATGGGCCTGCCGGGCGCCATCTACATGTCCGGTCTGTCCGAGAGCTGGATCGCCATCGGCCTGATCATCGGGGCTTACCTGAACTGGCTGTTCGTCGCCGGCCGTCTGCGCGTGCAGACCGAGCACAATGGCGATGCGCTGACTCTGCCGGACTACTTCTCCAGCCGTTTCGAAGACAAAAGCGGCTTGCTGCGGATCATTTCCGCCGTCGTGATCCTGGTGTTCTTCACCATCTATTGCGCTTCCGGCATCGTGGCTGGCGCCCGTCTGTTCGAAAGCACCTTCGGCATGTCCTACGAGACGGCGCTGTGGGCCGGTGCTGCGGCGACGATTGCCTACACCTTCGTCGGTGGTTTCCTGGCGGTCAGCTGGACTGACACCGTGCAAGCCACGCTGATGATCTTCGCCCTGTTGCTGACGCCGATCATCGTGCTGCTGGCCACCGGCGGCGTCGACACCACGTTCCTGGCCATTGAAGCGCAAGATCCAAGCAACTTCGACATGCTGAAAAATACCACCTTCATCGGCATCATCTCGCTGATGGGCTGGGGCCTGGGCTACTTCGGCCAGCCGCACATCCTGGCGCGTTTCATGGCGGCCGATTCGGTGAAGTCGATTGCCAATGCCCGTCGCATCTCCATGACCTGGATGATCCTGTGCCTGGGCGGCACCGTGGCTGTCGGTTTCTTCGGTATCGCCTACTTCTCGGCCAATCCGGCCGTGGCCATGCCGGTCAGTGAAAACCACGAGCGTGTGTTCATCGAACTGGCCAAAATCCTCTTCAACCCATGGGTTGCCGGCGTTCTGCTGTCGGCCATCCTGGCTGCCGTCATGAGCACCCTGAGCTGCCAGTTGCTGGTGTGCTCGAGCGCCCTGACCGAAGACTTCTACAAGACCTTCCTGCGCAAATCCGCTTCCCAGGTTGAACTGGTCTGGGTCGGCCGCGCCATGGTGCTGCTGGTTGCCCTGATCGCCATCGCCATGGCGGCCAACCCGGAAAACCGTGTACTGGGCCTGGTGAGCTACGCCTGGGCAGGTTTCGGTGCCGCATTCGGTCCGGTCGTGCTGATCTCCGTGATCTGGAAAGACATGACCCGCAACGGCGCACTGGCTGGCATCCTGGTCGGCGCGATCACCGTGATCGTCTGGAAGCACTTCGAACTGCTGGGCCTGTACGAAATCATCCCTGGTTTCATCTTCGCCAGCCTGGCGATCTACATCGTCAGCAAGCTGGGCACGCCGACTGCTGGCATGCTGCAGCGCTTTGCTGCTGCCGAGGCAGATTTCCGTTTGAACAAGTGATGGGGATGAGCTGAGGCTCTAACCTTTCGCAAAAACGGCCCGTCTCCTACAGGAGGCGGGCCGTTTTTTTTGGGGGGTGGGCAGAAGGCTAATGGCAGGTCCATTTCTACCTTGCCTTGCTCTGCGCCATTGCGTTGCGCGATGGATGCGATGTGCTGGATGTGGTTGGGCACTGGTTGCGGGGTCGGCCTTCAGCAGGGGTAGGTAATGCCACAAGGTCAAGATCAAAAGATCGCAGCCTCCGGCGGCTCCTACAGGGCTGGGTTTGCCACTCAGCCGCGAGCTCCTGACTTGCCGCCCAGTAAAAGGTAAACTTGCCGGCCTTCGCAGGAGCAACCATGAATTATCGCCACGCCTTCCATGCCGGCAATCACGCCGATGTGTTCAAACACCTGACCTTGACCCGCCTCATCGCCCTGATGTCGCGCAAGGAGCAGCCGTTTGCCTATCTCGATACGCACGCCGGCATTGGCCTGTACGACCTCCAGGGCGATCAGGCCAGCCGAACCGGTGAGTATCTGGAAGGCATTGCGCGGTTGTGGGATCAGCCGGATCTGCCGATCCTGACCGCCGATTACATGCAGGTGTTGCATGAGATGAACCCGGACGGCCAGTTGCGCTTTTATCCGGGCTCACCGGAGTTGGCGCGGCGCCTGACGCGCCCGCAGGACCGCGTGTTGCTCAACGAGAAGCATCCGGAAGATGGCGTGCTGCTCAAGGACAACATGGCCGGTGATCGTCGGGTCAAGGTGCATCTTGGCGAAGGCTGGCATGTGCCGCGGGCGTTGCTGCCGGTGCCGGAGAAGCGTGCGGTTATGTTGATCGATCCGCCCTTCGAAAAACTGGATGAGATGCAGCGCTGCGCCGCGGCCTTGAAAGAGGCGGTCGGGCGGATGCGCCAGACTGTAGCGGCGATCTGGTACCCGGTGAAGGATCAGCGCGCGCTGCGCCGGTTCTATCAGGACCTGGCCGGTACCGGTGCGCCGAAGTTGTTGCGGGTCGAGCTGCTGGTGCATCCGCTGGATACGCCGAACAGCCTCAACGGCTCCGGTCTGGCCATTGCCAATCCGCCGTGGGGGCTGGAGGAAGAGTTGCGTGAGTTGCTGCCGTGGTTGTCCGAGAAGCTTGGGCAGACCCAGGGCGGGTGGCGGATGGATTGGTTGATCGCCGAATGAGGCGATGATCGTTCCCACGCAGAGCGTGGGAACGATCGGTCAGTGGTCAGATCGGGCAGGTCACGCCGGTGCCGCCAATGCCGCAATAGCCTTCAGGGTTTTTCGCCAGGTACTGTTGGTGGTACGCCTCGGCGAAATAGAACGTCGGCGCTTCGTCGATTTCGGTGGTGATGATGCCCTTGCCGGCCTTGGTCAGTTCGACCTGGAACACCTGTGCGCTTTTTTTCGCGGCTTCCAGTTGGGTCGGGTTGGTGGCGTAGATCACCGAGCGATACTGGGTGCCGAGGTCGTTGCCCTGGCGCATGCCCTGGGTCGGGTTGTGCAGTTCCCAGAACATCTTCAGCAGCGCTTCGTAGCTGACTTTCGCCGGCTCGTAGACCACCAGCACGACTTCGCTATGGCCGGTCAAGCCGGAGCAGACTTCTTCGTAAGTCGGGTTCGGGGTGAAGCCGCCAGCGTAACCCACGGCCGTACTGACCACGCCTTCACGCTGCCAGAACTTGCGTTCCGCGCCCCAGAAGCAGCCAAGGCCGAAGATCGCGAAATCCACATCCATCGCGAATGGACCCAGTAGCGGGGCGTCGTGGACGAAGTGTTTTTCCGGCACGGTCATGGGGGTTTCGCGGCCAGGCAGAGCTTGTTCTTTTGTTGGGAGCACGTTTTTGTTCACCAGAATTTCCGAGCGCAGAACCATCGTCAGTCCTCTCAGTCGTTGGAATAATCAGAAATGCAGTTTGCCCGAGTGTTGACGCGATGTCAGGCAATCGGGCCGCGCGGATAGCGTTTGAGCTTGTCGATCAGGTCGAGGCCCGGGATCGGTTGGTCGAACAGGTAGCCCTGGCCGACGTCGCAACGGTGGCGACGCAGGAAAGCCAACTGCTCGGCGGTCTCGATGCCTTCGGCCACGACCTTGAGTTTAAGGTTGTGGGCCATGGCGATCACCGCGGAGGTGATTTCCATGTCGTCCTGGTTATCCGGGATTTCGTGAATGAAGCTTCGATCGATCTTGATGATATCGATGGGGAATTTTTTCAAGTAACTGAGCGACGAGTAACCGGTGCCGAAGTCGTCCATGGCCAGGGTCAGGCCCAGGCGCTTGAGCTGGTCGAGTTGCAGGCGAGTGTCTTCGGTGGCTTCCAGAAGCAAACCTTCGGTCAGTTCCAGCTCCAGCAAGCTCGCCGGCAGCGCTTCCTCCTTGAGGATGTTGGCGATGGATGCTACCAGGTCCGGGTCGGAGAACTGCTTGGGTGACAGGTTGATCGCTACCTGCAGGTTGCCCAGGCCGGCGGCGCTCAGCGCTTTGCTCATGCGGCAGGCCTGGCGGGCGATCCATTTGCCGATCGGAATGATCAGGCCGGTTTCTTCGGCAACACTGATGAACTGGTCCGGGCGGATCATGCCCTTTTCCGGGTGGTTCCAGCGCAACAGCGCCTCCATCCCCAGCAGGCGACCGCTGCGCAGGCAGAGCTTGGGTTGGTAGAACACGTCCAGTTCGTTCTGGGTCAGGGCGCGGCGCAGGTTGTTCTCGACGAACAACTTGTAGCTGGCTTCGGCGTTCAGGGCTTCGGTGAAAACCTGCACCTGATGTTTGCCGTTGGCCTTGGCCTTGTGCAGGGCCAGGCCGGCATTACGCATCAGGGTCTGCGGGTCTCGTCCATGCAGGGGCGCGCAAGCCAGGCCAACCGAGCCGGTCACGCTGATCAGCTGGTTGTCGACGAACATCGGTTTGTCGAGGGTCGTGAGCAACTGGTTGGCGACCTGCTGCCCGAGTTCAAGGCCAGTGTTGTCAAGCAAGACCGCGAACTCGTTGCTGGCAAACCGCGCCAGGCTGCCGCCCGGGTTGAGGCTGTTGCGCAGGCGCCGGGCCAGGCTGATCAGCAGCTTGTCGCCGGTCTGGTGGCCGAGGCTGTCGTTGATCCGCTTGAAGTTATCGATGTCCACCAGTAGCAGGCTGATAGGCGCGTCGCTGTCGCGGGCGAAGCGTTCATCGAGGTTGCGGATGAAAGCCGGGCGGTTGCCGAGGTTGGTCAGGTTATCGGTGTAGGCCAGGCGCTCGATGCGTTGCTGGGCGAGCTTGGTCTGTGTGATGTCTTCGTAGATACCGATGTAATGGGTCAACTCGCGGTTGTCGCCATAGACCTTGGATATCGACAACTGACCCCAATAGGGTTCGAGGTTTTTGCGCCGACTCTTGAATTCCCCCTGCCAACTGTTGCTCATGGCCAGCGCCGAGGGCGCGTCGAACAGCAGTTCACTGAGGTTCTCCAGTGCCGGCAGTTGCGCCAGGCGCTGGCCGTGGACTTCTTCGGTGGTGTACTGGGTGATCGCCGTGAAGCTCGGGTTGACGTACTCGACGATGCCATCGCAATTGACCAGCAAAAAGGCGTTGGCACTTTGCTCGACCGCACGCTGGAACAGATGCAGGGCGCTGGTGGCGGTGCGTCGATTGTGATTACTGATGACCTGGGCGAACTGATCCGCCAGCTCGCCGGCGAAGGCGATTTCGTCCTGCTGCCAGGCGCGGGTCGCGCCGGTTTGCTCCAGGCACAACACGCCGACCACCTGGCCGTCGACTCGAATGCTGGCATCGAGCATCGCGTTGACATCACGCGAGCGCAGGCTTTCGGCGATTTCCCGGGTGCGCGGGTCGCGCATGGCGTTGTGGGCGTCGATGGCGCGACCGGTATGCAGGGCGTCGAGGTAATCGGGGAAACCGCTGGCGTCGATCGGCGCCGGCAGCAGGTATTCCTGGGTTGAGCGGTGGTAGGCCGAGATGGGGGCCAGCATCGATCCTTCCAGGTGCCAAAGACTGGCACAGTCGATCTGGTAAATCTCACAGGCGCTACGGGTGATCAGTTCGGCGGCTTCCTGCAGGGAATTGTTGCTGCTGTAGCGCTGGCGGGTCAGCAGCAGGATAAGGTCCTGCTGGGCACGGACCCGATCCAGATGCTGCAATTGTTCCCGCTGGGCGCGCTGATTGAGTTCGAGGGCGATTTGCAGGCGCGAGTTCTGGGTTTCGAGATCCAGCGCTGGCAGCAGTGGGTCATCCTCGAACAGGCCGTCGATGACCAGCAGGTAGCCGCGCAGCAGATGTCGATTGTGTTGTTTGTAGGCTTCACCCAGCTCCAGCAGGTTCAACGCGCCCGAGGCGGTGTGCAGGGTGTAGCGGATCAGATAGTGGGTGCTCTCGCTCAACTGCGCCTGAATCGCGTCATGCAGCTGATAGCGTGCTTGCGGCTCCATCAGGCTGGCGTAGGGCGAACCGACCAGGGCGCACAATTCCACGGCCGGCAGGCCGAACTGGCGTTCGCAATTGGGATCGAGAAACAGCAGTGCCCAGCTTGGTTCGTTCAGCCGTTCGAAACGCAGCATGCCGAGCCGCGAGGGCACAGGCAACTGCGTCACTACCTCGGCCACCATACGGCTGGCGGCATCGGGTTGGCTTTTCATGGAGGGGACTCGCTTCGAATTTGCTGATCGCGCCGGGCTCTCGCCCTCTTTACTGTTGCCTGCGGCAAGGTTGCATCATTGCGACACTGACTGACAAGAGAGATGAAGGCCAAGTGCTATAAGAATATGTCGGCAGAGGAGAAGATTTCTCCAGCACGCGACTAAAAGATTGGATTGAGCCGAAAAAATCGCATCCTGTAGGCGCTGCCGCAGGCTGCGATCTTTGCTTTTTAATGCAGCGAAATAGCGATCGATTGCAAAAGGCCGCCATCCCGGTCGTGATATCGCACGTGAAGCTGTTCCGTATCGACGATCACATGCGCGAAGTTATCCTGGCTGATGACCTTGCCCTTCAATTCGTGCCGATAATTGCCTTGAGCGGTTCGCGCGAGCGGCTGATCCAGCAGGAAGGTAGACGCTTGCGCATAGGGCAGCAGTTTGCTGTTGCACAGGGGCGAGGAGACGATGGTATGAACTTCAAAGGCCGGGTCCTCGCTGTGGGTCAGGCGGCTGATCAGTGAACCATGGACGTCGCCTGAAACGATAAAGACATTCTTGATCGCGTGTGTGCGAATCGTTTCCAGCAGCCGCAGCCGCTGTTCGGGAAAGCCTTTCCAGGCGTCATCACCCTGGCGTTTGCTGTCGGGGTAGAACATGACGCTGGTGACCACGAATTTGACCCGGGCCGAACTGTTGATCAGCCAGGTGCACAAGGCCTGCTCCTGCTCGATATCGAGGATGCGTCGGTCGCTGGCTGCAAGATTGCGCCGTGTTCGGCTGTCGGTGACAAACCACTCGATATCGCCATCGGCGAACAAGTACCAGTATTTGTCCAGCTTCCTGTCGATTTGGCCATCGGCGCAGAGTGGGTGTGACGGGCCATGGCTGGCCTGGTAGATCTCATAGGCGTTTATCGCATTGGCATATAGGAAGTCATCGGACTTGTTTCTGTTGGCCGGCCAATTGTCTTCGATCTCATGATCATCCAGGATCATGTAAGTCGGCAGGGTCGACATTAACTTTGCAATGTTTGGCTGGGAAAAAGCCACGCGATACTTGAGAAGAATATCCTTGAGCTCGCGGTCCGGAGCAATGAGGTTCAAGTCATCGACATAGATCTGGTCGCCGGTCATCAGCATGGCGCTGATAGGCGGTTCGGCCTGCTCGGCCAGTCTTGAGATTGTCGCGAACATCCTGTCACCCAGATGAGGTTCGGCGGCAATGCCTGCGGTGAGGCGTAGATAGCGACATGAGCCCACAACATAGGCCCTGGATTTTCCGGCCTGGTTCGAGCGGGTACGCAGGCGATGAATCCGCACTGGCCATTGCAAGCTCAGTTCCTGCATTGCCTTGGCAGAGCACACAGGCTGCATCGCGCTGAACCATCCAGCCTGATATTCATACACGGTGTCGGCAGCCAGGTCGCTGAGAGCCAGGACGGCGGACATGTCCCGGGCTTTCTCGAGTTCAGCGAAAATTCCGTTTGACCAATGCTCGTCATCGAGTTGCCGATAGCGAATGCCGGCGAATGCATGGGCGTCTTTACTTGATTCTCCACGCAAGAATATACGTGCATGGTTCGTGGTGGTGTGGCCAATGATTGGCCCGACAGTTGGTTTGAACATATTCGAATCCATTCGGTTTTTAATCAATTGGCTTTAAATGGCCTTGCAGGCAAGGCTAGTTATTTGGCCTTGAAAAATACCGGGCGGAAATGGATTCGACTTGTGGGGGATATCAGCCACAAATGTAGGAAAGTATCTGTTGAGGTTAGAACGCCGGACAAAAAAAAGCCCCGCCAAATTGGCGGGGTTGAGGTACGAGCGTGGCGCTCGGAAAACGTGAAACGCGACAGGCCCTCCCGTGAAGGAGGGCCCGCCGGTGTTACAGCAGGATGGTGCGGATGTCCGCCAGCAGGTCGCTCAGACGCTTGGTGAAGCGTGCAGCAGCGGCGCCGTTGATCACACGGTGATCGTAGGACAACGACAGCGGCAGCATCAGTTTCGGCTGGAAGGCTTTGCCGTCCCAGACTGGCTGGATGGTTGCCTTGGAAACACCGAGGATCGCCACTTCCGGCGCGTTGACGATCGGCGTGAAGCCGGTGCCGCCAATGTGGCCGAGGCTGGAAATGGTGAAGCAGGCGCCTTGCATGTCGTCAGCGGTGAGCTTCTTGTCGCGGGCCTTGGCGGCCAGCGCAGCGGCTTCGGCTGCCAGTTGCAACAGGCTCTTCTGGTCAACGTTCTTGATGACCGGTACGAGCAGGCCTTCAGGGGTGTCGACGGCGAAGCCGATGTTCACATATTTCTTGCGGATAATTGCTTTGCCGCTTGGTGCCAGCGAACTGTTGAAGTCCGGCAGCTCCTTGAGCAGATGCGCGCAGGACTTGAGCAGCAGCGGCAGGATGGTCAGCTTGACGCCGGCCTTCTCTGCAACGGCTTTCTGAGCGATACGGAACGCTTCCAGCTCGGTGATATCAGCCGAATCGAACTGAGTCACGTGCGGGATGTTCAGCCAGCTGCGGTGCAGGCTCGACGCACCGATCTGCATCAGGCGGGTCATCGGCACTTCTTCGATTTCACCGAAGCGGCTGAAGTCCACGACCGGAATCGGCGGGATACCCGCGCCGCCGGTTGCGCCAGCAGCAGCGGCGGCCGGTGCTTCCTTGGCCTTCTGCATCATGGCCTTGACGTATACCTGCACGTCTTCTTTCAGGATGCGACCGTGCGGACCGCTGGCGCCGACAGCGCTCAGCTCGACACCGAATTCACGGGCCAGTTGGCGTACGGCCGGGCCTGCGTGAACCTTGGCGCCAGGCTTGGCTGGAGCAGCAACCGGAGCGGCCGCAGCAGGTGCGGCGGCAGCAGGAGCAGGAGCAGGAGCAGCGGCTGGCGCAGGCGCGCTCGCAGCAGCGGCAGCAGGTGCCGGGGCAGCAGCAGGCGCTGCGCCTTTGACTTTCAGCTTGAGGATCAGGTCGCCGGTACCGACTTCGTCGTCCAGCTTGATGGAAACGCTTTCCACCACACCAGCGGCAGGCGATGGGATTTCCATGCTCGCCTTGTCGGATTCCAGGGTGATCAGCGACTGATCGGCTTCAACCGAGTCACCGGCCTTGACCAGCACTTCGATGATCTTGGCCTTGCCCGCCGAACCGATGTCCGGAACGTGGATGTCCTGAACGCTGTCTGCAACGGGAGCAGCAGGAGCAGCTGCCGGAGCAGGCGCAGCGGCAGGTGCAGGAGCGGCAGCCTGGGCAGGCGCGGCGGCAGGTGCAGCAGCACCGGCCACTTCCAGGTCCAGGATCAGGTCGCCAGTGCCAACTTCGTCATTGAGCTTGACGCTGATGGCCTTGACCACGCCAGCGGCAGGCGACGGGATTTCCATGCTCGCCTTGTCGGATTCCAGGGTGATCAGCGACTGATCAGCCTCGACGGTGTCGCCGACCTTGACCTGGATCTCGATAATCTGGGCCTTGCCCGACGAGCCGATGTCCGGCACGTGCACTTGCTGTACCGAAGCGGCAGCCGGTGCAGCAGCTGGAGCGGCCGGCGCTGGAGCTGCCGCAGGAGCAGGTGCAGCTGCAGCTTTTGCAGCAGGCGCAGGGGCAGCCGCTGGAGCCGCAGCAGCGGCGCCTTCGACTTCCAGCTCCAGCAGTTCGTCGCCCTCTTTCAGGCGATCGCCCAGCTTCACTTTCAGGCTCTTGATGATGCCGGCCTTCGGCGCAGGCACTTCCATGCTCGCCTTGTCCGACTCAAGTGTCAGGATGCTCTGGTCAGCTTCGATGCGGTCGCCGACCTTCACAAACAGTTCAATTACTTCACCTTCACCGCTGCCGATGTCAGGTACGCGAATGAGTTCGCTCACAGAATCTCTCCTCAGCAGTCCAGTGGGTTGAGTTTTTCCGGGTTGATACCGAACTTGGCAATGGCTTCAGCCACAACCTTAGGTTCGATGTCACCACGGTCAGCCAGTGCTTCCAGGGCTGCCAACACCACGAAATGACGGTCGACTTCGAAGAAATGACGCAGTTTCTTGCGGCTGTCGCTGCGGCCAAAACCATCGGTACCCAGGACTTTGAATTCCTTGGACGGTACCCACTGACGGATCTGCTCGGCGAACAGTTTCATGTAGTCGGTAGAGGCGATGACCGGACCTTTGCGGCCATTCAGGCACTCTTCCACATAGCTCAGCTTAGGCTTCTGGCCAGGGTGCAGACGGTTGGTGCGCTCAACGGCCAGGCCGTCGCGACGCAGTTCGTTGAAGCTGGTAACGCTCCACACGTCGGCGCCGACGTTGAACTCTTCACGCAGGATCTTCGCCGCTTCACGCACTTCACGCAGGATGGTGCCGGAGCCCATCAGTTGAACGTGGTGTGCCGCTTCGCGGTTGTCTTCCTCGAGCAGGTACATGCCCCGCTTGATGCCTTCTTCGGCACCGGCCGGCATGGCTGGCTGCTGGTACGACTCGTTCATCACGGTGATGTAGTAGAAGACGTCCTGTTGCTCTTCGGTCATCTTCTTCATGCCGTCCTGGATGATCACCGCCAGCTCATAGCCGTAGGTTGGATCGTAGGTGCGGCAGTTCGGGATGGTGGCAGCCAGCAGGTGGCTGTGACCGTCTTCGTGTTGCAGGCCTTCACCGTTCAAGGTGGTACGGCCGGCGGTACCGCCGATCAGGAAGCCACGGGTACGGCTGTCGCCAGCGGCCCACGCGAGGTCGCCGATACGCTGGAAGCCAAACATCGAGTAGAAGATGTAGAACGGCAGCATTGGCTGGTTGTGGCTGGAGTACGAAGTACCGGCAGCGATGAAGGAGCTCATGGCGCCCGCTTCGTTGATGCCTTCCTCGAGGATCTGGCCCTTCTTGTCTTCCTTGTAGAACATCACCTGGTCTTTATCGACTGGCTCGTAGAGCTGGCCGACGGACGAGTAGATGCCCAACTGACGGAACATGCCTTCCATACCGAAGGTACGGGCTTCGTCCGGAATGATCGGCACGATGCGTGGGCCGATTTCCTTGTCCTTGACCAGCTGCGCGAGGATGCGCACGAAGGCCATGGTGGTGGAGATTTCACGGTCGCCCGAGCCGTCCAGGATAGCCTTGAGGGTATCGAGTGGTGGAGTCGGCACGCTGAAGCTTTGCGCGCGACGCTGCGGCACGAAGCCACCCAGTGCGGTACGACGCTCGCTCAGGTAGCGGGCTTCGGCGCTGTTTGGCTCAGGCTTGAAGAACGGCAGGTTCTCCAGTTCTTCGTCCTTGACCGGGATGTCGAAGCGATCGCGGAACAACTTCAGGCTGTCGACATCGACTTTCTTGGTGTTGTGCGCGGTGTTCTTCGCTTCGCCGGCACCGGTGCCATAACCCTTGATGGTCTTGGCCAGGATGACGGTAGGTTGTTCTTTGTGGTTGACCGCTTCGTGGTACGCCGCGTAGACCTTGTACGGGTCGTGGCCGCCACGGTTGAGTTTCCAGATCTCGTCGTCGGACAAGTCTGCAACCATCGCCTTGAGTTCTGGCGAGTTGAAGAAGTGTTCACGTACGAACGCGCCGTCTTTGGCCTTGTAGTTCTGATACTCGCCGTCGATGACTTCGTCCATGCGACGTTGCAGGATGCCGTCGACGTCCTTGGCCAGCAGTGGGTCCCAGAAACGGCCCCAGATGACTTTGGTCACGTTCCACTGGGCACCGCGGAACACGCCTTCGAGTTCCTGGATGATCTTGCCGTTGCCGCGAACCGGGCCGTCGAGGCGCTGCAGGTTGCAGTTGATGACGAAGATCAGGTTGTCCAGCTTCTCGCGGCCAGCCAGGGAGATCGCGCCCAGGGATTCCGGCTCGTCGCACTCGCCGTCGCCCAGGAAGCACCAGACTTTTTGCTTGCCGGCAGGAATGAAGCCACGGGCTTCCAGGTACTTCATGAAACGCGCCTGGTAGATCGCCTGGATCGGGCCCAGGCCCATGGATACGGTCGGGAACTGCCAGAAGTCAGGCATCAGCCAAGGGTGCGGATAGGACGACAAGCCCTGGCCGTCGACTTCCTGGCGGAAGTTGTTCATCTGGTCTTCGGTGATGCGGCCTTCCATGAACGCGCGGGCGTAGACGCCTGGCGAAGTGTGGCCCTGGAAGTAGATCAGGTCGCCGCCGTGTTCGTCGGTCGGGGCCTGGAAGAAATAGTTGAAGCCGATGTCATACAGGGTCGCGCTGGAAGCGAAGCTGGAGATGTGACCGCCGAGGTCAGAATCTTTCAGGTTCGTACGCATTACCATGGCCATCGCGTTCCAGCGTACCAGCGAGCGAATGCGGCGTTCCATGAACAGGTCGCCAGGCATGCGTGCTTCGTGGGTTACCGGGATGGTGTTGCGGTAAGGCGTGGTGATGGCGTAAGGCAACTGCGAACCGCTGCGGGTCGCGAGTTCACCCATACGGGTCATCAGATAGTGAGCACGGTCTTCGCCTTCTTTGTCGAGAACCGATTCCAGGGCGTCCAGCCATTCCTGGGTTTCGACGGGATCGAGGTCTTGCATGGCTTGCTCCAGGGCGGAAAGGCTACCAGAATCGGTTGCCTGAGTTAGCGACTGGCCTTGTGGGCAGACGTTATGAATTCTTGGATTGCCGATAGGTTGTTCCGGCGGTGTGTAGTTTTACTACAAATCATCCGGCATTTCAGCCTTGCTAATGTATATACGAGTAGTAAAACTACAGATGAGCGGCTTGTGGCCCCCGGCTGCGTTGTGAGAATAATCGTTAAGGTTGGTCTTTTGCCAACCGAAAAAGGTGAAACCTTGATGTTGGCTGCCAATAAAAAAGAATTTTCAGCTATTTCTAACTTTTGTTCGACACTCCTTCAGGTAGTGGGTATGCGAGATTCACTACATGCAGCCTGTTACACGCCGATCAAGGATAGACCATGAGCCTGCCCCCGCTTGTCGACCTGCCCGCTATTCTCTTGCCGTTTGTCACCCGCGCCGAGCAGTCGTTGCGCGATGCTGTCGAGGCATTGGATGACGACCATGGCCTGTCCACATGGACGCCCGAGCGCTGGGCGCAATTTTCCCGGGTAACCGCCGCCAGCGACTTTGTCACCGAGCAATCGGTGCGCGATCCGCTGATGCTGCTGGAACTGGTGCGCTCCGGTGAACTGGACCGTGGCTATGCCCCCGGCGAGTTATGCGCGCAGATCGCTGCAGCCGTAAATGCCGCCGAGACCGATGAACAACTCGGCCGGGCATTGCGCCGCCAACGGGCGCGCCACCAGGTGCGGATCGTCTGGCGTGACCTGACCCGCCAGGCCGATCTGGTCCAGACGTGCCGCGACCTTTCGGACATGGCCGATGCCAGCATCGACCAGGCCTATCAATGGTTGTACGCACGGCATTGCCAGCAGTTCGGCGTGCCCACCGGCCGGCGCAGCGGCGAGCCGCAGCAGATGGTCGTCCTCGGCATGGGCAAGCTGGGCGCGGTCGAACTCAATCTGTCGTCGGACATCGACCTGATCTTTGCCTATCCCGAAGGCGGCGAAACGGTCGGGGTCAAGCGCCCGCTGGACAACCAGGAATTCTTCATCCGTCTTGGCCAGCGCTTGATCAAGGCGCTGGACCCGATGACCGTCGACGGTTTTGTGTTCCGTGTCGACATGCGCTTGCGGCCCTACGGTTCGTCGGGTGCCCTGGTGTTGAGCTTCAACGCGCTGGAGCAGTACTACCAGGACCAGGGCCGCGACTGGGAACGCTACGCGATGATCAAGTCGCGGGTAGTGGCCGGGGATCAAGTGGCCGGTGCGCAACTGCAAGAGATGCTGCGACCGTTCGTGTATCGACGCTACCTGGACTTCTCGGCGATCGAAGCATTGCGCACCATGAAGCAGTTGATCCAGCAGGAAGTGCGGCGCAAGGGCATGGCCGACAACATCAAGCTCGGCTCCGGCGGCATCCGTGAGGTGGAGTTCATTGCCCAGGCCTTTCAGTTGATTCACGGCGGTCGCGACCTGAGTCTGCAACAACGTCCACTATTAAAAGTACTGAGTACGCTGGAAGGTCAGGGTTATCTCCCGCCAGCGGTGATCAGTGAGCTGCGTGAAGGTTACGAGTTCCTGCGTTACACCGAACATGCGATTCAGGCGATTGCCGATCGCCAGACCCAGATGCTGCCGGACAGTGCTCAGGATCAGGCGCGCATTGCCTTCATGTTGGGCTTTGCCGATTGGCCGGCGTTTCATGAGCGCCTGATGTACTGGCGCGGCCGCGTGGCCTGGCACTTCGCTCAGGTGATCGCCGACCCTGACGAGGAGCAGGGCGCCGAAAACGAAGTGGTGGTCGGTGGAGAGTGGTTGCCGCTGTGGGAAGAGGCTCAGGATGAAGAAGCTGCCTGCCGACAGTTGCAGGAAGGCGGTTTCGCCGATGCCACCCAGGCTCTGAAAGCCTTGGCCAGTTTACGCGGCAGCCCGCAATTGCGCGCCATGCAGCGACTGGGGCGTGAGCGCCTCGACGCCTTTATTCCGCGCTTGCTGGCCCAGGCTGTCGAGCATGCCAATCCGGATCTGGTGCTGGAACGGGTGTTGCCACTGGTGGAAGCTGTAGCCCGCCGTTCTGCTTATCTCGTTTTGCTGACCGAAAATCCCGGTGCCCTGCGCCGCTTGCTGACCTTGTGTGCAGCGAGCCCATGGATCGCCGAACAGATCACCCGCTTTCCGCTGTTGCTCGATGAGTTGCTCAACGAAGGCCGGTTGTTCAAGCCGCCGTTGGCGCCGGAGCTGGCCGCTGAGTTGCGCGAACGCCTGACCCGGATTCCCGAGGACGACCTCGAGCAGCAGATGGAGGCCTTGCGCCATTTCAAGCTGGCGCACCGCTTGCGGGTCGCCGCTTCGGAAATCGCCGGCAGCCTGCCGTTGATGAAAGTCAGCGATTACCTGACCTGGCTCGCCGAAGCGATACTGGAACAAGTACTGGCCCTGGCCTGGCGGCAAACGGTCGCCAAGTACGGCACGCCGCTACGCACCGATGGCACCTTGTGCGATCCCGGCTTCATCATTGTCGGTTATGGGAAAGTCGGTGGCCTGGAATTGGGGCATGGTTCGGACCTGGACCTGGTGTTCATCCATGATGGCGATCCACAGGCAGAAACCGACGGGCCGAAGTCGATCGATGGCGCGCAGTTTTTCACCCGGCTCGGGCAGCGGATCATTCACTTGCTGACAGCGCAGACCAACTCCGGTCAGCTCTATGAAGTCGACATGCGCCTGCGCCCGTCCGGTGCATCAGGGCTGCTGGTGAGTTCGCTGGGGGCCTTTGCGCGCTACCAGGAAAATGAAGCCTGGACCTGGGAGCATCAGGCGTTGGTCAGGGCGCGGGTATTGGTGGGTAGCGACGACGTCGGCCGGGCATTCGAGCAGGTTCGCGCAGCGATCCTGGGCAAGGCACGCGACTTGCCGACCCTGCGCCAGGAGGTCAGCGAGATGCGCGCCAAGATGCGCGATAACCTGGGCAGCAAGAGTACCGCGGCCGGCACCGGGGCAAATGCCTTCGAAGCCACAGTGCCCTTCGACCTCAAGCAGGACGCCGGAGGTATCGTCGATATTGAATTTATGGTGCAATACGCGGCCCTGGCGTGGTCCGAAACGTACCCGCCATTGCTGCGCTGGACAGACAATATCCGTATTCTGGAAGAATTGGAGAAGGCCGGGCTGATGCCTGTCGAGGACGCCAGTCTGTTGCGTGAAGCTTATAAAGCTTACCGCTCCGCCGCCCACCGGCAGGCCTTGCAGAAGAATGCCGGGGTGATTCCGGGTGACCAGTTCGCGGACGAACGGCGACAGGTCATGCGGATCTGGCGTGAACTGGGGCTAAGCTGAAACGGGATATTTGATACGCCAATATCCCCTGTAGGAGCGAGCATGCTCGCGATGAATTTGAGAGCGCCGCGGAGTGCCAGACTTGCTGCGTTATCGTTAACGACCATCGCGATCAGGCTCGCTTCTACAGTAGATTTGCGTTGTTCTGTAGAATTTTCGAGGCGGGGAGGCGTAGGCCTCCCCGGTTCGTTTATGGAAACCACATGAAAATTCTGATCGTTGGGCCCAGTTGGGTCGGTGACATGGTGATGGCGCAGACACTGTTTCAGTGTCTCAAGCAACGCCACCCGCAATGCGAAATCGACGTGCTGGCCCCCGAGTGGAGCCGGCCGATTCTTGAGCGCATGCCCGAAGTTCGCCAGGCCTTGAGCTTCCCGCTCGGCCACGGCGCACTGGAGCTGGCGACGCGTCGGCGCATCGGCAAATCCCTGGCCGGCCAGTACGACCAGGCGATCCTGTTGCCCAATTCCCTGAAGTCGGCACTGGTGCCGTTCTTCGCCGGCATCCCCAAGCGTACCGGCTGGCGTGGTGAGTTCCGCTACGGCCTGCTCAACGACGTACGCACGCTGGATAAAGAGCGTTACCCGTTGATGATCGAGCGCTTCATGGCCCTGGCCTACGAGCCAGGCCTTGAGCTGCCCAAGCCTTACCCGCGCCCGAGCCTGCGGATCGACCCGGTGACTCGCGAGGCGGCATTGGCCAAGTTTGGCCTGACCCTCGACCGCCCGGTGTTGGCGCTGTGCCCCGGTGCCGAGTTCGGCGAGTCCAAGCGTTGGCCGTCCGAGCATTACGCCAAGGTGGCCGAAGCGAAGATTCGCGAGGGCTGGCAAGTCTGGCTGTTCGGTTCGAAAAACGATCACGCCGTGGGTGAAGACATCCGTTCGCGGTTGATTCCCGGCTTGCGTGAAGAGTCGGTGAACCTCAGTGGCGGCACCTCGTTGGCCGAGGCCATCGATTTGCTGTCCTGCGCCGATTCGGTGGTGTCCAACGACTCTGGCCTGATGCACGTTGCCGCCGCGCTGAACCGCCCGCTGGTGGCAGTCTATGGCTCGACGTCACCGGGCTTCACGCCACCCTTGGCCGAACATGTCGAGATCGTGCGCCTGGGCATCGAATGCAGCCCATGCTTCGACCGCACCTGCCGTTTCGGCCATTACAACTGCCTGCGCCAACTGATGCCGCAGGCGGTGAACGAAGCCTTGCAGCGTTTGCAGGGCACTGTGGTCGAGGTCAAATAGTTTGCGGGTATTGCTGATCAAGACTTCATCGCTGGGCGACGTGATTCATGCGCTGCCGGCGCTGACCGACGCCTCGCGGGCCATCCCCGGCATCACCTTCGACTGGGTGGTGGAAGAAGGCTTCGCCGAAATTCCGACCTGGCACCCGGCGGTGGGCAAGGTGATTCCGGTGGCGATCCGTCGCTGGCGCAAGAACCTCTGGCAGACCATCAAGAGTGGCGAGTGGAAGCGCTTCAAGCAGAGCCTTCGCGCCACGAAATACGATCTGGTCATCGATGCCCAGGGCCTGCTCAAAAGCGCTCTGCTGACCCGGTATGTGAAAGCCCCGGTGGCCGGCCTCGATAAAGGTTCGGCGCGCGAACCCGTCGCCGCGCGTTTCTATAACCGGCGGCTGGCGGTTGCCCGCGGTCAGCATGCGGTAGAGCGGGTGCGTCAGTTGTTCGCCATCGCCCTGGGTTATGACTTGCCCAAGGGGCTGGGTGACTACGGCCTGAGTGTCGAGCGCCTGGTGGAATTGCCGCGCAAGAACCCCTATGTGGTGTTCCTGCATGGCACCACCTGGGACACCAAGCACTGGCCCGAAGCCTACTGGCGCGAGCTGACTGAACGGGTCGGTTACCTCGGCGTGGGCGTGAAACTTCCCTGGGGCAACGGCGCGGAAAAGGCCCGTGCCGAGCGCATCGCTGCCGGCTTCAAGCACGCCGAGGTTTTGCCCAAGCTGAATCTGGCCGGGGTCGGCAAGGTGCTGGCCGGCGCGCAAGCCTGCGTGGCGGTGGACACCGGCCTCGGTCATCTGGCCGCAGCCCTTGATGTGCCAACGCTGTCGCTGTTCGGCCCGACCAATCCGGGCCTGACCGGGGCCTACGGCAAGTCGCAGATTCACATGGCCAGCGATTTCCCCTGCGCACCGTGTTTGCAAAAGAAATGCACTTATCAACCGACGGCCGAAGATGCCAATCGGTTTGACCTGAAACGCGAGTGGCCATTGTGCTTCACGCGTCTGAATCCCGAGCGTGTCGCGAGCCGACTGAGCACGTTGTTACTGGCTGAGGAGCTGCGCTGATGCAATTGGCATTTGTCCTGTACAAGTACTTTCCCTTTGGTGGCCTGCAGCGAGATTTCATGCGCATCGCCCTGGAGTGCCAGAAGCGCGGGCACCAGATTCGCGTCTACACGCTGATCTGGGAAGGCGAGGTGCCACCGGGTTTCGAGGTACTCGTGGCGCCGGTCAAGGCATTCTTCAACCATCGGCGCAACGAAAAGCTCAGCGAGTGGATGGAAGCGGACCTGGCCAAGCGTCCGGTGGACCGTTTGATCGGCTTCAACAAGATGCCGGGTTTGGACGTCTACTACGCCGCTGACGGCTGTTTCGAAGACAAGGCGCAAAACCTGCGCAATTCGCTGTATCGGCGCTGGGGCCGCTACCGCCATTTCGCCGAGTACGAGCGCGCGGTGTTCGCCAAGGACGCCAAGACTGAAGTGTTGATGATTTCCGAGGTCCAGCAACCGCTGTTCATCAAGCATTACGGCACGCCACTGGAGCGCTTCCACCTGCTACCGCCGGGCATTGCCCAGGATCGTCGCCGGCCGGCGGATGCGGACGAAATTCGCGCCGGGTTCCGCGCTGAATTCAATCTGAAGGACGATGACTTGCTGCTGGTGCAGATCGGCTCCGGGTTCAAGACCAAGGGCGTGGATCGCAGTCTCAAGGCCCTGGCCGGGTTGCCCGCTGATCTGAAGAAGCGTACCCGTCTGTTTGTAATTGGCCAGGACGACCCCAAGTTATTCCAGATGCAGAGCGCCACGCTGGGGCTCGGCGACAACGTGACGTTCCTCAAGGGTCGCAGTGATATACCGCGTTTCCTGTTGGGCGCCGATCTGTTGATTCACCCGGCCTACAACGAAAACACCGGCACCGTGCTGCTCGAAGCGCTGGTGGCTGGGTTGCCGGTGCTGGTCAGTGCGGTATGCGGGTACGCCCATTACATCGCCGAGGCCGACGCCGGTCTGGTGCTGGACGAGCCGTTCGATCAAGCCCAGCTGACCCAGTACCTGACCGGTATGCTGAACGACGCTCAAGCAAGGGCGGCCTGGAGCCGCAACGGTTTGGCCTTCGCCGAGACGGCCGACCTCTACAGCATGCCGCAACACGCGGCCGATGTGATTCTGGCGGAGCACGCTTAAATGAAGTTGATGCTGGCTGAACCGTTCAAGAGCCTCTGGGCCGGACGCGATCCGTTCGCCGAAGTCGAGGGCTTGCAGGGCGAGGTATACCGGGAGCTTGAGGCTCGCCGCACGCTGCGTACCGAAGTGAACGGCAACGGGTTTTTCGTGAAAATCCACCGTGGCATCGGCTGGGGCGAAATCTTCAAGAACCTGCTCACTGCCAAGTTGCCGGTGCTGGGGGCTGGCCAGGAATGGAAGGCCATCCAACGCCTGCAGGAAGTCGGCGTGCCGACCATGACCGCCGTCGCTTATGGCGAGAAGGGCAGCAACCCGGCGGACCAGCATTCGTTCATCGTCACCGAAGAGCTGGCGCCGACTGTCAGTCTCGAAGATTACAGCATCAACTGGATCAAGCAGCCGCCCGAGCCAAAACTCAAGCGTGCGCTGATTGCCGAAGTGGCACGCATGACCGGCATGATGCACCGTGCCGGGGTAAACCACCGTGACTGTTACATCTGCCACTTCCTGTTGCACACCGACAAGCCGGTGACCGCGGACGATTTCAAACTCTCGGTGATCGACCTGCACCGCGCCCAGACCCGTCCGACGATCACCGCGCGCTGGCGTAACAAGGATCTGGCGGCGCTGTATTTTTCCGCGCTGGATATCGGCCTGACCCGACGCGACAAGCTGCGTTTTCTCAAGGGCTATTTCCAGCAGCCGCTGCGCCAGGTCTTGAGCGAAGAAGCCGGGCTGCTGAGCTGGCTCGAAGGCAAGGCCAACAAGCTTTACGAGCGTAAACAGCGATACGGGGACGCGCTCTGATGGCGGGCTGGAGGCTTGAGCCTGCTTACAACGATCTGGCAGAAGACTTCGGCAGCCTTGATGCCGTGTTTGCGCTGCAAGGTGAGCGCCTGACCCGCGATCCGTTGTCGGAGGTCATTCGCGTCCAGCGCAATGGCGTCAACTATTACGTCAAACGCTACGTGGGGGCGGGCAAGGGCTTGCGGCGCTACCTGGGTAAGCCACGGGTGAAAATGGAGTGGCAGAACCTCAAGCGTTTCGCCAAGTGGGGCATCCCCACCGCCGAAGTAGTGGCCTGGGGCCTGGAGCGGCGTGGTGCGGCCTACGATCGTGGGGCGATGATCACTCGCGAACTGCCACATACAGAAGACCTGTCGGCGCTGGCCGAGCGGCACGATGCGAAACTGGCGGACCGCGCCTGGGTCGACAGCATCAGCCGACAACTGGCCAGCTACACCCGCACAATGCACGAACATCACTTTACCCATAACGATTTGAAGTGGCGCAACCTGCTGGTCGACGATCAGGCCCGCCTGTTCCTGATCGACTGCCCCAACGGTGATTTCTGGAGCGGTTTCTGGCTCAAATACCGAATCACCAAGGACTTGGCCTGCCTGGACAAGGTCGCCAAGTATCAACTGTCGGCTACCCAGCGCCTGCGCTTTTACCTGCAATACCGCCAGTGCAGCCGGCTCAATGCCGCCGATAAAAAGCGCATCCGGCATGTGGTGAGATTTTTCGAGGGACGCGAATGACTGATTTCCTGGCCGCTGAAGACCGTGCGCTGCTTGAGCGCCACGGCCTCGGTACTTTCGATGCGCTCTGGGCCCGGCAGCTCGATGCCGTGGACGAACCCAACACCTTGCGTGGAGGCTGGAGCAGCGTGTTTCGACTGGATCTGGAGGGTCAGGGTTTCTACCTCAAGCGTCAGAGCAACTACCAGATGCATACCTTGCACGCGCCCTTTGGCGAGCCGAGTTTTGCCAGGGAGTTTCGTAACATCAGCCGCTACGAAAAGCTCGGCATTCCAGCGCTGAAAGCGGCGTTTTTCGGTGAGCGCAAGGTCGACGGCGAAGTCCGGGCGATTCTCCTCACTCGCGCCCTGGACGGCTGGGATGACCTGGATTCGCTGCTGCAGCGCTGGTCGGACCTCGGCGAGGCGCAACATGTGGCGATACTTCAAGCCTGCGGAAAACTGGCGCGGCACCTGCACGGCAAGCGTCAGGTGCATGGCTGTTTTTACCCCAAGCATATTTTCCTGTGCGCCACCGGTGACGGCTATCAGGCGCAACTGATCGATCTGGAAAAGACTCGGCCACTGCTGTTCGGCCAGCGGGATCGGGTCAAGGACCTGGAGCCGCTGTTACGTCGGGCGCCGGAATGGAGCGAGGCGCAGCTGCGCATTCTGCTGGCCGCCTATCTGGATCAATCTCAGGACAGCACGCTGATCGATAGCTGGCTGGCGCGCCTGACCGCGCGACGTAGCCATAAGGAGAAGCGCTGATGCATTTGTCCGAGCTGAAAAACGCTGGCCGTCAGCCGAGCCTGCCCATCAGTCTTTCACTGGCCGATGCTGCCGGGCCGGCGCAGTTGCAGTTGCTGACCCTGTTGCGGGTATTGCCTGGACAGCGTTATGTCGGTGCCGGTGTCTGGCGCGGTCGGCCAGTGCTGGCCAAGTTGCTGGTTGGCAACAAGGCAGCACGGAATTTCCAGCGCGAGTTGGACGGCGTGCGATTGCTCTCCGCCCAAGGCCTGACCACGCCACTCCTGTTGGCTGATGGCCTGAAGGATGGCGAGGGTGGCTGGCTGCTGTTTGAGTTCCTTGAGGGTGCCCAGAGCCTGGGCGATGCCTGGCAGCAGGTGGAAGGCCTGCCGGTGCTGGCCGACGAGCAGTCAACCGTGCTGGCGCAAGCCTTGGGTGCGATCGGCCAGATGCATCGCAAAGGTTTGTGGCAGGAAGACCTGCACCTGGACAACCTGTTGCGCCAGGGCAATCGACTGTATTTGATCGATGGCGCCGGGATCTGCAGCGAAACGGCGGGCCAGCCACTCTCGCGCCAGAAGGTCCTGGAAAACCTCGGGGTGTTTTTCGCCCAGTTGCCCAAGTCGCTGGAGCCGTTCACCGAAGAATTGCTGGTGTACTACCTGCTGAGCAACGGCGAGCATGCCCTACCCATGGAGGCGCTGCAAAAACAGGTCGACAAGGTTCGCAGCTGGCGCCTGAAGGACTTCCTGATCAAGACCGGTCGCGAATGCACGCTGTTCAGCGTCCAGCGCGGTGCGTTCGGCTTGCGGGCGATCCGTCGCGAGGAAGAGGCAGCAATGCTGCCGGTATTGGCCCAGGCTGATGCCTTGCTGGATCAGGGGCATCTGTACAAGACCGGCGGCGCGGCGAGTGTCGGCAAGGTTGAGGTGGACGGACGTACGCTGGTGATCAAGCGCTACAACATCAAGGGTTTCGCCCACTGGCTCAAGCGCTTCTGGCGCCCGAGCCGTGCCTGGCACTCCTGGCGCGAGGGCAATCGCCTGGCATTCCTCGGCATCGCCACGCCCAAGCCGCTGGCGGTGCAGGAAAAGCGTTTTCTCGGGTTGCGCGGTCGTGCCTATCTGATCACCGAGCATCTGCCGGGGCCAGACATCATCGAGCGATTCGCGCCGTACATTGATAGCGGCGATGCTCCTGAGACCGAGTTGCTGGCGCTGGATCACCTGTTCGCCGAACTGATTCGCGAGCGCATCAGCCACGGCGACTTCAAGGGCCACAATCTGTTCTGGCAGCAGGATCGTTGGGCGCTGATCGATCTGGATTCGATGTGCCAGCATGGCTCGCTCGCCAGCTTCGCGCCGGCGTATGCTCGGGATCGGGCGCGGTTCATGCGTAATTGGCCCGAGAATAGCGCGCTCTATCAGGTCATCGATCAGCGTCTACCCAAGGACGTCTCTGGCGCTGCCTGAACCCCTTCGAGAGATTAGCGGACAAGTTCCTGCGAACGGTCCTACATGATTTTGAGAAGCCATGAACTGTGGCCTGAATGACCGCGATGCTAGTTTGCCTGACGCTTACGGAGGGCAAGCTTTGACGATCAAGACGCTAGTTGTATCAGGTTTCATTTCACTGGCTTTGACAGGGTGCGGGACGGTCGCAACGGTATTTCAGGACGATGCCGACGCGGCCCACGGGCTTCGACGGCAAAAAACCTATTGTCAGTCCATTCCTCGGGTGTACAGCGGCCTGGCCTACGATTTTTGTGTGCTGAATGCGCCGCCCGATCCAACGGGTATCTACGTCCCGCTCGTTTTGGTGGACCTGGTATTGACTGGCGTGCTGGATACCGTTGTCTTGCCGTATACGATTTACCGGCAGGGCACGGATGGCAATATCAGCATTTACTGGCGGCCAGCACCCGAATAACCAACGGCACGGTCAACCCCGCTATCGCTTGCAGCTTGCCGCTAGAGGCTTGAAGCTGCTTTTAAGCTATAATCCCGCCCTTTAGCTGTCTCTCGCCCGTTGCGAGGGCACATTAATTTTTGAGGCGCATTGCGCCTGCACGCAGACTAAAGAGGCTAGACCCCTGTGGCATTGACGATTCTTGGCCTGTCCGGCGCCCTTAGCCATGATCCTTCCGCAGCCCTGTACATCGACGGCAAGCTGGTCGCGGCGGCGGAAGAAGAGCGCTTCGTACGCGATAAACATGCAAAGAACCGCATGCCCTACGAGTCGGCGAAGTTCTGCCTGGAACAGGCCGGCATCAAGCCTTCCGACGTTGACGTGGTAGCGATTCCGTTCGCACCGATCAGCCTGTTCGGCAAGGCGCGGTGGCAGTACGCCAAGCGATACTGGTACGCCCCGGACCGCGCACTTGACGCGATCCTGATGGGTAACCGTCGCTACAAGCGCTATCGCAACAAGATCGTCTGGTGCCTGGAGCAACTGGGTTTTGATCCGAAGAAGATCAAGATCGAGCCGGTTGAACACCACCTGGCCCACGCCTCCAGCGCCTATCACTGTTCCGGTTTCAAAGAGAAAACCGCGATCCTGGGCATCGACGGCAAGGGCGAGTACGCCACGACCTTCTTCGGATATGGCGAAAACGGCAAGATCCACAAGATCAAGGAATTTTTCGATCCGGACTCTCTCGGCGGCCTGTATGGCGCGATCACCGAGTTCCTCGGTTTCGACATGCTTGACGGTGAGTTCAAGGTCATGGGCATGGCGCCGTACGGCGACGCCAGCAAATATGATTTCTCGCGCCTGGCTTCGTTCGAAAACGGTGAGCTGGTCATCAACACCGACTACGCCAACGTTATCGGGCTGCGTCGTTACAAAGAGAAGGGCAAGGGTTACTACTTCTCGCCGAAGCTGATCGAGTGGCTGGGTCCAAAGCGCGAAGGCGACATCGCCGACGAGCCTTACATTCACTATGCCGCCAGCATTCAAGCGCTGTTTGAAAAAATTGCCTTGCAGATGATCGACCATTACCTGGGCGACGTGCTCAAGGAAACCGGCAAGCTGGCCTACGCCGGTGGTTGTGCGCTGAACGTCAAGCTCAACCAGAAAATCATCGCTCGCGACGACGTCAAGGAGCTGTTCGTGCAGCCGGCGTCCGGCGACGCCGGTACTGCGGTGGGCGCGGCAGCGTATGTGTCCCATGCCCGTGGCGTACCTGTCGAGAAGATGGAACACGTTTACCTCGGTCCGTCGTACAGCAACGAAGACGTGATCGCGGCCTGTGCTCGTCACGAGAACAAACCAACGTGGCGCAAGCTCGACAACATGCCCGAGCAGATCGCCAAGATCATGGTCGACGGCAACCCGGTGGCCTGGTTCCAGGGCCGCATGGAGTTCGGTCCGCGTGCACTGGGCGGTCGTTCGATCATCGGTTGCCCGAGCGTGGCCGGCGTGGCCGACCGCATCAACCACCAGATCAAGTTCCGCGAGCGCTGGAGGCCTTTCTGCCCGTCGATGCTCGACACCGTCGCACCGCAGATGATCAAGATCGATCACCCGGCGCCGTTCATGACCTTCACTTTCGAAGTGGCTGAAGAATGGAAAACCCGCGTGCCGGAAGTCGTTCACGAAGACGGCACGTCCCGGGCCCAGGTGCTCAAGCGTGAATACAACCCACGCTACTACGACATGATGAAGGCACTGGAAAACCTGACGGGTAACGGCGTGTCGCTGAACACCTCGCTCAACCGTCGTGGCGAACCGATGATCTGCTCGCCGACGGACGCCTTGAACATGTTCTTCGGTTCGGATCTACAGTATCTGATCATGGAAGACATCCTGGTGGTCAAAGAGGGCGCGGACACCTATGACACGCTCGGCTGAACGCCATGTGCTGCAGTTTTGTCACGGCTATGACGGGCCGTTCCTGGACTGCGCCCGGCAGTACGCCAGCCTGTTCGCGGGCACCGGCTATCGCGTGACCACGGTGTTTCTGACCGGGGTCGCTGACGCCGAGGTGGCCGCGGGTTGCGCCTCGGATGAAGTGTTGTTCATGGAGTACAGCTCCAAGGCCATTCGTGGCCTGAAGCTGGGCGCCATTGGCGATCTGCGCAAGATCGCCGCTTCGCGCAATTTCAGTTTCTGCATCGCCCATCGCTTCAAGCCGATCTACATCGCCTTGCTCGGCACCTCGTTGCCGGTGATTGGCGTGCACCATGCGTTTGACGATTACAAGCGCGGCACACGCAAGCTTTTCGCGCATATTTTCCGCAAGCGCCTGAGCCTGCTCGGGGTGTCCGATGCCGTGCGTGATGACATGCGCCAATGCCTGCCGAAGTGGCCGGCGGCAAGGATCCAGACGCTCTATAACCGGATCGATGTACCGGCTTTGCAGGCTAGCCAGGTGTCGGCTCGCGAGGCGCGCGAGACCCTCGGCCTGTCTGCGGATGCCTGGATCGTCGGCAACGTCGGTCGTCTGCACCCGGACAAGGATCAAGCCACGTTGCTGGAAGGTTTTGCCAAGGCGCTCCCCGGGTTGCCGGCCAACAGCCAACTGGTCATTTTGGGTAGCGGTCGTCTGGAACAGGATTTGAAGGCCCAGGCTCTCGAGTTGGGGATTGGCAACCGGGTGCTGTTCCTTGGTCAGGTCCCTGAGGCCCGGCGGTATTTCAGCGCTTTCGATGTGTTTGCCCTCAGTTCCGATCATGAACCATTCGGCATGGTGCTGCTCGAAGCCATGGCGGCGGGCGTGCCATTGCTCGCAACGGCCTGTGGCGGAGCCAAGGAAGTGGTCGAAGGCGTTGGTATCCTGTTTCCCTTGGGGGATGCCGAGCACTTGGCTCAAGGCCTGCAACATCTGGCCGCAATGGACGAGCAGCAACGTCGCCAGTGCGCCGAGTTGATGCTTGAGCGCCTGCGTGAACGCTTCTCCGACCGCGCGGTGCGCGATGCTTTCTGGCACTTGCCGCACGTTACCGAACTGGCACAGAGGGGCTGATGCTCAACCGATTTCAAGGCTGGCGCGAACGCGGCTGGTCGCTATCCGATGCCTCGACTTATGCCGAGGCCTGGCAGCGTTATGGCGGCAGCGTCGCCACTCACCCGCTGGTGGTCGAGCGCCTGGCGCGGCTCGCCGACATCCCAGTGCGATACCTGGCGTGGGAGCAAGGCGGCGAAATCAAGGCGGCGATTCCGACCTGGGGGCGCGACCTTGCCTTGTCCAAGGACGTGCTCAAGCGTCACGGCAAGAAGGGCTTGTTCGACCTCGGCAATGCCGAAATCATTCTGCCGGCTGCCGCCGATGCCCATGCACCTTTGCGCCATCGTGGCCGCTACTTGTCGGCGCTCAACGAAAACCGTTTCACCGGTATCAGGCTGCAGGCCGAACAACTGGCCATGGCGCGCACGCCCGAAGAGTTGTCGAAGAAATTTCGCTACAACCAGCGTCGCGAACTCAGGTTGCTGGAGGAAGCGGGTGGCGTCGTGCGAGCGGTTTCCGAGTTTTCCAGCCAGGAGCTGGGCGCGATCTATTGTGATTTGTTCCTGCGCCGCTGGGGTTTCCCGGCTACCGGTGCCGAACGCATGGCCGAGGTCATCGAGTTGTTGCGCGAGTTTCTGATCGGTTCGGTGATCTTCCTCAATGATGCCGCCATCGCCATTCAACTGGTTTATCGCGTTGAGACGCCGCAATGGATCAGCGTTGAATACATCAATGGCGGTGTCGATCCCGAAACCCGCGAGTTCAGCCCCGGTAGCGTACTGAGTTTTCTCAACACCCAAAGCGCCTGGGAGCACGCCAGGGCACTGGACAAGCCCCTGCGCTTTTCCTTTGGCCGTGCCGACCGGGAATACAAGGATCGCTGGTGCAACCCTGTGCCGGTCTACACCGTATGAGTCAAGCCATGACCCGCAAACAGCAATTGCTCAAGCGCCATCGGCGCAATAAACGCATCGGTCTGCTGGTGGCGCTGGTGCTGTTGATCCTGTCCGGCATCCTGGTGGTGTGGTGGTTGCCACTGGTGCTTGCGCTGGTGGGCTGGGTGGCCCACGAAGCCTGGTTTGCCGATCACCTGTTCTATAGCGCCAAAGACGACTATCAGTACACCTTTACGCCCTACACCCCGCAGCCCAAGGTTCACCTGAACGGGGAGCACCTGCGCCTGGATGAGGGCGTCATGCTGGTCGACGACGCTACGCTGGTGCTGGCCCTCAAGGTAAAAAGCACGTGGCTGGGACGTTTCTTCGATCCAGTGGTCGAGTTGACGGGGGGCGACAGCCCTGACCGGCAGACCTTCGAACGGGGAGTGGACGGCCTGCGTTACCTCAACCTCAGCGGCCAGGCCCAGGTGCTGTCGCGCGGTGAGTTGCGCCTGCGTGGGAGATTCTGCCGGCTACAGGGTGAGCCTGTGTTGTGGGCTTTTGAACATCCGGACTTTCGCCGTCAACGGGTGATGGTCATCGCCCCGCATGCCGATGATGCCGAGCTCGCGGCTTACGGTTTGTACAGTCAGGCAGATGAAGCCTGGATCGTGACGCTCACCGCCGGTGAAATCGAAGCCGAACATTATCAACGCATGGGCATGAACAAGGTCGAGGCGGCGCGCCTGAAAGGCCGTTTGCGTGCCTGGGACAGTATTGCCGTGCCGCGCTGGGCGGGAGTGCCGTCAGACCATTGCGTGCAGTTGGGCTATTTCTGCTTGCAACTGGAAGCCATGCAGGCATCGCCCGCCAAGCCGATAGGCTCGCGGGAAGCGGATTTGCACGACACCCGGGTATTTCGCCAATTGAACCCGTTTGGCCTGCCGGGCGATGTCGATGGCGCGCCAACCTGGAACAACCTGCTGGCAGATCTGCAAGCCCTGCTGCTGCGTGCCCGGCCTGAGGTAATCGTATTGCCGCACCCGACCCTTGATCCCCATCCCGATCATTTTTGTGCGCAGGCAGCAGTGCTCGAAGCGCTAAAGGGGCTTGATTGGCAACCGACGCTGTTGGGCTATGCCAATCACCTTCATGACAACGATCGCTGGCCGATGGGTGACACCGGTACCGCTATTGCCCTTCCTCCCGTGTTCGATCTTGGTCAGCAGATGCATCCCTACTGCCTGCAGCTTTCCCTGGCTCAGCAGCGTGACAAGGCAATGGCATTGGCGATGATGCACGACCTGCAACCGCCACCGCCATTCAAGCGTCGCTTGCGGCGTGGGTTGCAGCGGTTGCTGGCGGGCCGGGCCGGTTCGCGTTACGGCGAAAATGAATTTTTTCGCAAGGCTGTGCGACGCCAGGAACTGTTTTGGCGTTTATAAGGTGTCATGGGCCTGAAGGTCGGCCGTCTGAGGGCAGGTCCGGTTTCAGGTGTTGCTCCATTTGCCTGTTGTGGCAAGGAAGACGATGAAAGTTCTATTTCTGGTGCAGAAAGATCAGCGGGCCATCCTGGACCGTCTGTACGACGGGGTGGCGGCTCATTGCGAGTGCGACTTGCGGTGGTTGAGCAGCAAGGAACAGCGCAACCTGCGCAGTTATTTCCGGCGTGAAGTCGACGTGTCCCGGTACGACCGGATCGTGTTTTTCCTGCGGTTCAAGCAGGAGATCCGCCAGGTCGGATTTATCCGCACGATTCCCAACCTGGTCATCCTCGAGCACGATGCCTACCAGAACTACATTCCTTGCAAGTACACCGGTAAGTTCAGTGCGCACTACCGTCGATTGCCGTGGGCGCGAGTCATCAGTTCCGGTTTCGTTGTCACCGAGCGCCTGCGTTCGGAGGGCTTCGATGCAGTGTTCGTTCCCAAGGGCTACGACCAGACGCAACTTGAAGATCAAGGGCGTGAGCGGGATATCGAGCTGGCGTTCGTTGGCAGTACCAACAGCGTTGCCTATAGCGGCCGCAAGGCGCTGCTCGATGAGCTGGCGAGTGTCGAACCCCTGGTTGTCACTCGTACCAAGTCCGGCGAGGAGTACCGCGATACGCTTAACCGCATTCGATTTTTCGTCAGTGCGGACGTCGGCATGGGCGAATTCATGATCAAGAACTTCGAAGCCATGGCCTGTGGCTGTGTCTTGCTAGCCTATGATCAGGGTGCCGCGGAATGCCAAGCGCTGGGCTTGCAGGATATGCACAACGTGGTGTTGTATCGGGACATTGCACAGCTTCAGGAAAAGCTGGCCATTCTGCGCAGCGACCCGCAACTGGCGCAGCGTATCGCGCGCAACGGTCAGGAGCTGGCGGTCAGTCAGTTCAGCTTTGCACGCATCGGCCAGCGTATCGTTGAGGAGCTTGAGCCTGCACTGCGTGCCCGTGCGCCGCTGAGTCTGTTGGAAAGAATTCGACTCAATTTGGGTGTTTGACAAGTGTAGGCCGGCCATTGATATTGCTGACCACTTTTATCCTATTGAGAAAACCGTGCATTTTTCCCACGAGAGTGACATCACGCTAGTGGTCACAAGCTGTGGTCGCCTGGATCTGCTGAAGACTACACTCGAGAGCTTCGATCGATTCAATACGGCCCCTATCCGTGAAGTGTTCATCACTGAGGATGCGGGTGACGAAGGCGTTCACGCGGTCATTCCAGCTAACTGGAAGGAACACTGCACGGTGTTCGTCAATCGACCCAAGCTGGGTCAACTGGCGTCAATCGACCTGGCGTACGAACACGTCAGCACGAACTACATCTTCCATTGCGAGGATGACTGGGAATTCTATCGCCCAGGGTTTGTGGAAGACTCCATGACCATTCTCCAATTGCGCCCGGAAATCCTGCAAGTGTGGCTGCGTAGCTATACTCATGATCTGCGGGTTCACAGTCCCTACATTCATCTGGGGCCGCGTGAGGTCGTAGGTGGAGTGGCTTGCCATCCATTGATTTCCGACAAGCCGCAGTGGCAGGGGTTCTCGCTGAACCCGGGCCTGCGGAGGGTAAAGGAATATCGATTGTGCGCGCCATTCTCCGGGCACGGTGGAGAGAAAGCGCTGTCACAACGATACGCACAGCTGAATCTGACTGCCCTGACGCTTGAAGCGGACGCAGTCATGCACACCGGGTTTGGCCTGCACGTGCAAACGCCTATCGAGCGACAGCGCAAGGCGCGTCGTAGTCGGCGCGAACAGGTCAAATTCGTTTTGTTTTTGTTGTTGGGAGTCTGCATTGGCTGGACCATCAAGTAGCGACACCGCAGCTTATCCCCATTACCTTTTGTATTGGCTGCTTGCCCTATGAGTATTCTCAATGTGATGTGGGCCGGTGGTGCTCCATTTGCCTCGATCCACAAGGTGCATCAGCAGATACTGTCTCATGCCTTGCCCTCGGCCCCGGTGAAAACCTGGTTGCTTCAGGGAGGTGCGCGCGAATGTGGAGTGAACGTTGGTGAGATTCGGGAATGGGGGCTGACTTCTGCCCAATTGAAAGGGCGGCATTTCTGGCGATTGACCAAACCCTGGATGCGCGCCCGGTTTCACCGCGCCCTCAAGGACAGCGACGCGCGTTTGCTATTGCTTGACGGGTTGGGAGTGGCGCGCACGCTGTTGCCGATACTCAAGGGGTTGCCGCATATCCGTGTAGTGGTCATTTTTCATGGGGCGACGCGGCTGCATGCAGGTGATCGAGCGCTCTTCCAACAGCTCCCATCCTCCCAGCTGGCATTGGCTGCCGTGTCGAACACCCTCGCAACTTCCCTGAATCGTGACTTGCAGGTACCGGTCGTGACATTGCGCAGTGCCTTTGAGCCTGCCGCTTTCCATAGCGCTTTACTTCCTCGGGAAGAGGCGTTGAGCCGCTTGGGACTGTCTGCGAGCGGAGGACCAATATTGGGAGCGGTGGGGCGCCTGGTTTCGGAGAAGGGCTTCATTTGCCTGCTCGATGCCTTTGCAGGGGCATTGCACAAGCGCGCCGACCTGAGATTGGTCATTGTCGGGGAGGGCAGCGCCCGGGCCTCGCTGCAAGCGCGAATCGATGAGCTGGGACTGCGTGAGCAAGTCTTGCTGCCGGGCCATCTCGATGACGCGGCGCGTCTTTATCGTGCCTTTGACTGGGTGGCGATCCCTTCGCGGGAAGAAGGCCTGGGGTTGATCATGCAGGAGGCGGTCATGGCGGGCGTTCCGGTACTGTGCAGTGAGTTACCGGTGTTTCGCGAACAGTTGGCCGATAGCGGCTGGTATGCCCCGGTTGATGACGTGAGTGCGTGGCGCGAAGCGATCTTGCGAGCGTTCAGTGTCTCTGCCGAAGCGGTCGCTGCTGAACAATTCCAAGCGTTAGCGCCGGATCAAGCCTGGCTGAGCTTCAGCCAGACCGCCCGTGCGCTACTCTCATGATGGCAACACTGCCTGCTCCAATGCCTGCATCGGAAAGGTGTCGTTCAGGTTCTCGCGCGCAATATAGCGTGCGAAATGCTGCAGGTTGCGCTTGATCAAGTGGCGAGGCAATGGGGCTCGCAGGAACCGCATGTCAGCCACGTCAATCAGCCCCATACGATTGTCGGGCGTGATCACGATGTTGCCCAGATGCAGTGAGCGGAAGTAAATCCCCGATTGATGGAGGCTGCGTATCAGTGCGGCCAATTCTGGCAAGGCTTGCGGCCAGTTGAATCCGTCCTTGCTGGCGACCTGGCGCAGGGTCTGGCCTGGCAATGGCTGGTACAGCACGGCTGTCATGCCCGGTGCCTGCAGTCGGTAATGCTGCAGGACCTGCAAGGTCGGCACACCGAGCTTTTGCAGTTCGAGCGCGTTGTCGATAAAGCGTTTCGAGTATGGACGAAACAAGGCAGATGAAAAAATACGCTTGCGGCGAAACAGTTTGAGGATATTCCCATCTTGCAACAGGTAGACTTTTGGCCCGTAACTGTCGGCCTCGAGTACTTTGGCACCGTCAATCAATTGATCTATGGCTGCTTGAGGGAGCCGGGAACATTGCATCGTAGAAAGCCTTGTTGGAAGAACGGGGCACAGTGGCGGGCAATGATGCCGAAAAAATTCAGCTTTAACCATGTCGGGTTGGGTAGGCGAACGCTTACAGGAGCAATTTGATGCAAGAAACTCGTTGGGCGCAAGCATGGATGGCAGTAGGTCTTTTGTGGTTTTTGTTGGCCATCGCCATTGCGCCTACCAACAAGCTCTATCAACAAGGCTTGGTGGCGTTTCTCTGGTTGCCTGCAATCATCTTCTGCTGGCCTGCGCGGGCCCGGCTTCGGGAATTATTCCATGAGCAGCGCTGGATCTACCTGCCATTGCTCGGGCTGGTGATCTGGTCACTGCTCAGCCTTTCCTGGTCGAATACCCCTGACCTGGAACGCGCAGCCAAACGTGTGCTGTACGTCGTGGTATTCCTGTTGTTTTTCCCGGTATTCGCCAGTGCCCGCCCCGAGCGCGTGATCCGCATCATGCAGTGGGGAGGCATAGGATTGGCTGTCACTGCATTGGTGGCGATCGTCAAATTTTATGGGATGCAAGGCAACGCCTGGAGTTCACGTGTGGAAGGGTTGGGCGAATTGGCCCATCCGATTCTGGGCGGCTACGTCATCGGGTTGGCTGCGGTGTGGCTGGTGCTCTGGGCGCCACGTACTGGCACGATGCAGGTGGTTTGTGCCGTTGCGTTGGGTTTCCTGGGGTTATTCGTTCTGCTCAGCCAGAGCCGCGGTGCTGCCTTGGCAATGTTTCTCACGATACTTGCCATGCCGATCTGGTGCGGTGACCGGCGCAGTCGCATCATTGCGGCGGTCGCACTGATCGTCGCCATGCTTGCGTTCTGGCTTTTCGAATCCCTGGTACTGGCGCGCGGCGCTTCCTATCGCCCGCAGATCCTGTTGGCCAGTCTGCAAATGATCGCCGAGCACCCATGGCGGGGCCTGGGCCTTGGCAGTCACTACACGGTGTTTGCCGATGGGCAGTATTTTGACCACGCGCACAACCTGTTCACCCATGTGGCCATCGAATTGGGCCTGCCGGGATTATTGTTGTGGGCTGCGACCTGGATCGCTGTACTGCGCGAAGCGTGGAAGGTTCGGGAAACACTCTATGCCAAGGGAATCATCGGCATATGGCTGTTCTCTACCCTGGCGATGCAGTTTGACGCCGCCAGCCTGAATGGTACGCCAAGGGCTGAATGGTTTATCAGCTGGTTGCCCATTGGCCTGGCCAGTGTTTTGGTATGGGCGCGGGTCAATCCTGACGCTTGTGATAAAATTTCGCGTTCTTCCTAACCAGTGAGCTCTACGATGAGTGACGCACCGCCCAAAGCGGGACAGGACTCCAGCCTGAAAATCTATTTTCGGCTGTTGGGTTATGTAAAACCTTATCTCGGTCTTTTCTTGCTGAGTATCGTGGGCTTCGTGATCTTTGCCTCCACACAGCCGATGCTGGCGGGGATTCTCAAGTATTTCGTCGATGGCCTGAGCAATCCTGAAGCGGTGCTCTTTCCCGACGTCCCCTACCTGAAGGACTTGCAGCTGCTGATGGCCGTGCCACTGCTGATCATCCTGATCGCGGCGTGGCAAGGCCTGGGCTCCTTCCTCGGTAACTATTACCTGGCGAAGGTGTCATTGGGGCTGGTGCATGACCTGCGCGTCGAGTTGTTCAATAAATTGCTGGTCCTGCCGAATCGCTATTTCGATACCCACAACTCCGGGCATCTGATCTCGCGAATTACGTTCAACGTGACCATGGTGACCGGGGCCGCCACCGACGCTATCAAGGTAGTTATCCGCGAAGGCCTTACCGTGGTCTTCCTGTTTGCCTACCTGCTGTGGATGAACTGGAAACTGACCCTCGTGATGCTGGCGATCCTGCCGCTGATTGCATTCATGGTGGGTAATACCAGCAAGAAATTCCGCAAGCAGAGCAAGAAGATCCAGGTGGCGATGGGCGACGTGACCCATGTGGCTTCCGAGACCATCCAGGGTTATCGCGTAGTGCGCAGTTTCGGTGGCGAGAGCTACGAAGAGCGGCGTTTTGCCGAAGCCAGCCAGGGCAACACCGACAAGCAACTACGTATGACCAAGACCGGTGCGGTCTATACGCCGATGTTGCAGCTGGTGATCTACACCGCCATGGCCGCTCTGATGTTCCTGGTGCTGCTCCTGCGTGGTGATGCAACCGCCGGTGACCTGGTGGCCTACATCACTGCGGCGGGTCTGCTGCCCAAGCCGATCCGGCAGCTGTCGGAAGTCAGTTCGACCATTCAGAAAGGTGTCGCTGGCGCCGAAAGCATTTTCGAGCAACTGGACGTTGAGCCGGAAGTCGACAACGGAACCGTTGAGCGTGATCGCGTCAACGGCTATCTGGAAGTACGCAACCTGAGCTTCACCTATCCAGGCACAGAGCGTGAGGTGCTGAAGAACATCAGCTTTACCGCCGCGCCGGGACAGATGATCGCCCTTGTGGGTCGCTCTGGCAGCGGCAAATCGACTCTCGCCAGCCTGATACCGCGCTTCTACCATCATGAAGTCGGTGAGATCCTGCTCGACGATGTCGAAATCGAAGACTATCGCCTGCGCAATCTGCGTCGGCACGTAGCGCAGGTCACACAGCATGTGACCCTGTTCAATGACACCATCGCTAACAATATCGCCTACGGCGATTTGGCTGGCGCACCTCGCGAAGACATTGAAAAGGCTGCCGCGGACGCCTATGCAATGGACTTCATCGCGCAGATGCCGAAAGGCCTGGATACCCAGGTCGGGGAAAACGGCGTACTGCTGTCCGGCGGTCAGCGCCAGCGCCTGGCGATTGCCCGGGCCTTGTTGAAAAATGCTCCGTTGCTGATTCTCGATGAAGCAACCTCGGCACTTGATACCGAGTCCGAGCGCCACATTCAGGCAGCGCTGGATCAAGTCATGAAGGGTCGTACCACGCTGGTCATCGCTCACCGGTTGTCGACTATCGAAAAGGCCGACCTGATCCTGGTGATGGACCACGGCGAAATCGTCGAGCGTGGGACCCACTCTCAATTGCTGGCGCAAAATGGCTACTATTCGCGGCTGCATGCGATGGGGCTCGATACGCCGGCCGAAGACATCGCCTGATACCGACATCAGGGTGAGCCTGACTCACCCTGTGTTAATATCGCGCCCCTGTTCATTTTGTATGTGGGTTGCTCCATGAAGTTGTCCATGCCGCGATTCGATCAAGCCCCTGTCTTGGTGGTCGGCGATGTCATGCTCGACCGTTACTGGCATGGTGGTACCTCACGGATTTCCCCTGAGGCGCCAGTACCGGTGGTCAAGGTCGATCACATCGAGGACCGCCCGGGCGGTGCCGCCAACGTTGCGTTGAACATTGCCGCCCTCGGCGCGCCGGCTTCGCTGGTCGGAGTGACCGGCGACGATGAAGCCGCCGACAGCCTGGTCAATAGTCTCAAGGGTGCCGGTGTGCGCGCGTTGTTCCAGCGCATTGCCCACCAGCCGACCATCGTCAAGCTGCGGGTCATGAGTCGTCACCAGCAACTGCTGCGCATCGACTTCGAAGAACCCTTCGCCACCGACGCTTTGGCGTTGTCCGTGCAGGTCGATGAACTGCTCGAAGGCATCAAGGTGCTGGTACTGTCCGACTACGGCAAGGGCGCGCTGAAAAACCATCAGGCGTTGATCCAGGCCGCCCGTGCCCGAGGCATTCCGGTGCTGGCGGATCCCAAGGGCAAGGACTTTTCCATTTATCGCGGTGCGAGCCTGATCACGCCGAACCTCAGCGAGTTCGAAACCATCGTCGGAGGTTGCGTCGATGAGCATGATTTGGTGAACAAAGGCGCGAAGCTGATGCACGACCTGGACCTGGGCGCCTTGCTGGTGA
Organism: Pseudomonas umsongensis; assembly: GCF_012647205.1. Classification (NCBI taxonomy): domain Bacteria; kingdom Pseudomonadati; phylum Pseudomonadota; class Gammaproteobacteria; order Pseudomonadales; family Pseudomonadaceae; genus Pseudomonas; species Pseudomonas umsongensis. The sequence continues at coordinate 610,619 of NZ_CP051487.1, forward strand.
CCCGTGGCGAACACGGCATGACCTTGCTGCGCCCGGATCATCCAGCATTGCACCTGCCGGCACGTGCCCGTGAAGTGTTCGACGTGACCGGTGCTGGCGATACGGTAATTTCCACTTTGGCAGCGGCGATTGCTGCTGGCGAGGAACTGCCACACGCAGTGGGCCTGGCCAACTTGGCGGCAGGCATCGTGGTCGGCAAGCTCGGTACGGCGGCCATCAGCGCGCCGGAATTGCGGCGTGCCATCCAGCGCGATCAGGGTTCCGAGCGCGGTGTGCTGGGCCTGGAGCAGCTATTGCTGGCAGTCGATGATGCGCGTGCGCATAACGAGAAGATCGTTTTCACCAACGGTTGCTTCGACATCCTGCATGCCGGGCACGTGACGTACCTGGAGCAAGCACGGGCGCAGGGCGATCGCCTGATCGTTGCGGTCAACGACGATGCGTCGGTCAGCCGCCTGAAAGGGCCTGGCCGTCCGATCAACAGTGTCGACCGACGCATGGCGGTGCTGGCAGGCCTGGGTGCCGTCGATTGGGTGATCAGCTTCGCTGAGGGCACGCCGGAGAACTTGCTGCGCGAGGTGAAGCCGGATGTGCTGGTCAAGGGTGGGGACTACGGGATTGACCAGGTGGTCGGTGCGGACATCGTGACCGCTTACGGCGGGACGGTGAAAGTGCTGGGGTTGGTGGAAAACAGTTCCACGACTGCCATTGTCGAGAAGATCCGCAAGTCCGAATGACACAGCCCTTCTCCTGATCATTCCCACGCTCTGCGTGGGAATGCCACTATGGACGCTCTGCGTCGGCTGTTGGGGCGCTCTGCATCCCGGGCTTGCACGTGGGAACGATCAGGGGCGCGCAGCCTTGCGCGGTACTATCTTCTTCAGCAGTTGCTTGGCCTTGCCACGCAACCGCGCCAATCCCGAATCCTTCGTTGGCGGCGTCAAGCCCTGCTGCCGTACCCAGTCTTTCCAGCGAATCCGCTCATCTTTCACCAGCCAACCTTCCTGCCTGGCAAAGCTTTCGGCCAGGTACAGTCCACGGGTGCTTGCTGGGTGCAGTTGATCCTTTTTCAAGGTGTAGAGCTCGGCCAAGGGATGGCCATCCTTCAACGGCATCAGGTACAGATCCGGGCGCTTGCGATCCAGGCGGGCCACCAGTTGATCGCCTTCCAGTCGTTCGTCGACGTGAAACAGGCTCAGGGATTTGGCTTCCTTGGGGACCTCCAGGCGTAAATCGTAAATCAATTGCAGCGATGCGGTCGGCAAGTGCACATAGGCCCGAGGCCGTTCGATCAGTGGCAGGTTGGCGCAGCGCACCGGACGCGCCGAGCCGGACAGCGGCGACAGGCGAAACGGCAGGGCTTCGCGGTAGTGCAGTGCGCTCGAATAGGGGGCGGGTAACCAAGTGTCGTTGAAGCGCCCACCGAGCCAGCCTTCCGGGGTTTCCAGCAGGCACTCTTCGGCGATTTCCTGAATGGCGGTGTGCAGCGGCAAATTCAGCTCATGGGCGGGCACGTAGCCGGAAATCAGCTTGAGCACCACGTCGCCGCGATCCTGCCGCCGTTGACGCACCAGCACCCAGTAATCGCGATTCTGCCAATGCAGTGTCAGGCGTACAGAGACCCCAAGGTTGGCCAATTCAAGGGAAAACCGTTCCTTATCGGCGACGCTCACCGGGCGTCGACGCTGCAGGATCTGGGCGAAATTCAACGGTCTCCCGACGCTCTGATAACTCAGGCCTTCGGGAGTCGCTTCGACGAATAACGGCAGGGTCTTGAAGTTGCTCGGGTTCTTTCTAATGAGCGTACGCGGCATGTCGGCTCCTGCTTTAGGCCGCGAGAGGCGGCATCAGTTGCTACGTAGGACCTGGGCAACGGTCGCCACGTTATGGGCGAGGTGCAGCGGATTGATCGTTCCAACGATAGCGCTGGCCACACCGGGATGTTCGAACAACAATTGGAAACTGGCGCGCACCGGGTCCACCCCTGGACTCAGGCACACATGACCGCTGGCGAGGGCTTTTTTGACCAGAATGGCTTTGCCATGAGCAGCAGCATAGTCAATGACCGCTTTTTCGCTTTGCTCGTTCAGATTGTAGGTGACCATTGCGCAATCACCTTGCTCCAGCGCCTTCAAGCCGCCTTCGACTGTCTTGCCGGAAAAGCCAAAGCCACGGATCTTGCCTTCGGCCTTGAGCGCGGCGAGCGTGGCATAAACTTCGCTTTCAGCGAGGATCGCCAGGTCGTTGCCGTCGGAGTGCACCAGCACCAGGTCGATGAAGTCAGTCTCAAGGCGTTGCAGGCTGCGTTCGACAGAAAAACGGGTGTGCGCGGCGCTGAAGTCGTGACGGGACAGGCCGTCGGTAAACTCTTCGCCGACCTTGCTGACGATCACCCAATCCTGACGCTGACCACGCAACAACGGGCCAAGGCGCTCTTCGCTGCGGCCATAGGCCGGCGCGGTGTCGATCAGGTTGATTCCCAGGTCGCGCGTGAGCTTGAGCAACATCCGCGCTTCATTGTCGTCGGGGATCTGGAAGCCATTGGGGTACTTCACGCCTTGGTCGCGGCCGAGTTTTACCGTGCCCAGGCCCAGGGGCGATACCAGCAGGCCGGTGCTGCCCAGGGGACGATGCAAGTCGTGCAGAGTCGGTTGGCTCATGGCAGCAATTGCTCCCAGGCCGGGATGGCCAGCGGCGGTCTTGGCAGTGGCGGCAAAGCGGTGACCGGACCCGGTTGAATGCCATCGCGGTCAAGGCTGGCGATGACGCGGTCGGCGAAGTCCGGCGCCAGGGCCAGCTTGGTTGGCCAGCCCACCAGAAGGCGACCTTCCTCGGCCACGAAGGCGTTGTCGGGACGTGTCAGCCCCGATTGCAGTGGTTCCGCACGGTCTACACGCAACGTTGCCCATCGCGCCGTGCTGAGGTCGATCCATGGCAATAACTGGCCAAGTTCTTTCTGCGCGGTGGCGATTTGTTCGACCGGCTCACGATTCACGCCTTCGGTTTCGGCGATATCGCCGCCCAGGTACCAGACCCACTGGCCATCGGCCGCCGGGTGCGTGGTCACGGTAATGCGTGGTTTGGTTCCACCGCCCAGGCAATGGGCGTAAAGCGGTTTGAGGCTTGGGCCTTTGGCGATGATCATGTGCAGCGGGCGACGTTGCATGGCGGGCTGGGTCAGCCCCAACGCTTCGAGCAACGCCGCCGTTCCGCCTCCGGCGCTCAAGACGATGCGTTGGGCGCGGATTTCGCGCTCGTCCACCTTCAGGCCAACCAGCACGCCACCCTCCAGCAGCGGCTCGATCTTCTGGCCGGCGAGCAGGCCATCGCCCGCGAGGTCGGCCAGGCGCTGGATCAGGCTTGGTACGTCGATCACCAGTTCCGCCAGGCGATAGACCTTGCCCTTGAAGCGTTTGTCCTGGAGGGCCGGCGGCAGTTGATCGCCCTTGACCTGATCGACGCGACCGCGCACGGCTTTGCTGGCGAAGAAGCTGGTGAGGTTGCCGGCGATCGTACCCGGGGACCAGAGGTAGTGCGCCTCGGACAGCAGGCGCACACCCGAAAGATCCAGTTCGCCATTCCCGGCCAGGGCTTCACGCCAGCGACGCGGCATGTCGGCGATGGCTTCCGAGGCACCGGTCAGGGCGCCATGCAGAGCGTACTTGGCGCCACCATGGATGATGCCCTGGGACTTCACACTTTGCCCGCCGCCGAGGCTGGCGCTTTCCACCAGTACGGTCGAGAAGCCCTGGCGACGCAGGCGCGCATTCAGCCAGAGGCCGGCAACACCAGCGCCGACAATGAGAACGTCGGTGGAAATAACGGATGGCATGCAGCGACCTCAGTGTTCAAGACGAGGGCGCAGTATACGGGATACAGCAGACCCTGTAGGAGCCGGCTTGCTGGCGATCCTTGCAACACGGTGTCCTGATTCACCGCTATCGTCGGAACGCCGCCCGCAGCAAGCCGGCTCCTACAAGGTGTTAATGCCCTGCAGTCTTGGAGAACAGTTGAATCACCACAACCCCCAGCACAATCATCGCCATCCCCAGCATTGCCGGCACATCCAGCTTCTGCCCGTAGATGAACAACGCCGCGACGCTGACCATCACGATGCCCATGCCGGCCCATACCGCGTAAGCGACGCCCACCGGCACGCTGCGCACCACCAGGGTCAGCATCCAGAAGGCGATACCGTAGCCGACGATGACCAGCAGCAGCGGCAACGGCGTACTGAAGCCCTTGACCGCTTTCATCGAAACAGTGGCAATCACTTCGGCGCAGATGGCAATGGCCAGGTAGTAGTAAGCGGTCATGGTTCAATCCTCGTATGAAGTGTTGCTTGCTGAGTTCGGCATTCTAGAGATTCTCCAGATGCGGTAAAGTCATTACCTATCTGTTCAGAAGATGGGTTTGCCCTATGCAATGGAATCTTGAACAACTGCGGCTTTTCGTCGGTGTGGCGGAGCAGCGTTCGTTTTCTGCCGTGGCACGGGACCAGCGCAAAGCCCAGTCGGCGGTTAGCAGCGCGATTGCACTGCTGGAGGAAGACCTGGGCGTGAACCTGTTCGATCGCAGCAGCGGTCGCCAGCCGAAACTCACCGAGGCCGGCAACGCTTTGCTGGAAGAAGCGCGTGAAGTGCTGCGCCAATGCGAGCGCCTCAATGGCCGGGCGCTGGCGATGATGCGCGGCCAGGAAGCTCGCTTGCGCCTGGCACAGGACGAGGCCATGCCGTACCAGCCGGTTATCGAAAGCTTTGAAGCCCTGGCGGAAAAATTTCCCAGCCTTGAAGTGCAACTGACCAGCGCCGCCCAAGGCGATGTGGCGCGCAAACTGGTGGAGCGGCGGGCCGACCTGGGGTTGTTGTTTTATCACGATCAAATTCCTGAAGCCCTGGAACGGCGGGTGCTGGGCAGCGTTGAGATGGTCACGGTGTGTGGCGTCGGGCATCCGTTGGCGGCGAAGGCCGAAGTGAATTGCCAGGAACTGGCGCAGCATCGCCAGCTGCTGATGTCCACGCAGTCCAGCATTTACCCCGGCAGCGAACCGGCCAGCCCGCAGGTCTGGCGGGCCGACAGTTTTTACGTGATGGCCGAATGGCTGGTACGCGGCCTCGGCTGGGCCTGGCTGCCGCGGCACGTGGTGCAGTACTCGGCATACCAGGGCTTGATCGTCGAATTGGCCAGCGAATGGACCCCGCCGGCCTTGGTGGTTGAGTTGGTGTGGCGCCGCGATGAGCCACTCGGGCCGGCCGCTCGATGGTTGGCGGAGCGTTTTGCCGTGCATTTGCAGGCTATCGGTGAAAAAACCGATAAACTCCGCCGCCATGAATAGAACTCTCTACACCGCGCTGTTTTACCTGGGGCTGCCATTGGTGGCGATTCGTCTGTGGCTGCGCTCGCGCAAGGCACCAGCCTATGCCAAGCGCATCGGCGAGCGTTTCTCCTACGGGATGCCGACGATGAAGCCCGGTGGGATCTGGGTACATGCGGTGTCTGTGGGCGAAAGCATTGCCGCCGCGCCGATGATTCGGGCCTTGCTGCAGCGTTACCCACAACTGCCGATCACCGTGACCTGCATGACGCCGACCGGCTCGGAGCGCATCCAGGCGTTGTTCGCCAACGAACCGCGCATCCAGCACTGCTATTTGCCGTACGACTTGCCGTGCGCCGCCAAGCGTTTTCTTGATCGGGTCCGGCCGAAGCTGGCAGTGATCATGGAAACCGAGCTCTGGCCCAACCATATCCATCAATGCGCCAGGCGGGGGATTCCCGTGGCCCTGGCCAATGCTCGACTGTCTGAACGTTCGGCCAGGGGCTATGGCCGCTTCGGTAAGCTGACCGGGCCGATGTTGGGTGAGATGAGCCTGTTCGCGGTGCAGACCGAGGCCGAGGCCCAGCGTTTTCGTGAGTTGGGTGCGCGGGCGGAAACCGTTGAGGTCACCGGCTCGATCAAGTTCGACCTGACCATCGATCCGCAACTGTTGCAACGTGCAGCCGAGTTGCGCGGGCAATGGCAGGCCTTGGAACGCCCGGTGTGGATCGCCGCCAGTACCCATGATGGCGAAGACGAGGTGGTACTGGCGGCCCATCGCCAGTTGCTGGCGAGCCATCCCGACGCCTTGCTGATTCTGGTGCCGCGCCATCCCGAGCGTTTCAATGCGGTATTCGAACTGTGCCGCCAGCAGGGTTTTGCCACGGTGCGGCGTTCCAGCGCAGAAGCGGTCACCGCCGCCACATCGGTGCTATTGGGTGACACCATGGGCGAACTGTTGTTTCTCTACGCCCTGGCCGACAGCGCATTCGTTGGCGGCAGCCTGGTGCCTAATGGAGGGCATAACCTGCTTGAGCCGGCGGCTTTGGCCAAACCGGTGCTCAGTGGCCCGCACCTGTTCAACTTCCTTGAAATTGCCGCGCAGTTACGCAGTGCCGGCGCATTGCAGGAGGTTGAGGATGCACAAGGGCTGGCGGTGGCGGTGCAGCGGCTGTTCGAATTTCCGCGGGATGCGCAGCGGATGGCCGAGGCGGGGTTGAAGGTGATGCGCACCAATCAGGGGGCGTTGCAGCGGTTGCTGGATGGATTAGGCCGTTTAATTGACCGCTAACCTGTAGGAGCCGGCTTGCTGGCGATGGCGTTCTTGAAATCGCCCTCGCCAGCAAGCCTGCTCCTACAGTTTCTCAGGGGCGGGCCTTGAGTTGTTCCGCCGCAGCCTTCGCCAGGTCCGGCGGCAGGAAGTCCTTGTCCGGGTTGTAGTTGGGATTGAGCCAACGTGCCAGATCCTGCAGATCCCCCGGGTTCAATGTACCGGCCTGCTGCTTCAAGCGCAGGTTGTCGAGGATGTAGTCGTAGCGGGTGTTGTTGTAGTCGCGTACCGAGGTGTAGAGCGAACGCTGCGCATCCAGCACGTCGACGATGTTGCGCGTACCTACCTGATAGCCGATTTCCGTCGCTTCCACAGCACTCTGGTTGGAGATGATCGACTGCTTGCGCGCCTGCACCTGCTCGACGTCAGTATTCACCGCACGGTGAAGGTCGCGGGTGTTTTCGACGATTTGCCGGCGCAGGGATTCGCGTTGCTGTTCGGTCTGGTCCAGTTGCGCATAGGACTGGCGCACCTGGGAGTTGATCAGGCCGCCGCTGTAGATCGGGATGTTCAATTGCAGGCCCACGGTGGTTTGCTCGACGTTACCGCCATAGGCCTGGGGAAAGCCGTTCGGGTTGCTGAAACCCAACGCATCGTTGTCGCCTTTTTCGTACTGCGCCACGGCGTCGAGGGTCGGCGCATGTCCAGCCTTGCGCTGTTTGAGTGTTTGCTCGGCAGCGCTGACGGCGTAGTTGCTGGCCAGTAGGTTGAGGTTTTGCTTGGCCGCCGTTTCGACCCAGGCTTTGGCGTCGTTCGGTGCTGGCGGGAGGATCGGCAAGTTGTGGCTGATGCCCTGGATCGAGTTGTACTGGCGGTTGGTCAGTGTCACCAGGGCTTCAAAGGCATCATCCACCTGGCGCTGGGCAACGATGCGATTGGCGCGTGCGGTGTCGTAGCTGGCTTGTGAGTTGAGCACATCGGTCTTGTCCGAGAGCCCGACATCGAAGCGTTCGTTGGACTGATCGAGTTGACGCTTGAACGCGGCTTCCTCGGCCTTGGTCGAGGCAAGGTTGTCCTGGCTGCGCAACACGTTGAAGTAACTGTCGGCGGTCTGCAGGATCAGGTTCTGCTGGGTCGCGGAGAGTTGCAGCGCAGCCTGTTCATTGACGTCCTTGGCGGCCTGGAACTGGAACCAGCGATCGGCGCGGAAAAGCGGTTGCGCCAGGGTTGCCTGGTACGAATGCGCATTGCGGTTGGTCGTGGCCGAAGGCTGGTCGATGGCCGTGCGTACGTTGGAGACATTGGCGCCGCCCGACAGGTTGGGCAGCAAGCCTGCGCGGGCCTGGGGCACGACTTCCTTCTGGGCGCCATATTGGGCGATGGCGGCGGCGAGGTCGGCGTTGTTGTTGACCGCTTCCTGATAGACGCTGACCAGATCGGTCTTGGTCGATAAGGGCGCTTCTGCTGCCCAGGCCATTCCATTGGACGCACAAGACACGGCAAGGGCCAGTGAGAGTTTGCGCAGCATGAGGCGATCCCTAAAAGATTATGCTGATAATTTGAGCGCCAAGGCTACGGCGCGGCACCTGCAGCGTCAATGCGCAGCGTGGCCGTAGCGAGTGTAGTTGCGCGCTCGTCCCGCAACAATCCTGTAATTGCGCCATTCATCACGGTGTTTGCAGCGGTGTTGGCGTTCTTGGGCAGTTATGTCTAGACTGGCCGGGTTCTTGTCGGGGTGCCTTGCTATGAGGCTGAGATCGAATAATTTCGGATCCCGTTGAACCTGATCAGGTTAGCGCCTGCGTAGGGAACAAGATTTCTCGTCACCCGGCGAGTCCTCTTGTGCTTCGTCCGGGATGTTGTTCGACAATCGAACACCCCTCGAGCACTGAGCACAGCACAGCTGGTTTTCCCAGCGCACGTGCGTCCATTCGTTTACAGGTTCGCTCCGACAAAATTCCACTGCCTGGATGCTGTCTGGAGAGCCCGTGATGACTACAAAAGCAAAAATCGCCACCAACCTGAGTGACTCGGCCAAGGTCGATCAACAATCGGTTCAGCCGTTTACCCGTTCGCAAAAAATCTATGTCCAGGGTACTCGCCCGGACATCCTCGTGCCGATGCGCGAAATCAGCCTGGACGTGACGCCGACCGACTTCGGAGGCGAGGTCAACGCGCCGGTGGTGGTGTACGACACCTCGGGCCCTTACACCGATCCCAATGTCATCATCGATGTGCGCAAAGGCTTGGCCGATGTGCGCTCGCCATGGATCGAATCCCGCGGTGACACCGAGCGCCTGAGTGGCCTGAGTTCCAATTTCGGCCAGGAGCGCCTTGCCGATCCGGAACTGACCAAGCTGCGCTTCGCCCACGTCAACAACCCGCGTCGCGCCAAGCCGGGCGCCAACGTCAGCCAGATGCATTACGCGCGCAAAGGCATCATCACCGCCGAGATGGAATACGTCGCCATCCGCGAAAACATGAAGCTGGAAGTGGCCCGCGCCGCCGGCCTGCTGGACCAGCAACACGCCGGACACAGCTTCGGCGCCAGCGTGCCGAAAATCATCACACCAGAGTTTGTCCGTGACGAGATTGCCCGCGGTCGCGCGATCATTCCGGCCAACATCAACCACACCGAGCTGGAACCGATGATCATCGGCCGTAACTTCCTGGTGAAGATCAACGGCAACATCGGCAACAGTGCCCTGGGTTCGTCCATCGAAGAAGAAGTGGCGAAACTGACCTGGGGCATTCGCTGGGGTTCGGACACGGTCATGGACCTGTCCACCGGCAAGCACATTCACGAAACTCGCGAGTGGATCATCCGCAACTCGCCGGTACCAATCGGCACCGTGCCGATCTACCAGGCCCTGGAAAAAGTCGGTGGTGTGGCCGAAGACCTGACCTGGGAGCTGTTCCGCGACACGCTGATCGAGCAAGCCGAGCAGGGTGTCGACTACTTCACCATCCACGCCGGCGTATTGTTGCGCTACGTGCCGATGACCGCCAAGCGCGTGACCGGCATCGTTTCCCGTGGCGGTTCGATCATGGCCAAGTGGTGCCTGGCGCACCACAAGGAGAACTTCCTCTACACCCATTTCGAAGACATCTGCGAAATCATGAAGGCCTACGACGTCAGCTTCTCGCTGGGCGATGGCCTGCGTCCGGGCTCGATTGCCGATGCCAACGACGAAGCGCAGTTCGGCGAACTGGAAACCCTCGGCGAGCTGACCAAGATCGCCTGGAAGCACGACGTGCAGTGCATGATCGAAGGCCCGGGCCACGTGCCGATGCAGTTGATCAAGGAGAACATGGACAAGCAGCTCGAGTGCTGCGACGAAGCGCCGTTCTACACCCTCGGCCCGCTGACCACCGACATTGCGCCGGGCTACGACCACATCACCTCCGGCATCGGTGCGGCGATGATCGGCTGGTTCGGTTGCGCCATGCTCTGCTACGTGACGCCGAAAGAGCATTTGGGGCTGCCGAACAAGGATGACGTGAAGACCGGGATCATCACCTACAAGATCGCCGCGCACGCCGCCGATCTGGCCAAAGGACATCCCGGCGCACAGATCCGCGACAATGCCTTGAGCAAGGCGCGTTTCGAATTCCGTTGGGAAGACCAGTTCAACCTGGGCCTGGATCCGGACACCGCTCGTTCGTATCACGATGAGACGTTGCCGAAGGATTCGGCCAAGGTCGCGCACTTCTGCTCCATGTGCGGGCCGAAATTCTGCTCGATGAAGATCACCCAGGAAGTCCGCGAGTATGCGGCCAACCAACGGATCGAAGCGGTGGACGTGGACGTCGCCCAAGGCATGGCCGAACAGGCCGAGCGCTTCAAGCAGGAAGGCAGTCAGCTTTACCAGAAAGTTTGATCTGACAACCTCGTGCTGATCGTTCCCACGCTCTGCGTGGGAATGCAGCCCGTGACGCTCCGCGCCACTGGACGCAGAGCGTCCCTTGAGGCATTCCCACGCAGAGCGTGGGAACGATCACACATCACAACAAATGTCCCTCTGAGATAACACCCTTGAGCATTCAACCGAGTACTTATTCACCTGGCATCGCGGTGCCAGCCGACAAGCGTGTGTTCGGCGGTCGCGATCTGTTTTCCCTGTGGTTCTCTCTCGGCATCGGCCTGATGGTCTTGCAGACCGGTGCGTTGCTCGCGCCAGGCCTGGGTCTGTCCGGCTCTTTGCTGGCTATTTTCCTCGGCACGCTGGTCGGCGTCCTGTTGCTGGCCGCCGTCGGCGTGATCGGCAGCGATACCGGCCTGTCGTCGATGGCCGCGCTCAAGCTTAGCCTGGGCAATCGGGGCGCGAGCCTGCCAGCCGTACTGAACCTGCTGCAGCTGATTGGTTGGGGCTCGTTCGAGATCATCGTCATGCGCGATGCCGCCAGCCTGTTGGGCGCAAAGGCCTTCAGCGATGGCAGTGCGCTGTCCAATCCAGTGCTGTGGACGCTGTTTTTCGGCGCGCTTGCGACCCTGTTGGCCGTCAGCGGCCCCTTGACCTTCGTGCGCCAGATCCTGCGCAAATGGGGCATCTGGCTGCTGCTGGCAGCGTGCATCTGGCTGACCTGGAACCTGTTCGCCAAGGCCGACCTGGCCGCCTTGTGGGCCCAGGCCGGCGACGGTTCGATGCCGTTTGCCGTAGGTTTTGACATTGCCATCGCGATGCCGCTGTCGTGGCTGCCGCTGATCGCCGACTACTCGCGTTTCGGCAAGCGGGCGAAAAACGTTTTCGGTGGTACCGCAATCGGCTTCTTTATCGGTAACTTCTGGCTGATGAGCCTGGGCGTGGCCTACACCCTGGCGTTCGCGCCGAGCGGTGAAGTCAATGCCTTGCTGTTGGCATTGGCGGGCGCGGGCCTGGGTATTCCACTGTTGCTGATTCTGCTGGACGAATCGGAAAACGCCTTCGCCGACATTCACTCGGCAGCCGTTTCCAGCGGGATTCTATTGCGCCTGAAAGTCGAGCACCTGGCCTTGGCCATTGGCGTGATCTGCACCCTGATCGCCTTGCTGGCACCACTGGCCCAGTACCAGAACTTCCTGCTGTTGATCGGCTCGGTGTTCGCGCCGCTGTTCGGCGTGGTGCTGGTGGATCACTTCATCCTGCGCAAGCGCAGTGGCCAGGTTGCCTCAGCTGCATTGCGCTGGCCGGCGCTGCTCGCCTGGTTGGGCGGGGTCAGCACCTATCACCTGCTGGCTAATCTGTATCCGGATATTGGCGCAACCCTGCCGGCGTTGATCCTCGCAGGGCTGCTGCAGTTGGTGCTGGGTCGGGCCTTCAGTTACGGCCAGGAAACAGCTCGGGCTTGATGATGCCGTTCAGGCGAGGGTAGGGGATCTTCAATTCGACATGGCCCAGCGCGTAAGGCGCGATGCTGCTGGTTTCGTACTTGAGGATCACCCCGCCATAGGTCAGCGCCACGTTCTGGGTTTTCTGGAACGGCCAGCTCTTGACGAACTCCGGTTCCTGATCGAGCTTGGTGCTGATCAACCAGCTGTTGTGCGCCACCTGCGCCGCTTTCCAGAACGCCTCTTCCTGCCCTGGCACCAGCATGTCCGAAAGCGTCAGCACTTTCTGCTGTTGGCGCGAGTAGTTGATGAAACCTCGTCCCGGTGTGCCATGGGCGCCGCCGGTGTCCAGGTAACTGGACAATTCGATGATCACCAGTCCGTCATGCTGTTCACGTACCTTGGCCTGCAAATAGCTGCTGTTGCGCGGGCCGGCGGTGCGCAAAAATTGTTCGCGATAGGCCGCCAGTGTCGGCGCCACCGGGGCGTCGGGCGAGGTGCGGGTCATTTGCAGCAGGCGTTTTTCGATGATGCCGTCAAGCGCAGGCTCGGCGGGAAAGTGCAGGGTGTCGATGTTCACCAGCGGGCAGTCCTGGTCCGAACAGCCTGGCTTGAGCTGCTCGGTGGCGTCGCGGGTGGTTTCCAGCGGCGCGCGATAATTGGGCTGGAACAGGCTCTGGCAAGCGCCAAGGGTCAGGGCGAGAGCGGCCACGGAGGCAATTTTAAAAAGTGACATGGGTGTCCTTGATAAAACAGGGAAAGGCAAAAAGTTACCCGCTTCGACTATCAACGGAGCAGTCAGTTCGCCACTAAGCTAATTAGAGTGGGTTTCGTACTCACCGTCTATCTCGATGAAGGTAAAGGGGCTGCATCAAACCTCACGGGCGCGTTAGGATGGCGCGAAGTCGAGGTTCCGGGAATGAACCTCGTATCGGTTTGAAGTAAGAGGATAGTCATGACTGATTTTGCCAAAGCCATTCCGACCGCCGTGGATATCGTTCGGCGTGAAAAGTGCTTCGAGGGTTTCTACAAGCTCGATCGCGTGCACTTGCGCCACGAATTGTTCGCCGGCGGCATGAGTCGCGAGATCAGCCGTGAACTGTTCGTGCGCCACGATGCGGTGTGCATGCTGCCCTATGACCCGAAGCGCGACGAAGTGGTACTGATCGAGCAGTTTCGCGTCGGCGCCATGGGCAAGACTGACAATCCATGGCTGATCGAACTGGTCGCTGGTCTGATCGACAAGGATGAGCAACCGGAAGAAGTTGCTCACCGCGAAGCGCAGGAGGAAGCTGGGCTTGTGATTGGGGCACTGTGGCCGATGACCCGATATTTTCCATCGCCGGGCGGCAGCAACGAATTCGTGCATTTGTACCTCGGACGTTGCGATAGTAGTGGGGTAGGCGGCCTGCATGGGCTGGAGGAAGAGGCTGAAGATATCCGCGTCACGGTGTGGGCGTTTGAAGATGCCCTGCAAGCCGTACGCGACGGACGTATTGCCAACGCGCCCAGCATCATTGCCTTGCAATGGCTGGCACTGAACCGCGTTGAAGTGAGGGGGCTATGGTCGTAAACAAGTTGCGCGATCGCTATCGGGTGGACCTCGTGGGGCTGCAGGCGTCCTGTGAGGCGAACTACGCGCGCCTTATGCGACTGTTGCCGGACATGCGCAGCGAGCCAGCGGCGCGGCGGATTGCCGTGACCCATGGCGACCAGATGCTGGGCGTGCTGGCGCTGGAAGTGCTGCAGGTTTGTCCCTACACCACGACCCTGCAGGTGCGGCAGGAACACAGCCTGCCGTGGCTGCCGGTGCCGCAACTGGAAGTGCAGGTCTATCACGACGCGTGCATGGCCGAAGTGGTCAGCGCCGAACATGCACGGCGCTTTCGCGGCATCTATCCTTACCCGAACGCCTCGATGCACCAGCCCGACGAAAAGGCCCAGCTAAACATGTTTCTGGGCGAGTGGCTGAGCCATTGCCTGGCACTGGGGCATGAGTACGAAGTCGTCCGTTAGTTGTGAACTGCGTCAGGTTCACAGGTTTCCCCTTTCGATCGTCTCCCAGCATAATCACGTCTCTCACCCAATCCGTGTTCACGCCCTGGGAGAACACCTTGCCGAGCGTATCCTCATTGACCAGCGCCGATCCGGCATTCCTGGTGCAACTCTCCGACAGTCATCTGTTTGGCGAGGTGCACGGCACGCTGTTGGGCATGAATACCCGCGACAGTCTGCAAAAAGTCATTGAATTGGTGCGAGTGCAGCAGTCGCAGATCGATCTGCTCCTGGCCACGGGCGATCTGTCCCAGGACGGTACTCTTGCGTCATACCAGCAGTTTCGTGAATTGACCCGGCAGCTCGACGCGCCGGCCCGTTGGATTCCCGGCAACCACGACGAGCCGCAAATCATGGCCGAGGCCGCGGTGCAAAGTGCTTTGCTGGACTCGGTGGTGGATATCGGCAACTGGCGGGTCACACTGCTCGACTCGGCAGTGCCCGGCTCGGTGCCGGGGTATTTGCAGGACGAACAGTTACAACTGCTGGCTCGTTCATTGAGCGAAGCACCGGAGCGGCACCATCTGGTGTGCTTGCACCACCACCCCGTATCGATCGGCTGTGCGTGGATGGAGCCCATCGGGCTGCGTAATCCTGAAGCTTTTTTTGAGGTTCTGGATCGCTTTCCACAGGTGCGCGCCGTGCTGTGGGGGCATGTGCATCAGGAAATCGATCAATTGCGTAACAACGTGCGTCTGATTGCCTCGCCATCGACCTGCATTCAGTTCGAGCCGGGCAGTGAGGATTTCAAGGTCGGAGAGCAGGCTCCGGGGTATCGCTGGTTACGGCTGTTGCCGGATGGGCGGCTTGAAACGGGTGTGGAACGTGTGACCGGCTTCGACTTCCAGGTCGATTACGGCTCCGACGGTTACTGACACGCCCACCGTCACTGTAGGAGCGAGCACGCTCGCGAAAAACGCGATGACGACACTGGAAAACAGGTCACCAGCGTTATCGTTGGCGACCATCTCGAGCATGCTCGCTCCTACAGGGGGCATCCAACATCTGCGACACCCTGTAAACTCCGCCTTCCTTACCCGACCCACAGGGAGTCTTCATGTCCGGCTCGATCCTTTATATCCATGGCTTCAACAGCGCGCCGGCGTCGAAAAAGGCCACTCAGTTGAGTGACGTGATGGAGCGCCTGGGCTTGAGCGACCATCTGCGTGTGCCGGCCCTGCATCACCATCCCCGCGAGGCCATTGGCCAGCTGGAGCAGGCGATTGAAGCGCTCGGACGACCGCTGCTGGTCGGAAGCTCACTCGGCGGCTACTATGCGACTCACCTGGCCGAGCGCCATGGCTTGAAAGCCCTGTTGATCAACCCTGCCGTCAGCCCGCATCGGATGTTCGACGGGTTCCTGGGTACACAGAAAAACCTGTATACCGAACAGACTTGGGAAATGACCCACGACCACATGACGGCCCTCGCCGAGCTGGAAGTGCCGGCACCCCAAGACCCACAGCGCTATCAGGTATGGTTGCAGACCGGTGACGAAACGCTGGACTATCGCCTTGCCCAGCAGTATTACCGGGCTTGTGCCTTACGCATCCAGGCGGGTGGCGACCATGGTTTCCAGGGTTTCGCCGAGCGGCTTCCGGCAATGCTGAGTTTTGCCGGCATTGGCGCAGATTTGTACCAGGCGATTGATTTCACCGCGCTGTGAAACCTTGCCCCTATTTTCAATGAAAGACTGACGACGAGACCCCATGGCCACTCCCAGCGCTAGCTCTTATAACGCCGACGCCATCGAAGTCCTCTCGGGCCTCGACCCGGTGCGTAAACGCCCCGGCATGTACACCGATACCAGTCGGCCGAACCACCTCGCCCAGGAAGTCATCGACAACAGTGTCGACGAAGCCTTGGCCGGGCATGCCAAATCGGTGCAGGTCATCCTCCACGCCGATCACTCGCTGGAAGTCAGCGATGACGGCCGTGGCATGCCAGTGGATATCCATCCCGAAGAAGGCGTTTCGGGCGTCGAACTGATCCTCACCAAGCTTCATGCGGGCGGCAAGTTCTCCAACAAGAACTACCAGTTCTCCGGCGGTCTGCACGGGGTGGGTATTTCGGTGGTCAACGCCTTGTCGACCGAAGTCCGGGTGCGTGTAAAACGTGACGGCAACGAATACCAGATGACCTTCGCCGACGGTTACAAGAAAACCGAGCTGGAAATCGTCGGTACGGTTGGCAAGCGCAACACCGGGACCAGCGTGTTCTTCGCCCCGGACCCGAAATACTTCGATTCTCCGAAATTCTCCATCAGCCGCCTCAAGCACGTGCTCAAGGCCAAGGCCGTCCTGTGCCCGGGGTTGCTGGTCAGTTTTGAAGACAAGGCCAGCGGCGAGAAAGTCGAATGGCATTACGAAGATGGCCTGCGTTCCTACCTGGTCGATGCCGTCAGCGAATTCGAGCGTCTGCCGGACGAGCCGTTCTGCGGCAGCCTGGCCGGTAACAAGGAAGCCGTGGACTGGGCGCTGCTGTGGCTGCCGGAAGGTGGCGACGCAGTGCAGGAAAGCTACGTCAACCTGATCCCGACCGCCCAGGGCGGTACTCACGTCAACGGCCTGCGCCAAGGCTTGCTCGACGCCATGCGCGAGTTCTGCGAGTTCCGCAGCCTGTTGCCACGCGGTGTGAAGCTGGCGCCGGAAGACGTCTGGGAGCGCATCGCTTTTGTGCTGTCGATGAAGATGCAGGAGCCGCAATTCTCCGGGCAGACCAAGGAACGTCTGTCGTCCCGGGAAGCGGCGGCGTTCGTCTCTGGCGTGGTCAAGGACGCCTTCAGCCTGTGGCTCAACGCCCACCCGGAAACCGGTCTGGCGCTGGCAGAACTGGCGATCAGCAACGCCGGTCGTCGCCTGAAGGCCAGCAAAAAGGTCGAGCGCAAGCGCATCACCCAGGGGCCGGCATTGCCGGGCAAGCTCGCCGATTGCGCCGGGCAGGACCCGATGCGTTCCGAGTTGTTCCTGGTGGAAGGTGATTCCGCCGGCGGTTCGGCCAAGCAGGCGCGGGACAAAGAGTTCCAGGCGATCCTGCCGTTGCGCGGCAAGATCCTCAACACCTGGGAAGTCGACGGCAGCGAAGTGCTGGCCAGCCAGGAAGTGCACAACATTGCCGTGGCCATTGGCGTCGATCCGGGCGCCGCGGACATGAGCCAGCTGCGCTACGGCAAGATCTGCATCCTCGCTGACGCCGACTCCGACGGGCTGCACATTGCAACGCTGCTCTGTGCATTGTTCGTCCAGCATTTCCGCCCATTGGTGGACGCTGGTCACGTCTACGTCGCCATGCCGCCGCTGTACCGTATCGACCTGGGCAAAGAGATCTACTACGCCTTGGATGAAGCCGAGCGCGACGGGATTCTCGATCGCCTGGTGGCCGAGAAGAAACGCGGCAAGCCGCAGGTCACTCGATTCAAAGGCCTGGGTGAGATGAACCCACCGCAGTTGCGCGAAACCACCATGGACCCCAATACCCGGCGTCTGGTGCAGCTGACCCTCGGTGAGGATTTCGCCGCGACTTCGGAAATGATGGACATGCTGCTGGCGAAAAAGCGCGCCGGTGACCGCAAGAACTGGCTGGAGTCCAAGGGCAACCTGGCGGAGGTGCTGGGCTGATGCGGCTGGGCTTTGCCCTGGCGTGTGCGTTGCTGCTGACCTCGATGACGGTGTCTGCCAAGCCGACACCGCAGTTGCGCCTGTTGTCCGAACATGCCGTGGACGGCATGCGCGGTGGCAACCTGTCCGGGCTGGCCCAGTGCGGCAACGAGCTGTGGACAGTCTCCGACCGCGACGACGATCAGATCTACCGCCTGGAGACTGGCGAGGGTGCCTGGCACGCGGAAGCGGTGGGCATCGGTGTCCCGCCCGTACCCGACAGCGGCTTGCCCTGGGGTTTGCGTTCGCGGGCCTGGGTGTCGTCGTTCGTGCGTGGCGGTGACTTGGATTTCGAAGGGATCACCTGCGACAGCGCCGGAAATCGCTACGTGGTCAGTGAGTCCCATGCGGCGGTGCTGCAAATTCCGCCAACCGGACCGACCTCCTGGCTGAAGATTTCGCCGATCATGGTTCGCGAGGCCCGGGCCAGTGGGCTGTTGCTGCGTTTCAATGCATTGTTCGAAGGCCTGGCGATCAATCCGCAAGGTGACCAGTTGTGGTTGGCTGCCGAGCGCGAGAGTCGCGGGTTGCTACTGATCAAGCGCAAGCAAACCGTGTGGGACTGCGACGGCGGTTGTGTGCTGTTGAGTGAAGGGGGAAAGGAAATGCAACCTGCACAATTTCCCAGCGCCAGAGCGATGCCCCGGGATTTTGCCGATTTGTCATGGTTCGACGGCAAGTTGTTTACCCTCGAGCGCAACGCGTACGAGATTTGTCGTCGTGATGCGGTGACTGCCAAGGTCGAACGCTGCTGGTCCTTTGCCGATGAGGCATTGCAGGAAAATCGTCGTTATCCCCAGGGCTTTGCACTGACCGAAGCGTTGATCGTGGACGCCGAGGGTGCCTGGATCGGTGTCGATAACAACAACGGTGCCCGCGCCGATGGCGAGGTACGTCCGATCGTCTGGCGCTTCGCTGCACCTGAAGGTGGCTGGAGTGCCAAGCCATGAGCCAGCAAACGCCGGGCAAACGTGCCGGTCGCGTCTTGATGGTCTTGGCCTGGTGCGCCGCGTTGTTCCTGGCGACGCGTTTTTTCGGCCAGTGGGAAGAGCGTCAGCAAAACCCGAATGTGGTAGTGAGCTCGGAGCTCGGCGATGGTTTCGTCGAAGTGAAACTGATCGGCAACGGCCAGGGACATTTCGTTGCCAGCGGCCATATCAATGGTCAGCCGGTGAATTTCATGCTCGATACCGGGGCGACCGATGTGGCGATCCCGGCACAATTGGCGCAGCGGCTGAAACTGGAACAAGGCTTCGGGGTGACCCTGAGCACCGCCAATGGTCGCACCGAGGGTTATCGAACCCGCGTCGACCGGCTGCAACTGGGCGACATTGTGTTGCGTGATGTGCGCGCCATCGTCGTGCCAGGCCTGGATGGCGATCAAGTGCTGCTCGGTATGAGCGCGCTGAACAAACTTGAATTTACCCAGCGCGGTGGCACCATGCTGCTGCGCCAGACAACGAACCGATGAGGCCCGCATGAGCGACTCCCTTGATCTCAGCCTGGACGGTGTAGAACGCCGATCACTGGCTGACTTCACCGAAAATGCCTACCTCAACTACTCCATGTACGTGATCATGGACCGTGCCTTGCCGCATATCGGCGACGGCCTGAAACCGGTACAGCGGCGTATCGTCTACGCCATGAGTGAGCTGGGGCTGGACGCCGATTCCAAGCACAAGAAATCGGCGCGTACCGTCGGTGACGTGCTCGGCAAGTTCCACCCCCATGGCGACTCGGCCTGCTACGAAGCCATGGTCCTGATGGCCCAGCCATTCAGCTACCGCTACACGCTGGTGGATGGCCAGGGTAACTGGGGTGCGCCGGACGATCCCAAGTCCTTCGCCGCCATGCGATACACCGAAGCGCGGCTGTCGCGCTACTCCGAAGTGCTGCTCAGCGAGCTGGGCCAGGGCACGGCGGACTGGGGGCCGAACTTCGACGGTACACTCGACGAGCCTCTGGTGTTGCCGGCGCGTTTGCCGAACATCCTGCTGAACGGCACCACCGGTATCGCAGTGGGCATGGCCACCGATGTGCCGCCGCACAACCTGCGCGAAGTCGCCGGCGCCTGCGTGCGTTTGCTCGATGAGCCCAAGGCCACGGTCGAACAGCTCTGCGAGCACATCCAGGGGCCGGATTATCCGACTGAAGCAGAAATCATCACGCCGCGCGCCGACCTGCTGAAAATCTATGAAACAGGTCGTGGTTCGGTGCGCATGCGCGCCGTTTATCACATCGAAGACGGCGACATCATTGTTACCGCGCTGCCGCATCAGGTCTCAGGTGCAAAGGTGCTGGAACAGATCGCGGCGATGATGCAGGCAAAACCATCGAAAGCCCCGCAGATCGCCGATTTGCGCGACGAGTCGGACCACGAGAATCCGTGCCGCATCGTGATCATTCCGGGCGCCCGGAAAAATTTCGACCACGATGCCTTGATGCAGCACCTGTTCGCCAGCACCGAGCTGGAGTCGAGCTACCGGGTCAACATCAACATCATCGGACTGGACGGCAAGCCGCAGTTGAAAAACCTGCGGGCGCTGCTGGTCGAGTGGTTGGCGTTCCGGGTCCAGACCGTGCGTCGTCGCCTGCAGTTCCGCCTGGACAAGGTCGAGCGTCGCTTGCACCTGTTGGACGGTTTGTTGATCGCCTACCTCAACCTGGATGAAGTGATCCATATCATCCGCACCGAGGAGCAGCCAAAAGCCGCGCTGATCGAACGATACGCCCTGAGTGAAATCCAGGCTGACTACATCCTCGACACCCGCTTGCGTCAGTTGGCGCGACTGGAAGAGATGAAGTTGCGTGCCGAGCAGGATGAACTGCTCAAGGAACAAGCCAAGCTGCAAGCGCTGCTGAGTAGCGAAGCCAAGTTGAAAAAGCTGGTACGCACCGAGCTGATCAAGGACGCCGAGACCTATGGTGACGACCGTCGCTCGCCAATCGTCGAGCGTGCTGAAGCCAAGGCGCTGACCGAGCACGATCTGCTGCCGAACGAAAAAGTCACCGTCGTGCTCTCGGAAAAAGGCTGGGTTCGCTCCGCCAAGGGCCATGACATCGACGCCACCGGTCTTTCCTACAAGGCCGGGGATGGTTTCAAGGCCTTGGCGGCGGGGCGTTCCAACCAGTTTGCGGTGTTTATCGATTCCACCGGTCGCAGCTATTCGGTGGCCGCGCACACCTTGCCGTCGGCCCGTGGCCAGGGCGAACCTCTGACCGGCCGTCTGACGCCGCCGCCAGGGGCGAACTTTGAATGCGTGCTGATGCCCGAAGATGATGCGCTGTACGTCATTGCCTCGGACGCCGGTTACGGTTTCGTCGTAAAAGGTGAAGACCTGCAGGCCAAGAACAAGGCGGGCAAGGCATTGCTGAGCCTTCCAAACAACGCCAAGGTGATTCTGCCGCGTGCGGTGGCCGATCGTGAGCACAACTGGCTGGCCTCGGTGACCACCGAAGGTCGCTTGCTGATCTTCAAGATCAGCGATCTGCCACAATTAGGTAAGGGCAAAGGCAACAAGATCATCGGGATTTCCGGTGAGCGCGTAGCCAGCCGCGAAGAATATGTCACGGACATCGCCGTTGTGCCGGATGGCGCTACGTTGGTGCTTCAGGCAGGTAAACGTACATTGTCACTGAAAGCGGACGACCTGGAACACTACAAAGGTGAACGTGGCCGCCGTGGTAACAAATTGCCACGTGGCTTCCAGAGGGTAGATGCGCTGCTCGTCGAAAACCTCAATTAAGCGTCCTAGAGCGCCTGATCTGCGATTTAACGCGTAGATCGGCGCTTTGGCGCTGGAGTCGGAACGCATATTCACGGATGATATGGCCTTTCAAGCGCCGGCGTGGCCGAGCGTTCTTCACATTTATTGAGTATTTTCACTGTGATTAGCCTTGTGGCAATCACCTGGATGGGACGATGACTGCTCTGCGCCTTCCTTTTATTTTGATGCTCGCCGGCGTACTTGGCCTGGCGGGTTGCAGCGTTCACCAGCCGGTGTCGCTGTACCAACTGGACAGTGGAAGTCCGGTCCAGCCTGCGCAAAGCGCGGGCATGGCGGTTTTGTTGGGCCCGGTAACCGTGGCGGACTACCTGCAGCGCGAAACCCTGCTGCAGCGTCAGCCCGATGGCAGCCTGCAAGCCTCGACCGATGGCCGCTGGGCTGGCAGCCTGTCTTCCGACATCGATCAACTGCTGCTGCGCCAGGTGGCCGGTCACCTGGACAGCCAGCGCGTAGTGCTGTCGCCTGCGACAACGGGGTTCACACCGGATGTCCAGGTACTGTTGACCATCACGCGTCTGGATTCGGGTGAAAAGCAGCCGGCTATCCTCGATGCGCAATGGCGTTTGATCGACCGTCGTGGCCAGGTGCGCGATAATCGCATCATCCATCTGCAGGAACAGCACACCGGCAGCACGGCGGCTCAGGTTCAAGCGCAGGGTGCGTTGCTGCAGAAGCTCGCTGAACAGCTGTCGGTCGCGCTCAAGCCGCTGGCCAACCAGCCACCGATTGCCGAAGCGCCACGCAAACCGGCAGCCAAGCCCGCAGCGCCGGCGGCGGAGCAGGAAAAACAGCCGAAGATCCCGATGGCTGCTCCGATCCGTACGGATATGGAAGTGTTTCGCTTCTAGGTTCGGACCGGTACAACACAAAGCCCGCCTCGTGCGGGCTTTGTTGTTTCTGCTGCGTACTGATCGTTCCCACGCTCTGCGTCACTAGTGTCCGGTAAACATGTTTCATAGCTGAAGGCTGCCTTGGGCAGCCTTCAGCTTTTCTCGCTCCTGCCTTCGTCGATCCCTCAGTTCTGGAGTAGCGGGCCGTTCGTGCAGGACGTGAGATATGCGAACCGTCAGCTCGAACAACGAACCGGTAAATCCTGAACGACGATGGAAAAGGTGCAGTAACAAGTAGCTGATCAAGGCACTGTAAATCTGCAGGCGCACGGCGTTTTCAGAGAAGGCATAGAAGCGTTTGAGTTTCAGATGTTGCTTGATCCACTTGAAAAACAGCTCGATCTTCCAGCGATCTTTGTACAAGCCCGCGACTTCTTCAGCTGTTCTTGCGAAGTCGTTGGTCACTAGGATTAATGGCGTGGCATGTCCCTCGCGCTCAACCACCACGCGTCTTACCGGCGTTTCTCGGTAGTCATTCAGACGCTTACCGCCCAGATGCTTTTTGCCGAACAGAATGACTTCATCGGTCATGACCGGGCTTTGCTCGGCTACGGTCGAGTGCTTGTGCAGCACTTTGATATTGGCGTTTTTCTTCAGGCGGGTGACGAAAAAAGCGCCTTTGGTCTGCAACTGGTGCCACCAGTTGTAATCGCAATAGCCCTTGTCAAAGACATACGTCATGCCGGCCTGAATCGGCATTTCCAGTGCATCGCTCAGGTCGTTGACGTTGGCAGGAGTGATGTTGACGTACACCGGGGCCAACTGTGCCAAATCTAGCCCGACATGTACTTTCAAGCCCTGCGTAATGCGGGTTTTCGTGGCGGCTGTCCAGCCATCGAAGTGAGGTCCGCGCAAAGTGATCGACGTGGAATCAAGCAGGCTAACCATGGCACCGACTTCTTTGCGCTGCTGGCGGCTGATGCCGCGCAACAGCAACTCGCAAAGGTCCTGGAATGGCCGGTAGTCACGCTTGTTCAAGGCATCCGACAGGGTCGAGCGGGCGACGGGACCCGCTTTAAGATGGTAGCTATGCGGGCTTAGAGTTTCGGAGAAAGTCGCCAAGGACCGCAGGCTTAAGGCTTGGGTTACATGACCGCTGACCAGTGTCACCAGCAATTGCCAGGACGTGCAGCGTTTGACGTAGCGATCAGCCTGGTGCCTTTCGGTGGATTGCCGAAAGAACTGGCGCGGGATCGCACTGAGCAGGTGGGCTAAACGGGTGCTGGTAAACATGAGCCAAAATCGAGTCTGAAAAATCCGATTATGACTGACGGCCGCCAACAGCAAGGGGGAGCAAGCTCCCCCTTCGGTTTTTACCGGACACTAGTGACGCTCTGCGTGGGAATGCAGCCCGTGACGCTCTGCGTCACAACGGTGCCAGGGTTGGGATATGAGGTGAGGCTGGAACGCGGAGCGTCCCTTGAGGCATTCCCACGCAGAGCGTGGGAACGATCAGCCCGCAGACGATCACTCATCTGCGAGCTTCTTTACAGCGGGGCTAAGGCTACGCGCGGCGTTCGTGCATCCGCGCCAGCTGTCGCTCGAGCATCGACGGATAAGGCTCCATCAGCCGCTCCACGCAGCAGGCGCCTTCAGGGCTGGCGATCGGGCGGATCCGTGCGCGCTGGCGGATCAGGGCGTCGTCATTGATCTTGCGTTCCACCAGCAGCAGGTTGCGGCTGTGCTGCGACAGGGCCAGGGCATCCTGCGCGGCGTCGGTCAGCAACAGGTCGATCTGGCTCAGGCCAAACAGTTCGTCGCCCAGGGTCAAGCCAAGCTGCAATTGCAAGGTGATGCCGCTGTCGGCGACTTCGATCTGCAGTTGATGGCCCAGCGCCCGCAGCAGCTCGCCGCAGCAGATGGCGTTGGTCAGGTAATCGTCGCCGCTGTCTTCGTTGTGGAACAGCATCAGCGTGCTGCCATCGTTCAGGGTATGCAGTTCGCTCTGGTAGAGCGAAGCAGCCTGGTCGAGGCAGTCGCGGTAGCGTTTGAGCAACTCTTCCAGGCGTGTCCGGGGCAGGCGTCGCAGTTGTTCCTGTGAGCCCAACTGTACGGCCAGAACGGCGCTGTGCTGCGGCACGCTGGAGGCCACGGGCTTGCCCAACGGTTTGGCGGTGCTTGCTGGCGCATCATCGAGCAGATCGGCGAACGCATCGTCGTCATCATCTTCAACGGTACTGACGACACGTCGTGGCGCGGCCTTCATCGCGGCCATCGGGCGGCTTTCATCGAAACTCGGATCGCGCAGGTTACGCACTTCGAAGCCCGGTTCAGCATCGTCGTCCTCGGCATCGTCGAGTTCAGGTTCTGGCACGGGCTCCGGTTCAGCCGGTTCCGGCGCGAATTCGGCATGCAGCTGGCGCGCCAGGTCGCCGATCTCGTCATTACGCTCGGTGGCCGGGGTGTATTCGTCGATGTTGCGCAACCACACCCGCAATTGCAGTAGCGGCGTAGAGAGATATCGCCCCATGCGCAGGCTCAATGCCAGGGACAGGGCCAGCAGGATCGCGCTCAAAATCCCCATGCTCTGCAGGCTGATGGTCATCGGCTGCTGGAACTGATCCATGTCCAGGCTGATGCGCAGCTGACCGGCGGTCACGTCCTGGAAAGTGATCTTGCTCTGATAGATGCCTTCGGCCTCGCCCAGCAGGCCATGCTTGGGACGCTGGCCGGCCTCGGCAAGGATGCGGTTATCCATGCTGTAGATGGCGGCGTGGGCCACCAGCTTGTTCTTGGTCAGGTTGTTGAGCAGGACATTGAGGCTGAGGATGTCGTTGGACACCAACAGCTCGGTGGCGGAAGTGGCCGTCTGCATGGTCAGGCTTTCACCCAGCGCATCCGCCTGCTCGTGCATGGCCTGCTTGAACTGCAAACCCATCACGCAGGCATAGATCACCAGGGCCAGAGCGACCAGGATCACGTTATGGCTGGCAATGCGCAATGCAATCGGTACACGGCGGTGGCGCAGTGCACGGAAGATCAGCAGAAAGAAGTTATCGGTTTTTACTGGCGTGGGCCGGTTCACTTGAGCTCGGCTCTTTTGTCCGTGAAGTTGACGCGCAGTATAGCGACAGGCCCTAGGCCGTCAAAGCGCTCACGGTGCCCGATGGTCACTGAATGTGGGTAGAATGCGGTTTTTTTCCACTTGCGGGGGTGCGCCTTGCGCGAAATCGTCCTGATAAACATCACGGGAGTCGACCGTCCGGGTCTGACTTCGGCCATTACCGGCGTTCTGGCCCAGGGTGGTGTGAACATTCTCGACATCGGTCAGGCGGTGATCCACGACACCCTGTCGTTCGGCATCCTGGTTGAAATTCCTGATACCGAACAAGGCAAGTCGGTGCTCAAGGACATCCTGTTCAAGGGCTATGAGCTGGATCAACAAGTGCGTTTCACGCCGGTGTCCGAAGAGGATTACCAGCAGTGGGTCGGTAACCAGGGCAAAAAACGCCATATCGTGACCCTGCTGACGCGCAAGGTCACCGCCGGGCAATTGCAGGCCGTGAGCTCGATCACCGCCAAGTATGGCTTGAACATCGATCACATCGATCGCCTGTCCGGGCGCATGCCTTTGGATACCCCGGACGATAAAGGCAAGGGTTGCATCGAATTCTCCGTGCGCGGTGAAGCAGCTGATCCGCAGGCACTGCGGGCCGAATTCCTCAGCGTCGCCCAGGAATTGAACGTCGACATCGCCTTCCAGGAAGACTCGCTGTTCCGTCGTAACCGCCGTCTGGCGGTGTTCGACATGGACTCGACCCTGATCGAAGCCGAAGTCATCGATGAGCTGGCCAAAGCGGCCGGCGTGGGCGACAAGGTTTCGGAAATTACCGAGCGTGCGATGGCCGGTGAGCTGGACTTCCGCGCCAGTTTCAAAGAGCGCCTGGCGTTGCTCAAAGGACTGGATGTGGGCGTGCTCGACTCGATCGGCGCCTCGCTGCGCCTGACCGAAGGCGCTGAAACCCTGTTCGCCGAGCTCAAGCGCCTGGGTTACAAGACCGCCATTCTGTCGGGCGGCTTCACCTATTTCGCCAAGCAATTGCAGGCCAAGCTGGGCATCGACTACGTGTTTGCCAACGAGCTGGAAGTGGTCGACGGCAAGGTGACTGGCGTGGCGATCGAGCCGATTGTCGATGCACAACGCAAGGCCGATCTGCTGAAGGAACTGGCACATAAGGAAGGCTTGCGTCTGGAGCAGACCATTGCGGTCGGCGACGGTGCTAATGACTTGCCGATGCTGGCGATTGCCGGGTTGGGCGTTGCGTTCCGCGCCAAACCGTTGGTCAAGCAGTCGGCCAAGCAGGCGATTTCCACCCTGGGGCTGGATGGCGTGCTGTACCTGCTGGGCTTCCGCGACCGCGACGGCCAGCTGTAACACCGCAGAACACCTGTAGGAGCGAGTATGCTCGCGATGGACGTCAACGATGACGCGGGCATTCAGAATGCCCGCGTCGTCCTCAGGTTCATCGCGAGCAGGCTCGCTCCTACAGTAAAGGTGTGTATCAGGCCTTCGGCAGGCCCATACCCTGACCCATCCGCACCGGCGAACCCGCTACCAGCTCTTCAGCCCATTTCACCTGATCCGGCCCGAACAGCACGACAGCGGTCGAACCCAGTTTGAAACGACCCAGCTCCGCACCTTTTTCCAGGTGGATCGGCGCGCGTGCGGCTTCGTCGTAGCGGAAGGTTTTCAGCTCGCGTTTCGGTGGCGTAACCAGTCCAGCCCACACGGTTTCGATCGATGCCACGATCATCGCGCCCACCAGCACCACGGCCATCGGCCCGCGCTCGGTGTCGAAAATGCACGCCACGCGCTCGTTGCGGGCAAACAATTCAGGAACGTTTTCAGCGGTGGTCTGGTTGACCGAGAACAGGCGGCCCGGGATGTAGACCATCTCGCGCAGGGTGCCGGCCAGTGGCATGTGCACACGGTGGTAATCCTTGGGCGACAGATAAATAGTCGCGAAATCACCGCCCATGAACGGCGCAGCATTCGCCGCATCGCCACCCAAGAGTTCCAGCACGCTGAAGCTGTGGCCCTTGGCCTGGAAGACACGGCCGTGCTCAATCGGGCCGAGCTGGCTGACGGCGCCGTCCGCCGGGCTGAGGATAGCGCCCGGTGTCTCGTCCAGCGGGCGCGCACCGTCTTTCAAGGCGCGGGTGAAGAAAGCGTTGAAGTGCTCGTAGGCGGTCAGGTCTTCGACCAGTGCCTCGGACATGTTCACCTGGTAGCGCTTGGCGAACCACGCGGTGAATGCATTCTTGAACCAGCGCACGCGGCATTCGGCGATGCAGCCGGCCAGTCGCGAGAGCAGGTTGTGGGGCAGCAGGTATTGGCTGACGATAAACAGACGCTTGTTCATTAACTGTCCTTAAAAACCTTAAATCTCTACGGGCGTGTCGGGATGGTTACCCCATTCGCCCCAGGAGCCGGCGTAGCCCTTGACCCGCGGATAACCGAGAGCCTTGGCCACCAGATAGGTGAAGCCAGATCGATGGTGAGTCTGGCAGTGGGTAATCACTTCTTTGTCAGGGGTAATGCCGAGCTGTTCGAGGATCTGTGGCATGTCGGTACGGATGCGCAGGTTACGCGCCTTGTCCATGCCCGCGGTCCATTCGAAACTCACGGCGCCTGGGATGTGTCCGCCCTTGGCCGCCAGGACTTTCTCGCCGGAATACTCCAGTGGCCCACGTGCATCCCAGATCGCCAGGTCGGCAGCGCCGAGACGGCTTTGCAGGTACTCGCGGGTAGCCGTGGGTTCGTCGTGCAGGGTCAGCGCAACCGGGCCGCCAGCGGGTGGCGGGATCTGGATTGACATGGGCATGCCTTCTGCCAGCCAGGCCGTCAGGCCGCCATCGACATAGTGATACTTGCTGTGGCCAATGACGTCCAGGAGCCAGATAAAGCGACCGGCCCAGCCGCCACCTTCGTCGTCATAAACGACATAGACGGCATCGGGGTTGTGCCCCAGCTCTCCAAACAACGTTTCGAGTGCTGCCTGCGGTGGCATCAGTCCCGGGGCGGGCGCCTGCCCCAATTGCGTGCGTTTAGGATCGACAAAGCGCGCGCCGGGAATGTGCCCTTCGGCGTAGCGGGCAGGACTGGTCAAGTCCACCAGGATCAGTTCGCGGGCATCGAGGCGAGAGAGCAAGTCGCTCGGCTCGATCACCAGCGGCAAGCCAGAGAAGTCAGACATGTGAGGTCTCCAGAGCACAAAAGGGGGGATTGTAGCGCAGCCTTATTGGCCGCGCTGGCTAAAGCTGTGCAGCGCTTTTTCAATGCATTGTGCGGTTTTGCCGAAGGCTTGCAGGGTGATGTCCGAGAATGGCCCGCCACCCTGGTCTGCCACGACGATCATGATTACCCGTCCATTGTTGAGCAGCGAACGCAGTAACAGGTGTTCGCCGCTGAACTGGCTGCGCAGGCTGTTGGGCAGTAACGCGGAAAACTGCGCGTTGTTGAGCGGCGTGAGGCGAACCTGGGCCTGTTGCGCGAGCAAGCGTTGCAGCACGGCGCTTTGACTGACGACAAAGTTCAGGCCAGATGCTTCGACAGGCAGCCCAGCCGTCTGGTGCACACGCAGCTGGGTATGAGTACGGTCGGCCATCAGGATCATCACCCTGCGCATGCCGCAGGCAACCAGTGCGTCGCGGGCAGAGGTGGTCAGGTGGATGGCGTTGGTGAAGCGACTCGGCTCGACCAGCAACTCAGCGCATTGTTTGCGCCACTTCGCCAGGTCTTCGGCGGTGGGTGCCGGGGCTGGCTGCAAACTGGCATGCACAGGGCTCGTGCCCCATGGCCAGATCAGCGCGACAGCGGGATGCCAAAGGTCGGGCATGGCGTGATAACGCGCGCTGTTGGCGGCTTGCTGGTGCAGTTGTTGTTGCACCTCGCTCATCGGTATTTGCAAGTAGAGGCTGGTCAGGTACTGCCAGCGCTCACTGTGCGGACTGTCCCAGGCATGGTGCGCCGAGAGCGCCAGCCCGTTGGCTAAAAGTACCGTGTTGGCCGGTTGATTGAGCCAGCGGCGCAGGGTCGGGTCGTCATCCAGGCGGTTCTGCTGGCGTAGCGGATGCTCGCTGTCACGGGCAATGCGCAGAACTTTGACCAGCTCCCGTTGCTCGGTCAGCAACAGTCGATAGCCCTGTTGAACCCAGATCGGCAGGTGCCACAGGTTCACCAGGGCCAGGCCGATCTCCAGCAGGCGAGCGCCAAACAGTTGCTTTTCGACGGTACGCGCTGATTCGCCTTTATGAATGACCCGTAGCTCCCAGTCATCGAGCAGGTGCGGATGCGTCAGCGCCAACGGCCACAGTGGTGACAGAAACAGCAGGCTGCCCCAATGGATGTCCTGCCACAGGCGGGCCAGGCGGCTGGCAAAAAAACCGTTGGCCTGTTGGCTGGCGTGCTGGCTGATCAATTGCAACTGGCGCAGGGCTTTGGGAATCTCGCCCTGGGGCATGGCGGGCAGTCGCGCGAGCAGCTCCTCGGTGCGTTTCAAACCGAGGCGATTGATGGCGACCTCAAGATTTTCCGCAGGCTCAGTCATGCTGCCATGGCTGTGTCGGTTGGCCTCGCGAATCACGCTCAAGGCCAGGGCCGGACTGTCCTGCATCAAGTCGGCAATCTTGCGC
The DNA here is from genome assembly GCF_012647205.1 of Pseudomonas umsongensis. Lineage (NCBI taxonomy): Bacteria > Pseudomonadati > Pseudomonadota > Gammaproteobacteria > Pseudomonadales > Pseudomonadaceae > Pseudomonas > Pseudomonas umsongensis. The sequence goes on from NZ_CP051487.1 coordinate 640,535, forward strand.
ACAGAGCTGCGACTGTCGCGCAAGGCCCGGCAGACACGGTCGTGACTGGCCTGCGGAACCGGCAGGCGTACACCGTCGAGAAGTTTGACCCAGTCTTCGAGTGTGGTCGGAGTTGGCGTTGGGGCGTTCGTGTTTTTAGCCATGTCTGGAGGCGATCATCGTCAACAATACCTATGCCCGGAGGGGGTCAAATTAGCTTTTCGCCTGAACTGGCTATAGTCTGGCGCAGTTTTGCCGATAAGTAGAAGAAGAGATTTTTTAACTTCCGAATATGACCTTGAACCCGACTCAGTAAGTGCTCTCCTACCTATGGCTAAAATTATCGGCATCATCGTCGTATTCGCGAGCGTGCTCGGCGGATACGTGCTCTCCCATGGCAAGATTGCCGCCCTGATCCAGCCTTTCGAGGTAATGATCATCGGTGGTGCGGCCCTCGGTGCATTCCTGCAGGCCAACCCTGGTTACATGACCATGCACGTGCTCAAGAAATCCCTGAGCATGTTCGGTTCGCGTTTCAGCCATGCCTTCTATCTTGAAGTGCTGGGCCTGATCTACGAGATTCTCAACAAGAGCCGCCGCGAAGGCATGATGGCCATCGAAGCGGACATCGAAGATGCCGCGGCGAGCCCGATCTTCGCCAAGTACCCGACGGTCCTCAAGGATGAGCGCATGACCGCGTTCATCTGTGATTACCTGCGCATCATGTCTTCCGGCAACATGGCGCCCCACGAGCTGGAGGGCCTGTTCGACATGGAGCTCTACAGCCTCAAGGAGGACCTGGAGCACCCGTCCCACGCGGTGAACGGTATTGCCGACGCCATGCCCGGTTTCGGTATCGTCGCGGCGGTCCTGGGTATCGTGGTGACCATGGCCTCGCTGGGTGAGGGCGACCAGAAGTCCATCGGCCTGCACGTTGGTGCGGCACTGGTCGGTACCTTCTTCGGTATTCTCGCGGCCTACGGTTTCTTCGGCCCGCTGGCGCATTCCCTGGCCCACGATGCCAAGGAAGAGCTGAACGTCTACGAAGCTATCAAGGCCTCGCTGGTGGCTTCCGCTTCCGGCATGCCGCCGTCGCTGGCCGTGGAGTTCGGGCGCAAGGTCCTGTACCCGGCGCACCGCCCAAGCTTCGCCGAGCTGGAACAAGCGGTTCGTGGTCGTTAAGCCATGGAGAACAATCAGCCGATAATCATCAAGCGCGTCAAGCGCATCGCCGGCGGGCATCACGGGGGCGCCTGGAAAATCGCCTTCGCCGACTTTGCCACAGCGATGATGGCGTTCTTCCTGGTGTTGTGGCTGTTGTCCACCGCCACCCCGGAACAGAAGATCGCCATCGCCGGTTATTTCAAGGACCCGATCGGCTTTTCTGAAAGTGGCACGCCGTACATCATCGATCTGGGGGGCACGCCGACCATGGCGCCGGACAACACCCTCAACCCAGAGATGAAGACCCAGCCGCAGCCGGACAAGGTGACAGTCGACGTCGAACAGGTCGAAGGCATGGCCGAGATGGTGGAGAAGGAGCGCCTGGAACTGCTGCTGCAAGAGTTGCAGAACAAGGTCGAAGAGAACCCGCAACTGCAGAAATTCAAAGACCAGATCCTGTTCGAGATCACCCCGGACGGTTTGCGCATCCAGATCGTGGACGCCGAGAACCGGCCGATGTTCGACTCAGGCTCAGCCCGCCTGAAACCCTATTTCGAAGACATCCTGCTGGCCATGGCCGATACCATCAAGGCCGTGCCGAACAAGATCAGCATTAGCGGCCATACCGACGCCAAGCCGTACAGCGGCACCGGTGAATTCGGTAACTGGGAGCTTTCGGCCAACCGTGCCAACGCGGCGCGCCGTGCACTGGTGGCGGGCAGCTATCCCGAGTCGCAAGTGGCGCGCGTGGTCGGTTATGCCTCGTCGGCGTTGTTCGATCGTGAGCATCCGTTCAACCCGGTCAACCGTCGAATCGACATTGTTGTGCTGACCAAGAAGGCACAGCGTGCCATCGAAGGTTCGCAAGGCGCCGAGCCTGCTCCCGATGTACCGCAAGGTTCTGCCGCTCCGGCTGCACCGGTCGATCCGAACGCATTGCCGGCGGACAAGGAGCCGCTGCCGGCCCACGAATTGCGTGAGCGCTTGAACCTGTTCGATGACCCGGCGCCGAAGCCGGGTGAGCCGGCCAAGCAGTGACCTGACACTGGCTGTTGGGGCCGGCTTGCTGGCGATGGTCGTTGACGATAACGCGTGCTGCCTGGATGCACTCGGCGCATTTGAGTCTATCGCCAGCAAGCCGGCTCCTACAGGGGGTGGGTGAGAAAATCAGAAACCGCGAATGATTCTGGACTTCAAGTCAGTGTGGAATCGATCGGCGTTAGTCCTGTTGACGCTGCGCACCGACTCACTGCCCGTCACCGATTCCAATGACATCGAACGCTTGACCGTCATCTCGTTGCGATAAGCATCGATAAAGAACTCGATATCCCTTTCGCTGCTCAGCTTCGGCCATTTGTCCAGGTACAGCGGCAGCTCTGTCGGGCCGGTCTTGAACGAGCAGATACGCCGATTGGTGATGGTCGCCTCGCCGATTTCGAAGGGCACCCACCAGGACAGCGCGGTTTTCTCCGAGACCACCGCCAGCAGGTGCGTGCATTCGCTGATGTTGCGAGTGATCACCCCGGTGATGTCGTCGGTGGTCTGGGATTCGGCATCCAGTACGTCGAGGTAGGTCTTGATGTTGGCCTGGATCAGGCGCGTGTTGATGCTGATCGCGTAGGCGCGGTCCATGTGGCGGTAGCTGATAAACACTGGCATCAGAAATGTCCCTTGATCGCGAGTTCGCGGTAATAGGCGCCGAGGGCGGTGAGGCGACAGCCGGTGGAGTGGATGGCGGCGTAGTACATGTGCTCGGCGTCCACCGGTTCGACCAGGCTGTGGCGGTTGCACTTTTGCAGCTGGGCGAAGACCTCGCCCTGTTCCGGGTTGAACTCGGGTTCGGTGGGCTCAAAGCTGGGGGCGAGGGGGTAAGTCGACTCCTCTTCGGCAAACCACTCGGGGAGTTTGCGCAGGATTTCCTTGGGAATCAGCGGTGACACTTCGCGCAGGGAGATGAACTGCGAGACGTTGGTCTTGAACACCGGGCGCTGCTCCCAGGCATCGAGCGCGTTGTCGACAAACGCATACAGGCTGCCGGGGGTGATCTTGCCCAGGATGTTCGCCGCTCCGCCGTGCAAGGCCTGGAGTAACAACCCGGTAAACACACCGTGTTGTGCGCCCTCCATCGCCGGCTCTTCCTTTTTGCAGGCGGTCAGGATGGTCATGCCTTCGCCGACCACGCTCCCCTCACTGCGCAAGGCGCGCACCTCGCCGGCCGAGCCGCTCTGGCAACAGTCGAGAATGATCACTTTGTTCTTGATCTTCGTGGCCTTGCTGGCCCAGTTCAGGATGTCGCTGAGGCGAATCCCGTCCTTGGCGCTCCTGTAGTCCTGCGGGATCAACATGCCTTCGTCTGTGTCGATATCGAAGCTGCCGTGGCCGGCGAAATACAGCAGGGCGACATTGCAATCCCCGGAAAACAGCTCGCGGATCTGGTCTTCGAGTTTTTCCCGGCCCAGGTAGTCCTCGGCGGAGGTCAGCACGATGTTCTTGAAGTTCGGATCGCCATTGGCGTCGGTCTTCAACACCGAGGCCATGGCCATGGCGTCGTTGCTGCAGCCCCTCAGGCTCGACACATGGGTGTAGTCGTTGATGCCGATAAACAGTCCCTTGCGCATGGTTACACCGCCGTGTGCTGGCGAATAGCGGTGACGATGCTATCGGTGTTCCACGCACATTCGGCCTGTGCCGCGTCACGTACCCGCGTGTCAATGCGCTCGGTAGCCAATGGCTTGAACGCAATGATCATCTTGCCCGAATGACGGATGAACAAATGGTAGGTCTGCATGGGTATCCCTCAGTGTCGCAGGAGTGCGAAGAGGGTTTGAACCTAGGCGATTGCCGGGCGGCCACAAGGGACTGGCGCGAAAAGAGAAATGTCCTACAAACAAGCGTGGGTAGGCCTTACAGAAAAGTCTGAGTTTAAATGGAGGGGGAGACGCAGACTCCAACCACCCCGCTGAAGCAGGGCGGTCGGCACGTCTGTTTAGTAGCCGTTTTCCGGCAGGCTGGCGATGATCGAGCGGTAGCTGTTCATCCGTTGCTGTTGCACGCGACCGTCTTCCAGTGCCTTGAGCAGGGCGCAACCGGGTTCGCGGTCGTGCTTGCAGTCGCGGAAGCGGCAAGTGCCGAGCAAGTCGTTGAACTCGATGAAGCCGGCTTCGACGTCGGCACGGCTGACGTGGCCCAGGCCGAATTCACGGATACCCGGGGAGTCGATCAGCTCACCGCCACCGGGGAAGTGGAACAGGCGCGCGGTAGTGGTAGTGTGGGTGCCCTGGCCGGACAACTCGGACAACGGGCCGACGCGGGTTTCGACTTCCGGCAACAGGCTGTTGACCAGCGACGACTTGCCGACGCCGGACTGGCCGACGAACACGCTGATGCGCCCGTCCAATTGCTTCTGCAGCTGTTCCATGCCGTCGCCGTGGTGGGCCGACACTTCCAGTACCGGGTAACCCAAGGTGCGATAGACCGCGAGCAGGGCATTCAGCGCCGGGGCGTTGTGCTCGTCGATCAGGTCGAACTTGTTCAGCAGCAGCAGCGGCTTGATGCCTGCGTGTTCGGCGGCTACGAGGTAGCGGTCGATCAGGTTGGCATGGGGCTCAGGCAGTGGCGCGAACACAATGACAATCATGTCGACGTTCGCTGCTACGGGTTTGAGCTGGCCGCGGCTGTCCGGGCGGCAGAGTTCGGTGTTGCGTGGCAATTGCGCCACGATGACGCCGATGCCCTGGTTGCCGGCACGCCAGACCACCTGGTCGCCGGTCACCAGCGCAGGCAGGTTCGCTCGCAGGTGGCAACGGAACACCTGGCCGGCCAGCGCGCCATTGCGGGCTTCGACTTCGACCTGCACCCCGAAGTGGGCGATCACCAGGCCGTGCTGTTCCGGGCCCAGATCGCCGCCCTCAAGTGCCTCGACAGCCGAGGACTCGCGTTTGGCGGCGCGGGCAGCGCGTTCGCCCTGAATCTTTTCGATGCGCCAGTTTTGACGACGATTGAGTTGGCGTTTGGCCATGGGTGTTCCGTAGTAATAATGCAGCGATTAGGTAAAACGGCCGCGAGTTTAGCACGCCCGGCCACCGGCCTAGGCTAAACTGCGCAGCATTGCCTAGGAGCCGACACATGCAAAACCCGCAGAACCTGATCTGGATCGACCTGGAAATGACCGGTTTGAACCCGGATACCGATGTCATCATCGAAATGGCCACCATCGTCACTGACAGCGACCTGAACACTTTGGCCGAAGGTCCGGTGATCGCGATCCACCACAGTGACGAAATTCTTGCCGGCATGGACGAGTGGAACACTCGTCAACATGGCGGTTCGGGCCTGACCCAGCGCGTTCGCGACAGCCGCATCAGCATGGCTGAAGCTGAGGCGCAAACCATCGCCTTCCTGGAGAAGTGGGTACCCAAGGGCAAGTCGCCAATCTGTGGCAACAGCATCTGCCAGGATCGGCGCTTCCTCTATACGCACATGAAATCCCTGGAAAGCTATTTCCACTACCGCAACCTCGACGTTTCGACCCTCAAGGAGCTTGCCGCTCGCTGGGCGCCGGACGTGCGTGACAGCTTCAAAAAGGGTAGCACCCACCTGGCGCTGGACGATATCCGCGAGTCAATCGCTGAGCTGCAGCATTACCGCCAGCATTTCATCAAGGTTTGATCAGGTTGAGGGGTAACGCCAAAGGTTTGTGATGTGTGTGCTGCCCTCTTTTGGTGCTCGGGCGAAGTGCGTAGACTGCGCGCCTTTTCGCAAGGACTGCCACCATGTTGCTGATGCTTTACCTGATCGCCATCACCGCCGAAGCCATGACCGGTGCCCTGTCTGCCGGCCGCCGCGGCATGGACTGGTTCGGCGTGGTGCTGATCGCGTGCGTCACGGCGCTGGGCGGTGGTTCGGTGCGCGATGTGCTGCTAGGCCACTATCCGCTGACCTGGGTGAAGCACCCGGAATATCTGGTGCTGACCACCATTGCAGCGATGATCACGGTGTTCACCGTACGCTGGTTGCGCCATCTGCGCTCGTTGTTCCTGGTGCTCGACGCCGTGGGCCTGGTGGCGTTTACACTGATTGGCTGCATGACCGCCCTGGAAATGGGGCATGGCATGTTGGTTGCGTCGGTCAGCGGTGTGATCACCGGGGTTTTCGGCGGCATCCTGCGGGATATCTTCTGCAACGACATTCCGCTGATCTTTCGGCGCGAGTTGTACGCCAGTGTTTCCTTCGCGGCGGCGTGGTGCTACATGCTCTGCCTGTATCTGAATCTTCCTGGAGAGCAGGCGATCCTGATTACATTGTTCGGCGGCTTCCTACTACGCCTGCTGGCGATCCGCTTCCATTGGGAAATGCCCAAGTTCGTCTACAACGACGAAGCGTAACGCTGCGATCCCCTGTAGGAGCTGCCGCAGGCTGCGATCTTTTGACCTTAAAAAATCAAGGTCAAAAGATCGCAGCCTGCGGCAGCTCCTACACAAGACCGTGTTGTTTCAATGCCCACTCGACATGCTCGCGCACCAGTTCGGACGGATGTTCGCGTCGCGCCTTCAATGCCTCCAGTACCGGAATCGTTGAAGGCGCATTTCCCAAGCCCACCGCCAAGTTGCGCAGCCAGTTTTCGTAGCCGGCCCGGCGCAAGGGAGAACCTTCGGTGCTGCTGAGGAATTTATCCTCGTCCCACATGAACAACTCGGCCAGTCCGGCGTTGTCCAGGTTGTGCCGTGGCTTGAAATCGCTTTCGCCGGACGGACGGGCAAAGCGGTTCCACGGGCAGACGATCTGGCAGTCATCGCAACCGAACACCCGATTACCGATCAGCGGTCGCAGCTCTTCGGGGATGGCGCCCTTGAGTTCGATGGTCAAATAGGAAATACAGCGCCGGGCGTCCAGCACATAGGGGCCGACGAAGGCGTTGGTCGGGCAGATGTCGAGACAGGCGCTGCAGCGGCCGCAGTGTTCGGTGGCATGGGGTGGATCCACGGGCAACGGCAGGTCGACGAACAGTTCGGCCAGGAAGAAATAACTGCCAGCCTTGCGATTCAAGACCAGGGTGTTTTTGCCGATCCAGCCCAGACCCGCTTTCTCTGCGATGGCTTTTTCCAGCACGGGAGCGCTGTCGACAAACGCGCGATAACCAAACGGACCAATCTCGGCCTGGATTTTTTCCGCCAGTTGTTGCACGCGTTTGCGGATCAATTTGTGGTAATCGCGGCCCAAGGCATAACGCGAGACGTAGGCTTTTTCCGGTTGGGCGAGCAATTGCGCCATTCTGGTATCGCCCGACAGGTAGTCCATGCGCAGCGATACCACGCGCAAAGTGCCTGGTACCAGTTCTTCGGGGTGCGAGCGTTTGCTGCCGTGGGCGCCCATGTATTCCATTTCGCCGTGGTAGCCGGCTGCAAGCCAGCGTTCCAGGTGCTGCTCATGCTCGGCGAGGTCCAGGCCGCTGATGCCGACTTGTTGAAAGCCCAGCTCACGGCCCCAGTCCTTGATGGATTGGGCGAGGGCAGGCAGATCTGTGGTAATAGCGGGCATGAGGCGAGAGAAACCGGAGCTGAGGTGCGTATAATTCTGCCAGACATCGGAGCCCGTAGACGCATGCCGCACACTAAAGATGATTTACCCGACGCGCTGTACAGCGCCGCGCAGGTCCGAGGGCTCGATGCGAGCCTGATCGCGGCTGGCACATCGGGCTTCGAATTGATGCATCGCGCCGCACGGGCCACCTGGCGAGCGCTGGTCCGGCATTGGCCGGCGGCGAATGAATTAACGGTGGTCGCAGGCCACGGCAATAACGCTGGCGACGGTTACCTGGTTGCCGTGCTGGCCAAGCGCGGCGGGTGGACGGTACGGGTTCTGGCGGCAGGCGATCCCCGGCAGCTGCGCGGTGATGCGGCTTCGGCCCATGCCGAAGCGGTGTCCGAAAACGTGGTCATCGAAGCGTGGAGCGCGCAATCGGACTACCGGGGCATTGTCCTCGACGCCTTGCTCGGTACCGGCTTGGCCGGTGATGTGCGCGAGCCGTACGCCAGTGTCATCGCCGCGATCAACGCCAGCGGCCTTCCGGTGGTGGCGGTGGATATCCCCTCCGGGCTATGCGCTGATACCGGGCGCATCCTCGGTTGTGCCGTGCGAGCCGATCTGACGGTAACCTTTATCGGCCTGAAGTTGGGGTTATTCACCGGCGACGCGGCAAATGTGGTGGGCGAGCGGGTGTTCAATGACCTGCACGCCGATCCCCGGCTGCTCGAGGGGGCGCCGATTACCGCCCGACGCCTGACAGCCGGCAACCTGCCGCGCCTGGCCGCCCGCAGGGGCGCTTCCCATAAGGGCCAGTTCGGCCACGTATTGCTGATCGGTGGCGATCGCGGGCTGGGCGGGGCAATCCTGTTGAGCGCGCAAAGTGCATTGCGCAGCGGCGCGGGCATGGTGTCGCTGGCGACCCGCCCCGAGCATGTGCCGGCTGCCCTGGCCCGGATCCCCGAGGCGATGGCGCTGGGCGCTGCGTCGGCCAATCAACTGATGGATTTGCTTCAAAAGGTGTCCGTATTGGTGGTCGGCCCTGGACTGGGGCAGGGTGCATGGGGGAGAAGCTTGTTGTCGGCCGCCGCCAACGCACCCCTGCCGCAAGTCTGGGACGCCGATGCGCTGAACCTGCTGGCGGAAGGCCGGGTGAGCTTGCCCAAGGGGTGCGTGATCACGCCGCATCCGGGAGAAGCCGCTCGGTTGCTGGGACTCAGCACTGCCCAGGTTCAGGCCGATCGCCCCGCGGCGGCCCATGCACTGAGCAAAAAATACACAGCAGTGGTGGTGCTCAAGGGGGCCGGCAGTCTGATCGCCTGTCCTGACGGGCGGCTTGCCGTGTGTCATCAAGGTCATCCGGCAATGGCTGCCGCCGGTCTGGGCGACGTGCTGGCGGGTCTGGTGGGTGCGCTGCTGGCCCAGGGCATGGACGCGTTCGATGCGACTTGCCTGGCCGTCTGGCTACACGCCAATGCCGGTGAACGCCAAGGTAAATTCGGCCGTGGACTGGCGGCCAGTGATTTGATACCAGCCATTCGTCAGTTGTTGGAGGAGCAAGCACCGTGTCTGAAGTAACCCTGTACCTGGCCGATGAGCAGGCCATGAGCGACTTTGGCGCACGTATCGCCCGTATCACCGAGGGGCATGGCCTGATCTTCCTCGAAGGTAATCTGGGGATGGGGAAAACCACATTGTCCCGGGGTATCATTCGTGGTTTGGGGCATGTCGGGGCGGTCAAAAGCCCGACCTTCACCCTGGTCGAACCCTATGAGATCGGCGACATTCGTGCCTTCCATTTCGACTTGTATCGCCTGGTCGATCCGGAGGAGCTGGAATTTCTCGGCATCCGCGACTATTTCGAGGACGATGCGCTGTGCCTGATCGAATGGCCCGATAAAGGTGCAGGCTTTTTGCCAAAGCCCGACCTGACCATTACCATTAGCCCGCAAGACAGCGGGCGTTCGCTGAAAATTTTACCCAGGGGTTCGCGTGGCGAGGCCTGGTGTGCCGCTTTGGCATTGGAATCCAAATAGATGATGGGGTTAGGTATGCGCTTTCGCGCGTTGGTTGCTGCCGTAGGGGTGATGTTTCTGGCGGTGACCGTCGACGCTGTGGCCGAGACGAAGGTCAACAGTGTTCGCCTGTGGCGGGCTCCGGACAACACGCGGCTGGTGTTCGACCTGTCCGGTCCGGTGCAGCACAGCGTCTTTACGCTGACGGCCCCGGATCGCCTGGTCATCGACATCAATGGCGCGAGCCTCGGTGCGCCGTTGAACGTCAACTCGTCCAACACCCCGATCACCGCGATGCGCTCGGCACAACGTACGCCGACCGACTTGCGGGTGGTCATCGACCTGAAAAAGGCGGTGACGCCAAAAAGCTTCTCCTTGGCGCCCAACGCCCAGTATGGCAATCGCCTGGTGGTCGATCTGTTCGATAACCCGGCCGATGCCGCGCCACCGCCACCAGTGCCGACGCCATCGGTGGCCACGGTGCCGGCCGTTCCGGTCACGCCATCCGAACCTTCGATCAAGCTGCCTCCCGCACCGGCCGGCAAGCGCGACATCGTTGTGGTAATCGATGCCGGTCACGGTGGTGAAGACCCGGGCGCCTCCGGCTCCCGTGGTCAGCGCGAGAAGGACGTGGTGCTGCAGATCGCCCGTGAAACGCAGCGCCAGGTCAATGGCATGAAAGGCTTTCGCGCGGAGCTGACGCGCACCGGCGACTACTTCATTCCATTGCGTGGCCGTACGGAAATTGCCCGCAAGAAAGGCGCCGACCTGTTCGTCTCGATTCACGCCGACGCCGCGCCTTCTGCCGCGGCGTTCGGTGCCTCGGTGTTCGCCCTGTCCGATCGTGGTGCCACTTCGGAAACCGCGCGCTGGCTGGCCGACAGCGAAAACCGTTCCGACCTGATCGGTGGTGCCGGCAACGTCAGCCTCGACGATAAGGACCGCATGCTGGCTGGCGTATTGCTCGATCTGTCGATGACCGCGTCCCTGACCTCCAGCCTGAACGTCGGCCAGAAAGTGCTGAGCAACATCGGCCGGGTCACGCCACTGCACAAGCAACGCGTCGAGCAGGCCGGGTTCATGGTGCTGAAGTCGCCGGACATCCCGTCGATCCTGGTCGAAACCGGGTTTATCTCCAACGCCAACGAAGCCTCGAAGCTGGCTGCGTCGAGCCACCAGCAGGCGCTGGCGCGCTCCATCAGCAGCGGCGTGCGCCAGTTCTTCCAGCAGAATCCGCCACCGGGCACTTACATTGCCTGGCTGCGTGATTCCGGAAAAATCGCTCAAGGTCCTCGTGACCATCGGGTAAACCCGGGCGAGACGCTGGCGATGATCGCGGTGCGCTATCAAGTGTCCCCAGCGACCCTGCGCAGTGCCAACAACCTGTCGAGCGATGAGCTCAAGATCGGCCAGCACCTGACCATCCCAGGCACTGAACTGGCGGCCAAGGAATGAACGAAGTCGTGAACAACAGCGCTCGCATCGAGCTGCTCAGCCCACGGTTGGCGAACCAGATCGCCGCTGGCGAAGTGGTTGAACGGCCGGCTTCGGTGATCAAGGAGTTGCTGGAAAACAGCCTCGACTCCGGCGCCAAGCGCATCGATGTCGACGTGGAGCAGGGTGGCGTCAAGTTGCTCCGGGTGCGCGACGATGGCAGCGGCATTTCCGCCGATGACCTGCCGCTGGCCCTGGCGCGACACGCCACCAGCAAGATCCGCAACCTGGAAGATCTTGAACAGGTCATGAGCCTGGGCTTTCGCGGTGAGGCATTGGCATCGATCAGTTCGGTTGCGCGCCTGACCCTGACGTCGCGCACCCGCGATGCCGAGCAGGCCTGGCAAGTCGAGACCGAGGGCCGTGACATGGCGCCGCGGGTGCAGCCTGCGGCTCATCCGGTGGGTACCTCGGTCGAGGTGCGTGACCTGTTCTTTAATACTCCAGCACGCCGCAAGTTTCTCAAGACCGAAAAAACCGAATTCGATCACCTGCAGGAAGTCATCAGGCGCCTGGCCCTGGCGCGGTTCGACGTGGCCTTTCATCTGCGTCATAACGGCAAGACCATCCTCAGCCTGCACGAAGCCCGCGACGATGCAGCTCGCGCCCGGCGCGTGGCGGCCATTTGCGGACCCGGTTTCCTGGAGCAGGCGCTACCGATCGAAATCGAGCGCAATGGCCTGCATCTGTGGGGCTGGGTAGGGTTGCCGACCTTCAACCGCAGCCAGGCGGACTTACAGTATTTCTTTGTCAATGGTCGTGCCGTGCGCGACAAGCTGGTGGCACACGCCGTGCGCCAGGCTTATCGCGACGTATTGTTCAACGGCCGGCATCCGACGTTCGTGCTGTTCTTCGAGGTCGACCCGACGGGCGTCGATGTCAACGTGCACCCCACCAAGCACGAAGTGCGCTTCCGTGAAGGGCGCATGGTTCACGATTTTCTCTATGGCACCCTGCACCGTGCCTTGGGCGATGTGCGGCCGGACGATCATCTGGCGGCGCCGGTTGCGACAGCCGCAGTGCGGCCTACCGGCCTCGAAGCCGGTGAGTTCGGCCCGCAGGGTGAGATGCGCCTGGCCGCCAATGCGCTGCTGGAACAGCCTCAGGCACAGCCTTCGTTCAATGCGCCCGCCGGTTCGGGGGCAGGGGCTGGATATCAATATCAATACACCCCGCGTCCCCAGTCAGCTGTTCCGGTTGCAGAAGCACAGGCCGCCTATCGCGAATTCTTCGCGCCGTTGCCCGAGGCCAATGCGGTAGCGCTGCCAGCTGGTCAGGACGACATTCCGCCGCTGGGCTACGCGCTGGCGCAGCTCAAAGGCATCTACATCCTTTCGGAAAACGCCCAGGGGCTGGTGCTGGTAGACATGCATGCCGCTCATGAGCGGATCATGTACGAACGCCTGAAAGTCGCCATGGCCAGCGAAGGCTTGAGCGGGCAACCGCTGCTGGTGCCCGAAACCCTGGCACTCAGTCAACGTGAAGCCGATTGCGCCGAAGAGCATGTTGCCTGGTTCCAGCGCCTGGGCTTCGAACTGCAGCGCCTCGGCCCGGAAACCCTGGCCATTCGGCAGATACCAGCCTTGCTCAAACAGGCTGAGGCCAATCGACTGGTGGGTGACGTGTTAGCCGACTTGATGGAATATGGCACCAGCGACCGGATTCAGGCGCACCTCAACGAATTGCTCGGCACCATGGCCTGCCATGGCGCGGTCCGGGCCAATCGGCGCCTGGCCCTGCCGGAAATGAACGGTCTGCTGCGCGACATGGAAAACACCGAGCGCAGCGGTCAATGCAACCATGGCCGACCGACCTGGACCCAGCTGGGCCTGGACGATCTGGACAAACTGTTCTTGCGCGGTCGTTGATGAACCAGTTCCCCCCTGCGATTTTCCTGATGGGCCCGACCGCCGCCGGCAAGACCGACCTGGCCATCGAGCTCACCAAAGTGCTGCCCTGCGAGCTGATCAGTGTCGATTCGGCGCTGGTCTACCGCGGCATGGACATTGGTACCGCCAAGCCATCAAAAGAGCTGTTGGCAGAGTTCCCGCACCGTTTGATCGATATTCTCGACCCGGCCGAGGCCTACTCGGCGGCAGATTTCCGTCGCGATGCCCTGCAAGCCATGGCCGAGATCACCGCGCGGGGCAAAATTCCGCTGCTGGTCGGCGGCACAATGCTCTATTACAAGGCGTTGGTTGAAGGGCTTGCGGATATGCCGGCCGCCGACCCGGAGGTCCGCGCGCAGATCGAGGAAGAGGCTGCACGCCTTGGCTGGCAGGCGCTGCACGAGCAATTGGCGGTTATTGACCCGGTTTCCGCGGCACGTATTCATCCGAACGATCCGCAGCGTTTGAGTCGAGCGCTGGAAGTTTACCGTGTCAGCGGTCAAAGCATGACTGCGCTTCGCTTGCGACAATCTGCGCAAAGTACTGAAGCAGCCGCTTCGGGACGGCAACAATTGCCCTATACTGTCGCGAACTTGGCCATTGCTCCGGCGAATCGCCAGGTACTGCACGAGCGAATTAAACAAAGATTCACCTTAATGTTGGAACAGGGATTCATCGACGAGGTCCTAGTCCTGCGTAATAGAAGTGACCTGCATACAGGGTTGCCGTCTATACGTGCGGTGGGCTACCGCCAAGTCTGGGATTACCTGGATGGCAAGCTGACGTCAGCCGAGATGCAGGAGCGTGGAATCATTGCCACGCGCCAATTGGCGAAGCGCCAGTTCACCTGGCTTCGCAGTTGGGCTGATTTACACTGGCTGGACAGTCTCGATTGCGACAATCTGCCGCGCGCCTTGAAATACCTGGGGACCATCTCCATATTGAGCTGAGTCCTTGCAATTGCCGTCTATCCTTGGGGGTGGGGCGGCCAAAGCCATCTGTTTACCTATTTTTTTATATTGAATCCTTAAAGGAGTGCGGCACATGTCAAAAGGGCATTCGCTACAAGACCCTTACTTGAATACTTTACGTAAAGAGAAAGTTGGGGTGTCCATCTACCTGGTCAACGGGATTAAACTGCAAGGTACGATCGAGTCTTTCGACCAATTCGTTATCCTGCTGAAAAACACCGTCAGCCAAATGGTCTACAAACACGCTATCTCTACAGTAGTGCCGGTTCGTCCAATTCGTCTGCCTAGCGCAACCGAATCCGAAGCAGGTGATGCTGAGCCAGGTAACGCCTGATAGGAGTCTCCTTTGTTCTTTGAGCGCCACGGTGGTGGTGAACGGGCCATTCTCGTTCACTTGGATGGACAGGACCCTGAGGCGCGCGAAGATCCGCAGGAGTTTCAGGAGTTGGCAATTTCGGCTGGCGCCGAGACCGTCGCGTTTTTCAACGTGCCGCGTCATCGGCCATCCGCCAAATACCTGATTGGCAGTGGCAAGGTCGAGGAATTACGCGATCTGGTCAAAGCCGAGCAGGTAGATCTGGTGATTTTCAATCACACCCTCACGCCCAGTCAGGAACGTAACCTCGAACGCGCTTTCGAGTGTCGCGTGATCGACCGTACGGGTCTGATTCTCGATATCTTCGCCCAACGCGCCCGCACCCATGAAGGCAAGCTCCAGGTTGAACTGGCCCAGCTTGAATACATGAGTACGCGGCTGGTTCGCGGCTGGACTCACCTTGAGCGGCAGAAGGGTGGTATCGGCTTGCGCGGTCCGGGTGAAACCCAGCTGGAAACCGACCGGCGTCTGTTGCGGGTTCGCCTGCGGCAGATCAAGGGGCGCCTGGAAAAGGTCCGCAGCCAGCGCGAGCAGTCGCGTCGTGGCCGCAAGCGGGCTGACATACCGACGGTTTCACTGGTGGGCTACACCAACGCCGGCAAGTCGACGTTGTTCAACTCGGTGACCGATTCCGAAGTTTTCGCCGCCGACCAACTCTTCGCCACCCTCGACCCGACCTTGCGCCGACTCGAACTCGATGACCTCGGGCCGATCGTGCTGGCCGACACCGTGGGTTTCATTCGTCACCTGCCGCACAAGCTGGTCGAGGCATTTCGGGCTACGCTCGAAGAGTCGAGCAATTCCGACCTGCTGCTGCATGTGATCGACTCCCATGAGCCCGAGCGCATGGCCCAGATTGAACAGGTCATGGTGGTGCTTGGGGAGATCGGGGCTCAAGACTTGCCGATCCTGGAGGTCTATAACAAACTCGATTTGCTTGAGGGCGTGGAGCCGCAGATCCAGCGCGATGCCGATGGCAAGCCGCAGCGGGTCTGGTTGTCGGCCAAGGACGGTACAGGCCTGGACCTGCTCAGGCAGGCCGTGGCCGAACTGCTTGGGGATGATTTGTTTGTTGGCACCTTGCGCTTGCCCAACCGATTTGCTCGACTGCGTGCGCAGTTCTTCGAACTCGGGGCGGTACAGAAGGAAGAACATGACGACGAAGGCATCAGTTTGCTGGCCGTTCGTTTGCCACGCGCCGAGTTGAATCGGCTGGTGAGCCGCGAAGGTTTGCAACCGGTGGAATTCATCGAGCAACACACTTTGCAATAAAAGCCTGAGAAAGCGGTTGTGCCGTGGTGACAGGCATTCTGTAGCATTGGTCGGCGCGCCGTGGGTGCGTCTTTGCTTTATCAGATGGAGAGCGCTATGGCTTGGAATGAGCCGGGTGGCAACTCGAATAATCAGGATCCTTGGGGTGGCAAGCGTCGTAATAACGGCGACCGCAAGGGGCCGCCGGATCTCGACGAGGCCTTCCGAAAGCTGCAGGAAAGCCTGAATGGGTTGTTCGGTGGTGGCAAGAAACGCGGGGATGATGGTGGTGGTTCGGGCAAGAGCGGCGGCTTCGGCGGCCTGCTGGGCATCGGCCTGGTCGTATTGGCAGCCGTTTGGCTGTACAGCGCGGTCTATGTCGTCGACGAGCAGGAGCAAGCCGTGGTGCTGCGCTTCGGCAAGTACTACGAAACCGTCGGCCCCGGCCTGAATATCTACTTCCCGCCGATCGACAAGAAGTACATGGAAAACGTCACGCGTGAGCGTGCGTACACCAAGCAAGGTCAAATGCTGACTGAAGACGAAAACATCGTCGAAGTGCCGCTGACCGTGCAGTACAAGATCAGCAACCTGCAGGACTTCGTGCTGAGCGTCGATCAGCCGGAAATCAGCCTGCAGCACGCGACCGACAGCGCCCTGCGCCATGTGGTGGGTTCCACCGCGATGGACCAGGTGTTGACCGAAGGTCGTGAATTGATGGCCAGCGAGATCAAGGAGCGCCTGCAACGCTTCATGGATACCTATCGCACCGGTATCACCGTTACCCAGGTGAACGTACAGAGCGCAGCGGCACCGCGCGAAGTACAGGAAGCCTTCGATGACGTGATCCGCGCCCGTGAAGACGAGCAGCGTTCGCGCAACCAGGCTGAAACCTATGCCAACGGCGTCGTGCCGGAAGCTCGTGGTCAGGCCCAGCGCATCCTTGAAGATGCCAATGGCTACCGTGACGAAACCGTCTCGCGTGCCAAGGGTGAGGCCGATCGCTTCAGCAAGCTGGTCGCCGAGTACCGCAAGGCACCTGAAGTCACCCGCCAGCGTCTGTACCTGGACACCATGCAGGAAGTCTTCAGTAACACCAGCAAGGTTCTCGTGACCGGTAACAAGAATGGCCAGAGCAACCTGCTGTACCTGCCGCTGGACAAAATGGTCGAAAGTGGTCGCAGCACCAGCACCCAGGTGACCGGCGCGGCAGCCACCAGCAATGAAGCGAATGCGCGTGCGGCAGCTGATCTGCAGCAACAGCAAGCACGTACCAGGGAGAGTCGCTGATGAGCAATAAATCGCTGATCGCCCTTATTGTCGGCGTCGTCGTGGCGATCGCAGCCTGGAACTGCTTCTACATCGTGGCTCAGACCGAGCGTGCGGTGTTGCTGCAGTTCGGTCGCGTGGTCCAGGCCGATGTTCAGCCAGGCCTGCATGTGAAGGTGCCTTACGTTAACCAGGTGCGTAAATTTGATGCTCGCCTGATGACGCTGGATGCACCGACGCAACGCTTCCTGACGCTGGAAAAGAAGGCCGTGATGGTCGATGCGTTCGCCAAGTGGCGGGTGAAGGACGCCGAGCGTTTCTACACCGCGACCTCCGGTCTGAAGCAGATTGCCGACGAGCGTCTGTCCCGTCGTCTCGAATCGGGCCTGCGTGACCAGTTCGGTAAGCGCACCTTGCACGAAGTCGTGTCCGGTGAGCGTGATGCGCTGATGGCGGATATCACCGCTTCGCTGAACAAGATGGCTGAAAAGGAGTTGGGCATCGAGGTTGTCGATGTTCGGGTCAAGACCATCGACTTGCCGAAGGAAGTGAACCGCAGCGTGTTCGAACGTATGAGCACCGAGCGTGAGCGTGAAGCTCGCGAGCATCGCGCCAAGGGTAACGAGCTGGCTGAAGGCATCCGTGCCGACGCCGATCGTCAACGTCGCGTGCTGTTGGCTGAAGCCTATCGTGAATCCGAAGAGATTCGCGGTGATGGTGACGCTGAGGCCGCTTCGATCTACTCCAAGGCCTACGGTCAGGATCAGGAGTTCTACGCGTTCTACCGTAGCCTGCGTGCCTACCGTGAAAGCTTCGCGAACAAATCCGACGTCATGGTCCTGGACCCAAGCAGTGACTTCTTCCATTACCTGGAAAAAGCCAAGCCTTGATACAACGTTGACCTGATTCATCCCGCCGGGCGGCTAATACCTCTGGCGGGGTGATCCTTTGGGAAAACGTGTGTATGATGCGGCAGCCGGGAAATTCCCGGCTTTTTTGCGTCTGCATGTTTGAATGCTGTTTTGTGCAGGTGCCCGAGCTGAATGCTCGACAGGTTTTTCGAGGAAAGTGATTGGCGAAGCCGGTAACAGGCGTTTCGCTTCGTTGCTCCTGCGCCTGATTTATGAACATGGGCTGATCATTTTCTGCTTCACTCAAGGCTCGGCCGCAGGCTGGCCGCCCGGATACAGGGGAAGGCGTAATGGCAACGGTAGACCGCTGGCTATTGCCAGATGGCATCGAAGAAGTACTGCCACCGGAAGCGGCGCGTATCGAAGTAGCGCGTCGCCAGGTGTTGGATCTGTTCCAGAGCTGGGGTTACGAGTTTGTCGTGACTCCCCATATCGAGTACCTGGAGTCCCTGCTGACCGGCGCGGGCCAGGACCTGGATCTGCGTACCTTCAAGGTCATTGACCCGCAATCGGGCCGGCAGATGGGGTTCCGTGCCGACATCACGCCGCAAGTGGCGCGCATCGATGCGCATACCTTGCGCCGCGAAGGGCCAAGTCGCCTGTGCTACGCCGGTAGCGTACTGCATGCCCAGCCACGTGCCTTGTCGTCCTCGCGCAGCCCGATCCAGTTGGGCGCCGAGTTGTATGGCGATGCCAGCCCGAGCAGCGACGTGGAAGTCATCAGCCTGATGCTCGCCATGCTGCAACTGGCTGATGTACCGGATGTCCACATGGACCTGGGGCATGTCGGTATCTACCGCGGCCTGGCCCGCGCCGCCGGTCTGTCCGGTGAAGTTGAACAGCAGTTGTTCGATGCGTTGCAACGCAAAGCCATCGATGAGGTCATTACCTTGACCGAAGGCTTGCCGGCTGACCTGTCGGGCATGCTGCGCGCCCTGGTCGACTTGTGTGGTGGCCGTGAAGTGCTGGCGGCTGCGCGTGAGCGTCTGGCCAAGGCCCCGGCTGCAGTGTTGGCGGCATTGGATGACTTGTTGGCAATCGCCGAGCGTTTGTCCGTGCGTTTCCCGCAGTTGCCACTGTACTTCGACCTGGGCGAGTTGCGCGGTTACCACTACCACACCGGTGTAGTGTTCGCCGTGTTCGTGCCGGGTGTGGGCCAGTCCATTGCCCAGGGTGGTCGTTACGACGACATCGGCGCCGACTTCGGTCGCGCTCGTCCGGCAACCGGCTTCTCTACCGATTTGAAAACCCTGGTGACCCTGGGGCGTGCTGAGATCCAGCTACCGTCTGGCGGTATCTGGATGCCTGACAGTACGGATGCGGCACTCTGGCAGCAGGTTTGCCAGTTGCGCAGTGAGGGTCAGCGTGTTGTCCAGGCATTGCCTGGGCAACCTTTGGCCGCCGCCCGTGAAGCGGACTGCGACCGGCAATTGATTCAGCAGAACGGGCTTTGGCAAGTATCGCCACTGGCTTCTTGAGTTTTCCTGCCGGCTGCCGCCGGCACCAAGTTTGCGCGAATGAGGACAAGTGTTATGGGTAAGAATGTCGTAGTCCTGGGCACCCAGTGGGGTGATGAGGGCAAAGGCAAGATCGTTGATCTGCTGACCGAACATGCTGCCGCCGTAGTGCGCTACCAGGGTGGCCACAACGCCGGTCACACCTTGGTGATCGACGGTGAAAAAACTGTCTTGCACCTGATCCCTTCGGGCGTATTGCGCGAAGGCGTGCAGTGCCTGATCGGCAACGGCGTGGTGGTTGCACCTGACGCCCTGCTGCGCGAGATCACCAAGCTGGAAGAAAAAGGCGTACCGGTGCGCGAGCGCCTGCGTATCAGCCCGTCCTGCCCACTGATCCTGTCCTTCCACGTTGCGTTGGACCAGGCCCGTGAAAAGGCCCGTGGCGAGCTGAAGATCGGCACCACCGGTCGCGGCATCGGCCCGGCTTACGAAGACAAGGTTGCACGCCGTGGCCTGCGCGTGGGCGATCTGCTCAACATGCCGCGCTTTGAAGACAAACTGCGTGAACTGGTGGAATACCACAACTTCATGCTGGTGGGTTACTACAAAGAGCCGGCCATCGACTTCGACAAGACCCTGGCCGAATGCAAAGAGTACGCGGAGCTGCTCAAGCCGCTGATGCTGGACGTGACTGCCGAGTTGCACGACCTGCGTCGCGCTGGCAAAGACATCATGTTCGAAGGCGCCCAAGGCTCCCTGCTGGACATCGACCACGGTACCTACCCGTACGTGACCAGCTCTAACACCACCGCTGGCGGCGTAGCTACCGGTTCGGGTGTTGGCCCTATGTTCCTGGACTACATCCTGGGCATTACCAAGGCTTACACCACGCGTGTAGGTTCGGGTCCATTCCCGACTGAGTTGTTCGACGAAGTCGGTGCGCACCTGGCTAAACAAGGTCACGAGTTCGGCGCGACTACCGGCCGTGCTCGGCGTTGTGGTTGGTTCGACGCTGTTATCCTGCGTCGCGCTATCGATGTGAACAGCATCTCGGGCATCTGCCTGACCAAGCTGGACGTGCTCGACGGTCTGGAAACCATCAACATCTGCGTCGGCTACAAAGATGCGCAAGGCAACGCCGTTGCCCCGACTGATGCTGACAGCTACGTGGGCCTGCAGCCTGTGTACGAAGAGGTGCCGGGCTGGACCGAGTCGACCGTGGGTGCCAAAACCCTGGAAGAGCTGCCAGCTAACGCCCGTGCTTACATCAAACGCGTCGAAGAGCTGATCGGCGCGCCGATCGACATTATTTCGACGGGTCCGGACCGCAACGAAACCATCGTTCTGCGCCATCCGTTCGCTTGATAAGCTGTTGATGTAAAACACAAAGGCCCCTCAATAGGGGCCTTTGTCGTATATGTCTGTAGGACGGCATGACCTTTGCTATTACCTTTGCCTAAAGCGTCACTTTCGGGCGTGCCATCAATTTAATGGCGCAAATGCAGAGGGATTTCAAGTGTCAGCTGTTCTCTCGTTGTTACAAAGCCGTTTGTTGCGGCCTGTATTCGTTACCCTTGGTATCGCCCTTTTGGTGCAGGTGCTGGTGGCGGTCGCGCTGACCCGGAGCACTGTGACGGCGCTGGAAGCCGATCTCGCCCAGCGCCTGGGGGCGGACAGTCAAAAACTGTCCGGTGAGCTCGAGCAGGCGGGGCGTGAAGTCACGTCGAGCCTGGACAGCCTGTCTGCCAGTACGCGTCAACGCCTCACGGCTGGCTTGTCTTCGCGATTGAAGGACGAGCAGGCCCAGTTGCGTTCGACCCTGGAAAAAGACCTGAAGGATTCCGCCAGCGACATGGCACAGCTTCTGGCCTCGGTGGCGCCTCGCGCCATGTGGGATAACGACGTGCCGACCTTGTCCGAGTTTGCCCGTCGGGCCCAGCGCAACCCCAATGTCCTGTTCGTGGTGTACGACGACGCCACGGGCCAGCATCTGACGCGTTACCTCAACCGGGAAAACCCGATCAACAAGGCGCTGCTGGAAAAAGGCCAGGGCGAGCGCGCACTGGACAAGGTGCTGGACGCGGCGAAGAACGATCCGTCGGTCTTCTACGTCGAGGCCTCGATCAACCCTAATGGCGTGGAGATCGGCAAGGTCTTGATGGGCGTCTCGACGGCGTCGGTAGAGGCCGACCTGGCGGCACTGGACAAGCGCTTCTCGGCGTTGATTGCCAGTGGCGACCAGTTGGTGGGCGACAGCCTCAAAGGCGCGGCGGCCGACAGCGCAGCGGCCATGGGTGCACGTCTGCAATCGGCGCAGTCCACGGCCGCTGAAATGAAAGCCAATACCACCGCCACCGTGCAGGAGGCCGCGACAACCCTGCGCTGGCGTATTGGAGTGAGCCTGGCTTTGGTGGGCTTTGGTGTCCTGCTGTTGCTGGCGGTCGTGCTCGGGCGCCGAGTCGTCAACCGCCTGAGGATGTTGATTGTCGCCATGGATGACCTGGCGGCGGGTGAGGGCGATCTGACCAAGCGTGTGCAGATCAGCAGCAGGGACGAAATCGGCGATATGGCGTCGGCGGTCAATCGCTTCGTCGACAAATTGCAGCCGATAGTGCGCGAGGCGGGTGATGTCGCCCAGCGTACCGGTGTGGAAATTGGCGCCATGACATTGCGCAACGCGGGGGCGGATGCGGCGGCGGGCATGCAGCGCGATGAGGTGGCTGAAAGCCTGCGGGCCTTGTCACGAATGGCGGATGAGGCGCAGTCGGAAAGCCAGGCCATGCAAGCGGCATTGAAGCAGGTGGTGGATATCCGCCAGGCCACCGACGAAAACACCCGGACTTCGGCGAAAGTCGGCACTCTGATTGAAGCGTTGGCGGGCCAGGTTGAGACTGGCGCGCAAGTGATTGAGCGCCTGGCACAGCAGAGTGAGCAGATTGAGGTAGTGCTGACGGTCATTCATGGGATTGCCGAACAGACCAACCTGCTGGCGCTGAACGCGGCCATTGAGGCAGCGCGCGCCGGCGAAACCGGTCGCGGCTTTGCGGTGGTGGCAGATGAAGTGCGCGCGTTGGCGAGCAAGACGCAAAGCTCCACCGGCGATATCCAGGCGCACATCGTAGCGTTGCAGCAAGGTGCCCGCGAGGCCGTAGCGGCAATCGGCCAGGCCGGGCGCCAGGCCAGTGAAGGCCTGTTGGTTCTGCGTGACAGCGCGCGGTTGCAGCAATCGGTGCAGGCTTCGGTCGAGCAGGTGCACACGGCAATCGGCCTGGCGACCCAGGCTGCCGAGCATCAGGCTCGGGGAGCACAGGCTGTGCGAGGTCGGGTCGAGACCATTCATGTGCAAGCCGAAAAGGCGGCCCAGGCGGTGGTGGAAACCACGGCCAGCGGCAAGGTGCTCGATGGCCTGGCGGCGCAGCTCAAAGCCAGCTTGGGGCAGTTCAGGGCTTGATGTTTTGCCTGGCCTGGCCTGGCCTCTTCGCGAGCAGGCTCGCTCCCACAGGTGATCTACCGAGCCCTGTGGGAGCGAGCCTGCTCGCGAAAGCGATCTCAGCGGCTCAAATACATCCGGGTTGTTAATAGATATACAGGCAGCCCCGACACCAATATCAACAACGCCGCATAAGGCGCCGCCGCCGCAAACTCCACATTCGCGGTATGCGCCCACACCTCAGTGGCCAGCGTGTTGAGCCCGGTTGGGCTCAACAGCAAGGTCGCCGTCAATTCCTTCATCGCATCCAGAAATACCAATGCAAACGCTGCTCCCAGCGCCGGAAAAATGATTGGCAGCGTTATCCGGCAAAACGCACTGAACGAAGATGCCCCCAGCGTGCGCGCCGCCTCTTCCAGTTGCGGCGCAGCCTTGTTCAGTGCTGTGCGAATCGGTGCCTGGGCCAGCGGTAGAAACAGCAGCGCATAAGCAATCAGCAGCAGTGTCGAAGTCTGGTACAGCACCGGCACATAGTGGAGCGCGAAATACACCAGGGTCAGTGCAATCACCAGGCCTGGCAGCGCGTGCAGCAGATACGGCAAACGTTCTGCCCAGATTGCCAGTGGCCCTTTATAGCGCACCACCAGCAACCCCACCGGCAACGCCAGCAGCAGACAAAACGCCGCGCCGCCCAAGGACAGGGCCAGGGAGGAAAGCAGCGCCTCGCTGATCGCGGCGATCGGGAATGCCGCCGACGAGCCCACGGCCAGCCAGTACGCCAGCATTCCCAGAGGAATGCCGCTGCCGATGATCGCCAGCAACAGGCAGTAAAGCTGCCCAGCCATCATCCAGGGGCCCAATCTGACCTGTTCTGCCTGTCGCGCCGCGCCCTGGCCTGTACGTACATGCCGGCCTTTGCCGCGAACGCGCAGTTCCAGCCACAGCAACATCAAGCACAGCGCCAGCAACACCGCCGAGAGCATCGCGGCGTTGGCGTTGCTGAACTCCAACTCGAACTGTTGGTAAATGGCGGTGGTGAAGGTTTGCAGGCCAATGATCGACAGTGCACCGAATTCCACCAGCATGTGCAGGGCAATCAGTAGCGATCCCGCCAGCAGCGAAGGCCAGAGCAGCGGTAGGGTGACGCGGAAAAACACTCCCCGGCGATTCTGCCCCAGGGTGCGGGCAGACTCTTCCAGTGAGGGGTCGAGATTGCGCAGGGTGGCGGCCACCGGCAAGAAGATCAGCGGGTATTTGGACAGGCTCATCACCAGGATAGCCCCGCCGAGCCCTTCGAAATGTGCGCTCAGCGACACCCAGGTAAAACTGCTGACAAACGCCGGTACGGCGAACGGTAAACACAGAATCACGCCCCACAGGCGTCGCCCCGGCAGATTGCTGCGCTCCAGCAGCCATGCCAGCGACAGGCCGATCACGCCGCAAGTCAGTGTCACGCCAATCATCAGCGCCAGGGTATTGCGCAGCAGGCCAAACACATAAGGCCGCCACAGCAGATGCAGCGCCTGGGCCCAACCCGCTTGCCAGGCCTTCAGGCCGACGTAGGCCAGGGGAAGCAAGCTGAGCACGACCAGCAGTAACACCGGCAGAATCAACCAGATGGAAGGCCGCCTGCGCCCTGGTACGTATCGACCGTGCGAGGCGGAGGCGGATAGCGATGCGCTCATCAGTTCAGGCCAACCTCGCGTTCCAGGTCCAAGGCTTCTTCGGCATTGCCGAGGTCGGCGGGCGTGACGTTCGGTGCTTGCAGTTCGCTGAAAGGCTTGAGGCCGCGATCCGATTGCATGCCTTTGTGTAGCGGGTATTCGGCGGTGGTCTGGGTGATCACGCGCTGGCCCTCTTCACTGGCCATGTAGGCGAGCAGTTGCTGGGCTTCTTTTGGATGTTTGCTGGATTTCAGCACGGCCGCACTCGATACGGTAATCAGGCCGCCGACGTCGCCGCCAGTGAAGTAATGCAGTTTCGAATCGAGCTGGCCCTTTTCGCGCTGCAAGGCGAACCAGTAGTAGTTGTTTACCAGCACCGTCGCGACTTCGCCGTTTTCCACGGCTTTTAGGGCAACCATGTTGTTGCTGTAGGTCTTGCCGAAAGCGCGCAAGCCGGTCAGCCATTCTTCCGCAGCCTCCATGCCGTGCACCTTGATGATCGCCACGGCTTGTTCCTGGAAGGCGCCGCTGGTAGGGACGAAGCCGACCTTGCCTTGCCATTTTGGATCGGAGAATTCCATCACCGATTTCGGCAGGTCTTTTTCGTCAATCAACTTCGGGTTGAATGCGACGACACGCACCCGAGCGGTGACGCCAATCCAGGTGCCGTCAGCGGCGACATAGTCCTTGGGCAGAACGGCCAGCGTGGTGTCGTCGGCCTTGGCCAGAACGCCTTGCTCGCCGAGTTTGTTCAGTGGCGGCGACTCTTCGGTGTAGATCACATCGGCGGGAGAGCGATCGCCTTCTTCGACGACTTGGCTGGCAAGCTGGTTGCTGCTGCCCTTGCGCACATTGACGTGAATGCCTGTCTTGGCTTCGAAGGCTTTGGCGACCGCATCGCCGACTTCCTTGTGTTGGCCGTTATAGAGTGTAAGGGAGACTGGATCGGCAGCCTGGGTGAGGGGGGTGGCGAGTGCCAGGCCAAGCAGAGTGGTGGTCAGGCCGCGGCGCAGGGTATTTCGAAACATCATTCGCAGGGTTCCTCACTGTCGCATTGCAAAATCTTGCAACAATGATAAACGATATTGTTTCTCATATGCGCTCTGGGCGGAGCAATTGATCTGTAGGAGCTGCCGAAGGTTGCGATCTTTTGATCTTAAAAACCAAAATCAAAAGATCGCAACCTTCGGCAGCTCCTACAGGGGCCAGAAACGCAAAAACCCGCTTTCGCGGGTTTCTGTGAAATTCAAGGTCGTGACCTTGAATTTGAATTGGTGCCCAGAAGAAGACTCGAACTTCCACGACCTTGCGGTCACCAGCACCTGAAGCTGGCGTGTCTACCAATTTCACCATCTGGGCATTCATCGCGAGCGTTGCCGCTGTTGATGTGGCGCACTATACGGAGAGCAATTTGATCTGTAAACCCCTGATTTTAAATTTAATTAATCAAGGTCCCAGAATGCAAAAAACCCGCTTTCGCGGGTTTTGTGTGAGCTTTGAAATTGAACTAATCTCAAGCTCGAAATTGGTGCCCAGAAGAAGACTCGAACTTCCACGACCTTGCGGTCACCAGCACCTGAAGCTGGCGTGTCTACCAATTTCACCATCTGGGCAGTATCGGCAACGTTGTCCGTCGTCGATGGCGCGCACTATACGGAGCGTCTTTTTAACTGTAAACCCCCGACACCAAAAAAACCTGAAAAATTTCACCAGCGGTATTTAAATCAACATCCTGGTGTCGATATAGGGCTTTAGATGAGGCGTCTTAGCCTGAAATTTCCCGTTTCATTACGCCTATGCCAAACTAACCCGTATATAGACAAGGTGAAAACTCTCTAATGGCCGATTGGCAGTCCCTCGATCCCGAGGCCGCTCGTGAAGCGGAAAAATATGAAAACCCCATTCCTAGCCGCGAACTGATCCTTCAGCACCTTGCTGATCGAGGTTCGCCTGCTAACCGCGAGCAACTGGTCGAAGAGTTTGGTCTGACCACGGAAGACCAGATCGAAGCCCTGCGCCGCCGCCTGCGCGCCATGGAGCGCGATGCTCAACTCATCTATACCCGTCGCGGCACTTATGCGCCGGTGGACAAGCTCGACCTGATCCTGGGCCGCATCAGCGGTCACCGCGACGGCTTCGGCTTCCTGGTGCCGGACGACGGCAGTGACGACCTGTTCATGAGCCCGGCGCAAATGCGCCTGGTGTTTGACGGCGACCGTGCACTGGCGCGTGTTTCCGGGCTGGATCGTCGCGGTCGCCGCGAAGGCATGATCGTCGAAGTGGTGTCCCGTGCTCACGAGACCATCGTCGGTCGTTACTTCGAAGAAGGTGGCATCGGATTCGTCGTCGCAGATAATCCGAAGATCCAGCAGGAAGTGCTGGTGACGCCGGGTCGTAACGCGAACGCG
This sequence comes from Pseudomonas umsongensis, assembly GCF_012647205.1. Taxonomy (NCBI): domain Bacteria; kingdom Pseudomonadati; phylum Pseudomonadota; class Gammaproteobacteria; order Pseudomonadales; family Pseudomonadaceae; genus Pseudomonas; species Pseudomonas umsongensis. The sequence continues at coordinate 667,335 of NZ_CP051487.1, forward strand.
CAGATCGGTCAGTTCGTCGAAGTGAAGATCACTCACTGGCCGACACCACGCTTCCAGCCGCAAGGCGATGTGGTCGAAGTCGTGGGCAACTACATGGCGCCGGGCATGGAGATCGACGTTGCCCTGCGTACCTACGACATTCCTCATGTCTGGCCTGATGCCGTACTCAAGGAAGCCAGCAAGCTCAAGCCGGAAGTCGAAGAGAAAGACAAAGAGAAGCGCATCGACCTACGTCATCTGCCGTTCGTCACCATCGACGGCGAAGATGCCCGCGACTTCGATGATGCGGTCTACTGCGAAGCCAAGCCGGGCAAGCTGCGCCTGTTCTCCGGCGGCTGGAAGTTGTACGTGGCGATTGCCGACGTTTCCAGCTACGTGAAGCTCGGTTCGGCACTGGATGCCGAAGCTCAGGTTCGTGGCAACTCGGTGTACTTCCCCGAGCGCGTGATCCCGATGCTGCCTGAGCAGCTGTCCAACGGATTGTGCTCGTTGAACCCGCAGGTCGATCGCCTGGCCATGGTTTGCGAGATGACTATCTCCAAATCCGGCGAAATGACCGACTACTGCTTCTACGAAGCGGTGATCCACTCCCACGCCCGCCTGACCTACAACAAGGTCAGCGCGATGCTGGAAACGCCCAAAGCCAGCGAAGCCCGCAAGCTGCGTGGTGAATACACTGACGTGGTGCCGCACCTCAAGCAGCTGTATTCGTTGTACAAGGTATTGCTGGCGGCTCGTCACGTGCGTGGCGCGATCGATTTTGAAACCCAGGAAACCCGGATCATCTTCGGCTCCGAGCGCAAGATCGCGGAAATCCGTCCGACCATCCGCAATGACGCACACAAGCTGATCGAGGAATGCATGTTGGCGGCCAACGTGGCCACCGCCGAGTTCCTCAAGAAGCACGAAATTCCTGCGTTGTACCGCGTTCACGACGGCCCGCCGCCGGAGCGCCTGGAAAAATTGCGCGCGTTCCTCGGCGAACTCGGCCTGTCCCTGCACAAAGGCAAGGATGGCCCGTCGCCGAAGGATTACCAGGCACTGCTGGCTGGTATCAAGGATCGTCCGGATTTCCACCTGATCCAGACCGTGATGCTGCGTTCGTTGAGCCAGGCGGTGTACAGCGCCGATAACCAGGGTCACTTCGGCCTGAATTACGAGGCGTACACCCACTTCACCTCGCCGATCCGCCGCTACCCGGACTTGCTCACTCACCGGGCGATCCGCAGCGTGATCCATTCGAAGCAGGACACCCCGCACGTTCGCCGTGCCGGTGCGATGACCATTCCGAAGGCGCGCATCTATCCGTACGACGAAGCAGCCCTGGAGCAGCTCGGCGAGCAGTGCTCGATGAGCGAGCGCCGTGCCGATGAAGCGACCCGCGATGTCGTGAACTGGCTCAAGTGCGAGTTCATGAAAGATCGCGTTGGCGAGTCGTTCCCGGGTGTGATCACTGCGGTCACCGGCTTTGGCCTGTTCGTCGAACTGACTGACATTTACGTCGAAGGCCTGGTGCACGTCACCGCGCTGCCGGGCGATTACTACCACTTCGATCCTGTGCATCACCGCCTGGCGGGTGAGCGAACCGGTCGTAGCTTCCGCCTTGGCGACACCGTTGAAGTACGCGTCATGCGCGTCGACCTCGACGAGCGCAAGATCGACTTCGAGATGGCCGAAAAAACCATCAGCGCGCCGATCGGCCGCAAAAAACGTGGCAGCGAAACCGCGGCACCTGCTGGCAAAGCCGAAGCAGAGCCGGCGCCGGCGAAAACCGGTCGTCGTCCCGCCAAGGAAAAGGCAGTCGAGGCCTATCGTCCGAGCGATGCGGCGGCGAAAAATGCCGAAGTGCGCAAGAGCCGTGAAATGAAGCAGGCGTTGCTCGCCGGCGCGAAAAGCGGCGGTAAAGCGGCGTCTGCGGGAAAGACCAGTCGGTCGGCGCCTGACAAGGCTGTCGGCGGCAAGCCAGCCAAACCGAGCAAGCATCGTAAAGGTCCGCCAAAAGCGGGCTCGGCCCCAGCGAAAAGCGGCGGGGCGCGTAAACCTAAGGCCAAGTCATGAGTCAGTTGGAAAAGATCTACGGCGTACACGCTGTAGAAGCATTGTTGCGTCATCACCCGAAGCGCGTGAAGCAGATCTGGCTGGCTGAAGGCCGCGGTGATCCGCGGGTGCAGACGTTGATCGAGTTGGCCAACGAAAATCGTGTGCAGGTCGGCCAGGCCGAGCGTCGTGAAATGGACGCCTGGGTCGAGGGCGTGCACCAGGGCGTGGTTGCGGACGTCAGTCCGAGCCAGGTCTGGGGCGAGGCGATGCTCGACGAGCTACTCGATCGCACCGAAGGCGCACCGTTGCTGCTGGTACTCGACGGCGTGACCGATCCGCACAACCTGGGCGCCTGCCTGCGTTCTGCCGATGCGGCGGGTGCGCTGGCGGTGATCGTGCCGAAGGACAAGTCCGCAACCCTGACGCCGGTCGTGCGAAAGGTTGCGTGCGGGGCGGCGGAAGTGATTCCGCTGGTGGCCGTGACCAACCTGGCGCGTACCCTGGAAAAACTCCAGCAGCGTGGCCTGTGGGTCGTGGGCACGGCAGGGGAGGCCGAGGTCAGTCTGTATGACCAGGACCTGACCGGTCCGACCATCCTGATCATGGGCGCCGAAGGCAAAGGCATGCGCCGCCTGACCCGCGAGCATTGCGATTATCTGGTGAACTTGCCGATGGCCGGTAGCGTCAGCAGTCTCAACGTTTCCGTGGCGACGGGCGTATGCCTGTTCGAAGCGCAGCGTCAGCGCAGTGTCAAAGCCAAGGCTGCCGCCAAAAAGCCCTGATTGAAAAACCAACTGTAGGAGCCGGCTTGCTGGCGATATCGGAGTAACATTCAGCATCAATGTTGAATGTAGCGCCTCAATCGCGAGCAAGCTCGCTCCTACAGTGTTTTGTGGTGTGGCATGAATTGAGGGTTGTTCAAATAATCACCAATTCCCTTGCGCCTCCCACGCCCCTTCTCTACAATTGCGCCCCTTGCTGTGATGGCAGGCACCAACGTGTCTAGCGTCCACAAGTCCATAAGTGTCATTCACTCCTTGTCTGACCGCTTTTGAGCGGCAGGCTACAACCCGTAAGGAGCATTCATGCGTCATTACGAAATCATCTTTTTGGTCCACCCGGATCAAAGCGAGCAAGTCGGCGGCATGGTTGAGCGTTACACCAAGCTGATCGAAGAAGACGGCGGCAAAATCCACCGTCTGGAAGATTGGGGCCGTCGTCAACTGGCCTACGCAATCAACAATGTTCACAAGGCTCACTACGTGATGCTGAACGTTGAGTGCACTGGCAAGGCCCTGGCCGAGCTGGAAGACAACTTCCGCTACAACGATGCAGTGATCCGTAACCTGGTCATCCGTCGCGAAGAAGCCGTTACCGGCCAATCCGAGATGCTCAAGGCTGAAGAAAACCGCAGTGAGCGCCGTGAGCGTCGCGACCGTCCTGAGCACGAAGGCGCTGAAAGCGCTGATAGTGATGACAGCGACAACAGCGATAACGCTGACGAGTAATCCACGGACCTTTTAAGGAGCCTATCAAATGGCACGTTTCTTCCGTCGTCGTAAATTCTGCCGCTTCACCGCTGAAGACGTGAAAGAGATCGATTACAAAGATCTCAACACTCTGAAAGCTTATGTATCCGAGACCGGCAAAATCGTTCCAAGCCGCATCACCGGTACCAAAGCACGTTATCAGCGTCAGCTGGCCACCGCTATCAAGCGCGCCCGCTTCCTGGCCCTGCTGGCCTACACCGACAGCCACGGCCGCTGAGACCGGGCAGTCGACACGTAGCAAAGGATTGAATGTATGCGTGCCTTAGCTGAGTTCATCATGCGGGGCCGTATGCAGGCCACTCTCGTAGTGGCTGGATGCGCGGCATTGCCGTTGTTGTATTGGTTGGGTGCTGCCGCCGGATGCCTTGTGCTCCTGCGGCGCGGATTGAAGGACGCCCTGGGCGTTCTTGCTCTGGGACTGCTGCCAGCGTTGATCTGGTGGCTTTACTCCGACGACCCACGGGCACTTCTGGTGCTGCTGGGGTCTGCGAGCCTTGCGTTGGTTTTGCGCGCAAGCGAGTCCTGGAACCGCGTGCTGCTGGTCAGCATAGCAATGGGAGTGGTGTTTTCAGTGGTGCTGGGGGCGGTTTTTGGTCCCCAGATCGAGATGCTGGCGCAGGCTTTGATAAAAGTCATGCCGTCGCTACTCGGTGAGGTCTACCAGCAAATGTCGGTAGACGAGCAAGCGCGTTTCGCGTCCCTGATTACACCGATCCTGACCGGCCTGATTGCGGCCTTGTTGCAAATCGTCAGTGTGCTGAGCCTGATTGTCGGGCGCTACTGGCAGGCGTTGTTGTACAACCCCGGTGGTTTTGGTCGCGAGTTTCGCGCCGTCCGAATCCCGCTGGGTCCCGCGATGTTGCTGCTGGCGGGCATGGTTGTGACACCGAACCTTGGTGTCCAGATGTCCATGCTGGTACCGCTGTGCAGCGTACCGCTGGTTTTCGCCGGGCTGGCCCTGATTCACGGGTTGGTGGCGCAAAAGCGACTGGCCAAATTCTGGCTGGTGGGGTTGTACGTCACGCTGTTGCTGTTCATGCAGCTGATCTATCCGTTGCTGGTGGTCTTGGCCATCGTCGACAGCCTGATTGATTTTCGCGGTCGTCTCGCGCCGAAAGACGCCGATGACGCGAACGGTGAAGGTTAAAAGTTAAGAGGATTTTCACATGCAACTGATCCTTCTGGAAAAAGTCACCAACCTGGGCAACCTGGGTGACAAAGTGAACGTTAAGGCTGGTTACGGTCGTAACTACCTGCTGCCTTACGGCAAAGCTACCGCTGCGACCCCAGCCAACCTGGCTGCGTTCGAAGAGCGTCGTGCTGAGCTGGAAAAAGCCGCAGCAGATCGTAAATCGTCGGCTGAAAGCCGCGCTGCCCAACTGGCCGAGCTGGAAGTGACCATCACTGCCACCGCTGGCGACGAAGGCAAGCTGTTCGGTTCGATCGGTACTCACGACATCGCTGACGCACTGACCGCCTCCGGCGTTGAAGTAGCGAAAAGCGAAGTTCGTCTGCCGAACGGCACTATCCGTAACGTAGGTGAATTCGACGTAGCCGTGCACCTGCACGCCGAAGTTGAAGCCACTGTACGCGTTGTCGTGGTAGCAGCTTAAGCAGCACTTGTCGGCTGGCACCCTCGGGTGCTTGCCGGTAACATCGGGCACGATCCTGTTCACAGGTCGTGCCCTTTGTCTTTCTGGTAACGCCCGTTTTCAATCCCTGCTTTTCCTCAAACAACCAAGTGGCCATGAACGAAATCTCTGCTCCCGAGCAATACGATCTGCAAACCGCCGCGCTGAAGGTGCCGCCCCATTCCATCGAAGCCGAACAGGCTGTACTCGGTGGTCTGATGCTGGACAACAACGCCTGGGAGCGCGTGCTTGATCAAGTCTCCGACGGCGATTTCTATCGACATGACCACCGCCTGATTTTCCGTGCGATCGCCAAGCTGGCCGATCAGAACATGCCGATCGACGTCGTGACCCTGTCCGAGCAGTTGGACAAGGAAGGTCAGACCTCGCAAGTCGGTGGCCTGGGTTACCTGGGCGAACTGGCGAAAAACACGCCTTCGGTCGCCAACATCAAGGCCTACGCGCAAATCGTTCGTGAGCGGGCCACCCTGCGTCAGTTGATCGGTATCAGCACCGAGATCGCCGACAGTGCCTTCAACCCGGAAGGCCGTACCGCCGCCGAGATTCTCGATGAAGCCGAGCGGCAGATCTTCCAGATCGCCGAGGCCCGGCCGAAAACCGGTGGCCCGGTGGGTGTGAATGACCTGCTGACCAAGGCCATCGATCGCATCGACACCCTGTTCAACACTGACAACGCCATCACTGGCCTCTCCACCGGCTACACCGACCTCGACGAGAAGACCAGCGGCCTGCAGCCGGCGGACTTGATCATCGTCGCCGGCCGTCCGTCCATGGGTAAGACCACCTTTGCCATGAACCTGGTGGAAAATGCCGTATTGCGCAGCGAGAAAGCGGTTCTGGTTTACTCGCTGGAGATGCCAGGCGAATCGCTGATCATGCGTATGCTGTCGTCCCTCGGCCGAATCGACCAGACCAAGGTACGTTCCGGCCAGTTGGAAGATGACGATTGGCCACGCCTGACCTCGGCGGTCAACCTGCTCAACGATCGCAAGCTGTTCATCGACGATACCGCCGGCATCAGCCCCTCGGAAATGCGTGCACGAACCCGCCGCCTGGTGCGTGAGCATGGCGAAGTCGGCTTGATCATGATCGACTACCTGCAACTCATGCAGATCCCGGGCTCCAGCGGTGACAACCGGACCAACGAGATTTCCGAGATCTCCCGGTCCCTGAAAGCCCTGGCCAAGGAATTCAACTGCCCGGTCGTTGCGCTGTCCCAGCTGAACCGTTCCCTGGAACAACGCCCGAACAAGCGCCCGGTGAACTCCGACTTGCGTGAATCCGGAGCGATCGAGCAGGACGCCGACGTGATTATGTTCGTGTACCGCGACGAGGTGTATCACCCGGAGACCGAGCACAAAGGCATTGCCGAGATCATCATCGGTAAGCAGCGGAACGGGCCGATCGGCTTTATTCGCCTGGCCTTTATCGGCAAATACACGCGGTTCGAGAACCTGGCGCCCGGTAGCTACAACTTCGACGACGACGAATAAGTTATAGCGTCTGCCATGGCCTCTTCGCGAGCAGGCTCGCTCCCACAGGTTCAGTGTGATCTCTGTGGGAGCGAGCCTGCTCGCGAATGGGGGTGGCGCAATTTCCGACCACAGTCGTCGGAATTGGTCAAAATTTGTGCTATATTCCGCGCCCGCGAAATTCAATGAAAGCCAACACCGGTTATCGACATGCAAGCAGCCAAACCGTTATTTGACTATCCAAAGTACTGGGCCGAATGTTTCGGACCAGCGCCATTCCTGCCAATGAGCAGGGAGGAGATGGATCAGCTCGGCTGGGATTCCTGCGACATCATCATCGTCACCGGTGATGCCTACGTCGATCACCCGTCGTTCGGCATGGCGATCATCGGCCGGCTGCTGGAGTCCCAGGGCTTCCGCGTCGGGATCATTGCCCAACCGAACTGGCAGTCCAAGGACGACTTCATGAAGCTCGGCGAGCCGAACCTGTTCTTCGGTGTCGCGGCCGGCAACATGGACTCGATGATCAATCGCTACACCGCCGACAAGAAAATCCGTTCCGACGACGCCTACACCCCGGGTGGCCTGGCGGGCAAACGTCCGGATCGCGCGAGCCTGGTCTACAGCCAGCGCTGCAAGGAAGCCTACAAGCACGTGCCGATCGTGCTGGGTGGCATTGAAGCGTCCCTGCGCCGCATCGCCCACTACGATTACTGGCAGGACCGGGTGCGTAACTCGATCCTGATCGACGCCTGCGCCGACATCCTGCTCTACGGCAACGCCGAACGTGCGATCGTCGAAGTTGCGCAGCGTCTGTCCTACGGTCACAAGATCGAAGACATCACCGATGTGCGCGGCACCGCGTTCATCCGTCGCGATACACCGAAAGACTGGTACGAAGTCGACTCTACGCGTATCGACCGTCCGGGCAAGATCGACAAGATCATCAACCCGTACGTGAACACCCAGGACACCCAGGCCTGCGCCATCGAGCAGGAAAAAGGTCCGGTTGAGGATCCACAGGAAGCCAAGGTCGTGCAGATCCTGGCCAGCCCGAAGATGACCCGCGACAAGACTGTGATTCGTCTTCCGTCGGTGGAAAAGGTCCGCAATGACGCTGTGCTCTACGCCCACGCCAACCGCGTGTTGCACCTGGAAACCAACCCGGGCAATGCCCGTGCCCTGGTGCAGAAGCACGGCGAAGTCGATGTCTGGTTCAACCCGCCACCGATTCCGATGACCACCGAAGAGATGGACTACGTCTTCGGCATGCCTTACGCACGCGTTCCGCACCCAGCGTATGGCAAGGAGAAGATCCCGGCCTACGACATGATCCGTTTCTCGGTGAATATCATGCGTGGCTGCTTCGGCGGCTGCACTTTCTGCTCGATCACCGAGCACGAAGGCCGGATCATCCAGAACCGCTCCCACGAATCGATTATACGTGAGATCGAGGAAATTCGTGACAAGGTTCCCGGTTTTACCGGCGTGATCTCCGACCTGGGTGGTCCGACGGCGAATATGTACCGCATCGCCTGCAAGACCCCGGAAATCGAATCCGCGTGCCGCAAGCCGTCTTGCGTGTTCCCGGGCATCTGCCCGAACCTGAACACCGACCACTCGGCGCTGATCCAGTTGTACCGCAGCGCCCGTGAATTGCCGGGTGTGAAGAAGATCCTGATCGCCTCCGGCCTGCGCTACGACCTCGCTGTCGAGTCCCCGGAATACGTTAAAGAGCTGGTGACCCACCACGTTGGTGGCTACCTGAAGATCGCCCCGGAACATACCGAGGAAGGTCCGCTCAACCAGATGATGAAACCGGGCATCGGCAGCTATGACAAGTTCAAGCGCATGTTCGAGAAGTATTCCAAGGAAGCCGGGAAAGAGCAGTACCTGATTCCGTACTTCATCGCCGCCCACCCGGGCACCACCGACGAAGACATGATGAACCTGGCCCTGTGGCTCAAGGGCAACGGTTTCCGTGCCGACCAGGTGCAGGCGTTCTACCCGTCGCCGATGGCCACTGCCACCGCGATGTACCACTCGGGCAAGAACCCGCTGCGCAAGGTCACCTACAAGAGTGACGCGGTCACCATCGTCAAGAGCGAGGAGCAGCGTCGCCTGCACAAGGCGTTCCTGCGTTATCACGATCCGAAAGGCTGGCCGATGCTGCGTGAGGCGTTGACCCGCATGGGCCGCGCGGACCTGATCGGGCCGGGCAAGAACCAGTTGATCCCGCTGCACCAGCCGTCCACCGACAGCTATCAGAGTGCCCGTCGCAAGAACTCGACGCCGGCGGGCAGCCACAAGGTTGCAGGGGAAAAGACCACCAAGATCCTGACCCAGCACACCGGCCTGCCTCCACGCGCCAGCGATGGCGGCAACCCGTGGGACAAGCGTGAGCAGGCCAAGGCGGCGGCATTCGCTCGCAACCAGCAGGCGGCCAAGGAGCGCAAGGAAGCAGCCAAGGGCAAAGGGCCCAAGCCTGCGCGCAAGCCGGTCGTGCCGCGCTAAACCTCGCTTGAGCTGAACAGAACGCCAACCTGATCGTTCCCACGCTCCGCGTGGGAATGCCTCAAGGGACGCTCCGCGTCCAGTGACGCTGAGCGTCACGGGCTGCATTCCCACGCGGAGCGTGGGAACGATTGCCGCCCTTTCGCCACAAATCCGTGCAATCCTCTCCAGCCAATTTCCTTCATCGCCCGATTTTGGTGCTGTACTGCCTCCTGCAACGGGAGAAAGCGCCAGCACTGCTGGATGGCATAAGTCTTGCGCGCTTTCCAATACGCTTAGGGCTCGCAGGAGGCACGCCGTGTCGATTCATGTCGCATTGCACCACGTCACACATTACCGCTATGACCGCGCTGTCGAATTGGGACCGCAGATCGTTCGCCTGCGTCCCGCCGCCCACAGCCGCACGCGGATACTGTCCTATGCGCTGAAAATTTCGCCCGAGCAGCATTTCATCAATTGGCAGCAGGACCCCCAGGGTAATTACCTGGCACGGCTGGTGTTTCCGGAAAAAACCAACGAATTGCGGATCGAGGTCGATCTGTTGGCGGAAATGGCGGTGTTCAATCCGTTCGACTTTTTCCTCGAGCCCTACGCCGAAAAGATTCCCTTCACTTACGCCACCGACGAGCGCAAGGAGCTGGCGCCATACCTGGAAACCTTGCCCCTGACGCCAAAGTTCAAGGCTTATCTGGACGGCATCGACCGCACGCCATTGCCCGCTGTGGATTTCCTCGTCGCGCTCAACCAGCGTCTTAGCGAAGACATCAACTACCTGATCCGCATGGAACCGGGAGTGCAAACGCCCGAGCACACCCTGGAGCAGGCCTCCGGTTCCTGTCGCGATTCAGCGTGGCTGCTGGTGCAACTGCTGCGTCACCTGGGGCTGGCCGCACGTTTCGTGTCGGGTTACCTGATCCAATTGACCGCCGACCTGAAAAGCCTCGACGGTCCTTCCGGGACGGAAGTGGACTTCACCGACCTGCACGCCTGGTGCGAGGTGTACCTGCCCGGTGCTGGCTGGATCGGCCTGGATGCAACCTCAGGGCTGTTTGCCGGTGAAGGGCATATTCCGTTGGCCTGTAGTCCCGATCCCTCCTCTGCGGCACCGATCAGCGGCTTGGTGGAGCCGTGCGAGTGCGAATTCAGCCATGAAATGTCGGTGGAGCGGATCTGGGAAGCCCCGCGGGTCACAAAGCCCTACACCGAAGAGCAGTGGCTGGCGATCCAGGCCCTGGGCCGGCAGATCGATGCCGACCTGCTCGAAGGCGACGTGCGCCTGACCATGGGCGGTGAGCCGACCTTTGTGTCCATCGACGACCCGGACGGTGCCGAGTGGAACACCGCAGCGCTGGGACCGAACAAGCGTCGACTGTCCGCCGAACTGTTCCAGCGCATGCGAAACCGTTATGCCCCGCAAGGCCTGGTGCATTATGGCCAGGGCAAATGGTATCCCGGTGAACAACTGCCGCGCTGGTCGCTCAATTGCTATTGGCGCCGCGACGGCGTGCCGATCTGGCACGACAGCGCGCTAATTGCCGACGAGCAACAAGATTATGGCGCCGATGGCGAGTTGGCCGGGCGTTTTCTGGCGAGTGTCGCCGAGCGCTTGAACATTCCTACGCGCTTTGTGTTTCCAGCCTACGAAGACAATTTCTATTACCTCTGGCGCGAAGGGGCTTTGCCGCAAAATGTCAGCGCCGAAGACTCACGACTCGAAGAGCCGCTGGAGCGTGCGCGTTTGCGCAAAGTCTTCAGTCAGGGCCTCGACAAGGTGATTGGCCAAGTCCTGCCGTTAGCGCGCACCGCCAAGGGTGATCAGTGGCAAAGCGGCCGCTGGTATCTGCGTGACGAACATTGCCGCCTGGTGCCGGGAGACTCGCCATTGGGCTATCGTCTGCCGCTGGGTTCGCAGCCGTGGGTGAAGGCGGCAGAGTATCCGTTCATTCATCCAAATGATCCCAACCAGGATTTCCCGGCGCTGCCTGGCACGGAGCAAATACAGCGCCAAGGTGCGGCGGCGCTGATTGAAGATCGGGCCCCCAAGGTCGATGAGTCCGCCGATTGGCTGACCCGCACCGCCTTCTGCGCCGAAGCGCGGGACGGCCGGTTGTACCTGTTCATGCCGCCGCTGGAGCGGGTCGAAGACTATCTGGAGTTAGTGACAGCCATCGAAGCCACGGCCCGGGAGCTCGATTGCCCGGTATTGCTGGAGGGATACGAACCGCCGGGCGATCCGCGCCTGGGCAACTTTCGCATCACCCCCGATCCCGGCGTGATCGAAGTCAACGTGCAGCCATCCGCGACGTGGGACGAGTTGGTCGAACGCACCGAGTTTCTTTACGAAGAAGCGCGCCAGACCCGACTCACCACCGAAAAATTCCTGATCGACGGCCGACACACCGGCACCGGTGGGGGCAACCACTTCGTACTGGGAGGCGCGACACCGGCGGATTCACCGTTTCTGCGGCGTCCGGATCTGCTGCGCAGCCTGATCAGCTACTGGCATAATCATCCGTCCTTGTCCTACCTGTTTTCCGGCTTGTTTATCGGCCCGACGTCCCAGGCCCCGCGGGTCGACGAAGCGCGCAACGACGCCTTGTATGAACTGGAAATCGCCTTCGCCCAGATGCCCGGGCCGGGCGAGGAGTGCGCGCCCTGGCTGGTGGATCGACTGCTGCGTAACCTGTTGATCGACGTGACCGGCAACACCCATCGCGCCGAGTTCTGCATCGACAAGCTCTATTCACCGGATGGCGCGACCGGTCGCCTGGGCTTGCTGGAGCTGCGCGCCTTTGAAATGCCACCCCATGCACGCATGAGTCTGGCCCAGCAGCTCTTGCTGCGGGCGTTGGTAGCACGGTTCTGGCGTGAGCCTTATGCACCGCCGAAGCTGGCGCGCTGGGGCACCGAGCTGCACGACCGGTTCCTGTTGCCGCATTTTATCGAGCAGGATTTTGCTGACGTTATTGCCGATCTCAATGTCGCCGGTTATCCAGTGCGGGCAGAGTGGTTCGCGGCGCACCTGCAGTTCCGTTTTCCCAAGGTCGGAGACTACGCTGTCAATGGCATCGCCCTGGAACTGCGCCAGGCACTTGAGCCGTGGCATGTGTTGGGCGAGGAGGGCGCGGTCGGCGGTACGGTGCGTTACGTCGACTCGTCCCTGGAGCGCCTGCAGGTCAAGCTCAGTGGATTGCCGCCGCAACGCTACCTGCTGACCTGCAACGGTATACCTGTGCCGTTGCAGCCCACTGGGCGGGTCGGCGAATTCGTCGCCGGTGTGCGCTTCCGTGCCTGGCAACCGGCCAACTGCCTGCAACCGACCATCCCGGTCCATGCGCCGCTGGTGTTTGACCTGCTCGACACCTGGATGGGGCGTTCGCTGGGCGGTTGCCAGTATCACGTTGCCCATCCTGGCGGGCGCAACTACGAGGCATTGCCCGTGAACGCCAATGAAGCCGAGAGCCGGCGAATGGCGCGGTTCTTCCGTATCGGACACACGCCGGGGAAACTTCCGATACCGAAGATGGAAATTAACGACGAGCTGCCGATGACGCTCGATTTACGACGTTTCTAATTCGTACACGACGCCCGGATTTTTCGTCTATCCGGGTGTCATGAGCGTGCGTTAGTCTGACCGATCACTGCTGTCTGCCGAGCTTTCCATGCCTGACTTGCTAGACCGCTACCCGCTGACGGCGGGCACCTATCACGAACTGCTCGACGACAGCGGTGCCATTCGGCCGCACTGGCGTCGACTGTTCGACCAATTGCAGCGCAGCACACCCGCGCAGTTGGTGCAGCGTCAGGCGTTGCTGACCCGACAAATCCAGGAAAACGGCGTCACCTATAACGTCTACGCCGATCCCAAGGGCGCCGATCGGCCATGGGAGCTGGACTTGTTGCCCCATGTGATTGCCGCCGATGAGTGGGAGCAGTTGTCGGCCGGTATCGCCCAGCGTGCGCGCTTGCTCAATGCAGTACTGGCCGATCTCTATGGCCCTCAACGCTTGATCGCCGAAGGTCTGCTGCCGGCCGAACTGGTATTTGGCCACAACAATTTCCTCTGGCCCTGCCAGGGCATCAAGCCGCCTGACGGTGCTTTTTTGCATCTGTTCGCCGTTGATCTGGCGCGCACGCCCGATGGCCGCTGGTGGGTAACCGCCGATCGCACGCAAGCGCCGTCCGGGGCTGGCTACGCCCTGGAAAACCGCACCATCGTGTCCCGGGCCTTTCCCGAGTTGTACCGTGATTTGAAGGTGCAGCACCTGGCGGGGTTCTTCCGCACCCTCCAGGAAACACTGGCGCGTCAGGCGCCAAGCGACGATGACGCACCGCTGGTGGTCCTGCTGACGCCGGGGCGGTTCAACGAAAGCTATTTCGAACACCTGTACCTGGCTCGTCAGCTCGGCTATCCGTTGGTGGAAGGTGGCGACCTCACGGTGCGCGATGCCACGGTCTACCTGAAGACCCTGAGTGGCTTGCGCCGGGTCCACGCGATCATGCGTCGGCTCGACGACGACTTCTGCGACCCGCTGGAGTTGCGCACCGACTCGGCCCTGGGCGTTCCGGGCCTGCTCGAAGCCGTGCGCCAGGGGCGGGTGCTGGTGGCCAACGCACTCGGCAGTGGCGTGCTGGAGTCGCCAGGCTTGCTGGGTTTCCTGCCGAAGATCAACCAGTACCTGTTTGGCGAAGAATTGATCCTGCCGTCCATAGCCACCTGGTGGTGCGGTGAGGCGCCGGTGCTGGCCCAGGCCCTGGAAAAACTACCGGAATTGCTGATTAAACCGGCGTTTCCGTCCCAAAGCTTTGCACCGGTATTTGGCCGCGATTTGAGTGAAAAGCAGCGTCAGGTCCTGGCCGAGCGCATGCAGGCGCGGCCCTATGCTTATGTTGCGCAAGAACTCGCGCAATTGTCCCAAGCGCCGATATGGCAAGCCGAGGACGGTCAACTGCAACCCCGGGCCATCGGCATGCGTGTGTATGCGGTGGCCAGTCGCGACGGCTATCGGGTGCTGCCGGGTGGCTTGACCCGAGTGGCCGCGCAGGCGGATGCCGAGGTGGTATCGATGCAGCGCGGCGGGGCGAGCAAGGACACCTGGGTGCTGGGCGAACGTCCACCGAACGGCGAACAGTGGAAAGCCCAGCGCAATATCGGCGTGCATGACCTGGTGCGCCGTGATCCTTACCTGCCATCGCGGGTGGTGGAAAACCTGTTCTGGTTCGGCCGTTACTGCGAACGCTGCGATGACAGCGCCCGATTGCTGCGAATCATGCTGGCACGTTATGTCGACGGCGATGACCCGCAGGCCCTGGAGGCTGCGGTCGATCTTGGCGAACGATTGATGTTGTTGCCTGACGAAGGTGAGCTGCCGGAGCGGTTGCTGGCGGCGATACTCGGCGATGACTGGCCGTTCAGCCTGCGTTCCAACCTGCAACGTTTGCAATGGGCGGCCTCGCAAGTGCGTGGCAAGCTCTCGCGGGAGAATTGGCAGGCGTTGGTGGAGTTGCAACGCGAAGCGATGGAACTCGAGACCGAAGAACCGGACTTCGGCGAGTTACTCGACTTCCTCAACCGGCTGGTGATGTCCTTGGCGGCGCTGTCCGGTTTTGCCCTGGACGACATGACCCGGGACGAAGGCTGGCGATTCCTGATGATCGGTCGGCGGATCGAGCGCCTGCAATTTCTAAGCGCTAGCCTGGCAGCGTTCCTGCGTGGCGCCGGGGCTTTTGATCAGGCAGGGCTGGAGTGGTTGCTGGAGCTGGGCAACAGCAGCATTACCTATCGGTCGCGGTACCTGGCGGTGGCGCAATTGATCCCGGTACTCGACCTGTTATTGCTTGATGAGCAGAACCCGCACGCGGTGCTGTTCCAGTTGAAGCTGGTGACCCGCACGCTCAAGCGCCTGTGCGACGACTTTGGCGTACCTCGCGAAGCGGGCCTGCCACAGTTGGTGGAGCGTCTGGCGCGTTTCGATCTGGGCTGCCTGGAAAACCCGTTGTTTGGCGCCGCCAGCGTGCGTGCTGCCGTCGAAGGGCTGGCTGATCTGCTGCAAGAGATTGCCGATGCGAGCGGGCAGGTATCGGATCGCCTGGCCTTGCGTCACTTCGCCCACGTCGATGATGTCAGCCAGCGCACGGTGTCCGTCTGATGAGCGCTCATTACCAGATTTTCCACGATACCCATTATCACTACGACAGTCCGGTGTCCTTGGCCCAGCAACTGGCGCATTTGTGGCCCAGGCCTTGTGAATGGCAGCGATGCAGCGACCAGCAATTGCAGATCAGTCCGGACCCGACTTCACGCCGCGATGAGCTGGATGTGTTCGGAAACCCGTTGACCCGGTTGGCGTTCGAGCGCCCCCATGATGAACTGCTGGTCAATGCTAGCCTGACGATTGAGGTACTGCCCCGGTCCCGGGTCGATTTCAATCGATCCCCAGCGTGGGAAGATACCCGCAACGTGCTGACCTACAGCAGCCAGGCGCTTTCGCCGCAGTTGCTTGAAGCCTGCCGATACCGGTTCGAATCACCTTATGTGCATCTGAAGCGCAACTTCGTTGAATTTTCCGAGAGCTGTTTTCCGGCGGGGCGGCCGCTGTTGCTCGGGGTCCAGGCCTTGATGGAGAAAATCTTCAGTGAGTTCACTTTCGATGCCGAAGCGACGCAGGTCGCGACCCCCCTGGTGGAAGTGCTGGAGCGACGGCGCGGGGTTTGCCAGGATTTCGCCCACCTGATGCTCGCATGCGTACGCTCTCGTGGGTTGGCTGCGCGCTATGTCAGCGGCTACCTGTTGACCCAGCCGCCGCCCGGTCAGCCGCGATTGATCGGCGCCGATGCGTCCCATGCCTGGGTGTCAGTGTTTTGTCCGGTGTCGGGCTGGGTGGACTTCGATCCGACCAACAATGTGCAACCGGCGCTGGAACACATCACCCTGGCCTGGGGCCGGGACTTTTCCGATGTGTCGCCGTTACGTGGAGTCATTCTGGGGGGCGGCAATCATGATCCCGAAGTTCGGGTCACAGTGATGCCGTTGGAGTAACGACGATCACAATGTGGGAGCGGGCTTGCTCGCGAAAGCGATCCTTCAGTTACATAAATACTGGATGTGCCGCCGTCTTCGCGAGCAAGCCCGCTCCCACAAAGGAATATGCAGTATTTCGGAATGGACAGTGAGGGCCGGCAGCATCGCCGCCAACCCCGGTCACAGATCCGTGGGCCCGATCAAATCATCCGGCCCGGAGGGGCTCAGGCGTCGGGCGCCTGATCTTTCGGTGCCTCTACATCACTTTCTGCCGCCACTTCACCTTCTGCATCCGGGTTCAGTGCCGCTGCGTCTTCTTCAGCCATTGCTTTCTTGCGCTGAAGCTTTTCCTCTTTCTTCTGTTCCTTGGCCAGGTCTCTCTGACGTTTGGCGAAGGAGTAATTGGGTTTGGCCATGGGCGATCCTCTGGGGTCGAAGGTGAGGTTTGAGCGGCGCGTATTCTGCCCTGTATCGGTGTCGAGTCGTTAGTCGGGTTTTTGCTCGACCCATTTTGGCGCAACGGTCGGTTGCCAGCGATCCAGGGCGTCGAGCAGCGTCTGTGGCGATTCGCTCACCTGCAGCATGTCACGGTGTGCCGCGCGAACGAAGCCTTCGCCGACGATATGATCGAGAAAACCAGTGAGTTTGCTGTAGAAGCCGTTCACTTCAAGCAAGCCCATCGGTTTGCCGTGGTAACCCAGCTGGCCCCAGGTCCACACTTCGAACAACTCTTCCAGGGTGCCCAGGCCGCCGGGCAAAGCGATGAAAGCATCGCTGAGTTCAGCCATCCGCGCCTTGCGCGCATGCATGCCGTCGACCACTTCCAAGCGGGTCAGGCCACTGTGGCCGATTTCCTTGTCCTTTAGGCTCTGCGGAATGATGCCGATCACTTCGCCACCTGCCGCCAGTGCCGCATCGGCGACGACGCCCATCAGGCCCACCGCTCCACCACCGTAGACCAGGGTCAACTTGCGTTCGGCCAACGCCTGGCCAAGCGCCACGGCTGCTTCACGGTAAGCGGGGTGGGTGCCAGTGCTGGCGCCGCAGAACACACAAACGGATGCTAAAGACATGCATTACTCCTGGGTCGATCAGGGCCACAGAGTAAAGGCAGGCGCGCTGCGCTCCAAGGGCTAAACTTCGCGCTTGGGCGTTTCGCAGGTTCCGCTGGCCCCACAGGCATACGCGGCG
Organism: Pseudomonas umsongensis; assembly: GCF_012647205.1. NCBI lineage: Bacteria > Pseudomonadati > Pseudomonadota > Gammaproteobacteria > Pseudomonadales > Pseudomonadaceae > Pseudomonas > Pseudomonas umsongensis. The sequence continues at coordinate 684,775 of NZ_CP051487.1, forward strand.
AGCAAGCTGCACAACAGGGTATTGATAGACACGACAGGCGCTCCGAAAAATGAGGACGCTCTGATGATAGGGCCGGGGCAGACACCTGGCTGGTAGATTGTCTCGATCGGTCCCATAGCCCGAAAGTTGTATACAATTTTTGCTTCAGGTCATAGGAACTTGCGAAGTTTTCAGGCAGTCTTCTGTTCATTCGCATGTTCATTCACCCTGCCTTGGAGATTCACCATGTTTGCCAAACTTGTTGCGGTATCCCTGTTGACACTGGCGAGCAGCCAATTGATGGCTGCCGAATGCAAAGTCACCGTTGACTCTACTGACCAAATGTCCTTCAACACCAAGGCCATTGAAATCGACAAGAGTTGCAAGACCTTCACCGTTGAATTGACCCATTCTGGCAGCCTGCCGAAAAACGTCATGGGCCATAACCTGGTGATCAGTAAAGAAGCCGACATGCAGCCGATCGCCACCGACGGCCTGAGTGCTGGCATCGACAAGAACTACCTGAAGGAAGGCGACGCCCGCGTCATCGCTCACACCAAGGTCATCGGCGCCAAGGAAACCGACTCGGTGACCTTCGACGTGTCCAAGCTCGATGCCAACGAGAAATACGGCTTCTTCTGCTCGTTCCCGGGCCACATCTCGATGATGAAAGGCACTGTGACCCTGAAATAAGCAGGTTCACCGCGTTATCGTTCTTCGCGAGCAGGCTCGCTCCCACAATTAGACCGCGATCAAATGTGGGAGCGAGCCGGCTCCGGGCGGCGTTCCGACGAATGGGCCATCGGCTTCAGCAAATGTGCTGGCCAAAGAAAAGCCCGCTGAGAATCACTCCTCAGCGGGCTTTTTCATTCACTCACGCCTCAAGGCGCAAATGGCATCACGCGCTTGTGATGAGTCTTGTTGTACGTGTCGACAATGATCTTGAACGCTTCCTCGCGCACCGGCTCGCCGTGCAGGAAGGCGTCGATCTCGGCGTACGTCACGCCATGGGACGCTTCATCCGGTTTGCCCGGTGACAGGTCTTCAAGGTCGGCGGTCGGGATTTTCTCCACCAGCGCCTCCGGCGCGCCGAAGCTGCGGGCGATGGCACGGACCTGGTTTTTCACCAGGCCACTGAGCGGTGCCAGGTCGCAGGCGCCGTCACCGAACTTGGTGAAGAAACCCATCACAGCTTCCGCGGCATGATCGGTGCCGATCACCAGGCCATGGGCCGCGCCGGCGATGGTGTACTGGGCGACCATGCGCATGCGCGCCTTGGTGTTGCCGAGCACGAAGTCCACCGACACCGCGTGTTTGCCTTCGAACGCCGCGACTTCGTTGGCCAGGGATTTGACCGCCGGGCCGATGTTCACCGTGTGGCGCTCATCCGGCTTGATGAAATCCACAGAGGCCTGGGCGTCATGTTCATCGAACTGGGTTTCGTACGGCAGCCGCACGGCGATGAACTTGTAGGCGGCATCACCGCTGCGCTGACGCAGTTCACGGACCGCACGCTGGGCCAGCAGCCCGGCAGTCAGCGAGTCGACGCCGCCACTGATGCCGAGCACCAGGGTCTTGAGCCCGGAATTGACCAGGCAATCCTGGATGAAGGTAATCCGCCGGGCGACTTCCGCTTCGAGGGCGGCTTCGTCGGCGAACGGCGGTTGAACCTTGAGCTGTTCAGCAATCTCACGCTGTACGGCTTGCATGAATTCACTCCTTGCTAGAGGGGGGCAGGAACTTGGAAAACGTGTCGCAGATACGCGACGAAATTCGGGTCTTTGCAGTGAGTCTTGCCGGGCTCGTCGGAGATCTTCGCCACCGGCGCGCCGTTGCAGGCGGTCATTTTAAGCACGATGCTCATCGGTTCGACACCCGGAATATCACACGTCAGGTTGGTGCCGATACCGAAGCTGACGTTGATTCGACCCCGCAACGCCCGAAAAATCTCCAGGGACTTGGGCAGCGTCAGGCTGTCGGAAAAGGTCAGCGTCTTGCTCATGGGGTCGATGCCGAGCTTGTGGTAGTGCGCGATGGCTTTTTCCGCCCATACCACCGGATCGCCCGAATCGTGGCGCAAACCGTCGAACAGTTTGGCGAAAAACAGGTCGAAATCGCCCAGGAATGCATCGATGGTGATGCAGTCGGTCAGCGCAATCCCTAGCAGGCCACGGTATTCGCGGACCCAGCAATCGAGGGCGGCGATCTGGCTGTCGATCAGCCGCGGGCCGAGTTGCTGGTGGGCCATGATCCATTCGTGGGCCATGGTGCCCAGCGGTTTCATGTCCAGTTCCCGGGACAGGTGCACATTGCTGGTACCAACGAAGCGCCCGGGGAAATCATGCTTGAGCACGTTCACCACTTCTTCCTGCACACGGTAGGAAAAACGACGACGGGTGCCGAAATCGGCTACCTGCAATTCGGACAATTCGTCGCTGCTGGCGTTGGCGGTCAGCCAGTCGAACTTGCGATAGAGCTGCTCGCGCGCCTGTTCCAGGACAATCTCCCGATAGCGGTATCGGTTACGCACCTCACTGACGATTGCCAGAATCGGTACCTCGAACAGGATCACGTGCAACCACGGCCCCCGCAAACGGATGAACAATTCGCCGTTTTCGATGCCGGTGTGGATATAGCGCAGGTTAAAGCGAAACAGCCCGAGAAAGCGCAGGAAATCCGGTTTCAGGAAGCTGATGCGCTCCAGGAAACTCAATTGATCGGCGCTCAGGCTCAATTCGGCCAGCCGTTCGATCTGGAAGCGGATCTCTGCCAGATACGGGCGCAAATCTTCGCTGTTACGGCAACGAAACTCCCATTCGACTTCTACGTTCGGGTAGTTGTGCAGCACCGCCTGCATCATCGTCAGTTTGTAGAAGTCGGTGTCGAGCAGGTTCTGCACGATGCGATCGGCAAACACACTCTCGCTCATAACGGGGGTTCTCCACATGGAATAAGGCTAGTGGCGCATATCGGTGGTGGGTATTGCCAGCGATTTTTGCACCGCCCTACACCTGCTCCAGCATCCACTTGACGAAATCGCGCACCTTGGGCACTTCCGCCGAATGTTCCGGGTATGCCAGGTAATAGGCATCGGTGCTGGGCATTGCATGCTGCCAGGGAATGACCAGTTTGCCGTCGGCCAGTTCCTCTTCCACCAGAAACCGTGGCAGCAATGCCACGCCGCAGCCGACTTGCGCCGCGCGGATGCACATGTAGAAGGTTTCGAAGCGCGGGCCGTGGTAGCTGTGTTCGGTGTGGTAGCCCTGACTGTCGAACCAGTCGTGCCAGGCCTGGGGACGGGAGGCGTTTTGCAGCAGGACCAGGTCGGTGAGTTGCGTCGGGTCGGTGAATGGCGTGTCGGGCAGGCTGCCTGGCGCACAGACCGGCACCAGCTCTTCGCTGAACAACTTCAGGCATTCGGTACCAGGGCGAGAACCCTGGCCGAAGTAGAACGCCAGGTCGCTGCGCCCCTGTAGGAGGTCGTCGGCTTCCTGCTCATTGCACAGGTCCAAATGGATCGACGGATGGCGCAGACGCCAGCCCTTGAGGCGTGGCACCAGCCAGCGAGCGCCGAAGGTCGAGGGTGTCGAGACGCGCAAGACTTCGGTTTCACCACCGTAGGAACGCAAGTAATGGGTCGACATCTCGACCTGGGTGAGGATTTTTCGTACCTCCACCAGGTACAGATCGCCCGCTGGCGTCATTTGCAGGCGTCGGCGAACCCGGCGAAACAGCAGGTGCTGCAACAGCTCTTCAAGTTGCGCCACCTGTTTACTGACGGCGCTCTGGGTCAGGTTTAGCTCTTCCGCGGCCCGGGTAAAGCTCAGGTGGCGGGTCACGGCTTCGAAACACTGCAGTGCAGCGATCGAGGGCAAATAGCGTTTGTTCAGCATGGGCGGTCCTTTGTACTTGTCTCTTTATTGCCAACAATGCACAGCATGAATAAACGGAATGATATCTCTCTTAATGGTCGTTTGTTGAGTAACCTCGGTAGCGCTAAAACTACAGGTCTGATCAGTCGTGATTCGGCGGCTGCACACGTTCCGTTTTTTGCTTGAGGAGTGACCCATGGTTGCCGCATTGCTTGATCGTCTTGGTGTGAACCCGGCCCTGTACCAGAACGGCAAAGTGCCGGTGCATTCGCCAATCGATGGCAGCACGATTGCCGCCGTCAACTGGGAAGGTGCCGCTGAAGTCGAGCAGCACATCAGTCGTGCAGATCATGCATTCGAATTGTGGCGCAAGGTGCCGGCGCCGCGTCGCGGTGAGCTGGTGCGGCAACTGGGTGACATCCTGCGCGAATACAAGGCCGATCTCGGCGAGTTGGTGTCCTGGGAAGCGGGCAAGATCACCCAGGAAGGCCTGGGTGAAGTTCAGGAAATGATCGACATCTGCGATTTCGCCGTCGGCCTGTCCCGCCAACTGTACGGCTTGACCATCGCCTCCGAGCGTCCTGGCCACCACATGCGCGAAACCTGGCACCCGCTGGGCATCGTCGGCGTGATCAGCGCCTTTAACTTCCCGGTGGCGGTCTGGGCCTGGAACGCCACGTTGGCGCTGGTTTGCGGCAACCCGGTGATCTGGAAGCCGTCGGAAAAAACCCCACTGACCGCATTGGCCTGCCAGGCACTGTTCGACCGCGTGCTGAAGAATTTCAGCGATGCGCCACCGCACTTGAGCCAGGTGGTCATTGGCGGTCGCGATGCCGGTGAAGCCTTGGTCGATGACCCGCGTGTCGCGCTGGTCAGCGCTACCGGCAGCACCCGCATGGGCCGTGAAGTGGCGCCAAAAATCGCTGCGCGTTTTGCCCGCAGCATTCTCGAACTGGGCGGCAACAACGCGATGATCCTTGGCCCAAGCGCCGATCTGGACATGGCCGTTCGCGCGATCCTGTTCAGCGCCGTCGGCACCGCCGGTCAGCGCTGCACCACGCTGCGCCGCCTGATCGCTCATGAATCGGTGAAGGAAGAAATCGTCACCCGCCTCAAGGCCGCCTACTCCAAAGTGCGTATCGGCCACCCGCTGGAAGGTAACCTGATCGGTCCGCTGATCGACAAGCAAAGCTTCGACAACATGCAGGACGCACTGGAGCAGGCGCTGAGCGAAGGCGGTCGGGTGTTCGGCGGCAAGCGTCAGCTTGAAGACAAATTCCCGAATGCCTACTACGTTTCGCCGGCCATCGTCGAAATGCCGGAGCAGAGCGATGTGGTCTGCCATGAAACGTTCGCACCGATCCTCTACGTGGTCGGCTACAACGATTTCAACGAAGCCCTGCGTTTGAACAACGCTGTACCGCAAGGCCTGTCCTCGTGCATCTTCACCACCGACGTGCGTGAAGCCGAGCAGTTCATGTCGGCGGTGGGCAGTGACTGTGGCATCGCCAACGTCAACATCGGTCCGAGCGGCGCGGAAATCGGCGGTGCGTTTGGTGGTGAGAAAGAAACGGGCGGTGGTCGTGAGTCCGGTTCTGATGCATGGCGCGGGTACATGCGTCGTCAGACCAACACCGTGAACTATTCGCTGGAGTTGCCGTTGGCGCAGGGCATTACCTTTGACTGATATTTCAGCGAGGCAGTGATCCCTGTGGGAGCGAGCCTGCTCGCGAATGCAATCTGTCAGTCGACATCAACGGTGACTGATAAACCGCTTTCGCGAGCAGGCTCGCTCCCACACTGATTTGTGTGTGTTGGTTAGGTTTCCGTTGGAGTCTGGCAATGCCGTTACGCGAAGAGTGTCTGTGGGAAAAACTGACGCCGCAAAGGCCCGACAACTCGGCGCTCAAGGGTGAGGTGAAAGTCGATGTCTGCGTCATTGGCGCAGGTTTTACCGGGCTGTCGGCGGCGGTGCATTTGTTGGAGCAGGGCAAAACGGTGTGCGTGCTCGAAGCACACCGCGCAGGCCACGGCGGTTCGGGGCGCAACGTCGGGCTGGTCAATGCCGGCATGTGGATTCCCCCGGACGAGATCGAAGCCGGGTTTGGCGAGGCGGTCGGCAGTCAGCTCAACCGAATGCTCGGCGCAGCACCTTCATTGGTGTTCAGCCTTGTGGACAAGTACAACATCGATTGCCAGTTGCGCCGCGAAGGCACATTGCACATGGGGCACAACGCCCGTGGCGAAGCTGACTTGCGCAGTCGTGAAGAACAATGGAAGCGCCGTGGCGCCCCCGTCGAATTGCTGACCGGTAAAGCTTGTGAGCAAGCCACAGGCACCAAAAAAATCGCCGCGGCATTGCTCGATCGTCGTGCTGGCACGCTCAACCCGATGGCTTACACCACCGGCTTGGCCAAGGCGGCAATGGGCCTGGGCGGTCAGTTGTTCGATCATTCCCCGGTGACCCGCCTCGAACGGCAGGGGCAACGCTGGTCGGTGCAAACTGCGCAGGGGTCGGTCCTGGCCGAGCAAGTGGTGATCGCTTCCAATGCCTACACCGAAGGTGACTGGACCGAGTTGCGACGCAATTTCTTCCCCGGTTATTACTATCAGGTGGCCTCGGTCCCGCTGACCGAAGACGCGGCCCGGCAAATCTTGCCCGGTGGCCAGGGTTCCTGGGACACCCGCCAGGTGCTCAGCAGTATTCGCCGGGACAAGGACGGGCGCCTGCTGCTTGGCAGTCTCGGCAATGGCAATCAGAAACCGGCCTGGTTTCTCAAGGCCTGGGCCGATCGCGTGCAGCAACATTACTTTCCTTACCTCAAGCCGGTGGAGTGGGAGTGCACCTGGACGGGGCGCATCGCCTTCACCCCGGATCACTTGATGCGCCTGTTCGAACCGGCACCCGGAATAGTGGCAGTGACCGGCTACAACGGTCGGGGCGTGACCACCGGGACGGTGGTTGGCAAGGCATTCGCCGATTATTTGTGTAACGGAAATCCTCAAGCGCTACCCATTCCCTTCGCTCCAATGCAGCCACTGGCAGGGGTGGGATTGCGTAGTTGTTTATACGAGGCCGGTTTTTCGCTGTATCACGCAGGCCAGTGCCTGCGGATCGTGATCTGAATGTTGATTTTTGCTGTTGAAAGCGGCGCTTTTTTGATCAGCAGCTAGCCTGTAGTGGTGCGGGTTGTAGCAGTCCCGCACCAGCAGTGTGCACTTCGGTGACGCACGTTGTTACAGGCTGGTTGCACTTCGTTTAGTGCCGCGGTTGCAATGATGGCGCGGGCGGGTTGCGCCTCAAAAAAATAATGGTTTTACCTTCCGCGGTTTAGACGGTTGCACGCCCAATGAAAATGGGCCCGAGATAGTCGAAATAAGAATAAAGCAGCGACTTTTTTAAGAATAAAAAACCGATGGCACGGCCCTTGCTCTGAGCAATCAGTGAAGTCGCAGTGCCAATTAAAAAAACCATGGAGCACCACCTCATGTCCCAGACGTTTTACAAGAAAGGCTTTCTGGCCCTCGCAGTGGCAGCTGCGTTGGGTGTTTCTGCGTTTGCTCAGGCTGACATCAAGATCGGCGTAGCGGGTCCAATGACGGGTGCCAATGCGGCATTCGGCGAGCAGTACATGAAGGGTGCACAGGCAGCAGCCGATGCGGTCAACGCAGCGGGCGGCGTAAACGGGGAAAAAATCGTACTGGTCAAGGGCGATGACGCCTGCGAACCGAAACAGGCTGTGACGGTCGCCAAGGACCTGACCAACCAGAAAGTCGCCGGCGTGGTTGGCCACTTCTGCTCCTCCTCGACCATCCCGGCTTCCGAGATCTACGACGAAGCGGGCATCATCGCCATCACTCCAGGCTCCACCAACCCACAGGTGACCGAACGCGGCCTGAGCGCCATGTTCCGCATGTGCGGTCGTGACGACCAGCAAGGCATCGTGGCCGGCGACTACATCGTCGACGTGCTCAAGGGCAAGAAGGTCGTGGTTCTGCACGACAAGGACACCTACGGCCAAGGCCTGGCTGACGCCACCAAGGCCCAGCTGGTCAAGCGCGGCGTAACGCCAGTGCTGTATGAAGGCCTGACCCGTGGCGAGAAAGACTTCAGCACCATCGTGACCAAGATCCGTGGTGCCGGCGCTGACGTCGTCTACTTCGGTGGCCTGCACCCGGAAGCCGGTCCTCTGGTTCGCCAGCTGCGTGAACAAGGCCTGAAAGACGTCAAGTTCATGTCCGACGACGGCATCGTGACCGACGAACTGGTGACCACCGCAGGCGGTCCGCAATTCGTGGATGGCGTGCTGATGACCTTCGGTGCCGACCCACGCCTGCTCCCAGACAGCAAGACCGTGGTAGACGCCTTCCGCAAGGCCGGTACCGAGCCTGAAGGCTACACCCTGTACGCCTACGCTTCGGTGCAGACCCTGGCGGCTGCCTTCAACGGCGCCAAATCCAACAAGGGCGAAGAAGCGGCTGCGTGGTTGAAGAAAAATCCGGTCAAGACCGTCATGGGCGAGAAGACCTGGGACAGCAAGGGCGACCTGAAAGTCTCCGACTACGTGGTTTACCAGTGGGACAAGGATGGCAAATACCACCAGCTGGAAAAACAGAAGTAAGGGCTGACTCAATCACCTGAACCCACAGATCCTCGTGGGAGCGGGCTTGCCCGCGATGGCGGACTTGCAGGAGACAATTTTGTCGAATGTTCTACCGCTATCGCTGGCAAGCCAGCTCCCACAGGGGACGGTGTGGGCCGGGCTGATCGTGGCTGACATTGCTCCGACGTATATCTGTATTTTCCTTAGAAGAACCGCACCGGCAGGTGGACAGGTTCTCATTGCGTGAGATTGCGTTATGGATGGTATTTTCCTGCAGCAACTGGTCAACGGCCTGACCCTCGGGTCGGTCTATGGCCTGATCGCCATCGGCTACACAATGGTCTATGGCATCATCGGCATGATCAACTTCGCCCACGGCGAGGTTTACATGATTTCCGCTTACCTCGCGGCAATCAGTCTGGCTCTGCTGGCATACTTCGGTATTGAATCCTTCCCTCTGCTGATGCTCGGCACCCTGATCTTCACCATCGTCGTCACGGCGGTGTATGGCTGGGTCATCGAGCGCGTCGCCTACAAACCCCTGCGTAACTCCACCCGACTGGCACCGCTGATCAGCGCCATTGGTATCTCGCTGATTCTGCAAAACTATGCGCAGATCGCCCAGGGCGCCAAGCAACAAGGTGTTCCAACCTTGCTCAGCGGAGCGTGGCGCGTGGAAGTCGGCACAGGTTTCGTGCAGTTGACCTACACCAAGGTGTTCATCCTGGTCGCAGCGTTTGTCGGGATGGCCCTGCTGACCTACGTCATCAAGTACACCAAGCTCGGCCGCATGTGCCGTGCAACCCAGCAAGACCGCAAGATGGCTTCGATCCTGGGGATCAACACCGACCGGGTGATTTCCTATGTGTTCATCATCGGTGCAGCGATGGCGGCCCTGGCCGGCGTGCTGATCACCATGAACTACGGCACGTTCGACTTCTATGCCGGCTTCATCATCGGCATCAAGGCGTTCACCGCCGCGGTGCTCGGCGGGATCGGCTCACTGCCAGGCGCCATGCTGGGCGGGATCATCCTCGGGATTTCCGAGTCGCTGTTCTCTGGCCTGGTGAACTCGGACTACAAAGACGTTTTCAGCTTCTCGCTGCTGGTTCTCGTTCTGGTCTTTCGGCCCCAAGGCCTGCTCGGCCGTCCTCTTGTGTCGAAGGTGTAAGCGATGTCCTCAACCACTAAAAAAACCATTGATATCAAGAAAAGTCTGGTTGACGCGATTCTTGCCGGCCTCATTGCCCTGATCGTGTTCGGGCCGATTGTCGGTGTCGTTCTCGATGGCTACGGCTTCAACCTGGAAACCACCCGCGTGGCGTGGATTGTCGCCATTGTCATGGCCGGTCGCTTTGCCTTGAGCATGTTCCTGCAAACCCCCAAGGGCTTGAGCATCCTCGAAGGTTTTGAAAGCACGGGTTCCGGGGTGCATGTGCTGGCGCCGGATTACAAATCGCGGTTGCGCTGGATCATCCCGTTGGTGATCGTCATCGCCGTGGTGTTCCCGTTTTTCTCCAACTCCTACCTGCTGGGCGTGGTCATTCTCGGGCTGATCTATGTGCTGTTGGGGCTTGGGCTGAACATCGTAGTGGGCCTGGCCGGCTTGCTCGACCTGGGTTACGTGGCGTTCTACGCCATCGGCGCCTATGGCCTTGCGCTCGGTTATCAGTACCTGGGGCTGGGCTTCTGGACGGTGCTGCCGCTGGCGGCGATCACCGCTGGGCTGGCCGGTTGCATCCTCGGTTTCCCGGTGCTGCGCCTGCACGGCGACTATCTGGCGATCGTGACCCTGGGCTTCGGTGAAATCATTCGCCTGATCCTCAACAACTGGCTGTCCCTGACCGGTGGTCCGAACGGTATGCCGGCACCACTGCCGACCTTCTTCGGCCTGGAATTCGGCAAGCGCGCGAAGGACGGGGGCGTGCCGTTCCATGAGTTCTTCGGCATCGCCTACAACCCGGACGTGAAGTACTACTTCATCTACGCGGTACTGTTCCTGGTGGTACTGGCTGTGTTGTACATCAAGCATCGCCTGACCCGCATGCCCGTCGGCCGTGCCTGGGAAGCGCTGCGCGAGGATGAAATCGCCTGCCGTTCCATGGGCCTGAACCACGTTCTGGTCAAGCTCTCGGCATTCACCATCGGCGCATCGACGGCCGGCCTGGCTGGCGTGTTCTTCGCCACCTACCAGGGCTTCGTCAACCCGACCTCGTTCACCTTCTTCGAATCGGCCCTGATCCTCGCCATCGTGGTGCTCGGCGGCATGGGCTCGACCATCGGCGTGGTGATTGCGGCCTTCGTATTGACCGTTGCTCCGGAACTGCTGCGTGGCTTCGCCGAATACCGCGTTTTGCTGTTCGGCATCCTGATGGTGTTGATGATGATATGGCGACCGCGCGGCCTGATTCGAATCAGCCGTACCGGTGTGACCCCGCGTAAAGGAGTAGCGCCATGAGCGAAGTCGTACTCTCCGTAGAGAAGCTGATGATGCACTTCGGCGGCATCAAGGCGTTGAATGATGTCAGCCTGAAGGTCAAGCGCAACTCGATCTTCGCCCTGATCGGCCCGAACGGCGCCGGCAAGACCACAGTGTTCAACTGCCTGACCGGGTTCTACAAGGCCTCCGGTGGCAAGATCGAACTGAACGTGCGGGGGCAGCGAACCAACGTCATCAAAATGCTCGGCGAACCGTTCAAGCCTACCGATTTCGTCTCGCCAAAAAGCTTTATCAGTCGCCTGCGCTACAAGATGTTCGGCGGCACCCACCTGGTGAACCGCGCCGGGCTGGCGCGGACGTTCCAGAACATTCGCCTGTTCAAGGAAATGTCGGTGCTGGAAAACCTGCTGGTGGCCCAGCACATGTGGGTCAACCGCAATCTGCTGGCGGGCATCCTCAACACCAAGGGCTACCGCAAGGCCGAAAGCGATGCGCTGGACCACGCCTTCTATTGGCTGGAAGTGGTGGACCTGGTGGACTGCGCCAACCGCCTGGCCGGTGAGCTGTCCTACGGCCAGCAACGTCGTCTGGAAATCGCCCGGGCCATGTGCACCCGTCCGCAGATCATCTGCCTCGACGAACCGGCCGCCGGCCTCAACCCTCAGGAAACCGAAGCGCTGAGCGCGATGATCCGGCTGCTGCGCGACGAGCATGATCTGACCGTAGTGCTGATCGAACACGACATGGGCATGGTAATGAGTATTTCCGACCACATTGTGGTGCTGGACCACGGCGTCGTGATCGCCGAGGGCGGTCCCGATGCGATTCGCAACGACCCGAAAGTGATTGCCGCCTACCTGGGTGCCGATGAAGAGGAGGTGGTATGAGCAAACCCATCCTCGAACTCAAGGACCTGGACGTGTTCTACGGGCCCATCCAGGCCCTGAAGAATGTCTCGCTGCACATCAACGAAGGGGAGACCGTCAGCCTGATTGGCTCCAACGGCGCCGGCAAGTCGACCCTGCTGATGTCGATCTTCGGTCAGCCACGCGCGGCGGACGGACAGATCCTTTACCAGGGCGTGGACATCACCCACAAGTCGTCGCACTACATCGCCTCCAACGGCATTGCCCAGTCGCCGGAAGGACGGCGGGTGTTCCCCGACATGACTGTCGAGGAAAACCTGCTGATGGGCACCATCCCCATCGGCGACAAGTACGCCAAGGAAGACATGCAACGCATGTTCAAGCTGTTCCCGCGCCTTGAGGAGCGACGCACCCAGCGGGCGATGACCATGTCGGGTGGCGAGCAGCAGATGCTGGCCATCGCACGAGCCCTGATGAGCCGGCCGAAATTGCTGTTGCTCGATGAGCCGAGCCTTGGGTTGGCGCCCATTGTGGTCAAGCAGATCTTCGCGACGCTGCGGGAGCTGGCCAAGACCGGCATGACCATTTTCCTGGTCGAGCAGAACGCCAACCACGCGCTGCGCCTGTCGGACCGAGCCTATGTGATGGTCAACGGCGAGATTCGCATGAGCGGTACAGGGAAGGAGTTGTTGGTCAACGAGGATGTGCGCAACGCCTATCTTGGCGGGCACTAAACTTTAGCGTCCAATGAAAACGCCCTGACGAGATCAGGGCGTTTTTTTTCGCCCCTGTAAAAGCTGGTAGGAGCTGTCGAGTGAAACGAGGCTGCGACCTTTTGATCTTGTTTTTTAAGAATCAAGATCAAAAGATCGCAGCCTGCGGCAGCTCCTACAAGAGCGGTGGTGTGAGGTAAAGTGAAATTGTGGAAAACAAAATTGTCGACCTCTGAAAGCGCGACATAAAGCCGCTGCAAATTGTTGTTTTATCATGGTTTTGACTTGTCCCCGTTTGCTGTGGAACTGGCTGTGAATAACGTGGGAGTAGCTGGCTGAGCGCCTTTGAATCCGTGGCTTGCAGCGCGATGGTTGTTTTTTGATCAGGCGCTTTTTCTTGTCTTCAAGGCAGCGTTGTCAACCTTTTTCTTAGCGTACAAAGAGCGCCTGAATGCAGTGAACAAGCCTGTGGATAAGTCTGTGGTTAAACTCTGGAAAGACTTGGCTGAGGGCCGTAGTTACTGGCTTGGCGCCATCGCTGGATTGACCGCGCGGTCGGGAAAATGACCCTGGGCTACACAGCAGGCCGATTGGGGTCAAGCAAAAAAGTTTCAAATCGGCCCGCAAAGCCTTGTGGATAGCGGCTTTCAGCTTTTCCACTTGCCCCCGGAATGTGTGGATGGGGCTGTGGATAAGGTGCGTGCATATGGCTGCAAGCCACGGCCGGCAAGGCGTTGCAAGTTTTGTTCGTTTTTTGTACAGAAAGCGCGCCGGTTGCCGCTGTGCGCAAGGCCGGGCATGCTGCCTGCTGATTTTCTATTCCAATGGCTGCCGATCAGCCGTAGCAAGGAGAACACCATGTCCAACACCCTGTTTATTACCGGCGCGACTTCCGGTTTCGGTGAAGCCTGTGCCCGTCGTTTTGCCGAGGCCGGCTGGAAACTGGTGCTGACAGGGCGTCGTGAAGAGCGCCTTAACGCCCTGTGCGCCGAACTGTCGAAGCAGACCGAGGTGCACGGGCTGGTGCTTGATGTGCGTGACCGCCAGGCCATGGAAGAAGCCATTGCGAACCTGCCGCCATCCTTCGCCAAGCTGCGTGGACTTATCAACAATGCTGGCCTGGCCTTGGGGGTCGATCCGGCGCCCAAATGCGACCTGGACGATTGGGACACCATGGTCGATACCAACGTCAAAGGCCTGATGTACAGCACCCGCCTGCTGCTGCCACGCCTGATCGCTCATGGTCGCGGCGCCGGTATCGTCAACCTCGGCTCCATTGCCGGCAACTACCCCTACCCGGGCAGCCATGTGTATGGCGCGAGCAAGGCGTTCGTCAAACAGTTCTCCCTGAACCTGCGCTGTGACCTCCAGGGCACCGGCGTGCGGGTCAGCAACATCGAACCGGGCCTGTGCGAAAGCGAGTTCTCTCTGGTGCGCTTTGCCGGTGACCAGGAGCGTTACAACGCCACCTATGCGGGTGCCGACCCGATCCAGCCGCAAGACATTGCCGAGACCATTTTCTGGGTCCTCAATGCCCCGGCGCACATCAACATCAACAGCGTCGAGCTGATGCCGGTGAGCCAGACCTGGGCCGGGTTTGCGATTGATCGCAGTGGTGGCAAGGCGTAAGACCGCGTTACGGCCCTTCGCGAGCAGGCTCGCTCCCACAGGGACTTTGGTGAACCTGTGGGAGCGAGCCTGCTCGCGAAGGGGCCGGAACTGACAACGCCGGACATCAGCTAGACTCCTCATCCAACAACCTCGCCGCGCCCTGCGGTTCAAGGTTTTCGAGGAGACCATGTGAGCAATCGAGGCGAGCAGGCGCTGCTCAAGCAATCGACCTTCCTGATGCTGGTGGTGACATTCGCCGGGATCATCACCGGGTTTGCCTCGGGTGCCCAATCCATCCTGTTCGATGGATTCTTTTCGCTGGTTGCAACCTTCATCAAGGTCCTGATGCTGATCACCGCCAGGCTGATCGCCAAGGAAAGCAATCAACGCTTCCAGTTCGGCTCCTGGCACCTGGAACCCATGGTGCTGGTGATCGAAGGCAGTTTCCTGTTGCTGGTGGCCATTTATGCCTTTCTCAACGGAGTGTTCGGCATCATCAGTGGTGGACGCGATGTCGAGCTTGGCTTGGTGATCTTCTACGCGGCGGTATTCACCGTCGTCGAGCTCATTTACTTTTTCTACGTTCGCCATCGAAATCGCACGCTCAAGTCATCGCTGATCCAGTTCGACAACATCAGTTGGCTGGTGGACGCGATGCTCTCGGCCGGCCTGTTGGTGAGCTTTCTTATTGCGCTGTTGCTAAAGACCCAGGGCTACGAAAAATGGGCGTTGTATGTCGACCCGATGATTCTGATTCTGCTGGCCCTGGGCATGCTCCCTCCGGCGTTCAAGATCATCGGCCCGGCGTTACGCGATGTGCTGGGAATCGCCCCGGATCAACTGGACGACAAGGTGCGCCAGGTGATGGAAGAGGCGAAGATCGAGCATGGTTTCGACGACTATATTTCCTACGTGCAGAAGCACGGTCGGGCGTGTTTTATCGAGATTCACATCGTGTTGCCGACAAATTATCCGCTGCGCAGCGTGGTGCAACTGGATGCGCTACGAGAGGAGATCTCCGCGAAGCTCGGCAAACCTGATGCGGCGAGGTGGCTGACCATCAGTTTTACCGGGGACCGCAAGTGGATTGCGTGAAACCTGGTGGATTCCTCGCAATGTAGGCGCGAGCGGTGCGGCGATCCGACTTGCCCGCGACAACGATCGTTCAGTCAACCAAGATACTCAGCCAACCCGCGATAACAGGTCGCCAAGTGATAAGGCGTAGTCGATGGCATGTCCCGCCGGCTCACTTCACCCTGTTCGTCGCGGCATTCATACCAGCCGCCCGCGTGCAGCGAGCGCTGCTGCAACGCCTGCAATTGACGCAGCACCGAAGCCTCACTGCCTGGTCGCAGGGTCAAGGCGCGCAGGTATTCGGCCTGGGCCCAGATCCGTTGAGTCGCGTCCCGTGAGCCGCCATCCGGACCCAGGTCCAGCATGGCCCGCACGGCACCGGTGTGTGGGTCGACGCCCAGTTGTTCGGTGAAGGCAAAAGCGCGCTCCAGCGAAGCATGTAGTGGAGAACCACGCAGCAGGTCGGACGACTCGAGCAGGAAATACCACTCGAACTGATGCCCGGGTTCGAACCAGTTATCCACAGCACCCAGCGGTTTTTCCATCAACACGCCGTGTTGCGGATCGATAAACCGCCGCTGCATCCCTGTGCATAAGTCCACGAGCGCCTGTTGCACAGCGAGGTCTTCACGCACCGACAGCGTGGCAAGGAAGGCTTCAGCCAGGTGCATCAACGGGTTTTGCAGCGGTCCGCTGTTCAACGATGACCAGTCACGATCGAGGCTCGCTTCGTAGAGGCCGTCACCGCTGGCGAAACGTTGCGCGATCACTTCCAGGGCTGCGTTGAGCACCGATTCCACCAGCGGCTCGCGGACTTTGTCCCAGTAGTGGGCGCAGGCGAACAGAATGAATGCGTGGGTGTAGAGATCTTTACGCTGATCCAGTGGCGCGCCCTGCGGGTCGATGCTGTAGAACCAGCCGCCATGCTCGGCATCGTGGAAGTGCCGCTGCAAGGAACGGAACAGCGCTGCCGCGCGCTCTTGAGCGCCTGGCACCTGGCCGATCAGGCTGGCAAACAGATACAGCTGCCGCGCGCAGGCCATGGCCCGGTAGCGTTGTGGAGGCAATGGGTGGTGCTCGGCGTCCAGCGCCTCATAGGGCAGCGCCAACTCGGCATTCCAGCCGGGACCTTGCCAAAGCGGCACGATCACGTCCTGGAAGTGCTGTTGCACCGAGGCAAACAGGGCGGTCAGTTCAGGCTGGGAGGCGGAGCGGGAAACAGGCGGCATTGGCTGGCGTCGTCACGGCAGGGTTGATTGCGCGACATGTTAGCAGGCCTTAGAGCTGTGTTGTCTCTCAGGCCGCTTTCGCGAGCAGGCTCGCTCCCACAATGAAACTGTGTACGCAGGGCAAATGAGGGAGCGAGCCTGCTCGCGAAGACGCCATCACGGGCAATAGAGATTTAGCTTGCCAACAACCACACGCCAGTCGCCGCCGAAGCCGCCCCCGCCAGTCTCACTAAAGGCGCAGCAGCTTGCGGCAACACCCGTACCAACGCATAACCTGCCGCATGCAACACCGCGGTCGCCGCGACAAATCCCGTGGCATATCCCCAAGGGCTCGTCATGTCCGGCAACTCCAGGCCATGCGCCACGCCATGGAACAGCGCAAACAACGCCGTTGCGGCCATTGCCAGGCTCAACGGTGGACGCACCGCCAAGGCCACCGCCAGGCCCAGCGCCAACACAGACGCGGCAATGCCACCTTCCAGCGCCGGCAGTTCCAGCCCTGCAAAACCCAGCAGACCGCCGATCAGCAGGGTGACAATGAAGGTGCACGGCAGCGCCCAACGCGCCGCACCTTTGTGCTGAGCCGCCCACAGGCCGACCGCGAGCATTGCCAGCAGATGATCGAGTCCACCGAGCGGGTGGCTGATGCCCGCGACCAAGCCATTGTCCCCGTGCCCTGGGTGGGCCAACGCAATGGTCGGTGTCAACAGCAGGGTCATTGCGCCCAGAATGCGTTTGAGTGTCATCGAGAAGCTTCCTTGTTGATAAGTCTTGATCAGGCTGCCGTCAGCAGGCCCTGGCGTTCGATGAAGGCGATGATCGCGTCCAGTCCCTGGCCGGTTTTCTGGTTGCTGAACACGAACGGCTTGCCGTTGCGCATACGCGTGGTATCGCTGTCCATCAGCGTCAGCGACGCTCCCACCAGGGGCGCCAGGTCAATTTTGTTGATCACCAGCAGATCGGATTTGCAGATCCCCGGCCCGCCTTTGCGCGGCAACTTGTCGCCAGCGGACACGTCAATCACGTAGATGGTCAGGTCGGACAGTTCCGGGCTGAAGGTGGCCGAGAGATTGTCGCCACCGGATTCCACCAGGATCAGGTCCAGGCCCGGAAAACGGCGGTTTAATTGATCCACGGCTTCAAGATTGATCGAGGCGTCTTCGCGGATCGCCGTGTGCGGGCAGCCGCCGGTCTCCACGCCGATGATGCGTTCCGGCGCCAGCGCTTCGTTGCGCACCAGGAAATCAGCGTCTTCGCGGGTATAGATGTCGTTGGTCACCACTGCCAGGTTGTAGCGTTCGCGCAGGGCCAGGCACAGGGCCAGGGTCAGGGCGGTTTTACCGGAACCGACGGGGCCGCCGATGCCGACGCGCAAGGGTTGTGTGTTCATGTGATTCTCCAGAATAAGGGGTCCTTAGGAACGGAACAGACGGCTGTACTGGCGCTCGTGGGCCATGCACGCCAGGGACAGGCCAAACGCGGCACTGCCAAAGTGTTCGGGGTTGATTCGGGTAGCATCCTGCTGGGCCTGTTGCAGCAGCGGCAGCAGTTCACTGGTCAAGCGCTGCGCAGCCTGTTGGCCCAGTGGCAAGGTTTTCATCAATACCGCCAGTTGGTTTTCCAGCCAGCTCCAGAGCCACGCGGCCAGTGCATCCTGCGGGCTGATCCGCCAGGCGCGAGCGGCCAGCGCCCAGCCCAGGGCCAGGTGTGGTTCTGGTCGTTGTTCAAGGAAGGCGCGGGCCGGTGCATCGAGTTCAGGCAGGCCGTTGAGTAACTGCTGCAAGGAGTAGCCCATTTGCCGGCTCTCCTGATGCTGTTCGCGGGTTTCCCGGCTGGCACGGTGTTCTTCGCAGCGCTGCAGCAGTTCGCTCCAATTCTCCTCGACCGCGGCCACGCAATGGGCGAGCAGTAGCGGCGCCTCGAAGCGGGCGAGATTGAGCAGCAACTGATCGCTGATCCAGCGCCGCGCGCTGTCGGGATTGTGCACTTGGCCGTTGTCCACCGCCATTTCCAGGCCTTGGGAATAGCTGTAGCCGCCAATCGGCAATTGCGGACTGGCCAGGCGCAGCAGGGCCCATGCAGGGTTCATGGGCGCACGCCGAACTGATGCAGTTTTGGCGGATAGTTGAAGTCTTCGTCGCCGTGGCGGGAATGGTGATGGCCGCCGCCGTAGGCGCCGTGTTCAGGTTGAAAGGCCGCTTCGATGGGTTCGGCTTGCGCGCCAAGTTGTTCGAGCATGGCCTTGAGCACGTAGTCGTCGAGCAAGCGCAACCAGCCGTCGCCCACTTGCAGGGCGACATGGCGATTACCCAGGTGATAGGCGGCACGCGTCAATTCGTAGGCATTGGTGCAGGTGACGTGCAGCAATTGTTCGGGACGGGCACAGACGCGTACCACGCGGCCGTCTTCGGCTTGCAGACATTCGCCGTCATACAAGGGTGGTTGACCGCGCTCCAAAAACAAACCGACGTCCTCACCTTCGGCACTGAAACAGCGCAAGCGGCTTTTGCTCCTGGCCTCGAAGGTCAGGTGCAATTCGGCGGCCCAGTCGGGTTGAGGGTCGATTCTGCGATGAATCACCAGCATCGGAAAGCTTCCAGCAATGGACAATGCTCAGGCTAGAGCAAGGGGCTTGCCAATCTGGGGGCGTGTAGGAAATACCTGTAGGCAGCGTAGGAAAAGTTTCGAGGTGCTCAGGATCTTGACTGAAATTGGTGCGCAGATTTTTCAAACTGCACCAATTTGTGGCGAACAGAGATGGCACAGTGGCGCGGCGCAGTGTAGGCGCTGCCCAAGCCTGCGATCTTCTTAAGCGTTACTCGGTACTTCCAAGCCCCTGCCAATGCTTGAGGCCGATAAAGATGAACCGCAGCTGCTGGGTGATCTTTGCTTGCGGCGTCAAGTGTTCAGGCAGCGCGTCGGCTGGCGGGTCGATGATGTCCGGCAAAGTGGCGAACACGCTCTTGACGATCAGATCGGCCATGACGCTCAAGCCGGCCATGTCCAGGTGTTGCAGTTTCGGCATCAAGGACAGGTCGGCAGCCAGGTCCGAACTGATGTTCTCGCGCAAGCGACCAATGGCCAGGCGTACCGGCAACGAACCGCCGTACTGTTCTCTGGCGAGAAACAGGAATTGCGAACGGTTGGCCGACACCACATCGAGAAATATCCGCACGGACGCGTCGATAATGCCGCCCATGACAAACTCGTTGTGCCGCACCAGGCGAATGGTTTCACGGAAGGTCTGGCCGACCTCGCTCACCAACACCAGGCCGAGTTCATCCATGTCGGCGAAATGCCGATAAAAGCCGGTGGGGACGATTCCGGCGGTTTTCGCGACTTCACGCAGGCTCAGGCTGCCAAATCCTCGGCCGCCCTCCATCAAATGGCGGGCAGCGTCCATCAAGGCGTTGCGGGTTTGTTGTTTCTGTTCGGCGCGGGGCAGCATCGCAATGACGTTTTCTGAATAGGACTGCGGCGCACTCTAGCAAATCGGCTTTGCCGGCGTCGAACGACATAGGCGGGATCAGGCGGGGCGGTGCGAATTCTACAAAAGGCAATGACCAGAAAATCAAAAGCCCAATCTGTTGATTGGGCTTTTTTCCAAGGCCACCATGGGCTTAGCTCATAGTGCTGTTGCGTTCGATGACACGGTCACCACCGCCTTCAGCAACGGTTTGACCTGGAGTGCGGTCGGAACCGTCAGCGGCAACCGTTTGACCTTGTGGAGTCTGGTCGTAGCCGTCTTCAGCGATCAGGCCTTTTTCTCTCAGGCGATCGTTACCACCTTCGGCGACGGTTTGCCCTGGGGTGCGGTCGGAGCCATCAGCGGCGATGGTTTGACCCGGAGTGCGGTCGGAGCCATCAGCAGCGACGGTTTGACCTGGGGTACGGTCGGAGCCATCAGCGGCAACGGTTTGGCTGAACACCGAGTGAGTGTCTTTCACTTGCGGAGTGGCCTGGTCAGCGGCCGGCAGTGCAAAAGCGGTGCTGGCGAGCATTGAAAGTGTAAGGCTAAGCAGAAGTTGGCGTTTCATGATGGGGTGCTCCGTAGGAGTGCGATAAATTGGGTACGAAGGCAATGCTACTCTTGATAAGTCGATATAAAAGTTCATAAACGCAATGTTAATAATCAACGGAATTGATTGTTCTCTACAGCCCTTCTAAACCGGGCCTTTGCGGCGCACCGAGGTGGGTATTTTCGACTCAACCGCGCCACGCAAAAGTGCGGCTCCGGTAACGCTGTCCGGGAGGAGGGGCGCCATGTTCAATCGCCAACGGCGGCAAAATCGGATTTTCAATTAAACCTGCGGGCCATTTGCCAGTCGTAGATTCCATGACGGGCCGGTTCTGGCCCTGCGTTTCCACTGAGCATCGCGATCGTGACGCTCAGTCCAGTCGTATCAGGAGCTCTGTGCAATGACGCGCACTCGTAAAATTCTCGCCTGGGTCGTGACCAGCCTTGTTGTCCTGCTGGCCGTGCTGGTGCTGGTCATCGTGTTCTTCGACTGGAACCGGATCAAACCGTCCCTGAACGCCAAAGTATCCGAAGAACTGCACCGTCCATTCGCGATCAACGGCAATCTGGCGGTGGTTTGGCAGCGCGAGCGCGACGAGGGCGGCTGGCGTGCCTGGGTGCCCTGGCCGCATGTGGTGGCCGAGGATCTGAGCCTGGGCAACCCGGACTGGTCGAAGGCGCCGCAGATGGCCAGCCTCAAGCGCGTCGAATTGCGCATTTCACCCCTGGCCTTGTTGGCGCAGCGTGTGGTGATCCCGCGCATCGACCTCACCGAACCCAATGCCGCGTTGCAGCGCCTGGCCGACGGTCGTGCCAACTGGACGTTCAAGTTCGATCCGAAAGACCCGAACGCCGAGCCCTCGTCCTGGGTAGTGGATATCGGGGCGATCGGCTTCGACAAAGGACATGTCACTCTTGACGACCAGAACCTGAAGACTCAACTGGACCTGCTGATCGACCCGCTGGGCAAGCCGATCCCCTTCAGCGAAATCGTTGGCGACAAAGCGGCGAAAACGGCCTCCGGGCAGGGCAGTGCGCCGCAGGATTACGCGTTTGCGCTAAAGGTCAAAGGCCAGTACCACGCTCAGAAACTCACGGGGCAGGGCAAAATCGGTGGGCTGCTGGCGCTGCAGGACGCGGCTCGGCCGTTTCCGCTTCAGGCGCAAGCGAAGATCGGCGATACCAGCATAGAGTTGGCGGGCACGTTGACCGATCCGATGAATCTGGGCGCCCTGGATTTACGCCTGAAACTGGCCGGCACCAGCCTGGGCAATCTTTATCCCCTGACCGGTGTGACCCTGCCGGATACGCCGCCGTATGCCACCGACGGCCATCTGATTGCCAAGCTGCATGAGCCGGGCGGTGCAGTATTTCGTTATGAAGCGTTCAACGGCACGATCGGCTCGAGCGACATCCATGGCAGCCTGGCTTATGTCGCCGGCCAGCCCCGTCCTAAACTCAGCGGCTCGCTGTTATCCAATCAATTGTTGTTCGCCGACCTGGCCCCTTTGATCGGCGCCGATTCCAATGCCAAGCAGAAAGCCCGCGGCGGCGAGAGCAAGCAACCGGCGGACAAGGTGCTGCCGGTCGAGGAGTTCAAGACCGATCGCTGGCGCGACATGGATGCGGATGTCGAATTCACTGGAAAGCGCATCGTCCATAGCGAAAAGTTACCGTTCAACGATCTCTACACGCACTTGGTGCTCACCGATGGCGTGCTCAGTCTTGAGCCGCTGCGATTTGGCGTGGCCGGTGGCAAGCTGGATGCACAGATTCGCCTGAATGGTCACACCGAACCGCTGGAAGGCCGGGCAAAACTGACCGCTCGAGGCTTCAAGCTCAAGCAGTTGTTCCCGACGTTCGAGCCGATGAAAACCAGCTTCGGTGAGCTCAACGGCGATGCGGATATTACCGGGCGCGGCAATTCAGTGGCCAAGTTGCTGGGCAGCGCTAACGGCAAGTTGAAAATGCTGATCAACGATGGCGCTATCAGTCGCGAGCTGATGGAACTGGCGGGTCTGAATGTTGGCAACTATGTGGTCGGCAAGATCTTTGGCGACAAGGAAGTGAAGATCAACTGCGCCGCCGCCGACTTCGACATAAAGGCTGGCCTGGCCACTACGCAGCTGTTCGTCTTCGATACCGAGAACGCAATTATCTACATTGATGGCACGGCAAACATGGCCACAGAGCAGTTGGACCTGACCATCACGCCGGAATCCAAGGGCTGGCGGCTGATCTCGTTGCGTTCGCCGCTGTATGTGCGGGGCAAATTCATCAAGCCCGACGCCGGGGTGAAAGCCGTACCCTTGATGTTGCGAGGGGCTGGAATGGTTGCACTGGGTGTGATCGCCGCACCGGCGGCGGGATTATTGGCCTTGGTGGCGCCGAGCGGCGGAGAACCGAATCAGTGCGCGCCGTTGCTCGAGCAGATGAAGTCGGGTAAGGC
The DNA here is from genome assembly GCF_012647205.1 of Pseudomonas umsongensis. Lineage (NCBI taxonomy): Bacteria > Pseudomonadati > Pseudomonadota > Gammaproteobacteria > Pseudomonadales > Pseudomonadaceae > Pseudomonas > Pseudomonas umsongensis. The sequence continues at coordinate 707,630 of NZ_CP051487.1, forward strand.
GCCTAAAACAGTAAAGAACTGAGCCAAGGCAACTTCAGGCTCGCCTGAATCATTGCAATTCTGGGAGGGCAGAGGGGGTGAGGTGAAGCAAGTCTGTTTGCGGTTTTTTGCCCAGTTTAGTAATAACGGTCTCTCTGATCAGGTCGTATTTAAGTTCGTTCAGTGAGCTGCGTAACAGGCGAATATTGTTTTTTCCATCCTTTATTGTCGTGAGCACAGGTTCATTCAGGATCCCCGGTGTGATCCCTCCCTTGGTCTTGAAGGAGATTTGCAGGGTCAGCAGGGCTTTATCGTTGCGCACGATCGTCAGCACCGTTGCTGTTGAGATCGATTGGTTTTCGGTCCTGGCGCCAGCAATGCCTTCAGCTCCATTGTAAGCATTAGCCTGAAGTCTAGTGATGATTGCCTTGATGGCTGATGAGTCTTCCGGTTGTTTTCTCAGATATGAAAAGACGCTGGATAGTGCTTGCTGTTCCTTCTCCGGGAGGGCGCTTCCCGTACTCTCAATGACGATATTTAGAAGGTGGCTATTATTGAATTCAAGTTGGCGGACCTCCCGGCTGTTTAGAGGGTATTCCATTCTGTTTAGGTTTCGAGTGTAAGTCTGCCACCACAGTTCATGGTCGTTGCTAGTGATTGTCGCTGTGAGATTGGCGTACAAGGTGGAGTGTAATACATCGTTTTTGAAGCAGTCGGTGTGTTTGCCGCAAAATAATATAAGGCTGCCGTTGCTCAGGTAGGCGTCATAGTTGTCTTTGTTCATGTTTTGTTCCGTTTGGGTGGCGTGCGAACAATTATTTAAATCGGCAATTTCTTGCCGATTTAAATGTCATTGATTATTAAAAGTCAGGCAGGTCAATAATGAATTTTTCTGCATCCTTGAGGTACTTTTTATACAGGGTCTCTCTGAGGCCCGAGAAAGTCTTATTGTTCAGGTAAGTGCGCACGGCACCTGATTTTATGGTGGTGGATTGCCTGGTGGTCTTCCAGAACAGGATGCCATGGGTGCTTTCCCGTGCATCCAGGGAAATGCAGTTAAGGATCATGTTCGCCTGCCCGATGTTGTCCATCCAAACCGGCGCAATGTCGAATTTTGCCTGTCCTCCGAGTTTTTTGTTTTTATCAAATATCTCAATTGCCTTGGGGCTTTTCTTTACCTCTTCTATCGCTTTTTTTGCGACGTTTGCCAAGATCCCTGCTGGATTAGGACCAATCAAGCCTGCAACAATCTCCAGGGCAACCTGGTCCATCGTGAGGCCGATTTTAGTGATGCGGACCTCCTGCATGTTTTTGTTTTGAATGACCCAGCCCAGCTTGCTCAGGCCATCCACATAACACTTGTACCACTCGAAAAGCTGTTCTTCTTTGGGGAATAGTTTGTCAGCAGCATTCTGCATGACTAATTTGCAGAGGTTGACGTCGTCGATCATCTGCTCTGACACGCCTGGTAAAAAAGCGTCGATTGTATCAGGCATGACACTGGCGGTTGGTTTGTTTATATCGTGAGGTTGGGCGTTGTACTGCTCAGGAACGTTGGCGAAGGATCGAGTTGTCATAACTGGCAGGGGTGCCAGTGAGTCGATGAATTGGAGTCGCTCTTCAATGTGCATAAGTATTCCTTTACTTTTGGTTATTTGGACAACCGATGGGTTGTGGTTCTTATAATAACTTTGTTCTCGGTGAAGTCTATCGAGTGATTGTAACTTCTGGTTGTTGGTCGATTTCGAAAGAGGGCGGCGTGGTGCGTTCTGAGAATTATCAGTAGGTGTGGGTTAATTGTTTGTATGGAGTTGTTTGCTAAGGAAGCTGCAGAATATCAAGTCGTTGGAATATTGCAGCGCCGTCTCACGTTACTTGCGAGAAGGCAAATCCGGATACTGTTGCCTCTTCCCGCAACCACGCAAAAAAAGCCCGAACCGGCGGATGTCGCTCTCGTCCTGGTACGCACAATGCGCTGTAGCCGGCGCCATCGACCTGGATTTCACCCCGATAGGCCACCAGCAATCCATTGGCGACGCTTTCTGACACCAGGATATTGCTCGCCAGCACCAGGCCCTGGCCGGCAATGGCCGCTTGCAGGGCGTAGTGCTCTTCATCGTATTCGCGCACGGTTGGCTGCCCCTCCAGCCAGGCTTCGCCAGACTGCGCACACCAGGCTTGCCAGCCATGGGCGTAGAGCTTGGAGTTGTGCCAGTGCACGCTGATCAGCGTTGGCGTTTGGCGGGCAGCCAATGCCACTTGCCCGGGCGAGCCGTAAACACCGAACGACTCGTCGAACAGGCAAAGGCCGTACAGGTTCGGATAGTCATCGAGGCTGTAGCGCACTACCAGGTCGACACTGGCGTCCTGATGCAAGTCGATGACCTCGCAATGGGTGTCCAGGCGCAGGCTGATGTTCGGGTGCCGGGCGTAGAAACGGCCCAGACGAGGCACCAGCCACAAGGCCGCAAAGGCGGCGGTGGTGGAGAGGGTCAGATTCGTGCCGCTTCGATGCGGGCGCAGGGTGTCGACGCTTTGCGCCACTTCCAGGAAAGCGCCGTGCAGGCTATGGAACAAGCGCTCGCCGCCTTCGGTCAGGCGTACCTGGCGCGGTAGGCGTTCGAACAACTGCACACCGAGCCAGGTTTCCAGCGAGCGGATCTGGTGGGATACCGCGGTCGGAGTCACCGACAATTCTTCGGCGGCAGCCTTGAAACTCAGCAGTCGAGAGGCAGACTCGAAAGCGCGCAGGGCGGTCAATGGCAACGAAGCAAACATGGAAACTCCATGGATGAAATGGATTCATCCCGACTGATTTTTGTTCAGTTGAAGCGGGGCGGCTGTGAGCGCCAAGCTGCAAGCCACGAGCAGTTTGAGTTTAGTCCCAAGGAGAGTCAGATGAGTACAGTTCTTGCGATTCATGCCAGCCCGCGAGGTGAGCGTTCGCACTCCCGACGTTTGGCGGAAGTCTTTCTGTCGGCCTGGCAGGCCCGTCACCCGCAATCGAAACTGACCCGCCGCGAAGTCGGGCGAGCGCTGATCCCACCGGTCAACGAGGCATTCGTGGCAGCCGCGTTTTATCCCCAGCCCGATGCCCGGCCGCTGTCGATGCAAGCGGACCTGGCGTTCAGCGACACGCTGGTCGACGAGTTGCTCGGGCACGACGTGCTGGTGATTTCCACGCCCATGCACAATTTCAGCGTGCCCAGCGGCCTGAAAGCCTGGATCGACCAGATCGTGCGGCTTGGGCTGACCTTCAATCACACACTGGATAACGGAATCGCGCAGTACGAACCACTGGTGCAGGGCAAAAAGGCCTTGATCGTGACCAGTCGCGGCGGATTTGGCTTCGGCCCGGGCGGCGAGCTGGAGGCGATGAACCATGCAGATACGCTTCTACGCACGGCGTTGGGTTTCATCGGCATCACCGATGTCACCGTGATCGCTGCCGAAGGCGAGGAGTCCGAGGCGCGCACCTTCGAAGTCTCTGCCGCCGAAGCAGAGCAGCGCTTGCTGGCCCTGGCCAGGGAGTTCTAAGTGGCCTGGTTGTTTTTGCTGATCGCCGCCGGGTTCGAAGTCACTTTCGCCATGGGCATGAAGTACGCCGAGGGCTTTACCCGGCTTTGGCCATCGCTGATGACCATCGTGGCGGCAGTGGGCGGGATTTATTTCCTGACCCTGGCCATGCGCGAATTGCCGGTGAGCATCGCCTACCCGATCTGGACCGCCATCGGTTCGCTGGGCACGGTGTTTCTCGGCTTTATCTTGCTCGGTGAAAGCCTGACCATGGTCAAGCTACTGTCGGTCGGGCTGATCGTGGCCGGTGTGGGGGGGCTGAAGTAGGGCGGATGACCTAGACTGGTCGTCGGTTTGTCATGTTCGCTGGAGAGGCTTGGCGGAAGTCTTGCAGTCGCCAGGCGTCACCTCACCGATCACAAGGATGTTCGCCCATGTCGCAAGATTCGGCCACGCGTTACCCGCTAGTGCTGGTCCCGGGAATGCTCGGGTTTATCCGTTTGGTGCTCTATCCGTATTGGTACGGGATCGCCGAGGCGTTACGTCGTGGTGGTGCGATGGTGTTTGCGGTGCAGGTCTCGCCCCTCAACTCCAGCGAAGTGCGCGGCGAGCAACTGTTGGCGCGCATTGAAGAGATTCTGCGTGAGACCGGAACTGAAAAGGTAAATCTGCTAGGTCACAGCCAAGGCTCGTTGACCGCGCGCTACGCGGCAGCCAAACGCCCGGATCTGGTCGCCTCGGTGACCTCGGTGGCGGGGCCTAATCATGGTTCGGAACTGGCCGACTATCTGCACAAACACTATCCCCATGACAGCGTCGGAGGGCGTCTGGTGATCTTTCTAGTACGGTGCGTCGCGACGCTGATGAGCCTGCTGGAGACCGGCTATCGCGGACCGAAGTTGCCGGTGGATATCCTTGCGTCCCATCATTCGCTCACAACTGCAGGCGTGGCACGGTTCAATCAACGTTTTCCACAGGGGCTGCCAGATACCTGGGGCGGGCACGGACCGGAAGAGGTGAACGGTGTGCGTTACTACTCCTGGTCCGGCACTTTGCAGCCGGGCAAGACCAATCGTGGGCTTAACCTGTTCGATGGCACCAACCGCAGTTGCCGGTTGTTTGCCAGAACCTTCGTACGCGAGGCCGGGCATTGCGACGGGATGGTCGGGCGTTACAGCTCGCACCTCGGTACCGTGATTGGCGACGAGTACCCGCTGGACCATTTCGACATCGTCAACCAGTCGTTGGGACTGGTGGGGAAGGGGGCGGAGCCGATCCGGTTGTTTGTCGAACATGCGGCTCGGCTCAAGGCTGCAGGCCTTTAGGCATTTTTTTTGTCAGGCAACACGGACCTTGCGGCCTAATACGGTGGTCCAGCGCTCGGAAAGAATCACCCCGCCCAACGTCAACATACCGCCCACCAAGTGGTACATCGCCAACTGTTCATGCAGCACCACTGCCGCAATCAGCGCGGTAATCAACGGCAACAAATTGAAGAACAGCGTGGTCCGGCTCGGGCCTAAACGCACCACGGCTTGCATCCACGCCAGCGGTGCGACCATCGAGGCCAGCAAGCAGGCGTAAAGCACCAGTGGAATATTGTGCAGGGTCGGGCCGATTTTCGGTGAGGCGAGAAACAGCGGAAACAACACCACCACCGCGACCAGTACCTGCAAATACAGCAACACCAATGGCGGCAAGCGCAGCTGCCATTTTTTCAGCAGCGTGCTGTAGATCGCGTAGGCCAGGGTGGCGATCAGCATCATCGCATCCCCCAGGTTCACCCCATGTTCCAGCAGCACACCCAGGCTGCCGGACGAGACGACCACCAACACGCCGGCAAACGACAACACCGCACCCGCCAGTGCGCCGATGGTCAGGCGCTGGCCAAGGCTGATGATCGCCATGGCCAGCGACATCAGAGGCATCAATGACAGGATGATGCCCATGTTGGTCGCGGAGGTCAGGCTCGCGGCGAAGTACGCCAGGCTTTGGTACACAGCCATGCCGAGCACGCCGAGGACAAAGATCTTGCCCAGGTTCGGGCGAATCGACGGCCAGTGGGCAATAGCCGGTTTGAGCATGAAGGGTGTGAACAATAATCCGGCGAGGAGCCAGCGGTAAAAACCGATCTCGGCGGGATAGATCGCCCCGGCCGACATTTTGGTGATCACGGTATTGCCAGCCCAAATGAAAATGGCCAGCAGGGGGTAAGCGTATTGCATGGGAAAAACCAGAACGTTAATGAGGGGTAATTATCCATTGTCTGGATACAGGCCTATACTTCGATCCAGACAACCCGCCCTTCATGACGGACAGCATGACCCGTAAACCCATCGATCTACTGGAGTTCAGTGAGCTGCCTGCCCCGGTGTATTTCCGCTACGCCGACTTTGATGCTCATCGCTATGCCTCGGCTCACCGCCATCCGTGGGGCACGCTGGAGTATTCGGCCCATGGCGTGCTGCACATGGAAATCGGCGGCAGTCGCTTCATGTCACCGCCGCAATACGCGGTATGGGTGCCCCCGCAGACCGAGCACAGCTTCTACAGCAACCAACCGATCAACTACCGTGCGGTCTGCCTGGCTGCATCGGTGTGTCGTGACCTGCCTGCGCAAGCCTGCACCCTGGCGATCAGCGATATTCTCAAAGCGATCCTCAAGGACTTTGCCGCCCGCGATGTGAAGATCCCTGAGCACGAAGCGGACCAACGTCTGGCCCAGGTCTTGGTGGATCAACTTCGACAGGCGCCGGTGCACGAGCGCTACTTACCCTACGCCAGCAGCCCTGGCTTGCTCGGAATTCTGGAAGCCTTGCAGGCGGGACCGGGGGACAACCGGCCGTTAGCGCATTGGGCCGCGAACATACATGTCAGCGAACGCACCCTGGCGCGGCAATTTATCCGGGAGTTGGGCATGAGTTTTGGCGAGTGGCGCCAGCGGTTGCGATTTCTGGCGTCGATCGAAGCGCTGGACAGCCACCGCAGCATTCAGGAAATCGCATTCGACATGGGTTACAGCACCGGTTCGGCATTTATCGCGATGTTTCAGCGCCAGGCGGGTTGTACTCCGGAACATTATCGCAGACACCGAGGGTTTTGATTGTCTGAGGTATGGTTCTACTTGCAGATTATGTTTGCAAGTTTTTCAGGTGTGTTTGCATGTTCAAGTATTTGTTAGCTTTTAATTGGCATTGACGTTGTTGTGGGGTGTTCTACACGTTTTGTCTGAAATGCGCTCACCGAAGCTTTTAGGCATCGCGGTATTCTCCAGCCTGAATTTACAGGGGCATTGGAGTGATCAGGCATGGAGCATTCAGTTCTGGTTCGCGGACCGGCAGAACCCATCAAACAAGAAAAAAGTATTCATCATGAATTTATAAAGAGGGCTCTGCCAAAATGGCTGGCCGGCGCCCCCTTGAAAAGAGTTGGTGCGCTGAAGATGGGGCTTTCCGGTATTCCTCAGTGGATCAAGGAGGCCCCTGCGGTATTACACACAAGTTTGAAAAAGTCGATGACGACAAGTTGGAACGCGCAAAATGATGTCGACAGAATGCTGGCTGAATTACAGGATGTTTACGACTTTGCCGAACCTTTGCTGATTCAGGCCTTGAAAAGGCAATATGGAATTGATGTCGATGTCAGAGGTACTTATCTGAAGTTGTTCGCTCCGGCAAGTGTGCCCCTGTGGGCCAATAGCATTGTGCGTGGGGCCGGCTCTCGAACAGTCTCAATGCTGGATGCGGCTTTACATAACTTTGCCCGGCATGAAGTGCTTCTTCCTGACTCGCAGTTTATTTCAAAGCCTGATGAACTGGGTCGTTTCGAAATACTCGACATCAGACACCGGATGTCTATTGAGCAGTTCAAGACCCTGTGTCGGGAACTGGATATTGGCGCGCAATACCAAAAACATCTTGAGAATTATTTGCGCCCCAGCGATGGGCTGGCGCAGGGAGTGTTGCAGCACAAAATCACCAAAAGCCAGAAGAGCGCACTGAGCGCCGCCACAGACCTGGCCTTGATGCGCAAAGATATTTCGGCCAACGGCTATCGGGTGGTGATGGGCATGCTTGAAGGGCTTCAAGGCATGAAGCTGCAAGGCCTCCCGGTTCGTTACTATCACCTGACAATACTGGACACCCGAATGTACGGCATCGTGCTGATCGCCGGTGACCTGGATGCCCCGGTTGCCGAGAGGCGACTCATTGCCTATGTGCCTCACGACCCTGTGCATCCCTTGAAAGAATATGCTTCGACCGAAGAGTTCGCGCTCGAACTGACCCGCCAGTTGCGCGACGCTGGCCCCACGTCTACGCCTGAAGGCCTTCCCTCCCGATGCAGTTACCAGCAGTTCTTCAGCCGCTTCGTCGCCCATCAGCAACGCGGGCATTTCTTTGCCGAGCTCAACAGTCGCCTGGTCGAGATCAAGCAGCATGAAAAAGAATGGGGCGTGGATCGGCCTGTCTGGCGTGAAACTCCCGTGGAAAACCCGCGCCTTCATTTTGGCATGCTGAAATTTCAGGAAGATACCGAAACCCGCTTTAATGGCAACCTGTGGGTGTATCTCTACCAGATGCAGCAAAACAAAATCCTCAACGACGCACGGGAGATGGTGATTTCCACTGCCGACGCCGATCGCAAGGAGCGGGGGGCCTGGTTCGATAACCTGACAAAGATGTTGGCTGACATCTTCAATGCCGCGTTGCTGGTGGTAACTCCATTTGTCCCATTTCTGGGCGAAGTCATGATGGCCTACATGGTTTATCAGCTGGCGAGCGAAGTGATCGAAGGCGTCGTCGATCTGGCGGAGGGGATCTATCTGGAAGGTGCCGAGCACCTGATCGGCTTCGTTGAAAGTTTGATTCAGCTGGGTACGTTCGGCGCCGGTATGCAGCTTGTTTCAGGGGTGGTGCTGCCCAAGCTCTCGCCGTTCATCGAGGGGGCTAAACCGGTCACTTTGGCCAACGGGGACAAGCGGCTGTGGGGGCAGAACCTTGGTCCCTATCAGCGCAATCTGGCGCTGGCTGCCGATTCAAAGCCCGATCTATACGGGCTGCATCGGCACGAAGGCAAGCCCATTCTCAATCTTGGTAAGCGCTACTTCGAACTCAAAAAAGACGCGAAAACCGGCAAGCATCGAGTCCAGCATCCAACTCGGCCGGACGCCTATCAACCCGTGGTCGAGAGCAATGGAGAATGTGCCTTCATCGTTGAGGGTGAGCAGCCTCGCTTGTGGGATGACGATACCTTGATGGACCGACTCGGCCAGTCAATGCAAGTGTTAGGGGACGCACACAATGACATTCGCACGGTCAGTCGCAGTGACGTCAATACAATCCGCCGAATGTATGTCGACAAGGAACGCGCTTTACCCTTGTTGAGCGATACCGTGACGCGTTTCCAGATCGACCGTGATATCCAGACATTTATCCAACAAATTGGCAGTGATCACCCGCAGGACTATCTGCGAGCCGACCTTGCCTTTCAGTTTGAGCTGCTGGACGGCGTGTGGCCCGGTCGGGCAATCGAACTGACGGGGACTGATGGCGAGGTACTAAGGGTTATAGGTCGTGCCGATGCTGCACCCCTGCGGATACGAAAAGATCGTTTGATCGAAGGCAATTTGCTCAAAACGCTGTTATCCCATCTTGATCAGGCTGATACAAAATTGCTGATGGGTCAGGCGTCAGGCGCATCGGAAACCACCATCGACGCGAATGCTCGACAGCTGAGGCTCGTACTGGCGAAACGGGCGAAAAACAGGCAAACATCCTTATTCGACACACGATACCGTCAGCTTGAAAATGCCCGAAGCGCCAAGAATGCCTCGGTTCGAAATATCCAGGACCGAGTGCCAGGTCTGCCGGGCACCGTTGCGCAAGAGTTGCTGGCGATTGCCACTCGCTCGGAGTTGCAGGACATCGCGCAAGGCAAGCTGTCCGACAGGCTTGAAAGCCTCGCGCAATGGGCACTTCGGGATGTGCGCAACGCTCGCGCCTATGAAGGGTTGTATCTGGATTCGGTCGACAACCCCGATACCCGCAGGCTGGTCTTGCACTCACTGAAAAACCTGCCCGGCTGGAATCCTGATGTGCGAATCGACGTTTGCCAGTTCGATTTTGGGGGAGCGTTGCTCGACAGCATCGGCAAGGAAAACGCCACGATTCGACGTACCCTCGTTGAACGCGAAGACCTGAGCTTTCAAGCTTATGACGCTGAAGGCAACACCTTGAATTCTGCTTCCGACTTTTATCTGTCGATTCTGCAAGCACTACCGAATGCCGAGCGCAACGCACTGAACATTGGCATCGGAAAAGGGTGGCAACTGAAAGAGGCGATTAGCAACCGGGCGTTGAAGCCGTATCGACTAGGCAAAGTACTTTCAGAACTCCCCGCTCTTGACCCCTTCACTTTCGATCCCCGGGTCATGCGCCTGCGTGGCGGCGCTCCGACTGGCGAAGGCGAGGCCGCCACATTGCAGGGGATCGCGGATCTCTATCCGGACCTCGTTGTGGGAGCATTTCACCCTTCCGTTTCGGCGTACGAAAGGTATGACTACTTGCGTGGTGTGAAGTTGATGAACGACACCTTTCCTGATGAGTACTTTCAATCACTTTGGCAGGCATTATTCGAGGCCAACGCAGCCCGGGACGCACAAGCCAATACCCGCGTCGTGCAGAGCATCGAAGCCTTGCCGGATCTTGAGAAGCTCATGACAGACGAGCAGTTCACGCCATTGATCGAGCAGATGTTCACCAGGGATGGCCTGATCCCGTTGCCAGAAACCAGGCGCAACCTGGCCATGAATGCGAGAAATCTGGAACGCACCGGACGGGCCAATGACTATCAGGCACTGTTGCGTTCGGTTCAGCAAGACGCTGTAACGCTAACCCCGGAACTGGCTGATTTGCGAAGCTATGGCGATCAGCTTTCGAAAAACCTGGTGGCGTCCGATGAGCCTATCCAGGTTTCACCGCGAACCATGGACGACTTGAAATTGGCGCAACAGGCAATCTGCCGCGTCAAGGAGCTCATTCCTCTCTCCGGCAATCAATTGCCGAGCATGTGGGAGAAGGGCGGTTCGGCGATTGCCAAGATCAAGGGACTCAGGGAGATGAACCTGGAGGAAGGCGGTTTTACCGCGAAGCTGACTATCGCTGAAGCGGCGCGTAAAGCCATTGAAATCAAGGGCGGCAACTGCTCGGAAAACTCCAAAGTGACCTTTTCGATACTCGCCAGCCAGCCCCGGACGTCGAGCATTCACATTGTCAAGGCCACCGAGCTTGACCATCAATATGTGGTAATAGGCGATGATTTGAGTAATCCCGAAGGACTGGTCGTCGCCGATTCCTGGCCGGAATTCCCTGCGGCGCATCTGGCCAGCAAAGGCAGCTTCGAGTTTGAAATGCCGCCGGTGCAAACACTGGCGCCAGGTCCGGCCGTCGCCGAATACGCGTTTATCAATGACGTCCCGCCAGGCCCGACGACATTACCCGCTGTTTCCGAGCCGAACACGTTCAGGCAGATAAAAATCAACAAGCTCTACCAGTCAGGAGCGTATGCCCAGTGGACGTCAGTGACGGAGTTGGGTCTAACTTACCGTGTGGAAGGCGGTACTCCGGTTACGTTCGAGCGATTGCCCGCGTCGGTTATTGAAAATCGGGTTGATGCGTATAGCCGCTACTTGAACGCATTTGAAGGTCTTCTGCCTGAGCAGGCGGACGCTGATTGAGCACTGGCGGATGAAGGTGTAACAGCTCTTGTCTACACTGCCCTTGAGGCCGCGCCGCTCGGCGCGGCAACAAGGAGCGAACGCCATGAAGATGTTGCGTGTCCCTTTTTTGATGATCGGTTTGCTGCTGTGTTCCCAAGGCTTCGCCGCCACTGACCAACAGAACAAGATGACCACCTGTAATGCCGACGCTACCGCCAAAAGCCTCAAGGGTGATGAGCGCAAAGCCTTCATGAGCAACTGCCTTAAGGCGACTCCCGCGGCCGATGATGCCGGCAAGGCCTTGACGCCTCAGCAGGAGAAAATGAAAACCTGCAATGCCGATGCCGCGACCAAGGCTCTCAAGGGCGATGAACGTAAGGCGTTCATGAGTGATTGCCTGAAGAAAAAATAGAAACGCCCTGTACGAGCCAGGCTCGCCGGCGAAACGTACAACGTGGTCCGGCAGGCAGGACGCCATCGCCGGCAAACCAGCCCTAAGGTTGCATCTACGCGGGCCATACGGGTATGCACAATCCCTAGTGCTGACACCGGATCGCTGGCAGACTGCCAATCCTTTTACGCCGTTCGTTTTGAGGCTGTATGCCAACGTTTTCTCAGCGTCAAGTTTTGCTGGTCATCAGCTGGGTCATCATTTTCGGCGGACTGCTGTTGGTGATTCCGCTACGGTTGCTGCCCAGCCTGCTGGCCGGGTTGCTGGTGTTCGAACTGGTCAACATGCTCACCCCGCAATTGCAGCGGCTGATCGAAGGGCGACGTGCGCGCTGGCTGGCGGTGGCATTGTTGGGGACTTTGATAGTCAGTGCGTTGGCGCTGATCTTTGCCGGTGCCATCAGCTTTCTGCTGCACGAAGCGGAAAACCCCGGTGCATCCCTCGACAAGTTCATGGGCGTGGTCGACCGCGCTCGCGGTCAGTTGCCACCTTTCATCGATGCTTACCTGCCGGCCAGTGCCGCCGAGTTTCGCGTGGCTATTGGCGAGTGGATCAGTAAACACCTCAGTGACTTGCAACTGGTAGGCAAGGACGCGGCGCACATGTTCGTGACGCTGCTGATCGGCATGGTGCTGGGCGCGATCATCGCCTTGCAGCGAATTCCGGACCTGACCAAACGCAAACCGCTGGCCGCGGCCCTGTTTGACCGCCTGCACTTGCTGGTCCAGGCGTTTCGCAACATCGTGTTCGCCCAAATCAAGATTTCCCTGCTCAACACGTTCTTTACCGGGATATTCCTGGCAGTGGTGCTGCCGATGTTCGGTATCAAGCTGCCCCTGACCAAGACCCTTATCGTGCTGACCTTCCTGCTCGGCCTGTTGCCAGTAATCGGCAACCTGATGTCGAACACCCTGATCACCATTGTCGGCCTGTCGCTGTCGATCTGGGTGGCGATGGCCGCACTGGGCTATCTGATTGTCATCCACAAGCTTGAGTATTTTCTCAACGCGCGGATCGTTGGCGGGCAGATCAGTGCCAAGTCGTGGGAGTTGCTCCTGGCAATGCTGGTGTTCGAAGCCGCGTTCGGCCTGCCGGGGGTGGTGGCAGGGCCGATTTATTACGCGTACCTGAAGAGTGAGTTGAAGCAGGTGGGGATGGTTTGAGCAGATCAAATTGTGGCGAGGGGATTCATCCCCGTTCGGCTGCGTAGCAGTCGCCGCTTTTCTGGTTTTTGGGGGCGCTATGCGCCCCAACGGGGATGAATCCCCTCGCCACAGGTTTTCGGATCAGTCCATCGACCCGTAACGCTTCGCCGCTTCAATCGCCAGACCACTGCCGATGCTGCCAAAGATATTCCCTTCCACATGCCGCGCATTCGGCAACATCGCCGAAACGCTGTTGCGCAGGGCTGGAATACCACTCGAACCCCCTGTGAAGAACACCGTGTCCACCTGATCGACCCGCACGTCGGCCTGGGTCAGCAACTGGGTGACGCTATTGCGCACGCGCTCCAGCAGGTTATCGATGGCCGATTCGAACAGTGCACGGCTCAGCTCCACGCTCAAGCCGGCTTCGATACGGTCCAGCGGCACGTGGCGGTGGTCGGCGTGGGTCAATTGGATCTTGGTTTCTTCAACCTCCATGGCCAGCCAGTGCCCGGCGCGCTGTTCGATCAGCTTGAACAGGCGGTCGATACCACCGGTGTCCTCGATGTCGTAGCGCATGCTGCCCAGGGCCAGTTGCGACTTCTGCGAATACACCGAGTTGATGGTGTGCCAGGTCGCCAGGTTCATGTGATGGCTGGTCGGCATGTAGGCGCCGCTCTTCATCCGGCTGCCATAGCCGAACAGCGGCATCAGGCCCTGCAAGCTCAACTGCTTGTCGAAGTCGGTCCCGCCGATGTGCACGCCGCCCGTGGCGAGAATGTCATCCTGGCGGTTATCCACACCCCGACGCTGCGGTGACAGGCGCACCAGCGAGAAGTCGGAGGTACCACCGCCGATGTCGACGATCAGTACCAGCTCTTCCTTTTCGATGGTCGACTCGTAGTCGAACGCGGCGGCAATCGGTTCAAACTGGAACGAGACTTCCTTAAAGCCGATCTTGCGCGCCACATCCACCAGGGTGTCTTCGGCCTCTTTGTCGGCCATCGGGTCATCATCGACAAAAAACACCGGACGGCCCAGCACCACTTCTTCGAATTCCCGACCGGCGGCGGCTTCGGCACGGCTCTTGAGCTGACCGATGAACAGGCCCAGCAGGTCCTTGAACGGCATCGCCGTGCCAAGGACACTGGTGTCGTGCTTGATCAGCTTGGAGCCCAGCAGGCTCTTGAGCGAGCGCATCAACCGGCCTTCGTAACCTTCCAGGTACTCGTGCAGCGCCAACCGGCCGTACACCGGGCGACGCTCTTCGATGTTGAAGAAGACCACTGAGGGCAAGGTGATCTTGTCATCCTCCAGCGCAATCAGCGTTTCCATGCCGGGGCGCAGCCAACCGACGGTGGAGTTGGACGTGCCAAAGTCGATGCCCACGGCACGGGCTGGAGATGCGTTGTTCATGTCTTTGCGGTTCCGGTTAAAAAACGGCCGCGCAGTGTATGTCAGTGCGCGACAGATTCGAAGGCCGACTATCTGCTAATTCCTGGAAACAATGTCTTGAAAGATGGCCCGTGACCCCCAAACTACCCTGCATCAAGCCGGTAGCCGCGTAGCGCTCGAAAGTCGCACCGCCTGCTGCCGATAAACTTCTTACGCGCTGCCCGGTCACAACCTTGAGATCGGTCAACGTCTATGCTGCAAACAGGCGCATGCTGTGGCAGGTGGCGCGATTTCGATAACGGATGGTGATTCCCGCGATGGACTTCAAAGACTATTACAAGATTCTCGGTGTGGAGCCGACGGCAGACGACAAGGCGATCAAGGCCGCCTATCGCAAGCTGGCGCGCAAATACCACCCTGACGTCAGCAAGGAAAAGGACGCCGAGGCCAAGTTCAAGGACGCCTCTGAAGCCTATGAAGCACTGAAAAGTGCTGACAAACGCGCCGAATACGACGAATTGCGCCGTTATGGCCAGCATGGCCAACCATTCCAGGGACCACCGGGCTGGCAGAGCCGTGGCGGCTTTGGCGGTGGCCAGGACACTGGCGATTTCTCGGACTTCTTCAGTTCGATCTTCGGTAATCGCGGCCCCGGTTTCGGCGGTGGCGAACATTCGCGTCGCAGCACCGGACGTCGAGGGCAAGACGTGGAAATGGAACTGGGAGTTTTTCTGGAAGAAACCCTGTCGACCGAGTCGAAGAAGGTCACCTTTCAGGTGCCGCAGTACAACGCGGCTGGCCAGCATGTGAGCAACACCAGCAAAAGCCTGAACGTGAAGATCCCGGCGGGCGTGGCCGATGGCGAGCGCATTCGCCTGAAGGGCCAGGGTGCTCCTGGTGTTGGCGGCGGCGCCAATGGCGACCTGTACCTGATCATTCGTTTTGCGCCACACCCGAAATTCGACGTCGAAGGCGAGAACCTGATCATCACGCTGCCGCTGGCACCGTGGGAACTGGCATTGGGCACCGAAGTCGCCGTGCCAACCCTGACCGGCAAGATCAACCTCAAGGTCCCGGCCGGCAGCCAGAACGGCCAACGCATGCGTGCCAAGGGCCATGGCCTGATGAACAAGGCGGGTGAACGCGGTTATCTGTTCATCCAGTTCAAGGCCGTAATGCCCAAGGCCGCAGACGATGAAGTCAAGGCGCTGTGGCAGGAACTGGCAAAAAAAGCCGCCTTCAACCCACGAGAAAATTTCTGAACCCAGCGACGGAGTAGCCCATCATGAGCAGCCCCCTGACCGTTCAACTGGACTTGGCAGAATTCTGTGAGGCGACCGACCTGTCGGACGTCTACGTGATCGAAATCGTCGAACACGGCATCCTCGAACCTCAGGGAGGGCAGCCCAAGGACTGGCGCTTCACCGATTACGAACTGACCCTGGCCAAGCGCGCCGCCAAGCTGCGGCGCGATCTGGAGCTGGAATGGGAAGGTGTCGCCCTTGCGCTGGACCTGCTGGAAGAGGTCCAACAGCTGCGGGCCGAGAACCGGATGCTCAAGCAGCGGTTGGGGCGGTTGTTGGTGGAATAGGAGATGCCGCAGGCTGCGATCTTTTGATCTTGATCCACGAAGATCAAAAGATCGCAGCCTGCGGCAGCTACAGGGAATTGCGTGGCAACACTACGGTAAACAGCGTGCCATCGGTTTCGTTAGAGCTCACATCGATCGTCCCTGCATGGGCATCCACCACTTCCTTGACGATAAACAACCCCAAGCCAAGGCTGGTCGATGGCTGGCCCAGTTCTTCATCTGCGCTGCGCACCAGTGGATCGAAGATCGTGCCGATAGCATTCGCGGAAATCGGCGTTCCGTAGTTATGGACCGTCAGGCGAACCGTGTCGGGTTCTCCGTGGAGAGTAACTGTCACATCGCGTTTGTCGAGGCCATGCTGCAAAGCGTTGCCGATCAGGTTTTGCAGTAACTGACCCAGCCGTCCGGCATCCCAGACGCCTCGCGTGTCACCTTCCACCCTGACCGTCGGATCGCACTCCGGGTTGCCGGCGCAGGCTTCGGCAATCGCCGCGTGTGTGGCATCGGCAAGGTCCATGGGTTTCGGTTCGATCGGCAGGCTCTTACCCAGGCGACAGCGCACCAGTTCCAACAAGTCGCTAACCATCACCGCCATGTGTCGAGCGCTGCGCTTGATGTTGTTCGCGCAGGCCAACGCATCGCCTTCCAGCGTTGTTTTACGCATCAGCAATTCAGTCGACATGCTCATCGCTTGCAGCGGTGCGCGCAGGTCGTGGCCGAGTATCGCCAGGAAAATATCTCTTGAGCGACTCATCTGCTCGGCATAGGCCGCGGTGGATTCTGCGAGCGCTTCATCGATGGCTTCATTGAAGCGGATCATGTCCTGGAAGTAGGCCAGGTCCGGCGACTCCAGGCTGTCGACCCAGAGACGAATCACGCAGGCACGCAAGTGGCGGAACTCGCTGGTCATCTGCACCAGATCGAAACCCACCGTATGGCGTAATTCACCATGACTGGCGCCCGCTTCGTCCAGGCTTGGGGTTTTCTCCGGGCCCTCGCCCTTGGCCTTGGCGAGTTGTTCGCTGGCGGTCTGAGGTTTGCTCATGTCCCGAGCCGCTGCCAGCAGGATCTCCTTGGCATGGTCGCGCAAGGCCGTTCGATCCATGTTTTCGGCGGCTGGGGTGATGGTTCTGGCGAACTCCTCCCATTCATCGACGATACGGTCCGCGTGTTGCCTGATGAATTCGGGGAGGTGCATGACCGGATTCCTGCCTGGATAATTTGACGATCTTAGCCTTTTTAGGGCCGGGGTAAAAACTACCGCTGGGAATTCGGATCACCTCCTGAGGGCCGGGGGTGGTACTTAATTATATTTTACGGTTCTCAAGTTCAATGTTGATTCCGGTTTTTCGGGTAGTTCCCAGCAGTTTTTTAAGCTTTTGTTATTAGGGAGGTTGGATAAGCTGAGCATTCTGTTCATCGCATAGGGAAATGCAAAAATGACTGTGGTACCGGTAGAAGCCATATCGAATTCTTTTACGAAAGTTGAGGGTTCAATCGATAGCAATCATTCGGTTTATTTCGCGGAAAATATTCCAGGCCTGATTAAAAGCGCTCCCGTTTCGAGGCTGGAATCGATAACTGAGTTAAAGCCTAATTTTCCGGATTGGTATATCCAGGCTCGACCCATTGATCGTCAATATTTACAAGAACTCATCAAGGAGCGCTGTCGTTTACAAGATACTGTCTCTGACAGGGTCGATAACGTGCAAACGGACATCAACGCTTTTGCGAAACCGCTACTTGTCCAGGCCATCAAGGATGAATTCAACTTCGAGCTGGACGTCGCCACGACCTCATTGCGGCTGTACGTTCCCGCCACATTGGGGTTTGGCATCGATACCCAGGCCAGTCGGATCCGGCATTCATCACTGCTGGAAGCCGCGCTGCATAACTTCGAGGAATCCGAAGCGGTGGCCGGTGCGTTTCGCGACGGATCAGGTGTTTTTGTCAAGGACGCTGAAGGAGAGCTGCAGCGTCATGAATTAACGGTCGAAAAATTTGCCGCGTTATGTCGCAAGCTCGATATCGGCAAACAGTATCAGCTACACATAAAGTCTCTTCTGGAACCCGCTGACGTTACTGCGCGCTCAAGACTTGAGCGGGGTTTCATGGCCCATGAGAGGGCTACCTTCAGTGAGACCATGCTCATTGCGTTGTTAAAAAGCGACCTGGATTCCTATGCCTACGGCAAGTTGGGAGAAGTGCGCGATGGCCAGGAAAACATCCTGTATAGAAACCGTCCTTTAAAGGCACACCGACTCTCACTGTTAGGCACGCGGTTGACAGGCATCGTGCTGTTTAGTGCGATGAGCGACCCCTTGGCAATAAAAGAAGCAATTGACCAACTGCTGCCCGAACAGCTGCAACACCTGGTGGAGTGGTCCCGCCACCTCGCGGTTTTGCCGGGGCAGGAATTTGATCTGTTCAAGATTCTTCAGGCCTTTTTTGCCAATGGCCCGACGGGTGTGGTCGAGGAAATGGTTCGCCGCAACGATATCCATGAACAAAGTCGGCTGGACGGGACCCTGATCGCCTACATCCCCGACGATCCGGATCACCCCCTCAAGCAATACGCATCGTTCACCGACTTCATGAAGGAGCTGACGAGCCAGTTGCGCTCTGCGCACTACCAACAATTCTTCAGCCGGTTCGTGCCTCACAAGGACAAGGGGCGCTTCTTTGCACGCGTCAAAGAGCGCTTTACCACGTTCAAGTGGACTCAGCGTGGGCCTCTGGACATGGGCCCGTGGTGGCGCGAGACCGCTGTCGAGAATCCTGATGCCGAACCGATCAGCAACGTGATCGAGGGCGATTTCTGGCAGCGATCCTGTCTCTGGCGCAGCGACAAGGCGATTGCCGATGCGCGACAGATCGCCGTGCCAACTGGCGATGAAGACGCTGCTGTGCGCTGGAAACGCCTGACCAGTTACCTGGACATTGGCTGGAACGTTTTCAACTTCGGCGCCATGTTGGTTCCGGGGTTAGGGGAAGCCGTGCTGGCGGTGATGGTTGGCCAAATGATGCTTGAGACCCTGGAGGGCATCGAAGACTGGACCAAAGGCGACAAGGAAGAGGCCTCGTCTCATTTGACCGGGGTACTGATCAATTTCGCCCAACTGGCGCTGATGGGGGCCGGTCACGTGCTACCAGGCGGCAAGCCGGTGGCGGTCAAGGCGTCTCCTTTTCTCGACCAGCTGAAACAGATCGAGCTGCCCGATGGCACAACCCGTCTGTGGAATCCTGATCTGGGACCCTATGACCACAAAGTGACGTTGTCCATGGATTCGAAAGCCAACGAACGAGGCCTCCATCGACATAATGACCAGGACATCCTGCCGTTGGGAGGCAAGCATTTTGAGGTAAAGGAAAATCCGCAGACCGGCCAGCCACGACTCAAGCATCCGGCCCGGACGACGGCCTATGAGCCAAGGATGGAGCATAACGGTGCGGGTGCCTGGCACACCGAGCTCGACCGTCCCATCGAGTGGGACAAGGCCCGCCTGATGCGGCGCCTGGGCCCTCGGGCCGATGCGTTCTCCGATGAAACACTGGAGCAGATCCGAATCGCCAGCGGCGTCAAGGAAGATGTGCTGCGTAAGCTGCAAGTGGATACACAGCCGCCACCAGCGTTACTGGCCGACACCTTCAGGCGCTTCAAGGCTTATGCCGATGTGGGCAAACTGGTGGATCAGATTCGGCTCAATCAGGTGGCGCAGGAGTGGGCGGATCACTTGCCTCCCTTGATGACGGAGTTGCGGCGATGGCCCGAGTCCAAGGCCATCGAGCTTTTCCGCGGGCCGCAGTTATGGGGCGACTCCATCGTGCACGGCAATCAGAGCGCCTTGGCTGCAAACCGGGTGAAGGTGACCTTTGCTGAACTGAAAGCCGGCAAGTTATCCGAGCGCGTGGTGGACAGCTTCGACGAACAGGAAATCCAGCAGATGCTCGGCCGCAGTATCGGCAGTGACAGACAGGTGCGAATCGACGCTTTGCAGGAGCGCCTGGCCATCCGTGCAGAGCAGCAGAAAAAGCGCCTCTTCAAGTCATTCTATAAAAATGCAGAAGTTGAAGCGGAGGCTAACGTGGCCTTGCTACAGGACGCGTTCCAGGAGCTGCCGACCAGCGTCGCCAGGGAGCTGCTGGCGGGCGCCACGCCAGAAGAGCTGTCGGTAATGGCCGAACGCAAGCGCGTACCTTTGCGTCTCAAGCAGCAGGCCCGGGCGGCGTTGCTGGAGGTGCGGCTGAACCGCGCTTATGAGGGGCTTTTTCTCGATGAGCTGCACAGCCCGGATACTGAGAGACTGCTTCTGCAATCGCTTGAATCGCTTCCAGGCTGGTCAGAAGACGTGCGCATCGAAGTGCGCAACGATGCCCTGGCAGGCACGCTGGAGGACAGCATCGGAGCGGCTGACGCCGCCATCCGCAAGGTGCTGGTCAAGAACGAGGACGGCTTGTATGAGGCGCGCGATGAAGACGACCATGAGCTCCATGGCCCCGATAATCTTTTTGCCGCTGTCCTGCATGCCTTGCCCGATGCAGAGCGCGATGCGCTGGGCTACCAGATCAATCAATGGCGAACGCTCAGGCAATCCGTTCAGCGATTCCCGCTGAGCCACGACAGGTTCAGGGCGATCCTGGCGGACAATCCTTTGCGCAAACCGAAGTTCGATCCCGCAACCATGAAGCTGCGGGGCGGCATGGAAGGTTTTTCCCAACAGTTTCGTCGGGTCACCGGGCAACTGACCGCGCAGGAGCGCATCCAGTCGCTTCGCCCCGGCTGGGGCGAAGGCGATATTCAAACATTTCTCGAACACAGCGACAGCGGGAGCACGCCCGAGGAACGGGTGGTGGCCCTCGAAGCCGAGTTCAACCAACTCAACCGCAGCTTTCGGCGCTGGCTGGATTCGCCACTCGACTCGTTCAGCCTGAGTGCGGAAGGCGTTGCACAATGGCAGTCACGTAATAGTGTGTACAGGGCCGTCAGAAACTGCTGGCAACGCAGCGGTCCCCGCGACCTCGATGTCCATGGAAACCCGCGAGGTTGGGTCCTTGACCTCAGCAACATCCCCATGGGGCGGCACTTGGAAACAATGCCCAAGCTTGAAGCCAATTTCGAGCATGTCACCGAGCTGAAGTTGCCTGATACCGAAATGACTGATGCCAATGCTGCGTTTCTCGAGCATTTCCCGAGGCTGCGAGCCCTGAACATGAACGACAATGCGCTGACCCGGCTGCCAACCGCGATCGGCCGGATGCGCACTCTGACCGAGCTGTACCTGGGCAACAATCAGATCGAATTGACTGTGGAGACCGCAGACGAGTTGAGCAACCTCATCCTGCTCGAATCCGTGGATCTGCGACGCAATCCTCTGGGCCAGGTGCCAAACATCGGCCGCATGCGCATGTTGCACACATTGATTCTGGCGAACACCGGGATCAATACCTGGCCCGCTGGCCTGTTTTCAATACTCCGTTTACGGCACTTCTATCTGAGCCTGCAGGACAATGTCATCACCCTTGTGCCTCAGGTGTTACCCGGTTCCATGGAAGCGGAGTTGCTGGCCAGAACGATACTTAACCGTGAGCCGCAGTGGATATCGCAAGCAAACCTGAATCAGCTCAGAGAATACATTCACTCCGTGGGTCTGGACCCTGATCGGCCTTACCCGCCCCGTGGCGTGCGCGACTCCCTTCAATGGGAGGAAGGCTTGAGGCGAGCGCAATGGGTTGAGTTACAACCCATATGGAATGAGGTGGAAGACGAGATCGGTTCACTGCCGTTTTTCGATAACCTAAGACTGCTCACCCAATCCAGCCACTTTATAAATGACCGCGCCTTCAGGGTGGATTTGACTGCCAAAGTCTGGCGAATGCTGGAGGCCATGGAACAGAACAGCGAACTGCGCAACGAGATTTTCAAATTGGCACGTGAACCGGTCAACTGTGTCGATGCCGGGGCATCGCTGTTCAATGCCATGGGCCTTGAAGTACTGATTCACGAAGCCTACGAATTGGCTAACCCGAGCCTGGTCGAAGCCGAACTGGTGTCGCTGGCCAAGGGTAAATCCCGTTTGGATGAGTTGAGTCGGATCGCCCATAAAAAAATTGCCCGGCGACTGGAGAATGGTGAGGAGTTAAGACGGATCAATGCGCAAGGGGATGTCACGGGGACTATCGATGAAGTCGAGACTCACCTGGCGTATATGACGGACCTCGCCAAGAAGCTGGATTTGCCGTGGCAATCGCGAGACTTACAGTTCAGGGCGGATTCGGGTGTTACCACGCAGATGATCGACGAGGCCTATAAACGTGTGCTGGCGTTGGAAGAGGGCGATCTGCTACGCGATTCGATCAGCGAGCAGCCTTTCTGGGAGTCTTACATTCAGGGCTCCCATCGCGGTGAGTTCAAGGCGATCAGGCGTCGGCTCGATGCGACGACAGAGTTTTACATGGCGCTGGACAGACGGGCGACCGAGTCACTTTCCGTGGAAGAAAAGGCGCAGTTGAAGGAAGAGATCAGGGTGCTCGCCGCGGAGCTTGGCAAACCCGAAAGCGAGTTCGCCCCCGGTCGCGTCATGACCGCCCAAGCGTATGAAACCGACATGAATCTGCTCAATGCCCGCAAACAGACGTTGCTCAAGACATTGACCCAGCAGGCCATGGACCGGGCAAAACTGCAGCGGGTGGAAATCCCCTTCACCGTGCAGCCCTGATTGTCAGCCCGGCACGAAGACTGACGATCTTCGTGCCGGCGTGCCGGTCAGAAGAGAAAATAACGCTGGGCCATCGGCAGCACATCCGCCGGTTCACACCAAAGCAAGACACCGTCAGCCTTGACCTGATACGTCTGCGGGTCGACCTCGATGTCGGGCAGATAGTCGTTGTGGATCAGGTCGGTTTTCTGCACCTCGCGGCAACCTTTGACCACAGCGATTTTTTTCTTCAAGCCCAAGGCTTCAGGAAGACCGGCTTCATGGGCCGCCTGGCTGATAAACGTCAGGCTGGTGGCATGCAGCGAACCTCCGTAGCTGGCGAACATCGGGCGGTAATGCACCGGTTGTGGCGTTGGTATTGACGCGTTGGCATCGCCCATCAGGCTGGCCGCGATGGCGCCACCCTTGAGGATCAACGTTGGTTTGACCCCGAAGAACGCGGGTCGCCAAAGTACCAGGTCGGCCCACTTGCCCACTTCGATCGAGCCCACTTCATGGCTGATGCCATGAGTGATTGCGGGGTTGATGGTGTACTTGGCGATGTAGCGTTTGGCGCGGAAGTTGTCGTTGCCTTCGCCGTCCTGGGGCAGCGGGCCGCGCTGCTTTTTCATCTTGTCGGCGGTTTGCCAGGTGCGCGTGATCACCTCGCCGACGCGGCCCATGGCCTGGCTGTCGGAGCTGATCATCGAGAATGCGCCGAGATCGTGAAGGATGTCCTCGGCAGCGATGGTTTCGCGGCGGATTCGGCTTTCGGCGAAGGCTACGTCTTCGGCAATGCTTGGGTCCAGATGGTGGCAGACCATCAACATGTCGAGGTGTTCGTCGATGGTGTTTCGGGTGAACGGTCGGGTCGGGTTGGTCGAACTCGGCAACACGTTGGCGGAGCCGCAGGCCTTGATGATGTCCGGGGCATGACCGCCACCCGCACCCTCGGTGTGGTAGGTGTGGATGGTGCGGCCCTTAAAGGCGGCCAGGGTGGTTTCGACGAAGCCCGATTCGTTGAGGGTGTCGGTGTGAATGGCCACTTGTACGTCGTACTGGTCGGCGACGGTGAGGCAGTTGTCGATGCTCGCCGGGGTGGTGCCCCAGTCTTCGTGGAGCTTGAGGCCAATGGCGCCGGCCTTGACCTGTTCGATCAACGGCTCGGGCAGGCTGGCGTTGCCCTTGCCGGTCAAGCCGATGTTCATCGGGAAGGCGTCGGCGGCCTGGAGCATGCGCGCCAGGTGCCATGGCCCGGAAGTGCAGGTCGTGGCATTGGTGCCGGTGGCCGGCCCGGTGCCGCCGCCGATCATGGTGGTGACACCGCTCATCAGCGCTTCTTCTATCTGCTGCGGGCAGATGAAGTGGATGTGGGTGTCGATGCCGCCAGCGGTAAGGATCATGCCTTCACCGGCAATGACTTCGGTGCTGGCACCGATGGCGATAGTCACGTTGGGTTGCACGTCCGGGTTGCCGGCCTTGCCGATGGCTGCAATGCGACCGTCCTTGAGGCCGACATCGGCCTTGACGATGCCCCAGTGGTCGATGATCAGCGCATTGGTGATCAGGGTGTCGACCACTTCGGCGGCCAATAATTGGCTCTGGCCCTGGCCGTCACGGATAACCTTGCCGCCGCCGAATTTCACTTCTTCGCCATAGCTGGTGAAGTCTTTTTCCACTTCGATCCACAGCTCGGTGTCGGCCAGGCGAATCTTGTCGCCGACAGTGGGGCCGTACATGTCGGCGTAGGCTTGACGGGAAATTTTCATCACAGTTCCTTGCACAAATTCATCGTTCCCACGCTCTGCGTGGGAATGCCGCCGTGGACGCTCTGCGTCCGCTTTTTGTGACGCGAAGCGTCACGGGATGCATGCCCACGTAGAGCGTGGGAACGATCGGTTAACCAAGGTCACCCATGATCCTGCCGGCAAAGCCGAACACCCGGCGGTGCCCGGCCAGGTCGACAAGCTCGACCTCGCGGCTCTGCCCCGGTTCGAAACGCACGGCGGTGCCGGCGGGGATGTTCAGGCGCATGCCGCGACTGGCGGCGCGGTCGAAGGTCAGGGCATCGTTGGTTTCGAAAAAATGGTAGTGCGAACCGACCTGGATCGGCCGGTCGCCGCTGTTGGCCACCTTCAAACTGATTGTGCGGCGGCCAACGTTGAGTTCGATATCGCCGGGCTGGATCTGATATTGACCGGGAATCATCAATGGGCTCCCTGGAGAATCTTGTAGTAGAGGGCGGTGGGTTTGTAGCAGCCGCTCGGGTCGCAGGCGTAGTCGGGGATTTCACCGGCGCGGGTGTAGCCCAATGCCTTGTAGAAGTCTTCAGCCGGGGAACCAGCCTCGGTATCGAGGTAGAGCATGCCGCGTTTGTGTTGCAGGGCAGCCTGTTCCACAGCCGTCATCAATTGCTGGCCCAGGCCTCGACGACGCGCATGCTCGCGCACCAGCAATTTCTGCACCTCGGCGCGGTTCAGGCCATTGGCCTTCTGGCATAGGGTCAACTGTACGCTGGCCTGCACTTGTTCGTCCTTGACCACTACCCACAACAACACGTTGCCCTTGTTCAGGTTCTCCTGAACTTCATCGAAATACGCGCGGGCCTGCGTAGCATCGAGGTTGGCCATGAAGCCGACGCTGGCGCCATATCCGACGGCGTCGAGCAGCAGGTCAATCAATCCCTGGCGATAGTGCGCAAAGCTTTCAACGTTGACGCGTCGCAGTTGAGCGGGGTTCATCGGGTATCACTCCTTGCTGGCGGCCGGAGGCTGCGCGCCAGGATTGAGGGTCAGTTGCATGAAGGTCAGGTCCAGCCAGCGACCGAACTTGGTGCCTACCTGAGGCATCTGCCCGGTGGTCACGAATCCGATGCGCTCATGCAGGCGAATCGAGGCGGCGTTGCCGCTTTCGATGGCCGCGACCATCACGTGTTTGCCGCAGGCCCTGGCGCGCTCGACCAGGGCATCCATCAGTTGCGGCCCAAGGCCGTTGCCGCGCTGGTCGTTACGCACGTAGACCGAATGCTCGACGGTATGTCGGAAACCATCGAACGGTCGCCAGTCACCAAACGAAGCGTAGCCCAACACGTTGTTCTCGCTGTCGACGATGACCAGGATCGGATACCCCTGGGATTGCCGGGCGCTGAACCAGGCCTGGCGGTTGCCGAGGTCGACCGCCTGTTCGTTCCAGATCGCCGTGGTGTTGAGCACCGCATCGTTGTAGATATCACGGATGGCCGGCAGGTCGGCATGCACGGCATCGCGAATGGTGTAGGTCATGGTGAAGCCTCAAGCGATCGGTTGATGGACGGTGACCAGTTTGGTGCCGTCGGGGAAGGTCGCTTCGACCTGGATCTCCGGGATCATTTCCGGGATGCCTTCCATCACTTGTTCGCGGCTGAGCAGGGTGGTGCCGTAGTGCATCAGCTCGGCCACGGTCTGGCCGTCGCGGGCGCCTTCGAGCAACGCGGCGGAGATGTAGGCCATGGCTTCCGGGTAGTTGAGTTTCACGCCGCGGGCCAAACGCCGCTCGGCGACGAGGCCGGCGGTGAAGATCAGCAGCTTGTCTTTTTCACGTGGGGTCAGGTCCATCGTAGACATCCAGTTTCGGCAGTTAAAAAGGTTTTTGCAGGAGCGCTGTTCAGGTGCTCCATATTCTCGGTGGCACGGCTTCGCGGCCAAGCAACGCAGGCCTGAGCAACCGCCATAATTCAATCAACCAGCCGCGCGCCAACAGCGCCTCGCTGGCCAGGCAGCGGGCTACGAGCAACCCCGGCAACTGAGTCAAATCCCCGCGCACGTCATTGGGCAGCGAACGGCACTGCTCCAGCAATTGGCTATCAATCTCGCCAGTCACCAGTAACGTGGCGAAGACCGGTTGCCCGTCCAAGCCAATCGGCGAATCGAGCAACCCGTCACCGCCAACGATGCGCTGGCGTTCATGCCAGAGCAACTCGCCGTCGCGGCGGATATCCAGTTGTGCCTGGAAATGACCGAGATCGAAGCGCTCACCACTGGCCGGGCGACCCAGCGCCACCACGTCCCAGTAGAACAGCCGGGCATCGCCTTGCAGATCAATGGATGTGCTGAGCTCGGCGCGGGCATCGCTGAAGATGATCGTCTCTTGCGGCAGCCACTCCAGTGTCGCCCCTTGGGCCACTTTCAGGTCGAGTTTCTGATACGCCGGCGCTGCTGCGCGATACCACTTGGCGGCGCCGGGACTGGTGATCTGTGCCCACGCCGCGTGGCCGACGCTGGCACTGATGTCCAGCCGGTCTCCACCGGCAATCCCGCCCGGCGGATGCACAATGATGTGCTGGCACACCTCGGGGCCTTCTGCATACAGGTGCTTCTGCACGCGCAGCGGGCCTTTGTGCCGTCTATGGACCGGACGCGTGTTGTCGCCGAATCGGGCATAGCCCAGCTCCAGCTCGGCATGCCAGCTCGGGGTAAACAGGGCAGCAGGAAGAGGTAAATTCATATTTTCTGATTATCGTCGAGACGCCACAGATTAGATCGTAACCAGGCCGCGTACACCCTCGGCTTCCATGTTTTCTCCACGGCCCTGCTGCACGATCTCGCCACGGGACATCACCAGGTAGTGATCGGCCAATTCGGCCGCGAAATCGTAGAACTGCTCTACCAGCAGAATCGCCATGTCGCCGCGCGCCGCGAGTTTCTTGATCACAGCGCCAATCTCCTTGATCACCGACGGCTGGATGCCTTCAGTGGGTTCGTCGAGGATCAGCAGCCGCGGACGGCTGGCCAGGGCTCTCCCGATTGCAAGCTGCTGCTGTTGGCCACCGGACAAATCACCGCCGCGTCGTTGCTTCATTTGCAGTAACACCGGAAACAGTTCGTAGATGAACGCCGGGACCTCCTTCGCCTCGGAGCCTGGGAATCGCGACAAACCCATCAGCAGGTTTTCCTCCACGGTCAGGCGGCCGAAGATTTCCCGGCCCTGCGGTACGTAGGCGATGCCGGCATGCACCCGCTGGTGCGGCTTGAACGTGGTGATCGGCTTACCCTCCCAATTGACCGCGCCTTCCTTGGCCGGCAACAACCCCATCAGGCATTTGAGCAGGGTAGTCTTGCCCACGCCGTTACGGCCGAGCAGGCAGGTGACTTCACCGACCTTCACGTCAAACGTCAGGCCGCGCAGGATGTGGCTACCGCCGTAGTACTGGTGCAGCTTGTCGACTTGCAGCATGTTCGAATTCTCCCGGTGATCGTTCCCACGCTCTGCGTGGGAATGCATACCGTGACGCTTCGCGTCACCCTAGCGCAGGAATTGAGCCCTGCATTGTCAGTGGGACGCGGAGCGTCCCGGGCGGCATTCCCACGCGGAGCGTGGGAACGATCAGGTCTAGCGACCGAGGTAGACCTCAATTACCCGCTCATTGTCCTGCACCTGCTCCAGCGACCCTTCGGCCAGCACGCTGCCCTGGTGCAACACGGTGACGTGGTCGGCGATCGAGCCGACGAAGCCCATGTCGTGTTCCACCACCATCAGCGAATGCTTGCCGGCCAGGGTCTTGAAGAGTTCGGCGGTGAATTCGGTTTCGGCGTCGGTCATGCCGGCCACCGGCTCGTCGAGCAGCAGCAATTGCGGGTCTTGCATCAACAACATGCCGATTTCCAGGAACTGCTTCTGGCCGTGGGACAGCAAACCGGCGGGGCGATTGACCGACGCGGTCAGGCGAATGGTGTCGAGCACCTCGGCGATACGGTCTTTCTGCTCACCGCTCAAGCGCGCCCGCAGGCTGGCCCACACCGATTTATCGGTTTTCTGCGCCAGCTCCAGGTTCTCGAACACACTCAAGGCTTCGAACACGGTCGGTTTCTGGAACTTGCGGCCGATGCCGGCCTGGGCAATCTGCACTTCACTCATTTGCGTCAGGTCCAGGGTTTCGCCGAACCAGGCCTTGCCGTGGGTGGGGCGGGTCTTGCCGGTGATCACGTCCATGAGTGTGGTCTTGCCTGCGCCGTTGGGGCCGATGATGCAGCGCAACTCGCCCACGCCGATGTACAGATTCAAATCGTTCAATGCCTTGAAGCCATCGAAACTGACGCTGATGTCTTCCAGGGTCAGGATGGTGCCGTGGCGGGTGTTCAGGCCTTTGCCGGCACGCTGGCCGATGCCGATGGCATCACGGCTGCTGCCAGCGTCCCTATTCGGTTCCAGAGGCGGAAAAAATGCCGGTTCGAGCATGAATTCAGCGCTTGCAGTGACTCTCATTGTTCACCTCTTTTCTTCAGCAAACCGATCACGCCCTTGGGCAGGTACAGGGTGACGATGATGAACAGCGCGCCAAGGAAAAACAGCCAGTATTCCGGGAAGGCCACGGTGAACCAGCTCTTCATGCCATTGACCACGCCCGCGCCCAGCAAGGGGCCGATCAAGGTGCCGCGACCGCCGAGGGCTACCCAGACCGCCGCTTCGATCGAGTTGGTCGGCGACATTTCACTCGGGTTGATGATGCCCACCTGCGGCACGTACAACGCACCGGCGAGGCCGCACAACACCGCGCTCAACACCCACACGAACAACTTGAACCCGCGCGGGTCGTAGCCACAGAACATCAAGCGATTTTCCGCGTCGCGCAGTGCGGTCAGCACTCGGCCAAACTTGCTCTGCGCCAGGCGCCAACCGATGTACAGACTCGCCACCAGCAACAGCACCGTGGCGAAAAACAGCACCGCACGGGTGCCAGGTTCCGTGATGCCAAAGCCAAGAATGGTGCGGAAGTTGGTGAAGCCGTTGTTGCCGCCAAAACCGGTTTCGTTGCGGAAAAACAGGAGCATGCCGGCGAAGGTCAGGGCCTGGGTCATGATCGAGAAATACACGCCCTTGATTCGCGAGCGAAAGGCGAAGAAACCGAACACCAACGCCAGCAATCCCGGGGCCAACACCACCAGGCACATGGCCCAGAGGAAGCTTTCGGTGCCGGTCCAGTACCAGGGCAATTCGGACCACGACAGGAACGTCATGAAGGCCGGCAAGCCATCGCCCGAGGCCTGGCGCATCAGGTACATGCCCATGGCGTAACCGCCAAGGGCGAAGAACAGGCCATGGCCGAGGGACAACAGGCCGGCATAACCCCAGACCAGATCGAGGGCGAGGGCGACGATGGCGTAGCAAAGAATCTTGCCAACCAACGTCAGTGTGTAGGCCGAGACATGGAAGACGCTGTCCGGCGACAACAACGACAGCAATGGCAACGCCAACAGTAAAACAAGGATTACCGCACCGACGGCAATCGTGACTCTGGGACCGGCCTTTTGGCTGGCAGTGAGCATCAGGGGCTGGTTCATCAGTCGATCACCCGTCCTTTCAGTGCGAAGAGGCCTTGCGGACGTTTCTGGATGAACAGAATGATCAGCGCGAGGATGAGGATCTTGCCGAGCACGGCACCGATTTGCGGTTCAAGAATCTTGTTGGCGATCCCCAGGCCGAACGCGGCCAACACGCTGCCTGCCAGTTGCCCGACACCGCCGAGCACCACCACCAGGAACGAGTCGATGATGTAGCTTTGGCCGAGGTCCGGGCCGACGTTGCCGATCTGGCTCAGCGCCACGCCGCCGAGTCCGGCAATGCCCGAGCCGAGGCCGAAGGCGAGCATGTCCACGCGCCCGGTGGGCACGCCGCAGCAGGCCGCCATGTTGCGATTCTGGGTGACCGCACGCACGTTCAAACCCAGGCGCGTCTTGTTCAGCAGCAGCCAGGTGAGTGCCACCACAAACAACGCGAACGCGATGATCACGATTCGGTTGTACGGCAGCACAAGATTGGGCAGCACTTGAATCCCGCCGGATAACCACGCCGGGTTGGCCACCTCGACGTTTTGCGCGCCGAACACCAGGCGCACCAACTGGATCAGCATCAGGCTGATGCCCCAGGTGGCGAGCAGGGTTTCCAGCGGGCGGCCGTAGAGGTGGCGAATGACCGTGCGCTCCAGCGCCATACCGATGGCGGCGGTGACGAAGAACGCCACCGGCAGCGCGATCAGCGGATAGAACTCGATGGCCTGCGGTGCGTAACGTTGGAACATCAACTGCACGACGTAGGTCGAGTAGGCGCCAAGCATCAGCATTTCGCCGTGGGCCATATTGATCACACCCAGCAGGCCGAAGGTGATCGCCAGGCCGAGCGCGGCGAGCAACAGGATCGAGCCCAGGGACATACCGCTGAACGCCTGGCCCAGCAGTTCGCCAATCAGCAGTTTGCGCTTGACTTGGGCGAGGCTGGTTTCAGCAGCAGTGCGCACGTTGGCATCGGTTTCGACGCCGGGCTCAAGCAATCCTTCGAGGCGGGTGCGGGCCAATGGGTCGCCGGTTTC
The DNA here is from genome assembly GCF_012647205.1 of Pseudomonas umsongensis. Classification (NCBI taxonomy): domain Bacteria; kingdom Pseudomonadati; phylum Pseudomonadota; class Gammaproteobacteria; order Pseudomonadales; family Pseudomonadaceae; genus Pseudomonas; species Pseudomonas umsongensis. The sequence goes on from NZ_CP051487.1 coordinate 738,460, forward strand.
GCCAAGCAGTCTTACGGCCGCGAGGCGCACCGTCGGGTCGGTGTCCACCAGTTGCAGGTTGGCCAGCGCCAGGCTAAGTGCGGCGTGAACGCCTTCATCTTTTTCGCCAGCGAGTTGCTGGTCGAGGAATTTCAGCTGCGCGGGTTTGGCGCTTTTCTGCAATTGCTGTGCGGCAGCCAGACGAGTTTTGGCATCGGCGGCGAGCAATTGATGGCTGGCCAGGGCGGTGTCGATCAGACCCCGCAGGCGGTTATTCAGACGCAGTGTTTTCGGTTCACCATCGATGGTCAACACCCCTTGTTGCAGGGCGTGGATCAGCTCGATACGCGCCGGATCGGGCTGCGCGGCCCAGGCTTCCAGCAGTTTTGCCTGTTGCACGGGATTGGCGGCAACGAAGTCTTCGGCATCGCCGGCGAAAGTGGCCATGGGCAGTAAAAGTGCGATGGCGAGGATGAAGCGGTAAAGGGCAGTGGGCATATCGTTAGCCTTACTCGGTCAATGTGGGAGCGAGCCTGCTCGCGAAAGCGGTCTGACATTCACCATCAATGTCGACTGTCAGGGCCTCTTCGCGAGCAGGCTCGCTCCCACAGGGAACTGTGTCGGGCCTGAGCTGTACGGTCAGGCCCGGCATCCATTGGCTCAGTTGCTCTTCACCGCATACTCCGGCTTCTTGTCGTTGCCCGGGATGAACGGGCTCCACGGCTGGGCATGGATCGGCCCTTCGGTCTGCCATACCACGTTGAACTGACCGTCGGCCTGGATCTCGCCGATCATCACCGGCTTGTGCAGGTGGTGGTTGGTCTTGTCCATGGTCAGGGTGTAGCCGGACGGCGCGGCAAAGGTCTGGCCGGCCAGCGCTTCGCGAACCTTGTCGACGTCGGTGGACTTGGCTTTTTCGGCGGCCTGCGCCCACATGTGGATGCCGACGTAGGTGGCTTCCATCGGGTCGTTGGTCACGGCTTTATCGGCGCCTGGCAGGTTGTGTTTCTTCGCATAGGCTTTCCAGTCGGCGACGAATTTCTTGTTCGCCGGGTTCTCCACCGACTCAAAGTAATTCCATGCTGCGAGGTTGCCCACCAGTGGCTTGGTGTCGATGCCGCGCAGTTCTTCTTCGCCCACCGAGAACGCCACGACCGGCACGTCCGTGGCTTTCAGTCCCTGGTTCGCCAGTTCCTTGTAGAACGGCACGTTGGAATCGCCATTGACTGTCGAGATGACCGCCGTCTTGCCGCCAGCCGAGAATTTCTTGATGTTAGCGACGATGGTCTGGTAGTCGCTGTGACCGAACGGCGTGTAGACCTCTTCGATGTCCTTGTCGGCCACGCCTTTGGAGTGCAGGAACGAACGCAGGATCTTGTTGGTGGTCCGCGGGTAGACATAGTCGGTGCCGAGCAGGAAGTAGCGCTTAGCACTGCCACCTTCTTCGCTCATCAGGTATTCCACGGCCGGGATCGCCTGCTGGTTTGGCGCGGCACCGGTGTAGAACACGTTCGGCGACATCTCTTCACCTTCGTATTGCACCGGATAGAACAGCAGGCCATTGAGCTCTTCGAACACCGGCAACACCGATTTACGCGACACCGACGTCCAGCAACCGAATACCACGGCGACCTTGTCCTGGGTCAGCAGCTGTCGGCCCTTTTCCGCGAACAGAGGCCAGTTCGACGCCGGGTCCACCACCACCGCTTCAAGCATCTTGCCGTTCACGCCGCCCTTGGCGTTGATCTCATCGATGGTCATCAGTGCCATGTCCTTGAGCGATGTTTCCGAGATCGCCATGGTGCCGGACAACGAATGCAGGATACCGACCTTGATGGTCTCGGCGGCCTGGACAGTCCAGGTCATGCCCATCGCGGCAATGCTTGCCGTGAGTGTGAAAGCCTTGATCAAACTGCGACGCTTCATTGTGCGATCTCCATGAACGTTGGATATTTTTCTTGGTTGGCAGATGCGGACTACTGAAGGGTCTTTAGCAAGGGCTGTGCCTAACGCCCGAAGTGCTTTACCTGAGGGGGAAAACCGTTCGGCGAATGCGCCGCCTGCACCGTGAGCGAGCACAACAGTGCAGGTGGGGCATGGCGATGCGCCCAACTGGTGCCGAACGTTGCTGGTAGTAAATATGTACCGCCCGGACACTGTTTTTCGGTGCAAGAGTGGGGCTCTATCAATGAATCAAAGGAGCACCACTTCATGGATGAACAATCACAACAGCACTACTCGGGAGGTGCGGGATCTGCACTGCATGTACTGGCCAGGGAGTTCCTGTCGGCGGACGATGCCGCCCGTTATGCCCATGAGCGAGTCGGTCACCGCCGCGACTACGGGTATCTCGGCTATATCCTTCAGCGCAGCGATCTACGATTTGTCATCACCGAACCGGCCGAGCATCAGGTCAGTATCGTTTCCCATCACCAGGTGATCCCCGACAATCACGTCTTGCACAGTCGTTTCTATTCTCACCCTGCGCTTTCGACGCTCGACGCAGGCAAGGTTGCGCAGCTGAAATGGTCTGTCGAAGATGCAGCGACGAGCTTGCTGATATTCAGCGTCCATGAGTTGCACAACATCCTGAGCGCCAGTTATCCGGCTTATCTTTCGGGAGCCGAAGACAGTTTGATCAGTTTCACGCCCGATAGCCCGCACGAGTTGAAGCTGCTGCAGATGCTCGGAACGGACGAAAAACCGGAGGCTTTTGCCAAGGCTCTCGCCTCGGGGGCGGTCAAACCGGAACAACTGGTTTTGGAGTTGGCAGCTGTCGGCAATCTGCAGGTCCTCATCAGCAACGGTCGCTGGCGACCACGGGGCAAAATTACCGGGGAACGCGTCCCGGGCCCCTGGGAGCGAACCGTGCCGGAGCGGGTGTCTTTTGGGGCGGTGTTCCCGTCAGCCGATGAGGCGGCACTTGATCGCTATTCCAGGGACACGGGGCACCACGACGAGGAACAGACCTGGTTCGGGTTCATCCTCAAGCAACAGGGCAAGGAGGAATACGTCGCCTCCGAACTGGTCCCGATTGGTGGTGTGCGAGACAAGCTTTATTCGTTGCGCAGTTTGTTCAGCGAATCCAGAACCCTGGGGACTATCTACCCCGAGTCATTTATACCGCATTCCTATTTTTACTCGCGTCAGCGCGTCAAGCATGCGCGAGACGAATCCAGGCGTTGGTTGGCCCAGCACTTCATCGTGCCACGAGATCTTTATATTGTTGTTTACAACTCAAAAAGACGTCCGGTGATGGAGGGTTTTGTGCCCATTCCTCTCTATATTTCTACCCAGGACGGGGCACTGCTGAAGTATGTCCAACGCAAGGGCTCCAAGCTGTTCGAAAACGACGCCCCGAACCTGGGCCTGGAAGACATTCAAACCCACCTGGCCAATGGCAAGCTCACGTCGACCGGTTTTGTCAGGGTAGCCGCTAACAGCGGTACCTTGCAGGTGATGCGCACCAGTCAGTGCTGGGACAGGAAAGGTCTGATCGACGCCCTCTGGGCGCCAGCTCTGTTCGTGGAACGTCGAGCCTTGAGTCCGGTTTTCTTTTCGGCCGATGACGCTGCGCTGCATGCTCGCTCGCAAGTTCCGCAAGGCAAGACAGGGGCGTTTGGCGGCCTGATCCTCAAGCGCGCCGACGGTTTTTTCGTAGCCACCGATCCGATCGACATTCCTCAGGAAGACTTTGATATCAAGTGGGTGTTTCCCGATGAAGCGGTCACTGCCGGCCAGTTTCCGGCAGGCTGCAGTATTGTTGCGCGGTATCGCTCACGGGTGCTGCGGGCGCTGCCTGTGGTATTGGCGAGCGCTGATAGAGAGCTTTATCTCAACATGCTGTCTGTCGATGTGGTTTACACGGCATTTACTCGTAAGGAACAAACACTCGACGAGTACTTGTTTGCACCTGACGGATCGACCATCCGTTTTCGAGTCGGAGCGTGGGAGCGAATCCGCGCCGACCTGGGCGCGATATTGAGTGCCTCGGGTAAACCGGCTAGCGACCTGGATGGAGCCTGGATCAAGGAGCAGATCCATCTGGGCCGGTTGTCACCGACGGACTGGGTAAAAAAACTGGCCAAGTCCGGTTATCTGCAAGTGGTCGTGGGGAGTCGCTTGTGGGGCTATGCGCGTGCGGTCATAGAATTTGCGCCATTTGCAACGGCTATCCGCCCGAGCAATCGCAGGAATGCGGTGTCGGAACCCGCTTACAGCCCGTTGCATATTCGCGAGCAGGATGCCGCGCGCTGTGCCCATGAGCGGGCCGGCAGTCGTGCCGCACTGAGTTTTGGATTCTTGCTCAGGAATGCCCGCGACGGTTCTTTCATGGCAACCTTGCCCATTGAGGCACGAAACGCAACGTTCGACTACCAACGTGTCTTTCCGGGTGCGTTACCTTACCGCTTCGTCACCAGCGGCTTGTACATGTGTGGTGCGCAAGCGCCTCAGAATCTGTCGGACGATGATTATCGGCACTTCTTTTCACCAATCGATGTGAGTCAGGCACGTGTTGTTGCGAACTCAGCCCAGGGCTACCGGTCGATTTACTTCTCCTGCGCCGACGGTGCCTTGTTACAGTTCAAGATGAGCGCCTTCGATTCGGCTATGACACTGGATAAGTTTGGGCAGGTCGAATTCAAGGACAATCCGTTCGCGTCATCTGCACAGGCGCAGGAGGACTGGCGCGACATCGAGCAGGGCAAGTTCAGCCTGACCGGTTACATTCGGCGCATGGCGGTGGCCGGACGACTGGAGGTCCTGGTGACAAGCCCCTACTGGTCTTGCCCGGGAGTGGTGGGTGCCGACTGGGTTCCACGGATGCCTGCTGTTTCCGACGCTGAACGGTGGGCACTCAATCCCGTCCTGCCTTTGGGACCCGTGTTTCACCATCCCGACGATGCGGCTCGTCATGCACAGCATCGGGCGGCGGGTGTCGGTGGGCAGCCCGCGGCGCTGACCAGCGCCGTGCTCGGCAAAACCGCAACCCGTTCGTACGTCGGCGTGGAGCCCGTTGTGGACACACCTTCCTCCTATGGTGCGCTGCACCGTATCTTCCGCACCGCGAACGACCCGTCGACTTCGCCCAGGAATAAAGCACCACAGTTTCCTGAGGGTTACACGCTGATGGCGGGCCACGAGATGTCCTTGTCGCCCGCCATCCCCACCGCCCCGCTGGAGGTGGAGTATGCGTCCGCCGCGTCGGTCTATGCACACACCCATGCCTTGAAAGCCAAAGGGTTTGATATTGACGCGTTCTACTACTCGACGCGTCATGGTGCGCTACTCAAATACGACCCCACCCACTCCTCGGAAGAAGGCCGGTTTTTACTCACCGGACATTTTACGTCATCCGAAGATTTTGTTCTGAAGTTGGCGGTTGTTGGTGGGCTGAGGGTGCTCAAGACGGCAGCTGACTGGAACCAGGCGGGCAGACTGGGACAGGACTGGAGAGTCGCTCGCCAACAGGTGCCCGACGTTTCCGATAAGCCGACTCGGGATGAGCTGTAATCTCGAGTCTACAGTCGTGGTGCGGCTGGCAAGGAAATTCGCAATTGCCAGTGAGATGCGCGGGGCCCCCGCGCATCTCGCCTGACTCAGGATGACGGTGAGGCGGTTTCAGTTTGCCGGGTCAGGCGCGACAACAGCAGCCGATCGAGCAGCCATACCACCACCAGCGAGATCCCCACCAACGGGAACGCCACCGCCAGGGCGAACATGATCACCATCGCGGTTTTCCATTTCGGCAGGTCGTGGCGCAGCGGTGGGACACCGAACTTGCCTTGCGGACGGCGTTTCCACCAGATCACGACGCCGCTGACCGCGCTGAGCAAGATCATCAGGCAGATCAGCAGGACAATGATCTGGTTGAGCGTGCCGAACATCTTGCCTTCGTGCAGCATCACGCCGATTTCCGTGGCGCGGGCGACGACGCCGTAGTGCTCGTAACGTACGTCGGCGAGGACGTCGCCAGTGTACTGATCGATGTGAAGGGTGGCGTCATTGCGTGGGTCATCGGCGAACACAGCGATGGTGAATACGCCAGTGGCCGTGGTCGGGAAGGTGATGCTGTAGCCGGGCTCGACCTTGCGTTGCACGGCGATGTTCTGCACATCCTGCAGGCTGATGGTCGGCGCGGCGGGACCGGTTGGCGCTGCGCCGTGGGCCATGTGTTCGGCATGATCGCCGGACATCGGCATCGGCGTATTTTCCATGGCCCACGGCACAGTCTGGCGGGTGGCGCTGTTGAGGCTGCGCGCTTCGACGTCGGACTTTGGCACGTTGTCCCACATCGCTGCCGGAAAGACATTCCAGACGGCGGCGTATTGCTGGCCCCAGAAGCCGGTCCAGGTCATGCCGCTGAGCAGCATCACCAGCAACAACGAGGCGCCCCAGAAGCCGGTGACGGCATGCAGGTCACGCCACAACACCCGGCCTCGACTGTTCAGGCGAGGCCAGAGAATGCCTGCGGCCTGACCACGGGGCCACCACAGGAACACCCCGGAAACCACCAGCACCACCCCCCAACCAGCGGCCAGTTCCACCAGTCGGTCACCCACGGTGCCGATCATCAGTTCGCCGTGAATCGCTCGCGCGACCGCCTGCAGGTTCTTCTTGGCATCTTGCTCGCCGAGAATGTCACCGTGATACGGGTCGACGAACACATTCAGCTCGTTACCGCCGTTGAGCACGACAAACTGGGCACTGCGCTGGGGGTTTATCGGCGGCAGGTATTGTTTGATCGTGCCTTGTGGATAGGCGGCCTTGACCCGGTTGAGCAGGTCATCGGCCGGCACCGTGTGGTGTCCGGCAGGGACGTTGAGCAGGCTGCTGTACATCAGTGAGTCGAGTTGCGGTTTGAACAGGTAAATGGTGCCGGTCAGGGCCAGCATCACCATGAATGGCGCAACGAACAATCCGGCATAGAAGTGCCAGCGCCAGGCCAGGTTGTAGAAATTCACTTTGGGCTGTTTCATCGGTTGTGCTCCGCTTGGCGAATCAATTGTCTGTAAAAGATCGCAGCCTCGTTTCACTCGACAGCTCCCGCAGGAGCCTGCGATCTTTTGACTTTTGTTGTTAGAAACTCATATCAATCCTGGTCCAGAGCGTGCGCCCGGGTTCCTTGATGGCTTGCGGATCATTGGCCGGGTAACCGAAACCGGCGTTGCCGGCCAGGTTCAAATGTTCGGCGTAGGCCTTGCCGAACAGGTTGTCGACGCCGCTGCTGACCTTCCAGTGCTGGTTGATCCGATAGGCACCGTTGAGCGAGAACACGGCAAAACCCGGGGTCTTGTCGAAGTCCTTGCCGACCACGTTGCCTTTGTTCTGGTCGATACGGTTTTGCGCGGCAACCACTCTCCACAGTGCGCCGGTGCTCCAGTTGTCTTCGCTGTAGGTCAAGCCGAAGCGGGCGTCCAGCGGCGGCATTTGTGGCAAGGCGCTGCCATCGCTGCTGTTCTTGCCCCAGGCGTAGGCCAGGGTGGCGTCGGCTTTCCAGTGCTCGTTGAGTGGGTAGGCGGCACCCAGTTCGCCACCCATGATTCGCGCATCGATGTTCTGTGCTTGAGAGGTCATGCCCATCATGGCTGGCGTGTAGTTGAACAGGATGTAGTCGCGCACCTGGCCGATGTAGGCCGAGGCCCAGGCTTCGAGATCTTCAGCTTTGTATTGCAGGCCGAAGTCGAGCTGGGTGGTTTTCTCGGGCTTGATCGAATCGAAGGCATTCACCGATCCGGCGGGGCCGGAATTGGGCGAAAACAGTTCCCAGTAGTCCGGGAAGCGCTGGGTGTGGCCCAGGCCCGCATACAGTGTGGTCGGGCTGTCGGCCAGGTCGTGTTCGTAGCGCATGAAGCCACTGGGCAGCGTATCGGCACGCGTGTCGTCGGCGGTTGGGTTGGGGCGGGTCATCATCCCCGAGCCGATGGTTTGCCGGTAATCCTTGGCCGAAGCGCGGTCCAGGCGTGCGCCGGTAATGAGTCGGTCACGCTCGGCGGCGTACCAGGTCAGTTCGCTGAACACTCCGTAATTGTGGAAGTCGGCGTCCTTGGTGTACGGCTGGTCCTTGTAGGTGTCGATGCCCATGGCGCTGCGTTGGCGGTGCTCGTTGGTCTGCGCATCAATGCCACTGACCAACTGCACATCGGCCCAACGCCAGGTAGCCTTGACTCGCGCGCCAAGAGTGCGCCGGTCGACGTTGGACGCCATGGGGCCGGCCATCATCCCGGTGCCGGACGGCGTTCGCAGCGTGTAGTTGTCCATCACATGGTCGGCGTAGTTGTAGTAGACCTGCGCCTCGAGCTGTTCCAGCACGTCGCTGATGTTGGACTTTTCGAAGCGCAGGCCAAGGCTCTCGCGCTTGAACTGCGAACCGTCCATGCCGCGTCCTGCATAACGTGCCTCGCCGTCACCCTTGCCGGCGGTCCACTCCAGCAGGGTATCGGCGTCTGGGGTCCAGCCGAGCGCAACGTCGCCGTTCCACTTGTCATAACGCGATGCCACCGTGTCGTTGTTGCCATCCTTGTAGTCGTCGGCCTGGGCGGTGTTACCGATCACCCGCACATAACCCAGTGGCCCGCCGGCGGCTGCGTCCACCAGCTTGTCAAAACGGCCATTGGAGCCGGCCAGCACACTGGCGTTCACCCGCGTGCCGAGCTCACCGAAGCTTTCCGGTTCGCGGTCGAAGAGGATGGTGCCGGCCGAAGCCCCCGGTCCCCAAAGCACGGTCTGCGGACCTTTGATGACGGTCAGTGTGTCGTAGGTTTGCGGGGAAATGTACGAGGTCGGAGCGTCCATTCGGCCGGGGCACGCGCCGAGCATCATGCCGCCGTTGGTGAAGATGTTCAGGCGTGAGCCAAACATGCCGCGCAACACCGGGTCGCCGTTGGTACCGCCATTGCGCACCTGGGCGAAGCCCGGAATGGTTTTCAGATAGTCCGACCCGTCGCTGGCCGGCACGGGTTGGCGCGGCTCCCTGGGGTTGGTGACGATGGTCAGTGGCGAGTTCGGGGCAATCGCGGTGATAACCGTCGGGGTCAATTCTTCACTATGACCTGCGTGTTCATCGGCCAGCACGGAAGGCGCGAGCAAGGCACCGCACAGGAGGGCGGTGGCGTGCCTGAAGCGAATGCTGGATTCGTTCGGGGCAAGGGTGGCTTGGGCAGCGCTCAAGCAGGGGACAGCAGCAAACCTGGACATGACAATTTCCATCGAACAGTCGTAAACGACACGGTCGCTCCTGGAGGACCGTGTGAAACCAGAGGTGGGTTGTTTACGCGACGAAGGGCGGGGCGCGGGTGCGGGCGCCGGGGAAGAAGGTTCGCCGGGCATGGCCCAGGCGAGGAAATGGCGTGGTGTACGTGTTGGCGAGCGGGGTATCGAACGCTGTGAATGCAGCGCCACCGGTGAGCGCCGGGCAATTGAACAGCAGGCTGCAATAGCCGCATTTTTCCCAGATTGCGTGATGCCCGGACGCTGGCGGGCAATGCTCGGCCGTCGGTTGAGCGGCGTGAGCGGCGTGATCCATCGCCGACATGTCCATGCTCATGTCCATCGACATGTTCATGCTCATGTCCAGGGGCATGGAGGTACGCTGATCCATCGGCATCGACTGAGAAATCAGTGGACCGATAAAGATCATCAACATGGCGAACAGGCTGATCCAGCTGCCGCGCGTCAGGCTCAAGGGCTGACGACGGTGGGCGGATGACCTGGTGCCTGGCGGGCGCATGGGCGGCCTCAGCTCAGCGGATTATTGAGCGTGAGCGTGCTTTTGCGTGGCCTCGGGCGCCTGCTTCTGCACCGCCACTTCGACCGTCACGTCACCGGACTTCTCGAAGTGCAGGATCAGCGGGAAGCGCTTGCCATCGCTCAGCAGGCCTCGGTCTTTCAGCCCCAGCAACATGACGTGGTAGGCCATCGGTGCAAAGGTGACATCGCCACCCGCAGGGATTTCCACGCTCGGTACCGACTGCATTTTCATCAGGTCGTTTTGCATCACATGCTCATGTAATTGCGCTTCACCCGAGATCGGCGAGTCGACACTGAGCAGGCGGTCGGCGGTCTTGCCTGCGTTGTGGATCACGAAATAGGCCGCGACGGTGGGCGCATTGGGCGGCAATTCCTGCGACCAGGGATGAGCGATCTGCAGATCGCCGAGCGTGTATTCGTGGGCATTGGCAAAGCAGGCAGGCAGCAGCAACGCGGCCAGAACGATAAGTCTGTTCAACATGGCAGTTCTCCAGGCGATTCAAAACGCAGATCAATTGCGAGATGTCATCACACCAGAGGCGAGGCACGGGGGTTGAGGCTGGGCCATTGCTGGCGGGGTGTCGGGGTATTGAATGCGGCGGGAGGCAGGCTTCGATTCGCTTCGAACTGCGTGTAATACAACCGTGGCTCATGTCCGGGCAACGCCACCAATGGCGCGGAGCCGCTGCAGCACCAGCAATGTTGCATGTTGGAATGATCGTCGCTTTGCGGGGCTTTTTGCTCGATATCGCCCAAGGAGATCGCCACCACCCGGGTGCCGCTGGACGAGCAGAAACTGCCCCACAACACTTGTTCGGCTGGCGCCTTCGCCATCTGCGCCATCGCTCCGGACATCGGCATGGCGAGCATGTTGAACAGCACTGCGAAGCAGGCTATCCAGGCAATTGCGAGCCGTTGTCGGGACATGGGACAAATCCGGTGGGTGGGCGATCAGGCGTGGGTATTTAGCCTGATCAGGGCCGATAAGTAAAAACACCGCGTGCGGTGTGGTGTCGCAGCACGAGGTTCTCATATCCATCATGATAGCTGCGAATAGCGAAATGCCAGTGTCACTTAAACTTGTCAGTCGTCTTTTAAATGGGTGTAAGTAAATGCTGGTGGATTTTTAGACTTTAACTTTTGCATCGCTATCAATGACGCCATCGCGGGCAAGCCCGCTCCCACAGTTATCGGCATCGGACACATGATCAATGCCAGACAGAAAACCTGTGGGAGCGGGCTTGCCCGCGAAGACGTACTAAGGCGTTCACAATTCTCAGATAAAAACCTGTTCTGTCATTGCTCGCAACACCTCGGCCACCGACTCAAATTCGCGCTCTACCACCGGCAACACCGGCCGCTTCAACACCAGCACCGGCACCCCCCGCTCGCGCGCCACCTCCAGCTTCGGCTCAGTGGCGCTGCTGCCGCTGTTCTTGCTGATCAGCACGTCGATCTGCCGACGTTCGAACAAGGCGCGTTCCTCGTCGATCAGGAACGGTCCGCGTGCACCGATCACTTCGCAACGTTCGTTGCCGGGGTAAACGTCCAGCGCGCGCAAGGTCCAGAATTGCTCCGGCGGGATTTCGTCCAGGTGTTGCAAGGGCTCGCGACCCAGGGTGAACAGCGGTCGACGGAAGGGTTTCAGCGCGTCGATCAACTCGGCCCAATCACTGACTTCGCGCCAGTCATCGCCGGCCTGCGGTTGCCACGCCGGACGTCGCAGCGCCCAGCAGGCGATGCCGCTCAACCGAGCCGCCGTCGCGGCGTTTTGACTGATCCGGGCGGCGTAGGGATGGGTCGCGTCGAGCAGCAGATCAATCCCTTCATCGCGTATGAATTGCGCCAGCCCTTCGGCACCCCCATAGCCGCCAACTCGAACCTGGCAGGTCAGGTCCGTCGGCACTCGACCGACACCCGCCAGGCTATAGATGTGTTGCGGGCCGAAGGTTCTGGCAATCGCCAGCGCCTCGGTCACGCCACCCAGCAACAGAATTCGCTTCATTGAAAAGCTCCTGCATGGCCAACAATTCCGCCCTGGCGATCGATGGCAAACACTTCGACCTGAACCTGCGCCGGCACCACGCTGCGGGCAAAGTCCAGGGCGTGTTGGCACACGGCATCGCCGAGGGCGATGCCGGCGGCGATGGCCATCGCCAGGGCCTGTTGACTGGTATTGGCTTCACGGATGCCTTGCTGCAGCGCCGTATCGGCGCCGACCGCGGCGGCCCATTCGGCCAGTTGCGGCAGATCGATGCTCGAATGCCGACTGTGCAGGTCCATGTGCCCGGCCGCCAGTTTGCTGATCTTGCCGAAACCGCCGCACAGGCTGAGTTTTTCGACCGGAACCTTGCGCAGGTGCTTGAGCACGGCACCGACGAAATCGCCCATTTCGATCAGGGCGATTTCCGGCAGGTTGTAGACCCGGCGCATGGTGTCTTCACTGGCGTTGCCGGTGCACGCGGCGATGTGCAGATAGCCGTTGGTCTTGGCCACGTCGATGCCCTGGTGGATCGAGGCGATATAGGCCGCGCAGGAAAACGGCCGGACAATACCGCTGGTGCCGAGGATCGACAGGCCGCCGAGAATGCCCAGGCGCGGGTTCATGGTTTTCAGCGCCAGGGCCTCACCGTTCTCGACATTCACCGTGACCTCGAAACCGCCGCGGTAGCCGAATTCGTTGGCAAGCAGCGTCAGGTGATCGCTGATCATCTTGCGTGGTACGGGATTGATCGCCGGCTCGCCAACGCCCAGCACCAGCCCCGGGCGGGTGACCGTACCAACACCACGCCCGGCATTAAAACCGATACCCGGTTCGCTGCGCAGGCACACCTGAGAGTAGAGCAACGCACCGTGGGTTACGTCGGGGTCGTCTCCGGCATCCTTGATCGTCCCTGCCTCGGCGCCACCGTCGATCAGGCGGCAGAACTCCAGGCGCATCTGCACCTGCTTACCCTTTGGCAGCACGATGTGCACGGCATCCGACGAAGTGCCACCGAGCAGCAGGCGAGCCGCTGCCAGGCTGGTCGCGGTGGCGCAGCTGCCCGTGGTCAGGCCGCTGCGCAGTGGTGCGGGTTGTTCGGCGGTTTCGTCACGCATCGAAGGGTTTGACCACGTCCAGCAAGGTAATCGGCAACGCCTGGCGCCAGGTGTCGAAGTCTCCCAGGGGCTGCGCCTGGGCGATATGAATACGCGTCAGCTCACCCCCGTGCTGTTCCCGCCAGGCCATCAGGGTCATTTCACTTTGCAGCGTGACCGCATTGGCAATCAGGCGGCCGCCAGGCTTGAGCGCTGCCCAGCAAGCGTCGAGCACGCCTTCGCGGGTGACGCCGCCGCCGATGAACACCGCGTCCGGACGCTCGAGTCCCACCAGCGCCTGCGGTGCACTGCCGCGAATCAATTGCAGGCCGGGCACGCCAAGTGCGTCGCGGTTGTGCTCGATCAACAGCTGCCGACCTTCGTCGGCCTCGATGGCCAGCGCCCGGCAACTGGGATGAGCGCGCATCCATTCAATGCCAATGGAGCCGCTGCCGGCACCGACATCCCATAACAACTCACCGGGAACCGGTGCCAGTCGAGCGAGTGTGATGGCGCGCACATCGCGTTTGGTCAGTTGGCCGTCGTGCCTGAAGGCGGAGTCCGGCAGGCCGGCCAGTCGCGACAGACGCGGTGCGTTTGCTTGTGCGATACATTCTATGGCGATCAGGTTCAGGTCGGCGACAACCGGGTCGGCCCAGTCGTTGGCCGCACCGTCGATGCGTCGCTCGGCCTCACCACCCAAATGTTCCAGCACGCTCAGGCGGCTCGGCCCGAACCCGCGTTCGCGCAACAGTGCCGCGATCGCGGCGGGACTTTGGCCGTCATTGCTCAGCACCAGCAGACGAACGCCACTGGACAGCTGTGCATTAAGCGCCGCGATGGGGCGAGCGACCACCGACAGCGTCACCACATCCTGCAACGGCCAGCCCATCCGCGCGGCGGCAAGTGAGCAAGAAGATGGCGTTGGCAAGACCAGCATTTCACTGCTGGGTAATTGCCGAGCGAGGCTGGCGCCAACACCAAAGAACATGGGGTCACCGCTGGCCAGCACGCATACGGGCTCACCGTACCGCTCCAGCACCGGCGCCAGCGAAAACGGGCTGGGCCACAATTGCCGTTCAGCACGAATACACACCGGCAGCAAATCCAGTTGCCGCTGACCGCCAATGATCCGCGAAGCGCCCAGCAGGGCGTGCCGAGCGTTCTTGCCCAGGCCCTTGAAGCCGTCTTCACCGATGCCTACCACTGTCAGCCAAGGGGGCATGCCATTCCTCTTCTATCGACCAAAGCCCAATCATCTCCGCGGCCAGGTCCATCTCGACCGGCGCGGTGGGGCATCATAACGCGGTGTCGATTGCATTCGCCCGTCGTCGTCGATGAAATCGCGTTCAAGGGCGATGACTGCCCTGCAAAACGATGGGGATTTAATCTGGTTTCTTAGGGCTGTTTTTTAGCAGGTCGAATCTCTTCATTCTGATCTCGCGACGCTTTTTATCAATAAGCGTCCTTTTTGTTTCAAGTATTCTTTTATCCAGTTTGAGATAAGCTCGTTGCTGGATAATTGTGGCGGAGCGCTTTTCTGATTCGACGTACAGGAAGTTACTTTCATTGGTAGACGCTACCAATTCAAGATTGAAAACCGCAATTTCCAGAAAGCCCTTGGCGTCATAGCGAGCGGGAATGACCTGAAAGTGTCGACCCCGGAGACTTTCCTGGTCCAGAGAGAGCAGCGCGGGTTTGTCGGGCTTCAGTGCGTCGAGCGTGTCGATCATCGCGTTACCTTGTCGGCTGTCGGGCATCTTCCCGGCGCTCTCGACCAGGAAATCCGCAACGTTTCTCAAGACATCGTGACGGGTGCGGGTAAAGATTGCATCCTGGAAGACAGACCACCCCAGGAAACTCAGCGTCGTCATGTATTCATTCAGCCACTTTGTCGAATCGACAAAGCGACTGCAGGCCGTGTCGGCGGATTGGGTGGCGATCTGTGTGCAGTGGGTCAGGTCGTCATGATCCGCAAGTGATATGTCCTCAATGCTTGAAAGCAGAGTGGGGCCGGTCAATACGCCGGAGAAGTTCCTACTGTTCATATTCAGTCCTTGAATAAAATTTTAGTGGAGGAAGTGGTCTTCCTAGTGGAGAAAGTACAACAGGCTGCCTGCGGCTAAAATAACGTTGGCTTGAAGAACTGCTACTGGCTGTTAAATACATTGTGCAGTTGTCTTTGAAGCGCAAATGCCGGTGGGCGTTTCAGACTTCGGGCGAGCGATCGTTGACCTTTGGGCGAGCACGCTTCGTCGTCAATCCACTTGAGCTTTTTCATCCCGCCGGACAAAGCAGGCATAATGCGCCCCTTCGTCCCGTTGCCGGTCATCCCCGTGAATTCACCTCAGACATCCAGTCCCTTGCGCCCATCGGCCTGTCCCGGTTTGTTGCGTGTCGTGCAGGCGCTGGATGGCGGTATTTGTCGGATCAAACTTGCCGGCGGGGCTATTCGCGCAGATCAGGCCGTGGCGGTGGCTGATGCCGCCGAACGCTATGCCGGTGGCGTGATAGAGGCGACCAACCGCGCCAATCTGCAAATTCGCGGAATTGGCCAGCAGTCCACCGCGTTGATCGAGAGTCTGCTGGCCGTCGGGTTGGGGCCGGTCAACGTCGCTGGCGATGATGTGCGCAATCTGATGCTCAGCCCAAGCGCCGGCATTGACCGGCACATGCTGATCGACAGCAGGCCCTTGGCCCGAGACATTCTCGACAGCTTGCAAACCCATGCGCGCTTCCATGAGTTATCGGCCAAGTTCGCCGTGCAACTGGATGGCGGTGAAGCCTTGGCAATGCTCGAGCATCCCCATGACCTCTGGCTGAGTGCGGCTGATCGAAATGGCGAGCCTGTGCTGGCCTTCGGTCTGGCGGGGTGCCCCACCGATGCGCCGTTGGCAGGGGTATTGCTGCGTGACGGACATGCGTTGGTGGTAGCGGTGTTGGAGTTGTTTCTCGAACTTGCACGGCCGGATCAGACGCGGATGCGACATCTGCTGACTGAGCATTCGCTGGATTCACTGTTGCAACGGCTGGCCGAGCGCGTGCCCTTGTTTGCCATGGAGCCATGGCAGCGCTCGACTGCACGTGCGCGATTGCACATCGGCAGTCATCCGCAGCGTCAGGAAGGCCTTGTGTATGTCGGCGCGGTGCCTGCGCTGGGGCGACTGGACCCGACGATGCTCAAGGGGGCGGCTCATCTGGCCGAGGCGTTTGGCGATGCCAGCCTGCGCCTGACCCCTTGGCAAAGCCTGTTGCTGCCAAATATTCGCCATGAAGATTCACCAGCCCTGCGTCAACAATTGCAGGCATTGGGTTATCTGGTCGACGCCGATCAGACCCTGGCCCATCTGGTGGCCTGCACCGGATCGGCCGGTTGCGGCAAAGGCTTGGCGGATACCAAGGACGACGCGCGGCAACTGGCCGAACGGCTGCGTGATCAAACCGTACAGGTGCAGGTTCACTTGTCTGGCTGTTCGCGCTCCTGCGCGTGTGCGCACACGGCGCCCGTCACATTGTTGGCGACGCGCCCTGGTCACTACGACCTCTATTTTCGCGATGCCGCGCAGCCGGGTTTCGGCGCGCTGCACGCTCGCAATCTTACTATTGAAGCGGTCGCGGCCTTGCTCGATGCCCGCTCACGGAGCCCCCTTGATGCTTGATTACATCCGCGACGGTCAGGAGATCTATCGCAATTCCTTCGCGATCATCCGGGCCGAGGCCAGCCTCGAACGCATTCCGGCGGATCTGGAAAAACTCGCAGTCCGTGTGATACATGCTTGCGGCATGGTCGATGCTATCGATGGCCTGCAGTTTTCCACGGGCGCGGGCAAGGCCGGGCGCGATGCGCTGGCCGCCGGCGCGCCGATTCTGTGTGATGCGCGGATGGTGTCCGAGGGCATAACCCGTGCGCGTTTGCCAGCGAACAACCCGGTCATCTGCACCCTGCGAGATGAAAGCGTTCCACAGCTGGCGCGTGAACTGGGCAACACCCGTTCCGCCGCGGCACTGGAACTGTGGCGTCCTCATCTGGAAGGCAGTGTCGTGGTGATCGGTAACGCGCCGACAGCGCTGTTTTACCTGCTTGAAATGCTCGACGCCGGTGCGCCCAAACCGGCGTTGATCCTTGGTTTCCCCGTGGGCTTCGTTGGCGCCGCCGAATCCAAGGCAGCACTGGCCGCCGACAGTCGTGGCGTGCCGTTCGTTATCATGCAAGGTCGGCTGGGCGGTAGCGCCATGGCCGCCGCCGCCGTCAATGCCCTCGCCACGGAGATCGAATGATGCAGCAACCTGGACGTTTGATCGGCCTTGGCGTGGGGCCGGGTGACCCGGAACTGATTACGGTCAAGGCGCTGCGCCTGCTGCGCGAATCGCCGGTAGTGGCGTACTTCGTCGCCAAGGGTAAGAAGGGCAACGCTTTCGGCATCATCGAAGCGCATTTGCAGGACGCCCAAACCTTGTTGCCACTGGTGTACCCGGTGACCACCGAAGCGTTGCCGGCACCACTGTCCTACGAGCAAGTGATCAGCGATTTCTACGATGCGGCCGGTGAAGAGCTGGCCGCGCATCTCGATGCGGGTCGTGACGTGGCAGTGATCTGCGAGGGCGATCCGTTTTTCTACGGCTCCTACATGTACCTGCACGATCGGCTGGCGCAACGGTATGAGGCCGAAGTGGTGCCGGGTGTCTGCTCCATGCTCGGCGGTGCTTCGGTACTGGGCGCGCCGTTGGTGTATCGCAACCAGAGCCTGTCGGTGCTGTCCGGCGTGCTGCCTCACGAGGATCTCAAGCGTCGCCTGGCTGACGCCGATGCGGCAGTGATCATGAAACTGGGCCGTAACTTCCCGAAAGTCCGTCAGGTGCTGGAAGAACTCGGATTGGCCGAGCGAGCGCTGTATGTGGAGCGTGCGACCATGGCCAACCAGAAGATCGTGCCGCTGGATCAGGTCGAGCCTATGTCGTCGCCGTACTTCTCGCTGATCATCGTTCCCGGTGAAAGGTGGCAAGGCTGATGACTCGTCCAGCTCCGGCCATTGTCATTCTCGGCAATGGCAGCCTCGCCACCGCGCGCAGCATTCAACAACTGTACCCCGGCGCCTTGATCCACGGCCTGGACGAACGTGTCGTCGGTGCCGATCGCACTTACCGCGAGTTCGGTGCGACATTGCGTGAGCTTTATCAACAAGACACGCCGATCATCGCCCTGTGCGCAGCCGGTATCGTCATTCGCACCCTGGCGCCGTTGCTGCTGGAGAAGGGGGCCGAGCCACCCGTGCTCGCCGTCGCCGAAGACGGGAGCGCCGTGGTGCCGCTGCTCGGTGGTTTGGCTGGCGTGAACGTGTTGGCGCGGGAGGTTGCTGCGGCACTGGACGTTTCAGCGGCGATCACCACCAGTGGCGAATTGCGTTTTGGTACCTGCCTGCTGAATCCACCCAGCGGTTATGCCTTGGGTGATCTTGAGCTGGGCAAACGCTTCGTTTCCGATTTGCTCGCCGGTGAGTCGGTGCGAATCGAAGGGGCCGCGCCTTGGTTAGTGCAGGCGCAGTTACCGGAAAACCCGCAAGCGCGGCTGGCCGTTCACGTCGGTCATGCCGAGCGTACGCCGGCTGCCAATGAGCTGCTGATTTATCCACGCAACGTGTTGGTCGCGGTCGGTGCTGGCGTGGTTGATGTTCCCGGTGCAGTTCGCGAGGCTTTGCATCAGGCAAAAATCGCCGTGCAGTCGTTGGCCTGCCTGCTGGCTGCCGATAGTGAAATGTCGAGTCCAACACTGCGTGAAGCGGCGCTTGAGCTGGGTGTGCCGCTACGTTTTGTCGATGATGTTGGCGCGGCCAGTAACCTGATGCGTAACGCCATCGAACAGCCTGTTTCCGTGTTTGGCGATGAGGCCGTTGCCATCGCAGTTGCCAAGCAGCCTTTGGACCCCTGGTCGATTGGCCGTCCTCGCGGTCGCCTGGCGGTGATCGGTCTCGGCCCCGGCGCCGCCGATCTGATGGTGCCTGCGGTCAAGGCGGAGCTGGCCCGCGCCAATGACGTACTCGGTTATGAAACCTATGTGCGCATGGCGGGACCGTTCCGTGCGGATCAGGTCCTGCACTGCACCGACAATCGTGAAGAAATGCAGCGTGCCCGCCACGCCTTTGAGCTTGCGGCGCAGGGTCGCTGCGTAGTGGTCGTTTCTTCCGGGGACCCCGGTGTCTTTGCCATGGCCGCAGCGGTACTCGAGGCTCTGCATGAGTCCCGCGATCCAGCGTGGCACAACGTTGATCTGGAAATCCTGCCGGGCGTTTCGGCATCGCTGGCAACGGCTGCCCAGGCAGGCGCCCCGTTGGGGCATGATTTCTGCGTACTGTCGCTTTCGGACAACCTCAAGCCTTGGGACATCATCGAGAAGCGCCTGGACCTTGCGGCGCAAGCCGACCTGGCGATGGCTTTCTATAACCCGATCTCACGTTCCCGGCCTTGGCAGTTGGGGCGTGCACTGGAAATCGTCGCGCTGCATCGTGCTGCTGACACACCCGTCGTGTTGGGACGCGATGTAGGGCGCCCGGGGCAGACGTTGCGGGTCACGACACTCGGTCAATTGACGCCGGATCAAGTCGACATGCGAACCATGGTGTTGATTGGCTCATCCACGACTCGCGTATTTGCTCGGCCTCAGGGATCGTTGTGGGTGTACACGCCACGTAGCTACGGTGACAAGTTGGTCGATATCAACTAGACAAGTCGCGGTCATATAGGTCGGATTATTCGGGTCGTTTCGCTCGAATAATCCGTCTGTTCGCGGGGTGGTGCCGGCTTTACATATATGGTCATTTAATTGGGTTTGTTGCTCGGTGAGGGGGTGGGTTAGATTCGTTAATACGCCCAGGAGGGCTGTAGACGAACTTAAAGGAATGTTGAATATGGAAAGTTTTGAAGATTCAAGCGCTCTCAAGGGTTGCACGGATTTGGGAAAGGCGCGTATTGCCAGGGCCAAGGCACTGTTGGTTAACGCTCCCCGTGCAAGAGGTCTGGTGGGTTCCGCTGATTTGGCGGCGTCGAGTCCTACCAAGGAACTGGATGCTTTGGTTTTAGGTAATTCACTCATCGGTTACGGCGATGGTATTTCGCTCGAGAACATGATGATTATCGAAAACCTCATCAGTTTTTCGAAGCTGGAAGCTGATCACGAAACTAAAAATGATCCGAACCCTGCGGCCTGGCATCGAGCATTTATCAATTGCATGTTGGATATGGGATGTTCTGTTCCAATTCATGCGAGTCTGGAATACAAAAAGCAGTCTGGCTCGGGGACGATGAAAAATATCGTCACGTCCATTGTCCAGGCAGGGATTGCTGCGGCAGTAGCCGCCATTCCCGGTGCAACGGTGTTGAGTGCCGTGGCAGACTCTACCTTGACGGCTTTGGAAAAGGAACCTGATACAGTCAAGCTATTCAATTACGATGTAGTGACAGCAAAAGGTGTGAAGCTGGCCATATTGCCGTGTGAGCAAGCAAAGAATGGTCTCATTATTGTTTCTTTTTCGTCGATCAATCATGAAAGCAATACGTTCGGTGGTGAGGTCCTTTTCTTTGATCTCAAAGTCACTAATGTTGATATTTACCAGGGTTCGAATTATCTCACCTTTAATCCTTTTGCCTATGCTGAAGTAAAAGATGATATTGAGTCTGTCCTTGGGTTGCGGCGCAAAGAGATGCGAAGCAAACGATTTGCGCGGCACAGGAAGTAAAAGATAGCCAGCCTTGGCCGGAGGCGTTTGCCTCTGGTTTGCACGATGGATATAGACATATGGACTATTCGATTTACATCAATGGATGTTGCATGCTGGCTTTATCAAAAGAATTGTCGTTCGCCACGAAACAAGATGTGATTGATGCTTTGCTTTTTACTCAGCTTGCTGCCGATGAAGAGTTTCCTGACGAGCCGAACGGCCTGGATTGGTTCGAGGCTTACAAAAGTATCTTGTATGAGTGTGGCTGGGTCTACGATCGGCAAAATGTGACGACCGGTACGTTTACATCCATTGCCGAAAAGACGTTCTCGTTGAGAGAGGCGTTTGCGACGGTCTTTGAAAACAATCTGGATAGTGAGCAGGCGACTGTTTTTCTGGCAGTGTTGGATAAGGTCGCCGCGTTGCCGGACAACATGAACCTGGAGCAGATCTTCCGCCAACAGGCAGCGCTGAATGTGAAGGGGATGAAGCGCATCAGGGCGTGCATTGGTGTGGTCAATGAACGTGGGTCCTTGAATAGCGCTTCGGTTTTTTTTGATACCCGCGGATCAGTCGGCAGGCTATTCACGGGGCGTGACTTTGCTTTCAGTGATCTGCATGGCGCGGTGAACGCCTATTTTTACACCGCTCGTTTCAATGCAGGCGTCTTTGGCGAGTACAGGGCAGATACCGTGCAGTGGTTAGGTGCACGGCGGCAGTCTGAACATCTCGAGATCGCCAGCCTGACGATTTAGCAGGTCCTGGCAGGTGCCTTGTGCAATCAGGGCACCAAATACCCCTTCACCCCGGTAAAGATAATCTGCGCCGCCAACGCACACACGAACAAGCCCATCAGCCGGCTGACGATCTGCAAGCCCTGGTCGCCTAGAATGCGTTCGATACGGTTGGACAGGTACAGCACCACGCCGACGGTGAAGCTGGCCAGGGCAATACTGACGATAGCCGTGAGCTTATCGTCCCAGTGCGGCTGACTAACGCCCATCACCAGCAGGGCGCCAATGGTGCCGGGGCCGACGGTCAGCGGAATGGTCAAGGGGACGATGGTCACGTCCTGCTGCACATTATCGGTCTGCACCGCCGACTTGCCTTGCGCCATCCCCAACGCCGAGATGAACAGCACGCTGCCGGCGCCGATCCGGAAGGCATCCACGGTGATGCCGAATACGCTGAAAATCACGCGTCCGAACAGATACAGCAGGACGCTGGAGACCAGCGTGGCGATGGCCACCTTCCACGCCAGTCGGCGTTGTTCCTTGCGCGAATAACCGCGGGTCAGGCTGATGAAGCAGGACAACACGAAGAACGGGCTATAGAGCACCAACATCTTCAGGTAAACGCTGAACAACACGTGGAGCATGGGGCAGGCTCACTGGTGGGGGAAGTCGAGGGGAGTCTAACAGGCGCCGTGGAGTCTGTCGGCTCAGGACGTGGGCGTCGTCGCGCGGTTCTGCTGATCGCGCTGGGCAACCCAGTGTTCGACCAATTCGCGCAACTGCGAGAGCTCAACCGGTTTGGCCATGTGCCCATCCATGCCAGCCTGGCGTGCACGCTCCTTATGCTCAGCGAGGATGTGCGCGGTCAACGCTACTACCGGGGTGCGGGATCTTTGATTGCCGACTTCCCAGGCGCGCAGTTGCTGGGTCGCCGAAAAACCGTCGAGGATCGGCATTTCGCAATCCATCAGGACCAGGTCGTAGCGATGCGCCTTCATGGCCACCAAGGCTTCTTCGCCGTTGCTGGCGGTGTCCGGTTGCAGATTGAGCTTGCCCAGCATGCCGCGGATGACCTTGGTCGAAATGCTGTTGTCTTCAGCGACCAGAATGCGGAAATCGCTGGGGACCTTGATCGGCAGAGGCGGACCGGATGGCAGGTGTTGCGGCACCGCCAGCCCTTTGTTGCGCTGGGTCAGTTCATCGGCCAGGGTCGTCTTGAGCGTATAGCCGGCCACCGGTTTGGCAAGGATGCGTTTGATCCCCGAATTGCGCGCGATGATCTTGCTCGGCGCATTGCTGATGCCGGTCAGCATGATCAGCAGGATGTCATGGTTCAGGCTCGGGTCTTCCTTGATCTTGGCGGCCAGTTGCATGCCGGTCATGCCAGGCATGTTCTGATCCAGCAGGACCACATCGAAGTAGTCACGCAGGTGCGCCTTGGTGCGCAACAGCGCCAATGCCTCCTTGCCCGACGGTGCCGCGCTCACGTTCAGGCCCCAGGCGCTGCATTGCTGCACCAGCACTTTGCGGCAGGTGTCGTTGTCATCCACCACCAACACCCGTGCACCCTGCAGGGGGCCATCGAGGTCGCAGGTTGGATGCTCCAGTCGGTCCGGGTCCAGGGGCAAGGTCAGCCACAAGGTACTGCCCTGGCTGTTACCACTCTTGATGCCGAATTCACCTTGCATCAAGCGGATCAACTGACGGGCGATCACCAACCCCAGATTACCGCCCAGGTGGTTGGTAGAGAGGAAATGCTTGCTGTGCAGTTCAGCCTGCATCAGCGCGTCGCGCTCTTCGACGTCCATCGGTTCGCCGCTGTCCTGCACGGCGATGCGCAAGCGTGGATGGCTGCTGCGTTCGTCGAGGGCGACGACGATCAGGATCTCGCCTTCGTCGGTTTTCTTCAGCGCGTTTTCCAGCAGGCTCAGCAATGTCTGGCGCAGGCGCGTCGGATCACCGCTGATGACGCGCGGTACTTGTGGCTGAATGAAGCTGATCAGTTCGACGTTCTGCTGCTCGGCCTTGGCGCGGAAGATGCTCAGGCAGTCTTCGATCAGTGCGTTGAGGTCGAACTGCACATCGTCCAGTTCGATCTGACCGGACTCGAGTTTGGAAATGTCGAGAATTTCGTTGATCAACGTCAGCAGTTCGTTGCCTGCGCTATGGATGGTCTGCACATAGTCGCGCTGCTTGACCGACAGTGGCGTGCCCAGCAGCAACTCGGTCATGCCCAGCACACCATTCATCGGGGTGCGGATCTCGTGGCTGATTTTCGCCAGGAACTCGGCCTTGGCATTGATCTCGGCGTTGCTGGCCGCCAGGTCACGACTGATGCTGAAACGCGCTTCGGTGATGCTGCGCTGGCGTTCGCTCAGGGCGATGCTCATCAACAGGCCACTGATGCAGATGAACACCAGCAGGGTGGTGATCAGGTCATGGGGTTCGATCAGGGTCAGCCCCAGCAAGGCGGGCAGGATGATCAGGGTGCCCAGGTTGAACACCACCATGGCCGCCACGAACAGTCGCGCCGGGCGATAGCCTTTTTGCCAGTGATAGGTGCTGACAAACAGCATGGTCAGGCCCGCCAGGGCGACCAGGGCGTAGGTGATGATGTTCAGTGGCAGCGTGTTGACGAACAGCAGCAGCAGGCTGCAGATCATGATGAACAGGATGTCGCCCACGATCAGCTTGTTCAGCGGATGCGGTCCGAGGGGCTTGAAGAAGCGATAAGCGAATATCAGGCCGCTGGGGGCCGTCAGCAGCAAGGCGAGGTAGGCGCCGGGCGTCTGCACGGCCTGCCAGTCCGGGATCCAGGGTCCCGCCAGGTTCAGCAACAGCACCAGGCTGAGCCCCAACAAGGCTTCGCAAACCGCCAACCAGACACTGCTGGTCGAACGCGTATAGGCATAGCGGAGGAGGTTGTGCAGGATCAGCATGCCGATGCAGCCCAGTAGCAATCCATAGATCAGCGTCTGGTTCTGGTTGGCTGCGGTAATGACCGCCGATTGCAAGGTGATGTAGGGTCGCAACTGGTGTTCGGAAACCAGTCGCAGGTAGACGTCCAGGGGCTTGTCGCTTTGCGGCAGCGGCAGCATGAAGTCGCTGCTGGGCAAGGGACGGTCCGCCAGGGGTTGTTCGTTGCCTGTATGTGACTGGTCAATCAGCTTGTCGCCGTCCAGCACATACATGTTGAAGTGCAACAGATCGGGCGCGAACACCCGCAGCAATTGTTCATGCTTGCCCGGTGCGAGCCGGAAACGCAGCCACAGCGCACCGTCGGGCTCGGCCGCCGTAAGGTGGTCGAGTTCGATGGGGCTGAATTGGTTGGTGTAGCGGGCGGAGCGGATGTCGCTCAGCTGCAGGTCACCCTGTTCGTCGAGCAATACCGCCCAACCACTGCCTTGCGCGGCCTGGGCCGGGAGCATGCAGAGCAAGGTCAGCAACGTGACGGTTAGACTTATGGCAATCCTGAGCCAGCGCACGGCGAAATCCCTTCGTAGGTTAATGCCAGAATATAACTATGCGCGGCGCCGGAATAGCCAGGCAAGGGGGGTAAGCCCCTGCCTGTCGCAATTGTTGCCTTATTCCTGTTCGCCGCGCTCGCGGGCAATGGCGCGGTAGCCAATGTCCTTGCGATAAAAACAGCCTTCCCAATCGATTTTGGCCGCCAGTTTGTAAGCCTGTTGTTGCGCCTCATCGACGCTGGCGCCCATGGCCGTGGCGCAAAGCACCCGGCCACCAGCGGTCACGACTTGACCGTCCTTGAGCGCGGTACCGGCGTGAAAGACTTTGCCGTCCAGTGCCGCCGCCGCATCCAGGCCATTGATGGCCACACCCTTGGCGTAGTCACCAGGATAGCCGCCAGCGGCCAGGACGATGCCGACGCTCGGACGTGGATCCCATTGCGCTTCGACCTTGTCCAGCGCCTGCGCCAAGGCTGCTTCGACCAGCAATACCAGGCTCGACTGCAAGCGCAGCATGACGGGTTGGGTCTCCGGGTCACCGAAACGGCAGTTGAATTCGATGACCTTCGGGTTGCCGGCCTTGTCGATCATCAAGCCCGCATACAGGAAACCGGTGTAGACATTGCCTTCCTCGGCCATGCCGCGCACGGTCGGCCAGATCACCAGGTCCATGACGCGCTTGTGTACTTCGCTGGTGACAACCGGGGCAGGGGAGTAGGCACCCATGCCGCCCGTGTTCGGACCAGTGTCGCCGTCGCCGACGCGCTTGTGGTCCTGGCTGGTGGCCATCGGCAGGACGTTCTTGCCGTCGACCATGACGATGAAGCTGGCTTCCTCGCCGTCGAGGAACTCTTCGATCACCACGCGCGAACCGGCGTCGCCGAAGGCATTACCTGCCAGCATGTCACGCACGGCGTCTTCTGCTTCGGCCAGGGTCATGGCGACGATCACGCCTTTGCCGGCAGCCAGGCCATCGGCCTTGATCACGATCGGCGCACCTTTTTCACGCAGATAAGCCAGGGCTGGCTCGATCTCGGTGAAGTTCTGGTAGTCGGCGGTCGGGATCTTGTGACGAGCCAGGAAGTCCTTTGTGAAGGCTTTCGAACCTTCAAGCTGAGCAGCGCCTGCGGTCGGACCGAAGCAGTCCAGGCCGCGGCTGCGGAACAGATCCACAACACCTGCGACCAGCGGTACTTCCGGGCCAACGATGGTCAGGGAAACGTTTTTCTCGGCAAAGTCCGCCAGTTGCTCAAGGGCCAGTACGTCAATGGCGACGTTCTCGCATTTGGCTTCGATGGCAGTGCCGGCGTTACCCGGTGCCACGAACACCTTCTGCACTCGAGGATCCTGAGCGACTTTCCAGGCTAGGGCGTGTTCACGGCCACCGCTGCCAATGATCAAAACATTCATTTCAAAAACCTCGGATGACGCTAATTCTGTAGGGACTGATCGTTCCCACGCTCTGCGTGGGAACGCCTCTACGGACGCTCTGCGTCCGAGGGACGCGGAGCGTCCCGGGCTGCGTGCCCACGCAGAGCGTGGGTACGATCAAGCAAAGAAATCAGTGACGGAAGTGGCGCATGCCGGTGAACACCATGGCGATGCCGGCTTCATCCGCCGCAGCAATCACTTCAGCATCACGCATCGAGCCACCTGGCTGGATCACCGCCGTGATACCGACCTTGGCCGCATTGTCCAGGCCGTCGCGGAACGGGAAAAATGCATCGGAAGCCATTACCGAGCCAGCTACCTGCAAGCCAGCATGTTCAGCCTTGATCGCAGCAATGCGCGCAGAGTTCACACGGCTCATCTGGCCAGCGCCGACACCGATGGTCTGACGGTTCTTGGCGTAGACGATGGCGTTGGACTTGACGTACTTGGCAACTTTCCAGGCAAAGATCAGGTCATGGATTTCCTGTTCGGTCGGCGCACGTTTGGTCACGACTTTCAGGTCATCGGCGCTGATCATGCCGATGTCGCGGCTCTGCACCAGCAGGCCACCGTTGACGCGCTTGTAGTCCCAGGCAGCAGCGCGATCGGCCGACCACTCGCCACAGGCCAGCAGGCGCACGTTGGCCTTGGCGGCGACGATGGCGCGGGCTTCTTCGCTGACGCTCGGGGCAATGATCACTTCGACGAACTGACGCTCGACGATGGCCTTGGCGGTCTCGGCGTCCAGTTCGCGGTTGAAGGCAATGATGCCGCCGAATGCCGATTCGGTGTCAGTAGCGTAGGCCAGGTCGTAAGCCTTGCGGATGCCGCCTTCGGCGTCCGGGCTGACGGCCACGCCGCACGGGTTGGCGTGCTTGACGATCACGCAGGCTGGCTTGACGAAGCTCTTCACGCATTCCAGCGCGGCATCGGTATCGGCCACGTTGTTGTAGGACAGCTCTTTGCCTTGCAGCTGGGTCGCGGTGGCGATGCCGACTTCGGCAGGCTTGGCTTCAACGTAGAACGCCGCGCTCTGGTGCGGGTTCTCGCCGTAGCGCATTTCCTGGGCCTTGATGAACTGGCTGTTGAAGGTGCGCGGGAATTCGCTGCGACCTTCCGTGCTGAGGGTCTCAGCAGCCTGGTTCACGGTGCCCATGTAGTTGGCGATCATGCCGTCGTAGGCGGCGGTATGTTCGAAGGCCTTGAGCATCAGGTCGAAACGCTGGGCGTAGGTCAGGCCGCCGGCCTTGAGGTTTTCCAGGACGCTGGCGTAATCGCTGGCGTTGACCACGATGGCCACGTCCTTGTGGTTCTTGGCTGCCGAACGAACCATGGTCGGGCCGCCGATGTCGATGTTCTCGATGGCAGTCGGCAGGTCGCAACCTGGTTTGGAGATCGTTGCTTCGAATGGGTACAGGTTGACCGCTACCAGGTCGATCGGCTTGATGCCGTGCTCGTTCATGATGGCGTCGTCGATACCGCGACGACCGAGGATCCCGCCGTGGATTTTCGGGTGCAGGGTTTTCACCCGGCCGTCCATCATTTCGGCGAAGCCGGTGTAATCCGCGACTTCCACTGCGGCAACGCCGTTGTCCTGCAGCAGCTTGAACGTCCCGCCGGTGGAAAGGATCTCGACACCCAGGGCTTCAAGCTCCTTGGCAAATTCGAGGATCCCGGTCTTGTCGGAAACACTGATCAAGGCGCGGCGGATCGGCAGGCGGGTAGTCTGGTCGGTCATCTCAATTTCCATCAAAAGCAAAGGAGTCAGCAAAAAAGGCGACCGGTCTTACGCGGGCGCCTTTCTGGTTTGATTGAATGCTTACAGCAAATCGTACTGCTTGAGTTTCTTGCGCAGCGTGCCCCGGTTCAGTCCGAGCATTTCGCTGGCCTTGGTCTGGTTGCCCTTGACGTAGTTCATCACGCACTCGAGCAGGGGAGCCTCGACTTCGGAGAGCACCAGGTTGTACACATCCGTGACGGCAGCGCCCTCAAGGTGGGCGAAATAATTGTGCAGCGCCTTCTCGACACTCCCGCGAAGGGTCTGGCCTTCTTCGCTTGGCGTATTGAGGTGCTGTTTCAAATTCACGTTGTCGCTCACGGGCGTTGTTCCACTCACTAAAGTCTCGGTCATCATCGTCATGCGGCCACCCACTCTCCGTCCCCTGTCAGGCTCTTGTAACGCCCGGCAAAGAACTCCCGAACGTTGGCGCATTGTGCTTCCGTACCATCCAAACGATTGAAGTGGGCGCGAAACTCCCTGGCGCCCGGCAAGGTTGCGAGATACCAGCCCACATGCTTTCGAGCAATGCGTACGCCCATCACGTCTCCATAGAAGGCGTGCAGCGCAGCCAGATGCTCTAGCAGGATGCGTTCCACCTCGATCAGGTCCAGCGCCGGGAGCTTCTCGCCGGTACGCAGGAAATGGTCGATCTCGCGAAAAATCCATGGCCGCCCCTGGGCAGCCCGGCCTACCAACAGGCCATCGGCACCCGTCGCGTCGAGCACGTACCGGGCCTTTTCTGGCGAATCGATATCGCCATTGGCGAAGACCGGCATCGACACGGCCTGCTTGATCGCGGCAATGGTGTCGTACTCGGCTTCACCGGTGTACAGGTCGGCACGGGTGCGTCCATGCACCGCCAGGGCCGTAATGCCTGCCTGTTCAGCGATCTTCGCCACCGTCAGGCCGTTCTTGTTGTCCCGGTCCCAACCGGTCCGGATCTTCAGGGTAACCGGCACATCGACCGCGGCCACCACGGCCTGCAGGATCTCGGTTACCAATGCTTCATCTTTCAACAGTGCCGAGCCTGCTGCCTTGTTGCAGACTTTCTTGGCCGGACAACCCATGTTGATATCAATAATCTGTGCGCCCAGCTCGACGTTGGCCCGGGCGGCATCCGCCAGCATCTGTGCGTCACCACCGGCGATCTGCACCGAGCGTGGCTCGGGATCACCTGCATGGATCATGCGCATGCGCGACTTGCGGGTGTTCCACAGACTCATGTCGCTGGTGACCATCTCCGAGACGACCAGCCCCGCGCCCAATCGCTTGCACAGCTGGCGAAAGGGTTGGTCGGTGACACCCGCCATCGGGGCGAGAATCAAGCCGTTGTGTAATGTATATGGACCGATGCGTACCGCCGACATAGGACTTCCCTGGTGTGGGGCCGGATCATGAGAGTTCGAAAAAGGGTTGGCATGATACCCGCTCTCGATGACTGGATAAAGGCTGAATTGAACAAAATCTGAACAGTTATTCTGTTATTGCCAGCGGTTTGGTCCGGGCGGGCAAAGACAGGAAGTCGTCGTCAATTGTCGGTCAGTGAAGCGTTTCACTCGGGCGAGTGGAAACTCAGGCTGTAATTTACCGCCTTGGCACCAGGATCGAGGATGTCGAGGGCGATGTGGATTGGCGTTTGCGGAGGCATTTCCACCTTGCCTTCAAGATCGCCATTGAGGTATTCGCCGGGTTTGAAGCGGCGGCTGGCAATCAGGTGGCCGTTGAGATCGGCAAAGCGTAGCTCCAGCAGCGGGAAAGGCTGCGAGAATGGTGCGCGGTTATAGATGATCGCATCGACCACCAGGGCGCCGCTGAACTCAGGATGGCTGCGGACCACCAGGTTGCTGCTCTTGATTTTCGCGATGTCGACCTTGGAGGGCACCGTGCAGCCGATTTGCGGGCACAGTTGCTGGAACCAGGGGCGGTACTGGTCCTGGCGCGCCAGTTCGTCGAAATGGTAGGCGACGTATTGGCCTGCGAGTGCGCCGGCCCCCAGCAGGATCAACAACAGCCAAAACAGTCGACGACCCCATGGTGAGCGACGTTTCTGCCAATCCAGTTGCAGCGGATCGTCGGTCAGGTCCTGCAGTACTTCGGCACGAACCCCTGGTTCGCTGCGTTCGCGACGCTTGCGCGGCGGCTCGATCGAAGGCAGGTCGTCATCGATCTCTGCGGTCGCCGTCATGCGTTCGTGATGTACCGGGGCGACGAGCGGATCGTTCAGGCGCAGCTGCGGGGGCTGCGGTTCGTCGTCCAGATCCACCGGTTCCAGTGATAGCGACGGTTCAGTACGCGACGGTTCGTTCGGTGGCTGCGGTGTATCAAGCACGTCAAGCGCGTCAAGCGTGTCGGCCGCTTGGGCGCGATCGGCAGCCGATTCGCTGAACAGGCTGTCGGGCCATGGGGCTTCGTCGTGCTCGGCGCTATCGCGGCGAGCGCTGAGCGTGTCTTCGCGGTGTCGGCCGAACTCGGTGGTCGGCTGGATTTCCCGCTGTTCAAGCCGGGCGAGTTCTTCGTCCAGGTCGAGACTGTCCAGATCCAGCTCGGCAGCGCTCCATTGTTTCTGGCTGATGGCGCGCTGCGGCGGCGGTTCGACGGTTTCCAATGGGGCTGGCGTCGGCGCGGGTGCTTCCTTGCCGGCCTGCTCCAGCAGTTGCTTGGCGGCGTTGAACACCTGCAAGCATGAGCCACAACGAACAACCCCGCGCGCCACGCTCAACTGGGCATGGTTGACGCGGAAGCTGGTTTGGCAATGCGGGCACTGGGTGACGAAGCTGTCGGTCATGCGGCGATCCGGTAGATGCAGGCGTCCATTCTAGCGCCGACGGCCAGTGATGCGCACCCAGCCATCGCGATTGGCGATCGGGTCCAGATCGAAATCCTTGGCATAGGCTGCGGCCACTTCATCGCCTTGCTCGGCAAGAATGCCCGAAAGCGCCAGGCGACCGCCCTGCCGGACCAGGCCCGACAACTGCGGCGCCAGCGAAACCAGCGGTCCGGCCAGAATATTGGCCACCAGCACATCGGCCTGAACCTGCGGCAGATCTTCAGGCAGGTACAGCGGGAACAGCTCGTCTGCGATGCCGTTGCGCCCGGCGTTGTCACGAGAGGCTTCCAGCGCCTGCACGTCGATATCGGTGCCCACGGCCTGCTTGGCGCCCAGCAGCAGCGCGGCAATCGCCAGAATCCCCGAACCGCAGCCGAAGTCCAGCACGTTGCAGTCTTTGAGGTCCTGACCGTCGAGCCATTCCAGGCACAAGGCGGTGGTCGGGTGAGTGCCGGTGCCGAAGGCCAGGCCCGGATCCAGCAACAGGTTCACGGCGTCTGGCTCGGGAGCTGCGTGCCAGCTCGGCACGATCCACAGGCGCTGACCGAAACGCATGGGCTGGAAGTTATCCATCCAGCTGCGCTCCCAGTCCTGATCTTCGATGACTTCGCTGTGATGCTCGGGCAGCGGGCTGCCAGTCAGCAACTCAAGGTGGGCCAGGACCGGGCCTGGCTCGGTGCCGCCTTCGAACAGCGCCAGCAGGTGAGTGTGGGACCACAGCGGCGTGGTGTTGAGTTCGGGCTCGAAGATCGGCTGGTCTTCGGCGTCCATGAAAGTCACCGACACGGCGCCCACTTCAAGGAACGCGTCTTCGTAGGTTTCGGCTTGTTCTGGGCTGATGGCGAGACGGACTTGCAGCCAAGGCATGGCGGGCACCTTTGAAAAATATTGATTGCAGCCTAGCGGTCTGCGAGAAGCGCGCAAGTTTACGCGAGCGCGGAGGTTTTGTGGGAGTGGCTTGGTCCCAAGCATCAATGCATGCCCTGTGGGAGCGAGCCTGCTCGCGAAGACGGCATGCCAGTCAGCATTGATGTTGAATGTGCTGGCCTCTTCGCGAGCAGGCTCGCTCCAACAGGGAATGTGTTGTGGTTCGGATGAAATGTCCAGAAACAACAAAGCCGCCCGAAGGCGGCTTTGTTGATCGGGTCGAAGCTTAGTGCTTCTCGCCAGCCAGCTTGTGCTCGAGGTAGTGAATGTTCACGCCCCCTTCGCAGAAACCAGCATCGCGGGTCAGGTCGCGGTGCAGCGGGATGTTGGTCTTGATCCCGTCGACCACGATCTCGTCCAGCGCATTGCGCATGCGCGCCATGGCTTCGTCACGGGTTGCGCCGTAGGTGATCAGCTTGCCGATCAACGAATCGTAGTTCGGCGGAACGGCATAACCACTGTACAGGTGCGAATCGACGCGAACGCCATTGCCGCCTGGTGCGTGGAAATGCTTGACCGTGCCAGGGCTTGGCATGAAGGTCTTCGGGTCTTCGGCGTTGATCCGGCATTCCAGCGCGTGACCGCGGATGACCACGTCATCCTGGGTGAACGACAGCTTGTTGCCGGCGGCGATGCTGAGCATCTCCTTGACGATGTCGATGCCAGTGACCATTTCCGAAACCGGGTGCTCTACCTGGACACGAGTGTTCATCTCGATGAAGTAGAAGCGGCCGTTCTCGTACAGGAACTCGAAAGTGCCTGCACCACGGTAACCGATGTCGATGCACGCCTTGACGCAGCGGGCGAGAACTTCCTGGCGAGCCTGTTCGTCGATGCCCGGTGCCGGCGCCTCTTCAAGCACCTTCTGGTGACGGCGTTGCAGCGAGCAGTCGCGGTCGCCCAGATGGATAGCCTGGCCCTGGCCGTCGGACAGAACCTGAACTTCCACGTGACGGGGGTTGGTCAGGAACTTTTCCAGGTAGACCATCGGGTTGCCGAACGCTGCGCCCGCTTCGGAGCGGGTCAGTTTCGCCGAGGAAATCAGGTCTTCTTCCTTGTGTACCACGCGCATGCCGCGACCACCGCCGCCGCCAGCGGCCTTGATGATCACCGGATAACCGACTTCGCGACCAATGCGCAGGGCGGTTTCTTCGTCTTCCGGCAGCGGGCCGTCGGAGCCCGGAACGGTTGGAACGCCGGCGGCGATCATCGCGTGCTTGGCCGAAACCTTGTCGCCCATCAGGCGGATGGTTTCAGCTTTCGGGCCGATGAAGGCGAAGCCGGAGTTCTCGACCTGCTCAGCAAAATCAGCGTTTTCTGCAAGGAAACCGTAGCCCGGGTGAATGGCGGTGGCGCCAGTCACTTCGGCCGCGGCGATGATGGCCGGGATGTGCAGGTAAGAGTGGGCCGCCGATGCCGGACCGATGCAGACGGATTCGTCTGCCAGGCCCAGGTGCATCAGTTCCTTGTCCGCCTTGGAATAAACGGCGACGGTCTTGATGCCCATCTCTTTGCAGGCGCGCAGAATCCGCAGTGCAATCTCACCGCGGTTGGCGATCAGAACTTTTTCCAACTTCGCAGTCATCAAAGGCGCTCCGCGGTTCAAACGATGGTGAACAGCGGTTGGTCGTACTCAACCGGCTGGCCGTCTTCGACGAGGATGGATTCGATCACACCGCTGGTTTCAGCTTCGATGTGGTTCATCATCTTCATGGCTTCAACGATGCACAGGGTGTCGCCTTTCTTCACGGTCTGGCCGACTTCCACGAAGGACGGCGAGGTTGGCGAAGACTTGCGGTAGAACGTACCGACCATCGGCGAACGGGCAACAGTGCCGTTCAGTGCTGGCGCGGCGGCAGCCGCAGGTGCGGCAGCAGCAGCCGGAGCGGCGGCAGCGACAGGCGCGGCAGCCGGAGCAGGCATAGGAGCCGGCGCGTAGTACTGCTGGGCCGGGGTCTTGCTATGACGGCTGATGCGTACGGACTCTTCGCCTTCCTTGATCTCGAGCTCGTCGATGCCGGACTCTTCCAGCAATTCGATCAGTTTCTTAACTTTACGGATATCCATGAATCATCAACTCCCAAGGGTCGGTCAGGGGCGCTTAACGCTTGTTGTTCAAGCTGTTGCCGGTCTTTCAAGCTGCTCTAGGGCGGCCTCCAGGGCCAGTCGGTAACCGCTGGCGCCAAGGCCGCAGATCACTCCCACCGCTACGTCGGAGAAGTAAGAGTGATGGCGGAAAGGTTCGCGTTTGTGCACGTTAGACAAATGCACTTCGATGAATGGGATGCTCACCGCCAGCAGCGCGTCACGTAATGCGACACTTGTATGCGTAAAAGCTGCTGGATTGATCAGAATGAAGTCCACGCCTTCGCTGCGGGCGGCATGGATGCGGTCGATCAATTCGTACTCGGCATTGCTTTGCAGGTGCAGCAAATGATGGCCGGCTTCGCGGGCGCGGCGCTCCAGGTCCTGGTTGATCTGCGCCAGCGTGGTAGCGCCATAGGTGCCCGGTTCGCGGGTGCCGAGCAGGTTCAGGTTGGGTCCGTGCAATACAAGTAGCGTCGCCATCGGCTGTTCCTTGGTTATCCGTGTGCATTTGTCAGAACCCGGCGACTATGCCGCAAAGCCTTTGTGACTGTCCAGTTCTCTGCAATAGGCAGCACGATGACCGATGTTTGCGCGAGATATATGACTGCCTGATTAAATCCGGTCATTCGCCTTGGCGACACGATCGGCGAAATCCCTGGCAGTGATCTCGCCGATAACCCGCACATCGACACGTTCGACACCGTCCTTGCCGAAAAACATCAAGGCTGGAGGGCCGAACAGTTGGTAGCGGTCGAGGAGGGCGCGTTGTTCGGCGTTGCTGGCCGTGATGTCAAAGCGGATCAGCCGATAACCCTTCAGGCGTTCGATGACGATCGCATCGTCAAGCACCTGGTGTTCGATGACTTTGCAGCTGATGCACCAGTCGGCGTACCAGTCGAGCAGTACCGGCGTGCCGGACGCCCGGGCTTCGGCGAGCACCCGGTCGAGGTCTGTCGCGGTGGTGACGGTTTGCCAGGCGCTATTTTTTTGCGTAGACACCTCGCCAACCACCACGGATGACTGGCCGATTGGGTTGAACGGATCGGTCTGGCCGCTAAAACCGCCGTACCAACAGGCCAGCGCATAAAACAGCAGGAACATTCCGAGCAATTGGCCCAGGCGTTTTCGCGGCGGTTTGTAGACGAACTCCAGTGCCCCGAGGAACAACCCGACGCCAGCGGCCAGCAGGCCGATCAGCAGCAAGGTGATTTGCCCCGGCAGCACTCGGCTGAGCAGGGCAATCGCCAGGCCCAGCAACAACACGCCAATCGCGTTTTTCACGTAGATCAGCCACGGTCCGCTTTTCGGCAACCAGGTGGCACCACCGGTGGCCACCAGCAAAAGCGGTGCGCCCATGCCCAGGCCGAGCATGAACAGTTTCAGGCCGCCGCCCAGCGCATCGCCGCTGGCGCTGATATACAGCAGCGCACCGGCCAACGGCGCGGAGACACAGGGCGAAACCAACAGGCTGGAAACCACGCCCAATACCGCGGCGCCCCACAGCGAACCGCCTTCGGTGCGGCCGGCAATACGGTCCAGTCGACTGCTGATGGCGTGCGGCAACTTGAGTTCGAAAACGCCAAACATCGCCAGGGCAAACAGCGCAAAAAACATTGCGAACGGCACCAGCACCCAGGCCGATTGCAAGCGTGCCTGCAGATTCAGTTGGGCGCCGAACAAGCCCATGAGCGCGCCCAACAATGCAAAACAGGCGGCCATCGGCAGCACATAGGCCAACGACAGGTTGAAACCACGCCAGCCGCCGACTTGGCCACGCAACACCACGCCGGAAAGGATTGGCAGCATTGGCAGCACGCACGGGGTAAAAGTCAGTCCCAGGCCCGCCAGGAAAAATAGCGCCAGCTCGCGCCAGTTCCAGGCGTGGGTTGTCGTCGGGCCGTTGCCGTCGATGCCCAGGCGCTCGGTTTCCGGTGGATAGCACAGGCCTTTGTCGGCGCAGCCCTGGTAGGTCACGATCAACGTGAAGGCGCGTTGATCGGTGCGCGGCAGTTCTACATCGAGTACGCCACGGTAAACCTCGACATCGCCGAAGTACTCATCGTGCTTTTGTTCGCCCTTGGGCAATTGCGCCGGGCCGAGGGTGACATCGGCCGGGTCGGCGCGGAACTGGAAACGATGCCGGTAAAGGTAATAACCCTCGGTGGCGACGAAGCGCAGTTTGATCGATTGCGGCGTGCTTTCTACCAGGCTCAACTGAAAGGCTTCGCGCACCGGCAAGAAATCGGCACTGTTATTGATCGAGCCCAGGGTCGAACTGGGGCGACTCTCCAGCAAACCGCCGGCGGTGGCAGGCAGGGCGAGTACTAAAAGCAGCAGGTAAAGCAAACGGCGCATGACGATCTCGCGTATCGGAATTGGGGGGATGATAGCCGAGTGCGCGAGACAAGGTGATCGTTCCCACGCAGAGCATGGGAACGATCAGGAGGGGGCAGTCAGACGCGGAAGGCCTGAACGGCAGTGTGCAAGCGCCCACCCAACACCATCAAATTCTCCCCCTGCTCACGCCCCTGGCCGATACGCAGCAAATTGTCCCCACCCAACTGGTGAATACGCTCGCTGTGATCGCGGATTTCACTGACGGCACCGCTCTGCTGGGCAGTGACATCGGCGATGCGTACCGCGGTATCGGAAATGGTCTGGATTGCCCCGACGATTCTATCCAGCGCACCGTCCGCCGCCTGCGCCTGGTTGGCGGTGGCTTCGGCATGCTCGACCTGCGCGCGCATGCCTTCGACCGATTGGCGCGCCGCGGTTTGCAGGCCGGCGATCAGGCTCTGGATTTCGGCCGTGGCCCCAGCGGTGCGTTGTGCCAGCGAGCGCACTTCTTCGGCCACTACAGCAAAGCCACGGCCCATCTCACCGGCCCGGGCCGCTTCGATGGCGGCGTTCAACGCCAGCAGATTCGTCTGGTCGGCAATCGAGCGGATCACCGTCAGCACGCCACCGATGGTCGCGGACTCTTCAGCCAGGTGCTCGATCATCTGCGCATTGCCTTGCACTTCTCCTACCAGGGCATGCAGGCCGGTAAGACTCAGGCCAATGACTTTCTGGCCATGTTCGACCGCCTGGCCAGCATGGCGACTGGCCTCGGCGGCCTGGCTGGCGTCGCCGGCGACTTGCTGGATGGTCGCCTCCAGTTCGCCAAGGGAGTCTCGAATCATTGCCGTGTCGCCGGCCTGGTGTTCGGCGCCGCTGTGCAGGTCATTGCTCAGTTCCGCCAGGGTTCGACTGCTGCCGGCGACCTGTTCGGCGTTGCGACGAATGGTCCCCACCAGGTCCACCAGGTAGGCGCGCAAGCGGTTCAGCGAGGCTTCGATGTCATGCAGTTCGCGATTGGTGTTACCCAGTTGGATGTCCCGGCTGAAGTCGCCTTCCGCCCAGGTCGACAAGGCTGGTGCGAGGTTGGTCAGGGTCCGGGCCAGGCGTCGTTGCAGGGTGTCGATCAGCAGGGCGATCAACAGGATCAAGCCGATCATTACCCCTTGTATCAATCGCACCTCACTCTGGATCTCCCCATGTTGGGCGCGTACCACCGGCTCCAGCCCGGCGATGGCTTGTTGCACGGCGGCGATTTTCAGGTGCGTCGCGGCACTGAGTTCGGCGCGTTTGTGGATTTGCTCGCGGGTGCGCGAAAGTTCCGCAGGGTAGCGGCCGAGCAGGCTGTTGAGCTCACGCTTGATCCCCACGCCGGCGTCTTCGGCGGCGGCTTTCTCGGTGTTCTCCAGACCCATCATCGCGGCGAAATCATCGGTATTCGATTCACTGCTGGCCGCCACGCCCAATAACGGCAGGGCATCCAGCTGTTCGGCCTGTGCGCGGATGTCGGTGATTTCGCGCTCGACATCGGCGGCCAGTTCGCTGCGGCCGCTGCTGACCAATTTGTCCCGGGCCAGTGACAGTTTGCCCAGGTGCTGGGAGGCGCTGAGCAGCGGAGTCAGGTAGCTCGCGTTGCCACTGGCGTACTGGCTGAGTTGATCAAGGCTGGCCCCCAGCTCGCGTTCGGCTTGCAGGAGCAGGGCCTGTGGGTCAGCGGCGAGCTTGCCGGCGGCCAGCAGATCGGTTTTGCTGAATTCATCCAGGTTCGTCAGGCTCGGCTGCAAGGTTTCAGCCAGGGCCGGTGGAAACTCGCCGAGTTCCTTGTGCAGTTTGTCGATGGCCTGGCTGGCGCTGCTCAAGCGCAGCGCATCGCCACTGGCGAGGTAATCCTCGATGTTGCGCGCCACGTCACTCTGGAATTGCTGGGACAAGCCCAGGTAGCGCTCCATTAATAGATAGGGGCGTTCGAGGGCTTTTTGCGACCACCAGAGTGTGGCGCCAAGCGCTACGCAGACGGCAACTAAAAGAAGGGTATTGAGATTGGTTAGCAGTTTCAGGCGCATCAAGGACTACCAACGGCAGAATGGTAAGTGCCTGAAGTTATTGCGTTTCTGTTACAGGGTTATGACTGTCTCGGTCTGTTCCGATGAAAAGGTGGCACTTTGCTTTGATGTCCGGGAGGCCTGCACCCGGTTGCGCCCCGCGCCTTTGGCACGGTACAGCGCCTCGTCCGCCTGGCTGGCCATCAACAGGCTGTCGGAGTGTTCGCCGAGGTCCACCACGCCGGCGCTGAACGTGCACCAAAGGTCCTGTGGTTGCGCGGGATAATGAATCTCGGCAAAACGCTTGCGGATGTCATCGAGCACTTTGACGGCAGCTTCAAGGTCGGTATCGGGCATGACAATGGCGAACTCTTCGCCACCGTAACGGCCAATGAAGTCGGTCTTGCGCAAGCGCTGTTTGAGGAACAGCGCGAGGCTCTTGATCACCCGATCGCCCATGGGATGGCCGTGGCTGTCGTTGACGCGTTTGAAGTGGTCGATGTCGAGCATCGCAAAGCTCAGCGGCTTGCCCTCGCGGCGAGCGCGAAAGCAGCAGTCTTCGAGCAATTGCAGGATGTGCGTGTGGTTGTACAGGCCGGTGAGGCTGTCGCGCACCATCCGCGCCTTGAGGTTGCGTGCCCGTGCCGCCCGGTTACGCACGGTGGTGATCAGGTGCCGGGGCTTGATGGGTTTGGTCAGGAAGTCGTCGCCGCCCTCGCTCATGGCATCGAGTTGCTTGTCCAGGTCGTCCTCGGCCGACAGGTAAATGATCGGTACGCTGACATAGCGGTCGTTATGGCGGATCACCTTGGCCAGTTCCGTACCGGTGCAGGCCGGCATGTACATGTCGAGGATGATCAGGTCCGGTTGAAAGTCCGCCAGTTCGGCCATGGCCTGGATCGGCTCGATCAGTGTCCGGGTGATGATCCCTGCGCTGTTGAGCAGGCGCTCGGTGTGCAAGGCTTGGGCGCGCGAGTCGTCGATGATCAGCACTTTATAGGGCTCGTACTGGGCGACGCAGGTCAGTACTTCAATTTTTTCCAGCAGGCTCGACGCTTCAAGGGTGCCGGTGAGGAACTCCTGGCCGCCGGCGCGCACAGCGGCGAGGCGGGTCGGGGTGTCGGTTTCATGCAGGCTGAAAAACAGCAGCGGCAAACGCTGGTCGAGACCTTCCTGGGCTTCGGCCGCCAATTTCAGGCCGACGCCAGGGCCGCTGAAGTCAACGTCCATGACGATGGCGGCTGGTAGGCGCTCGACCATTGATGAGCGGAATGCCGGCACGCTCTCCAGGGACTGGGCACTGAGCCCGAAAAACTCCAGCTGCTTGGCCAGTCGCTCGGCACGGTCATGATCCTGCAGCATCACATAGACGGGTTTGCGCAAGGGCGGCAGGAACGTTTGGTCCAGCTGATCACCATGGCGCAGGCCGGTGCGCGACAGGCGTTGCATCAGTCGATTGAGGTCGCTGATCAGGCTGCTGCTGAGGCGACCGCGATTGGCGTCGACAGCCTCCAGCGACAAGCCGATGTGACGCGCCAGTTGCGAATGCTCCGGTTGTTCGAAGCGTTCAGCGAAGCGTAACAGTCGCAGGTTGGCCTCGCTCAGTTCCGCCAGCTCCTGGGTCGACCATTCATTGCGTTGCAGGCGTTGCCATATCTCAAGAATCTGACGTGCTTGATGAATTACCCGCTGGGCAAAGTGATGCTTGAGGCGCTCGCGGCTGGGGTCTTCTGGCTCGGTCATATCCTGACTACTGGTTAGGGGGTACGCTGAGGACGACTGGTGGCTCTATGCTAGCATCTCTTTTCCATTACATGAGTGTTGTACGTTAATAATCTGTGACACCCACCCATTCAGTTTCCGGCCAATCAGTCGTCAATTGCCTGCCGGTTCTTGCGAAGGTCCCTGCAATGCGGGGGCTGGCGAGCCTCGAGTCCGATCCTGAGGTCCTTGGGGGCCAGCACGCAGGGCTGCAATGATCGATAGTTCGTTGCTGGAAGCCGGACAAATTTCCAGTCTTGGCGAGCTAGGGGATTCCCTTAGTCGTAGTGAGATAAATTTCGCTGTAAAGCCAACGGCGGGTGCCGGGAAAAGGCACGTTGTTGTATGGTTGTGGTCGAATCGATGAACTCAAGTAATTGAAAGGATATCGCCATGCTGGACTGGAAGAACCGCGCCGGTAGCGCGCCTGAACGTGCCGCTGAACCGAAGTCGGCCACCCGCAGTTATTTGGGCGGCCTGGTGTTCAGCCGGGCGCTGGCCACGTTGATTGGCATCTACCTGCTGGTGACGATTGCTCTGGGTTGGTACTGGAGCGCGGAACCTGCCCTGTTTCCGGTGCAGCAGAATGCGCAGTTGGCCGCTGAAAGAGACGGCAAGCAGATGGTGGTCGGCTACACCACGGTGGAAACCCTCAAGAGTGTCGCCGGGACCCTGCTGAACAAACCAGGCGGCTATATTTCCAACGACCGCCTGCCGCCAGGCCTGTGGATGGACAACATGCCAAGCTGGGAATACGGCGTGCTGGTGCAGGTGCGCGATCTGAGCCGGGCGCTGCGCAAAGACTTTGCCCGTTCGCAATCGCAGTCCACCGAAGACGCCGACCTGGCCAAGGCCGAGCCGCGCTTCAACTTCGACAATAAAAGCTGGGTGCTGCCATCCAGTGAGTCTGAGTTCCAGGAAGGCATCAACTCCCTGACTCGCTATCAGACTCGCCTGTCCGATCCGAACCAGAAGAGCGCACTGTTCTATGCCCGTGCCGATAACCTGAACAACTGGCTGGGTGATGTCGGTACCCGCCTGGGTTCGCTGTCGCAACGCCTGTCGGCCAGTGTTGGCCGGGTCAAGCTCAACACTGCGCTGAAGACCGAAGTGGTGGCCCCTGGGCAGGTGCCGCAGGTTGATGAAGAGATCGTCGAAACCCCGTGGCTGCAGATCGACAACGTGTTCTACGAAGCCCGCGGCCAGGCCTGGGCTTTGTCGCATTTGCTGCGTGCCATTGAAGTGGACTTCGCCGATGTGCTGGCCAAGAAGAATGCCACGGTCAGCGTGCGCCAGATCATTCGGGAACTGGAAGCGTCGCAGGAAGCGGTCTGGAGCCCGATGATCCTCAATGGCAGCGGTTTCGGCGTGCTGGCCAACCACTCGCTGGTGATGGCCAACTACATCTCGCGGGCCAACGCGGCGGTCATCGATTTGCGTCAATTGCTGAATCAGGGCTGAGCCATGGCCGATAGCTCCATCGATAACCTGCGCGAGGCCGCCCATCGAGCGGCCTCGGATGCCGAAGAGATCGCCTGGGTCGACGAGCAGGACAATCTGCTCGGCGCCCTGGTCCGGTCCGACTTGCGCGAGCGCGGGCTTATCGGGCGCGGTACCTACATCATGTTGTTCAACTCCGCCGGAGAGCTTTGCGTGCACCGGCGCACCCTGAGCAAGGCGATCTATCCCGGTTATTGGGACGTGGCGGCGGGCGGCATGGTGCTCGCCAGTGAAACCTATGCCGAGTCGGCCGCCCGGGAACTGGAAGAGGAGCTGGGAGTGAGCGGGGTGGAGTTGACCGTTCATGACCATTTTTTCTTCGAGGACACTGGCAATCGCCTCTGGTGTTCGGCATTTTCGGCAGTGTGGGACGGCCCGCTGATCCTGCAGCCGGAAGAGGTGCTGGAAGCGTGCTTCATGCCCATCGAGCAGGTGCTACGGGATATCGAGCAAAAGCCTTACTGCCCGGACTCTTTGGCGGCGTTGAAACGCTATCTCCGTGCCCGTGGCGAAGACGTCGCAAAAGAGGCATAAATTGGCGCCGATTGGCTCTTAGCAATCGGCGTTTTTGCCGTTACACTGCGCGACCTTTTCAAACTGAACCGGTATTGCTGTTTGTAGGAGCTGCCGCAGGCTGCGATCTTTTGACGTTGCTTTTAATTCAACATCAAAAGATCGCAGCCTCGTTGCACTCGTCAGCTCCTACAAGAAGCTTACCGTTTCAGTAGCGCTGCCCCTGCCTGAGTGGGGCTTCGCGGTCGATGGCACCTGCCCAGGTTGCCGCGACCAGTCTTTGTCCTCCCAAGAGGATTGCCGGTGGCCAAAAAAGCCGCATCCTTCGCCGCCCTTGGTGGCTTGGTATTTTCCACCGACGCAGGTCGTCATTGCCCGGAATGCAGTAAACCGGTAGACGCCTGCATCTGCAAACAGACCGTTATCCCGGCCGGCGACGGCATTGCTCGCGTGCGCCGCGAAAGCAAGGGCCGTGGCGGCAAGACGGTGACCACCATCACCGGCGTGCCCTTGGCCGAAGACGCACTCAAGGAACTGGCGACCACGTTGAAAAAACGCTGTGGTACCGGTGGAGCGTTGAAAGACGGGATCATTGAAATCCAGGGCGATCATGTCGAGCTACTCTTGGCAGAGCTGATCAAGCACGGATTCAAGGCAAAGAAGTCCGGCGGCTAGCAGCTTCTGTGAAAACCACCCGCGGCTTGATCCAGACCTGCCTGACTGCAGGCCTGGCGTCGTCACCATGGTTTTCACAGAGCCTGTTCATGACCGGTTTCTAAACTCACTGCGGTCGGCGAGGTCTATCCCTTCGTTGACGAACCGTCATTTTCATTCTTTAGACTGCGCCGGCCTGACACCAGGCGACGCACTATGACTTCTTTATAGGGGACTTCAATGTCCGTAAGACGCACACGCAAAGACGATGGCAGCCAATGGACAGTTGCGGACAGCCGCAGTGTTTACGGGATTCGCCATTGGGGGGCCGGGTATTTCGCGATCAATGACGCCGGTCGCGTCGAAGTTCGTCCCAACGGTCCGAGCAGTTCACCAATCGATCTGTTCGAGCAAGTCGACCAGTTGCGCAAGAGCGGCTTGTCCTTGCCATTGCTGGTTCGGTTCCCGGACATCCTGCAAGACCGCGTGCGTCAGCTCACCGGTGCGTTCGACGCCAACATCGAGCGCCTGGAATACCAGAGCAAGTACACCGCGCTGTACCCTATCAAGGTCAACCAGCAGGAAGCGGTGATCGAGAACATCATCGCCACCCAGAACGTCTCCATCGGCCTGGAAGCCGGCTCCAAGCCTGAGCTGTTGGCAGTGCTGGCGCTGGCGCCGAAGGGTGGCACCATCGTTTGCAACGGCTACAAGGACCGCGAGTTCATCCGTCTGGCGCTGATGGGCCAGAAGCTCGGCCACAACGTGTTCATCGTGATCGAGAAAGAATCCGAAGTCGGCCTGGTGATCGAAGAAGCCGCCTCGCTCAAGGTCAAGCCACAGGTTGGCCTGCGCGTGCGCCTGTCGTCCCTGGCCTCGTCCAAGTGGGCAGACACCGGTGGCGAGAAATCCAAGTTCGGCCTGTCGGCGGCGCAATTGCTGTCGGTGGTCGAGCGTTTCCGCGCCGCGGGCCTGGACCAGGGCATCCGCCTGCTGCATTTCCACATGGGCTCGCAGATCGCCAACCTGGCCGACTACCAACATGGTTTCAAGGAAGCGATTCGTTACTACGGCGAATTGCGTAACCTCGGCCTGCCGGTGGATCACATCGACGTCGGTGGTGGCCTGGGCGTGGACTACGACGGTACGCACTCGCGTAACGCCAGCTCGATCAACTACGACATGGACGATTACGCCGGTGTCGTGGTCGGCATGCTCAAGGAATTCTGCGATGCGCAGAGCCTGCCGCACCCGAACATTTTCTCCGAAAGCGGCCGTTCCCTGACTGCCCACCATGCCATGCT
The DNA here is from genome assembly GCF_012647205.1 of Pseudomonas umsongensis. Taxonomy (NCBI): domain Bacteria; kingdom Pseudomonadati; phylum Pseudomonadota; class Gammaproteobacteria; order Pseudomonadales; family Pseudomonadaceae; genus Pseudomonas; species Pseudomonas umsongensis. Next base: position 782,344 of record NZ_CP051487.1, read on the forward strand.
GGTGATCCAGGTGACGGACGTCGAGAAGCACAACGACGACGTGCCACAGATCGAGAACAAGGAAGCACTGCCGGAAACCGTGCAGTGGCTGGTGGACCTGCTGGGCCCGACCGACATCGAGATGGTCACCGAAACCTACTGGCGCGCCACGCACTACATGAGCGATGTCGCCGCCCAGTACGCCGACGGCAAGCTGACCCTGGCCGAAAAAGCCCTGGCCGAGCAGTGCTACTTCGCCGTGTGCCGTCGCCTGCACAACTCGTTGAAGGCGCGTCAGCGTTCCCACCGTCAGGTGCTCGACGAGCTCAACGACAAGCTGGCCGACAAGTACATCTGCAACTTCTCGGTGTTCCAGAGCCTGCCGGACACCTGGGCCATCGACCAGGTACTGCCGATCATCCCGCTGCATCGCCTGGACGAAGAGCCACTGCGTCGCGCCGTACTGCAGGACCTGACCTGCGACTCCGACGGCAAGATCAACCAGTACGTCGACGAGCAGAGCATCGAAACCAGCTTGCCGGTGCATGCCCTGAACGAAGGCGAGGACTACCTGCTGGGTGTGTTCCTGGTCGGCGCCTACCAGGAAATCCTCGGCGACATGCACAACCTGTTCGGTGACACCGACTCGGTGAACATCTACCAGAACGCTGACGGCAGCGTGTACCACGCCGGTATCGAGACCCACGACACCATCGAAGACATGCTGCGCTACGTGCACTTGTCGCCAGAAGAACTGATGACCCACTACCGCGACAAGTGCGCCAGTGCTCGCATCAGTGCCAGCGAGCGCACCCAGTTCCTCGATGCCTTGCGTCTGGGCCTGACCCGTTCCTCTTACCTGTCTTCCTGAGGTAAGTACTGCGCTCATCGGGTTGTCTGAAAATTTACCTTTTGCTGAGGAAATTTCAGATAACCCGGTGGGGCATTTCTCTTTTTTCCTGCGAAAAAGATCGCGTATCGGCCGTCCAAGGGATTTCGTCCTCTTTTCGCGTAGGTCTTTTCCTAAGTTGTACTTCGCCTCTCTACTCGGCCATCTCTCTCGGCGAGAATCCCCGGCTGTCCCTCCTGTAGAGAAATGCCCATGGTCGATCCAGCCAACGAATCGTCATTTCGTCTGGACGTAGCAGGTCTGTCCAATGCCTTCGAGGTTCTGTCCTTTGCCGGTAGAGAATCCATCAGCGAGCCTTTCGTGTTCGACGTGGACCTGCTGATCGAAGACCCGACGCTCGATCTCGCCGGCTTGCTGTACCGTTCGGCCTCCTTGCTATTCGGGCCGGAGGGAAACGTCATCCATGGGCAGCTGCACGAACTGGTCCAGCGTGAACATGGTTTGGGGGTCAGGCTCTGTCAGGTTCGGCTGGGGCCGAAACTCGCCTGTCTGGCCCGGCGCTACAGCCAGCGCATTTTCAGCGGTCGCTCAGTGCCGCAGATACTTGATCAGGTGCTCAGGGAGCACGGCATTGTCGATCAGGATCGACGCCTCGAATTGGCTGGCGATTACCCACCCCGTGATTTCTGCACGCAGTACCGGGAATCGGACCTGCAGTTTCTTCAGCGCCTTTGCGCCCATGAGCGGTTGCACTATCACTTCGAACACCGGGCGGATGGACATTGCGTGGTGATCGGCGAGGGGCCAGGGAATTTTCAGGTCGCTGAGGCGGCGGTCTTCCGTGCGATGGGCGGGCAACCGGCAGTTCGTCGTTTCGAGGTCATGCGCTGTACCGATGGCGCGGCGCAGCGCGTGGAGTGTGGTTCTGACCTGACGACGCTGCGCAGCGGCCAGCTCATGCCGCTGTCCGGGCACCCGGTTCCCGAATGGAATCAACCATGGTTGGTGACCCATATCGAGCATCAAGGCGAACAGGCGGCGAGCCAGACCTATAGCAATACGCTGCGGGCGGAGCAGTGGGTGTTGCCCCTTGAAACGCCACAGGTGGCGCTGAAGCCCAGGATGCACAGCCTGCAACGGGCATGGGTGGTCGATGTCGATGAGCCGCAACCTGATCCATCCAGGCCTGTGGCGGTGCAGTTTGACTGGGTTTACCAGGGGGAGGGCGCGGCATCCAGCCACTGCTGGCTGCCATTGGCTGCGCCACTGAACGTTGCGGCCAGCCCACGGTTGGCTGAAGGCACGGAGGTGGTGGTGAGCTTCACCGAAGGTGATCCGGATCGACCGTTGATCACCGGGTTTCTGCACGGCCCCGCCAGTGTCGAAGTAAACGAGGTGCAGGATCCTGCCACATCTGTTCTCGAAGATTGCCCGCTCGACGGAGTGCAACAGTGGTTGTGTTCGGGCGAGCCCCTGATGTTGCTGTGCCTGTTGCCCGGTGGTGGCAGTTTCAATTATTGCGCCCAGGCGCTCTGCATCTGTCGCACGGCGCCGCGCCTTGGCCAGAGCGGTGCGGCATGAGCGCGGTACAGGCAACCGTTGCGAACCCGCAATGGTTGTTACTGGACATGCCGGGCGCACCGCAGGTGGGCGTGACCCTGCAGGAAACGTTTGCTCAGGCCGGTAGGTTCTGGTTGTTCGAAGACACCGAGTGGCAGGCACTGCAGGAGCAGGGGCCGGTACTCATCGATCTGCAGAGCTGCCCGGCCCTGGCCGATCTGTACCGCGTCGATGGGCAGCGCTGGCCTGGGTTGCTGATGTTCAGCGAGGCGACGGCGTCGACATTGCTGGCGCATCTGCGGCGCATGCTCAGCGTCTCGTTCAACCTGCATCACCGCGCCTTGTTGAGTTACTTCAACCCGAACACCGCCAGTTATTTTTTTGATGCCTGCGATGCCGAGGAACTCAGTCGCTGGTTAGGGCCTATCAGTCAATTGCGCTGGTTCGGCGGAACCTGGGCAGACCGCGCGCTCGGCTGTCAGGGCTGGCAGCAGTTGCTCAACCCGGGGCTTGATGTGCGCCCTCTGGAGGTCGATGAGGATCTGAGCCCACGGCAGCGGGAAAAACTGCAGACGTGCCTGCTGGAACACCATGCCTGGCGCTGGAATCGGTCCACGGGCGCTGATTTCACGCGTCTGTGGGACCATCTGGAAGAGGGGCTGGCATTGGGCTTCAGCGAGCGCCCGGTGCTCGACGACTGGATATGGCTGCGCCTGCAATACCCCGACGCCTGGCTGGTGCAACCATTATCGGGCGGTACCCAACAGGAGCGCCTCGATAGTGTCCGCAAGCTATGGCAGGACGGCTCAACCTGAGCCGATGCTGTAGATGCCACTGGCTCAGTGAGCGCGGGCGAACCAGCCATCGTTCTGGCGCAGGCGCCAGGCAATCAAGCCGAGCGTCAGGCTGCGCAGCAACATGAACAGCAGAAAGGTTATCCACAAGCCATGGTTGCCATAACCCTGCAGCGCCCAGGCGAACGGCAGCAGCAGTACCACTGTCAGCAGCATGCCGTTGCGCATTTCCCTGGCACGGGTGGCGCCGATGAATAACCCATCGAGCAGGTAGCTCCAGACGGCGATCAGCGGTAGCACTGCAAGATAGGGCAGGTACAGGAAAGCAGTGTCGCGCACGCTGGTTATGTCGGTTTGCATCTGGATGAACAGGTGTCCGGCAAACAGGAACAAGCCGGCAAAGCCCAGGCTCGCCAACAAGGACCAACCGCAGGCCACCACCAGGGAGCGGCGCAGGGCATTGCGGTCGCGCGCGCCGATGGCGTGTCCGCACAGGGCTTCCACGGCATGTGCCAGTCCGTCGAGTGCGTGGGCGGTCAGCAGCAAGCCGTTGAGCAGCAGGGCGTTGGCGGCAACGGTCGCATCGCCCAGCCGGGCGCCTTGCACGGTGATCAGGAAAAACACCGACTGTAGCGCCAGGCTGCGGATGAAAATGTCTCGGTTGACCGCCAACAGCGGTCGCCAACTCTGCCAGAGTGCCAGGGTGGCCCAGACGATATGGCCGGGATAAGCGCGCAGGGCCTGGCGCGTCATCATCAGGCCGATCAGCGCGCCGGTCCATTCGGCGATCACCGAAGCCCGGGCCGCGCCCACCACCCCCCATTCCAGGCCAAGGACAAACCACAGGTTAAGGGCAATGTTGACCAGATTGGTGCTCAACAGGATCGCCAGCGGCGCGCGGGCGTTCTGCGTGCCGAGAAACCAGCCGACCAGCGCATAGCTGGCCAGTGCCGCCGGCAGGCCGAACAAGCGAGTGTGGAAAAACTCGCGGGTCATCTGGTCCAGTTCCGCCGACGGTTGCATGAAGTGCAACGCAACCCCGCTCAACGGCACGCCCAAGGCACCCAGCACCACCGCCAGCCCCATGGCCAGCAGCAGGCCCTGCAACAGAATCTGCCGCAGCGCCGCGCCATCCCCGCGCCCTGCGGCCTGGGCGGCAAACCCGGTGGAGCCCATGCGCAGAAAACCCATCGCCCAGGCGAGGAAGGTATAGAGGCTGGCCCCGACCGCCACGGCCCCGAGTTGATGGGCGTGAGGCAGATGGCCAATGACGGTGCTGTCGACCAGCGCCACCAGCGGTACGGAAATGTTCGAGAGAATCATCGGCGCAGCCAGCGCCCAGACCCGACGATGGGTTGGGCGGTCGCGCCAGTCGGCGATCAGGTTGGACATGCAGGCTCCTTGGGGAGCAGGCATTGTAGCGACACATTTGGAATCTGCCGCGATCCATTGCAGGGGCGAGCCTGCTCGCGAAGGCGGTCTTTGAACTACATCAATGTCGAATGTCGCGCCATCTTCGCGAGCAGGCTCGCTCCCACAGGGGGGGTGGGGTCAGTGCATGATCCAGCTGAGCAACCACAACCCCAGCATCAACCAGATGATCCCCATGATAAACGCGGCGTTCATGAACGCGCGAATGGCCGACCATAACAACACCAACCCGACGATCAGGGTGATGATGCTGATGATCGACGTGTCCATGCCCAGTGCCTCGGACAAGCCCTCGACAAAATGGCTGCTCGCGCGACTCACCAGTTGGAACAGACCGCTGAGGCCATCAACGATGAAGCGGATGATTGAGCCGAGGACCTGGCCAAGCCATTCGAAAAAACCTTCTACCTGCATGAAATGAACGTCCTGTCTGTAGGAGCTGCGGAGCGACGGTTCGACTTGCCGCGAATTTTCACAGGCGCCACGAATCACGCCATCGAATGATTATGGTGCAAAGACCGACAATGCTGCCAGGCACTTGCCTTCCCCCGTCATCCCCCCGAAGCTATACGTCTTCAGGAGAGCCCGATGAACCTTGTTGAACTGACCGAACGCCTGCACGCTATCCGTGATCGCAATGACTGGCGGCAATTTCACAGCCCGAAAAACCTGGCCATGGCCGCGAGTGTCGAAATGTCCGAGCTGGTGGAGATTTTCCAGTGGCTGAGCGAAGACCAGTCACGGCAGCTGCCGGCTGACAAGCTGGCCCATGCCGGGCAGGAAATCGGCGATATCGTGCTCTACCTGTTGTTGCTGTGCAGCGAACTGGGGCTGGACATGAATGACGTTGTACGCAGCAAGCTGGCGGACAGCGAGCGGAGGTTCGGCTGATGAGCGACCGTCATTTCGATCAACTGGCGACGCGTTTCGCCGAAAAAATCTACGGCGGCGCCAAAGGCGCGATTCGCCTGGCGGTGCTGCAGGCCGATCTGGCCGAAGCCCTGCCGGATCGGCCACTGCGGGTCCTGGATATTGGCGCGGGCCTGGGCCACATGTCGTTGTGGCTGGCCCAGCGTGGTCATCAGGTGACCCTGGCCGAGCCCGCCGAACCGATGCTCGAGGGCGCCCGCCAGCGCTTTGCCGATGCGGAACAGAATGCGACCTTTATCCAGGCGCCCTGGCAGGAACTGCCCGGTCAGCTCACCGAACGCTACGACCTGGTGTTGTGTCATGCCGTGCTTGAATGGCTGGCCGAACCGCACGCCATCCTGCCGGTACTGCACCAGTTGACCAAGGCCGATGGTTGGCTATCCCTGGCCTTCTACAACCGCGACGCACTGATTTATCGCAACTTGCTCAAGGGCCATTTCCGCAAGATGCGCAAGAATGACATGGCCGGCGAGAAGCAGAGCCTGACTCCGCAACAGCCCCTGGACCCACGAGAGTTGGCAGCGCAACTTGAGGGGCTGTGGCAGGTCGAAAGCCAGAGTGGCGTTCGGGTTTTTCACGATTACATGCCGGTGGAGTTCCAGGCCCGCGCTGAGCTGTCGGACCTGCTCGAAATGGAGCTGGCCCATCGGCGCCATCCAGCCTTTGCCGGGCTGGGGCGTTACTTGCACTGGATCTGTCGGCCGGTCTGATCGGAGTTCGAAATGAAAAGTCGTGCAGGGTTGCTGTTGATCTGCCTGGGCCTGGCGGCCTGCCAGGGCAGCAATCCGTACGTGGCAAGTTCCAGGCCTTTGCCGCCAGCGCCACCTCAGGCGGCCAGTACCTTTGATCGCAGCGCCTACCCGGCGCCACCGCGAGACTACGGGCGTTATCGCAGCTGGGCCTGGCTCAACGGGCAAATGCCGCCGGGCACCGCGTGGGCGGACTCGGCGCAGGTCGCCGATGCCGTCAGCAGTGCGCTGGATCAACGCGGCCTGCGGCCCCTGCGTGACAACCGGCCGGCGGATCTGTTCGTCAGCGCAGACCTGCGTTTGGAAACACGCTTGCGTCAGGTCCAGGACGATTACGGCTACTACGGCGGTTACGGCGGCTATAACCGCTATGGTTATGGCCCGGGTTACGGCATGTACGGCAGCATTCCGATTGTGCGCACTTATGAGGAACAGGTCGTGGTGGTTCACGTTGACCTGTACGACGCGCAAAACGGTGAACCGGTTTGGAGTTCGAGCGCTGAAACCAGCAACCGGGGCAGCGAGGGCGAGCGTGTCGATGCCATACGGGAGGCTGTAGAAAAGGCAATGTCGGCGTATCCTCCTAGTTAGCTTCCTGTAGTCCAGAAGCATTTCGCAGGTTCATGTCTTCTACCGGAGAATCGCCATGTTCCGCCGTCTCGCTTTACTGGCAGTGGCCGTGCTGCTCAGTGCCTGCGCCGCCAACCAGGTCAATCATGACTTCGATGCCAGCCGCGATTTTGCCGCGTATCACAGCTGGAGCTGGAAAGAACCGGCGCTGCAATACCGTCCCGATGACCCCAGGATCAAGAGCGACCTGACCGAACAGCGTGTGCGCGATTCGGTGGCCGATCAGCTCGAGCAACGTGGCCTGCGTCAGGCGGGCGCCGGCGCCAGGGGGGATGTGAATGTGCAGGCTTACCTGATAGTCGAGGATCGCCAGCAACAGGTGACGACCAACTACGGCGGCGGTTGGGGTTACCCTTGGTACGGCTACTATGGCGCACCGATGTACAACGAAACCCGCCTGGTGTCCTACAAGGTCGCGACGATCCAGATCGACCTGCTCGACGGCAAGGACGGCAAGCTGGTCTGGCGCGGCAGTGACGAACAGATGCTCAGCCGCACGCCGAATCCGACAGACCGCAGTAATGCGATACACGAAACGGTCACGAGGATTCTGGCCAACTACCCACCCCGCCGGTGAAAACACCCAATTAACACCCCCTACAGGCGGTGGCGAGTTGCCAGCAGTCACGCCATCCCTTGTCTACACTGCCTTACACCCACGGAGGTTACGTTCGGCCGTGCGCCGGCAAAGGAGTGCGCGATGTCGCCCCGCATGCAGTTTCGCGGCCCTGCCCGACAAACAGGGGCCATTGGCTTGATGGCGGCCGTTACCTTGGCGCTGGCCTTGGCGTTCATGTTGCTGGTGATCGACAGCGGCCGGCTCTACCTGGAAAAGCGCAACCTGCAGCGCATCGCCGACATGGCCGCACTTGAAGCCGCCACGCGGGGTGGTGATTGTTCCACGGGTGCGACCGCGACCAGCTATGCCACCGCCAGTGCCCAGCGCAACGGCTTCACTCTGCCCAGCGACGGGCGTGCACTGGTGGTTAGCTGCGGTGCGCTGACCCTGGATGCCAACAGCCTGCGGATATTTTCCGTCGACCCTGGCAAAAGTGAAGCGATCCAGGTCATCGCCAGCCACGTCGTGCCGCAAAGTTTTGCGGGCGGCATTGGTGCTCTGTTTGGCGGTGCCCCTGCTGGCTCGACCCTGAACCTGAAGGCCACAGCGGTCGCCGCGCTCCCGCCGCCGCTGGCAGCACTGACCATCCGCAGCACTGTGCTGACATTCGATACCAGCAAGGCAGCCATTACCAGTTTGCTGTTCGGTGGCTTGCTGGGAGGCAACGTGACGATCAATGCCGCAGGCTGGAATGGCTTGGTCAACAGCAACATCAGCCTGCTCAGCTACCTCAATCGCCTGAAAGTCGACCTCGGCCTGACCGCCGTAGGCTACGACCAGGTGCTGTCCAACAGCATCACCGTCAGCCAGTTGATCCAGGCCGCCATCAATGTCCTGGACCCCAATGGCACTCTGGCAGCGAGTGCCACGATCGTCAGCCTGAAGGCGCTGAAACTGGCTGCCGGTGCGACCAGCGTGGTGCTGGGCGACTTGCTGCACGTCGAAAGTGGCAGTGACATCTCGGCCCTGGCAGTGAACCTCAAGGCTTTCGACCTGATTGAAGGCGTCGTGCAGTTGGCCAACAAGCAGAACGGCCTGGTGGCGACCCTGCCGATCAACCTCGCGGGCCTGGCGCAGATCACTGCGCGGGTGCAGGTGATGCAGCCACCGCAATTGTCGGCCGTGGGCAATCCGAAAAAGGCGGCCCAGGCACCTTTGGGGCCTGACCGCATTTATGTTCGAACCGCCCAGGTCAAGACGTTGTTGTCCATTGACCTGCCGGTACTGGACGCCATCACGCCATTGGTCAATGCCGTACTTGACCTTGCTACGTCGCTGACCGACTTTCTGAAAGACTTGCTGGGCCTGCAACTGCACAAGTTGCTGACGTGCGGCTTGGGTGCACCGTGTGACACGACGGAAGTCAAGCTTCTGCCTCCGCCGATACGGCTCGATGTTGCTCTGGAAGCGGGCGGTGCCTGGAGTTATGTCACGGCTTACAGCTGCATAAGCTCGACGAATAAAAGCCTGACCACCAGCACCACGACCAAGCTGATCGGGCTGAAAATCGGACAGATCACCCCGGAGGATGTGTTTGGTTCCGCCACGGTCCCGCCGACCAATATCGTCAACCCGCTACAAGTCATTTATGTCGGTGTGCAAACCTGCAACCGACTGCTGTTTTTGCCGGCGGTCTGCTACAACCATCGGCCGAGCGGTGGCATCGGCATCCAGGTCAATACCGCGGTAGCGCAAAACGCCAACATCCCCCACGTGTATTCCGCACCAGCTGCCGCCAACCTGCCGGAAATCAACCAGCCACCGTTTTTCTACGCCTACACCACCAACAACATCGTCAACAGCCTGAGCACCACCGTCAGCGACCTCGGCGTGAACATGTATGGGCTGTCGGGCAGCATCATCGGTGGCCTGGGCAGCCTCTTGAACGACGTCACCACCGCGCTGGTCAATGCGATCAACACCGTGCTCAGCCCGTTGCTGGATACCCTGATCAACACGCTGCTGGCGAGCCTGGGCATCGACTTGAACAAGGTCGAAGTCGGCGCCAACCTCAGCTGTCACGCCGGCCGAGCATCGCTGGTGATCTGAGCATCGGGCACGATCGGCAGCTCGATGCAAAACCGCGCGCCCTCGGCCGAGTTTCTGACGCTGAGTGTTCCCCCCATGTTCTGCACGATGCCGTAGCTCACAGACAACCCCAGCCCAGTGCCGACGCCCACCGGCTTGGTGGTGAAGAAGGGTTCGAAGATGCGTTCCAGCAAGCGCGGATCGATGCCGCCGCCGTTGTCTTCCACCCACAGCCGCACCGCGTGTTCATCGCGTTCGGTATACACCGCTATCCACGGTTTGAATTGACCGTCGGCCTCACGCTTGCCGAGCAGTGCATCCCGGGCGTTGACCATCAAGTTGATCAACACTTGTTCCAGCTGATCGACATACCCACGTACCTGAACCGCAAAAGCGCACTCGCTGACCCGCAGTTCCACCCCTTTGCCACGCATCCCCTCGGCCAATAGCGACAAGGTGCCGTCGATAGCCTGGGCCGGGTTGAACGGTTGCTGTTCGATGTCCGAGCGGCGGCCGAACACGCGCATGTGGTCCACCACCCGCGCTGCGCGCTGGACCTGAGCGTCGATGCGGTTGAGCTTGTCGGTCAGGTAATCGATCTGTAGGTCGCCATTGCCCAGGCGCTTGAGCACATTGATGATCGCCATGCGCATCACGTTCAGCGGCTGGTTGATTTCATGGGCCAGGCCGGTGGCCATCTCGCCCAATGTGGCCATTTTCGCGCTTTGGGTCAGCTGTTGCTGGGCGCGCCGGACTTCGGTGTTGTCGCGACCCACGGCCTGCACTTCCAGCAAGCGGCCTTGCTCGTCGAACACTCCGCGATCCGACCAGACCCACCAGGCGTGTTCCCGGCCGGGTAATTGCAGATTGATTTCCGCCGTGCTCACCGGGAATTCCGGGCTCAATTGGCTCAGGCGCTGGAGGAAGGACTCGCGCTGCTGCGCCGACATCCAGCTGCCCAGGTTAACCCCCGGCAAACCCTCGGGCGAACATTCCAGGTAGGTCGCCAGCGGCCGGTTGCCGAAGGTCAGGGTCAGGTCCGGACGGTAACGGCAGATCATGGCCGGCGAGTCCTCCACCAGCATCCGGTAACGCTCCTCGCTCTGCTTGACGTGTTCGGCCGCCAGCGTCGCATCGGTGACGTCCAGCCACAGGCCGACGGCTTCCACCGGCAAACCCAGGTCATCGCGCAGCAACCTGGCTTCGTCGAGCAGCCAGTGGTAATTGCCGCGACTGTCGCGCAGCCGATAACGTGCACGTACCGAGCCTTCGCGCAACAGCAGGCGGGTGCGTTCGAAATAACGCTCGCGATCCTCGGGGTGAACGCGATCGACCAACGCCGCTCCGGTACAGTCAGCGAGCGTCCAGCCCAGCAAGGGTTGCAGGCTGTCGCTGAAAAAGGTCGGTTGCAGCGCACCTTCGACATAGCGCTGCACATAAATCACCGCAGGTGAACTGGCGATCAGATTGTCCAGCCGGGCATGCGCGGCAGCGACGAGTTGCTCCTGGTTCTTGATGTCGCTGATGTCGAGCATGAATCCTACCAGGCGCCGTTGGTTGCCGACGCCCAGGGCCTGGCCTTGCAAGCGATACCAGGTCGGTGGAGTGTCGCCGTCGGCACGGTGCAGGCGCACGCACAACAGCAGGGGTGCGCCGTCGAGTCGCAAGTCCTGCAGGCGGCTGTGCAATTCTTCACGATCGGCAGGGTGCACTTGGGCGAGCCAGTCCTGCAGCGGCAGACGTTCCTGGTCAAGATGCAGGGCGCGGGCCAGGGAGGGGGCCAATTGCACCTCGCTGTCGTTGAACATTTCCCACCAGCCGGTGCCGAGCAACGCCTGCAACGACTCCAGGCGCTCCAGCTGCAGGTGATGGCGATGTTCGCGCAAGCGCGCAAGCAAGGGGCCGGCGAGGGCGGCGGCAAACTGCAGCCAGTCGCGCTCGCTGACGTCCGGGGCCTGTTGATGGGCCGTGTAACAGCCACAGAGCAACCAGGCGACCACGCCTTGAGCGTCGTGATAGGGCACGGCGAAACCCTCGGTGTTGCCAAAGGTGCCTTGCAGGCGCGGGTGCTCGGCCAGGTTCAGGTGATGCGGCGTGGAGCCGTCCAGACTGTCGAGGCCGGTGCCCAGGCGCTGGCCGTTGTGCCACAGGCTGGGCGTGTCAAAGCCGGCATAGTGCTGGTGAATCTGCCAGCCCTCCTGCTCATCGAGCAGCGCCAGGGCGATACAGGGGATGTGAAAGCGTTGGGCCAGCGATTGCAGTTGGTCCACCAGCACGTCGGGCAAGCGCATCAGGCTGCACAGGCGCAACTGTTCACCGATTTGCGCCGCGAGCAACTGGCACTGCTCGCGCAGGCGCGCTTGTCGGCGTTCAAGCAGCAAGTCGCCGATGTCCAGCAACTGCAGCAACCAAGTGTCGGCCATTGGCTGGACCCAGCCACGCAGGTGCAGGGGCGAGCCGCTGAGGCTGTAGAAGTCCAGGTCCAGAAGCTGACCCCGCCAATCGGCGGGAGGGCCCTCGATGGCGAGGCTGCAATGGGGCAAGAGAAAATCCAGCAGATGTGCAAGCTGTGCCGCCGGGGCTTGCTGGGCCAGCAGATGCCGCAGTGGGCCGCTCAGGTGCAACACCCGACCCTGGGCGTCGAGCTGTATCTGCAGGCCGACACTGAGTACGCTTGGGGGCTCCACGATTTCCTGGTGTGCCGGCGGGTGGCGATTGAGCAGGCGCCCGAAGAGTTTATCCCCGGCACTCAAAATTGCAGGCTCGAACTGGCGGTGAGCGTCGCCGGCAAATTCGGTATGGGGCCAATCCCCGGCAGGTTCAGAAACGGAATCACCGCGTTTAACTTTTGCGAGGGATAGTGGATGGCCACCTTCAACACGCCGCCCGTATAAGTCGTGGTCGTGTCGGTGGCGACATCGAAATTCAGCCCGGCGGGAATCCAGGCCAACTGCCGGGTCAGTTCCAGCTTGACGACGTTTTTCAGCGCAGCCTCATAGCCGGGCGTGTTCGGGTCCAGGGCCACGCTACGGCGCACGGCTTCGGCGGTCGACTGGTTGAACGACTGCATCAGCAACAGCGGCAGGCTATACGTGACAATCGCGTAGAACACGGCAAAAAAGATCACGAACACCAAGGCAAATTCAATCGCTACGGCACCTTTTTGCTTACGTGGGAGGTTGCTTTTCATGAGTGCGACTACCCTGACATCACGAGGTAATGTCAGCATAGAATCATTCCGCCATAACGGACGTTTTTTACCGGATGCAGAGCTTTGTCCTACTGATCTGGCTGACGCTATGCGCAGCGCAAGATGCCCGGCAACGGCACATCGCCAACCGCCTGACCCTGGGCGTGGGGGCGCTGGCGCTGGCGTATCTGCTATGGAGCGGAACCACCTGGGTCGGCGCCCCAGCCACGCAGGGTGGCTGGGCTGCGTTGCTGGCCATGGCCTTCACCTTGCCCGGCTATGCGATGCGTCGCCTCGGTGGTGGGGACGTCAAGCTCATGACCGCCCTGGGGCTGGCGACCGATGGTCGGCACGTGCTGGGCGTGTTTATCGGTGCCGGCCTGGCCAGTGTGTGTTGGATACTGCTGGCGCCAAGAGTCTGGCTTCATATCAGTCAAGGGCTTAGAAGTCGCCTGTGTTATCTGGAGCCCGGTCTGTCAAGGAAACAGCCCTTTGCCCCTTTCTTGTTGGTGGGGCTGGTGCTGACATTCGCCTGGCTCGGCATGTGATCCGTTTTGTACAGCGGCGAAAGAGCGACTACTTTCATACAGGGGTTTCAGTAATAGGACGGTCAGTCCTTGGCCTTGCAGGGAGTTGCACGTGAACAAGCGTACTTCGGCAATAAAAGTCCTCGTGGTCGACGATCAGTCCTTGATCGTCACAGAACTTTGCGAATTTCTTGAGAGCAACGGCTACCGCTGCGTTCCCTGCGAATCCGGCCATCAGGCGATCGAACGTTTCCAACAAGACATGGACATTGGCCTGGTCCTCTGCGATTTGCACATGCCTGGCCTGGACGGCATTCAAATGGTCCAGGAGCTGCAACGCCTGAGTGGTAAACACCGGGCCTTCGAAGCCATCATGCTCACCGGGCAGGCGGACAAGCAGGATGTGATCAAGGCATTGCGCGCCGGCGTTGCCGATTACTACCAGAAGCCGATTGACCTGGGTGAATTGCTCGAAGGCGTACAGCGCCAGGAAGTGGCACTGCAGGAGCGGCATAAGACGCTGCAGTTGGGGCATCTGAACCAGAAGCTGCAATACCTGTCCGAGTCGCTTGATGATCTGTACCAGGACCTGGACCGGGTTCGGCGTACACCGAATGCCTCGGGAGGGGATGCCAGCGATACCGAGCGAACCGAGATCCCGGCCATCTTCAATCAGCTGTCGCCACGCCAACTGGAGGTGGCGCGGTTGGTGGGCAAGGGGAAAACCAATTATCAGATTGCCTGCGAGTTGGGCATTACCGAGAACACGGTGAAGTTGTACGTGTCGCAGGTGCTGCGGTTGACGCATATGCATAACCGCACGCAATTGGCGTTGGCGATGACGCCGAATCATTCAGGGCTGCGGCATCGGGCGTCGACGAGCTGATCTGCGCTTTAGGCTGGTGTACATATCCAGCCCGCCAGCCGACCTGCATCTGGCGGACGTACTGGGTCCACCTGTGGGAGCGAGCCTGCTCGCGCAGACGGCCGGACAACCGACAAATCTCGTGCAGAATCCCTCAAATCCCTCGGAAACATCCGACACTCTTTACAGGTTGTCCGTCGGACGCCTGATCACTAGCCTTTGCCTGTCACTGCAAAATCAGTGACCAGGTTTGGTCACCCGGTTTTCCATTCCCTGGTCGACGCAACCTGCGTACGGTTCGCCACCCACTGGCTTGGTCGCAGTGATGGCGCCTACCCCCGCCCTGTAGGAGCGAGCATGCTCGCGATGAACCTGAGAACACCGAGGGGTGTCAGGTGCCCAGCGTCATCGTTCACGACCATCGCGAGCATGCTCGCTCCTACAGAGGGGGATGTGGTTTAGCGCTATTCTTGCGATCCGCTGTCCACCGATCCACCTACATCCTGATCAAAGAACTCCGGAATCTCATGCTGAAAGCTTTTCAGCCAGCGCTGCATTGCCAGTTCGCGCTCGGTGGCACTGGCGGTTTGCGGCTTGGTGGAGGCGGCGGTGTTGTTGCTTTGCAGTTGCAGCCAGCCTTCGGTTTCCTGTTGTTGTGCCGAAGCGGGGCCTGCGTCGATGGCGTGGGCGGCCAGTGGCAGGGTCAGCAAGCCGAGGCAAAAAAAGGTGGTCGATTTCATCAGGGGCTCCCTACTGAACGGCGGCGACTTGCGCGGCGATGGTCGAGCCAGGCTTGGTGGGCTGCTTGAGCTTCTCGGCGCGGGCTTGGGCCTGGGTGACTTGTGCCGGTTTCAGGCCAAGGCGGCTGACCAGCTCGGCGGCGCGGTTCCAGTCGTCCTGGTAGATCAACAGGGTCACCAGGTTCACGGCGGCCAGTTGGTCGCTTTGCTTGAGCTCGATGGCGGTGAGGAATTCGAATTTTGCGTCTTCAATGCGCAATTGATTGAGGTACACCACACCCAGGTCGTTGCGGATTTTTTCGTCGGTGGGCGCCAGCCGGGCGGCCCGTTGCAGGTGCGCCTGGGCCAGGCCATGGTCGCCTCGGGCGGCGGCGAGTTGGCCCAGGCCGTGTTCGGCTTCGGCGGCCAGGCAGCCGCCGAGCAGGCTGCGGTACAGCGGTTCGGCTTCACTGCGGTCCAGCAGACGATACACCTTGGCCTTGCGCAGGCGCACGTCGGCAACATTGTCCGGCAGGCTCTGCAGGTTGGCGAGGCTGGCGTGCAACTTGCCGTTATTGGCCATGTCATCGGCCAGGTTCAGCGACAACTGTTGTTCGGCGTTCAATTTTCCGCAACTGACGGGGGTCAGGGCACTCCAGGGTGTCTGTCCGTTGCTCGCGCAACCCCCCAGCATCAGCAGACAAAAACCTGCAAACATTGCTTTCATCACGATTCCCCTAAGAAGCAAAAGCCCGGGCGAGGGCGGTGAAGCCCGGGCCCGCCAGTACGATCAACAACGCCGGGAAGAGGAACAGCATCATCACGACGGACATTTTTGCGGACATCTTGGAGATGTATTCCTGAAGGCGCGCCAGGCGCTTGTCATCGAGCAACAACTTGAGCGCCAGCAGGGATTTCATCGCACCGCCGCCCTGGTGGATCAGCTGTTGCAGGATCACGCAGGTGTCAGTGAACTCGTCGACCGCCAGCAAGCGGGTGACCTTGTGCAGTTCATCGCCCAGCTCCAGGCCCGAATCGACACGGGCCAGCACCAGGCGCAACTCCTGGGTCAATGTGGGCATCAGTTGTTTGCCTTCATTGCTCAAGACTCGCAGCGATTGCTCCACGGCCATGCCTGATTCGAACAGGATGCGCAGCAGCGGAATGAAGGTGGAGATTTCCATCGCCAGTTTTTTCTGCCGATGGTGCGCAGCAGCGGCCAGCAGACGCTTGGGCAGCAGATAACCGATACCCAGGGCGAACGCCGGGACTAGCCATGGGTGAATGACCTGGGGGAAGAACAGACCCTGCACCAATGCACTCAACGCCAGCGCCAGTACCGGGACGCCAACCTGCAAGGCGGCAAATAACGCCCGTTGCCGCGCGGTACGCCAGCCCAGGCAATTGAGCAGGGTCTGGGTTTCGTTGTCGAGCTTGACCGACTGCTGGCCGACCCGGCTGGTGCCCAGCGCCTGCAGCCATTGGCTCAAGCGGCTTTCGCCCGGCGCCTTGCCGTCCAGGCGCTGCACCACCTGGCGAGCACGATGACGCAGTTGCACCATGACGCAGATAAACAATCCCGATGCCAGCAGGAACAATAGCGAGCTCAGCAGCATGGACGCGTTCATAGGCTGCGCAACATCCGCCACAGTGCCAGGCAGCCGAACACCTGCAGGGCGAGCGCTCCCATCAGCATCGATTGCCCTGAACTGTCGTCCCACATGGTCATCAGGTACTTTGGATTGGACACCAGGAGATAGCCGGCGACTGTGACCGGCAGTAGCGCCAGGACAACCGCCGTGACTCGGGTTTCACCGGTCATGGCGCTCAGTTGGCGAGCAGCCTGTTCCCGTTCGCGGATGATCTTGATCAGGTTTTCCAGCAGTTCACTGGCGTTGCCACCGTAGCGGTGGTTGACCTTCAAGCCGAGGGCAAACAGGCGAAGTTCGTCTTTGTCGTAGAGTTCTGCGAAGTCCGAGGTGGCGTCCGGCAGACTGATGCCCATGTGCACCTGGCGCTTCACGCGGCCCAAGGCATCTTTCAGCGGATCTTCGGCGGCGTCGATGGCGCCCAATACCGCGTCGGCCAAGGTGCGCCCGGACTTCAGGCTGCGCACGCTGTGATCGAGCAATGCGGGCAATTGTTCGATCATGCGCTTGAGCCGACGCTGGTAACGCCAGTTGACATACAGGCGCAGGAGCAGGGGAGGCAACAGCAACAGGGCGAGCAACCCCGGCCAGCCGCCGCCGAAAAACCCGAGCAGGATACTCAAGCCCCACAGCGTCAGCCACACACCCAGGCGTTCGGTGGGCCGCCCGAGGCCAGCGCGCAAAAAGGCGCGATCCAGTCCCGTCCAGGATGTTTTGCGCACCACCCGCTCCGGTTGCCCCTGGCTCAGGCGTTCCAGCACGCGCCGGGTGCCGGGCTCGCGTAAGCCGCGAGTGAACAAGTGGGCCGAGAGCCCCAGCAACGCCAGGCAAACAAAGATAAGCAGCAGCGGTTTGAGCATGCCGTGGCCTTCAATACACCGAGGAAGAGAGCGCCGATTCGCGGCGCAGTTTGTCACCCGCGGGGTTGACCGCCTCGCGCATGAAACCGAAACCGCTGCGGCGGTCGAGGCGAAACAGGGTATTGGTGACGTACACGTCTTCACGAATGCCGATCACCTCGACTACTTCGCTGACACAGCGGCGGCCATCGGGCATGCGCGTCAACTGGATCACCACGTCCAGCGCCGCGCAGATCATCTGGCGCAAGGTCCGTTCGGCAATGCTGCGACCGGTCAGGCCGACCAGGGTTTCCAGGCGCAACAACGCATCTTGCGCGTTGTTGGCGTGCACGGTGCTCATGGAGCCGTCGTGGCCGGTGTTCATCGCGGTCAGTACGTCGACCACTTCGACACCGCGGATTTCGCCGAGGATGATCCGGTCCGGGCGCATCCGCAGGGCGTTGCGAATCAGGTCGCTGGCTTTCACCTCGCCATGGCCTTCGGCATTCGGCGGTCGGGTTTCCAGACGCACCACGTGGGGGTGGCCCAGTTGCAATTCGGCGACGTCTTCGATGGTCACCAACCGTTGGTGGGGGTCGATCAACTGGCTGAGAATATTCAGCAGCGTGGTCTTGCCGGTGCCGGTGCCGCCGCTGATCAGGATGTTGCAACGCTTGCCCACGGCCTCCTGGAGGAATTCGTAGATCGCCTGGTCGATGGTTTGCATGGCCATCAGGTCGGTGCTGTTGAGCATGTCCTGGCGGAATTTTCGAATCGACAGGCACGGGCCGTCGAGCGCAATCGGTGGAATGATCGCATTGACCCGGCTGCCGTCGGGCAGGCGCGCGTCGACCATCGGCGAAGACTCGTCGAGCCGCCGGCCCAGGGGCGCGAGGATGCGCTGGATGACGCGCTCGACATGGTGCGCATCGATAAAACGCAAGTCGCTTTGATGCAGGACGCCATCGCGCTCGATGAACACGCGGTGCGGGCCGTTGACCAGGATTTCGGTGACGGCCGAATCGCGCAGCAACACTTCCAGCGGGCCGAAGCCTGTGAGTTCGTCGACGATTTCTTCGGCCAGGCGCTCCATCTCGTAGCGCGAAATCGCCAGGTGCAAGCGCGCGATGTATTCGGCCACTTTGTCGATGACGAACTGCGCCAGCACCTGGCGCGAGCCCTCCAGCAGGTTTTTCCCGGACTCCTCGATGGCATCGATGATGTAGCGGTGCAGCACCAGTTTAAGGCCGTCGTGGTCGGTATTGCCGGCCACCCCGCGGTGCGTTGCGCCGAACAGTTTTTCGCCGCTCATGGCGTACCTCTCAAACGGCTGAACCAGGACTTGGGCTTGGCCAGGCTTTCGGAGCGTTTGGCCAAGCGTTCGCCGAGGTTGCGCAGGCTTTGGGTGAGCACTTCCCGGGGGGCCAGTTCGAACAGGGTGACGCCCTGGTTCTTGGCGTTCAAACGGACTTCGGGGCTGTAGGCGAGGGTGGCGATGATTTCCATGCCGAAGCTTTTGCTCAAGGCCTCGGAGTCTGGCGCGACGCTACGCAGGTAGCGATCCACCAGCAGCGTGGCGTGATCGAGTTTCATGCCTTTTTCGCGCCACAGATTCAGTACCGCCAGGTTGCGGCGGCAGTCGAGCACGTTCTGGTCGGTGTACCACAGCAGCTTGTCGCAATGGCTGACGAAGGTGCGCAAGGCTTCGCTGTCGGGCTGGCCGGTGAGGTTCACGACGATGTGCTGGAAGTGCTGGCGCAGCGCGCTGAGCAGCATGTACAGCTCGGCGGCGCTGGTGTGTTCCAGCGGTTCATCCTGGGTGGCATAGGCAAGGATCCGCAGCCCGGCTTCGCAACGGGTGAAGGCGCTGTCGATCAGGGTGGCGTCGAGACGGCGCAAGTTGCGCAGGGCATCGCCGAAATGAAACGAACTCTCCAGGCCCAGCAAGGCCAGGCTGTCCCCCCGGGGCAGGCCGAGGTCGAGCAGCAGCGTTTGCTGACCGCTTTTTTGCACCACCTGTGCCATGTGGTTGGCCAACAGTGCGCCGTCGGCATTGCTCTGCACGCCGTACAGGACGGTGAGGCCGCCCAGGTGAGTATTGGGCACCACCGGTGGCAGGCGTTTACTCTGGCGCCGCACCAGCCCGGCGACTTCACTGGAGCGCGAGCCATAGGCCACGAAGTCCCGGGCCCCGGCGCGCATGGCATTGAGTACGAGCTGGTTGTCCATGCCGTCGCCCAGCGCGACGATAGCCAGCCTTGGCTTGGCTTCCAGAGCGCCTTCAATCAGTGCGCACTGGGCCACCACATGCTCACGGTCCAGGCCCACGAACACCAGGCTGGCCAGTGTCACGTCCACCAGCGCCAGCAGTTCGTCGAGGCTGCCGCCACCGGCGCTGACCACTTGGCCCAAGGGGGCGAGCGCGCCTTGCAACCATTCAAGGTCGGTGCTGTTACGCGTGATCGCGAGGAAGGTCTGGCTCAGGTTCTGGCTCATTGCGATAGCCCGCTGCGTTTATCGAAGTCGCCGTTTTCGAGGAAGTACAGGCGGTACCAGTTGGGGTCGTAATTGCGCAGCTTTTCCCCCGGCAGCGACGGCAGTTGCGCATTCGCCGCCAACGGCTGCACCAGGTGCGGCGTGACGATCATCAGCAGTTCCCGTTCTTCGCGATTGATCGAGGAGCTGCGAAAGAACGCGCCGAGGATCGGGATATCGCCCAGTCCCGGAAACTTGTCCACCTGCGAGGTGTTTTGTGTACTGATCAGGCCACTGATGACGAAGCTTTCGCCATCGGCCAGGGAGATGCTGGTGTCGGTACGGCGAATGGTGAACGCCGGCACTGTGGTGCCGCCGATGGTCACGGCGTTGTTGTAATCCAGTTCGCTGACTTCCGGAGCGACCTTGAGGGCGATCTGGTCGTTACTGACCACCGTTGGCGTGAGCGTCAGGCGGATGCCGAATTCCTTGTATTCGATGGAGTAGCTGTTGCTGTTGGCGCTGGGAATCGGGATAGGGATTTCACCGCCCGCCAGGAAGCTTGCGCTTTGTCCGCTGATCGCCACCAGGCTCGGTCGCGCCAGGGTGTAGGCAAAACCACTGCTTTCCATGGCATTGATGATGGCCAGGAAGTTGCCGCCGCCGGCGACGATGTTGAACATGTCGTTGGCCAGCGGAATGCTCGGCACGGCAATCCGCGGGTCAAGGTTGCGCAGCGGGAACACCCGCGGTGTCACTGCAGTATTGGGGACGGTACCGGGAGAGCCGAACAGGAAATTCGAATTTTTGCCGTAGATCGAAGTACTGGCTTCCTTCAGCTTGGTACGACTGACTTCGACGAAGCGGATGTCGGTCTGCACTTGCGATGGCAGCAGCGGGTCATCGGAGGGTGACTGTCTGGCGCTGGTCATGGCTGCCGTCGCCCGGCCCTGGACGAACACCATGCTTTGGCGCGGCGCGCTGGCACAGGCGGTCCAGACCATCAGGCTGGTGGCACCGGCGCCCATGCCGGTGAGCAGGAATGCCTGGTTGCCATTGACTCGCACGTCGGCGATTTTCGGGTCACCCACTGCGATCCGGGTGATTGCCACGGGCGATTGCACTTCCTGTTGCAGGCCTTCGCCCACTTCCAGCACCGCTGGCAAGGGGCCCAGCGCTGCACAATTACCGTTGGCAGCCATGACTGTCGTCACCGGCATGCCGCTCAGCAAGGTGGCCCAGATCAAGCCGTTCAAAAACGGCGTACTACGTCTGCGCATTAAAGCGTTTCCTTGCTCGATTCAGGGGGACTTTGGCGTGGTTTCGTTGCCGCGGATGACTTCCACACCCGACCGGCGCGGCGCGACTGCGTTACTGGCAACCAGCTGTTTGGGCGGCGCTGTCATGGCCAGCTGGTTGAACTGGATCAAGTCGCGATTGGCGTTGGCGAGGTTGGCTGCGGAATCGCGCTCACCGGCCCAGTAACGCGCCAGGCGTTTTTCCTCGGCGCTGCGCACCGCCAGGCGCAGCACCCCGGCCTGGGTGGCGAGCATCAAGCGGCTCACCAGTGGTTCGGGAACGGCGAGCAGCACGGTACGGGCACTGGCGCGCTGTTGCTCCTGCCGGAGTTTTTCATCGTTGCCCTGGGCCGGGCTGGAGGGCTGGCCGTCGTTGGTCAGGCCCATTTGCTCGCCCACCGCCAGTACACGCAAGGCCGGGACCGCGAGCTGGGCCGAGGGCTGGAGATTAAGGGTGTCCATGCGCAAGAACAGCAGCACGTCGACATAGTCCCCCGGGGTCAATTGACCGCCAGCGTTGATCACTTCATCCACGGCAACGGCGAGCGCGCGCTCATCGGGCCGAATCATCCGCGCCAGCTTGCCGCCGCCTTCGAAACTCTCGTCGTTGAGCCAGCTGCCGGCGCTCAGGGCGCGCCAGGGCGTACGGCCGATGGCTTGATCGAGGCGGGTCAGGCTGCCGGCCGGGACGGTTCGCAGTTTTTCCACGACCACGTCGGCGGCAGTGATTTGCACAAACGGCGCGATGTCATGCAGCAACACCACGATCGGTTGGCGCGTGTCCTCTTCTGGTTGGACAACAGGTGCAGGGTTGCTGAGGGACGTGGGGGCGATGGCGGCTTGCGCAACGGGAGTGGCGGTCGGTTCACGCGTCAAGGTGAAGCCCCAGTAACCGGCAATGACCGCACCCGCCAGGGACAGTCCCGCTAGGCCAAGAATGACACGACTGTTCATGACGGCGCTTCCCTTCTTTCCTGCTGCACAAAGAACTCGTTCCGCAACGAGACAACTTCGCAATCAGGTAGCTATGAACATGGAACTATTTCGCTATTGGAAGGTAGCGCAGCTAGAGCAAAACGCCATTACCCGGGGAAAATTTTCTAACGAAAAATCGACGACCAGCTCAATTCAAAGGTTTTTTGACGTCAACAAAGCGATTAATACTTTCGTGTTAATGCGTTTTTACAGTTGTTTGGTGGAGGAATGCCGACAATGCTGATGCTGGCACAGGGGAATCATGTTGCGTCGGTGCAACACTCGGTGTCGTCGAGGAGAACGTCATGTCTTTCGCCAAGCTGGTTCAGAAGGTCAAATCCGAAATCGCTTTTTACAAAGGGCTGGCCAAGGATACCGAGGGAGCGTCGGGTATCGAGTACGCCATCGTCGCTGCCATGGTCGCGGTGGTGATTGCCGGGCTCAGTGGCGGTATGGGTACGACGATCACCACAATCTTTGGAAAAATCACCTCTGCAATGGTGGGTGCCCCCACCGGTGGTGGCGGCGGAAGTTAAGGTGACCGTCACTTGCTAATGCACAAGGTGGGTTCTAATGTCAGCGCTTAGTCTATTCCAGGTGTTGCCTATGAACGTTTCCGCACTGCCGCGCCAACAGCTTCTCTTGGTCGATGACGAAGAGGATGCGTTGCTTGAGCTGGCGGAATTGCTGGAGGGTGAAGGTTTCAATTGTTTCACCGCGACCTCGGTCAAGCTGGCGCTGCAGCACCTGACGCGCAATCCGGATATAGCGCTGGTCATCACCGACCTGCGCATGCCGGAGGAGAGCGGGATGTCGTTGATCAAGCGCTTGCGCGAGCACACGGCGCGCCAGCATTTGCCGGTGATCGTGATGTCCGGGCATGCCGACATGGAGGATGTCAGTGACATGCTGCGGTTGCAGGTTCTGGACCTGTTTCGCAAGCCGATCTATCACGTGCGGTTGCTGGAGACGCTCAATAACCTGTTCCCGCAGCCGCTGGGGGAGTTTGGCAGGCACTAAGTAGCTTGGTAAACGCATTGCCCTGTAGGAGCTGCCGCAGGCTGCGATCTTTTGATCTTCCCGGGGGCAAAACAAGATCAAAAGATCGCAGCCTGCGGCAGCTCCTACAGGAGCGAGATACATTCGCCAGGGTCAGGCAATCGGCCGCCAGTGGCCAACCATGTGCTCCAGATCACCAGCCCCGACCAGTTGCAGATCCCCGCTGGAACCTGCGGCGCTGGCCAGTAATGTCACCTCGCTGGGCAGGCGCACCGGCTTTTTGAATTGCACCACGATCTCGACGTTCGCGGCCGGCAGATGCTCGGCGAGGGCGGCCAGGGTGCGGGCCTTGTTCCATAAACCATGGGCAATCGCCGATGGAAAACCGAACATTTTGGCGCTGGCAGCACTCAAGTGAATCGGGTTGTAGTCGCCCGATACCTTGGCGTATTGCCGGCCGATGTCCGCGGGCGCTGTCCATTGGGCAACTTGCGTCAGTGCCAGCGTCGAGGCCAGTACCTCCTCGACGGGCTCGCCTTCAAGCTTCACGCCCCGGCACAGCATCTGGCTTTGCGCCTCCCAGAGCGGTCCCAATTGATCATCCAGCGTCGTCACCAGATCGAAGGTCGCGCCCTTCGCATGGGGTTGCAGGTTCTCCAGGCACACGCCGGCCCGCACCCGATGGACTCCGCCCATGGGCCGCAACACGCGGATGCGATTGCTCAGGTGAATCAGCCCCAGCAGCGGGAACGGAAAGTCCCGGGCGGTGAGCAATTGCATCTGCAAGGCGAATGCAAGGATGTGCGGGTAGGTGGGTGGCAGCAGGCTGTTGTCGGCGAAGCCGCAGACCTTGCGATAGGCCGCCAGGCGCTTTGGGTCGACATCGAGCCAGCAGCGCAAACCCGAATGGGGCAGGGTGGTGCCGGTGATTTTGCGCCGCGTCGCCGCCTGCACATACAGCCCCGGCAGGCTGGGTTCGCGGTTGAGTGTGTGCCAGTCGATGATCATGCCTAGGCCCCCAGAACGCTTTGCCCGCAGACACGCAATGCCTGGCCGGTGAATGCGCCCGTGCCGGGTTGCGCGAGCCAGGCCACTGCTTCGGCGACGTCTTGCGGCAGGCCACCCTGGCCCAGTGAGCTCATGCGTCGCCCGGCTTCGCGCAGGCCGAATGGAATGTGCGCGGTCATTTGCGTTTCGATGAAACCCGGGGCTACGGCGTTGATGCTGATGCCCCGCCCATGCAACAGCGGCGCCCAGGCCTGTGCCAGGCCAATCAGCCCGGCCTTGCTCGCCGCGTAGTTGGTTTGTCCGCGATTGCCCGCGATGCCGCTGATCGACGCCAGCAGGATCACCCGGCCATTGTCGCGCAGGGTGCCGCTATCGAGCAGGGCCTTGGTCAGCACTTGCGGGGCGTTGAGGTTGACGGCGAGCACTGCGTCCCAGAACTCCGGCGTCATGTTGGCCAGGGTTTTGTCCCGGGTGATGCCGGCGTTGTGCACCACGATGTCGATGCCGTCGGGCAACTGTTCCACCAACTCCGTCGCCGCATTCTCGGCGCAGATGTCCAGCGTGATACCACGCCCGCCGAGGCGTGCGGCGAGGGCGTCGAGATCGGTCCTGGCCGGGGGCACGTCGAGCAGGATGACTTCGGCACCGTCACGGGCCAGGGTTTCGGCGATGGCGGCGCCGATGCCACGCGCAGCGCCGGTGACCAGCGCCTTGCGCCCGGCCAGCGGCCGCGTCCAGTCCGTCACCTGGGTGTCGCAGGCCTGCAGGCCAATCACTTGCCCGGACACGAAGGCGCTTTTCGGTGAGAGGAAAAACCGTAGCGGTCCTTCCAGTTGATCCTCGGCACCCTCGCCAACGTGGATCAGCTGCAAAGTGCCACCGCTGCGCAGTTCCTTGGCCAGCGAGCGACTGAAACCTTCGAGGGCGCGCTGGGTGCTGGCGGCGAATGGGTCGCTCAAGGTCCGCGGGTCACGCCCCAGGATCACCAGGTGTGCACTGTGGTCGAGATTTTTCATCAGTGGCTGGAAGAATTCGCGCAGTTGCTTGAGCTGGTCGGTTTGCACAAGATCACTGGCATCGAATACCACCGCCTTTAGTTTCGGGCCGTGTCCGGGAATCCACGCGGCCGCCATCGAGGGATCGGTGCCGTAGGTGTAGATCGCGTCCGTCAGGCGGTTGGCGAAGGCGCTGACCTTTTCCGCCAATGGGCCGCCGCCAATCAGCAAAGCGCCTTCGACAGGGCGCAATCGGCCCGCTTGCCAGCGTTCCAGGCGTACCGGTGAAGGCAGGCCCATGGCACCGACCAGTCGATGGCCGATGGACGAATTGGCGAAGTCGATATAGCGGTCGGACATGGAACGCGCTCCAGCAGATGAGGTTCAAAGTGTGGACCATGAATGGCAATCAGTCGTTCGATTCACTGGAAAAGGCCTACGCTTGCGGGTAATGGCCTTCACAGAATAGGAAGCTTTTCATGACTCAGCTGCGTCGCGTCGCGATTATCGGCGGTAACCGGATACCCTTCGCTCGATCCAACGGGCCGTACGCCACCGCCAGTAACCAGGCCATGCTCACGGCCACGCTCGAAGGCCTGATCGAACGCTACAACCTGCATGGCCTGCGCCTTGGCGAAGTGGTCACCGGGGCCGTCCTCAAGTTGCCGCGGGACATGGCCCTGACGCGTGAGTGCGTGCTTGGTTCGCGACTGTCGCCCGCTACTCCGGCCTACGACATCCAGCAAGCTTGTGGCACCGGACTTGAAGCGGCGCTGCTGGTGGCTAACAAAATTGCCTTGGGACAAATCGACAGCGCCATTGCCGGTGGCGTCGATACCACCTCGGACGCGCCGATCAGTGTCAGCGACGGGTTGCGTAAGATTCTGCTGCAAGCCTATCGGGCCAACACGACCATTGAAAAACTCAAGCCCTTCCTGCAGTTGCGCCCCTGGCACCTGATCCCGGAGTTCCCGCGCAATGGCGAGCCGCGCACCGGAATGTCCATGGGCGAGCATTGCGAGTTGATGGCGCAGACCTGGAACATTCCTCGCGAAGAGCAGGATCAGCTGACGCTGCTGAGCCATCAGAATCTTGACGCGTCCTATGCCGAAGGTTGGCAAAATGATTTGATGACGCCGTTTCTTGGCCTCACCCGCGACAACAATTTACGCCCGGACCTGACGCTGGAAAAACTCGCCTCGCTCAAGCCCGTTTTCGAAAAAAGCGCAAAAGGCACCCTGACTCCCGGTAACTCCACGCCGCTGACCGATGGCGCCTCGCTAGTGCTGCTAGGCAGTGAGGAATGGGCGCAAGCACGTGGCTTGCCGATCCTGGCCTACCTGCGCGATGGCGAGACAGCGGCAGTGGATTTCGTCAATGGCGCCGAGGGCTTGTTGATGGCGCCGGTGTATGCCGTGCCAAGGTTGCTGGCGCGCAATGGCCTGACCTTGCAGGACTTCGATTACTACGAAATCCATGAAGCGTTCGCCGCGCAAGTGCTCTGCACCTTGAAGGCCTGGGAAGACCCCGAGTACTGCAAGACCCGCCTGGGCCTCGACGCGCCGCTGGGGGCCATCGACCGCAGCAAGCTCAATGTCAAAGGCAGTTCACTGGCGGCCGGGCACCCGTTTGCGGCCACGGGCGGTCGCATCCTCGCCAACCTGGCCAAGTTGCTTGATGCGGCGGGGAAGGGGCGTGGGCTTATCTCGATCTGCGCCGCAGGCGGCCAGGGGGTAACCGCCATCATCGAACGTTAACGATACCTGTAGGAGCCGGCTTGCTGGCGATGGCGATCCCTCGGACGCCATCGCCAGCAAGCCGGCTCCTACAGATAGGTTTAGTGTTGAATAGATCCGAGGCATGGCCTAACGTCGCCCCATCAGCCATCTCGCAACACAAGGCCGTTCAATGCCGACTAACGGACAGGTTTCCCTCGAACGCAGCATTCCACCGCTCATCACACTGCCACGTCCGCTGTATGCCCGGGTGGAGAGCCTCAATGCCGGGTCGTGGACGCCGTCCCATCGACACGACTGGGTGCAGTTTTCCTATGCCATCAGTGGTGTGCTCGGCGTGCACACCGCCGAGGGCAGTTTCTTCGCGCCGCCCCAGTGGGGAATCTGGATTCCGGCGGATCTCGATCATCAGGTCGTGACCTCGATGCGCGCCGAGATGCGCAGCCTGTATGTGCGTCGGGAAGATTGCGAGTGGGCGGACGGGCGTTGCCGGGTACTGGAAGTGACGCCGCTGGCCCGGGAGCTGATCAAGAGTTTCTGCCTGCTGCCAGTGGAATATCCACAGGGCGACAGCCCGCAAGCGCGGCTGGTGAGTGTATTGCTCGATCAGTTGGCGACGTTGCCGGAAGTCGGGTTTTCCCTGCCGTTGCCCCGTCATGAACGGTTGTTGGGGTTGTGCAACGAGCTGATCGAAAATCCCGAGCGCAATGTGACCTTGCACGAATGGGCCGAGCGCCTGGGTACATCGGAGAAAACCCTGATGCGCCTGTTCCAGCGGGAAACCGGGTTGAGTTTTCGTGGCTGGCGCCAGCGTATGCGTTTGTTGTCGTCGTTGAGTCTGCTGGAGGAGGGAGACAGCGTGACCAATGCCGCGCTGGCCTGTGGGTATGACTCGACGTCAGCGTTTATTGCGGCGTTCAAAAGCCTGTTCGGATTTACCCCGGGAGAGCTGTTCCGACAGTGAGGGCCGCTTCGCGAGCAGGCTCGCTCCCACAAGGGCAGTGCAAAACCCTGTGGGAGCGAGCCTGCTCGCGAATGGTCGCGAAGCGGGCACCGGGATTTCAATCAGGTACGGAAGCGGCGCACCAACCCATCCAGCTCATTCGACAACCCGGCCAGGCTCTGGGAATCCAGGCGCGCCGAGTTCGCCAGTTCCGCCACCAATTGCGCATCGCCATGGATCTGGCTGATGTGCCGGTTGATGTCTTCGGCCACTTGATGCTGTTGTTCCGCCGCCGTGGCAATCTGGGTGTTCATGTCGCGGATCACATCCACCGACTCGCGGATCTGCCCGAAACTGTTGCGCGCTTCGCCGATGCGCGTCACCGATTGCTGGGACACCTCCAGGCTCGCATGCATCTGCTGGGTCACCTGGCTGGTGCGCTTGGCCAGGTTGCCCAGCAGCCCGTCGATTTCTGCGGTGGAGTCGGCCGTGCGCTTGGCCAGCGCGCGTACTTCGTCGGCTACTACCGCAAAACCACGACCCTGTTCACCGGCCCGCGCCGCTTCGATGGCCGCGTTCAGTGCCAGCAGGTTGGTTTGCTCGGCGATTGAGCGAATGGTCCCCAGGATCGACTGGATATCATTGCTGTCGCGTTCCAGCTGTTGCATCGACTGCGCCGACTGTTCGATTTCCTGGCTCAGGCGATCGACACTGCTGACGGCCGCGTCAATCTGTTGCTGGCCTTCGCGGGCCTGGCGCTGCCCGCTGTCGGCGGACTCGGCCGCCTGGCTGCAGGAGCGCGCCACTTCGTTGGCGGTGGCGACCATTTCATGGAATGCCGTGGACACCATGTCCACCGCCTCACGCTGGCGCCCAGCGGCTTCGGCCATGTCGCTGGAGACCTGGGTCGAGCTCTTGGAGGTGGCCAGGATGCTGGTCGCGGCTCCACCGATGCTCTGGATCAGGTTGCGAATCGCGGTCAGGAACTGGTTGAACCAGTTGGCCAGTTGCGCGGTTTCGTCGCTGCCGCGGATTTGCAGGCTCTTGGTCAGGTCGCCTTCGCCCTGGGCGATGCCTTCCAGACCGTCGGCCACGCTGCGGATCGGTCGCACGATGACGCTGGCGAAACTGGCGCCGACAACGGCGAAAACCACGGCCAGTACCGCGGCGATGATGGCGATCAACCAGGTCAGTTGGGTGGCGGTGCTCATCACATCGCTCTGCTTGATCAAGCCGATGAAGGTCCAGCCCAACTGCTCGGACGGCCAGACGTTGGCCATGTAGCGCTCGCCATTGAGTTCAACCTCGACCAGGCCTTTGCCGGCCTTGGCCAGTTGCGCGTAGCCCTCGCCGAGGCTGCCCAGGGCTTTGAAGTTATGTTCCGGTTGTTTCGGGTCGACCAGCACGGTGCCGGAATTTTCCAGCAGCATCAGGTAGCCGGTCTCGCCGAGCTTGATCTGCTTGACCAGTTCGGTGAGCTGTTTGAGCGACACGTCGATGCTGACGACGCCACCGTTGGTGCCCAGCTTGTTGTCGATGGTGCGCACGGTGCTGACGTAGGACGTATCGTTTTCGGCCCAGTAATAGGCTTCGGTACGGAATGGCTTGCCCGGTTTGGCTTGGGCGGCCTTGTACCAGGGGCGCTGGCGTGGGTCGTAGTTGGCCAGTTTGGCATCGTCCGGCCACGACACGTAACCACCGGCCGCGGTGCCGAGGATGGCGTAGGCGTATGACGGATGGGCGTTGCCCAGGTCCTGCAGGAAGCCGAAGACTTTTTTGTCCATTTCCCCTTGGGGAATGCTGGCGGCGTTGGCGTTCATGTAGGTCTTGAGGCTGTCGTCGGAGTTCGTGATCAGCGGTTGCCTGGCCAGGTATTCGACGTTCTGGCTGATGCCGTCGAAAAACAGTTGCATCGCATTGCTGACCTGACGGATTTCGCGACCGCTGTTGTCGACGAATTCGTCCTTGGCATCGCTGCGCAAGTTCAGCACGACGAGGGTGGCGACCAGCACCACCGGCAAGCAGGCGATGATTGCAAACGCCCAGGTCAGTTTCTGTTTGATGTTCATCCGCGCTCCAGATTTTCTTGTAGGCCCACGCAGTGCAGATGACTCGCGGTTTTTTGGCAGCCGTAAACGTAATGGATCCCTGTTCCCTGAATGCGGCATCGTTATTGTTGTAAAAACGATTGTCGGACAAATCACTTTGTCACTTAGGACTTCGGCTGTTGCCTGCGGAAATTGAGGGCTGTTTTGAAAAATGACACGAACGGTACGTCGGCACCCCCTCCCCCGAATGGATGGATTGCCGTATAACGAAGGACTTTCGCGTGTTTGGTAATAAAGGACCCACAATAAAAGCTGATGAAGACTCCAAAACGCATTGAACCCCTGATCGAGGACGGTCTGGTCGACGAGGTGCTGCGCCCACTCATGAGTGGTAAAGAAGCAGCTGTTTATGTGGTGCGCTGCGGCAACCAGTTACGTTGCGCGAAAGTCTACAAGGAGGCGAATAAACGCAGTTTTCGTCAGGCGGCCGAGTATCAGGAAGGCCGCAAGGTGCGCAACAGCCGACAGGCCCGGGCCATGGCCAAGGGCTCCAAGTTCGGTCGCAAGGAAACCGAAGACGCTTGGCAGAACGCCGAAGTGGCGGCGCTGTTTCGCCTGGCCAATGCCGGTGTGCGGGTACCCAAGCCCTATGACTTCCTTGAGGGCGTGCTGCTCATGGAACTGGTGGCCGACGAGTACGGCGATGCGGCACCGCGCCTGAACGACGTGGTGCTGGAGCCGGACCAGGCGCGCGAGTATCACGCGTTCCTGATTTCGCAGATCGTGCTGATGCTGTGTACCGGCCTGGTGCACGGTGACCTGTCCGAGTTCAACGTGCTGTTGACCCCGACCGGCCCGGTGATCATCGACTTGCCGCAAGCGGTTGACGCGGCGGGCAACAACCACGCGTTCAGCATGCTGGAGCGGGACGTGGGCAACATGGCGTCCTATTTCGGACGGTTTGCGCCAGAGTTGAAAAAGACTCGGTACGCCAAGGAAATGTGGGCTTTGTACGAGGCGGGCACTTTGCACCCGGCCAGCGTCCTGACTGGCGAATTCGACGAGCCGGAAGAGCTGGCCGACGTCGGCGGCATCATGCGCGAGATCGAGGCCGCGCGCCTGGATGAAGAGCGCAAGCAAGCGGCGCGTGCCGCAGACGACACGCCACCGGGCAAAACCGAAGAGCCGCCTCCGCCCTGGATGCAGTGATCGGTTTTTTGTAGGTGCACATGATCGTTCCCACGCTCTGCGTGGGAATGCCGCCAGGGACGCTCCGCGTTCCGCTTCTGAATGTGACGCAGAGCGTCACGGGATGCATTCCCACGCAGAGCGTGGGAACGATCGTGGGCGATACGGTGTGTCACAGGCGCTTAAATATTCGACGGTTCTGCACAACACCCCGACTCCAGGCTCTTGAGAATCGGACAATCCGGCCGATGATCGCCCTGACAATGCTCGACCAGATCCTGCAACGTATCGCGCAGCTGCCCCAACTCGCGGATTTTCTGGTTCAACTCGTCGATATGCTGGCGGGCCAGGGCCTTCACATCGGCACTGGCCCGCTGGCGATCCTGCCAGAGGGTCAGCAGCTTGCAGACTTCTTCCAGGGAAAACCCCAGGTCCCGAGAGCGCTTGATGAACGCCAGCGTATGCAGGTCGTCGTCGCTGTAGACCCGATAACCGCTGTCGGTGCGATGCGCCGCCTTGAGCAAGCCAATGGACTCGTAGTAACGGATCATCTTTGCGCTCAGGCCGCTATGGCGGGCCGCTTGGCCGATGTTCATCGCTTGTCCTCCAGATCCTCGGGTTTCCAGGTTTTCAACAGTAGCGCATTGCTCACCACGCTCACACTCGACAACGCCATTGCCGCACCGGCGAGTACTGGGTTGAGGAATCCGAAGGCCGCCAGCGGAATGCCGATCAGGTTATAGACAAAGGCCCAGAACAGATTCTGGCGGATCTTCGCGTAGGTCTTGCGGCTGATTTCCAGCGCCGCGGGCACCAATCGCGGATCGCCGCGCATCAGGGTGATCCCGGCGGCGTGCATGGCCACGTCGGTACCGCCTCCCATGGCAATGCCGATATCCGCCGCGGCCAGTGCCGGCGCATCGTTGATGCCGTCGCCAACCATCGCCACCACACCGGTTTTCTTCAGCATGGCGACTTCGGCGGCTTTGTCTGCCGGCAGCACTTCGGCGTGTACATTCGTGATGCCCAGTGCATCGGCGACCACTTTGGCGCTGCCTCGGTTGTCGCCGGTCAGCAAGTGGCTGCTGATATGGCGTGCGCTGAGTTGTTGCACGGCTTGCAGCGCGCCAGGCTTGAGCGTGTCACCGAAAGCGAACAATCCCAGTACTCGCGGTGCCGGGCTTTGCTCGATCAGCCAGGACAGGGTCCGGCCTTCGGCTTCCCAGGCAGTTGCCGAATCGGCCAATTCACCTGCGCGCAATCCGCTTTCTTCCAATAGACGTCGATTACCCAGTGCCAGCCTACGGCCCTCAAGACTGCCGGCAATGCCGCGCCCTGTCAGGGACTGACTGTCGCTGACATCGGCCACGATCAGACCGCGTTGTGCGCACTCATCCAGCACAGCCTTGGCCAGCGGATGCTCACTGCCACGTTGCAAGGCGCCGGCCAGTTGCAGCAGGGCGGTTTCGTCACCGTCGATGGCGCTCAAGTGGGCGATGCGCGGGGTGCCAGAGGTCAGGGTTCCGGTTTTGTCGAACACCACTGCACTGACTTCATGGGCACGTTCCAGCGCTTCGGCGTCCTTGATCAGAATCCCATGCCGCGCCGCCACCCCGGTGCCGGCCATGATCGCCGTCGGCGTGGCCAAGCCCAGGGCACAAGGGCAGGCGATTACCAGCACCGCCACGGCATTGATCAGCGCGGTTTCCAGTGGCGCACCGTACAGCCACCAGCCAATCAGGGTAGCGAGTGCCAGCAGCAGCACAACCGGCACGAAGATCTGGCTGACTTTATCCACCAGTTTCTGGATCGGGGCCTTGGCCGCCTGAGCGTCCTCAACCAGTCGAATGATGCGAGCCAGCACCGTTTCCGCGCCAAGTGCCTGAGTGCGTACCAGCAGGCGACCTTCACCATTGATCGCGCCGCCCGTGACCTTGTCACCGGGTTGCTTGGGCACCGGCAGGCTTTCGCCGCTGATCAGCGCTTCGTCGGCATGGCTCTGGCCGTCGACCACTTCACCGTCCACCGGAAAGCGTTCGCCGGGTTTGACCAGTACCAGGTCATTGAGGCGCAAGGCGCTGATGGCGACTTCCTGCTCACGGCCGTCGACGACCTGGATCGCCCGCTCCGGGCGAAGCGCTTCCAGGGCGCGAATGGCGCTGGCAGTCTGGCGTTTGGCGCGGCTTTCCAGGTACTTGCCCAACAACACCAGGGCAATCACTACAGCCGAGGCTTCGAAATACAGGTGCGGCATGCGCCCGGCGGCGGTGGCCCATTCGTACACGCTCAAGCCATAACCGGCACTGGTGCCCAGCGCGACCAGCAGATCCATGTTGCCAGCGCCGGCACGCACGGCTTTCCAGGCGGCTACATAAAACCGTGCGCCAAAGATGAATTGCACCGGCGTGGCCAAGGCGAACTGCGCCCAGGCCGGAAGCATCCAGTGCACGCCGAACGGTTGCAGCAACATCGGCAAAACCAGGGGCAAGGCGAGGGCGATGGCTGCGATCAAGGCCCAGCGCTCGCGGTACAGTCGGGTTTGCTGCGTGTCGATATGTGGCTGATCGTCTTGCCAGACGCTGGCGACGTAACCGGCCTTGGTCACGGCACCGATCAGGGCTTGCGGATCGACTTGCCCGAACAGTTCCACATGAGCGCGTTCATTGGCCAGGTTAACGCTGACGCTCTTGACCCCCGCCACCTTGCTCAGTGCCCGTTCGACCCGGCCGACACAGGAGGCGCAGGTCATGCCGTCGATGCTCAATTCCAGGCGCTGCTGCGGCACGCTATAACCGGCTTTTTGCACGGCCTCCATCAAGGCCGGGAGGCTGTCGACCGGCGCTTGAACCCGGGCCTGCTCGGTGGCCAGGTTGACGCTGACGGCACTGGCGCCGACGACTTTGCTCAAGGCGCGCTCGACACGCCCGGCGCAGCTGGCACAGGTCATGCCGGCAATTGGCAGATCGAAAGTAATGGATTCGGACATCGGTCACGCTCCCTGTAGTAGTTGCCTACAGGATCAACCTTGCCATGCTGGCAAGGTCAAGCACCAAGATCAAAGTGCGATATCAACCTTGTAGGAGCGAGCCTGCTCGCGATGAACCCGAGAGCGCCGCGGGGTGTCAGGTTTCCAGCGTTATCGTTGACGACCTTCGTCGGAACGCCGCCCGGAGCATGCTCGCTCCTACAGGGGGATGTTTCAGTATCCGAGGCCTGCGCGCTTGAGATACATCCCATCCTGTGTCATCGCAATCCGGTATTTCAACATATCACCGGCCCTGAGCTGGATGTCTTGCGAACCCGGCGCCAACATGCCCGGGTTACACCCCGGCGCCTGGCCCGGCAGCAACTTCAAGCGCAGCGACACATTGCCCGGTGGCAAGTTGAACGAGGTGCTCTGCTCCTGGAACAGCCGCGCCGCCAGCTGGTCCTGGATGTACACGCCGATTTCGCAGCTGGTTGCGACTTCCAGGCGCTCGCGGGAAATGATCAGCACGCCATAATCCTCACCGGCGGCATTGACCGGGGCTGTGGCGGTGAAAAGGCTGAGCAGGCCTAACAGGCTGAAAGCTGACCAGCGCATGGCTGAATCTCCTAGGATCAAGACGTAGATGCACGCAGCTTGGCCGAGCGCGAAGCCGATTGCCAGCCCGGCAGGTTACTTCGGAACTTGACCTTGCCATGGGGGCAAGCTCGAGACTGTAGCTCACCTCATTCAAACACCTCAGTAAAGGAGTCATCCATGCAAGTGTTTAACGTTGAAGGCATGTCCTGCGGTCACTGCGTCAAGGCGATCACCCAGGCTGTGCAGGCCAAGGACCCGGCCGCGAGTGTGCGGGTCGACCTGGCGGCCAGGGAAGTCGGCGTCGAGAGTGCATTGAGCGCCGAGCAAGTGATCGAGCTCATCAGTGAAGAAGGCTACCGCGTGAAGCTGGCCTGAATTTTTTAATAGTTAGCGAGCTAACTTAATGTTCAAGGCGTCCATGCGCGGCTAGACTGTCGGGCTGCCGACTTCTGTCCCATTGGATGCCTGATGAATTTTCGCACAATCCTGATTCTTGGCGCCTTGAGCGCTTTCGGTCCGCTGGCGATCGATTTTTATCTGCCGGCGTTCCCGGCAATGGCGCTCGCCTTCGGCACCGACGAAAAACACGTTCAGCTGACATTGGCCGCCTATTTCCTCGGCTTGTCCATTGGTCAGCTGGCTTACGGCCCGGTGGCTGATCGGTTCGGGCGACGCATGCCGTTGCTGATTGGGGTCGGGCTGTTTACCGCCGCTTCGTTGGCGTGCGCGTATGCACCGAGCCTGGAGTGGCTGATCGGTGCGCGGTTCATCCAGGCACTGGGTGGTTGCGCAGGGATGGTGATCTCGAGGGCTGTGGTCAGCGACAAATGCGATGCGGTGGGCTCGGCAAAAGTCTTTTCGCAATTGATGCTGGTGATGGGGTTGGCGCCGATTCTTGCACCGATGCTCGGCGGTTTGCTGGTCAACACCACTGGCTGGCAGTCGATCTTCCTCGCGCTGACTGGTTTCAGTGCCCTGGCAGGGCTGGCCGTGGCACTGGGCCTGCCAGAAAGCATGCCCGCCCATTTGCCACGCCAACCCTTGGCGGGGGCGTTGCGCCAGTACGCACGTTTGCTCAAGGACCCGGTATACCTCGGCCATGCCCTGACGGGCGGTATCGCCATCGCCGGCATGTTCTCCTACATCGCCGGGTCGCCGTTCATCTTCATCAAGCTCTATGGCGTTCCGGCTGAACATTTTGGCTGGTTCTTCGGTGCCAACGCGGCGGGGTTCATCCTCGTGGCCCAAGTCAACGCGCGACTGTTGGCCAAGCGTGGTCCGGCGTTCCTGCTGACACGCACAGTGTGGATCTACCTCGGAGCCGGCTTGGCGTTGCTCGCCGTCAGTGCGCTGCACACCGCACAGCTTTGGCCGCTGCTGATTCCATTATTCGTCTGTATCGCCAGCCTCGGTTGCATTCTTCCCAATGCCTCGGCCTGCGCGATGAACGGCCAGGGTGCCCGCGCCGGCAGTGCTTCGGCCATGCTCGGGTGCCTGCAATTCAGTGTCGCAGCAGGCGCTGCGGCGCTGGTCGGTGTGTTGCACGACGGCACCGCCATGCCGATGGCCATGGTCATCAGCCTGTGCGGGATTCTGGTGGTGAGCGCGGCGCTGCTCACCCGACGTATACAAAATGCCCGGGCGTTGGTGCAAGTCCAGGTTTGAGGACTGACTCAGCCAACAGCGCGCTGTTGGCGGTCGGGTATCTGGTGCGGGGCGTGTAGGCGCGCTTCAAGGGTATTGGTGAAGGCGCGGGCTTCGGCTTCGCTGCGGAAGGTGACGGCATGTTGATCCAGGCGGACCTGCCACTGGGACTTTGCCAATTCTTTTATCAGGATCTTCATTACTGACCTCCTCAAGTAAAAGATTTCTCGCAGAGGCTTCGATTGTAGTCCTGAATACGAGCGCGATTGTGACAAGGCTCAACTCTCGGACTGACGGTTTGTAACAAAAAACATCGCAGTCCGAGAGCAGCCTTCGGCAGCTCCTGCAGTCGCTTAAAACCCTTCCAGCACAATCTTGCCCTTGGATTTTCCGCTTTCCAGCAGTGCATGGGCACGCCGCAGGTTCGCCGCGTTGATGATGCCGAAATGTTCGCCAACCGTGGTTTTCAGAGTGCCGGCGTCGATCAGCTCGGCTACCCGGTTGAGCAATTTGTGCTGTTCAATCATGTCCGCGGTTTCGAACAGTGAGCGGGTGTACATGAACTCCCAGTGCAGTGACAGGCTCTTGCGCTTGAGCTTGGTCACGTCGAGGCTTTTCGGGTCGTCGATCAGTGCCAGCTTGCCTTGTGGTGCCAACGCCTCGACCAGTTGATCCAGGTGATGATCGGTTTGGGTCAGGCTGGCGACATGGGTCACCTGATCGATGCCGGCCTGTTTGAGGGCCTGTGCCAGTGGCTGGCTGTGATCGATCACCTGATCGGCTCCCAGCGCTTTCACCCAGCTTTGGGTCTGCGGGCGCGAAGCGGTACCGATCACATTCAGGCCCGTGAGCTGTTTGGCCAGTTGCGTGAGGATCGAACCGACGCCGCCGGCCGCACCGACGATCAACAGGCTCTGGCCTTCAACGGTCTTGCCTTCGTGCACCTGCAGGCGCTCGAACAGCAACTCCCACGCGGTAATGGCCGTCAACGGCAGGGCGGCGGCCTCGGCGAAACCCAGGGTGTTCGGCATATGGCCGACGATTCGTTCATCCACCACGTGCAGCTCGCTGTTACCGCCGGCACGGGCGATGGAGCCGGCGTAGAAGACCTTGTCGCCGGCCTTGAACAATGTCACTTCGCTGCCGACCGACTTGACCACGCCGGCCACGTCCCACCCCAGCACTTTAGCCGCGCCGGCTTCAGGCTGGACGTTCTGCCGGACCTTGGTGTCCACCGGGTTCACCGAGATGGCCTTGACCTCCACCAGCAGGTCGCGGGGGCCAGCGACTGGCTCCGGCAGTTCGATGTCTTGCAGGGCGTTTTCATCGCTGATCGGCAACGAGGCGTAGTAGGCAACGGCTTTCATTGGAAGGCTCCCAAATAACTATCTGAATTAAGATTCGATGGGATGGATGATTGGCTATTTCTAAGGAAGATAAAACCCGCTAAAAGAGCAGTCTCTTTCAATGTTTTTTTGATAATGAAGGCTCACATGCTGCGGTTCGATGATTTGCAGTTGTTCGTCCGTGCGGCGGACCTGGGCAGCCTGTCCGCGGCCGCACGGGGCATGGACATGTCGGCAGCAGTGGCGAGCGCGGCGTTGAAGCGCATCGAACAGCAACTGGGCGCCCGCCTGCTGGCCCGCTCGACCCGCAGCCTGCGCCTGACCGCAGAAGGCGAAGGTTTTCTGGAGTACGCTCGGGCGGCCTTGAGTCATCTCGACGAAGGCCGGCGTCTGTTGGCCAGCGGTCAGGATCAGGTCAGCGGCGTCTTGCAGTTGTCCGCGCCTTCGGACTTTGGGCGCAACCTGCTGCTGCCCTGGCTGGATGAGTTTCAGCGCGAGCACCCGAAGCTAACCGTGCGCTTGCTGCTGGGCGACCGCATCGCCGATCTGTTCCGCCAGCCAGTGGACATCGCCCTGCGCTACGGCGAGCCGGAAGATTCCAGCCTGGTGGCGCTACCCATCGCCCCACACAATCGTCGAGTGCTGTGTGCCGCGCCCGAATACCTCGCCCGGCGTGGCGAGCCACGCCAACTGGAGCAACTGGCCCAGCACAATTGCCTGCTGTTCATGCTGGGCAGCCGGGTTCACGATCACTGGAGTTTTCATGACGGCAAGCGCGAGGTCGGCCTGACCGTCGGTGGCGATCGTTTCAGTGACGATGCCGATGTCGTGCGCCTGTGGGCGCTGGCAGGGGCCGGGATCGCTTACAAATCCTGGCTTGATGTGGCCAACGATGTGTTAGCGGGGCGCTTGAAAGTGCTGATGCCGGAACTGCTCTGTGAGCGCGCACCGCTGAATCTGTTGTGCGCCCATCGCGCACAGTTGAGTAAGCCGGTGAACCTTTTGCGGGAAATGCTTGCCAGCCGATGCGCCCATTTGAGTAGTCATTTTCCGGGATTATCGGGTTTCGATCATTAGTCTCAGGCAAAAAGCGAAATTTCCCTCAGGAACTATCAGCATCGGCGGTTTGCGGGGGGCAGGATCTGGCGGCCAACCGGCCTATACTGATGCTTGCCTGGTGAACGCACCACCGATCGCAAGGGCGAGCCCGGTTTATGGCAGTTTCCACGTTTGGCCGACAGCACATGACGGGTCAAGATATCTCTGAGCAGCAGGACGATACGATTCAACAGGGAGTGAATACATGGAACATGCACCTTGCATTAGCCAGATAGCCACGTTGCTGGCTGACCCGAAGCGCAGCGCAATGATGTGGGCCTTGATGGACGGATCGGCTCGACATACTGAAGAATTGGCATTGATGGCCGGGCTGTCACCGTCTTCGGCGAGTGCGCACCTGGCGCGGTTGTCCGCCGGAGGCCTGTT
Source organism: Pseudomonas umsongensis (assembly GCF_012647205.1). NCBI lineage: Bacteria > Pseudomonadati > Pseudomonadota > Gammaproteobacteria > Pseudomonadales > Pseudomonadaceae > Pseudomonas > Pseudomonas umsongensis. The sequence continues at coordinate 821,408 of NZ_CP051487.1, forward strand.
GAAAGTAGAAACCCGTGGGCGAAAGCGCTTCTTCCGCCTGACAGCACCCGAAATCGGTGCCGCGATCGAAGCCCTGGCCAGCGCCACGCTGGCCAGCACACCGCAGGATATCCCGGACATATTCAAACGCGCCGCCCCCTTGGCCAAACCTCAGCCGAGGGGTTCATCGCTGTTGCGTGCGCGGCTGTGTGAGGACCACTTGGGTGGCACCCTGGCCGCCGATCTGTACCAGCGCCTGCTGGAGGCCGGCTGGATCGAGCAGTTCGACCAGCGGGTCACGATCACCCTCAAGGGCTCGACGCAGCTGGCGTCACGCGGTGTCTTCATTCAGGCGCTGGCCCATCGCAACGGCAAGGTTGCCTGTGCGTGTCCCGACTGGAGCGAAAGACGGCCGCACCTGGGCGGTGCCTTGGGTGCGGCGTTGCTGCAGCTGTTCATGCAGTCCGGTTGGCTGAACTTGCCCGTGGATTCTCGTGCCCTGCAGCTTACCGCCGCCGGGCAGAAAGAAATTCACCGTTTCGCCAGGCAGACCGAGCTGGAAATGGCCTTGTAGGAGACCCGGTAGATATCAGGGTTTGACCAACCGGGCATCCAGGCTGTTCTGCGCCAGGCGTTTGGCCTGGTCCTGGGTCATGCCCAGGTCGGTATACAGGGCATGGAAGTTTTCGGTGACGTAACCGCCGAAGTACGCCGGGTCATCGGAGTTCACGGTCACTTTCACGCCACGCTCGAGCATGTCGAGAATATTGTGCTGCGACATGTGATCAAACACACAGAGCTTGGTGTTGGACAGTGGGCACACGGTCAGCGGGATCTGCTCATCGATGATGCGCTGCATCAAGCGCTCGTCTTCGATGGCGCGCACGCCATGGTCGATGCGCTGGATTTTCAACAGGTCGAGGGCTTCCCAGATGTACTCGGGTGGGCCCTCTTCACCGGCGTGGGCGACCGTCAGGAAACCTTCGCCACGGGCGCGGTCGAACACGCGTTGAAATTTGCTCGGTGGGTGCCCCATCTCGGAGCTGTCCAGGCCCACGGCGACAAACGCATCGCGGAACGGCAGCGCCTGGTCGAGGGTCTTCTGCGCCTGCTCTTCGCTCAAATGGCGCAGGAAGCTCAAAATCAAACCGCTGGTGATTCCCAGTTGTTGCTCACCGTCCTTCAACGCTGCGGCGATGCCATTGAGCACCACTTCGAATGGAATGCCACGGTCGGTGTGGGTCTGCGGGTCGAAGAACGGTTCGGTGTGAATCACGTTCTGCGCCTTGCAGCGCAAGAGATAGGCCCAGGTCAGGTCGTAGAAATCCTGGGAAGTGCGCAGCACGTCGGCACCCTGGTAGTACAGGTCGAGGAATTCTTGCAGGTTATTGAAGGCGTAGGCCTTGCGCAGGGTTTCGACATCGCTCCACGGCAGGGCGATCTTGTTGCGTTCGGCCAGGGCAAACAGCAGTTCGGGTTCCAGCGAACCTTCCAGGTGCAGGTGCAGTTCGGCCTTGGGCAGGGCGTTCAGCCAGTCGTACATAATTCTGTTCTCATCAGGTGCAATGGCGCCATTCTACAGATGCTCGTCGCAACAATTGATAAAACCTGACCAGGCGGTTCATTCCAACGCCTCCTGTTCCCGTCGATAAGCGTAGGTATCGGCGAAACGTGAGAGTAGGAACTGGGCGCAAGTGGTGGCCGGGTATTTTGCCGCCTGCTGTTCATCCTGGCATCCGGGCAGGCATTCGATGCGGGTATCGGGGTGTGGCTCGGCAAAGAATGGCATCGAGTAACGATCCACGCCCAATGGGCTGATCACCCTGTGCGGCGTTGACAGGTAACGGTCGTTGCTCCAGCGCGCCATCATGTCACCGAGATTGACCACGAACGTCCCTTCGATCGGCGGGGCATCGATCCATTCGCCTTTTACGTTCCTGACTTGCAAGCCACCGGCGGCATCCTGGTAGAGCAGGGTGATACAGCCGTAATCGGTGTGAGCGCCGGCGCCTTGTTGCTCCCGGGAAGTGGCGGTGTGTCGCGGCGGGTAGTGAATCATGCGCAATACGCTGACCGGTTCACGAAAGCGCGTGTCGAAAAAATCCCGCTCGATGCCGAGCGCCAACGTCATTGCCCGCAACAAGGTTTGCGCAAGTGCCTGCATGTCGACGTAGTGTTGCTCCATCAGCGCCTCCCAACCCGGCATCGATGGATGGCGGTTGGGGCCGCGCAACGGTTTTTCTGCCAGCACATCGGGATGGTCGAGCGGCAGGTGCAGGCCCATGTCGAAAGTTTCTTTCAGGTCGCTGGGTTTACTCGGGTCCAGTTGTTCGGTGGCAATAGCGCCATAGCCGCGATGGTGACGGGTCTGGGTGATATCGATCTTGAGCTTCTCGGCAGTTGGCAGGGCGAAGAAACGCTTGGCGCTGTCGAGCACGGCGTCGATGCGCGCGGCGCTGATCGGGTGACCCTTGATGTAGAAAAAGCCCCATTCGCGGCAGGCGTGGTCGATTTGCTTTGCCACGGTTGCCCAGGCGCTTTGGTCGTCGGTGTAGAGCGGGGCGATGTCGATGATGGGAAGACTGTTCATACACAATCCTGAGAGCGTTGAAAATCCCTGTAGGAGCTGCCGCAGGCTGCGATCTTTTGATCTTGATCTGATAAAAAATCAAAAGATCGCAGCCTGCGGCAGCTCCTACACGGGGTGGGGTACTACTTGGGCATCTCCGCCTTCATGCCTTCCACGTAATAATTCATCGATGCCAGTTCCGTATTCGTCGCGCTGACACCCGCAGGTATTTTCTCGACCCCGGCCTGGTCCTTGATCGGCCCGGTAAACGGCTGCAACGTGCCGCTCTTGATGTCGGCGATGATCTGCTCCGCTTCAGTCTTCACCGCCGCCGGTACCAGATCGCTGATCGGCAGTTCAACGGTGCCTTCCTTGAGGCCACCCCAGTAATCCTGGGTTTTCCAGCTGTGGTCGATCACGCTTTGGGTTGCTTGAAGGTAATGCGGCGCCCAGTCGTTGACGATGGAGGTCAGTACCGCCTTGGGGCCGAAGTGCGCCATGTCCGAAGCGTAGCCCACCGCATACACGCCGCGACGTTCAGCCGCCTGGATCGGCGCCGGGCTGTCGGTGTGCTGGAACACCACGTCCACGCCCTGGTCGATCAGCGCGTTGGCGGCATCGGCTTCCTTGCCCGGATCGAACCAGGAATTGACCCACACCACTTTGATTTCAGTGCCCGGGCTGTACTTGTTCAGGGCCAGTTGAATGGCGTTGATGTCGCGGATCACTTCCGGGATCGGGAACGAGGCGACGTAGCCGATCTTTTTGCTTTTGGTCATCTTTGCCGCAAGGAAACCGCCGACGTAGCGACCTTCATAAGTGCGCGCCAGGTAGGTGCCCAGGTTCTTGTCCTGCTTGTAGCCGGTGGCGTGTTCGAACGTCACATTGGGAAACTGTTTGGCGACCTTGAGTGTCGGGTTCATGTAGCCGAATGAGGTCGTGAAGATCAGGTCGTACTTGTCCTTGGCCATGTTGCGGATCACTCGCTCGGCGTCCGCGCCTTCGGCAACGTTTTCCACATAGTTGGTGGTGATTCGGTCGCCAAGCTTTTGCGCCAGTGCCTGGCGTCCCTGTTCATGCTGGTACGTCCAGCCGTGGTCACCGATAGGACCAATGTAGACAAAGCCTACTTTCAGTGGCTCAGCGGCAAAGGCGCCGAGGCTGATCCCGAGGCCGATGGCGGCGCACAGCAGTTTGTGCAGTGGACGTATTTGCATGAATTCGAACTCCCTTTTGTTGTGTGTGGAGAGGGTCAATGCAAAAGCCTGACCAACCGGACAACAAATGCCAGGGAAACCGTGTGATGGCTATCGCGAGCAGGCTCGCTCCCACATGGAAACGCGATTACCTGTGGGAGCGAGCCTGCTCGCGATGAGGGCTGCAAGGTCGAAAAAAGTGCATGACCTTAAAGAGGCGCCATCCACTGGTGCGCTAAGGTGAAACGAAACGTTATCGCCGCGTTGCAGTCAGTCGCATATCGCACCTCCTCGGCAAAGGCCCGACATGCTCACGATTCTCAAGCAAGAAACCTTTCTGCTACTGGCCTTGATCGCCGCACTCGTGGCTTTCCCGCTTGAGCACTGGTTGCTGCACAGCGGCCAGGCGATCGCGCTGGCTGGCGGGCTGGTGCTGATCGCATTCATCGTCGCCGCCTCCATGCGTGTCGCCCATCAAGCCGAACTGCTCGCGGAAAAGGTCGGCGACCCTTACGGCACGATGATCCTGACCTTGGCCGCGGTGCTGGTGGAAGTGGTGATCCTGGCGATCATGATGAGCAACGAAGCGTCGGCTACGCTGGTGCGCGACACGATTTACTCAGCCGTCATGCTCGACATCAATGGCATCCTCGGCCTGGCGGCGTTGATGGGTGGGCTCAAGCATGGCGAACAGTCCTACAACGACGATTCGGCGCGCAGCTACAGCGTGATGATCCTGACCGCGATGGGTGTGTCGATGGTGGTGCCGGAGTTCATTCCCAAAGGCGACTGGAAGCTCTATTCGGCGTTCACCATTGGCGCGATGGTGGTGCTTTACGCCTTGTTCCTGCGGATGCAGGTCGGGCCGCACAGTTACTTTTTCAGCTACAGCTACCCGGAAAAACGCCGCAAGAAAGAACCGCTGGAGCAGGAGCCGGCACCGATCAGCCTGACATTGTCGATCGGCATCCTGGTGTTCGGTGTGGTGGTGATCGGTGCCCTGGCCGAAGTGATGTCCAAGACCCTCGACCTGGGGCTGGAAGGGACGGGCGCACCGCCGGTGATCACGGCGATTCTGGTGGCGGCCATTTCGGCCGCCCCGGAAATTCTGACGGCATTGCGCGCAGCATTGGCCAACCGCATGCAGGCGGTGGTCAACATCGCGTTGGGGGCGTCGCTGTCGACGGTGATCCTGACGGTGCCAGTGATGGAAGCAATGGCGCTCTATACCGGGCAGCCGTTCCAGATGGCAATGACCCCGGTGCAGACGGTGATGATCTTCATCACCCTGATCGTCAGTGCGATCAACCTCAACGATGGCGAAACCAACGCCATCGAAGGGATGACTCACTTTGTGCTGTTTGCGACGTTTATCATGTTGTCGTTGTTGGGTCTGTAGGAGCTGGCGCAGCCTGCGATCCTTTGATCTTGTTTTTTAGAAGCAAAATCAAAAGATCGCAGGCTGCGCCAGCTCCTACAGTGGATCGGTGTTGGGTCAGACGCCCGCGATCAACTGCCGAGCCGCCTGGCTGTGATCGGCAATCAACCCCTTCAGGTCCAGCCCCTCGACCTGCCCGTCGATCACTCGCCATTTGCCGCCGACCATCACTCGGTCTGCACGGTCCGCGCCGCACAAGAGCAGTGCCGATACCGGATCGTGGCTGCCGGAGAAGCGCAACTCGTCGAGTTTGAACAGCGTCAGGTCAGCTTGTTTGCCCACGGCGATTTCACCGATGTCGCTGCGCCCAAGCAAACTGGCCGAGCCTTTGGTCGCCCAGCCCAGTACGCGCTCTGGTGTGATTTTCTCGGCACCGTAGCGCAGGCGCTGGATGTACAACGCCTGACGGGTTTCGAGCATCATGTTCGACGCATCGTTGGAGGCAGAACCGTCCACGCCAAGACCGAGCAACGCGCCGGCATCGGTTAGCTCGATGGTCGGGCAGATGCCGGAGGCCAGGCGCATGTTCGAGCTCGGGCAATGGCAAATACCCGTGCCGGCGGCGCCAAGGCGGGCGATTTCATCCGGGTTGAAGTGGATGCCGTGTGCCAGCCAGGTACGCGGTCCGAGCCAGCCGACGCTGTCCAGGTAATCGACGGTGCGCAGGCCAAAGCGCTGCAGGCAGAAATCTTCTTCGTCGAGGGTTTCCGCCAGGTGCGTGTGCAGGCGCACGTCGAGGTTGTTCGCCAGTTCGGCGCTGGCAGACATGATTTGCGGGGTGACGGAGAAGGGGGAGCAGGGCGCCAGGGCGATCTGGATTTGCGCGCCTTCGCCACGTTCGTGGTACTCGGCGATCAAGCGCTGGCTATCGGCCAGGATCACTTCACCTTCCTGCACGGTTTGCTGCGGCGGCAGGCCTCCGTCCTTTTCACCCAGGCTCATGGAGCCGCGCGTCAGCATGGCGCGCATGCCCAGTTCGCGAACGCTCTCGACTTGTACATCGATCGCATTTTCCAGGCCTTCGGGGAACAGGTAGTGGTGGTCGGCGGCCGTGGTGCAACCGGACAACAGCAGTTCAGCCAAGGCGACTTTGGTGGCGAGGGCGAGCTTTTCCGGAGTCAGGCGTGCCCAGACCGGGTACAGGGTTTTCAGCCACGGAAACAACGGCTGGTTGACCACGGGTGCCCAGGCGCGGGTCAGGGTTTGATAGAAGTGGTGATGGGTGTTGATCAGCCCCGGCAGGATCACATGCTCGCGGGCATCGAATACTTCGTTGCACGGCGCGGAGGGCTGTTGGCCGAGGCCAAGTACTTCGACGATCAGACCGTCTTGCAGCACCAGGCCGCCACGGGCGTCGAGGTCGTTGGCTGTAAAAATGGCGAGGGGATTTTTTAACCAGGTACGGGTCGCAGGCATGTTGGCCGGCTCCTCTGAAAGTTGGGTTCAGGGTTGCCAGCTCAGTGTTGCCCTGTCTGCTGATCCAGGGTCGCCGGGGAGGCGAGGTGCCAAGTTTTAATCAAAACGGTGTCGCGGGCAAGCCCGGTCCGACCAGACAACGTAAAACCCTTGCAGGAGCGAGCATGCTCGCGAAAAACGTCCAGACAACGCGGGCATCCAGAAAGCCCGCGTCATCTTTGGCGTCCATCGCGAGCAGGCTCGCTCCTACAGTGGGCGGCGGTGGTTACCAGGGAATGGTTTCACCCCTGTAGTTGATGAAGTGATGCCCGCCCTTGCCGGCATACGCATTCACCTGGTCAATCAGTCCGCGTGTGCTGGTGTCCACATCGATGTCAGCACCTTCACCGCCCATGTCGGTTTTCACCCAGCCCGGATGCAGCGACAGTACGGTAAGGCTGGTTTCGCCCAACTGCGTGACGAAGCTGTTGGTCATGGAATTGAGTGCAGCCTTGCTGGCCTTGTACAGCGCCAGTTCCGGCGCGTCTGGCATGGTCACGCTGCCCAACACCGAACTCATGAAGGCCAGCACGCCGTTGTCCGGGCGGATTTGCCCTACAAAGCGTTGCGCCAGGTTGATCGGCGCCACGGCATTGGTGAAGAACAGTTGGCCAACCTCGGCCAGGGTCGCGCCGCCGTTTGGTGTCTGCACCTCAGGGCCTTTCACCCCGGCGTTGACGAACAGCAGGTCAAACACTTCGTCCTTGAGTTTCTGGCTCAGCATGATCACCGCTTGCTGATCGTCCATGTCGAGTTTCTCGATCCGCACCTTGCCCAATGCCTTGAGGGCCTCGGCGTTTTGCGGATTGCGCACAGTGGCGGTCACTTGCCAGCCATCGGCAAGCAGGGTTTTCACCAGGCCGAGGCCAAGGCCGCGGGAGGCACCGATGATCAGTGCGGTTCTGGACATGTGTGGCTTCCTTGAGGTTCAGGGACGTGGATTCAATGGACAATCTTGTCCAAGCCGTTGTTGCAACTCATCGCGCAATGCGCCCAGTTCGGACATGCGCGCTTCGATCAGTTTGAGCTTGTCTTGCAGCAATCGTGTGACGGCACTGTCCGGATCGGGCGACTGCCAGATGGCGCCGACGCTGTGGCCGATCTCGCCGAAGTTAAAGCCCAGCCGTTGAGCGGTCTTGATGTACTGCACCAGCTGCACCCTGTCTGCCGGGTCGCGGCTGACGGCGCTGGCCTGGGCTAATTCACCGATGCGCATCATCACGTCTCTTCGAGGGCTTGACCCTGGAGCATACTCCAGGCTTTAGCCTGGTTGCTCCCGGAAATTGATGGAGCAATATCGATGTGGACTTCAATGCAATATCGCCGCTTGGTTCGCGGCAGTGCCTGGTATGACCTGATCGTTATGGCAGCGTTTGCCACGCCATGGAGTTTTGTCGCGGTGCACGGGCTTTTGTTGAGCTTGAGCCAGGCTTTCAATCTATCAGGCGAGCTACCGCCGTTCGAACCGATGCACGTGTTGATGGCGAATCTATTGGGCTCGATAGTCTGCGTGTGGGCGGTGCTGCGCATTCGTGATCCGCAGCAGGTTTATGGGCGGTATGACGCCGTGGCCAGATTCCTGTTCTCGGCTTGGCAGGCTTATGCCCTGATCCATGGTGTGAGTTCGCTGCTGGTGATTTTTCTGGTGTTTGAATTGATGTGGGGCATTGCTCAAGTGTTGCCAGTGCGGGCCTCTTCGCGGGCAAGCCCGCTCCCACAGGGACTGCGCCAGACACATTAATAGCGGCGCACGCGCATATGTGGGAGCGGGCTTGCCCGCGAAGAGGCCAGACCAGACAACTGCTAATGCCCAGCCTGCCACGGCTGCCCCAATGAAACCGGCGCATACAATCGTGTGCGCACCTTGTCCCGGGACAGCAGCACCAGCACCACAATGGTCGCCACATACGGCAGCATCGCCAGCAAACTCGATGGAATCGCCAGCCCCAGCCCTTGCGCCACCAGGTGCAGGATGCTGGCGAGTCCGAACAGGTACGCGCCCAGCAGCAAGCGCCATACCCGCCAACTGGCGAATACCACCAGCGCCAGGGCAATCCAGCCGCGGCCGGCGCTCATGTTTTCCGCCCACATCGGTGTGTAGGCCAGCGATAGGTACGCGCCGGCAAGTCCCGCCATCGCGCCGCCAAACAACACCGCCAATGCGCGCACGGCCAACACCGGCAAACCCATTGCGCTGGCCGCATCCGGGTTTTCCCCGACCGCCTGGATGATCAGCCCGACGCGGGTCTGCAGCGTCACCCAGGCCACCAGCGCAAACAGCGCGAATGACAGGTACACCAGCAGATCCTGGGCGAACAGCATCCGTCCGATCAGCGGTATCTCGCTCAAATAAGGGAGTGCCACCGGCTCGAAGCCCGTTAGCGGTTTGCCAACCCACGCCGCACCGACAAAGCTCGACAACCCCACGCCGAAGATCGTCAGGGCCAGCCCCGTGGCGACCTGGTTGGCATTGAAGACCAGCGCCACCAGAGCGAACAACGATGACAACAGCATCCCGGCGAACATCGCCAGCAATACGCCGAGCCACAGGTTGCCGGTGCTGAACGCGATGATGAACCCCATCACCGCGCCAAACAGCATCATCCCTTCCTGGCCCAGATTGAGTACGCCGCTTTTCTCGCAGACCAGTTCGCCCAGCGCCACCAGCAACAGCGGTGTACCGCAGCGAACCATGGCGTAGAAAATGTTACTCAGCAGATCGATATCCATCACAGGGCCCCTACTTGTTGTTGTACGGCAGTGGCGAGTGCACGGCGTTTCCTGCGCAGGTTCAAGCGGGGGCGGTAGAGAATCAGCACATCACAGGCCAGCAGGAAAAACAGCATCATCCCCTGGAACAGTTGGGTGATCGCTTGCGGCAGGTTCAAGCTCATTTGCGCACTCTCGCCACCGATGTAAAGCAACGCCATCAACAAGCTGGAAACGAGAATGCCAACCGGGTTCAAGCGCCCGAGAAACGCTACGGTGATCGCTGCGTAGCCGTAGCCCGGGGACACTTGCGGTACCAATTGCCCGATCGGCCCAGTCACCTCACATGCACCCGCCAAGCCCGCGAGGCCACCGCTGACCAACAGCACCAGCCAGACCAGGCGTTTTTCTCGAAAGCCGGCGAAGCCAGCCGCGCGCTTGTCCAGCCCAAGCACTTTGATCTGGAACCCGACGAAGCTTTTGTGCAACAGCACCCACACCGCCACCAGGGCGAGCAGGGCGAAGTACACGCCTGCGTGAATTCGACCGTCTTCCATTAACAGTGGCAAGCGGCTGGCGTCACCGAACATCGCCGACTGCGGAAAATTGAAACCCTGCGGATCTTTCAGCGGACCGTGGACGCAATACAACAGCAGGTTCAACGCGATGTAGTTGAGCATGATGCTGGTGAGGATTTCATTGGCGTTGAAGCGAGTTCGCAACCACGCTGTCAGCCCTGCCCACGCGGCACCGGCCAGGGTTCCGGCAAGCAGGATCACGAACAGTGCCCAGCGGCTTTGCACCTCGATGAAGTTCACCGCCAGCACGCTGCCGGCCAAGGCGCCGAGCAGCAGTTGGCCTTCGGCGCCGATGTTCCAGATCCGCGCCTGGTAGGCAACGGCCAGGCCCAGCGCGCAGAGCAGAATTGGTAACGCTTTGACCAGCCACTCGGAGAGCCCGTACAGGTCGCTGATCGGCGCGACCAACAGCGTATGCAAAGTCAGCAATGGATCGTGGCCCAAGGCGATAAACAGCAATGAGCCACTGCCCAGGGTCAGGGCCGCCGCCAACAACGGCGAGCACCACAGCATCAGGCTCGATTGCTGGCCACGTGGTTCAAGAGAAAGCAGCATGTGAACTCCGTTAGCGTGTGGCGTAGGCGGGCAATTGAGGGGCGTCGAACTGGCCGGCCATCCAGCCACCGACATCGGTCAGGCGAGTGTCGACTGTGGCCTTGAGCGGTGATAACTGGCCGCTGCACAAGGCGCCGAGGCGGTCGCTGATCTGGAACAATTCTTCGAGGTCTTCGGAAATCACCAGGATTGCCGCGCCGGCATCGCGCAGAGCAATTAGCGCCCGGTGAATGGTCGCGGCCGCGCCGACATCCACGCCCCAGGTCGGGTGCGCAGCCACCAGCAATTTCGGTTGTTGAAGTATTTCCCGGCCCAGAATGAATTTCTGCAAGTTACCGCCAGATAGGCTGCGGGCTGGTGCATGGGGGCCGGAAGTCTTGACCCCGAAGCGGCGAATGATCTCCTGCGCGAGCGCCTGGACCTTGCTGCGCTGGATCAGCCCCTTGCTCACCAGACCGTGCTGGAATGCGCTGAGCAGGGCGTTGTCCGCCAGGCTCAGATCCGGCACGGCGCCATGCCCCAGTCGTTCGGCCGGAACGAAAGCCATTCCGCGTTGGCGACGGGCATCGGCACGTAGATGCGCAACCGGTTCGCCGCCAAAGCTGATGGTTGCAGCCTCATTGCGGCTCAGTCGTTCTTCGCCGCTGAGCAACGCCAGCAGCTCGTCCTGACCATTGCCGGCGACACCGGCGATGCCGACGATTTCACCGCTGCGCACGGCAAGGTCGATGGCCTTGAGCGAGCAACCGAACGGGTCCGGGTTGTGCCACGACAAACCTTGTATGTTCAAAAAAACATCGCTGCCGGCCACCTTCGTGTAATCGTCGATCAACTCCGCCGCTTCGCCAACCATCAGGCACGCCAGTTGCCGATCCGAGTAGTCGGCCGGTACGCAATGCCCGGCGACTCGCCCGCCGCGCAACACGGTAGCGCTGTGGCAAAGCGCGCGCACTTCGGCGAGTTTGTGGCTGATGAACAAAATGCTGCAGCCCTCGGCGGCCAGTCGACGCAGGGTCACGAACAAGTCCTCGGCCTCCTGCGGAGTCAGCACCGAGGTCGGTTCGTCGAGAATCAACAAGCGGATGTCCTGCATCAGGCAGCGAATAATTTCCACCCGTTGCCGTTCGCCGATGGACAGGCTGTGCACCAGTCGCTGCGGCTCCAGCGACATGCCGTAGCGTTGTGACACATCATCAATCTTGCGTTCAAGCTGGCTGGGCGAGCCTGCCGCCGCCGCCATGGCCAGTGCGATGTTCTGCGCCACGCTCAGGGTTTCGAACAGCGAGAAGTGCTGGAACACCATGCCGATCCCCAGTTCGCGAGCCTGGGCCGGATTGCGCAGGTTCACGGGCTGGCCATGCCAGAAAATCTCGCCAGCATCGGCATGGACGACGCCGTAGATGATTTTCATCAAGGTGCTTTTGCCGGCACCGTTTTCGCCGAGCAACGCGTGGATTTCACCGGGGGCGATAGTCAGGTCGATGGCATCGTTGGCCAGGCAGCCGGGGTAGCGTTTACTGATGTTGCTCAGTTGCAGACGGGGCGTTGGATCGGCGGTGGGCATGACAGGCTCGATTCGATTGAATTGATGCCTGTGGATAAAGCAATTTTCTGGCCATCAGGTCAGGAAATATTCTGGAAGTCCTTGTGTCAGGGCATTGCGCTCGCTGCCGTGTTGGGGTTGATCGCGAAGCAGGCACCACTTGAGTGCAACACCGTTGATCCGCTCCCGTTTTGCGCATCTGCCTTTGATCAAAAAATGAGCACATGACCGCAAGCCATGCCCGATATGTAGCCGCGCCAGCCATGAACGGGTTATCCACAGATTGTTCCACAGTATTTGTGCGCAAGCTCAAAGGGTGGGCATAAGCGCGGGGCGGCTTTCTTCTAAAAGTGCTAAACCAACCTAACTGATTGTTTTCATTTGTATTTAGCAGTTTTAAAGAGGAAATGGACGAAAAATGAGCAAAGCCCGCAAAGCCGCATGAGAGAAGGGTTACAGCGGTATGTGCTCAGGTTATCCACAGGCGGGTGCACAGCAGATGTGGGCAACTAGGCGATAAGTGCAAAAAGCGCAGTGCTCCAAAAGATCGCAGCCTGCGGCAGCTCCTACAGGGGATAGCGTTCTCCCTGTAGAAGCTGCCGCAGGCTGCGATCTTTTGATCTTGCTAGCGCTGCAACACAATCCGCCCACGACTCAGGTCAGCGAGTTGAGACTGCAAAGTTGCGATCTGCCCGGCACCCACCGCCAACTGCAATTCAACGCCATTGGCCGTGAAATCCTCCTGCACCACCAGTGCGCCGAGTTCCGCGACGCGCAGCTTGACCAACGCTAGCTCACTGAACGCACAAGCGCATCGCACCGGCACTCGACTGATCAACTCAACCTTTGGCGCCGCTTGCAGGCACTTGTTGGCACCGCCGCCATAGGCCCGGGCCAGTCCGCCTGTGCCCAGTTGAATGCCGCCATACCAGCGAATGACCAGCACGACGACCTGATCACAATCCTGTGCCTCGATGGCCGCCAGAATCGGTCGGCCAGCCGTGCCGCCAGGCTCGCCGTCGTCGGTACTGCGGTATTGATCGCCGAGCTTCCACGCCCAGCAATTGTGCGTAGCGTTCGGATCGCTGTGTTGGGCGATGAAGGCCTGGGCGTCGGCGGGGCTGCCGATCGGCGCGGCAAAAGTGATGAAGCGGCTTTTGCGAATCTCTTCGCGGTATTCGCAAAAGTCGCTGAGGGTAAAAGGCATAGTGGTCTTAGAGGGAAGGTGTCAGGCCGCAGCCTTTGAGAATGATACGGATCAGATTGTTGCCGGCGTCTTCCATGTCCTGCTTGGTCAGCTTGCTGCGTCCGCTGACCCGGCAGATCTGCGTGGCGAAGTCGGCGTAATGCTGGGTGCTGCCCCACAGCAGGAAAATCAGGTGTACCGGGTCGACCGGGTCCATTTTGCCAGCGTCAATCCACGCCTGGAACACCGCTGCACGGCCTTGGAACCAGGTGCGATAGTCCTGGTTGAAATATTCGGTCAGGCATTCGCCGCCACTGATGACCTCCATGGCGAAGATTCGGGACGCTTGCGGCTGGCGCCGGGAAAACTCCATCTTCGCGCGGATATAGCGGGTCAGGGCTTCGGCGGGGTCGTCTTGCGCGGTCAGGGTATTGAAGGTGCTGTCCCACAACTCGATGATGTTGCTCAGCACCGCCACATACAAACCGAGTTTGTTGGTGAAGTAATAATGCAGGTTCGCTTTGGGCAAGCCGGCATTCAGGGCAATGGTGTTCATGCTGGTGCCCTTGAACCCGTGACGGGCGAACTCGTCCTCGGCGGCCTTGATGATGGTCTCTTCGTTTTTCTGACGAATGCGGCTGGCGGGCTTGCCGCTGTGAGCTGGGACTTCAAAGGTCATGGGCACTTCCGATCAAGAGGGGTTGCGGGCCTTGACGTTGATAGCGCACCCACAGGTTCCAGACAAGTCCCGTTAAGAAAAACCCCTGTCAGCGTGTCGCGGCCAGGCTCTCCAGGAAGCTTTCCAGCACCAGGTGCGGACGGCGCCCCTTACGCGTGACCGAGGCAAGGCTCAGGTCATAAAAACGCGTCTTGGCTTTCAGTGCCCGCAAGCGTCCCTGTTGCACCCAAAGACTCGCATAGTGATCCGGCAGATAACCGATATAGCGCCCGGTCAGGATCAGAAAGGCCATGCCTTCACGATCCGATGCGCTGGCGGTGCAATTGAGCGCTTGATAATGAGCCTGGATGTCCGCCGGCAAACGGAAGGTCGGGGCAATCGCGTCCTGGCTATTGAGGCGTGCATCGTCCAGTTGCCTGTCATCGACATAAAACAGCGGGTGGCCCACCGCGCAATACAGCAGCGAGCGTTCGCTGTAGAGCGGTTGATACTCCAGCCCGGACAGCGCACTTGCCTGTGGCACCACTCCGACGTGCAGTCGACCGTCGAGGACGCCTTGCTCCACTTCGTTGGGCGCGATCATCCGGATCTGAATCTGCACATCCGGTCCGCGTTCCTTCAATTGCGCCAGGGCATGGGTAATGCGCATGTGCGGCAGCGTCACCAGGTTGTCTGTCAGGCCAATGGTCAACTCGCCGCGCAGATGTTGGTGCAGGCCGTTGACCTCGGTGCGGAAACTTTCCAGTGCGCTCAATAGTTGCAACGCCGACTGATAAACCTCGCGACCTTCTTCGGTCAGGGAAAATCCGGCACGCCCGCGTTGGCACAGACGCAAACCCAGGCGCTGTTCCAGGTCACTCATTTGCTGGCTGATCGCTGATCGACCGATGCCGAGCACGCTTTCAGCCGCGGAGAAGCCGCCGCATTCGACCACGCTGCGAAAGATCCGCAGCAGACGGATATCGAAGTCGCTGACTTGTGCCAGTGGATCGGGACGACGGCTGCTCATGCGCTTACTCGATAGTTTAGTGAGGGGCTGACTGAAGGTTACAAAAGTTGGATTTCACCGACTTTATCCCCGTGGCAACTTAGCTGCAACAGCGGTTTTTAATCCCTACGCGCTTATTGCCTTGCGAGGTTTCACCCATGAACTTGCCTGAAAACGCCCCGACATCCCTGGCCAGCCAGCTCAAGCTCGATGCCCACTGGATGCCGTACACCGCCAACCGTAACTTTCAGCGCGACCCGCGCCTGATCGTTGGCGCCGAGGGCAGTTGGCTGATCGACGACAAGGGCCGCAAAGTCTATGACTCGCTGTCTGGTCTTTGGACCTGCGGCGCCGGGCACACCCGCAAGGAAATCCAGGAGGCGGTGGCCAAGCAACTGGGTACCCTCGACTACTCGCCGGGCTTTCAGTACGGCCATCCGCTGTCGTTCCAGCTGGCGGAAAAGATCACCGACCTGACGCCGGGCAACCTGAACCACGTGTTCTTCACCGACTCGGGTTCCGAGTGCGCCGACACGGCAGTGAAGATGGTGCGAGCCTACTGGCGCCTCAAAGGCCAGTCGACCAAGACCAAGATGATCGGCCGTGCCCGTGGCTATCACGGCGTGAACATCGCCGGCACCAGCCTCGGTGGCGTGAACGGCAACCGCAAGCTCTTCGGCCAGGCGATGATGGACGTCGATCACCTGCCGCACACCTTGCTGGCCAGCAATGCGTTCTCCCGCGGCATGCCGGAGCAGGGCGGTATCGCCCTGGCTGACGAACTGCTCAAGCTGATCGAACTGCACGATGCCTCGAACATCGCGGCGGTATTCGTCGAGCCCATGGCCGGTTCCGCTGGCGTACTGGTGCCGCCACAGGGTTACCTCAAGCGCCTGCGCGAGATCTGCGATCAGCACAGCATCCTGCTGGTGTTTGACGAAGTGATCACCGGTTTCGGCCGTACCGGCAACATGTTCGGTGCCGACACCTTTGGCGTTACCCCAGACTTGATGTGCATCGCCAAGCAAGTCACCAACGGTGCGATCCCGATGGGCGCGGTGATTGCCAGCTCCGAGATCTACCAGACCTTCATGAATCAGCCGACGCCTGAATACGCGGTGGAATTCCCCCACGGCTATACCTATTCCGCGCACCCGGTGGCGTGCGCAGCGGGCCTGGCAGCACTCGACCTGCTGCAAAAGGAAAACCTGGTACAGA
>NZ_CP051487.1:6240000-6690075 GCF_012647205.1 Pseudomonas umsongensis
TCCAAGCCACAAATGAGCCGGTCGAGTCTCCTTTTGCACAGATCGAAGACAGCCCCCAGGAGCCGCAGGAAACTGCTCAAGCGGCTCCCGCTCCTGCAGCGGTACCTGCACCGGTTGCAGAAGAAAAGAAGGCGCCAAGTCACAGGGAAGTGATCGTCAGCAAAGGCGATACGCTCTCCACGCTGTTCGCAAAAGTCGGCCTTCCAGCCACTTCAGTGCATGACTTGCTGGCCAGCGACAAACAGGCCAAGCAGTTCAGTCAGCTCAAGCATGGGCAGAAACTCGAATTCGAACTGGGTCCGGACGGCCAGCTGACCAGCCTGCATAGCAAGGTCAGCGACCTCGAAACCATCACCCTGACCAAGAACGACAAGGGTTACAGCTTCAACCGCACGACCGCCAAGCCCACCGTGCGTTCCGCCTACGTACATGGCGTGATCAACAGCTCGTTGTCACAGTCCGCTGCGCGTGCAGGCCTGTCGCATAGCCTGACCATGGACATGGCCAGCGTGTTTGGCTACGACGTCGACTTTGCCCAGGATATTCGCCAGGGCGACCAGTTCGACGTGATCTATGAACAGAAAGTGGTCAACGGCAAAGCGGTCGGCAACGGTCCGATCCTGTCCGCACGCTTCACCAACCGCGGCAAGACCTACACCGCCGTGCGCTATACCGACAAGCAAGGCAACAGCAGCTATTACACGGCTGATGGCAACAGCATGCGCAAGGCATTCATCCGCACCCCGGTGGATTTCGCCCGCATCAGCTCGAAATTCTCCATGGGCCGCAAACACCCGATCCTGAATAAGATCCGCGCCCACAAAGGCGTGGACTACGCGGCACCGCGTGGTACGCCAATCAAGGCGGCTGGTGATGGTAAAGTACTGCTGGCAGGTCGCCGCGGCGGTTACGGCAACACGGTCATTCTGCAGCACGGCAATACCTACCGCACGCTGTACGGCCACATGCAAGGCTTCGCCAAAGGCGTCAAGACCGGAGGAACAGTCAAGCAAGGCCAGGTCATCGGCTACATCGGTACTACCGGCCTTTCCACTGGCCCGCATTTGCATTACGAATTCCAGGTCAATGGCGTACACGTCGATCCGCTGGGCCAGAAAGTAGCGATGGCCGACCCGATTTCCAAAGCTGAACGCGCACGCTTCCTGGCGCAGAGCCAACCACTGATGGCCCGCATGGACCAGGAAAGAGCCACCCAGCTAGCTTCGGCCAAGCGCTAGGCCATGGCGCTCTATATAGGTGTGATGTCCGGGACCAGCCTTGATGGCCTGGACATAGCGCTGATCGAGCAAGCCCCGGCGATCAGGCTGATTGCCACCCACTACATCCCGATGCCCGACTCACTGCGCGCCGAGCTGCTTGGCTTGTGCGCCAGCGGTCCGGACGAGATCGCCCGCTCCGCCATTGCCCAACAGAACTGGGTGAAACTGGCAGCGCAGGGTGTTAACGCCCTCCTTGCCCAGCAGCACCTCAAGCCTGACGACATTCGCGCGATTGGCAGTCACGGCCAGACCATTCGCCATGAACCCGCACGCGGCTTCACGGTGCAAATCGGTAATCCGGCCCTGCTGACCGAGCTGACCGGCATCACGGTGGTCAGTGATTTCCGCAGCCGCGACGTTGCCGCTGGCGGGCAAGGCGCACCGCTGGTTCCAGCCTTTCACGAAGCACTTTTTGAAGAGCAGCCTGGCAACCGCGCCGTGCTGAACGTGGGTGGTTTCAGCAACCTCAGCCTGATTGAACCCGGCAAGCCTGTCGCAGGTTTCGACTGCGGCCCGGGAAACGTGTTGCTGGACGCCTGGATTCAGCAACGGCGCGGGGACAACTTTGACCGTGATGGCCAATGGGCTGCCAGCGGCAAAGTCGAACCAGTACTGTTGAAGGCACTGCTCAGCGACCCCTTCTTTGTAACAAAGGGTCCGAAGAGTACCGGCCGCGAAGTCTTCAACCTGCCATGGCTGACCCGGCATCTGGCAGCGCTGCCAGCCTTCGCGGCCGAGGACGTCCAGGCAACGCTGCTGGAACTGACGGCATTGACCATCGTCGAATCGCTGCGCAGTGCCCAGGCCGATACTCAGGAGCTGCTGGTCTGCGGTGGGGGCGCGCACAATGCTGCACTCATGAAGCGCCTGGCCAGCCTGCTACCAGATGCGACCGTCAGCAGCACCGCCACTCACGGCGTAGACCCTGACTGGGTCGAAGCCATGGCTTTCGCCTGGTTGGCTCACTGCTGCCTGGAAGGTATCGCGGCCAATCGCCCGAGCGTCACCGGTGCCCGTGGGCTGCGCGTACTTGGCGCCATCTACCCTGCATAGTTAAATGCCGGACAGCAAAACGCCGCAGGGCCCTGAGGCCATGCGGCGTTTTGATGATTCAGATGCGCTGATCAGATCGAGAACGAAGAGCCACAGCCACAGGTGGTGGTAGCGTTCGGGTTCTTGATGACGAAACGCGAGCCTTCCAGACCTTCCTGATAATCCACCTCGGCTCCTGCCAGGTACTGGAAGCTCATCGGATCGACAACCAGACTCACACCTTCGCGCTCAACGATGGTGTCGTCATCGGCCACTTCCTCATCAAAAGTGAAGCCGTACTGAAAACCTGAACAACCGCCGCCCGTAACGAATACGCGCAGCTTCAAGCGATCATTCCCCTCTTCATCGACCAGGCTCTTCACCTTGTGCGCGGCACCGTGGGTGAATTGCAAAGCCGTGGGGGTGAAGGATTCGACGCTCATGCTGACTATCTCCCGGCGTTAAGCCGTCATATTGCGTGATGACGCGCATTATCCGCTTCTCCTAGAAAAGCGGTCAACTATTGTTATGGTATATCAAGCAACCCAGTCGCTCGGCCGGAAATGCAAAAAGGCCCGTTCAACGGGCCTTTTGCTGAGTGCAATATAGCCTTACGGCAACATGCCCGCGTGGGACAAGCCCAGACGTTCGTCCAGCCCGAACAGGATGTTCATGTTCTGCACGGCCTGACCCGACGCGCCTTTGACCAGGTTGTCGATCACCGACAGCACGACCACCAGATCGCCGTCCTGAGGGCGGTGCACGGCAATACGGCACACGTTGGCGCCTCGCACGCTGCGGGTTTCCGGATGGCTGCCGGCAGGCATGACATCGACGAACGGCTCGTTCGCATAACGTTTTTCAAACAGCGCCTGCAGGTCCACCGAGCGATCCACGACGGTCGCGTAGAGCGTGGAGTGGATGCCACGGATCATCGGGGTCAGGTGCGGCACGAAGGTCAGGCCAACGTCCTTGCCCGCCGCACGACGCAAACCCTGGCGAATTTCCGGCAGGTGGCGATGCCCTTTGACTGCGTAAGCCTTCATGCTTTCCGATGTCTCGGAGTACAGCGAACCCACAGCAGCACCACGACCGGCACCGCTGACGCCGGACTTGCAGTCGGCGATCAGGCGCGAAGCATCGGCCAGGCCCGCTTCGAGCAATGGCAGGAAACCCAACTGCGTAGCGGTCGGGTAGCAACCCGGCACAGCGATCAGGCGCGCCTTCTTGATCTGCTCGCGATTGACTTCCGGCAGGCCATAGACCGCTTCATCCAACAGTTCAGGAGCACCGTGTGGCTGGCCGTACCATTTCGCCCACTCATCAGCGTCTTGCAGACGGAAGTCCGCAGACAGGTCGATGACCTTGGTGCCGGCTGCCAGCAATTCACCCGCCAGGGCATGCGCTACGCCGTGAGGGGTGGCAAAGAACACCACGTCGCAAGCGCCCAGGGTCTTGATGTCCGGGACACTGAACGCCAAACCGTCGTAGTGGCCTCGCAGGTTCGGGTACATGTCGGCCACGGCCAGGCCGGCCTCGGATCGGGAAGTGATCACCACCACTTCAGCTTGCGGATGTTGTGCCAACAGACGCAACAGTTCGACACCGGTGTAACCCGTGCCGCCGACGATACCGACCTTGACCATAAACCTGCCCTCAACGAACCCACTGGAAAGCCGTCGATAATAGGGCCCGTATCGTCCTGCGACAACCGGCAAGGTGACGTGCGGGACCGCAAGCCTCTACTATCCGGACTACCGTGAACCTGGGAATAACCAAAAATGCTTTATCTGTGGCTCAAAGCTTTCCACATCATCAGTGTCGTCTGCTGGTTTGCCGGCCTGTTCTACCTGCCGCGCCTGTTCGTCTACCACGCCCAAAGCGAAGACACCGTCAGCAAGGAGCGCTTCAGCATCATGGAGCGCAAGCTGTACCGGGGCATAATGGGACCGGCGATGATCGCCACGCTGATCTTCGGTGGCTGGCTCATCTACCTCAATCCAGGCATCTTCAGCCAGGGTGGCTGGATACACGCCAAACTGACCTTGGTCGTGTTGCTGATCGGCTACCACCATATGTGCGGCGCGCAGGTAAAGCGCTTTGCCCGTGGCGAAAATACCCGCAGCCATGTCTTTTATCGCTGGTTCAATGAAGTGCCGGTTCTGATATTGCTGGCGATCGTAATTCTGGTCGTCGTTCGGCCGTTCTAAATCCAATAGTTATCACTCACCGGGGTACTTCAAATGTCGCTGCCCGCTCTGCTTGAACAACGCTTGCGCTTGCCCGTAGTGGCCGCGCCGATGTTCCTGATTTCCAACCCGCAACTGGTGCTTGCCTGCTGTCGCAACGGCGTAGTGGGCAGTTTTCCAGCGCTGAATCAACGCGAGAGCAGTGGTTTCAAGGCTTGGCTGGAGGAAATCGAGGCGCAGCTGGCGACTCTGGAAAACCCTGCGCCCTACGCGGTGAACCTGATTGTGCACAACAGCAATCCGCGCTTGCAGGCGGACCTGGATATCTGCATCGAACACGAAGTGCCGATCGTGATCACCAGCCTGGGCGCCGTTAAGGAAGTAGTCGATGCGGTCCACGGCTATGGCGGCCTGGTTTTCCATGATGTGACGACCCGTCGTCATGCCGAGAAAGCCGCCGAGGCGGGTGTGGACGGGCTGATTGCCGTCGCAGCGGGTGCCGGCGGACATGCTGGCACCTGGAGCCCGTTCTCGCTGATCGCCGAAATCCGCGAGTTTTTCGACAAGACGCTACTGCTGGCCGGGTGCCTGAACCACGGCCACGAAATTCTCGCAGCACAATTGCTCGGTGCGGACCTGGCCTACTTCGGCACACGATTTATCGGTACCACTGAAAGTCACGCGCCTGACGCCTACAAAGAGATGCTGCTGACGTCCAGAGCCGCCGATATCATCCATACTCCAGCAGTGTCGGGGGTACCGGCAAGCTTCATGCGCCAAAGCCTGGAGGCCGCCGGATTCGACACGGCAGCGCTGCAAAACAAGGGAGAGGTCAATTTCGGCTCCAAACTCAAACCCATCAGCGATGAAGCCAAAGCCTGGAAAACTGTGTGGTCCGCGGGCCAGGGCGTCGGTGAAATCGATGACTTGCCAAGCGTCGAACAATTGATCGCACGTCTCGACGCCGAGTACCGCAAGGCACAGGAGCAAGCAGAGCAACTGCGCCAACACTGGCCGCGCTGAGCAACCACTCAAGCAGCGGCTGGCCATTCGTATCGATGACTTGCGACAAGGACGCCTGGGCAATGAACGAAAACCATTACAAGATCGTGTTTGACGGCACTTTGTTGCCGGGGGTTGATATCAACACGGCTAAACTCAATCTCGCTGCGCTGTACAAGAGCGACGTCAGCTCTATCGAGCGCCTGTTCAATGGTCGACCGATAGCATTAAAGAGCAACCTGTCACAAGCTGATGCACAGGCCTATCTTCAAGCCCTGAGGAACACCGGTGTCGATGCCCGGATCGAGGCGCAACCTACGATCGAGCCAGACTTGGCCGATGTTCACGATCCTGTCTCTGCAGCGCCGCCCCAGTCCCCGTATTCGCCACCCCAGGCAAGCCTCGGCGAAAGACTGCCGGAGTTCGCCGTACTCAAACCCTTCGGCGTCGAAGGTCGCATCGGGCGCCTGCGTTTTCTGGCGTGGACGATGGTGCTGAGCCTGGTGACCCTTCCCGTTGTCGGCGTGTTTGCGCTAATCGGCCTGGGCCTGGTCAGTGGCGACTCCACCACCGGACTGATCATCGGCGGCATCTTCGCCTTCTTCCTGTTCTTGGCGTTCGTGGTGATCAGTGTTCTGTTCACCATTCAGCGTTTGCACGATATAGGCTGGTCGGGCTGGCTCTGGCTCCTGAACCTGGTTCCGTTCGTAGGCAGTTTCTTCCCGCTGGTGATCATGGTCATGCCAGGCAACATCGGCGCGAACCGCTATGGCCCGCCTCCCCCGCCCAACAGCACGGCGGTCAAGGTTTTGTGCGCGTTGTGGATTGTGTTTATCGGGTTATTTACCGTCGGTGCAATGGTGGGTGGAATCTCGGCAATCCAGCAAGAGTATGAAGACACCCTCGAAAGCAGCTACCAAAGCGGCTCGATGACCACTGACGAAATCGATGTCGAAGTCGAACCGCAAGCAAATTCGCCAGCCGAGGCAGCCGAAGAAGCCCCGCCCCCTGTAGACTCTGCGAAAGAATGAACAGCGCTCCCCGCCCGTGACACCTGCGTCGCGGCGCGGAGCTGTTGCGATGGAGAATGGCATGACCCGTTACGCTCTGATCACTGGCGCTTCCAGCGGCATCGGCCTGGCGATGGCTGAAGCGCTGGCCCGGCGCGGCCGCAGCCTGATTCTGGTGGCTCGACAGCGTGATCAGCTGGAAAGCATTGCGATTGAACTGACCCAACGTTTTGGCGTGGAAGTGTTGTTCCGTGCCTGCGATCTGGGCGAGCCACTGCGCCTGTCGGGCTTCCTGCTGGAACTGGAGGAAGGTGACCGGCAAATCGACCTGCTGGTCAACTGCGCCGGCATTGGCACTTGCGGCCCGTTCCTGGCTCAAGACTGGATGACCGAACAGGATTTGATTGAAGTGAACATTCTGGCACTCACTCGCCTGTGCCATGCCATCGGTAACAGCATGGCGTTACAGGGTGGCGGTCAAATTCTGAACGTCGCTTCGGTCGCGGCGTTCCAGCCCGGGCCGTGGATGAGCACTTACTACGCGAGCAAGGCCTATGTACTGCACTTTTCCGAAGCCCTGCGCGTCGAGCTGAAAAAATGCGCGGTCCAGGTCTCGGTGCTCTGCCCCGGCCCGACTCGCACGGCGTTTTTCCGCACCGCGCAACTGAACGACGACAAACTGTCCAACAGTAAAATGCTGATGAGTCCGGAGGAAGTCGCGCTCTATACCGTGCGAGCCCTGGAGAAAAATCGCGCAATCATTATTCCGGGGCGACGCAACCGCTGGTTCGCCACCCTGCCCCGGTTCGGCTCGCGCTGGCTGATCAGGACGATCACCGGCATGGTCATCAAGGCTCACTGCCCGCGCTGAAGGTAAAACACTGGGCGGGTACACCCGGCATGGGTACACTCGGGCCAGCCCAAACAACGGAGAAAACAGCTGTGGATACTCTGTTCACCAAGATCATCAACCGGGAAATCCCGGCGAAGATCATTTACGAGGACGACCAGGTACTGGCCTTCCACGATATCGCCCCGCAGGCACCGGTGCACTTCCTGGTGGTCCCGAAGAAGCCGGTACGTACCCTGAACGACCTGACCGAGGACGACAAGGCCCTGGCTGGACACATCCTGTTCACCGCCCAGCGCCTGGCCCTGGAACTGGGTTGCGAAAAAGGTTTCCGAGTTGTCATGAACTGCAATGAAGAAGGTGGGCAGACTGTCTATCACATTCATATGCATGTACTGGGACAGCGTCAGATGCACTGGCCGCCGGGCTG
Source organism: Pseudomonas umsongensis (assembly GCF_012647205.1). Lineage (NCBI taxonomy): Bacteria > Pseudomonadati > Pseudomonadota > Gammaproteobacteria > Pseudomonadales > Pseudomonadaceae > Pseudomonas > Pseudomonas umsongensis. Next base: position 6,247,794 of record NZ_CP051487.1, read on the forward strand.
ATTCAATACACACTCCCGTAGGAGCCAGGCTTGCCGGCGATGACGTCATTGAGATCGCCATCGCCGGCAAGCCTGGGTCCTACAAGGCGAGCCTGCGTCGAAATGACCCAACGCAAACCTTCCCCGGCCGATTGGGTTAAACTGGCCGCCGAGATTCCTCCGGAGGTCAGCATGACTACCCAACGTCACTACTCGCCAATTGATCGCCTTCTGCTGCAAGCCGATGCCGCGATGCGGACCCTGCTGCCCTTCAGCGGCCAGCCCTACCGTCCGTCGCCGGCCATTGTACAGCCCGATGCGAAATTGAGCGATGAAGACACTCGCCACGTTGCCGGGCTGATGCGCATCAACCATACCGGTGAAGTCTGCGCCCAGGCGCTGTACCAAGGGCAGGCCCTGACTGCCAAGCTGCCGCAAGTGCGCATCGCGATGGAGCACGCCGCCGAAGAAGAAGTCGACCATCTGGCGTGGTGTGAGCAACGCATCCATCAATTGGGTAGCCACACCAGCATTCTCAATCCGCTGTTTTATGGCATGTCGTTCGGGATAGGCGCTGTTGCAGGCCTGATCAGCGACAAAGTCAGCCTGGGTTTTGTCGCAGCGACAGAAGATCAGGTGTGCAAGCACTTGAATGAACACCTGGAGCAACTGCCGGCCGAGGATGAAAAATCCCGGGCGATTCTCGAGCAGATGCGCATCGATGAAGAACAGCATGCCGAAAGCGCACTGGAGGCTGGCGGCTTTCGCTTTCCGGCACCGGTAAAGTTCGGGATGAGCTTGATGGCCAAGGTCATGACCAAGAGTACTTATCGGATCTGACCGGCTGCACCGGAAACAAAAAAGGCGACGGCCCTGAGGCAGTCGCCTTTTTTGATCTCGATTCAACCCAGCTCGATGATCTCGTAGTCGTGGGTGATCTCTACACCTGCCGCACCGAGCATGATCGAAGCCGAGCAATATTTTTCAGCGGACAGTTCGATAGCGCGCTTGACCTGCGCTTCCTTCAGGCCACGCCCCTTGACCACAAAATGCATGTGGATCTTGGTGAAAACCTTCGGATCTTCAGTCGCACGCTCAGCTTCAAGGAACGCCTCGCAGCTCTCGACCGCCTGACGGGACTTCTTGAGGATGCTAACCACATCGAAATTGCTGCAACCGCCGACACCCAGCAGGAGCATTTCCATCGGCCGGACACCCAGGTTACGGCCGCCGGCATCGGGCGGACCGTCCATGACCACGACATGACCGCTGCCGGATTCGCCGAGGAACATGGCTTCGCCAGCCCATTGGATGCGTGCCTTCATCGCCAAGACTCCACTGTCTAAAAAAGGGTCGCCAGCTTAGCACAGGCCCCTTGGTTGACAGTGATTGGCGTCCTAGGACATAACCATCAGCGCTGTAGGTAAAATCTCGAATATTGCAAGAAGTGTCTGGTAAGCTGGCGCCAATTCGCTGGCGCTTGGCCAGCTGAGCCGCAATGTCCGCAATTCATAAAAACCCAACACACCGTGCAGTCTTTTCGGGATACAACCATGGTTGCTATTGCCCCCACCCTCAAGATGAAAAACCTCGACAAGCTGTTGATGCATTGCCAGCGCCGTCGCTATCAGGCCAAGAGCAACATCATTTGCGCCGGTGACCGCTCGGAGACGCTGTTCTTCATCATCAAGGGTTCGGTCACCATCCTGATCGAAGACGACGACGGTCGGGAAATGATCATCGCCTACCTGAACGCCGGGGATTTTTTCGGTGAGTTGGGTCTGTTTGAGCAGGCCGGCCACGAACAGGAACGCAGTGCCTGGGTGCGGGCCAAGGTCGAATGCGAAGTGGCAGAAATCAGCTACGCGAAATTCCGCGAATTGTCTCAGCAGGATCCGGACATTCTTTACGTACTAAGCGGACAGATCGCACAACGCCTGCGCAACACCACCCGCAAGGTCGGTGACCTGGCGTTTTTCGACGTCACCGGTCGCGTCGCCCGCTGCCTGCTTGAACTGTGCAAGCAGCCAGATGCCATGACCCATCCCGATGGCATGCAGATCAAGGTGACCCGTCAGGAAATCGGACGGATCGTTGGCTGCTCCCGGGAGATGGTCGGACGTGTGCTCAAGGATCTGGAGGAGCGCAACCTGGTGGATGTCAAAGGCAAGACCATGGTGGTCTTCGGTACGCGCTGAGCACGTAAATCTAGCCGTTGAACATGTGCCCAAGCATTCGACGGTAGAGTTCATCAAGACGTTCCAGCGCATCCGGCGCGGTGAACTTCTCATGCAAGGCGATGTGGCTTTCTGCCCGCACCCGTTGCTCCAGACCGCAGGCCTCATTAAAGCGATTGACCGCCGCGACCATCGATTCGCGCTCGTTATCCAGCAACATCGCACCATGAACCAGCCCTACTGGACGCTGACCACCTTGGCTCTGGCGCCAGCGCTGGGCAGTACCAACCATCTTGCGCCCATCCAGATTGACGTTGAAGCGGCCATCACAGAAGGCACCGTCGATTTCGCCCAGGGACGAAGTGCCCCCCAGCTCATCCAGCAACTGGCAGATCGGATCACATAGACGCCGGTAGCCGGTCTCGATACGGTTCAGATCCCCTTCGCTACGCGGTGGCGCGTAAACCAGAGCGATGTTGAGGGTTGTCGCTGATTGCGGAACGGGTTCACCACCGGTATCGCGCAACAGCACCGGCCAGCCTGCAGCGGCGGAGACTTCGCAGGCGTGTTCGAAACCTGGCAAGCGATTCAAGCGGCGCGGCATTACCAATGCCTGGTCGCTGGGCTGCCAGAACAGCAGCCCAAATTCCGCGTCGCCAGCACAGACCGAGGCCAGCAGATCCTGCTCGGCCTGAAGGCCGCCTTCGATGGTCAGAGAAACAGGTGAGGTCACAAGGTACTCCGTAAGACAAAAAGTCTGTGGTGTTTCTTATGCCGCTATCGCGAGCAGGCTCGCTCCCACAGTTGATTGTGGTTACCCTCAAACCCTGTAGGAGCAAGCTTGCTCGCGATGCTTTTCAGTCGAGAGTCGAACCGCTGACAGGAATGCCGCGCTCAGGGAAGAACAGTCGTTGCAGTTCAGTGCCCGGATTTTCGGCGCGCATGAACGCCTCGCCAACCAGGAACGCGTAGACATCGCTGATTTCCATCAACTCGACATCGGCGCGATTGAGGATGCCGCTTTCAGTGATCACCAGACGATCTCGCGGGATACGCGGCAACAGGTCGAGGGTAGTTTCCAGGCTAACCTCGAAGGTGTGCAGGTTGCGGTTGTTGATGCCGACCAGCGGCGTGTCGAGGGTTTTCAAGGCCCGCTCCAGCTCATCGCCATCGTGGACTTCCACCAGCACATCAAGGTTGACGCTTTTGGCCACGGCCGCCAGCTCGGCCATTTTCACGTCGTCCAGCGCGGAGACGATCAACAGCACGCAGTCGGCGCCAAGGGCACGAGCTTCGACGATCTGGTACGGATCGATCATGAAGTCCTTGCGAATGACCGGCAGTGTGCACGCCGCGCGGGCCTGCTGCAGGTACAGGTCAGCGCCCTGGAAATAATCAATATCGGTAAGCACCGACAGACAGGTCGCGCCGCCCTTCTCGTAGCTCTTGGCAATATCGGCAGGAACGAAGTTCTCGCGGATCACGCCTTTGCTCGGCGAAGCCTTCTTGATTTCAGCAATGACTGCAGGCTCTTTCAGCTTGGCCTGAGCCAGCAAAGCCTTGGCAAAACCACGGGGTGCATCGGCCGCCTTGGCCAGACTTTCCAGCTCGGCGAGGCTGACGCGAGCGCTACGCTCGACAACTTCCTCGGCTTTGCGCGCCAGAATGTTTTCCAAAACCGTCGGTACACTCATCCCTCATTCTCCACTTTGAATACCGCGGTAAACGCACCCAGTTCCTCGAGTTTTTCCCGAGCAAGGCCGGTGTGCAGCGCATCGTGCGCCAAGGCAACGCCTTCTTTCAGGCTGCTGGCATGGTCAGCCGCGTACAGCGCGGCACCAGCATTGAGCATGATCATCTCGGCAGCTTTCTGACCGTTTTCGGTCTTTCGCTTGCCCAGGGCGTCGCGAATCAGCTCCAGGGAGGCCGCCGGGCTTTCCACCGCCAGGCCATGCAGGCTCTGGCTTTTCATGCCCAGGTCTTCCGGTTCGACCCAATATTCAGTGATCTGATCGTTTTTCAGTTCCGCGACAAAGGTCGGTGCTGCCAGGCTGAATTCGTCCAGACCATCCTTCGAATGCACCACCAGCACGTGTTTGCTGCCCAAACGCTGCAACACTTCAGCAAGCGGCCGGCACAACGCCTGGGTGAATACACCCACTACCTGATGTTTCACACCGGCCGGATTCGTAAGCGGGCCAAGCATGTTGAACAGAGTGCGCAAGCCAAGCTCCTTGCGCGGGCCGGCGGCATATTTCATGGCACTGTGATGAGTCTGGGCAAACATGAAGCCGATGCCGACGTTATCGATGCAGCGCGCCACCTGGACCGGGGTCAGGTTCAGGTAGATGCCGGCTGCCTCCAGCAAATCGGCACTGCCGCTTTTACCCGAGACCGCGCGGTTGCCGTGCTTGGCCACCGTGCAACCGGCCGCCGCGACCACAAAGGATGACGCAGTCGACACGTTGAAGATGTTGGCACCGTCACCGCCAGTACCGACCACATCGACCACGCCGTCGAGGGTCTTGAGTTCGACCGTGTCTGCCAGTTCACGCATGACCGACACCGCGCCGACGATTTCGTCGATGCTTTCGCTCTTCATGCGCATGGCCATCATGAACGCGCCGATCTGCGCGTCCGTGCATTGCCCGGTCATGATTTCGCGCATCACGTCGCGCATTTCATCGGTGCTGAGGTCGAGCTGTTCGACGATACGGCCCAGGGCTGTCTTGATGTTCATGAAAGGTCCTTAGCGCGTGCCGCCGGTTTGTTTGAGGAAGTTAGCGAACAACTCGTGTCCCTGTTCGGTAAGAATCGACTCAGGGTGGAACTGCACGCCTTCGATGTTCAGGGTCTTGTGGCGCAGGCCCATGATCTCGTCGACCGAACCATCTTCCAGTTGGGTCCAGGCGGTCAGCTCGAGGCAATCAGGCAGGGTTTCGCGCTTGACGATCAATGAATGATAGCGGGTAACCGTCAGCGGCATGCTCAGGCCTTCGAAGACACCTTTGTCTTCATGGAACACCGGGCTGGTCTTGCCGTGCATGACCTGGCGCGCGCGAACCACATCGCCACCAAAGGCCTGGCCGATGGACTGATGGCCCAGGCAGACACCGAGGATCGGCAGTTTGCCGGCGAAATGCTTGATCACATCAATCGAGACGCCGGCTTCAGTTGGAGTGCAAGGACCGGGAGAAACGACGATGCGCTCAGGATTGAGGGCTTCGATTTCGGCGACGGTAAGTTCATCGTTGCGCACGACTTTGACCTGGGAGCCCAGCTCACCAAGGTATTGCACAACGTTGTAGGTAAAAGAGTCGTAGTTATCGATCATCAGCAACATGGCGTTAAGAACCTCTTGAATTCACTGACTTGATTCAGCCTTCGAATGATTTACCCGCAGCGTCCTGCACTTTGGCGGACGCTGGATTCGCGCAGCAAAGCGGTGTGTCTGACGGGTAAAGAAGGCAAAGCGGTAAAGATCCGGTCGGGCCGGCAGAAGGATTCAGGCGCGCCAACGCCAGCGGGCGTGTGCCTTGATGACTTGATCCAGGAGTTTGCTGACGATCAACACGGGGAAGGTCTCATTTATACGTCTTGGCACAGTAACTTAGCTGGGCAGAGCGTGCAATATGGGGCGATCGAAGCAAGTGAAACATTCGGCAAGTTCGCGCCGAATGGCATGAGGCTCTATAGTTTTTTGGCACTGTCGTTTACCCCACTAAAACAAGAAACAAACGGACTTGCTCATGATCAGACAGACGCTGTTTGCACCGCTTGCCGGTTGCTTGCTCGCCTTGGCTTACGCTCAGGCGATTGCGGCGCCCAATCCTTACTCCAACTTCATCGTCTTCGGTGACAGCCTCAACGATGCGGGGCAGTTTACCGACGCGGGCGGCCCTCCCGGTTCGACTCTGCGCTTCACCAACCGGGTAGGGCCGACTTATCAGGACGGCAGTGGCGAAGTCTATTCCGCCAACTCAACCCAGTTGCTCGGGGGCAGGCTTGGCTTCTCAGCGGACCAGACTGCCGCTTCGACTTCAGCCGCACGCGCCGTCCAGGGCCTGCCAGACGGTAACAACTGGGCCGTCGGCGGCTACCGCACCGACCAGATCCTCGATTCAATCACCACGTTATCCGCCACCGGCGAACGTGCACGAGCGGGCTATTTGCCGACCAACAACTTCCGCGCCGATCCGAACGCGCTGTATTACCTCTCCGGCGGCGGTAACGACTTTCTTCAGGGACGTGTGCAAAGTGGCGCCCAGGCGAATGCCGCGGCGGACCGACTGGCCAACAGCGTTCAGGTTCTGCAAACAGCCGGCGCCCGCTACATCATGGTCTGGCTGTTGCCTGACCTGGGCTTGACCCCTGCCATCAATGGCAGCCCTCTGCAGGGACCGACCTCGCAACTGAGCGCGGCCTTCAACCGGCAACTGGTCACTCGACTGGCGGGCATCGATGCCGAAATCATCCCGCTGAACATTCCACTGTTGCTGCAGGAAACCTTCGCCGATCCCGCGCGATTCGGTTTTGCCACCGGGCAGAACCTGACCGCGACTTGCTTCAGCGGCGACGGCTGCACCGAAAACGCCGCCTTTGGCATCAACAGCGCCACCCCCGACCCCAGCAAGCTGGTTTATAACGACGGGGTTCATCCGACCGAAGCCGGGCAAAAGCTGGTGTCCGACTACGCCTATTCCTTACTCGCTGCACCCTGGGAACTGACGCTGCTGCCGGAAATGGCCCACGCCACGCTACGCGCGCATCAGGATGAACTGCGCAGCCAATGGCAATCCGACTGGGAAAGCTGGCAGGCGGTCGGCCAATGGCGGGCCATTGTGGCCGGGGGCGGCCAGCACCTCGATGTGGACCATCAAAGCAGCGGCGCCGATGCCGATGGCAACGGCTACAGCTTGAACATTGGCGGCAGCTATCGCCTCAATGAAGCCTGGCGAGTAGGTGTGGCGGCAGGCTTCTATCGTCAGAATCTGGAGGCAGGCAATAACGATTCGGACTACAAGCTCAACAGCTACCTGGCCACGGCATTCGCCCAATTCCAGCAGAACCGGTGGTGGGCCGATGCCGCATTGACCGGCGGCAAGCTGGATTACGACAATCTCAAACGCAAATTTGATCTAGGCGCGGGTGAGGGTGCGGAGAAAGGCGACACCGATGGCTATCTCTGGGCATTCAGCACACGCCTGGGCTATGACATTGCGCAGCCGGGCAGTGAATGGCACCTGTCGCCGTTCATCAGTGCCGATTACGCCAAAGTGGAAGTCGACGGTTATTCGGAAAATACCAGTCGCTCCACGGCGCTGACCTTTGATGATCAGAAACGCGATTCGAAACGTCTCGGTGCCGGGCTTCAGGGTAAGTATCAGATCACCTCGCAGACCCAGGTGTTTGGCGAATATGCCTACGAGCGTGAGTATGAAGATGACGTACAGAAGGTGAACATCGCCCTCAATAGCTTGCCGTCACTCGATTTCACGCTTGCTGGCTATACACCGCAGAGCCACTTGAACCGCGTGAGCCTGGGGATCAGCCACAAGTTGACGGCCGATCTTGCGCTGCGTGGCGGGTATACGTTGCGCAAGGATGATGACTTTACCCAGCAAGGGATTTCCGTTGGGGTTGCGCTGGACTTCTGATCAAGCAAACAGCCAACATAAAAAACGCGGCGCCTTTACGGGCGCCGCGTTTTTTTTATGCTGGTGAAGCCATTGTGGGAGCGAGCCTGCTCGCGATAGCGGTGGATCAGGCTAAATCAAAGTTGGCTGTGCCGGCTCCTTCGCGAGCAGGCTCGCTCCCACATTGTTAGTGGCGAATTCAGGCGTCCGGGGTTTGTTCCGCCAGGGCCACTGCACGGAACATCGCGCGTCGTTTGTTCAGGGTTTCTTCCCATTCCAACGCTGGCACCGAGTCGGCAACGATGCCGCCACCGGCCTGCACATGCAGCTCGCCGTTCTTGATCACCGCCGTACGGATCGCAATGGCGGTGTCCATGTTGCCGTTCCAGGCGAAGTAGCCGACGGCGCCGCCGTAGACACCGCGCTTGACCGGTTCCAATTCGTCGATGATTTCCATCGCACGAATCTTCGGTGCGCCAGACAAGGTGCCCGCCGGCAGAATCGCCCGCAGTGCGTCCATGGCCGTCAGGCCGGCCTTCAATTGGCCGGTGACGTTGGACACGATGTGCATCACGTTGGAGTAACGCTCAATGACCATTTTCTCGGTGAGTTTCACCGACCCGATTTCCGATACGCGACCCGTGTCGTTACGACCGAGGTCGATCAGCATCAGGTGCTCGGCAATTTCCTTGTCGTCCGACAGCAGGTCCTTTTCCAGTGCCACATCGGCCTCTTCGTTGGCCCCGCGTGGACGGGTGCCGGCGATCGGGCGCACGGTGATCAGATTGTCTTCGACCCGCACCAGCACTTCTGGCGAACTGCCGACAACGTGGAAGTCGCCGAAGTTGAAGAAGTACATGTAAGGCGTCGGGTTGAAGCAGCGCAGCGCTCGGTAAAGATCGATGGGGGCTGCCTTGAAGTCGATCGACATGCGCTGGGACGGCACGACCTGCATGCAGTCACCGGCCAGGATGTATTCCTTGATGGTGTCGACGGCTTTTTCGTAATCGTTCTGGGTGAAACTGGAACGGAACACCGGATCGGCTGACTGCTGCTTGCTGAAGTCCAGGCCACGGCGCGGGGTAATTGGCTGGCGGAGTTTTTCCAGCAACTCTTCCAGGCGCGTGCGGCCTTGCTCGAAGGCGTCTTCCTGGGCCGGATCGGCCAGGACGATTGCATGCATCTTGCCGGCGAGGTTATCGAACACCACCACCGCGTCGGACACCATCAGCAGAATGTCCGGCACGCCCAACGGGTCCGGGTTCGGGCATTTGCCCAGACGCTTTTCCACATAACGCACGCAGTCATAACCGAAGTAGCCCACCAGGCCGCCGTTGAAGCGCGGCAGACCGGCAATCGTCGGCACGTTGTAACGGGCCTTGAAGGTTTCGACGAAGGCCAGTGGGTCTTCTACATCGTGGCTTTCAGTCTCGACACCGTCGATGGTCACGCTGACGTGATGGTCGTGCACCCGCAGCACAGTGCGGCACGGCAGGCCGATGATCGAGTAACGACCCCACTTCTCGCCACCCTGCACGGACTCCAGCAAATAGGAGTTGGGCTCGTCGGCCAGTTTCAGGTAGATCGATAGCGGCGTATCGAAGTCGGCCAGGGTTTCGCAAGCAAGCGGGATGCGGTTATAGCCGGCAGCGGCCAAACGCAGGAATTCTTCGCGGATCATGAGGTGCCTCGTGGCTTGAGGGTCAAACAGTCAGGTATGCAAACGCGCCGGACAACCGGCAAGGATCAGTCAGGCGCGCCAACGCCAGCGGGCCAGGGCCTTGATGACTTTCATCCAGAGTTTGCGAGTGACCACCACGATGGCGTTTCCAGAAGGGGGTTGGACAGCGTCGGCCAACGTTATCTCAGCGGCCGGGTCCAGGCAACCGCGAATTAGCTTGCGCAGGTCGTCGATCACCAGTGCCGGTGACTCTTCGGCAATCGGCCGGCCGTGGTTGTAGCCGTAGCTCAAGGCCACGCACTTGACCCCCGCCGCTTTCGCCGCCTGTACATCACTGCGCGAGTCGCCGACGAACAAGGATTGCGAGGCCGGGATATTGGCCATCTTCATTACGAAAAACAGCGCAGCCGGGTCGGGTTTTTTCTGTGGCAGGGTGTCGCCGCCAATGATCCACTTGAAATATCGGCCGATTTTCATCTGATCCAGCAGCGGCGCGACGAAGCGCTCCGGCTTGTTGGTAATCAGCGCCATCTCGACGCCCTGCTTTTGCAGCCATTTAAGCGTATCGCGCACACCGGGGTAGACCACGGTCAACCCATGGCTATCGGCATACGCCTGCATGAAAATCTCCAGCGCGCTGTCGGCCTCGGCGTCATCGACCTTCGAGTGGTCGATACCGCCGGCCAGGGCACGGCGCACCAGCACCGGCGCGCCATTACCCACCCATTCACGCACCGCTTCGATACCGGCCGGTGCTCGACCGAGCTTGAGCAGCATCTTGTCCACCGCCACCGCCAGGTCCGGGACCGAGTCGACCAAGGTGCCATCCAGGTCGAACATCACCAGTCGAGGCAGGGTTCCGGGAAACAGCTGCTCAAAGCCACTCATGGGCGGGCCAGCGCCAGTTCGGAACGCATTTTTTCAATCACTTCCTGGTAGTTCGGTGCATTGAAGATCGCCGAACCGGCAACAAAGGTGTCAGCACCCGCCGCAGCGATTTCACGAATGTTGTTCACGTTGACGCCACCGTCGATTTCCAGGCGAATGTCACGACCCGACGCGTCGATCAGCGCCCGCGCCTCACGCAGCTTGTCGAGGGTGCCAGGGATGAACTTTTGCCCGCCGAAGCCCGGGTTGACGCTCATCAGCAGGATCATGTCGACCTTGTCCATCACGTACTTGAGCACGTCCAGCGGCGTTGCCGGGTTGAACACCAGGCCCGACTTGCAACCGCCTTCACGGATCAGTTGCAGGGAGCGGTCGATGTGCTGGGTAGCCTCCGGGTGGAAGGTGATGTAGGTCGCGCCGGCTTCGATGAAGTCACCGACAATGCGGTCCACCGGGCTGACCATCAGGTGCGCGTCGATCGGCGCGGTCACGCCGTACTTGCGCAGCGCCGAGCAGACCATCGGGCCGATGGTCAGGTTCGGCACGTAGTGGTTGTCCATGACATCGAAGTGCACGAAGTCGGCGCCGGCGGCCAGGACGTTGTCCACTTCTTCGCCCAGGCGGGCGAAGTCGGCGGAAAGAATCGACGGAGCAATTACGAAGGGCTGCATGACGCACCTTTTCTGAGCAGAATCACGATGGCGCGCATTGTATACCTCATGCTTTGGCCCGCGCACCGAAAGCGCGATGATCAGTAGGCCGCCCGGTAGATTTTCTCGATATCGACAGCACTCAACCGGCGCGGATTGTTGCGCATCAGGCGCTCGATCCCTGCTGCCTCCACGGCCATCGCCGCAATCGCATCCTCGGGAACCCCGACACTGCGCAGGCCTTGGGGGATTTCCACCGCCGCGCACAACGCGGTCATGGCCTCTACAGCTTTGTCGGCCGCTTCATTGGCGCTCAGATGAGCCGTCCTCACCCCCATGGCTTCGGCGATATCCTGCATACGTTCAATGCAGGCCATCTTGTTCCAGGTCATGACATGGGACAGCAGCAAGGCATTGCTCACGCCATGGGCGATATTGAAGCGCCCTCCCAAGGGATACGCCAGCGCATGCACCGCACCCACCCCGGCATTACCGAATGCCATGCCCGCCATCAGGCTCGCGGTGGCCATGTCTTCACGGGCCTGCAGGTTGGACGGGTTGGCGTAGGCCTTGGGCAGCGCCTTGGCGATCAGTTTTATGGCGCCGATGGCCAGGGCGTCGGTAATCGGCGAGGCATTGACCGACAGATAGGATTCGATGGCATGCACCAGCGCATCGACGCCGCTGGCCGCCGTGACCCCGCGCGGACAAGTCAGCGTCATCTGCGGGCTTACCAATGCCACGTCCGGCAACAAGTAATCGCTGACGATGCCTTTCTTCAACTGCGCGACCTTGTCGGAAAGGATCGCCACGTTGGTGACTTCCGAACCGGTGCCGGCCGTGGTGGGGATGGCGATCAGTGGCGGGCCTTTGCGTGGCACCTGGTCAACCCCGAACAAATCTTCGAGGGCGCCGTGGTAACCGGCGTAGGCCGCCACGCTTTTAGCGATGTCGATGGCACTCCCACCGCCCAGGCCAATCAAGCCGTCATGCCCCCCATCGCGATAAACCCGCATGCAGTCTTCGACGATGGCGATTTCCGGGTCCGGCAACACCCGGTCAAAAATCTCATAAGTGCGCCCCCCAAGCTGGGCCAGCGCCAGCTCTACCGTGCCGGACTTGACCAAGGCAGCGTCGGTGACGATCAGCGGGTGGTCGATGTCCAGGCGCATCAGCTCGACGGACAACTGCTCGATGGCCGCTGCGCCGGTGATCAGTTTGTGGGCGATCTTGAAGGAGGAAAGACTCATGTGCGCAGCCTCTTATGGATGTGGGAGCTGGGCACAAGAGTAGCTGGGGTTTGAGGGTTGGCTGATATTCAGGTAGTGAATGAACCATGCTCGCGAATCAGCACAAAAACAACGGTGGGAGCGAGCCTGCTCGCGAAGACGGCTGAGTGCTCGACATTTGAGTCGACTGACACTCCGCTTTCGCGAGCAGGCTCGCTCCCACAGTGGATCGGTGTGAAGTTTTAGACCTGCGCAGTACGCAGTTTCTCGCTGCGCCCACGCAGCCACTCCAGGGTCAGGAGCAGGATCACCGAGAAGGCGATCAGCAGCGTCGCGGCGGCGGCGATGGTCGGGCTGAGGTTTTCGCGGATGCCGCTGAACATCTGCCGTGGCAAAGTCGCTTGCTCGGGGCCGGCGAGGAACAGCGTCACCACCACCTCATCGAAGGAAGTGGCGAAGGCAAACAAAGCACCGGAAATCACCCCGGGCGCAATCAACGGCAAAGTCACCCGACGGAACGCCGTCAGCGGCGAAGCGCCGAGGCTGGCCGCCGCGCGCACCAGGTTCTGGTTAAACCCTTGCAAAGTCGCCGACACGGTGATGATCACGAACGGCACGCCCAACACCGCATGCACCACAATCAGCGAAAAGAAGCTGTTGCCCAGGCCCAACGGCGCAAAGAACAGATAGCTGGCCACACCAATGATCACCACGGGCACCACCATCGGCGAAATGACCAGCGCCATCACCAGCGGTTTACCGGGGAAGTCGCCACGGGTCAGGCCGATGGCCGCCAGCGTACCGAACACCATGGCCAGCACCGTAGCGGCCGGCGCGACGATGATGCTGTTCTTCAGGGCGCGCATCCATTCCGCCGAGGCGAAAAAGTCGTGATACCACTGCAGCGAGAAGCCTTGCAGCGGGTACACCAGGAAACTGCCGGAGTTGAACGACAGCGGGATGATCACCAGCACCGGCAGGATCAGGAACAACAGAATCAAGCCGCAGAGAATCCGCAAGCTGTAGAACCACACCCGCTCGATGGGCGACATATAAGGACTCAGCATTTCATTCTCCCCTTAGCTCAGGCGCAGGCGACTGGCGCCCACCAGCCAGCTGTAAATCAGATAAAGCACCACGGTCGCCAGGAGCAACAGGCCACCGAGTGCGGTCGCCATGCCCCAGTTGATGCTGGTGTTGGTGTAGAAGGCGACGAAGTAGCTGACCATCTGATCGTTCGGGCTGCCCAGCAACGCCGGGGTGATGTAGTAGCCGATGGCGAGGATGAACACCAACAGGCAACCGGCGCCGACACCGGCATAGGTTTGCGGGAAGTACACCCGCCAGAAGCTGGCGAATGGATGGCACCCCAGGGAAATCGCCGCACGCATGTAGGTCGGCGAGATGCCTTTCATCACGCTGTAGATCGGCAGGATCATGAACGGCAGCAGGATGTGCACCATCGAGATGTAGACACCGACGCGGTTGAACACCAGCTCCAGCGGCTTATCAATGATGCCCATGGCCATCAGGCCGCTGTTGATCAAGCCACCCGATTGCAGCAATACGATCCACGCGGCAACCCGAACCAGGATCGAGGTCCAGAACGGTAGCAGCACCAGAATCATCAGCAGGTTGCTCTGGCGCGATGGCAGGTTCGCCAACAGGTAAGCCAGGGGATACGCGAGTACCAGGCAGATCACGGTGATGATCAGGCCCATCCAGAAAGTTCGGGCAAAGATGTCGAGGTAGATCGCCTGGTCCGGGGTGGCCGGGGCGATTTCGCCGAGGTCGTCGATGCGGTGATCGACCGCGGCCAGCAGATAGTACGGCGTAATGTTGCTGGTATTGCGGCGTACGGCTTGCCAGTAGGCCGGGTCACCCCAGCGCTCGTCGAGACCTTCCAGCGCTTCTTTATAAGAGGCCGGTTCAGCGGCGAACGGCAAGGCGCGGGCGGTTTTGGTCAGCAGGCTACGATAGCCGGCCAACTCCATGTTCAAGCGCTTGGACAAATCGCCCAGGGTCTGATTCTTGCGCGCTTCGGCGAGGTCTTCGCTGGCCGCCTTGTAGACCGGTTCGGCAGGCAGGCCTCGGCCGTCCCAACTGGCGATGGCCGCCACGGTGCGCGGCATGCCACCGACCACTTCCGGGTTACCCACGCTTTTGTAGAGCAGCGCCACGATTGGCACCAGGAACACCAGCAACAGGAACAGCACCAGCGGCGCGATCAACGCCTGGGCCTTCCAGCGGTTGACCCGCTCGGCGTGCTTGAGCCGCTGCTTCAAGGTGGGGTCAGTGCCCGCGTTCACGGGAACGGCGATAGCCATGGCGTACTCCGGAAATCTTTGGATGGGCGGCATCAAACAGCGCGATGCCGCATTACATCAATGTTCTTGAACCATTCACTGGCCCCTGTAGGAGCTGGCGCAGCCTGCGATCTTTTGGCGGCTTAGAGACCGCTGAAGATCAAAAGATCGCAGCCTTCGGCAGCTCCTACAGCGTAAGCCCGCGCTGCGGTCTTACTTCGCAGCCCAGGAATTGAAGCGCTGTTCCAGTTGCTCGCCGTTGTCAGCCCAGAAGCTGACGTCGATCTGTACCTGGTTGGCGATGTTTTCCGGGGTGGTCGGCATGTCCTTCAGGACATCCTTGGCCAGCAACGGTACGGCCTGGGTATTGGCTGGGCCGTAGGCGATGTTTTCCGAGTAGGTCTTCTGCTGCTGTGGTTGTACCGAGAAGGCGATGAATTTCTTCGCCGCTTCTGCACGCTTGGCATCCAGACCTTTTGGAATGGCCCATGCGTCGAAGTCGTAGATTCCGCCGTTCCACACCACTTTCAGGTTGCTTTCTTTCTGCACGGCGGCGATGCGGCCGTTGTAGGCCGAGCTCATGACCACGTCACCGGAAGCGAGGTATTGCGGCGGTTGTGCGCCAGCTTCCCACCACTGGATGTTGGGCTTGAGTTCGTCGAGTTTCTTGAACGCGCGATCCTGTCCATCTTTACCGGCCAGCACTTTATAGACGTCTTTTGGCGCAACGCCGTCAGCCATCAGTGCGAACTCCAGGGTGTACTTGGCGCCTTTACGCAGGCCTCGCTTGCCTGGGAATTGCTTGGTGTCCCAGAAATCCGCCCAGCTGGTCGGCGCGGTTTTCAGCTTGTCGGCGTTGTAGGCCAACACGGTCGACCACACGAAGAAACCTACGCCGCATGGCTGGATAGCGCCTTTGACGTAGTCTTCGGTCTTGCCGAACAGGGCCGGGTCGAGTTGCTCGAACATGTCTTCGTCGCAACCACGGGACAGTTCTGGTGATTCGACTTCTACCAGATCCCAGGACACGCTCTTGGTGTCGACCATGGCCTTGACCTTGGCCATCTCACCGTTGTATTCGCCCGCCACGATCTTGCCGTTGCCTGCCGCTTCCCACGGTGCGTAGAAGGCTTTGACCTGCGCCGCCTTGTTCGCCCCGCCAAAGGACACCACGGTCAGGTCCGGGCCAGCTGCCATTGCGCTTGCTGCCCCCATCATGCCCAGTGCCAGAGCGGTGAATTTCAGGGATCTCAACATTTATTGTTCTCTCCACGTGCAGGGTTTGTGTTGTTGAAGCCGGGGCGATCAGTTCGCCTCTAGAATGGGATCGAGCGCGCGAACGTGTTCGACCTGCCAGCCAAGCGGAACCACGTCACCGACCGCGAGCGCAGGATCGAGCTCGGCAATCGGTTGTTTCACGAAGAAGTCGGTCTTGCCACAGACCTCCAGGCGAACCCGGACGTGGTCGCCCAGATAGATGAATTCCGCTACCCGTCCCGAGAAGCGGTTGATGCAAGACTCGCTGGAGCCATTGAGACTCACGCGTTCCGGGCGAATGGACAAGGTCACCGGTTCACCGGTCTTGCCGACGTTCACCGCCAGGGCTTCAACTTTTTCACCACGGCCCAGTTCGACCACGCAACGGTCGCCGGTCTGGCTGTGCAGACGGCCGTTAAGACGGTTGTTTTCGCCAATGAAGTTGGCGACGAAGGTGTTTTTCGGCTCTTCATACAACGTACGTGGAGGCGCGATCTGCTGGATCTCGCCCTGATGGAAAACGGCCACACGGTCGGACATGGTCAGGGCTTCGCCCTGGTCGTGGGTCACGTAGACCACGGTCACACCCAGACGCTGGTGCAGGTGCTTGATTTCCATCTGCATGTGTTCGCGCAACTGTTTATCCAGTGCGCCGAGGGGTTCGTCCATCAGCACCAGTTGCGGCTCGAACACCAGTGCGCGGGCCAGCGCCACGCGCTGCTGCTGGCCACCGGACAGTTGTGCCGGATAACGCTGGGCAAAGGCATCGAGCTGCACCATGCTCAGGACTTTCTTGACCTTATCGCTGACGTCGCTTTTGTTCAGCCCGCGCACAGTCAGAGGGAACGCCAGGTTCTCGGCAACCGTCATGTGCGGGAACAACGCATAGTTCTGGAAGACCATGCCGATGTCACGCTTGTGCGGCGGCACGTTGTTGATGGCGCGTCCGGCCAGCAGGATCTCACCTGCTGTCGGAGTTTCGAAACCGGCGAGCATCATCAGGCTGGTGGTTTTGCCGGAGCCTGAGGGGCCGAGCAAGGTGAGGAATTCGCCTTTGCGAATGTCCAGGTTGAGGTCCTTGACGATCAGGTTCTCGCCATCGTAGCTCTTCTGCACTCCACGAAAGCTGACCAGAACATCATTGGCCCCTGCGCTTGAATCGACCTGGCTCATACCCACACCTTTGTTGTTGATGACTGCTGTGGACTAAGCCTAGTGGACGCTGGGACCTGCGCAAATCGGGGGGCAAGAGAGAATCGCCTCAGCCATATGGAAGGCTGGGGGTAGGGATTGCCCTACAAGGATGGCGCGCTTTGGCAAGCGCAGCGGCGAGCGGTGAGCTGCACGCCGCAAGAACGAGCAATAGCGGTTGATCAGGCATGTCGCAAATGGACATGGCGACGCGCGCAGGGGGTGGGGGTGTTTTTCAGAGGAGCTTGTGTTCCATCGCGTACTTCACCAGCTCCGCCAGCGAGGTGATATTGAGTTTCTGCATCAACCGCGCCTTGTGGGTACTGATGGTTTTGCTACTCAACGCCAGTTGCTGGGCAATGTCGTTGACGTTGGCGCCCTGGGCCAGGCGTTCGAACACCGAAAACTCACGCTCCGAGAGCAGTGAGTGCAGCGGCCGCGAATCGGTCAGGCCGACTTCGAAGACCATTCGGTCGGCCAGGTCCGGATCGATATAGCGCCCTCCCGCTGCCACCCGGCGGATGGCCGTCAGCAACAGCGCCGGATCACTGTCTTTGGTGGCATAGCCTGCCGCACCGACTTTCAAGGCCCGTGCCGCCATTTGTGCCTCGTCATGCATCGACAACACCAGGATCACCGGCGGATTGTTCAAGGCACGGATCCGCGGGATCGCCTCAAGGCCGTTGACACCCGGCATGGAGATATCCAGCAGCACCACTTCGCAGGGCACATGCCGCAAGGTTTCGAGCAGCTGTTCGCCATTGCTCGCCTCCCCCACCACCAGCAGGTCCTTGGCCAGGCCGATCAATTGCTTGATGCCTTCGCGGACAATGGTGTGGTCTTCGGCAACCAGTACACGGATCACTTACGTCTCCTTATCCAAGGGTACTCGCACAGTCAGGGTCGTGCCCTCACCCGGCTCACTCTCAAGGGACAGTTGCCCGCCCATGATCAACACCCGCTCGCGCATGCCGACCAACCCAAAGGATGTTGGCCTGCCGCTTTCGGCGACAAATCCTACGCCATCATCGCTGACGGTCAGGCACAACTCGTCGCCTTCAAGAGTAAGTGTCAGTTCGACAGTATGCGCCTGGGCGTGGCGCATGACATTGGTCAGCGCTTCCTGAAGTATACGAAACAGGCCGATGGCCTTGGCATCACTGAGCACGGGCAAGTTTTCCGGCACCTGTACCAGGCACGGAATCTGCGTACGCGCCTCAAACCGGCGTGCCTGCCATTCGATGGCCGAGGCTATCCCGGCATCGAGGATCGGTGGCCGCAACGCCGTCGCCACATCGCGTACCAGCTGGAACAGCTGTGCGATCAAACGCTTCATGCTGTTCAAGCGCTCGTTCAATCCGGGGTCGAGTTGCGCATAAGCCAGCTCGCACATGGACGTTTCCAGCTTGAGCACCGTCAACATCTGGCCCAATTCGTCGTGAACTTCCCGGGCAATGCGCGCCTTCTCCTCTTCGCGCACGCTTTCAAGGTGCGCCGACAATTCGCGCAGTTGCTCACGCGAGCTCGCCAGTTCCAGTTCGATGCGCTTGCTCTCGCTGATGTCCCAGACAATGCCATCCCAAACGTAGGCGCCGCCCTCGAGTCGACGGGTTATCGCCTTGATTTCCGCCCAGCGTTGTTCCCCCTGACGCGTAAGGATCCGCCCTTGCCAAGACCAGTCGCTGTCAGTGTCCAGCGCACGATCCTGGGTCTGGTGATAGCTGGCCTTGTCGTCCGGATGCACCAGGCTGCGCAGGCCTTTGTCACGATGGGCCAGGGTCGCTGGCGAGTAACCCACCAGGCTCTCGCTGCCCTCACTGATGTAGGCAAAGTCGATCTGGCCGGTCACCGGCGCCCGTTCCAGGCGAAAGACCAGGCCCGGCACATTCGCCGCGATCCCTTGCAAGCGTGCTTCACTTTCCTGCAACGCCGCCAGGGCGCGACGACGTTCAGTGACATCGGTCAGGTAGACCACCAGGTACTCGCCATCGCGAAAGCGCAAAAAACTCAGGGAGACATCGGCCGGCAGGATGCTGCCATCGGCCCGCAGGCAATTGGATTCAAAACTTTGCGGCGCGTCGTCGCTGGCCCTGGCGCGCTTCCACAGGTTCAACCAGCGATCCATGTGCAGTTCGGGTTCGAACTCGATCAATGGCCGGTCGATAATCCCTCCGGGCGGATAGCCCAGCATGGTTTCGGCAGCGCGGTTGGCGTAGCGCACGTGGCTGTCCCAATTCACCCAGAGAATGCCGACGGTACTCTGGTCGATGGAAAACTGCGTGAGCCGCAGGGCCTCTTCACTGGCGGCACGCAGGGCAATGTCTGCCTGCGCCGCCGCCAGTCGTTGCTCCAGACTGTGCTGCTGGCGTCGTTGCCAGAACACGATGGCCATGGCGCTGAGCGCCAGTACCAACAGCAGCAGGCAGAGGTTTTGCCAGAATCCCGGGGATTCGGTGAGCCGCGGGTACTTGGGTTGCAGCCACTGGTTGTGCAGCGCCTCCAGGTCCTTCGCCGGGATCGCCCGCAGCGCGCTTTCGACAATGCCGGCCAGCTCCGGCAGGTCGCGACGCGTGGCCACCCGCAGCAGCTGTGGCAAGCCGATATCACCGACCACCACCAGCCCGGAGAACTCAGGTTCAACGGACAGGCGCCCCAATTGTGCCTCGTCGACCACCGCGTAGGCGGCTTGCTGGCTTAGCAACAGGTGCAAGGCCTGGCGTTCGGCCGGTACACCCTGCAGGTTCAAATGCGGATAGTTTCCACGCAGGTAGTCGGCGGTGGCACTGGGCATGCGCACGGCGACGCGGGTTTGGCTGTCGAGTTTTTCCAGCTCAACCGCCCCAGTGCTTTTCTGGTCGCTGACCACCAGCTGTGGCACCCGCATGTACGGATCGGAAAACTGCCAGAGGCGCAGGCCGCCAGGAGTCTGGGTCAGCCCCGGGGCGAGATCGATTTCGCCGGCGCGCGCGGCAGTTTCCAACTGCTCGAGATCGGGAAAGTTGCGCCAGCTCAGTTCGACCTTGAGCGACTTGGCCAGCCACTTCATCAGCTCGACATTGACCCCGGACAGGCGCTGCAAGCGGCGGTCGTACTGGGCGTAGGGCGCTTGCAACACCAGTCCCACCCGCAAATCGCCCTGCTGCGCCAACCACTGTTGCTGGCCTACCGACAATGGCGCGACATGCGCCGGTGGCGCGGCCGCCGCCCAGCCCATCAAGGGCAACCACAAACAGCCGATAACCCACAGGCAGCGAAAACGCATCATCGAACTCTCACACACTGACAAAAACTGACCAACCCATTAGGCTGCCGGAATAACTTCTGGCCTGGAATATCCAATGCTCCCTGTCTACCGCCTGGCACTGCCAGCATTGTGCCTGTCGCTGGTCCTGCCATGGGCTTTTTCCGTTGAAGCAGCCGACCCGACGCCTGCCGCGGCAGAACCCCCCTCCGAAACAAAACCACTCGAACGCCAGCCGTTGCCTGAGCGTAGTCAGGAAGAAGCCATTGCACTGGAGCGAAAAATTCCGCGCCAGGAACAACAGCAATTGCAAGCAGGCTCCGATACGTTCCTGGCCCTGTGGAAGGCGGCCAATACCGCCGACCCCAAAGGTGCGGTCATTATCATTCCTGGCGCTGGCGAAACCGTTGACTGGCCGCAAGCAATCGGCCCGCTGCGCCGCCAATTACCGGATGCCCAATGGAGCAGCCTGAGTATCACCCTGCCTGATTTGCAAAGCGAAGCCATGACGCCGCGCGGGGTGCAAGCCACTCCAGCAGCCAAAGCGCCAGACGTCGGCAGCAAAGACTCGACCACCGCAGCGCCCATCGAACAGGCCGCGGGCGGCGAAGCCGAGGTGGCGGACAAGGCCGTCGCCGAAACGCCTGACGAGCAGAGCAAGGCTGACGCCGAGCGAATCTTCGCCCGCATCGACGCAGCCATCGCTTTTGCTGAACAGCAAAGTGCTCGCAGCATGGTGCTGCTGGGGCATGGTACGGGCGCCTATTGGGCTGCGCGGTATTTGAGCGAGAGGCAGACGGCGCAGGTCGAGCGCTTCGTCATGGTCGCCGCGCAGACACCGAACACAGCGGCCCCTGAACTGGACGAACTCGCGCCAACCCTCAAGCTGCCCACCGTCGACTTCTTCTATATGGACAAGCCGCTGGACCGCAACGCGGCGCTGGCCCGCCTGCAGGCCAGCAAACGCCTGAAGACTTCGGCCTTCAGCCAGGTCTCGCTCAAGGCTTTGCCAGGTAATAACAAGGCACAACAGGAACAATTGGTACGCCGGGTGCGGGGCTGGTTGAATCCGCAGAATGCGTCGAACTGATGGACTGAGTCGCCCCATTTTCGGGGCGACGCAACGCTTCGCTGCTAACGAAAGTCCCGCCGTTGACGAATCAACGTATAGGCGTTGTGCAGCTCGCGCGTCTTATCGGTGGCCTCTCGAACCTGCGACGCCGTTGCACCACTGCCGGCAATCTTGTCCGGGTGATGACGACTGAGCAGGCGTCGATAGGCGCGCTTGATCTGGGCGGGCTCACTGGTGGCAGTTACACCCAACAGCCGCAAAGCGTCCTGATAGGTTGTCACGCTGCTGACCAACGGACGATGCTGTGGCTCGTAATCGGCCGCCAACGCCCTGACCTGCCGTTCGGACCACCCCAGCCAATTACCCCACTGAAAGAGCAGCTCACGCTCGCGATTGCCCGCATGCCCATCAGCCCAAACCATCCGCCAACAAGCGCGCAAGACCCCTTCTGCCGCATAGGGTTGAGACCTTAGCCTGCGCAAATGGCCACGCAACCGGTCACTGCCCGACTTGCCACGATTGAACGCGGCAATCGCCCGGCGCTGTGCCGATTCGGACATTTCCAAGGCACGCATCTCCGCGCGAGCCTGCTGGATATGCCCCTCCACGACCCGTCCATCACACTTGGCCAGGCGTCCCAGCAACACAAACAACAACTCGTCGTTGCGCAGGACAGATCGCCCTCCGAGCTTTTCGCGCAAATGCGCCAGGCTTTGCAGGTGCAGGTGCCGATCCAGCACCTGCCCCAACAAGGCGCCAAGCATGGCACCCGGAATGCTGGCGATGGCAAACCCCACTCCGGTTCCGATCAGCGTCCCTGGCCACAGCATGTCAGCGGCTCGCTTCGATCAGGGTTTCAGCTTCGGCCAGGCGCTCGTGAGTGCCGACATCGACCCAATGCCCCCTCAGGTGTTCGCCGCTCACTAGCCCGTCTGCCATAGCCTTGCGCAATAGCGGCGCGAGCTTGAACGCTCCTGCCGAGCAGCCATCGAACAACTGTGGATGCAGCACGGCAATACCGCTGTAGGTCAGGGTTGCGGTGTCCGGCTGTCCGTCCCGGACCTGGCCGTCGCTCAGGCTGAAGTCTCCGGCGAGATGATGGGGTGGGTTGTCGGCCAGCACCAGATGCGCCAGCCCGGTAATGGGTTGATGCAGCACGCTGAAGTCGTAGTCGGTCCAGATGTCACCGTTGACCACCAGGAAAGCTTCGTCACCCAACAAAGGCAAGGCGCGGAAGATTCCGCCACCGGTCTCCAGGGGTTCACCTTCGGCCGAGTAGCGAATGCTCACGCCGTAGCGCGAGCCATCGCCCAGATAGTCTTCGATCTGCTGGCCCAGCCAGGCATGATTGATCACGATCTCGGTAAAACCTGCCGCCGCCAGGGCTCGCAGGTGATACTCGATCAGCGGCACGCCACCGGCGCGCACCAGCGGCTTGGGCGTGGTCAGGGTCAAGGGACGCATGCGCTCGCCCTTGCCTGCCGCCAGAATCATCGCCTTCATGCGGTCACTCCGGCACGCAGGCTGGCCAGCAATACATCCAGCCCAGCCAGTTCAGGACGACGCGCAATCACTGCATCTATATAGGCAAAGAAGCGTGGTACATCGCCCAGGTAGCGCGGTTTGCCGTCGCGGTGGCAAATGCGGGCGAAGATACCGATCACTTTCAAGTGACGCTGCACGCCCATCAGGTCGCTGGCGCGCAGGAAGTCTTCGAAGTCTGGCTGCACCGGAATGTCCAGCGCAGCCGCTTGCTGCCAGTAATTTTCCAGCCAGCCGCGCACGCGCTCCTCGGGCCAACTGAGGAAGGCATCCTTGAACAGGCAGGTTACGTCATAGGTGACAGGACCATAGACGGCGTCCTGGAAATCCAACACGCCCGGGTTGGGTTCGCTGAGCATCAGGTTGCGTGGCATGTAGTCGCGATGAACCAGGACCTTCGGCTGGGCCAGGGCACTGTCGATCAACAGATCGCTGACCTGCTGCCAGAGCACTTGCTGCGCCGCATCGAACTCGACGCCCAACTCATGCTTGACGTACCACTCGGGAAACAATTGCAGCTCGCGTCGCAACAGCGCCACGTCGTAACTCGGCAATGGCGCAACCATCGGCAATTGCTGGAACGCCAGTAGCGCTTGCAGGGCATCGTTGAACAAATTGTCGGCGTTTTCGCTGTCGATCACGTCCAGGTAGGTCTGGTTGCCCAGGTCATTGAGCAAAAGAAATCCGCGCTCAAGGTCTTCGGCGTAGATTTTCGGCACATTTATCCCGGATTTCGCCAGCAGAAAAGCGATATCCACGAAAGGCTTGCAGTTTTCCTGGGGCGGAGGTGCGTCCATCACGATCAAGCTTTGACCTGCACCCTCCCACCGAAAATAGCGCCGAAAACTCGCGTCGCTGCTTGCCGCAGTCAACGTGGCCGGGGGTACGGCACCCCATCCATGTTGTGCAAAAAGAATTGCCAATTGCTCATCGAGCCAAACTTTCAGGTGTTGCAAACGTATATCTTGGTCAGGCATTGCAAGGGTCTCCGACGGCGCTAGCCGTCAAGCGGGTCATGCTTTATTATCCAGCATCTTTTTCAGACCATCGAGAGGCGTGCGGCCCACACCGCGGGCAGATGGCACGCAGGAAGCCCGGACTATTAAGATGGCATTGAAATCCCCCGCGTTTCGTAAAAAATTTCCGTTGTTGATGACCGGCAGTTTGCTGGCTCTGCAACCCTTGGCCAGCCCTTTCGTGGTCGCCGCGGAACAGTATGACTGCTCGGTCTCCGCTTCGGGTGCATGGAATTGTGCGCCAAAATCGCCGGCGGCTGCATTGCCACCGCGTCCAGTCCACGAGGGCAGCGCAGTCTCCGCCACCGGCGAGTCACCCGCCGAAACGGGCGCCAGCGAAGACACGGGGGCCAAACCTGCACTGGTCACCGAATCCAAAGGCCGTGGCCTGAAGTCGCGTAGCGCAGACTACAGCCACCTCGACTGGGTTCCGCGCGAGCAGCTCACTGCAGCACAATTGGCTGAAACCGGTCCTTATTGCTCTGGTTCCTATATCGAACCGATTCGTCCTGGCATGAATGACAAGACGAATAAAAGTGACGCTCCCACCTTTGTCGGCGCCAAAGCCTCCCGCTACAAGCAGGATGAGCAGGTCGCCAGCCTGGCCGGTGACGTGGTCATGCGCCAGGGCAGCATGCAGGTCGAAGCCGATGAAGCCAACCTTTACCAGGCCGAGAGCCGTGGCGAGCTGAGCGGCAACGTGCGCATTCGCGACAACGGTGCACTGATCGTAGGTGACCACGCCGACGTGCAACTCGATACCGGTGAAGCCAAGATCGACAACGCCGAATACGTGATGCACAAATCGCGTATCCGCGGTAACGCGCTGTACGCCAAGCGTGCCGAGAACGCGATCATCCGCCTCAAGGATGGCACGTACACCACGTGCGAACCGAACAGCAACGCCTGGCAACTCAAGGGTAACAACATCACCTTGAACCCGGCGACCGGCTTCGGCACCGCGACCAACGTGACACTGCGGGTCAAGGACATTCCGGTCCTGTACACGCCGTATATCTACTTCCCGATCGACGACCGCCGTCAATCCGGCTTCCTGCCGCCGACCATCGGCACCGGCACCGATACCGGTTTCCTGCTGGTTACGCCGTACTACTTCAACCTGGCACCAAACTACGATGCCACGTTGTACCCACGCTACATGAGCGATCGCGGCCTGTTGATGGAAGGCGAATTCCGCTACCTGACCAAGTCCAGCGAAGGTCAGTTCGGCGCGGCGTACCTGAACGACGAGAACGACGATCGTAAGCTGCAGACCGATTACGATAAAACCCGCTACATGTACAACTGGCAGCACAAGGGTGGTCTTGATTCGCGTGTCCTGACCCAGGTCGATTACACCAAGATCAGCGACCCTTATTACTTCCAGGATCTGCAGACCGACCAGATTGGCGTGAAGAGCGCCGACTACGTCAACCAGCAGGGTGTTGTTACCTACCGTGGCGACAGTTACACCGCCCGCGTGAATGCCCAGGCCTATCAACTGGCGACTGTGTCGAACATCACTCCGTACGACCGTTTGCCGCAGATCACCTTCAACGGTGCGCTACCGGATCGTCCAGGTGGTCTGAATTTCACCTATGACACTGAGCTTGTGCGGTTTGATCGGGATTTGAAGAACGGCGACTACACCGATGAAGACGGCAATGTTGAGCCGCGCCTCGACCAAAACGTTCAAGGCCTGGCCCGTGCCAATGGCGATCGCCTCAACCTTGCGCCAGCCGTCAGCTTCCCGATGGAGGCGAGCTACGGCTTCCTGACGCCTAAACTCAAGTACCAGTACACGCAGTACCAACTGGACCTGGACAGCATCGGCAAAAGCCAGATTGCCGCGCAGAGTGCAGAACAGGACCGGCTCAATGGCACGTTCGACAGCAACCAGAACCGTGGTGTGCCAATCGCCAGCATCGACAGCGGCCTGTATTTCGATCGCAAGACCAACTGGTTTGGCAAGAACTATAACCAGACCCTCGAACCACGCCTGTTCTACCTCTACGTACCCGAGAAGGACCAGGAAGACATTCCGGTATTCGACACCAGCGAATACACCTTCAGCTATGCATCGCTGTTCCGTGACAACCGTTTCTCTGGCTCCGATCGTGTCGGCGACGAGAACAAACTGTCCCTGGGCGTGACCAGTCGCTGGATCGAAGAAAACGGCTTCGAACGCCAACGCATCAGCGTCGGCCAGGCCCTCTACTTCAAGGACCGCGAAGTCCAGCTGCCGGGCATCGATGCAAAAACCCGCGAAGATGCGCACTCTGACGTCTCTCCTTATGCGCTGGAGTACGAATACCGCTGGAACCGCGACTGGCGGACCACGGCCGACTACAACTGGGACCCGGACAGCCGCAGCCCTCGTTCGGGCAGCGCGATGTTCCACTACCAGCCTGAGGACAACCCGAACAAGGTCATCAACGCCGGCTATCGCTATCGCAATGACCAGGTTCGTTACGACCAGAACTCCGGTACATGGCAGGTCGGCGGCGGTGACTATGGCACCCCGGGCCAACCTGGCTACGTGAAGGACTACTACAAGATCGAACAGCACGACTTCTCGGTGATCTGGCCTGTCGTGCCGCAATGGAACGTCATCAGCCGCTGGCAGTACGACTACAACCGCAACCGTACCCTGGAAGCCTTCGGTGGCTTCGAGTACGACAACTGCTGCTGGAAACTGCGCCTGATCAACCGTTACTGGGTCGATTATGACGAAACCAGTCAAGACGCCCCGGAAAACGAAAAAGGCGACCATGGCGTCTTCCTCCAAATTGTTCTGAAGGGACTCGGCGGCCTCACTGGCTCCAAAGTAGAGAGTTTCCTCGACAAAGGCATCCAAGGTTATCGTGAACGTGAAGACCAAGCTTTCTGATTGTCTGCGCCCGCTGTTGCTGGGCGCGCTGTTCCTGGGTACCGCGGCCAACGCCGCGGTACAGTCCATCGATAAAGTGGTGGCCATTGTCGACAACGACGTGGTCATGCAGAGCCAACTGGACCAACGGGTCCATGAAGTCCAGCAAACCATCGCCAAGCGCGGCACCGCCGTGCCACCGGCCAGCGTATTGGAGCAACAGGTGCTTGAGCGCCTGATCGTCGAGAACCTGCAACTGCAGATCGGCGAGCGCTCCGGCATCCGCATTACCGATGAAGAACTGAACCAGGCCGTCGGCACGATTGCCCAGCGCAACAACATGTCGGTCGAGCAGTTCCGCGCCGCCCTGACGCGTGACGGCCTGTCCTACGACGACGCACGTGACCAGATTCGCCGCGAAATGGTCATCAGCCGTGTGCGTCAGCGCCGCGTTGCCGAACGCATCCAGGTCTCCGAACAGGAAGTGAAAAACTTCCTGGCCTCGGATCTTGGCAAAATGCAGCTGTCCGAAGAATTCCGCCTGGCCAACATCCTGATTCCTACGCCGGAAAGCGCCAACTCCGACGCCATCCAGAATGCCGCCAAGCAGGCCGACGCGGTTTACCAGCAGCTCAAGCAAGGCGCTGACTTCGGTCAGCTGGCAATCGCCAAGTCCGCCAGCGAAACCGCACTGGAAGGTGGCGACATGGGCTGGCGTAAAGCCGCTCAACTGCCGCCACCCTTCGATCGCCTGCTGAGCACCATGGCTGTGGGCGACATCACCCAACCGATGCGCACGCCGGGGGGCTTCATCATCCTGAAGATCACCGACAAGCGTGGCGGTGAGGCGCAAGTGCGTGACGAAGTGCACGTACGCCACATCCTGGTCAAACCAAGCCCAATCCGTGACGAAGCAAAGACCAAGGCCCTGGCCGAGTCGCTCTACGCCCGCATCGAAGCAGGCGAAGATTTCGGCGAACTGGCGAAAAGCTTCTCGGAAGATCCGGGTTCCGCCCTCAATGGCGGCGACCTGAACTGGATCGACCCGAATGTACTGGTTCCGGAGTTCCGCGAAGTGATGGCCAAGACCCCGCAAGGTCAGCTGTCCAAGCCATTCCAGACCCAATACGGCTGGCACGTGCTGGAAGTCCTTGGTCGTCGCGCCACCGACAGCACGACCCAGGCTCGCGAACAGCAAGCAATGACCGTGCTGCGTAATCGCAAGTACGACGAAGAGCTGCAAACCTGGCTGCGTCAGATCCGTGACGAAGCGTATGTGGAAATCAAACTCCCTGGCGCCGACCAGGCAGCACAGTGAAACCCAAGCGTTTCGCGCTGACACCCGGCGAACCGGCCGGCATAGGTCCCGACCTGTGCCTGCTGCTCGCCGCGCACGCCCAGCCACACCCCCTGATAGCCATTACCAGCCGCGACCTGCTCCTTGAGCGGGCCGCGCAGTTGGGCGTGGCTGTCGATGTGCTGCCCGTCACGCCGGACAACTGGCCGGATGCTCCCGCTCCCGCCAACAGCCTGTATGTGTGGGATACACCGCTCAATGCCAAGGTGGTCGCCGGGCAACTGGACAAGGCCAACGCCGCTTTCGTCCTGGAAACCCTCACCCGCGCTGGCCAGGGCTGCCTGGACGGGCATTTTGCCGGCATGATCACCGCTCCGGTGCACAAAGGCGTAATCAATGAATCCGGTATCGCTTTTTCCGGGCACACGGAATTCCTCGCCGACCTGACCCATACCGCGCAAGTGGTCATGATGCTCGCCACCCGTGGTCTGCGCGTGGCGCTGGTCACCACCCACCTGCCGCTGCGCGAGATTGCCGATGCGATCA
The DNA here is from genome assembly GCF_012647205.1 of Pseudomonas umsongensis. NCBI lineage: Bacteria > Pseudomonadati > Pseudomonadota > Gammaproteobacteria > Pseudomonadales > Pseudomonadaceae > Pseudomonas > Pseudomonas umsongensis. The sequence continues at coordinate 6,276,371 of NZ_CP051487.1, forward strand.
CGCCGGAGCGTCTGGAGCGGGTGACGCGAATCCTGCACACCGACCTGAAAGAAAAATTCGGCATCGCCCAGCCACGCATCCTGGTCTGTGGGCTCAACCCCCATGCCGGTGAAGGCGGACACCTGGGCCATGAAGAAATCGATATCATCGAACCCACACTAGAGCGCCTTCGCGGCGAAGGCATGGACCTACGCGGCCCGCTGCCCGCCGACACTCTGTTTACCCCCAAATATCTGGAGCACTGCGATGCAGTGCTGGCGATGTACCACGACCAGGGCCTGCCTGTGCTGAAATACAAAGGCTTTGGCGCAGCAGTCAATGTGACTCTCGGCTTGCCGATCATCCGCACTTCGGTCGACCACGGCACCGCCCTGGACCTGGCCGGTAGCGGCAAGATCGACACCGGCAGCCTGCAAGTCGCCCTGGAAACCGCCTACCAGATGGCCGAGACCCGTTTATGACCGAGCAATACCAACACAAGGCGCGCAAGCGCTTTGGCCAGAACTTTCTGCACGACGCCGGCGTTATCGACCGCATCCTGCGCTCCATCCATGCCAAGGCCGAAGACCGCCTCCTGGAAATCGGCCCCGGCCAGGGCGCGCTGACCCAGGGCCTGCTCAGCAGCGGCGCCCAGCTCGACGTGGTGGAACTGGACAAGGACCTGATCCCGATCCTCAACCAGCAGTTCGCTGGCAAGAGCAACTTCAACCTGCATCAGGGTGATGCGCTGAAGTTCGATTTCACCAGTTTGAATGCGGCACCTGGCAGCCTGCGCGTAGTCGGCAACCTGCCATATAACATCTCTACACCGCTGATTTTCCACCTGCTGCACAACGCCCACCTGATTCGCGACATGCACTTCATGCTGCAAAAAGAAGTGGTCGAGCGTCTGGCGGCAGGGCCTGGCGGCGGTGATTGGGGCCGGCTGTCGATCATGGTCCAGTACCACTGCCGGGTCGAGCATCTGTTTAACGTAGGTCCTGGCGCGTTCAACCCGCCACCAAAAGTCGACTCGGCCATCGTGCGCCTGGTGCCCCATGCAGTACTGCCGCACCCGGCCAAGGATCACCGCCTGCTTGAGCGCGTAGTGCGCGAGGCTTTCAACCAGCGCCGCAAGACCCTGCGCAACACCCTCAAGCTACTGCTGAGCAACGCCGAAATCGAAGCCGCTGGCGTCGATGGCAGCTTGCGTCCCGAGCAGCTCGATCTGGCGGCGTTCGTACGCCTTGCTGACAAGCTCAGCGAACAAGTCCTACAGAAAGCCGCGGACGCCTGACAGAACTGAAGCGTTATCGGGTAGGACACCAGCGCCCATGTCTGGTTTACTATCCGATACCTGGCCTAGACTGACTTATCAGCTACGTCCCGCGTTCCGCTTCGTTTTTAAGGCCCTTTGCATGTCCGATCCTCGTTATCAGGTCGACGTCAGCGTCGTCACCCGCTATCTGGCAGAACAATCGCAACCCGAGCAAGAGCGTTTTGCCTTCGCGTACACCATCACCGTGCGAAATAACGGCCTGCTACCGGCCCAACTGTTGTCACGGCATTGGGTCATCACCGATGGCGATGGGCATGTCGAGGAAGTTCGCGGTGAGGGCGTAGTTGGCCAGCAACCGCTGATCGAACCGGGTAAGAGCCATACCTACAGCAGCGGCACTGTCATGACATCCAAGGTCGGCACCATGCAAGGCACCTACGAGATGCGCGCCGACGACGGTAAACATTTCGAGGCCATCATCGCCCCATTCCGCCTGGCGGTCCCCGGAGCCTTGCACTGATGGCAACCTATGCCGTCGGCGACCTGCAAGGCTGCCTCGATGCCTTGCAATGCCTGCTCAAGAAGGTTGCCTTCGACCCGGCAACAGATCGTCTGTGGCTGGTAGGCGACCTGGTCAACCGCGGCCCGCAGTCGCTGGAAACCCTGCGCTTCCTCTATAGCATCCGTCACTCACTGGTGTGCGTACTCGGCAACCACGACCTGCACCTGCTGGCAGCCGGCAAGAATATCGAGCGCCTGAAGAAAGCCGACACCCTGCGCGAGATTATCGAAGCCCCGGATAGCGCCGAGTTGCTGGAATGGCTGCGCCAGCAAAAACTCATGCACTACGACGAGCAGCGCAACGTGGCGATGGTACATGCTGGCATTCCGCCGCAATGGTCGCTGCGCAAAGCACTGAAATGCGCGGCCGAAGTCGAGACGGCCCTGCGCGATGACAACCTGCTGCCGCCATACCTCGATGGCATGTACGGTAACGATCCGGCGAAATGGGACAGTGACCTCAAGGGCGTCACGCGCCTGCGGGTGATTACCAACTATTTCACGCGCATGCGCTTCTGTACGGCCGAGGGCAAACTCGATCTGAAGAGCAAGGAAGGCCTGGGCACGGCACCTGCAGGCTACAAGCCGTGGTTCCAGCACAAGGAACGCAAGACCAGGGACGTAAAGATCATCTTCGGCCACTGGGCAGCACTGGAAGGCAAGATCCAGGAGCCGGGCATCTCGGCCCTCGACACTGGCTGTGTCTGGGGCGGTGCCCTGACCCTGATGAATGTCGACACGGGTGAACGCCTGGCCTGCAAATGCGACGAACACGGCCATACCGCCGAGCCGCCAGTCGCCCCACAGATTTCCGAACCATCGCCAGCCAGCGCCCCGCGCTAGACTGCACTTTCTGCCGAGCCACAGGAGCCCGCCATGAGCGAATTCAAACGTATCCCCCCGGAACAGGCCCAGGCCCTGCGCGAACAGGGCGCAGTGGTGGTCGACGTCCGTGACCCTGCAACCTTCGCCGCCCTGCACATCAGCGGCTCGAAGCATCTGGACAACCACTCCCTGCACGCCTTCATCCAGGGTGCTGATCTGGACGCGCCTACCGTGGTGGTTTGTTATCACGGCAACTCCAGCCAGGGTGCCGCCGCCTACCTGGTCAGCCAGGGTTTTTCCGACGTCTACAGCATGGACGGCGGATTCGAGCTATGGCGTACGACTTATCCTTCAGAAACAGCGCAAGGCACCACCGAATAATTTTTTTGTCATGCGCAAGGCCCCGCCCCCCGCGGGCTAGCGCGGTGGCAGACGAACGGTCTGCCACAACTAATTACGTATCTCGCCTTTACCTCCCAAATTCCCAACTATCCTTAAGCGCAGGCCATCCAAAACAGGGGAGAGCCGGTACACCGGCGCACGGGTCATCGGGAGTAGCTTTCGGGGTAGTCAGCTCCGAAAGAGTTCTGGGGGGTAAACAGCGACCGCCTGTTCGGTTGCTGCCAGCATCGACTGAGTGATCCGGCGTCGGCTCCACGTATCGAGCGAGGTGACGTCATGAGTATCTTTAGCCACTTCCAACAACGTTTCGAGTCCACACGCCAGGAAGAACTCTCTCTGCAAGAGTATCTGGAGTTGTGCAAAAAGGACCGTAGCGCCTACGTTTCCGCAGCCGAGCGTCTGTTGCTGGCCATCGGTGAACCGGAGCTGCTCGACACCTCGACCAACTCGAGGCTGTCGCGAATCTTCTCCAACAAGGTAATCCGTCGCTACCCGGCCTTTGAGGACTTCCACGGGATGGAAGAATGCATCGACCAGATCGTGTCGTATTTCCGCCATGCCGCCCAAGGCCTGGAAGAGAAGAAACAGATCCTTTACCTGCTCGGCCCCGTCGGCGGCGGTAAGTCGTCCCTGGCCGAAAAACTCAAACAACTGATGGAAAAAGTGCCCTTCTACGCGATCAAGGGCTCGCCAGTATTCGAATCGCCCCTGGGTCTGTTCAACGCCACTGAAGATGGCGCGATCCTCGAGGAAGACTTCGGCATCCCACGGCGCTACCTCAACACCATCATGTCGCCATGGGCCACCAAGCGCCTGGCCGAATTCGGCGGCGACATCAGCCAGTTCCGCGTGGTCAAGCTCTATCCGTCGATCCTGAATCAGATCGCCGTGGCCAAGACCGAGCCGGGAGATGAAAACAACCAGGACATCTCGGCACTGGTGGGCAAGGTCGATATCCGCAAACTGGAAGAATTCCCGCAGAACGACGCCGACGCCTACAGCTATTCGGGCGCACTGTGCCGGGCCAACCAGGGCCTGATGGAGTTCGTCGAAATGTTCAAGGCCCCGATCAAGGTACTGCACCCCTTGCTGACGGCCACCCAGGAAGGCAACTACAACAGCACCGAAGGCCTCGGGGCGATTCCGTTTACCGGGATCCTGCTGGCCCACTCCAACGAATCGGAATGGCATACCTTCCGTAACAACAAGAACAACGAAGCGTTCATCGACCGGATCTACATCGTCAAGGTGCCGTACTGCCTGCGGGTCAGCGACGAAGTGAAGATTTACGACAAGTTGCTGTTCAACAGCTCGCTGGCCAAGGCCCATTGCGCGCCCGACACCCTGAAAATGCTCGCCCAGTTCACCGTGTTGTCACGCCTGAAGGAGCCGGAAAACTCCAACATCTACTCCAAGATGCGTGTGTATGACGGCGAAAACCTCAAGGACACCGATCCGAAGGCCAAGTCGATCCAGGAATATCGTGACAACGCCGGCGTCGATGAAGGCATGAACGGCCTGTCCACCCGCTTCGCGTTCAAGATCCTTTCCAAGGTCTTCAACTTCGATCCCCACGAAATCGCTGCCAACCCGGTGCACCTGCTCTACGTGCTGGAGCAACAGATCGAACAGGAACAGTTCCAGGCCGAAACCCGCGAACGCTACCTGCGCTTCCTCAAGGAGTACCTGGCACCGCGGTACATCGAATTTATCGGCAAGGAGATCCAGACCGCCTACCTCGAGTCCTACAGCGAGTACGGCCAGAACATCTTCGATCGTTATGTGCTGTACGCGGATTTCTGGATTCAGGACCAGGAGTACCGAGACCCGGAAACCGGCGAGATCCTCAACCGCGTAGCATTGAACGAAGAGTTGGAGAAAATCGAAAAACCGGCCGGCATCAGCAATCCGAAGGATTTCCGCAACGAAATCGTCAACTTCGTGCTGCGTGCCCGTGCCAACAACAACGGCAAGAACCCGACCTGGCTCAGCTACGAAAAACTGCGGGTGGTCATCGAGAAGAAAATGTTCTCCAACACCGAAGACCTGCTGCCAGTTATCAGCTTCAACGCCAAGGCCAGCAAAGAGGACCAGCAGAAACACAACGACTTCGTCACACGGATGGTCGAGCGGGGTTACACCGACAAACAGGTACGGCTGCTGTCCGAGTGGTACCTGCGGGTCAGAAAATCACAATAACCCGCTGCCGGTCAGACCGGTTGTCGTCAGCCAGAGACCTGTGCGTGCTTTTTCTGATACACAGGCCTCTGGAAGGTGTTCGAAAGTCGGTAGCGAGTTCAGGCAGCATCCAAAGCGCTTGGGGGAGCGTTGAATATCCCTTGGCTCTCGGTCCGATGCTGCACCACCGCTCGCCCCTTTCAGGACAGCTTCTAAGGAGCAGTCATGAGCTATGTGATCGACCGACGTCTCAATGGCAAGAACAAGAGCACGGTAAACCGCCAACGGTTTCTGCGGCGTTACCGTGATCACATCAAAAAGGCTGTCGAAGAGGCGGTCAGCCGGCGCTCCATTACCGATATGGAACACGGCGAACAAATCAGTATCCCGGGGCGCGACATCGATGAACCGGTGCTTCACCATGGTCGCGGCGGCAAACAGACCATCGTGCACCCGGGCAACAAGGAATTCACCAGCGGCGAACACATTGCCCGCCCACCAGGGGGTGGAGGCGGCAGAGGCCCTGGCAAGGCTGGTAACTCGGGCGAAGGGATGGACGAATTCGTCTTCCAGATCACCCAGGAAGAATTCCTCGAATTCATGTTCGAAGACTTGGAGCTGCCGAACCTGGTCAAGCGCAACCTGACCGGCACCGACACCTTCAAGACAGTGCGCGCGGGGATCAGCAACGAGGGCAACCCGTCACGGATCAACATCATCCGCACATTGCGCTCAGCCCATGCACGGCGAATCGCCCTCTCGGGCAGCAGCCGGGCGAAACTGCGCGAAGCCAAGGAAGAACTCCTGCGACTCAAGCAGGAAGAGCCTGACAATTTCGGCGATATACAGGAACTTGAGGCAGAAATCGAAAAACTCAGCGCCCGCATTCACCGCGTGCCGTTTCTCGACACCTTCGACCTCAAGTACAACTTGCTGATCAAACAACCCAACCCCAGCTCGAAGGCGGTGATGTTTTGCCTCATGGACGTTTCCGGCTCCATGACCCAGGCGACCAAGGACATCGCCAAGCGCTTCTTCATCCTGCTGTACCTGTTTCTCAAGCGTAACTACGACAAGATTGACGTGGTATTCATTCGCCACCACACCAGCGCTCGCGAAGTGGACGAGGAAGAGTTTTTCTACTCCCGCGAAACCGGCGGGACCATTGTGTCCAGCGCCTTGAAGCTGATGCAGGAGATCATGGCCGAGCGCTATCCGGCCAACGAATGGAACATCTACGCCGCCCAGGCCTCCGACGGCGACAACTGGAACGACGACTCGCCGATTTGCCGCGACATTCTCATCAACCAGATCATGCCATTCGTGCAGTACTACACTTACGTTGAGATCACTCCACGGGAACACCAGGCCCTGTGGTTCGAGTACGAGCGTATCGCCGAAGCCTTTTCCGACACTTTCGCCCAGCAACAACTGGTCTCGGCCGGGGATATCTATCCGGTCTTCCGTGAACTCTTCCAGCGCAGGTTAGTGACATGACCGCCAAAGAGCTGAAGCGCCAACCCATATCCACCGGATCGGAGTGGACGTTCGAGCTGATCCAGGCGTACGACCGTGAAATAAGTCGTATTGCAGCTCGCTACGCGCTCGATACGTACCCTAACCAGATCGAAGTGATCACCGCCGAACAGATGATGGACGCCTACGCCTCCGTCGGCATGCCGCTGGGCTATCACCACTGGTCCTATGGCAAACACTTCCTCAGTACGGAAAAGTCCTATACCCGCGGCCAGATGGGGCTGGCCTATGAAATCGTGATCAACTCCGACCCCTGCATTGCCTACCTCATGGAGGAAAACACCATCTGCATGCAGGCGCTGGTGGTGGCGCATGCGTGCTACGGGCATAACAGCTTTTTCAAGGGCAATTACCTGTTCCGCACCTGGACCGATGCCAGCTCGATCATCGACTACCTGGTGTTCGCCAAGCAGTACATCATGCAGTGTGAAGAGCGCCATGGCATCGATGCGGTTGAAGACTTGCTCGACTCCTGCCACGCGCTGATGAACTACGGGGTGGACCGCTACAAACGCCCCTATCCTATTTCCGCGGAGGAAGAACGGCGTCGGCAAAAGGACCGGGAAGAACATCTGCAGAAGCAGATCAACGATCTGTGGCGCACCATACCCAAGGGCGCGGACAAGTACAGCGACAAGGACAACGCGCGCTTCCCCGCCGAACCGCAGGAAAACATCCTGTACTTCATCGAAAAACATGCACCGCTGCTGGAGCCGTGGCAGCGGGAAATTGTGCGGATCGTACGCAAGATCGCCCAGTATTTTTATCCACAGCGCCAGACCCAGGTCATGAACGAAGGCTGGGCGACATTCTGGCACTACACCCTGATGAACGACCTGTACGACGAAGGCCTGGTGACCGACGGTTTCATGATGGAGTTCCTGACATCACACACCAGCGTGGTCTTCCAGCCTGGCTTCGACAGCCCCTACTACAGTGGCATCAACCCTTACGCCCTGGGCTTTGCCATGTACCGCGATATCCGTCGCATGTGTGAAGAACCTACTGAAGAGGATTACCGCTGGTTCCCTGACATTGCCGGCACCGACTGGCTCGCGGCCATCAAGTTCGCCATGAGCAGCTTCAAGGATGAGAGCTTCATCCTGCAGTACCTTTCACCCAAAGTGATTCGCGACTTGAAATTGTTCAGCATTCTCGATGACGACCAGAAGGACGACCTGCTGGTGCCAGCCATTCACGACGAAGGCGGTTATCGCATCATCCGTGAAACCCTGGCGGCACAGTACAACCTTGGCAATCGCGAACCCAACGTGCAGATCTACAGCATCGACAGGCGCGGCGATCGCTCCCTGACCCTGCGCCACCAACAACACGACCGTAAACCCCTGGGAGAGTCCACCGAGGAAGTGCTCAAGCATCTGCACCGTCTCTGGGGTTTCGATATTCATCTGGAAACCCTGCAAGGTGACCAGGTGATGAAAACCCACCATGTGCCACCTAAGGGGGAACACAGCGAAGGCGATTACGGACGACTGGACCTGGCCGTCATCCATTTGTGATCCTGGTAGTGCCTCCGTACGCTCGACGTAAAGGTTATCCTGTCGAGCTAACGGAGGTTTTTCATGCGGATTTATAAAGTTGGCGGTGCCGTACGTGATCGCTTGCTCGGCATAGCAGTCACCGACATCGACCGCGTCGTGGTCGGTGCGACCACTGAAGAAATGCTCGCCAAGGGTTTTCGCCCGGTAGGCGCTGATTTTCCGGTGTTTCTTCACCCGAAAACCGGCGAGGAGTATGCCCTTGCCCGGACCGAACGCAAAAGCGGGCGTGGTTACGGCGGGTTCACGTTCCACGCCAGCCCTGACGTGACACTGGAAGAAGACCTGATTCGCCGCGACCTGACGATCAATGCGATGGCCGAAGACGATGAACAGAACCTGACCGACCCCTATCACGGCCAGCGCGATCTCGAGGCTAGAATACTTCGCCACGTTTCCCCCGCGTTCGCCGAAGATCCCCTCAGGGTTTTGCGCGTTGCCCGTTTCGCGGCACGCTACGCGGAGCTTGGGTTCACTGTCGCCACCGAAACCCTCGAACTGATGCGCCAACTCAGTGAGTCTGGCGAACTCCAGGCGCTGACGGCGGAGCGCAGCTGGAAAGAAATCTCCCGCGCCCTCATGGAAAATCAGCCACAGGTGTTTATCGAGGTGTTGCGCGCCTGCGGTGCGCTCAAAGTGCTGATGCCGGAAGTCGACGCGCTGTTCGGTGTACCGCAGCCCGCGATACACCATCCGGAAATCGACACCGGCGCCCACACCCTGAGCGTGCTTCAGCAAGCGGCACACCATAAACAACCGCTGACCGTACGCTGGGCCTGCCTGCTGCATGACCTGGGTAAAGGGCTGACGCCAAAGGAGCAATGGCCTCGCCATATCGCCCATGAGTCCAAGGGGCTGAAGCTGATCAAGGCGGTCAACGAACGCTTCAAGGCGCCAAGGGATTGCCAGGAGTTGGCGCTACTGGTGGGCGAATATCACACCCACGGGCATCGCGCGCTGGAGCTGAAGGCATCTACTTTACTCGAGCTACTGCAGAGCTTTGACGTTTACCGTCGACCGCAGCGGTTCGAGGAATTTATTGCCGCGTGCGAAATGGATGCACGCGGACGCAAGGGACTGGAGGAGAGAAGTTATCCACAGGCGGACTATTTGCGCGGGGCGGCGGCGACAGCGCGCAGCGTTGCGGTTCAGCCTTTGCTGGAGCAGGGATTTAAAGGGCCTGAATTGGGTGAGGCGATCAAGCGAGAGCGGCTCAAGGCATTGAAAGCTTACAAAGAGGCGTCGTCCTGAAAAGCTTCGCGAGCAGGCTCGCTCCCACAAGGGTTGCACTGAACCCTGTGGGAGCGAGCCTGCTCGCGAAGGCGTCAGTTAAATCACAACAAATTCAAAGATGTCAGTTGCTCACCGCGCCATTCGAAAGCCACGGGTGCCAACACCTGATCAATCTGCGATTCAGCCCACAACTCGGCGAAACTTTTACCTACGCCCGGGTGCACGCGATCCGGAGCAATCAGCGACAGCGGCCACAACACAAAGGCATTTTTAAGAATTTCCGCCCTCGGCAGCACCAGGCCATCGAAGTTGCCCACCAAATCACCGAACAGTAAAACGTCGATATCCAGGGGCAAACCTCGGCGATCTGGTGCGTAACGCCCATTATCCGCTTCGATGAACTTCAGCCGGCGATCCAATTCCATCAGCGGCAAGTCGGTATAAGCCGACACCACGAAATTGAAAAACGGCCCGCTCTTGATCCCCACCGGCTGGCTTTCGAAGACCGCCGAGCAACGCATATCCACGAGAAAGCCCGCCAGGGCGTCCAAGCCGGCCTGCAAATGGGTTTCGCGCTCGATGTTGCTGCCGAGCCCGAGATACACCTGAGTCAGCGACATCCGCGCTCGATCTCCACACCCACGCCACCTGTAGCAGCAGGAACCGCACCTGGCTTGGTCAGTTTGAGACGCATCCAGGTAATCTTGAATTCGCTCATCAGTGCTTCAACCAGGCGCTCGGCAAAGGTCTCGACCAGTTGAAACTGTGCCTGTTCGGCAAAGGCCTGGATACGCGACGAAACGCTCGCATAATCAAGCGCCAGGGTCAGGTCATCGCCAGCGGCGGCTGGACGATTGTCCCAAGCGAAACTCAGGTCAAGCCGCAAGCACTGTCGGATGCCTCGCTCCCAGTCATAGGCACCGATCACGGTGTCGACTTCCAGGCCCTCGATAAACACTCTGTCCAAGCACTTTTCTCCGCTACACGACAAGGGCGCAATGCGCCGTTAGAATCAGGGCGTCCTCGCCCGGAATAGTTAGCATGTTTTGGTTACTGGCGATCCTCGCCTACCTGCTCGGCTCGCTGTCCTTCGCCATCTTGCTCAGCCGCCTGACCGGTAACCCCGATCCGCGAATGAGTGGTTCGGGCAATGCTGGCGCCACCAACATGTTGCGCCTGGCCGGCAAGAAACTCGCCATCCTGACCCTGCTCGGCGACTTCTGCAAAGGCCTGCTGCCTGTACTGGTCGCCAGTGCCGCCGGCCTGTCACTGCAGGATCAGGCCTGGGTCGGCGTTTGCGCCGTCATCGGTCACCTGTTCCCGCTGTACTTCCGCTTTCGCGGTGGCAAGGGTGTCGCCACCGCTGCCGGCATGTTGCTGGGGTTATACCCGCCTGCAGCCTTGATGGCGGTCTGTGCCTGGCTGCTGACGTTCTACCTGACCCGCACCAGCTCGCTGGCCGCCTTGATCGCCACGCCCTTGACCCTGCCACTGCTGGCCTGGCAAGAACCGGCAGCACTGCTGCCCATGTGCGCCCTGACCGGCATGATCGTCTGGCGCCACCGGGGCAATCTACGCGACCTGTTTGCGGGGCGCGAACGGCATTTTTAGCAGCCCGGCATGAGTACGCTTCATCACAGGGGCGACAACTGCTCCATCGGCCACCGCGCCTGCACACTGATCGCCAGGCTTTCCTGCTGACCAGCCTTCAGGCGTTGGCAGCCCGCAAACGCAATCATGGCGCCATTATCGGTACAGAACTGCGCACGGGCGTAAAAAACATCGCCCTTCATGTCGCCTAGCATCTTTTCCAGGGAAGAGCGCAACGCCTTGTTGGCACTGACGCCCCCAGCGATCACCAGGCGCTTCATGCCAGCCGCTTTCAGGGCACGCTTGCACTTGATGGTCAAAGTCTCCACCACGGCCTGCTGGAACGCCAGCGAGATGTCGCAACGGGCTTGCTCACCGTCGTCCCCGGCACTCACACACTGCTGCCAGGTGTTCAGGGCGAAGGTTTTCAAGCCGCTGAAACTGAAGTCCAGGCCAGGGCGGTCGCACATCGGACGCGGAAAGACGAAACGCCCTGCAACGCCTTGCTCTGCCAGCCGAGCGATTTCCGGCCCACCCGGATAATGGAGCCCCATCATCTTCGCGGTTTTGTCGAACGCTTCGCCCGCGGCATCGTCCAGGGTCTCACCCAGAAGCGTGTATTGGCCGATCCCGTCGACCTGAACCAACTGCGTATGGCCGCCCGACACCAACAAAGCGACGAACGGGAATTCCGGCGGTTGCGACTCCAACATCGGTGCCAGCAAGTGACCTTCCATGTGATGCACGCCGAGCGCCGGAATGCCCCAGGCAAAGGCCAGTGCCTGAGCGCAGGAAGCACCCACCAGCAAGGCACCGACAAGGCCAGGGCCCGCGGTATAAGCGATGGCGTCGATCTCGGTTGGCACACAGTCGGCTTCGGCCAGGACCTGACGAATCAAGGGCAGCATGCGCTTGACGTGATCACGCGAGGCCAGTTCCGGCACTACGCCACCATACGCACGGTGCAGGTCGATCTGGCTGAACAGCGCGTCGGCCAGCAGGCCTCGTTCACTGTCGTAGAGTGCGACACCAGTTTCGTCGCAAGAGGTTTCTAATCCCAGTACTAGCATGGGTTTGCGCCTTGTTTAGGCTGAATTCGAAGGCGCGCATAATAGTCGTCGCGTGATGCCCCGACCAGCGGTTTTCGATCAGAGGCTTTGCATTCCGTGCGATGAGGGGTTAACATCCGCAACCCTTAAAAACCGACGTCTTCAAGTGCTCTTTTGCCGCGAGGATGTTGACCCCGGTAATGAATGAAGGTAGCTCTGGATGCCAGCCGTCAAAGTAAAAGAGAACGAACCCTTCGACGTAGCTCTGCGTCGTTTCAAGCGCTCCTGCGAAAAAGCCGGTGTACTGGCTGAAGTTCGTAGCCGCGAATTTTACGAGAAGCCAACTTCTGAGCGTAAGCGCAAAGCAGCAGCCGCTGTTAAGCGTCACGCCAAGAAAGTTCAGCGCGAACAGCGCCGCGCCGTTCGTCTGTACTAATACACAGACGATCGTAGCAAGCTTCTGCCAAGCCCGGCTCTGAGCCGGGCTTATGGCATTTGCGTAAAACGCTTGATGCTTCACCGTCGAAGCCGCAGATGCGACTGAGACAAATCTGCTTCACCGCGTCAGACCTGGCTCTTTTGCCAGCGGTGCACGTCTTTTCTGACGAGCCTTTCAAGGCTACTGACGAGCACACCCACTGATTCCTCTCACGACGATCAGCCCAAGGCACCTGTTTGCGTGCCGAATTACGAGCTATCCGAGACCATTGACTGGTCGCAGCCGGATTCAGCGTAACATTTTCAAATAGTCGAATACTGATGAGCAGTAACGTCAGTGGATTTTCGACAGATACACTTCCCGACAGCGATCATGCAGGCGATACCGGTCGAGCCGCACACTTTGCGCGCCTCAAGTAATGACCCGCGCTCAGCTACCCTTCGCCTCGGTTCCTTTTCAGCGCAGATGACGAGAACGCCATGGCCGGGCTAATTCCCCAGAGCTTCATTGACGACCTTCTGAACCGCACCGACATCGTCGACGTGGTCAGCTCGCGCCTGCAATTGAAAAAGGCCGGAAAAAACCATACGGCCTGCTGCCCGTTCCACAAAGAGAAAACCCCCTCTTTCAGCGTGAGCCCCGACAAGCAGTTCTATTACTGCTTCGGCTGCGGCGCTGGCGGCAATGCCCTGGGCTTCATCATGGACCACGACAACCTGGATTTCCCCCAGGCTGTCGAGGAACTGGCCAAAGCCGCCGGAATGGAAGTCCCCCGCGAAGAAAGTGGGCGCTCGCACAAACCGCGGCAGCCAACCGACTCGCCGCTGTACCCACTGCTCACAGCCGCCGCCGATTTCTATCGCGCCGCCCTGAAAAGTCATCCGGCACGCAAAGCCGCCGTGGACTACCTCAAAGGTCGCGGGCTGACCGGTGAAATCGCCCGGGACTTCGGCCTGGGCTTTGCGCCACCTGGGTGGGACAACCTGTTCAAGCACTTGAGCAGCGATACCCTGCAACAAAAAGCCATGATTGATGCCGGCCTGCTGATCGAGAACGCCGAAACCGGCAAACGCTACGACCGCTTTCGTGACCGCGTGATGTTCCCGATCCGCGACAGTCGCGGGCGTATCATCGCGTTTGGTGGCCGGGTGCTGGGCGACGACAAACCCAAGTACCTCAATTCACCGGAAACTCCGGTCTTCCATAAAGGCCAGGAACTCTACGGCCTGTACGAAGCGCGCAAGAACAATCGCAACCTCGACGAAATCATCGTCGTCGAGGGCTACATGGACGTCATCGCCCTCGCCCAGCTAGGCTTGCGCAATGCCGTCGCGACCCTGGGCACCGCCACCAGCGAAGAGCACATGAAACGACTGTTTCGAGTCGTGCCCAGCGTGCTGTTCTGTTTCGACGGCGACCAGGCCGGCCGCAATGCGGCCTGGCGCGCACTGGAAGCGACACTGACAAGCCTGCAGGACGGTCGCCGCGCGCGATTCCTGTTCCTGCCCGAGGGTGAAGACCCGGACACCCTGGTCCGCTCCGAAGGCACCGACGCCTTTCGCGCACGGATCAACCAGCACGCGCAGCCGCTGGCCGATTACTTCTTCCAACAACTGACCGAAGAGGCCGACCCTCGCTCGCTCGAAGGCAAGGCCCACATGGCCACCCTCGCCGCACCGCTGATCGACAAGGTCCCCGGCGCCAACCTGCGCACCCTGATGCGCCAGCGGCTGCTGGAAATCACCGGACTGAGCGGCGAGGCGGTGAGCCAACTGGTACACAGCGCGCCTCATGACGCGCCACCGGCCTATGACCCTGGCATGGATTACGATGCCATGCCGGACTACTCCGACTTCCACCAACCCCAGGAGGCCTACACGCCCCAGCAGGAGTGGACGCCGAAGAAATCCGGGGCCGGCGGCAAGAAATGGGACAAGAAACCCTGGAGCAAGAACGGCAAGCGCGGTGATCGCGACGAGCCTTACGCCCCACGCAAGCCAGTCGCAGTGGAAGCCCCGACGCTTATCGCTTTGCGCACACTGATTCACCACCCGCAACTGGCCAAAAAAGTTGAGAGTGCCGATCACTTTGCCAACGAGAGCAACACGTACGCTCAGGTACTAATCGCCCTGATCGAGGCTGTGCAGAAAAATCCTGGGCTAAACTCTATTCAGTTGATGGCCCGCTGGCACGGCACAGAGCAAGGACGCCTATTGAGAGCCCTCGCAGAAAAGGAATGGCTAATTGACGGCGATAACCTTGAACAACAGTTTTTAGACACCATTACTAGGTTATCCGCGGGCCAGCACACGCAGACCCTCGATGACCTCATCAAGAAAGCAAGGCAGCCGGGATTGTCGGCTGAAGAGCAAATTCAGATAGCTAAACAGATGCGCGACCTCTTAAAACAGAATGTTTCCGCATCAAACCCGACCTCAACTGGCGCGTGAGGTCATAGCTCAGGTATAATCCTCGGCTTGTTTTTTGCCCGCCAAGACCTTCAGTGGATAGGGTGTTATGTCCGGAAAAGCGCAACAGCAGTCTCGTATTATTGAGTTGATCAAACTGGGTCGTGAGCAGAAGTATCTGACTTACGCCGAGGTCAACGACCACCTGCCCGAGGATATTTCAGATCCAGAGCAGGTGGAAGACATCATCCGCATGATTAACGACATGGGGATCCCCGTACACGAGAGTGCTCCGGATGCGGACGCCCTTATGTTGGCCGACGCCGATACCGACGAGGCCGCTGCGGAAGAAGCCGCCGCCGCGTTGGCAGCGGTGGAGACCGATATCGGTCGCACCACTGACCCAGTGCGCATGTACATGCGCGAAATGGGTACGGTCGAGCTCCTCACGCGTGAAGGCGAAATTGAAATCGCCAAGCGTATTGAAGAGGGTATCCGTGAAGTGATGAGCGCAATCGCGCACTTCCCTGGCACGGTTGATCATATTCTCTCCGAATACACTCGCGTTACCACCGAAGGTGGCCGCCTGTCCGACGTCCTGAGCGGTTATATCGACCCGGACGACGGTATTGCGCCGCCTGCTGCGGAGGTTCCGCCGCCGATCGACACCAAGACCGCGAAAGCGGATGACGATTCCGACGACGATGACGCCGAAGCTTCCGATGACGAAGAAGAAGCCGAAAGCGGTCCGGATCCCATCATCGCCGCCCAGCGCTTTGGTGCTGTCGCCGATCAGATGGAAATCACCCGCAAGGCGCTGAAAAAGCACGGTCGCCACAACAAGCTGGCGATTGCCGAGCTGTTGGCCCTGTCCGACCTGTTCATGCCGATCAAACTGGTTCCGAAGCAATTCGAAGGCCTGGTCGAGCGTGTGCGCAGTGCCCTGGATCGTCTGCGCCAGCAAGAGCGTGCAATCATGCAGCTCTGCGTTCGTGATGCACGCATGCCGCGTGCCGACTTCCTGCGCCAGTTCCCGGGCAACGAAGTCGACGAAAGCTGGAGCGATGCACTGGCCAAAGGCAAAAGCAAATACGCTGAAGCCATCGGTCGCGTGCAGCCGGATATCATTCGTTGCCAGCAGAAGCTGACCGCGCTGGAAACCGAAACCGGTTTGACGATCGCCGAGATCAAGGACATCAACCGTCGCATGTCGATCGGTGAGGCCAAGGCCCGCCGCGCGAAGAAAGAGATGGTCGAAGCGAACTTGCGTCTGGTGATCTCCATCGCCAAGAAGTACACCAACCGTGGCCTGCAGTTCCTCGACCTGATCCAGGAAGGCAACATCGGCCTGATGAAAGCGGTAGACAAGTTCGAATACCGCCGCGGCTACAAATTCTCGACTTATGCCACCTGGTGGATCCGTCAGGCGATCACTCGCTCGATCGCCGACCAGGCCCGCACCATCCGTATTCCGGTGCACATGATCGAGACGATCAACAAGCTCAACCGCATTTCCCGCCAGATGTTGCAGGAAATGGGTCGCGAACCGACCCCGGAAGAGCTGGGTGAACGCATGGAAATGCCTGAGGACAAGATCCGCAAGGTATTGAAGATTGCAAAAGAGCCGATCTCCATGGAAACCCCGATCGGTGATGACGAAGACTCCCATCTGGGTGACTTCATCGAAGACTCGACCATGCAGTCGCCAATCGATGTTGCAACCGTTGAGAGCCTTAAGGAAGCGACTCGCGAAGTGCTGTCCGGCCTTACTGCCCGTGAAGCCAAGGTACTGCGCATGCGCTTCGGTATCGACATGAATACCGACCACACCCTCGAGGAAGTTGGTAAGCAGTTCGACGTTACCCGCGAACGGATTCGTCAGATCGAAGCCAAGGCGTTGCGCAAGCTGCGCCATCCGACGAGAAGCGAGCATCTGCGCTCCTTCCTCGACGAGTGATACCAGAACCCCCGGCCCAGGCCGGGGGTTTTGTTTTTGCAGATAATTCCCCCGCTCCACCCCACCCGCCGATTTGCCCGTCTACACTCGAAACATTCCCCGAGCCATAACGAGACCGTTATGCCCAGACTGCCGACCGTGTGTTTTTTGCTGTCGCTGATGACCTGGACCGCAACGGCTGGCGCGCTGACTCTCACTGACGAAGAACGTAGCTGGCTGGCGGCCCATCCGGACCTGCGCCTGGGTGTCGATGCATCCTGGCCGCCCTTTGAGTTTCGCGACGACCAAGGGCGTTACCAGGGCCTTGCTGCAGACTATATCGACCGTATTCGCCAGCGGCTGGCCATCAAGCTCACGCCCATTGAGCCCGTGAGCTGGACGGTGGTACTGGACCAGGCCAAGCAAGGCAAGCTGGACCTTTTGCCGGGCATCATGTCGACCCCGGAACGCCAGGCCTACCTGTCATTCACCCGTCCCTACCTGGACTTCCCGATCGTCATCCTGGCGCACGTCGGAGGCGCCCAACCGCGCAAACTCAAAGACCTGTACGGGCTAAAAATCGCCGTAGTGGAAAACTACGCACCTCACGAACTGTTGCGCACCCACCATCCCGATTTGAACCTGGTGGCGATGCCCAATGTCAGCTCCGCTTTACAGGCGCTGGCTACCGATGAAGTAGACGCCGTGGTAGGCGATCTCGCTTCCAGCGTCTGGAGTCTGCGCCAGCTCAAACTCGACGGGCTGTACGTCAGCGGCGAAACTCCCTACCGCTACCAGTTGGCAATGGGTGTACCCCGTGACAACAAAATGCTGGTCGGCATTCTGGATAAAGTCCTCGCCGACATGACACCTGCTGAAGTCAGTTCGATCCAGGAACATTGGGTCGGCAACGTACTGGATCATCGAACATTCTGGTCTGATCTATTGGTCTACGGCTTGCCTGGGCTACTTTTACTGATCGCCGTGCTCGCCGCCGTGATCCGCGTCAACCGCCGCTTGAGTTCGGAAATCGCCCGCAGGGTCAACCTGGAGC
Source organism: Pseudomonas umsongensis (assembly GCF_012647205.1). Lineage (NCBI taxonomy): Bacteria > Pseudomonadati > Pseudomonadota > Gammaproteobacteria > Pseudomonadales > Pseudomonadaceae > Pseudomonas > Pseudomonas umsongensis. The sequence continues at coordinate 6,294,399 of NZ_CP051487.1, forward strand.
AGGAACTGCGCAGCAGCGAATACCACTACCGCGGGCTGGTGGAGAGCCTTTCGGCCATCGCCTGGGAAGCGCGGATGAGCGACTTCACCTACAGCTACGTGTCGCCCCATGCCGAAGACCTGCTCGGTTACCCCTTGTCGCATTGGCTGATCCCAGGCTTCTGGCGCAACATCATCCACCCCGCCGACCTCACCCGCGCGCAGAGTTTCTGCGACCACGAAGTGTTGGCCGGGCGTGACCACACTCTCGATTACCGGGTCATCACCGCTGACGGTCGTTGCATCTGGGTCCGCGACATCGTCAGCCTGATCGAACACGGTCATGAGCCGGTGATGCGCGGCTTGATGATCGACATCAGCGAGACCAAACGCACCGAAGAAGCACTGCGCTTGTCTGAACAGAAGTTTGCCTCGGTGTTCCAGCAGTGCCCAGACATCCTGGTGATCGCACGCCTGAGTGACGGTTGCCTGCTGGAGGTCAACGATGCGTTCGAAGAACAGATCGGCCTAAAGGCCGAAGACGTGATCGGCCAGACTGCCACCGACTTGAACATCTGGGGTATTCCGGGTGTCGGGCCCGGGCTGCTGCAGCGCTTGCAGGCCGGCAGCATTCGAAACCTGGAGATGCCCTTTCGTCGCAGCAATGGCCAGGTGTTCACCGGCCTGATCTCGGCCGAGCCCTTCGACCTCGATACCACCCCGGCGCTGGTCGTCGTGGTGCGAGACATCACCCAGCTCAAGGAAACCCAGCAACAACTGCAAACCTCCGAAGAAAAGTTCGCCAAGGCCTTCCACGCCTCCCCAGACGGCTTGCTGCTGTCGCGCCAGAGCGATGGCCTGCTGTTGGAGGTCAACGAGGGGTTCAGCCGCATTACCGGCTTCAACAGCGCGATGTCGGTGGATCGCTCGGCCCTTGACCTGGGGATCTGGGTCAACCTCAACGAGCGCAAACAAATGCTCGACCTGTTGCACCGGGATGGTTTCGTCCGCGATTTCAGCTGCCATATCCGCCGCAGCGATGGGCAGATCCGCCTCTGCGAAGTCTCCAGCCGTCCGCTACCGATCGGTGACGACGACTGCATGCTGACCATCGCCCGGGACATCACCGAACGCCACCTGATGCAGGAAAAACTGCAGCAGGCCGCGACGGTATTCGAGAGCACCGCAGAGGGCGTGTTGATCACCGATACCCAGCAGCACATCAGTGCGGTCAACCGCGCCTTTACCGAAATCACCGGCTACAGCGAAAGCGAAGCACTGGGGCACACCCCGCGCCTGCTTGCCTCGGGCCTGCATGACAGTGCGTTCTACGCGGCCATGTGGCATCAACTGACCGACGAAGGTCATTGGCAAGGCGAGATTTCCAACCGACGCAAAAATGGCGAACTCTATCCCAGCTGGTTGACCATTAGCGCCGTACGAAATCGTAACAACTTCATCACGCACTTCGTGGCTGTGTTCGCCGACATCTCCAGCCTCAAGCACGCCCAGGCCAAACTGGACTACCAGGCTCACCACGACCCGCTGACCGGTCTGCCAAACCGCACGTTGTTCGAAAGTCGCCTGCTCAACGCGCTGAATCACCAGAAGGAAAACGGCGGTCAGGGCGCAGTGCTGTTCCTGGATCTGGACCGTTTCAAACACATCAATGACAGCCTCGGTCACCCGGTCGGCGATCTTTTGCTCAAGGGGATTGCCGTGCGTCTCAAGGAGCAGTTGCGAGACATCGACACTGTCGCGCGCCTGGGCGGCGACGAATTCATCATCCTGCTCCCGGGCCTGCAGCAACCCAGCGACGCCGACAACATCGCCACCAAGCTGCTCAATTGCTTTACCGCGCCGTTCCAGGCGGGTGAGCATGAGTTTTTCATCAGCTCCAGCATCGGCACCAGCCTCTACCCCAAGGATGGCAGTGACGTAGCCACGCTGATCAAAAACGCCGACGCAGCGATGTACCGCTCCAAGGCCAAAGGCCGTAACCGCGTAGAAAGCTATACCTGCGACCTCACCGCTCAAGCCAGCGAGCGTGTGGCGCTGGAGCACGAACTGCGACGCGCCATCGAGCGCAATGAACTGCACCTGTGCTACCAACCCAAGATCAGCCTCGACGACTATCGCCTGGTGGGGGCCGAAGCGCTGATTCGCTGGCGTCATCCGACCTTCGGCGAAGTGCCGCCCGAACACTTCATCTCACTTGCCGAAGAAAACGGCATGATCCTGCAGATAGGCGACTGGGTACTCGAGACCGCCTGCCGGCAGATGTTCGAATGGAACCAGATGTACGAAGGCCTCGGCCCACTGTCGGTCAACCTCGCCGGTGCCCAGCTGCGCCAACCGAATCTTTTGGGGCGAATCGAACAACTGCTCAAGGACAACCGCCTCAATCCCGGTTGCCTGCAACTGGAGATCACCGAAAACTTCATCATGAGCCAGGCCGAAGAAGCGCTCGCCGTGCTGCACCAACTCAAGCATCTGGGTGTGCAATTGGCGATCGACGACTTCGGCACCGGGTACTCCTCGCTGAGTTACCTCAAGCGCCTGCCGCTGGACATACTCAAGATCGACCAGTCCTTCGTCCGCGGCTTGCCGGACGACCCCCACGACGCCGCTATCGTGCGCGCCATTATCGCGCTCGGTCGAAGCATGCAATTCACGGTCATCGCCGAAGGCGTCGAAACCCAGGCGCAGCAGCAATTCCTGGCTGCCGAAGGCTGTGAGCAGATCCAAGGCTACATCGTCAGCCTGCCCCTGCCCCCTGACGAATTCGCCGCGACGTTTCTTCGTACAGCAGTAATGGATTTTTCGGATAGCACAGCCGCGAAACCATCGCTATAATCCGCGACCAATGGGGCCTATAGCTCAGTTGGTTAGAGCAGAGGACTCATAATCCTTTGGTCCACGGTTCAAGTCCGTGTGGGCCCACCAAACAAGAAAGCCGCGCAATGCGCGGCTTTTGCGTTTCTGAAGGGTCCGATTGAGCGGCGACGAACTTCAAGGACTATCGGCGGCTCATCTATTAAATACACGCTCCGACCTTTCGGGGCCTCCAATTGTCATTGACGGAATGGCTTGCACTGCCCGCAGCCGCTCCAACGTTGGCCCGGTGTACACAACCTCATACGTATCCGCCGCCCGTCCCCACTGCTCCACGATAACCATGCCGTCAACCAAGACCGCTGCCAATTCGGCAATGATCCCAGACAGTTCTTCCACGATGTCTTGAGTTCGCTGCCACACGCGATCCGTCAGCATTTTAAGCTCAGCCGTTATACGCTCGGATGAAGCCGGATCGGTCTCGGGGTAGAGGATATTGCGCAGCAGGTGCTGCAACTCCCGGATCTTTGCGTAATCCTGATGTGCGCCCTGCTCGCCTTTAAGGATGGCTGTCGCTTTCAACCTGTCGACGCGCTGCCCGGCTGATTTTTTTAAAGGCAGGGTCTGCGCCATCGCGCCAGCCAGGAGGACCATCATCCGGGCCTCCAGATGTTGCTTCATGGCGTCTATCGACGGAATGGACCGCACCAGGCTGATGGACGCCCCGCCTTGGTGCCGCAAGTCCATGGTCACCGTCAGGTTCACGCTGCCCGTGGCAAAACCCAAGGCACGGGCCACGACGTAGTGGCCCATTTCGTGATGTGCGATCTGCCAGGCGTGATCCCTTACAGCGGGCGGCAACTTCTTCGTCATGACCTGTCCCCTCGCGCCACGGCCTCAATTGAGCGTTCCTTTACGATTTGTCATACATCACAGACCCAATGGGGGTCCAGGGTCAATCATCAAAACCCGAATCGAACCACCGTTCGCCAGATGTTCTCCAGCAGCCCCTTGGCACCTTCACAAACCTCTCCGCGATCCAGCGCCACGGAAAAATCAATGATAGGCAAGTGGACCCCGCCGTGTATGTCAGACACGACCTGAAATGGCGTTGCTTTTTTCCCTCCCAATTAGCGCCCACGAAAAAGCCGCGACATTGCGCGGCTTTTTCGTGGGAGGGTTCAGTCAGCTTGCCTGAATTGCCGAGTTATCGTTCTTCGCGGGCAAGCCTCGCTCCTACGGTTTGTGAGAATGGACACGTTATCTATGGCAATGCGTAGGCAATCACATAATCACCACGGTCCGGCGACTGACGTGCACCGCCAACGGTGAGCAGGATGTACTGCTTGCCCGTTTTCGGCGAGACATAGGTCATCGGGCCGGACTGGCTGCCCACCGGCAACCGCGCCTTCCAGATTTCCTTGCCGTTGCCGGTATCGAAGGCGCGCAGGTAGAAGTCCTGGGTGCCGGCGAAGAACAGCAGGCCCGACTGGGTGGCGAGCGAGGCGCCCAGGGTCGGCATGCCGATCGGGATCGGCAGGTGCATGCGGATGCCCAGTGGGCCGGTGTCCTGTACGGTGCCGACCGGTACCTGCCACATCAGTTTGTGGGTCTTGAGGTCGATGGCGGACATGGTGCCGAACGGTGGTTTCTGGCACGGAATACCGACCGCCGAAAGGAAACGCTCACGCATGGCGCCGAACGGTGTGCCTTCCTGGGGTACCACGCCCATTTCGATGCCACTGGCCCCGGCTTTGATCTTGTCGCGCGGGATCATGTAGTTGGCCAGGCCCAGGCGCATGTCGTTGACGAACATGTAGTTCGTGTTCGGGTCGACCGAGACGCTGCCCCAGTTCATCCCGCCCAGCGAGCCCGGGAATTGCAGGGCGCGATCCATGCCTGGCGGGGTGTAGACGCCTTCATGACGCATGCCTTTGAACTGGATGCGGCACATCAACTGGTCAAACGGAGTGGCTCCCCACATGTCGGACTCGGTCAGGGTCTTGTTGCCGATTGACGGCATGTCCACCGAGAACGGCTGGGTCGGCGAGTAGCGTTCGCCAGGCACATTGCCCTGCGGCACTGGACGCTCTTCGACCCGCGCTATTGGCACGCCGGTTTCGCGGTTGAGCAGGAAAATCTCCCCCTGCTTGGTCACTTGCGCCAAGGCCGGCTGGGTGCCGCCCTTGTCGTCCGGCACGTCATACAACAGCGGCTGTGCAGGCAGGTCGAAGTCCCACAGATCGTTGTGGGTGGTCTGGAAGTGCCAGCGCACCTGACCGGTTTTCACATCGAGGGCAACGATGGACGAGTTCCATTTGTTGTCCATGTCGGTCCGCTGGCCGCCGAAGAAGTCCGGTGTCGCGTTGCCGGTTGGCAGGTAGACAAGACCGAGCTTGGCGTCATAGGACATCGCCGACCAGACGTTCGGCGTACCCCGGGTGTAGGTCTCGCCGGCCGGTGGGCGTTTGGTGGTGTTCGGGTTTCCCGGATCCCACGCCCACACCAACTCGCCGCTGCGCACGTCGTAGGCACGGACCATACCTGGCGGCTCGCCAGTGGAGTAATTATCGGCGACACGGCCACCGACGATCACCACCTCCCCTGCGACCAACGGGGTCGAGGTCTGCTGGTAGTAACCCGGTTTGACTTCACCCATGTCGGTGGTCAGGTCGACGGTGCCCTGGTTGCCGAACTCTTCGCACGGCTTGCCGGTTTCGGCATTGATGGCGATCAGGCGAGCATCGCCGGTCGGCAGGAACAGACGTTTCGTACAAGCGCTTGGCTGCTCGGCTACAGGCGCAGCGCCAGCATCGAAGTAGCCCAGGCCACGGCAACGCTGCCAGTTGGGCGCGGTGCCTTGCGGGTCGAACTTCCAGCGCTGGGCGCCAGTGTCGGCGTCCAGGGCGAAAACCTTGCCGTACGCGGTGCAGGTGTAGACCGTGTCACCGATCTGCAACGGGGTGTTCTGATCTTCGGCACCGGCGCCGGTGCTTTGCGGGATATCGCCGGTGCGGAAGGTCCAGGCCACCTGCAATTTGTCGATGTTGCCTTTGTTGATCTGGTCCAGCGCGGCGAAGCGGTTGCCGGCGGTGGTATTGCCCCAGTGCGCCCAGTCCTTCTGTTCGGTACCTGGTACCACCGGCGTGACGGCCGGTTCAGTGGTGGCCTTGACCACCGGGGTCGGTACGAACATGTAGGCCAGCGTCGCGACGACACCGACACCCAGCAGCCCGGCCAGGCCATAGGCGCCTCGACCTGCGGTTGCGCCGGAAGCGCGCACCAGCGCCGGATAAATCAATGCGACGACCAGGCCGATGACGGCAAAGGTCAGCACGCGCGAGACCAATGGCCAATATTCGAGACCGGCATCCCACACGGCCCAAACGGCCGTGAGGATCAGCGCCAGACCATAAAGCCACGCCCCCAGCGGTCTACGCCGGGCAATCATCAGCCCCGAGACCAGCATCGCCAGGCCCATCAGCAGGAAATACCAGCTGCCACCGAGGGTGATCAGATACCCGCCGCCACCAGCCAAACCGAGTCCGATCAGTGCAATCAGGACACCCAGCCCCGTCAGCAGCCATTTGCTGCCGCCGGCAGCCCCAGAATTATTCATGTCGGAATTTTTCCCCATTTGTGACAAGGGCGGAATAATGTACTACCTAGTTACTTATGGCAATTTGTCGCAGGCACAAATGTCATGAACGGTATTGAGGCTAGTCCAGATATCCGTCGCGAGCGCTGCGCGGGATGTGCCTGTAACATGCCTGGACATTGATTCCATGCCGCTGGAGACCGCCCTTGCCTGACACTCGCCCGCCCGTTCTCGACGAAATCGACCGTCAGCTGATTGCCGCCCTGCAGATCAACGCCCGCGAGAGCGTGGCCATGCTCGCCCGGCAATTGGGCATCGCCCGGACCACCGTCACCTCGCGCCTGGCTCGGCTGGAAAAGGCCAAGGTCATTACCGGTTATGGCGTACGGCTTGGCCAGCGCGTGGTGGATGGTGGGTTGCAGGCGTATGTGGGGATTACCGTACAGCCTCGCTCCGGCAAGGAAGTGTTGCGGCGCTTGAGTGCGATGGGCCAGGTGCAGCAGCTGTGTGCGGTAAGTGGCGAATTTGATTATGTCGCTTGGTTGCGCAGCGATTCGCCAGAGCAGCTGGACCAACTGCTGGATCAGATTGGCAGTGTCGATGGGGTGGAAAAGACAACGACGTCGATCATCTTGAGCAGCAAGATCGATCGGGGGCAGCCGGTTTGAAAACTATCCAATGTGGGAGCGGCGGTGGACAGTATGCACAGCGCTATCGTCATATTGATCAGTAATCTGGCAAAACGACGACACTTTGCGTCTTATTAACGTGTTCTACGCTCTCTAGAATGGCTGGCATCTTTTCCTATACTCAGATGCGCACTCCGCGTCGGGTCGACAGCAAGGTCAGCCATGAACAAGAACAATCGCCATCCTGCAGACGGTAAAAAACCAGTCACCATTTTCGGTCCGGACTTTCCTTTCGCCTTCGACGACTGGATCGAACACCCGGCTGGCCTGGGCAGCATTCCCGAACACCATCACGGTGCCGAAGTGGCGATCGTCGGTGCCGGTATCGCCGGACTGGTAGCCGCGTACGAACTGATGAAGCTCGGCCTCAAGCCGGTGGTCTATGAGGCCTCGAAGCTGGGTGGCCGCCTGCGCTCCCAAGCATTCAATGGCACCGACGGCATCGTCGCGGAACTGGGCGGCATGCGTTTTCCAGTGTCATCCACTGCGTTCTATCACTACGTCGACAAGCTGAACCTTGAAACCAAACCCTTCCCCAACCCGCTGACACCAGCCTCAGGCAGTACTGTCATCGATCTGGAAGGCAAGACCCATTACGCACAGAAACTGGCGGATCTTCCTGCCCTGTTCCAGGAAGTCGCCGACGCCTGGGCCGACGCCCTGGAAGCGGGCTCGCAGTTCTCCGATATCCAGCAGGCCATCCGCGACCGCGACGTCCCGCGACTCAAGGAGCTGTGGAACACCCTCGTGCCACTGTGGGACGACCGCACTTTCTACGATTTCGTTGCCACCTCCAAAGCCTTCGCCAAACTGTCGTTCCATCACCGCGAAGTGTTCGGCCAGGTTGGTTTCGGTACCGGTGGCTGGGACTCTGACTTCCCCAACTCGATGCTGGAAATCTTCCGCGTGGTGATGACCAACTGCGACGATCACCAGCATCTGGTGGTCGGTGGCGTGGAACAAGTGCCACAGGGCATCTGGCGCCATGTCCCGGAGCGCTGCGTGCACTGGCCGCAAGGTACCAGCCTCAAGTCATTGCACAGCGGTGCGCCACGTTCCGGCGTGAAGAAAATCGCCCACGCGCCGGACGGCCGCTTTGCGGTCACCGACAACAACGGCGATACCCGCGAATACGCGGCGGTGCTGACCACCTGCCAGAGCTGGCTTTTGACCACCCAGATCGAATGCGATGAAACCCTGTTCTCGCAAAAGATGTGGATGGCCCTGGACCGCACCCGCTACATGCAGTCGTCGAAAACCTTCGTGATGGTCGACCGCCCGTTCTGGAAGGATAAAGACCCGGAAACCGGACGCGACCTGATGAGCATGACCCTCACCGATCGCCTGACCCGCGGCACCTACCTGTTCGATAACGGCGACGACAAGCCCGGGGTGATATGCCTGTCGTATTCGTGGATGAGCGACGCCTTGAAAATGCTCCCGCACCCGGTTGAAAAACGCGTGAAACTGGCGTTGGATGCTCTGAAGAAGATCTACCCGAAAGTGGACATCGCCGCGCGAATCATCGGCGATCCGATCACCGTGTCCTGGGAAGCCGACCCGCACTTCCTCGGTGCCTTCAAGGGCGCCCTGCCCGGCCACTATCGCTACAACCAGCGCATGTACGCGCACTTCATGCAGGACGACATGCCGGCCGAACAGCGCGGAATTTTCATCGCCGGCGACGACGTTTCATGGACGCCGGCCTGGGTTGAAGGTGCAGTGCAGACCTCGCTCAATGCAGTGTGGGGCATCATGAAACACTTCGGCGGTGCAACTCACGCCGAGAATCCGGGTCCAGGAGATGTGTTCAACGAGATCGGTCCGATCGCCCTGCCCGAGTAAGAGGAGTCCGAAATGCGCGTAGCCCTTTACCAATGTCCACCGTTGCCCCTGGATGTCGCCGGCAACCTTCAGCGCCTGCATCAGCTGGCACTGGAAGCAAAGGGCGCCGACTTGCTGGTATTGCCGGAGATGTTCCTGACCGGCTACAACATCGGCGTCGATGCCGTCAGTGTGTTGGCGGAAGTGTACAACGGTGAATCGGCGCAACAGATTGCGCGCATTGCCAAGGCCACCGGGATCGCCATCTTGTATGGCTATCCCGAACGCACCGGGGACGGACAGATCTACAACGCCGTGCAATTGATCGACGCCAATGGCGAGCGTCTGTGCAATTACCGCAAGACGCACCTGTTCGGTGACCTCGACCGTTCGATGTTCAGCGCCGGCACGGACGACTTCCCGATCGTGGAACTCAACGGCTGGAAGCTCGGGTTCCTGATCTGCTACGACCTCGAGTTTCCGGAAAATACCCGGCGCCTGGCCCTGGCTGGCGCCGAGCTGATCCTGGTACCGACCGCCAACATGACCCCGTTCGACTTCATCGCTGATGTCACCGTACGTGCCCGGGCCTACGAAAATCAGTGCTACGTGGCTTATGCCAACTATTGCGGGCACGAAGGCGATATCCAGTACTGCGGCCAAAGCAGCATCGCCGCACCGGACGGCAGCCGCATCGCCCAGGCCGGTCTCGATGAAGCACTGATTGTCGGTGAGCTGGATCGTCAGTTGATGGTCGACTCGCGCGCCGCCAATCGCTACCTGATCGATCGCCGCCCCGAGCTTTACGGCGCGCTGAACAAGCGCTGAGCCACCGTTATCCGCTAGCATTGGCACTTCTCTGTTCTGGAAGTGCTCATGCCTGCGCTGAATCACCCTCGCCCCCACACTGAAACCCTGGCCAACGGCTTGCGGGTGACGCTGCGTCATGCCCCGGATTTGAAGCGCTGCGCGGGGGCGTTGCGAGTTGCCGCCGGCAGCCATGATGTGCCGTTGGCCTGGCCTGGACTGGCGCACTTTCTTGAACACCTGATGTTTCTCGGCACCGAGCGCTTTGCCGCCGATCGAGGGCTGATGGCTTTCGTCCAGCGCCATGGCGGCCAAGTGAATGCGCAAACCTGCGAGCGCACCACCGATTACTTTTTCGAGCTGCCTACCCAGGCGTTTGCCGAGGGTCTTGAGCGGCTGGCAGACATGCTCGCCCATCCCCGGATGGACCTGGACGACCAGCACCGGGAACGGGAAGTGCTCCACGCGGAATTCATCGCCTGGTCGCAAGATGCCGCGGCGCAACAGCAACTGGCCCTGCTGGACGGGCTTAGCGACGCGCATCCGTTGCGCGGTTTTCATGCCGGCAACCGCGACAGCCTGGCGGTGCCGCAACCTGAATTCCAGCAGGCCCTGCAGGATTATTACCAGCGTTATTACCAGACCGGACAAATGACCTTGAGCCTTGTCGGCCCCCAGAGCCTTGATGAGTTGAGGCTGCTGGCCGAAGCATTCGGCAACGTCATTGCCAAGGGCGAGAAGGTTGCGCAACAAGCGCCTACACCGCTGATGGCTGGGGCAGACAACCGTTATCAACAGACCGGCGAGCACCGGCTGGACCTGCTGTTTGCCCTTGAAGCATTACCCGACTCATCGCCCGAAGCACTGGACTTTCTGTGCCATTGGCTGAATTGCGCGAAACCTGGTGGGCTGTTGGCCGAACTGCGCAAACAGGGCCGGGCTGAACATCTCAAGGCACGCTCCTTGTATCAGTTCGCTGGACAAGCCCTGTTGCACATTGAGTTCACGCTGCCTGCCAATGCACCGGCGACCGGGATTGGCGAGCAATTGCAGGACTGGCTGGGCTTTTTCGCCCGACAGGATTGGCGCGGGTTACGCGAGGAATATGCGGCGTTGCGCAAGCGCCAGCAAGGTGTCAGCAGTGCCTTGCAACTGGCCCGACAGGACAGCGAAGAGCGCGAGACAGGGTTATCCGAAGTCGGATTGACCGCCCTCAAGGCGATCCTGGAAATAATCGGTGCTGTGGATAACTTCACCGGCCCGTGGCAACTGCCCGCGCCCAATCCGTTCCTGCAAAGCGAAGCAGCAGCACCCAATGCCGGCTTGATTCGCGGACAAACCAGCGCCCACCGGGGCCTGCGTACCTTTGCCCAAGACCGCTCACGCAGCCGCCGCGAACGTTCGCCAATGCAATTCAGCCAAGCGCTGCCGGATAACACCGCGCAAGGCGCGGTGTATCTGCGCTGGTGCCTCGAGGCGGCCCCCGGCGCCAGCCTTCAATCGCGTCTGGAAGACAACCTGCAAGCGTTGCGCGAAGACGCAGGTCAGGCCGGCGTGGACTTTTCCTTCGGTGCATCGGGCAATCAATGGCTGTTGAAAATGACCGGCCTGCAAGCACCGATGCCCAGCATCCTCGAACACGCGTTAGGCCTGCTGACCCAACCTGAGGCAGCATTATCACAGCTATCACCAGCCCGCCCCGCGTTGATGCCGATTCGACAGCTACTCAAGGTGCTGCCCGATCACTGCCTTGAGCCTACGCCCGAATCGGACAACCTGGCGCAACTGTGGGCGAGTGCTCGCTGGACAGGCCTGGCGAGCGGTTTTTCTACCCAGACTCAATCGGCCATGGGGCTGGTGTTGAGCCGCGTGCCGGGTACTGCGGATACGCAACAGGCACCCACACCGTCAATTCATGCGCAGCACCTGTGGAGCACTATAGAGACCGACTCCAGCGAACACGCACTGTTGCTGTTCTGTCCGACCGCCACCCAGGAACTGGCCGACGAAGCCGCCTGGCGTCTGCTCGCCCATCTCTGTCAGACGCCCTTCTATCAGCGCCTGCGGGTAGAGTTGCAGTTGGGCTACGCAGTGTTCAGTGCCCTGCGCCAGATCCACGGGCAGACCGGGATGCTGTTAGGAGTGCAATCGCCGAACGTTGTCGCTGCAGAGCTCGTGCAGCACATCGAACAATTCCTCAGCGCATTGCCGGCGTTGGTGCAGGCACTCGACGAGAATGCCTTCATCGCCCAACGCCAAGCCCTGGCAGATCAGTTTTCCAGCGCCGCCCTGACGACAATCCAGGCCGCGGAAATGCTCTGGCAGGGCAAACTGGCGGGCCGCCCGTCGGATTATCTGATGCAGTTGCCCCAGGCCATTCTCCTGACCGATCGCGCCGCACTACTGGCCGCAGTTGAGCGATTGATCCAGGCCGACGGTGGCTGGCGCTGCCTGGCGAACACCCCTGCACCCGGCGCACCTTGGCAAGCGATAAAATGATCATTGCCTAGACTGTAAGGAGCTTTTTCAAAGTTTCATGGGCAATCCCTGTGAAATTTTGAGTAACATAGCAGCCTAACTATTTGGAACATCTCTAACCGGAGGTGGACTATACATATAGATAGCGCTGTCCAACCTTACCTGAAGGAGTTCAACTGATGGCCTGGACCAAACCAGCTTACACCGACCTGCGTATCGGCTTTGAAGTCACCATGTACTTCGCCAGCCGCTGATCTCTGCCCTGGCAGAAATGTAGTTCAACGCCTCGGTTTATCCCGAGGCGTTTTATTTTCAGCGTTGAAATGATGGAGCATCCATGTTCGTCCAGATCCTAGGTTCCGCCGCCGGCGGCGGTTTTCCTCAGTGGAACTGCAACTGCGAAAACTGCGCAGGTTTTCGCAATGGCAGCCTGCGGGCCAAGGCACGCACCCAATCGTCCATCGCGATTTCCGATAACGGCGTGAATTGGGTGCTGTGCAACACCTCCCCGGACATCCGTGCCCAGCTCCAGAGCTTCGCGCCCATGCAACCGGGGCGCGCACTGCGCGATACCGGGATCAGCGCGATCATCCTGATGGACAGCCAGATCGACCACACCACCGGCCTGCTCATGTTGCGCGAAGGTTGCCCGCACCAGGTCTGGTGCACCGACATGGTCCATGAGGATTTGAGTACCGGATTCCCGCTATTCAACATGCTGACCCACTGGAACGGCGGCCTGAGCTGGAACCGCATCGAACTCGACCAGAGCTTCAGCATCCCGGCCTGCCCGAATCTGCGCTTCACCCCGCTGCCACTGCGCAGCGCCGCGCCGCCCTACTCGCCGCATCGCTTCGACCCGCATCCAGGCGACAATATCGGCCTCATCGTCGAAGACCTCAATACCGGTGGCAAGCTGTTCTATGCGCCGGGGCTGGGCAAGGTCGATGCGCCACTGCTGGAAATCATGGCTGCCAGCGACTGCCTGTTGGTGGACGGCACGCTGTGGGACGACGACGAAATGCAGCGCCGTGGTGTCGGCACCCGCACCGGCCGGGAGATGGGCCACCTGGCGCAGAATGGGCCTGGCGGCATGCTTGAAGTGCTGGAGCAACTGCCCAAACAGCGCAAGGTGCTTATCCACATCAACAACACAAACCCGATTCTCGACGAAGATTCGCCGCAGCGGGCGGAGCTGGAACGGCGCCAGGTTGAAGTGGCGTATGACGGCATGAGTATTGTGCTGTAACGGAGGGCCCCTTCGCGAGCAGGCTCGCTCCCACAGGGGGAAGGCGATCTACTGTGGGAGCGAGCCTGCTCGCGAAGAGGCCGGTAATAACGCCTCATTTCTACGGCTGTTCGTTGGAGAACCGCAATGACCGACACCCCCATGTCCCCCGCCGAATTCGAAGCCGCCCTGCGCGCCAAGGGCGCCTACTACCACATCCACCACCCCTACCACGTGGCGATGTACGAAGGCAGGGCCACCCGCGAGCAGATCCAGGGCTGGGTCGCCAACCGCTTTTACTATCAGGTGAACATCCCCCTGAAGGACGCGGCCATCCTGGCCAATTGCCCGGACCGCGAGGTCCGTCGCGAATGGATTCAACGCCTGCTCGACCATGACGGCGCCCCCGGCGAAGACGGCGGTATCGAAGCCTGGCTGCGCCTGGGCCAGGCCGTCGGTCTCGACCCGGACCAATTGCGCTCCCAGGAACTGGTACTGCCCGGCGTGCGTTTTGCTGTCGACGCCTACGTCAACTTCGCCCGTCGCGCCCGTTGGCAGGAAGCGGCCAGCAGCTCGCTGACCGAGCTGTTCGCCCCGCAGATCCACCAATCGCGCCTGGACAGCTGGCCGCAGCACTACCCGTGGATCGACCCCACCGGCTACGCGTATTTCCGCACCCGCCTGGGCCAGGCGCGGCGCGATGTCGAGCACGGCCTGGCCATCACCCTCGAGCACTACACGACCCGGGAAGGCCAGGAGCGCATGCTGGAAATTCTCCAGTTCAAACTGGACATACTTTGGAGCATGCTCGATGCCATGAGCATGGCCTATGAGTTGAACCGCCCGCCCTACCATACGGTGACGAGTGAACGGGTCTGGCACAAAGGAATCCCCCTATGAGTTTCGATCGCAGCAAGACCCCGTCATGGCGTCCTGGCTACCGTTTCCAGTACGAACCGGCACAGAAAGGCCACGTGCTGCTGTACCCGGAAGGCATGATTAAACTCAATGAAAGCGCCGCGCTGATTGGCGGCTTGATCGATGGCGAGCGCAATGTCGCCGCGATTATCAAGGAACTCAACCAGCAGTTCCCCGATGTGCCTGAGCTCGGTGACGACATCGAGCAATTCATGGAGGTTGCCCGTGCGCAGCACTGGATCGAACTTGCCTGATTCATCCAGGCAAGTGCCGCCCAAGCCCGAGATCGGCCTGCCCCTTTGGTTGCTGGCCGAACTGACTTATCGCTGCCCGCTGCAATGCCCGTACTGCTCCAATCCGCTGGATTTTGCCGAACAAGGCCAGGAGTTGAGTACCGAGCAGTGGATCAAGGTGTTCCGCGAGGCCCGCGAGATGGGCGCGGCGCAGTTGGGCTTTTCCGGTGGTGAGCCGTTGGTGCGCCAGGACCTCGCCGAGCTGATTGGCGAAGCTCGCCAGCTGGGGTTCTACACCAACCTGATCACCTCCGGCATCGGCCTGACCGAGCAGAAAATCAGCGATTTCAAGAAGGCTGGTCTCGATCACATCCAGATCAGTTTCCAGGCCAGCGACGAGCAGGTGAACAACCTGCTGGCGGGCTCGAAAAAGGCCTTCGCGCAAAAGCTGGAAATGGCCCGCGCCGTGAAAGCCCATGGCTACCCGATGGTGCTGAACTTCGTGACCCATCGGCACAACATCGACAAGATCGACCGCATCATCGAGCTGTGCATTGCCCTGGAGGCCGACTTCGTCGAACTCGCCACCTGCCAGTTCTACGGCTGGGCGCAACTCAACCGGGCGGGGCTGCTGCCGACCCGGGAACAGCTTGTTCGTGCGGAGCGCATCACCAACGAATACCGCGCCAAACTGGAAGCCGAAGGGCATCCCTGCAAGTTGATTTTCGTCACCCCGGACTACTACGAAGAACGCCCGAAAGCCTGCATGAACGGCTGGGGCAGTATCTTCCTGACGGTCACACCGGACGGCACCGCCCTGCCCTGTCATGGCGCCCGACAGCTGCCGGTGCAGTTTCCCAACGTGCGCGAGCACAGCATGCAGCACATCTGGTACGACTCGTTCGGCTTCAACCGCTTTCGCGGTTACGACTGGATGCCGGAGCCATGCCGCTCCTGCGACGAGAAAGAAAAGGACTTCGGCGGCTGTCGCTGCCAGGCCTTCATGCTCACGGGGGATGCGCGCAACGCGGACCCGGTGTGCAGCAAGTCGCCTCATCACGGCGTGATCCTCAAGGCCCGCGAAGAGGCCGAGCACGCGACCCAGACCATTGAACAACTGGCCTTTCGCAATGAACGAAACTCACGCCTCATCGCCAAAAGCTGAACCCTTCAGCGCCGCCAACGCCGTCGCGGCCGGCATCGATTTTGCCGAGCTGCAGGTCGGCGCCCATGGTTTGTTCTGGAACGAATACCGCCCGGAGGATGCCGCGTGTCGGATCTGGCACTGGCGTGATGGTGTGGCCAGCTGCCTGACGCCACCCCCGTTCAGTGTGCGCAGTCGAGTGTATGAATATGGCGGTGGCGCGTTTTGCCTGACCGACGACGGCGTGGTGTTCGTCAATGAGGCGGATCAGCAGCTTTATCGCCAATCACTGCAAGGCGAGACGCCAGAGGTGCTGACCTCAGGTGTGTGTCGATATGGTGATCTGCAGTTCGCCAATGGCCAGGTACTGGCGGTAGAGGAAAACCGCAATGTACACCGCCTGGTGGCGATCGACCTGGTGGATGGCGCGCGGCATTTGTTGGCCGAAGGCGCGGACTTTTACGCCGCACCGACCTTGAGTCCCGATGCGCAACGACTGGCCTGGATTGAGTGGAGTCGCCCGGATCAACCCTGGACCGCGACCCGTTTGATGGTCGCCCGACGCCAGGCCGATGGCGGCTTCGCTACCCCTTGCTGCGTGGCCGGCGACCAGGCGCAGGAATCGCTGCAACAACCTCGTTTCGATGCTGACAATCGCTTGTTCTGCCTGACCGATCGCGGTGGTTTCTGGCAGCCCTGGATGGAGTCGGCCGATGGCCTGACACCATTGCCCAGCACCGCCGCCGACCACGGCCCGGCACCCTGGCAACTGGGTGGTTGTACCTGGTTACCGCTAAGCGAAGGTACTTATCTGGCCAGCTGGACGGAAGGCGGTTTTGGCCGATTGGGGCTTTGCGGTACTTCGTGCAAAGACTTTACCGGCGATTACAGCCGCTTTCGCCATCTTGCCGTGGATGATCAATTCATCTACTGCATCGCTGCGTCCCCCGTCAGCTCAGCGGCGGTGATCGCCATCGATCGCCAGACCCACCAAGTGAAAGTCCTCGCCGGCGGTATTGCACCGCTGCCCGCCGAGCAAATCAGTCGCCCGCAAACGCTGCACTACCCAAGCGGTTCGGGTGAAGCCTACGGGTTCTTCTACCCGGCGATGAACGGCGACGCCAAGCCGCCATTGGTGGTGTTCATCCATGGCGGCCCAACCTCGGCGTGCTACCCGATGCTCGATCCGCGCATCCAGTACTGGGCGCAACGAGGTTTTGCCGTGGCCGATCTCAACTATCGCGGCAGCAGCGGATACGGCCGGGACTATCGCCAGGCCCTGCATTTGCGCTGGGGCGAAGTCGATGTCGAAGACGCTTGCGCGGTGGTCAGCCATCTCGCCGAACGTGGCTTGATCGATGGCCAGCGAGCTTTCATTCGCGGTGGCAGCGCCGGTGGATATACGGCGCTGTGCGCGTTGGCGTTCCACCAGATGTTTCGTGCCGGTGCCAGTCTTTATGGGGTCAGCGACCCTGTGGCGCTGGGCCGGGCGACGCACAAATTCGAGGGTGACTACCTGGACTGGCTGATCGGTGACCCACAACAGGATGCCGAACGCTACGCCGCACGCACGCCGTTATTGCATGCCAGCAACATTCGCGTGCCGGTGATCTTCTTTCAAGGTGAGCTGGATGCCGTGGTAGTACCTCAGCAAACCCGCGACATGGTCGAGGCCCTGCAGAACAACGGTATCCTGGTCGAAGCCCATTACTACGCGGACGAACGTCACGGCTTCCGCAAAGCCGGCAACCAGGCGCATGCGCTGGAGCAGGAATGGTTGTTCTATCGGCGGGTGATGGCGCTCACAAATTGAGAGCGCCACACAGGGAGAAACGCCTCACCGCTTGGCGATGATGTACACCGCATGCACGATCCCGGGAATGTAACCGCACAGCGTCAGCAGAATATTCAGCCAGAACGCTCCACCGAACCCCACTTGCAGAAATACACCCAGTGGTGGCAACAGAATGGCGATGATGATGCGGATAAAGTCCATGGACATAGCTCCTGATTGAAGTGGGCTCACGCGAGCCCATACCCTATCGACCTGTACCGTTGGTCAGGGTTCAGCCCGACTGTTCAGGCCAATGTACCCAGGCCATGTTTCTGAACGATGCAACCGCCATAAAAAAACGCCCCACGCCAAAAGAATCAGGCGTGGGGCGTGCGTTATACCGCGAGACGGTTCGGGAATTCGTGCAGCAAGTGTCCGCTCAGACGGCAATCCCTTTAAGGCATTGCAGCTGTGCGGTGCGTACGCGGGAGAAGGCACGGGCCAGGCGCAGCAGCATTTCATCGATATTGGACTTGCTGACCGTCAGCGCCGGGGTAAATCGCAGGCAATCGGCTCGCGGCGCGTCCAGCAACAGCCCTTCGTACAACGCGGCCTTGACCACGGCGTCTGCCGAGTCGTCGGAAAGCGTCAACCCCCAGAGCAACCCTTGCCCGCGTAATTCGCCGTGTCCGTAACGATGGGACAAACGCTGCAGGCCTTCGCGCAGGTGCTGCGCCATTTCCCCGACATGCTCGAGAAAGCCTTTGTCCTGCACGCTATCGAGCACCGCCAGGCCGGCTGCGGTCAGCAGTGCGTTGCCATGATGGGTACCGCTCATTTCGCCGGTTTCCAGGCAGCAGGCCTTGCCCCGCGCCAGCAGCGCCGCCACCGGTACGCCACCGCCAAGCCCTTTGCCGAGCACGACGATATCGGCCCGCACATCGAAGGACTGTTCAGCCAGCAGGCTGCCACAGCGACCGACACCGGTTTGCACCTCGTCGAAGATCAGCAGGATGCCCAACTCGCGACACAGGCGCTCGACCCCCTTGAGGTAATGTGCGGTAGCCGCAATCACCCCAGCTTCACTTTGGATCGGCTCGAGCATGATCGCCACGGTCCGTTCATCCACCGCCGCATTCAGCGCCGCAAGATCATTGAAGGGGACGCGACTGAACCCCGGAAGCTGCGGCTCGAAGCGGTTGACCAGGGTCGAACTGTCCGACGCCGAAATCGTCCCCAGGCTACGACCATGGCAAGCCTGATTGGCCACGATAATCCGCGAAGCCCCGCCGCGATGCCGTTGACCCCATTTACGCGCCAGCTTGATCGCCGCCTCACAGGCCTCGCTGCCGCTGTTGAGCAGGTACGCCTGGTCGCTGCCGGTGATGGCACACAGGCGCTCGGCGAGCTTGAGCATGCCGCGGTTATGCAGGGCGAAACCGGGATTGATCAACGCTTGCGCCTGCGCAGTAATGGCGCTGACCAGTGCCTTGGGGCTGTGACCAAGGCTATTGGCACCGCTGCCCTGGGAGAAATCCAGATACGCACGGTCATCGCTGTCCCACAACCAGGAACCCTGGCCGCGGGCAAAAACCTGTTGGGGTCGATCGACACTGGGCATCAGGTACTCGCTGCAAAGATTGTCTGCGTTGGGGGCAGAGGAACTGTCCTCCAGCAAATCGTCGAGACTGGGCGCATGTCGGCGCAGGCTGAACAGATTCATAGGTGCAACCCTCGCAGAAGGTTTTTTGCGTTACCTATGCAAACGTCATCGAAGCGAAGGGAGTTCATCGCGTTCCGGGGCCCTGTAAGCCGTGTGAATACGGTTAGACTAGGCTCACCCAAGGCGATGAGCTATTTCGATTTCCCAGCATTTTCGATAAGAATTACTTATGGATTTCAAGCAACTGCGTTATTTCGTCGCGGTCTACGAAGAGGGCCATGTGGGCCGGGCTGCCGAGCGCCTGTCCATTTCACAGCCGGCACTGTCTCAACAGATCCGCCACCTTGAACAAACCCTGGATGTGAGCCTGTTCGAACGCAGCAGCAAACGCCTATTGCCGACCCTTGCGGCCCATACGCTCTACAACCATGCCCTGCCCTTGCTCGATGGCCTGCAACGGGCACGTGAAGCACTGGGCAACTTCAAGGGGCATGCGCTGCGCACCCTGGCCATTGGCGTACTGCAAACCGTGCACACCAGCCTGGTGCCACAAATGCTCGAGCGGGTGCGCAAGGCGCAACCTCATCTGGTGGTGCAGATCTATGAACTGACGGGACTGGAAATCGAGCGACGCCTGCTCAATGGTTCGCTGGACATCGGCATCGGCTACTTGCCGCCTCGTCAGCCGGGTCTGCACGGAGTGCTGTTGTACGAAGACGAACTGACGCTGGTCATCCCGGCAGACCATCCATTGCGCGAATTCAAGAAAGTCTCCATGAGCCAGGCTGCCGAACTGCCGATGTTGCTGCTGGGCGAAGAGTTTCAGATACGGCAGATTTGGCAGGCGCAAATGGCCAGCCTGGGACGGCGTCCGCAAGTGCAGGCCGAGCTGAACAACATGGCCGGCATACTCGACAGCCTGCCGCACACGCGACTGGCGACGGTGCTGCCCGGACGCTCGCAGAAGACCCATGGCAACCAGCAATTGTTGTGGAAACCCCTGAGCGAACCGCGGGTGCCGCTGAAAGTCGGGTTGGTCTGTCGCGATGTGCAACGGCAACAGGCATCGCTGGCCTTGCTGCGCACATTGCTGGAAGAGGTGATCAATCGGCCGGATGAACGCTTGAACAGCCCGCCGGCACTGGATGGCCTGAGCTGAACACTTTTCTCGAGGCAAAAGAAAACCCCGCCGAAGCGGGGCTTTGCAGACTGTTTCCCTGACATCCATTTCACTCCGCCGTCCTGGCAGAATCCTACGTGTCCGTGTTGTTGCTTTGCGCTTCCTGCGCTACGTCCATAAGCAGTAGATTAGCTGTGGATCCAATTTACGACTATGGGAGAACAGCAGCACGTCATGTAAGAGAATGCTTACATCAGGTTACAAACTCAGAATTGCCCGGCCTCCAACAGGAACAGCGATTCGCTACCGGCCTTCACCGACGCGTTCAGCGAGTGAATACGCGGTAGCAAACGGGCGAAATAGAAGCGCGCGGTGCCCAGCTTGCTGGCGTAGAAATCGTCCTGCGTTTCCTTGCCGAGAGCCGCCTTGGCCATCAAGGCCCACATGTAGGCATAGGCTACGTAGCCAAATACTTGCAGGTACTCGACCGACGCCGCGCCGATTTCATTCGGGTTGTTTTTCGCCCGGTCCAGCAGCCATGCCGTCAGCTCGTCGAGCGTCGTCACCGCATCGTTGAGCGGCTTGGTGAACTCCGCCAGGTCAGCACTGGCCGTTGCGGTGAAGTGACGAATCTCGTCGGCAAACAGATTGTAGAACGCCCCGCCGCTGCCGACGATCTTGCGTCCCACCAGGTCCAGCGCCTGGATACCGTTGGTGCCTTCGTAGATCTGGGTGATGCGCACGTCGCGCACCAATTGCTCCTGGCCCCACTCACGGATGTAACCATGGCCGCCGAATACCTGCTGGCCGTGAACCGTGGTTTCCAGGCCCAGATCGGTGAGGAACGCCTTGGCCACCGGGGTCAGCAAGGCCACCAGGTCTTCCGCGCGCTTGCGCGTGGTGGCGTCTTCGCTGAACTTGGCGGTGTCCAGTTGCATCGCCACGTAGGTCGAGAAAGCGCGGCCACCTTCGTTCGCGGCTTTCATGGTCAGCAACATGCGACGCACGTCCGGGTGGACGATGATCGGGTCAGCGACTTTGTCTTTGTTCTGCGCGCCGGTTGGCGAACGGCTCTGCAGACGATCACGAGCGTACTCGACAGCGTTCTGGTAGGAGCGCTCGCCGGTGGCCAGGCCCTGGATGCCGACGCCCAGGCGCTCGTAGTTCATCATGGTGAACATTGCCGCCAAGCCCTTGTTCGGCTCGCCGACCAGGTAACCCACGGCTTCATCGAAGTTCATCACGCAGGTCGCAGAGGCCTGGATGCCCATCTTGTGTTCGATCGAGCCGCAGTTGGCCGGGTTGCGCGCGCCCAGGCTGCCATCGGCATTGACCATGAACTTGGGCACCAGGAACAGCGAAATCCCTTTAGGTCCAGCCGGCGCATCGGGCAATTTGGCCAGCACCAGGTGGATGATGTTTTCGGTCAGGTCGTGTTCGCCGCCGGTGATGAAGATCTTGGTGCCGCTGACCTTGTAGGAACCGTCGGCCTGAGGCTCGGCCTTGGTGCGGATGATCCCCAGGTCGGTGCCGGCGTGCGGTTCGGTCAGACACATGGAACCGGCCCAGACGCCGGCGTACATGTTCGGCAGGTAGGCGGCCTTCAGTTCTTCACTGGCGTGGGCGTTGATCGACAGGCAAGCGCCGGCGGTCAGCATCGGGTACAGACCGAACGACAGGCTGGCCGAGTTGACCATTTCCTCGACCTGGGCCGAAACGGCCTTGGGCATGCCCATGCCGCCGTAGGCCGGATCTCCACCTACACCGACCCAACCACCTTCAGCGTAGGTTTGGTAAGCCTGTGGGAAACCCGCCGGCGTGGTGACAGCACCGTCCGCCCAGTGACAACCTTCCTCGTCAGCCGCACGGCTCAGGGGCGCAACGCTTTTACTGGTGACCTTGCCGGCTTCTTCGAGAATGGCTTCGACCGTTTCAGCATCAATGGAATCGGCCAATGCTGGCAGCTCGGCCCAGAGTTTGGCGACCTCGAACACCTCATTGAGGACGAAGCGCATATCGCGCAGGGGCGCTTTGTAGTCAGCCATGGCAAACCTCGCAAATCTAAACAGATGGCTCGTAGGAAAGATGCTTTTCTTTGGGTCCGAGTGTAACCCAACAACTTTTGCGACACATAGGGTCAGCACATGACTGTTTTGTAATTTTTAGTCACCGGTGAAATGTAGAGGGGAAACGCAAGAATTGTAGAAGCGAGCCTGCTCGCGATAAACCTGAGGACGCCTCGGGGCACCTGGCTTCCAACGTTATCGTTAACGACCATCGCGAGCATGCTCGCTCCTACAGAAAAGCCCATCAGAGCGCAAACAACTCCGCCGGTAACTGCATCAGGCAATCACTCCCCGCTTCGATCGCCGCCCGATGAGCGTCGGTACGCGGCAACAGGCGCTTGAAGTAAAACTCACTGGTCGCCAGTTTGGCCCGGCAGAAATCCGCGTCGCCGCTGCCAGCATCAAGCTGCGCCTGCGCCACCAACGCCATGCGCAACCACAAGTAGCCGAGGATGATGTAACCGCTGTACATCAGGTAATCCACCGATGCGGCGCCGACTTCATCCGGGTTTTTCATCGCCGCCATGCCGACCTTGGTCGTCAACTCGCCCCATTGCTGATTCAGCGCATCGAGCTGCGCCACATAGTTGCCCAACTGTGGATGCGCGACGTTGGCCGCGCAAAACTTGTGGACGATTTTAGTGAAGCCGCGCAACAGCTTGCCCTGGCTGCCGAGCACTTTGCGCCCGAGCAGGTCCAGCGCCTGGATGCCATTGGTGCCCTCATAGATCGGCGCGATCCGGCAGTCGCGAACCAGCTGTTCCATACCCCATTCACGAATGAATCCGTGGCCGCCGAATACCTGCATGCCATGGTTGGTCACTTCCAGCCCGGTTTCAGTCATGAAGGCTTTGCAGATCGGCGTCAGGAAGGCCAGCAGGTCTTCGGCATCCTGGCGCGCCGTTGCATCCGCGCTCAGGTGCGCTACGTCGAGCAACTGTGCAGTGAAATAAGTCAGTGCCCGATTGCCTTCGTTGAAGGCTTTCATGGTCAGCAACATCCGACGTACATCCGGATGCACGATGATAGGGTCGGCAGCTTTATCCGGGGCTTTCGGGCCTGTCAATGCGCGCATCTGCAAACGGTCGTTGGCGTACTTGATCGCGCCCTGGAAACTCGCTTCGCCCAGGCACAAACCCTGCATGCCCGTGCCCAGTCGCGCGTGGTTCATCATGGTGAACATGCAGTTGAGGCCCTTGTTCGCTTCCCCGATCAAAAAGCCCTTGGCCCCGTCGAAATTCAGCACGCAGGTGGCCGAGGCCTTGATCCCCATCTTGTGCTCGATGGCGCCGCAGGAAACCCCATTGCGCTCGCCCGCTTCGCCCTCGGTATCGGGCAGGAACTTGGGCACGATAAACAGCGAAATACCCTTGGTCCCGGCCGGCGCATCCGGCAGTTTCGCCAGTACCAGATGAATGATGTTGGCGCTCATGTCGTGCTCGCCGGCGGAGATGAAAATCTTGCTGCCGGTGATCGTATAACTGCCGTCGGCTGCAGGCACGGCGCGGGTCTTGATGATGCCCAGGTCGGTGCCGCAATGGGCTTCGGTCAGGCACATGGTGCCGGTCCATTGGCCGGCGGTGAGTTTGCTCAGGTAGGTTTGTTTCTGTTCTTCAGTGCCATGGGCGTGGATCGCCGACATGGCGCCGTGGGTCAGGCCTGGGTACATGCCCCACGACGTGTTGCTCGAACCCACCATCTCGCTGATGACCAGCCCCAGCGAGCCGGGCAGCCCCTGACCGCCATACGCCGGATCAGCCGCCAGGCCATGCCAGCCACCTTCGACGTATTGGGCGAAAGCCTGCTTGAAACCTGCAGGCGTCGTGACCACACCGTTGTCGAAATGGCAGCCCTCTTCGTCGCCGCTACGGTTGAGAGGCGACAGCACGTTTTCACAAAACCTGGCACCCTCTTCGAGGATCGCACTGACCATGTCCGGACTGGCCTCGGTGGCGCCGAGCGCTGCGTAGTTGCTGTGGAAATCGAAGACGTGGTCAATCAGGAAGCGCATGTCGCGCAGGGGAGCCTTGTAGGCGGGCATGGTCGTTTCTCCGGCAGTAGATGACTCAAACCTACTGCCGCCGCCCCGCCCTTCACAATGACAGTCCAGACGCTGAATGCGCCGTCATCACTCAACCGCAGCAGCGTCCATGCGCACGGCGCCACGGCGGTTCTGACCGAACGCCATCACGCAGTTGCGTCCGGCGCCCTTGGCGCTGTAAAGCGCCTGGTCGGCGGACTTGAGCACTTTCTCGGGCGTGCGTTGTTCCACCCGTTCGGCAACGCCGATGCTGACAGTCACCGACACACTCGAGGCACTGGCGCCGGCGCGACGCTGGCGGCCCTGATTGTCATCCTGTGGACGGCTGTCCTGATTGCGCAGATGAATGTTGTAGGTGGCAATGGATTCGCGAATGACCTCCAGGTGCGGCATGCACTCCTCGAGGGTCTTGCCGGCAAACACCAGGGCGAACTCCTCTCCACCATAACGATAGGCCTTACCGCCTCCGCCGATTTTCGACAGTTTGCTGGCGACCAGTCGCAGCACCTGGTCACCGACGTCATGGCCGTGGGTGTCATTGAATTTCTTGAAGTGGTCGACGTCACTCATGGCCAACACATAGTTGCGCCCCAGGCGCTGCATGCGCTCATTCAACGCGCGGCGCCCGGGCAGGCCGGTGAGTTCGTCACGGAAGGCCATTTGATAGGCCTCATGAGCAACGGCGGCCGCGATCATCAGCATCACCTGGCTGCACATGATGTTCAGGGTGAAGGGCAGGATGAAGGTTTTCGGCAACATCCAGAACAGCCCGAGCAACCCCACCAGCTGTGCCGCATGCAGCGGTCTTGGGTGACGCCAGTACTGGTAGGCCAGCAGCGCGAACGATGCGATGAACACGGGATAGGACAGCTGGATCAGGCTCATCCAGGCGCCGTGCAAGGCAGGCCAGCGAATCTGCGACAGCCACCCCAGCAAGGCCTGTGGGTAACTTTGTTCCAGTGCCAATGCGACGCTACCGACGGCCAGTAAAACGGCGAAACGGGCGACCATGTCCTGGAACAGATGCGTACGCTCCTGCCACGCGGCGAATACGCCGAACAGCAATGGCAACAGCAGGCAACACAAATGAAAGACCACTGCGGCGTCGTCCCGCACCTTGCCATTGTCACGGTAGTAATCGGTCTGGGTGTCGAGCAGGAAGTAGGCGATGTACACCGTGGCCATCAGAAACAGCTCGCGCTGGCGTCGGTAAACCGCACAGTAGGCACCGCCGAGCAACAACACCAAGGTTGGAAGCACCTGGAACAACGACGTGAAGAACACGTTCAGGTCCTTGATGTAGGCAGCCGCGAGTCCCGCCAGTAACAGCACTGACGACGGCAAAAAATGACCCACACGGACAGCGGATGAACGCGGCAAAGGTAAAGCTCCGACCCGTCATTTCGATTGATGGCAATGTGCCAACAACTGTAACGGCACCGATCTCGACTTGCTGAGTCAATTACCAAGAAATTTTTAAGACAGCGTCTGCGGCTTGCCGGGTGGTGCAGCGTTGCATCGCGAGCAGGCTCGCTCCTACAAAGAGCATCAACCAACAGGCAAAAAAAAAACCGCTGCCCCCGAAGGAGCAGCGGTTTTCTTGAAGTACCGCGTTAAGGCTTAGTAGCCCAGCGCGAAGTCCTCTTCCTTCATGTCCATCAGGTTGTTGGCGCCCGACAGCATGGTTGCAACGTGAGTGCGGGTGCGCGGCAGGATACGCTGGAAGTAGAAGCGCGCCGTCTGCAGCTTGGCGGTGTAGAACGCCTCGTCAGAAGTGCCGGCAGCCAGTTTCTCGGCGGCCAGGCGTGCCATGTCAGCCCAGAAGTAGGCCAGGCAGGCGTAACCCGAGTACATCAGGTAGTCCACCGAGGCCGCGCCGACTTCTTCGCGGTCTTTCATGGCAGCCATACCGACCTTCATGGTCAGCTCGCCCCACTCCTTGTTCAATGCAGCCAGCGGTGTGACGAACTCTTTGACAGCTTCGTTGCCTTCGTTGGTCTGGCAGAACTTGTGCACGATCTTGGTGAAGCCCTTGAGGGCCTCGCCTTGAGTCATCAGCACTTTACGGCCCAGCAGGTCGAGTGCCTGGATGCCGGTGGTGCCTTCGTACAGCATCGAAATACGGCTGTCGCGAACGTTCTGCTCCATGCCCCACTCGGCGATGAAGCCATGGCCACCGTAGATTTGCACGCCGTGGTTAGCCGATTCGAAACCGACTTCGGTCATGAAGGCCTTGGCGATCGGAGTCATGAACGCCAGCAGCGCATCGGCCTTCTTCTTCTCTTCCTCGTCCACGCCGTACTTGACGATGTCGACTTGCTTGGCGGTGAAGTAGACCATCGCACGGTTGCCTTCGGCGAATGCCTTCATGGTCAACAGCATGCGACGTACATCCGGGTGCACGATGATCGGGTCAGCGGCTTTTTCCGGCGCTTTCGGGCCAGTCAGCGAGCGCATTTGCAGACGATCACGAGCGTATTTCAGGCCACCCTGGAAACCGATTTCGGCGTGGGCCAGGCCTTGCAGCGCGGTACCCAGACGTGCGGTGTTCATGAAGGTGAACATGCAGTTCAGGCCTTTGTTCGCCGGGCCGATCAGGAAACCGGTGGCCGCGTCGAAGTTCATCACGCAGGTGGCGTTACCGTGGATGCCCATCTTGTGTTCCAGGGAGCCACAGGACACGGCGTTACGCGCACCGATCGAACCATCGGCGTTTGGCAGGAACTTTGGCACGATGAACAGCGAAATGCCTTTGGTGCCAGCCGGCGCATCGGGCAGGCGGGCCAGCACGATATGAACGATGTTGTCGGCCATGTCGTGTTCACCGGCCGAGATGAAGATCTTGGTGCCGGAGACTTTGTAGGAACCGTCGGCCTGAGGTTCAGCCTTGGTGCGCAACATGCCCAGGTCGGTGCCGCAGTGCGGTTCGGTCAGGCACATGGTGCCGGTCCATTCACCGGAAACCAGCTTGGTCAGGTATGCCTCTTGTTGCTCAGGCGTGCCGTGCTCGGAAATGGTGTTCATCGCGCCGTGGGACAGGCCCGGGTACATGCCCCACGACCAGTTGGCTTCGCCAACCATTTCGCTGACTGCCAGGCCCAGAGACTCCGGCAGGCCTTGGCCACCGTGCTCAACGTCGTGGGCCAGGCTTGGCCAGCCGCCTTCGACGAATTGCTTGTAGGCCTCTTTGAAGCCAGTCGGGGTTTTAACGCCGGACTCGCTCCAGGTGCAGCCTTCGGTGTCGCCCACGCGGTTCAGCGGAGCCAGTACCTGCTCACAAAACTTGGCGCCTTCTTCGAGAATGGCGTCAACCATGTCCGGAGTTGCGTCTGCACAAGCCGGAAGGCTCTGATAGTGCGCTTCGTAGCCGAGCAGTTCGTCACGAACGAAGCGAATATCACGCAAGGGGGCCTTGTAGTCAGGCATAGCGATAAACCTCTGCTGATGTAACCGGGAATGAGCGACCGTTGTCGAAACGATCAAACAGTTGTTTGAAACATACGTTTACGCCCAAATCTTGTCAAGCACCGATCTTTTGCCATTCGTCATCCAACCAATAAACAGCGCGCACGCGAGCCTGACGCTATTGCACGAGCAGCGCGCAGCGCGAGAAAAGAAGATGGGTACAGGAACTCACGCTGAAAGCGTACCGCCAGACGGTGCGCTTTCAGCGTGAGTTCAGGCGTAGGTGTCGATCAAGGTGCCGAGCATTTCATCGGAAGCCTTGGCGACTTTGGCGCCCAACTCCACCTGAAACCGGCCTTCGGCCATTTCGATTTCATGGCTCACGAGGTCCGACTGCCGACTACGGTCGACCGAACGCAGGCGATCGACCTGAGCCTCGGAGGACTGGCTGCTCACCGAACGCTCGATCGTCGCGTTGGCGATTTTTCCGGCGGCTTGATCAATACGGTCTTGCCCCGCCTGAACAGTGCTCAGGCCGGCATAGAAAGCGGTATTTCCCGAGATTTCCATGGAAGTGCTCGTCCTTGCAAAGAGTCATCAGTGTTCATTGAAGCAGACATACCGAGAAATCGCCCGTCAAAAACACTAATGGCACAGTGCCGCACCATAGCCAACATCTAGTCCAGGAGGTCGAGTTGCAGGTGCTCCGCGACTGCTTCGGCCGTGACCACCTTGAGCTTCGGCACCCGCCCCAGGCAGGGCGCTGGCAAGCGTTCAGCGAGGGTCGCTAGATTTTCTTC
This sequence comes from Pseudomonas umsongensis, assembly GCF_012647205.1. Taxonomy (NCBI): domain Bacteria; kingdom Pseudomonadati; phylum Pseudomonadota; class Gammaproteobacteria; order Pseudomonadales; family Pseudomonadaceae; genus Pseudomonas; species Pseudomonas umsongensis. Next base: position 6,323,000 of record NZ_CP051487.1, read on the forward strand.
AAGGCGCGAAGTCTTCGGATCGATGATGTTCGCCACCCATCCCGCCAGCTGCAAACCGTCCCGGGCAATCGCTTCGGCCGTCAGCAACGCGTGGTTGATGCAGCCCAAGCGTACGCCGACCACCAGGATGACCGGCAGACCCAGCGCCATCGCCAGGTCCGACAGGTTGTCCTGGTCGGCCAATGGCACGCGCCAGCCTCCAGCCCCCTCGACCAGGGTGAAGTCGGCCTGCATGTCGAGTATGTGCTGCATCGGAGTCAGCAGCGATTGCACGGTTAACGCGATGCCGGCCTCACGCGCGGCCAGGTGCGGCGCAATCGCCGGCTCCAGCGCCACCGGATTGACCTGGGTGTAGGTCAAGGGCAGCGAACACTCCGCCAGTAACGCCAGCGCGTCAGCATTGCGCAGCCCCTTGGGCGTCACCGAACAACCAGAGGCCACCGGCTTGCCTGCTGCCGTGCTTAACCCGGCTGATCGCGCGGCATACAACAGACCGGCGGCGATCGTGGTTTTCCCGACATCGGTGTCCGTACCGGTGATGAAATACGCGGAGCTCATAAGGGTTTCTCCAAAACGGCGTACACCACTTGATAAGTCGCCGGCAGGCCTTGGGCCTGACGAAACTGCTCGTAAGCCTCGACCAGGCCGAGAATCCGCGCCCGACCGGTCAAGCCGCCCGGACGCCCAGGGTTGAGGTTGTGCGCCCCCAAGGCCTTGAGCTCATGGGTCAGGCTGCGCACGTCCGGGTAATGCAGCACATGTGCCTGGTTTTCCAGGCTGATTGCGCGCAAGCCGCTGGCCGCACACAGCTGTTGATAAACGTTGAACTCGCGGAAGCGGTTGACGTGCACCATGCCATCCACCTGACGCCAGCTGTCACGCAACTCGAACAACGTGCCTAAACAGAGACTAGCAAATGCAAAGACACCGCCCGGCTTGAGCACCCGATGCGCTTCGCTGAGCACCGACGCGAAGTCCGCGCACCACTGCACGGCCAGGCTGGAGAAAATCAGGTCGCACGTCGCATCGCGCAATGGCATCCGCTCGGCGTCGCCGGCGATGAAGTGCGCGGCGCCGCCCAACGGTCGGGCGTGATTGAGCATGCCTTCGGCGATGTCCAGCGCCACGCCCTGGCCGTCGGGAAACCGCTCGCCCAGCGCACGACTGAAATAGCCGGTGCCGCACCCGAGATCGAGCCAGCGCCGGGGTACGAACGCCTGCGGCAAACGGTGCAACAACTGGCCACCGACATCACGTTGCAACTCGGCCACGCTGTCGTAGCTTGCCGCGGCACGGGAAAACGACGCGGCTACCTGGCGCTTGTCGGGCAAACCACCGGGCAACTTGGGAAAGGATAAATCAGTCATCGCCGCACTCATGCAAAAAGGCCTGGATCGCCCCCGCGACACCGTGGGGATTTTCCAGGAGAAACGCGTGGCCGGCCTGTTCGATCAGACCGATTTCGACATCGGGTAGCAACGCCAGCAAGGCCTCGGCGGCTTCGGCCGGCACCAGCCCGTCGAGGCCGGCAAACAGATGCAATTGCGGACCGCGGAATGTCTGCAGGGCTTGGCGAGTGTCCATCTGCGCGAGCAATTCCAGGCCACTCAATAGCACTGCCGCCGTTGAGTGCGGCGCCCCTGCGAGCAACAGGCGAGACAAGCCGCGCGGGTCTTCGGCACCTTGGGCGCAGAGCAATGAAAAACGCTTCAAGGTCATGCGCGGATCGGCAGCGCAGCCTGCCAGAAAGGCATCGAACGTTTCGCCAGGCATTGCGTTTGGCCATTGGTCGTGGCTGACAAAAGAAGGATTGCTCGCCAAGGTCAGCAGACCACAGCAACGGTCGCCACGGCGCGCCGCCAACTCGGACGCGAGCATGCCACCCAGTGACCAGCCGCCGAGCCAGGCGTCCTGCGGCACGCTGGCGTCGAGTTCATCGAGCCAATGTTCAAGATTGCTCGAATCCAGCTCGGGCAGCGGCTCGATTTCGACCCGCATGTGTTCGTCCAGGCCCTGCAGGGCAGCGCCCAATGGTTGCAGCGGCGAAATTCCGAGGCCCCAACCGGGCAACAGAATCAATCGATCACGCATGGCCAGGCTCCGCTCCCAGTCGTTGATAACAATCGGCCAGTCCCTCCAACAATAGCTGCACTTGCGCCTCGCTATGGGCGGCAGTCAGGGTTACGCGCAGTCGGGCACTGCCGGTCGGCACGGTTGGCGGACGGATCGCACTCACCATCAAGCCGCGTTCGCGCAGCATCTGCGACAAGCGCACCGCGCGCCCGGCGTCACCAATCATGATCGGCTGGATCGGCGTGAAACTGTCCATCAGCTCCAGGCCGATTTGCTCGGCGCCCTGCCGGAACTGGCGGATCAGCGTCTGCAAATGCTCGCGGCGCCAATGCTCGCTGCGCAGCAGTTCCAGGCTTTTGAGGGTCGCACAGGCCAGGGCCGGTGGTTGGCTGGTGGTGTAAATGTAGGGGCGAGCGAACTGGATCAGGCTCTCGATCAACTCTTCGCTGCCGGCTACGAAAGCCCCCGCCGTTCCGAACGCCTTGCCGAGCGTGCCGACCAGTACCGGCACGTCGTCCTGGCTCAGGCCGAAATGTTCGACGCTCCCGCCGCCATTGGCGCCCAGCGGGCCGAAACCGTGCGCATCATCGACCATCAGCCATGCACCTTTGGCCTTGGCTTCTCGCGCCAGCGCTGGCAGATCGGCGATGTCACCGTCCATGCTGAAGACGCCGTCAGTCACGACCAGCGTATTGCCGGTGGCTTTCTCAAGACGATTGGCCAGACTCGCCGCATCGTTGTGCAAGTAGCGATTGAAACGTGCCCCTGACAAGAGGCCCGCATCGAGCAACGAAGCATGATTGAGCCGGTCTTCGAGCACCGTATCGCCCTGCCCCACCAACGCCGTGACCGCCCCGAGATTGGCCATGTAGCCCGTGGTGAACAGCAGGGCGCGCGGACGACCGGTGAGGTCGGCCAAGGCTTCTTCCAAGGCATGATGCGGACCGCTGTGGCCGATGACCAGATGCGACGCCCCACCCCCCACGCCCCACTTGGCAGCCCCTGCGCGCCAGGCTTCGATCACTTGGGGGTGACTGGCCAGGCCCAGGTAGTCGTTGTTGCAGAACGCCAGCAATGGCTGACCGTCGACCACCACTTGCGGCCCTTGCGGGCTTTCGAGCAACGGACGTTGGCGGTAGAGGTTTTCGGCACGACGGGCAGCCAGGCGTGCGGCGAGATCGAAAGACATGCAGGCCTCGACTATCAAATGACACATCTCCACTGTGGGAGCGAGCCTGCTCGCGAAGAGGCCTTCACATTCAACATAAGTGTCGACTGTTACATAGCTTTCGCGAGCAGGCTCGCTCCCACAGGGTTTTGCCTTCCTTCAGAAGGATCAAACAGCCGCGTTATAGAACTGCTCGCTGCTCTTTTGCTCCACCAGCGCCTGTTCAATGGCGGCCTGGTGCACTTCGTCGGCGTGTTCTTCGCGGGCTTCCGGCAAAATCCCCAAGCGCCCGAACAGTTGCATGTCCTTGTCGGCCTGCGGGTTGGCGGTGGTCAGCAGTTTTTCGCCGTAGAAAATCGAGTTGGCACCGGCAAAGAACGCCAGTGCCTGCATCTGCTCGTTCATGGCTTCGCGGCCAGCGGACAGGCGCACGTGGGATTTGGGCATGAGGATCCGCGCGACGGCGAGCATGCGGATGAAGTCGAACGGGTCGACGTCGTCGGCATTCTCCAAGGGCGTGCCGGCGACTTTCACCAACATGTTGATCGGCACCGACTCCGGGTGCTCCGGCAGGTTGGCCAGCTGGATCAGCAGGTTGGCACGGTCATCGAGGGACTCGCCCATGCCAAGGATGCCACCGGAGCAGATCTTCATCCCCGATTCACGGACGTAGGCCAGGGTTTGCAGGCGCTCGCTGTAAGTGCGGGTGGTGATGATGCTGCCGTAGAACTCAGGCGAGGTGTCGAGGTTGTGGTTGTAGTAGTCAAGGCCAGCCTTGGCCAGCGCTTCGGTCTGGTCTTGATCGAGGCGACCGAGGGTCATGCAGGTTTCCAGGCCAAGGGCCTTGACGCCTTCGACCATCTTCAGCACATACGGCATGTCTTTGGCCGACGGGTGCTTCCACGCCGCGCCCATGCAGAAACGGGTCGACCCGATGGCCTTGGCCCGCGCGGCCTCTTCGAGGACCTTCTGCACTTCCATCAGCTTTTCTTTTTCCAGGCCGGTGTTGTAGTGACCCGACTGCGGACAATATTTGCAATCTTCCGGGCAAGCACCGGTCTTGATCGACAGCAAGGTCGATACCTGGACGCGGTTAGCGTCGAAATGCGCGCGGTGCACCGTCTGCGCCTGGAACAACAGGTCATTGAATGGCTGAACGAAGAGTGCTTTGACTTCGGCCAAAGACCAGTCATGACGCAAAGTTGCAGAGGTGCTGGCGCTCATGGGCGTTTCCTTTGTTTTATGCTTTGGCAGGCGACCGGGAAATGGAATTTCCACCGGCGCATCACAGGTGTTTCGGCATATTTAAGGAAGAGTCATGCGCTGTCAACCACGATACGATAGGCCGGTTTACATCTGGTTAAAAAATAACCACTACTGTTTACTGTGTGATGAAGTAGCCGATGGCACCACGCCCGTTTGCATGGCTTGCGAAACCGAGTTGCCATGGCTCGGCGATCATTGCCAGCGCTGCGCAGTGCCCTTGCCCGCTGCGGGCATGACGTGCGGCCAATGCCTCATGCAGCCACCGGCCTTCGAGCGAGTGGTCGCGCCCTGGACTTACAACTTCCCGATCGACAGCCTGATTACTCGCTTCAAGCACAGCGCGAAATGGCCGTATGGCCATCTGCTCGGCGACCTTCTCGCTCAATCACTGCAACATCGCTTCAACGATGACCTGCCGCGTCCCGATGTGCTGGTACCCGTGCCGATGTCTACCCGGCGCCTGCGCCAACGCGGCTTCAATCAGGCTGCCATGCTGGCGCGCTGGCTCAGCGAACGCCTCGACGTGCCTATTGATGAACGATTGCTATTGAGGCCTCAAGACACCAACGCCCAGCAAGACCTGAACGCCGAGGCACGCAAACGCAACCTGCACCACGCCTTCGCCATGGCAAGCGACGCATCAGTGAAGGGTCGCCACCTGGCGCTGGTGGACGACGTTCTGACCACCGGTGCCACGGCGCAGGCACTGGCCCTGCTGCTGCTGGACGCAGGCGCCATACGGGTCGACGTCTATTGCCTGGCGCGCACCCCCAAACCTGGCGAGTCGCCGTGACTTGACTCCCGGGTCCCGAGCCGCCAACGTCCTCACCACCGTCATAGCCAAAGCGTCTTGCCATGTCCTTGCCTACGTTGTTGTCCCAGCACATTGTCCGTCGCCCGCAACGCATTGCCTTGCTGCAACACATCGCCGAGCAGGGATCGATCACCCGCGCGGCGAAAAGCGCGGGCCTGAGCTACAAGGCCGCTTGGGATGCTATCGATGAGCTGAACAACCTGGCGCAGAAACCGCTGGTGGAACGCAGTGTCGGCGGCAAAGGAGGGGGTGGCGCCAAACTGTCAGCTGAAGGCGAGCGTGTGCTGCGCCTCTATCAAAAGCTGCAGGCGCTGCAAGCCCAGGTACTGGAAGCCGCTGAAGACGCAAGCGACCTTGACCTGCTCGGTCGCCTGATGCTCAGGACCAGCGCACGCAACCAGTTGCATGGAAAAGTCGCGGCCATTGAAACCCAGGGCCATAACGATCGGGTTCGCCTTGAGCTGCCCGAAGGCCTGAGTATCGCGGCGCAGATCACCCACGACAGTACCGTGCGCCTGGACCTGCAAACCGGCACTGAAGTTGTCGCCCTGATCAAGGCCGGTTGGCTCGATCTGCTGGGCGGCCGCGACGAGGCAACACCCGGTCACAATTGCCTCGAAGGTGTCATCGAGGAAATCCTCGACGCCGAAGACGGCCCCTGCGAAGTGCGAATCAGTTTGCCTAATGGCCAGACGCTCTGTGCTCTGGTCGAACCCCGGCATTTGCAATCACGCAAGCTGACCCGCGGAACATCGGTACGCGCGCAGTTCTCTCCCTCCAATGTATTGCTCGGCACTCCGTTGTAGGAGCTGCCGCAGGCTGCGATCTTTTGACTTTGCTTTTCAAGATCAAGATCAAAAGATCGCAGCCTGCGGCAGCTCCTACTGCAACAAAAGCTTCATCACCCACCATTAAGGTGACTGCAAAATTCGCAGGGAGCCTGATGTGAGCCTATTAGAAGAAAACCAGTCCACCGACCTCGAACAGATGGTCGGCCTCAGCCGTCGTGGCTTTATCAGCGCAGGCGCCTTGTGCGGTGCCGCCATGTTCCTCGGCGGCAACCTGCTGAGCCGCAGTGTACTGGCCGCCAGCGTCAGCGCCGGCACCAGCCAGTTGCTGGGTTTCGAAAGCATTCCCGCCGCGACTGCCGACGCGATCAGCTTGCCCCCCGGCTACAAATCTTCGGTACTGATCAGTTGGGGTCAGCCCCTGCAGAAAAACGGCCCGGCGTTCGACATGAGTGGCAACGGCACCGCCGAGCATCAGGAAGTCCAGTTCGGCGACAACAACGATGGCATGAGCCTGTTTGCCTTCCCGGATGACAACAATCGGGCGCTGATGGCGATCAACAACGAATACACCAATTACCGCTACCTCTACCCCCACGCGGGCATGCCGCAATCGGCGCAGGAAGTGCATAAGGCCCTGGCTTGCGAAGGCGTGTCGGTAATCGAAGTACAGCGTGAGAATGGTCATTGGCAGTTTGTGCTGGGCTCGCGCTATAACCGGCGCATTCACGGTAACTCGCCGATCCATCTGAGCGGCCCGGCCGCCGGTCACGAACTGTTGAAAACCCGTGCAGATGCACAAGGTAAAACGGTCCTCGGCACGTTCCAGAACTGCGCCAACGGCAAGACGCCATGGGGCACCTACCTGACCTGCGAAGAGAACTTTACCGACTGCTTTGGCAGCAGCGATGCCGAACAGAAATTCGATGCCGCACAGAAACGCTACGGCGTGGTGGCAACCAGCAAAGACATCAACTGGCATCAACACGACTCGCGCTTCGACATGGCGCACAATCCCAACGAGCTCAACCGTCATGGCTGGGTCGTCGAGATCGACCCGTTCGACCCGCAGTCGACCCCGGTCAAGCGCACTGCACTGGGCCGCTTCAAACATGAAAACGCCGCCCTGGCTGAAACCACAGACGGCCGCGCCGTGGTTTACATGGGCGACGATGAGCGCGGCGAATTCATCTATAAGTTCGTCAGCCGCGACAAGATCAATCACCAGAATCCCAAGGCCAACCGCGACCTGCTGGACCACGGCACCTTGTACGTGGCACGTTTCGACGCGGGCGACGGCAATGCCGATCACCCCAAGGGCCAAGGGCAATGGATCGAATTGACCCATGGTAAAAACGGCATCGACGCCAGCAGCGGTTTTGCCGACCAGGGCCAAGTGCTGATTCACGCGCGCCTGGCAGCCAGCGTGGTGAAGGCCACGCGCATGGACCGCCCGGAATGGATTGTCGTCAGCCCCAAGGACAGTCAGGTTTACTGCACCCTGACCAACAACGCCAAGCGTGGCGAAGAAGGGCAACCGGTAGGCGGGCCAAACCCGCGCGAGAAGAACGTCTACGGGCAGATCCTGCGCTGGCGCACCGACCGCGACGACCACGCCTCGAACACCTTTGCCTGGGACCTGTTCGTGGTCGCCGGCAACCCGCAAGTGCACGCCGGTACGCCGAAGGGCGGTTCGTCGAACATCACCCCGCAGAACATGTTCAACAGTCCGGATGGCTTGGCGTTCGATAACGCTGGGCGGCTGTGGATTCAAACCGACGGCGATTCGAGTAATGCCGGTGACTTCGCCGGCATGGGCAACAATCAGATGCTCTGCGCCGACCCGACGACCGGCGAGATCCGTCGGTTCATGGTCGGGCCGATTGGTTGTGAGGTAACGGGGATCAGCTTTTCGCCGGACCAGAAGACCTTGTTCGTCGGCATTCAGCACCCGGGGGAGAACGGCGGTTCGACCTTCCCTGAGCACTTGCCGAATGGAAAGCCGCGGTCTTCGGTGATTGCCATTTCGCGTGAAGACGGAGGGGTCGTCGGTGCCTGATAGTGCCTCTTCGCGAGCAAGCCCGCTCCCACAGGGTAAGCAGTGAGCCTGCAACATGTGCCACACAGGAGATCAACTGTGGGAGCGAGCCTGCTCGCGAAGGCGTCAGTACAGACACCACCTATGTGTCCGTCTGCGCTACCATGCCTGGCCGGACGCAGCAGCCTGCTGCGCGCAGGAGTCAGCATGGCCCACCCGTTTGAAACGCTCACCCCAGACCTCGTGCTCGATGCCGTCGAAAGCATCGGTTTTCTCAGCGATGCCCGCATTCTGGCGCTCAACAGCTACGAAAACCGTGTCTACCAGGTTGGTATCGAAGACGCCGAACCGTTGATCGCCAAGTTCTATCGCCCGCAGCGCTGGACCAACGAAGCGATTCTGGAAGAACACCAGTTCACCTTCGAGCTCGCCGAGGTCGAGGTACCGGTCGTCGCGCCGCTGATCCACAACGGTGAAACCCTGCACGAGCACAACGGCTTCCGTTTCACCCTGTTCCCCCGCCGCGGCGGACGCGCGCCGGAACCTGGCAATCTCGATCAGCTGTATCGCCTGGGTCAACTGCTCGGCCGACTGCATGCAGTGGGCTCGACCAAACCGTTTGAGCACCGTGAAGCGCTGGCGGTGAAAAACTTTGGCCATGATTCGCTGACGACTTTGCTCGAAGGCAACTTCATTCCCCGCAGCCTGCTGCCGGCCTACGAGTCCGTGGCCCGCGATCTGCTCAAGCGTGTGGAAGATGTCTACAGCAATACGCCGCACCAGAACATCCGCATGCACGGCGATTGCCACCCCGGCAACATGATGTGCCGTGATGAGATGTTCCACATCGTCGACCTTGACGACTGCCGCATGGGCCCGGCGGTACAGGACATCTGGATGATGCTGGCCGGCGATCGCCAGGAATGCCTGGGCCAGTTGTCGGAATTGATGGATGGCTACAACGAATTCCACGATTTCAATCCCCGGGAACTGGCGCTGATCGAACCCCTTCGCGCGCTGCGCCTGATGCACTACAGCGCCTGGCTCGCCCGTCGCTGGGACGACCCGGCATTCCCGCGCAGCTTTCCGTGGTTCGGCACCGAACGCTATTGGGGCGACCAGGTGTTGGCGTTGCGCGAGCAGCTCGCGGCGCTCAATGAAGAACCACTGAAGCTTTTTTAATCCGGGATCAAAAGATCGCAGCCTGCGGCAGCTCCTACGGGTGTACACCATTCCCTGTAGGAGCTGCCGCAGGCTGCGATCTTTTGCTTTCAGAAGCGACACATCTATACAACCGCCCTACAATCCCTCCTTTGTTAGCTGCCTAAGCAAGGATTCTGCATGCAAGCCGCCAACCTGCGTCGCGGGTACATTCTGGGCCTGAGTGCCTACATCATCTGGGGACTTTTCCCGCTCTACTTCAAGGCCATTGCCAACGTGCCCGCCGTGGAGATCATCATTCACCGCGTGCTGTGGTCGGCGTTGTTCGGCGCCTTGTTGCTGATGGTCTGGAAACATCCGGGCTGGTGGCGCGAGCTACGGGAGAACCCACGTCGGCTGGCGATCCTGGCCCTGAGCGGTACGCTGATCGCCGCCAACTGGCTGACGTATGTGTGGTCGGTGAACAACGGGCGCATGTTGGAGGCCAGCCTCGGTTACTACATCAACCCCTTGGTGAACGTGCTGCTGGGGATGCTGATCCTCGGTGAGCGGCTGCGACGCATGCAATGGATTGCCGTGGGGCTGGCGGCGGTTGGCGTGGCGCAACAAGTATGGCAAGTGGGCAGCCTGCCTTGGGTGTCGCTGGTGCTGGCATTGACCTTCGGTTTCTACGGGTTGATTCGCAAGCAGGCGCCGGTCAAGGCGCTCCCGGGATTGGTGGTCGAAACCTGGATGTTGGTGCCGATAGCGCTGGCCTGGTTACTGCTCAATCCAACCGCCAGCAGCGCCCAGGCTGAATTCTGGACCACCTCCGAAGCCTGGTGGCTGGTGGCTGCCGGTCCGGTAACGCTGGTGCCGCTGGTCTGCTTCAACGCTGCCGCGCGGCATTTGCCCTACACGACCCTGGGATTCCTGCAATACCTGGCACCGACCCTGGTGCTGCTGCAGGCCGTCCTGCTGTTTGATGAGCACCTATCGTCGAGTACGCTGGTTGCGTTCATCTTCATCTGGGCAGGCCTGGCGGTTTACAGCGTCGATGCCTGGTTCAGCCTGCGCCGCCGCAGCTGATCAAAAAATACACAACTCTCTACAGGCCACGTTATCCGTGGCCTGCATAGATCCTTCCCAAGGTTATCCACAGCGTGATCCCCGCCGTTTGTGCGCAAGTTACTGAAACTGCTGGTTTTTTGATCAATCTTTGAAGAGCCACGGCCGGCGTGGCCTGGCGGGCTGTCTCTACAGGTTATCCACAGGCAGGTGCACGTTTAAACTGGATAACCTGATCAAGGTTCACTGCGCAGCACCAATTCCACCATCAGGTCGTCCGCCAGGGTTTCCAGGCGCGATTGCAGCACGTCCAGAGACAGCGTCAGGGGCACCGCCAGTATCGCTTCGGCGTGGAACAGCGGCTCGCTGCTCATGGGGGCCGGACGCACCTCCGTCACCAGCCGCTCCAGGTTCACCCCCTGCTCACTGAGCAAGCGCGTGATGTCGCGCACGATCCCCGGCCGGTCATTGCCCACCAGCTCCATGGCGATCGGCTTCCAGGTGCACGACTGTTCGATACCGCTTTCGGCGATCAAGACGCGAATGCCGTGGGACGATAATCCTTGCAGGGCGTCGACCAGTGAGTCGTAGGCTTCCGCCGGGACCCCCACCCGAAGAATCCCGGCGAATTGCCCGGCCATGCGCGACATGCGGCTTTCCAGCCAGTTGCCACCATGCTCGGCGATGCATTGGGCTATGCGCTCGACCTGCCCAGGCTTGTCCGGTGCAAAAACAGTGAGTACGAGGTGGTCCATGGCGCAGCCCTCTTTTGTTATTGAAAGAGAAGTATAGGCAAGGGTTGATTCGGCGCTGGCAGGTCCTACCTCTTCGCGAGCAGGCTCGCTCCCACAAGGTCGGCGCAGGGCTTTGTGGGAGCGAGCCTGCTCGCGAATGAGTCCCGCCCAAGAACCTGCGTAACATAAATCGTGTACAACTTTTTATATTTAACTGGAACAATCTCATGCTTTTTTGAGAACATCCTCATCCCCAGCGTGACTGCAATGCGTCATGGGGTCGCAGAACGACGTAATTAGTCTAATTTTCACAACCGCAACTCATCATGTAGTATGCCGCTGCGCGCACTACATAACGTTGGATCGATGTCCGCCACAGGCGCAGACGCATCCCTGAAAGCCCTGTCAGCAAGGCCCTAAAGCCGTTGATTGGTCCCCACCCAGCCGTCAGAAATGGCATGTACTGTTCGCAGGGTTTGTGGTTTAAATGGCCAGAGGCTTCATTGTTAAATTGAAGAGCTGAAAAGCGAAATAGCTGAGCAGAGTGAGGCAAGCAATGACTGAACACGTTCAAGTCGGTGGCCTGCAGGTCGCCAAAGTCCTGTTCGACTTCGTGAACAACGAAGCCATTCCCGGAACCGGCCTCACCGCCGACCAATTCTGGGCCGGTGCCGACAAGGTCATCCATGACCTGGCGCCGAAGAACAAAGCCCTACTCGCCAAACGCGATGATTTCCAGGCTCGTATCGATTCCTGGCACCAGGAACGCGCAGGTCAAGCGCACGACGCCGTGGCCTACAAAGCCTTTCTGCAAGACATCGGTTATCTGCTGCCAGAAGCGGCCGATTTCCAGGCAACGACGCAAAACGTCGATGAAGAAATCGCCCACATGGCCGGCCCACAGCTTGTGGTGCCGGTGATGAATGCCCGCTTCGCGCTTAACGCTTCGAACGCCCGCTGGGGTTCGCTGTACGACGCGCTCTACGGCACCGACGCCATCAGCGAGGCTGACGGCGCGGAAAAAGGCAAAGGCTACAACAAGGTTCGCGGCGACAAGGTCATCGCCTTCGCCCGGGCCTTCCTCGACGAAGCGGCGCCATTGGCGGCCGGCTCCCACGTCGATTCGACACACTACAAAATCGTTGACGGCAAACTGGTCGTCGCCCTTAAAGGCGGTAGCAACAGCGGCCTGCGCAACGACGCCCAACTGATCGGTTTCCAGGGCGATGCGGCGGCACCCACCGCGATCCTGCTGAAAAACAATGGCCTGCATTTCGAAATCCAGGTCGATGCCAGCACCCCGGTCGGCCAGACCGACGCTGCCGGTGTCAAAGACATCCTGATGGAAGCCGCACTCACCACCATCATGGACTGCGAAGACTCCGTCGCCGCCGTCGACGCCGATGACAAGGTAGTGATCTACCGCAACTGGCTCGGCCTGATGAAGGGCGACCTGGCGGAAGAAGTCGCCAAGGGCGGCAAGACGTTTACTCGCACCATGAACGCCGACCGCACCTACACCGCCGTCGACGGCAGCGAATTGAGCCTGCATGGTCGTTCGTTGTTGTTCGTGCGTAACGTCGGTCACCTGATGACCATCGATGCGATCCTCGATAAAGATGGCAACGAAGTACCGGAAGGCATCCTCGACGGTCTGGTGACTGTTCTGGCGGCGATGCACAACCTGAACGGCAATACCTCGCGCAAAAATACCCGCACCGGTTCCGTCTACATCGTGAAGCCAAAGATGCACGGTCCTGAAGAAGCTGCGTTCACCAACGAGCTGTTCGGGCGCATCGAAGACGTGCTGGGCCTGCCTCGCAACACCCTGAAGGTCGGGATCATGGACGAGGAGCGCCGTACCACGGTCAACCTCAAGGCCTGTATCAAGGCTGCCAGCGAGCGCGTGGTGTTCATCAACACCGGCTTCCTCGATCGCACGGGCGATGAAATCCACACCTCCATGGAAGCCGGCCCGATGGTGCGCAAGGCCGACATGAAGGCCGAAAAATGGATTGGCGCCTACGAGAACTCCAACGTTGATATCGGCTTGAGCACCGGCCTGCAAGGCCGTGCGCAGATCGGTAAAGGCATGTGGGCCATGCCCGACCTGATGGCGGCGATGCTGGAACAGAAAATCGCTCACCCACTGACGGGTGCCAACACCGCATGGGTGCCTTCGCCGACCGCTGCCGCGCTGCACGCGCTGCACTACCACAAGGTTGACGTGTTCGCCCGTCAGGCCGAACTGGCCAAGCGTGCTCCTGCGTCGGTGGACGATATCCTGACCATCCCGCTGGCAGTGAACCCACAGTGGACCGCAGAACAGATCCAGAACGAACTGGACAACAACAGCCAAGGCATTCTGGGTTATGTGGTGCGCTGGATCGACCAGGGCGTTGGTTGCTCGAAGGTGCCGGACATCAATGACGTCGGCCTGATGGAAGACCGTGCGACGCTACGTATTTCCAGCCAGCACATCGCCAACTGGCTGCGTCATGGCATCGTTACCGAAGAGCAGGTGATGGCCAGCCTTAAGCGCATGGCGCCGGTGGTGGACCGTCAGAATGCCGGTGATGCGCTGTACCGTCCGCTGGCACCGAACTTCGACAGCAACATCGCCTTCCAGGCGGCTGTCGAGCTGGTGGTGGAAGGTACCAAGCAGCCCAACGGCTACACCGAGCCGGTCCTGCACCGTCGTCGTCGCGAGTTCAAGGCCAGGAACGCGCTGTAAAAAATAGTCTGCCAGACAACAATCCCCCGGCCTCACGACCGGGGGATTGTAGTTTCTGACCGGTCATTTCCTGTGGCGCAAGGCGCTTTCAGCGATGCAGTTAGCGATTTTCGGTGCACACATGAACAAGGCAATACCCAGGACCGTAAGCACAAGGGCGAACAGTTTCTCGCCCCCAATGGGTTCGTCGAGCACATACCAGGAAGTCACGATACCGGATATCGGAATGATGATCGACAATGGGGCAACCTGGCTCGCCGGATATTTCCTGATCAAGCGGTTCCATGCCCAATAACCGAAAATCGTCGCCACATAGGCCTGGAACAGAATGGACAGCAGCACCGGAGCCTTGAAGTCCGTCAATAACGCCTGGAAAGGCGCAGCCCCCCTGGCCCAGTAGGTCATCAAGTACAACGGCGCAATTGCATACAGACTCGACCAGACAACGAAGGAAAAAATGTCGATTACCTTGCTTTTCTTGATCACGACATTGCAAAGACTCCAGCACAAAGCTGCCAGCAGTATCAGAAACAGACCATGGCTCTGGCCTTGCGTCTCGGTCACATTGATGATGAACATAAGCCCCACCAATGCCAGGAGAATTCCTGCCACCTGGATCCCCGACATTTTTTCGCCGAACAACATCACCCCCCAGATGACTGTAAAAAAGGCACTGAATTGCAGGAGCAGAGAAGTCACACCGGCACTGACCCCGAGAAACATGCCGTAGTTCATCAGCCAACACATCCCGACTCCGAACAAAAAACCATATAAAGCGATAGTTGAGGAACTGATGTTTTTCGGCTTGGGAACGAAGAACACCAACGGAAAGGCGCAGAAAGTTAAACGCAAGGCCGTCAGCATATACGGGTCTATACCGTCGAGACTGATATCAATGACCGAGTAGTTACTTCCCCACATAACCGTTACAACAAGAATCAGGAGCAGGTCGCGCAAATCCATTTTTATCATGTTGTGTCCTGATTATCATTCACACGCATGCAAACCAGGAAAATCGCCTTTCCCGATCAAGCCATAGTTTTTCAGGCGCATGGAAACAAACGTTCGTTCAATGGTCCTCCTCAAGGAGGTCACAAGCACGGGCGTAAACTTCAGCGTGGAATAATAAATTAATATTTTCGAATTTGATTAAAACAAAGGCTAACTATAAACAGCCACCCGCACTTCAATCATCACGACGATATCTGAAACTACAGCCGCAGCTGACAGACATTTATGAATGGATATTTCTCAACCGCGGCAGAAAAACTTCATTACACCGAATAGACGCAGACTTAACTCGAATACCTCTGCGCGCTGGCTTTCAGGCAACTATCACTTACAAATCTTTGGTTACTCAATCCCCAACTCATGTTTGACCAGTGCTAACAACTTTCCGGTATCAATCGGTTTGAGCAAAAAGTCGACCACGCTCAAATGCATCGCGGCAATGGCGTCTTTAACGTCGGCATCGCCGGAAACGATGATAATCGGCAGCGCGGCTCGTACGGTTTCACGAATCTGCCGAACCAGTTCCAGACCATCCACATTGCCCATGCGCAAATCGGTAATCAGCAGGCCAATTGAAGGTTTCTTGATCTCCGCTTCTGCCACCAGCATCTTGAGTGCGGTCTCGCCACTGGCTGCCGTCATGCAACGAATGCCGTCCAGTGCCAGAATCTCCGACAACAGTTCCCGGGCATCCTTGTCGTCGTCAACGATCAGCACCCGCTGCGGCGGCAGGTCGGGTTCCAGCATGACGTCACTGAGCGCCTGGCGCTCGGCATCACTCAAAATATCGTGGTCGGACATGGCATTCTCTACATGTTCAATTCAATTCCCTAGCACAGTGGTAAGACATCGCTAAGCACACCATCAATGTGCACTCCGTCGGATAATTTTCCAATGGGGAAAGGTGAGGTTTTTCTCACATTTAGGTAGGTTCTTTCCGACAATGCATCACTTTTCCCGCCTACCTAGACTTACGTCCAATGGGCACCCCGACCGTAGGGGTCGACCATGGGTGAGTCATCCGACAACAACAATTCAAAAAAAGACTGCGGTAATGGTTATGAGTAAAGCGGACGCCTTCACCCAGGCAGGGAAAACCGCGGTGTTGCAGAACATCCAGGGCACTTTGCAATTCCTTCAGCGCTTCCCGCCCTTCAACCAGATGGAACATGCCCACTTGGCGTATCTGGTCGAGCAATGTCAGCTGCGTTTTTATGCCCCCGGCGAGAGCATCATCAAACCCGCCGACGGCCCGGTTGAGCATTTTTACATCGTCAAACAGGGTCGCGTTGTCGGTGAACGCCCGCACTCGGCCAAGGGCGGGACCGAAACCACCTTCGAAATCACCACGGGCGAGTGCTTCCCCCTCGCTGCGCTGCTGGGGGAACGTGCAACTCGCACCGAACACCTGGCCGCCGAAGACACCTTTTGCCTACAGCTGAACAAACTTGCATTCATCAAGTTGTTCGCCATTTCCGGCACCTTCCGCGACTTTGCCCTACGCGGAGTGAGCAGCCTGTTGGACCAGGTCAACCAGCAGGTCCAGCAAAAAGCCGTGGAAACCCTCGGCACCCAATACTCGCTTAATACCCGCCTGGGCGAATTGGCCATGCGCCATCCGGTGACATGCGCCCCAACCACACCCTTGCGTGAAGCCGTGACCCAAATGCACGAGCAGCAGGTCGGCAGCATCGTGATCGTCAATGAACATAAAGCGCCGCTGGGCATTTTCACCCTGCGCGATTTGCGCCATGTCGTGGCCAACGGTATCGGCGATTTCAGCGAGGCGATCGAGCGGCACATGACCCCGTCGCCGTTTTACCTGTCTCCAGACCATAGTGCCTTCGATGCCGCGATTGCGATGACAGAGCGGCATATCGCCCACGTCTGCCTGGTCAAGGATCAGCGCCTGTGCGGTGTGGTTTCGGAACGCGATCTGTTTTCCCTGCAACGGGTCGACCTGGTTCACCTGGCGCGCACCATCCGCAGCGCCCAGCGTGTGGAAAACCTGGTGCTGCTGCGTGGCGAAATTGGTCAACTGGTGGAGCGCATGCTGGCCCACGGTGCGTCTTCGACCCAGATCACCCACATCATTACCCTGCTCAACGACCACACCGTGTGCCGGGTGATCGAGCTGACCCTGGCTGAGAAAGGCGATCCGGGCATCCCGTTCAGTTGGCTGTGTTTCGGCAGCGAAGGTCGCCGCGAACAGACACTGCACACCGATCAAGACAACGGCATTCTGTTCGAAGCGCGGGACGCGGCCCACGCCGCCGAGATTCGTGGGAAATTGCTGCCCATTGCCCATCAGATCAACCAAAGCCTGGCGCTTTGCGGTTTCACGCTGTGCAAAGGCAACATCATGGCCAGCAATCCAGAACTGTGCCTGTCGCGGGTCGAATGGGCCCGACGCTTCAGCGCGTTCATTCGCGAAGCCACGCCGGAGAACCTGTTAGGGTCGAGCATCTATTTCGATTTGCGCGTGGTCTGGGGCAGCGAGCTAGGCTGCGAACAACTGCGCCGTGCGATTCTCGACCAGGTGGCCGACAACCGACTGTTCCAGCGCATGATGGCTGAAAACGCGTTGCGAAATCGTCCGCCTGTAGGACGTTTCCGTGAGTTCGTGCTGGCGCGTAAAAATGGCGAAAAAGCCACGCTGGACCTGAAGATCCAGGGCCTGACCCCCTTTGTCGACGGGGCGCGGTTACTCGCCCTCGCCCACGGCATCGAAGCGAACAATACCCTGGAGCGCTTTCGCCAACTGGTGGCCAAAGAGGTCATCGAGCCACTGGACGGTGCGGCGTATGAAGAGGCCTATCACTTCATCCAGCAAACCCGCATGCAGCAACATCAGCTACAGACCCGGGAGAATTTGCCCTACTCCAACCGGGTCGACCCCGACAGCCTCAATCATCTGGATCGACGCATCCTGCGCGAATCCCTGCGCCAGGCCCAACGCCTGCAAAGCAGCCTGTCCCTGCGATACCAATTATGAGCTACCAACTATGAGTCTTTTTTCATGGTTGCGCCCCGCCGGCCCGAGCTTGTCCGCGGACCTGCAACAACGCCTTCAACGCCTGCCTGTGGTCCAGGGATTAAGTGAATGCAGCCTGCGCGAACAGCGCTGGGTAGTGCTCGACCTGGAAACCACCGGGCTGAATATGAACAAGGACCGGGTACTGTCCATCGGCGCCGTGGTGATCGAGGATGGCGCGATCGATTTCAGCCGGCAGTTCGAGCGCACCTTGCAGTGCGACGAACTCAAACTCGGCCCCAGTGTGCTGATTCACGGCTTGGGGCCCAGTGCAATCGCCGCCGGCAGTGACCCGGCTGAGGCGTTGCTCGAGTTCATGGAGTTTGTCGGCGATAGCCCGGTGCTGGCCTTTCATGCGCCTTTCGACCAGCACATGCTCGGACGCGCATTGAAAGAGCACCTGGGCTACAAGTTGCAACATCCCTTTATGGATGTGGCGGACATCGCCCCGCTGCTGTGTCCGCAGGCCAATATCCGCGAGGCCGGCCTGGACGAGTGGATCGATTGGTTCAAACTGGAAGTCTTCGAGCGGCATAACGCCAGCGCCGACGCCCTGGCAACCGCCGAACTGGCGCTGATCCTGTTCAGCCGTGCACGTCAGCAGCAGATTCACAGCCCGCTGAACCTGCAGCAGCGGTTGAACCAGTGGAAGCGGCGGCAGCAAACACATTCTTTCTAACGGTCACGCCGTCCCGTGTAGGAGCTGCCGCAGGCTGCGATCTTTTGATCTTGGAAATCAAAATCAAAAGATCGCAGCCTGCGGCAGCTCCTACAGGGTCATACGACAATCTCCTGCCCGACCAACGCCGATTGCTTTCACTCCCCCGCCTCTGACACAATCGCGAACAATTCTCGTTAGTTAACATTTCCCAATCGGTGATGCTGCGTGTCGTCAGTTCCAAGCCCCCAAAGTGAGCTCGTCGGTGCGTTGTATCGCGACCACCGTGGTTGGCTATTGGCTTGGCTACGTCGCAATGTCACCTGCCCGCAACGGGCCGAGGACTTGAGCCAGGACACTTTCGTGCGCTTACTCGGGCGCGAAGAACTGAAAGAGCCGCGCGAGCCGCGGGCATTGCTGGTGGCGATTGCCAAGGGCCTGCTGTTCGACTACTTCCGCCGCGCCGCGCTGGAGCAGGCTTATCTCACCGAACTGATGCTGATTCCAGAAGCCGAACAACCGTCGGTGGAAGAACAGCAAATGATCCTCGAAGACCTGAAAAACATCGATCGCCTGCTCGGCAAGCTGTCGAGCAAGGCCCGTGCGGCGTTCCTCTACAATCGACTCGATGGCCTCGGCCACGCGCAAATCGCCGAGCGCCTTGGTGTATCGGTGCCGCGAGTGCGCCAGTACCTGGCCCAAGGCATCCGTCAGTGCTACATCGCCTTGTACGGGGAGCCGACATGAACCCGGTTAGTTCCAAACCGGTGTCGGCACAGGTGCTCGACGCTGCCATCGCCTGGCAACTGTCCCTGGACTCCGGCAGCCCTGTGGAACGCGAAGAGTTCGCCAAATGGCACGCCGCCCACGAAGAACATGCCCGCGCCTGGCGTCAATTGGGCATGCTCGACCAGCGTTTCAGCGTCGCCAGCGGCCCCGCCCGCGCCGCCCTGCTGCAATCGCGCGAAGGCATTCGCCGCCGGGTGCGCAAGCTCGGCAGCGGCCTGGCCAGCATCGTTGCGGTGTTCGGGCTGGCACTGTTTGCCGGTGAGCGCTATTTGCCGATCGATTATTGGCTGGCCGACCAGCGCACTGCCACCGGCGAACAACGCACGATTCGCCTGGACGACGGCACCCTGATCAACCTCAACACCCACAGTGCCGTGGACGTGCGCTTCGATGACAAGCAGCGGCGGGTCATCCTCCAGGAAGGCGAAATACTGATCGAGACCGGCCACGGCGACGCACGGCCGTTCATCGTTGAAACCCGCGAAGGCCGCATGCGTGCCTTGGGCACAAGGTTCCTGGTCAAGCGTGAAGAGCAAGGTACGCGCCTGAGCGTGTTGCAATCGGCGGTGGCTGCCCATCCGCAATCGAGTCCTGAAGAGCAGGTCCTGCGCGAAGGCCAGCAAATGCTGATCCGCAGCGACGGCCTGGGCCCGATTGTCGCGCTCAACCTCGGCGCCGATGCCTGGACCCGCGGCATGCTGGTAGTGGACAACGCGCGACTGGAAGATCTGGTGCGTGAAATCGGTCGCTATCGCCCTGGTCTACTGAGTGTGGCACCGGAAGTGGCCGACCTGCGGATCACCGGTAGCTTCCCGTTGCAAAACACCGACCTGGCCCTGAGCGCGCTGTTGCCAACGCTGCCGGTGCAGATTGAGCATCGTACGCAATGGTGGGTGACGGTGGTGGCGAAGACCGAGGCCAAGCCCTAAAAGGTGCTGTGTCAGTGAAGCCGCCTTCGCGGGCAAGCCACGCTCCCACAGGTTTCGTGTCGGTCACAAAATTACCGGTCAGTGCAGAACCTGTGGGAGCGGGCTTGCCCGCGGTGAGGCCATCAGATCCGCCACAAAACCCAACTTTGTTTACTGAATCGAAATTATTTCCATCCAGCCCTATCACTTTTTGATTTTCGTTCGGTACTTAGGCAATTGAGAAGTATTCACTTTCAGGAGCCGCTGTATGTCCCGTTCGTTAGACGCCTTGTTGCGCCCCGGTTTGCTGGCGCTTGCCATTGCTCTTTGCACGCCTTTGGCCAGCAGCCAATTGATCGCCGCTGAACAGGCGTCCAGCGTTCGTGCCTACAACCTGCCGGCCGCACCACTGGCCAGCACCCTGAACCAGATTGCCAGCCAGGCCGGCCTGGCGTTGTCGTTGAACCCGTCGCTGGCAGCCGGCAAGAGTTCGGCCCCGGTCCAGGGCCAGTTCGACGCTGCCGGCGCCCTGCGCGAAGCCCTGCGTGGCACCGGGCTGCAACTGGAGCAAAGCGGCGGCACCTACACCCTGGTGGCCGTGCCTGAGGGTGTGATGGCTTTGCCGGCAACCAGCGTCATCGGTGTAGAAGCAGAGACTGAAAACGCCTGGGGTCCGGTGCAAGGTTACCTGGCCAAGCGCACCGCTGCCGGCACCAAGACCGACACGGCACTGGCAGAAGTACCACGCTCGATTTCTGTTGCCACCCGCGAGCAGATGCAAGACCGTGCCGTACAGAATCTCGATGACGCTGTACGCTACATGCCCGGGGTCATTGCCAGCAGCTACGGCAGCGATAGCCGTGCCGAGTGGCTGAAAGTTCGTGGATTTGAGCCCACTCAGTTCCTCGATGGATTGCCGCTGCCAAAGGGCACTTACACCATGCCGAAAATAGAGACCTGGGACCTTGAGCGAGTAGCACTGCTGCGTGGCCCTGCCTCCTCGCTTTACGGCCAGACACCGCCTGGCGGCTTGCTCGACATGGTCAGCCGACGCCCTGATGCGTTGGCCAGCAACGAAGTGCAATTGCAAGTTGGCAGCTACGAGCGTAAGCAGATCAGTTTCGACAGTACCGGTCCGGTCGATGACGAAGGGCGTTTTTTGTACCGCGTCAGCGGTGTGGTGCGTGATAGCAACACCACCATCGAGCACATCGACGACAAGCGTTACAACATCGCTCCCAGCCTGACCTGGAACATCGATCCCGATACCACGCTGACTTTCCTCAGCCAGTACAACCGTGACGATACCGGCACCACCAGCCAGTTCCTTCCGCTACAGGGCACCAAACTGTCCTCGCCCGCTGGAGAAGTGAAGTTCCACAAGAATCTCGGTGATCCGGAATGGGAGTTCTACGACAAGACCTATTACGCGTTGGGATATGCCTTTGAGCACCGGATGAACGACGTTTGGCAGTTCCGTCAGAACCTTCGCTATACCAAGAGCGATCTGTCCTTCCAGAGCATTACCGCGGGCGGTTTCTATGGTTCGGTCGAAGACGACGGCACCCTGTCCCGGGGTGCCAACGTAGTTGACGAAGACCTCAGCCAGTTTGCCGTGGATAACAATTTCCAGGCCGATTTCGACACCGCTGCCATCAGGCACACACTGTTGCTGGGGCTGGATCACCAACGCGTCAACACCAACTACAAATGGCTGTTCGGCAACGCGCCAACCAGCAACATCACCCACCCGATCTACGGGCAGGACTTCAGTAACGTCCAATACACCGCGTTCAATGACTACAACCAGAAGACCCATGACACAGGCCTCTATGTCCAGGACCAGATGGCCCTCGACAACTGGCGCCTGACCCTGGGCGGTCGTCAGGACTGGCTGCACACGGAATCGACGTTCTACAACATGAACAATGCCAAGGACACCCGCGACGACACCAACTTCAGCGGCAACGCGGCCATCAGCTATGTGTTCGACTCCGGCTTCACTCCCTACATCTCCTACGCCGAATCCTTCCAGGCAGAAGCAGGTGGCGCCAACGGCGAGGCATTCCGCCCTGGCACTGGCAAGCAATATGAAATCGGACTCAAGTACCAACCACCGGGCACCGACATGCTGTTCACGGCTGCCGCCTATGACCTGACCCGCAAGGACATCGTCCTCAGCGACACCCTGGGCGTTTCTCGCCCGCTGGGTGAAGCGAAAGTCCGAGGCTTCGAGCTGGAGGCAACCGGCAACGTCAACGAAAACCTGAATCTGACGGCTTCGTACACCTACGCCAACAGCAAGATGACCAAAGTCACCGATCCGCTGGACAAAAATCGCCCGCTGCCACTGACCCCGGAAAACCAGGCCGCGGCATGGGCTGACTACACCTGGCATACCGGTGTTCTGGATGGCTTTGGAATCGGCTTTGGTGTGCGCTATATCGGCGAAACCGACAACATCGCCATCGGCAGCATGGCCTTTGTACGCGATCCGTCAGACGGCCACAGCGATTCCTATACCGTCTATGACGCGGCCGTTCATTACGACCTGGGCCGCCTGGACAATGCACTCAAGGGCGTCAGTGTCAGCGTCAACGCCAACAACGTATTCGACAAGGAATACATCTCGACCTGTGACGGTTTCTACTGCTACTACGGCGACCGTCGCAACGTCATGGCCAGCCTTGACTACAAGTGGTAACGACTTGATCTGACACGCCCGGTACCCAGGCCGTCCTTCGAGGACGGCCTGGGTATTTCTGGAGGCTACGAAATGAAAAGTAAAACAATTCGCCGCTGGTCCTTTGTCCACACCTGGACCAGCCTGATCTGCACGGTGTTCCTGCTGATGCTGGCACTCACCGGCCTGCCGTTGATCTTTCACCATGAGATCGACCATTTGCTGGGCGATGCCGCCGAATTGAAGCAAATGCCGGCAGACACACCGCAACTGAATCTGCAACAGCTTGTGCAGGCGGCTGAAAAGCATCGTCCCGGTGACGTCATGCAGTATTTCGGTTTCGACGATGATGAGCCCAACGGCGCAATCGCGATCATGGCGGCCACCGCCGGCACCGAGCCGAACTCTTCCCACACCTTCATGCTCGACGCCCGCACCGGCGAAGCGCTGGAGATGCCATCGGCCAATGGCGGCTTCATGATGGTCATGCTGCGCTTGCATGTAGACATGTTCGCCGGGCTGCCGGGCAAGTTGTTGCTGGCGTTCATGGGTTTGCTGTTCGTCGTCGCGATCGTTTCCGGCACGGTGCTGTACCTGCCGTTCATGCGTCGCCTGAAATTCGCCACCGTGCGCCAGGACAAATCCACCCGCCTGCGCTGGCTCGACCTGCACAACCTGATCGGCGTGGTGACCCTGACCTGGGCCCTGGTGGTCGGCGTAACCGGCGTGATCAGTGCCTGCGCCGACCTGTTGATCGCCGCGTGGCGCAACGACAGCCTGAGCGCGATGGTTGCGCCGTATCGCGATGCGCCCCCGCTGTCGCAACTGGCGTCGGCTACACGTTTGCTCGATATCGCCAAGGAAGTCGCACCCGGCATGCAACCGGACTTCATTGCCTTTCCCGGCACGCGGTTCTCCAGCGAACACCATTACGCTGTGTTCATGAAAGGCAGCACGCACCTGACCTCGCACTTGCTGACACCGGTGCTGATCGACGCCAGCACCCTGAAAGTCACCGCCGTGGCCGAGCGTCCCTGGTACATGGACGCCATGGGCATGTCGCAGCCTTTGCATTTCGGTGACTACGGCGGCATGCCGATGCAAATCCTCTGGGCCACCCTGGATGTGCTGACGATCATTGTGCTCGGCAGTGGCGTTTACCTGTGGGTGGTGCGGCGCAAGGCGGTGAAACCCGTACTGGAGAAAGCGGAGAGCGTGGCATGAGGCCCCGCCAGTCGAGTTTCTGGAAGGTGTTCGCCACCCCAACTGTTATCGCCTTGTTCAGCGCGGGCGGGTTATTTGCCGCGTTGCTCGGCGATGGCGTTTGGGATGCCCTGAGCTGGCTTGGATTAGGCATCCCTGCCGTCCTCGCCCTGCGCGGCCTCCTGCAATGCCGGTAACGGACATCCCCCTGTAGGAGCGAGCCTGCTCGCGAAAGCGGTGTGTCAGAGAGCATTGATGTCAACTGACACGGCCTCTTCGCGAGCAGGCTCGCTCCCACAATTGAATGTGATCTTGAGCTCTCGCCTCCACACGTTATGCTGCGTGACACCGCCACCAACCGAGTCACTGCCATGTCCACCCCGAGCATGACCCTGTACCACAACCCCCTCTCCCCCTTCGTCCGCAAAGTCATGGTGCTCTTGCACGAAACCGGTCAACAGGACCGCGTTGCCCTACAGAATTGCGTGCTCACACCGGTTGATCCGGACCAGACCCTGATCGACGACAACCCCTTGAGCAAGATCCCCGCCCTGCGACTGGCCGATGGCAGCATCATCCACGACAGCCGGGTGATCCTCGACTATCTGGATCACCAGCACGTCGGCAACCCGCTGATCCCCCGCGAAGGCTCGGCCCGCTGGCGGCGCCTGACACTCGCCTCCCTGGCCGACGGCATCATGGACGCCGCGGTACTGGTGCGCTACGAAGTCGCCCTGCGCGCCCCGGAAAAACACTGGGACCAATGGCTCGACGGCCAGCGCGACAAAATCCGCCGTGCCCTGGCGTTGCTGGAAAAAGATGCGATGGCCGAGCTGGCCAGCCATTTCGACATCGCCGCGATCGGAGTGGCCTGTGCGTTAGGGTATCTGGATTTGCGCCATCCGGACCTGGACTGGCGATCGGCCAATCCGCAGTTGGCGGCGTGGTATTTCGAGGTGAGTCAAAGGCCTTCGATGTTGGCGACGATGCCGAAGGTTTGATGAAGCTACACCAACACCCTGTGAACCGATCAACAATCCGGCTTGTCCGCCGTAAACCTGCGAGCCGGATTCACCGCCGCGCCAAACTCGCGCAAGGCCTTGGCGCCGATCAACAATGGGTAATTGAAGCTACTGCGATCGGTGAGGTTAACCTCGACCGTGCGTTTGACATTGCCCAGGCACAACTCCAGATCCACCACCGGTCGCTTGGTGGGCGCGATCACTTCGCTGTCATCTTCGTCCTCTTCGGAACGGGTCTTGATCTTGCTGATCCGCGCGACCTTGTGTTCGTAAACCTTATTGCTCGCGCCCTTGGTGGCGAGACGGAAGCGCACCCAGTCTTCGCCGTCGCGGGTGAAGGTTTCGATGTCCTTGGCCGACAGCGACGCGGTCAGGGCGCCGGTGTCCATCTTGGCCTTGAGCACTTCGCCGCCGATTTCCGGTAGCGCGATGTATTCGTAGCGACCGTACAGGGTCGGCTCGGCGGCCATGACCGGCAGGGCGATGAGTGAAAACAGTGCAAGAAGGGATTTCACGTACGGGGAGTCCTTGAGAGATGGGCAGCGCAATTTTAGACCGTTGTCGAATAGATCGTTCCCACGCAGCGCAAAGGATTGCCTCAACGTACGCTCTGCGTTCGGCCCCTGATTTGGGACGCAGCGCGTCCCGGGCTGCATTCCCACGCGGAGCATGGGAACGATCGGTGTCAGGAGGTTAGCGCGTCAAAGGTGAAACATTCGTCACCGGTGATTTGGCCTGTCGCCCGAAGCTGCTTATCATGGCGCGCCCAAACGCTTCCAAGAGTTCTTTATGCGCCGCCTGCTCACCGGCTGTTTTGTCACATTGCTGCTGTTACTTAACACCCTGGTCCTGATCGGACCCTTGATGGTGTTTGCCCTGCTCAAGCTGGTCCTGCCCGGCCGCTTTCGCGATTATGCGTCCTGGGTGGTGATGTGGATTGCCGAGACCTGGTCGGAAATCGACAAGCTGATCTTTCGCCTGTGCATTCCCACCCGATGGGATATCCGCGGCGGTGACGATCTGCGTCGTGACACTTCGTATCTGGTGATCAGCAATCATCAGTCCTGGGTCGATATCCCGGCGCTGATCCAGACGCTGAACCGACGCACACCGTTTTTCAAATTCTTCCTCAAGAAAGAACTGATCTGGGTGCCGTTCCTCGGCCTGGCATGGTGGGCGCTGGATTACCCATTCATGAAGCGCTACACCAAGGCTTTTCTGGCGAAGAACCCGGAACTGGCCGGCAAGGATCTGGAGATCACCAAACAGGCCTGCGAACTGTTCAAGCGCCAGCCCGTGACCGTGGTCAACTATCTGGAAGGCACTCGCTACACCAGCGCCAAAAGCACCCAGCAACAATCACCCTTCACTCACCTGCTCAGGCCCAAGGCCGGTGGGGTAGCCTTTGTGCTGGCAGCGATGGGCGAACAACTGGATGCCATTCTCGACGTCACCGTGGTCTATCCACAGCAAGCGATTCCGGGGTTCTGGGACTTGATCAGCGGCAACGTTCCGAGGGTCATCATTGACATCAAGACCCGCGAACTCGACCCGGCGCTTTGGCAGGGCGACTACGAAAACGATCCACTGTTTCGCGAGAAAGTCCAGAACTGGGTCAACCAGCTCTGGAACGAGAAGGACCGGCGTATCGACGATTTGCGCGCCGAGAGTCGCTGAATCAGCTACCGGTGCTGGTGCCGAATCCTGTGTCTGTGCCTGTGCCTGTGCCCCAGATGCTGCCCAAGCTACTCAGCAGGGAACCGCCGACGCCTTGTTGACCTAGGTACTGCAGGATCACCGGGGTAAACATCCCGATCATGCCGGTGTCCATGCCCAGGGCGCTGAAGGCGTTGTTCAGGTCATTGGTGTCCTTGACGTTGCCCAGGGCGTTATCCAGCCCTGCGGCCTTGCCGCTCGAACCGAGCAAACCGGCGAGCGCCCCCAACTCTCCCCCACCCGAGAGAATGTCGATGCCCGGCACGCTTTTGGCCAGCTCCGAATAATCGGTCGAACTCAGCTGATTCTTCGCCAACCCAAGCATCGCCCCGGCGCCGCCGACGGCTTGCTCTGGCGTGATGTTCAATTGGGTGAGCGCGCCCAGCAGGTCTGCTGTCTCAGAGGTCGGCGCAGCCTCCGTGGCCGCGTTGCCCTTCATGCCGGAAATGGCACTGGCCGCATCGCTCAGGCTGAATTGTGCAAAAGCCGGGCTGACCACCAGGGTCATGAGCGATGCCAGGACAAAACCGCGTGAAATCTTCATTCAGACATCCTCTTGCGTCGAGAAAAAACACCCGGCTTTCGGGCGCAAAGCTGCCGGTTTGACCGGGTAGCCGCGGGCATGTTCCTCAGGCCTGCATCCATTTCTCATCCGTTCGTCACAAAGGAGCCCTGAAGCCTGCGGCAATATCAGATTTTCAAACGAAAAAGTGATGTGCACACGCAGCTCTAAAAACGCGCATTGAGCAAATGCAACTTACAAAAAAAGGGCGATCCAAGATCGCCCTTTTTTACCTATACAGCGTTTACGCCGCGCTGAACAACTTATGCGGATCAATCACAAATTTCTTCGGCACGCCCGCATCAAACTCGCCATACCCTTCCGGCGCCTGATCCAGGCTAATCACCTGCACACCCACCACTT
This sequence comes from Pseudomonas umsongensis, assembly GCF_012647205.1. Lineage (NCBI taxonomy): Bacteria > Pseudomonadati > Pseudomonadota > Gammaproteobacteria > Pseudomonadales > Pseudomonadaceae > Pseudomonas > Pseudomonas umsongensis. The sequence continues at coordinate 6,350,772 of NZ_CP051487.1, forward strand.
CAGCAATGTTGATACGGTCCCACATGATCGCCTGCATCAGCTGGCGGTTGTACTTCATGACCGGGGTCTGGCCGGTGTGGAAGCTGTGGGATTTGGCCCAGCCCAGACCAAAGCGAATGCTCAGGCTGCCCATTTTCGCGGCGGCGTCCACGGCGCCGGGGTCTTCGGTGACGTAGAGACCTGGGATACCGATCTTGCCGGCTACGCGTACTACGCCCATCAGCGAATTGAGCACGGTGGCCGGAGCTTCGTGTTTCACGCCGTCATGGCCGTGACCGCGGGCTTCGAAGCCTACGGCGTCGATGGCGCAATCCACTTCTGGCTCGCCCAGCAGTGCGGCGATTTGCTCGTGCAGTGGAGTGTCAAGGGACAGGTCGGCGATTTCGAAACCCTGGGCCTTGGCGTGGGCCAGGCGCACGGTATTGACGTCACCGACGATTACCACCGCCGCACCCAGCAGGCGAGCGGAAGCGGCCGCCGCCAAGCCGACCGGGCCAGCACCGGCGATGTATACGGTGCTGCCTGGGCCAACGCCGGCGGTCACTGCGCCGTGGTAGCCGGTCGGCAGGATGTCGGAGAGGCAGGTCAGGTCGCGGATTTTTTCCATCGCGCGATCGCGGTCCGGCAGTTTCAGCAGGTTGAAGTCGGCGTAAGGCACCATCGCGTATTCAGCCTGGCCACCGGTCCAGTCACCCATGTCGACGTAACCATAAGCACCACCGGGACGCGCCGGGTTAACGCTCAGGCACACGCCGGTATGCATTTCCTTGCAGGAACGGCAGCGCCCGCAAGCCACGTTGAACGGAACAGACACCAGGTCGCCGATCTGCAGGTTCTCGACGTCGCTGCCCTTCTCGATCACTTCACCGGTGATCTCGTGACCCAGGACCAGGCCGGTTTGCGCAGTGGTACGGCCGCGCACCATGTGCTGGTCGGAACCACAGATATTGGTGGAAACCACGCGCAGGATGACGGCGTGGTTGATTTTCCTGCCGCGCGGGTCCTGCATTTTCGGATAGTCGATTTTCTGTACTTCGACCTTGCCAGCGCCGAGATACACCACACCACGATTGCCAGACATGCTTTCACCTCGCTGTTGTTTTTATGGAACCGCGTTGCCCAGGCAGGCAGCGCGTTAATTGCTCGGGTACAGATGCTGTTTCTTGTGTTGCCTGTTATGGCCTCTTCGCTGGCAAGCCAGCTCCCACAGTGATCCGGGATAAATATCGGATGTGTGAACGACACAAAACCCTGTGGGAGCGGGCTTGCCCGCGATAGCGGTCTAAAGAACGACGGTTCTATTGGCGTTCAAAAACACTCTTCTCTCAATGTGATAACCGACCGCCCGCGCCAGGGTCAGCCCTTCGATATCGCGCCCCTTGGCGATCAGGTCTTCCGGGTAATGACTGTGATCCACCACCTCGACGCCTTGGGCGATGATCGGTCCTTCGTCCAGGTCGTTGTTGATGTAGTGCGCCGTGGCACCGACCAGTTTCACGCCTTTGTTGTAGGCCTGGTGATAGGGTTTGGCACCCTTGAAACCCGGCAGCAGGGAGTGGTGGATGTTGATCGCCCTGCCGTCGAGCTTGCGGCACAGCTCCGGCGACAGCACCTGCATGTAGCGGGCAAGGATCACCAACTCGGCACCGGACTCCTCGATCACCTGCAAGACCTGACGCTCTTGGGATGGTTTGTCGTTCGGGTCCAGCGGGAAATGGTAGTACGGGATCTGGTGCCAGTCGGCCAGCGGCTTGAGGTCCGGGTGGTTGGAGACCACGGCGACTACGTCCATCGACAATTGGCCGATGCGTTGGCGGTAGAGCAGGTCGTTGAGGCAGTGATCGGCCTTGGAGACCATGATCACCACTTTAGGCCGGTAATGCGGCGGCGTCAGCTCGAAGACCATGCCGAAAGATGCACCGCGTTCAGCGAGGCCTGCGCGAAACGACTGTTCGTCGAAACCCTCCGGCTGGCGGAACTCCACCCGAATGAAGAAACGGCCCGAGAGCCGGTCATCGAAGGAGTGGTGCTCGGTGACGTAACAGCCCTGCTCGAACAGAAAGCGCGTCACCGCGTCCACGGTGCCGAGCACGCTGGGGCAGTCGGCGGTCAAGATCCATGTGTCTGGGGCGCGGCTCATAGTGCGGTGACTCCTGAGGCATCGATAAACGAAAGCTGCATCTTGTGGGAGCGAGCCTGCTCGCGATGGACGTTAACGATAACGCGTATTTCCTGAATCAACGCGTTGCCCTCAAGTTCATCGCGAGCAGGCTCGCTCCCACAGTTGATCGCCTCCATGACTGGCTCTAATCAAGCCTGGACGCTAAGCCCGTATTCGGCAGACGCATCCTGCAACCACAACCACCAGTAATCCGAGAAGCTGCGACGGATCAGCAGCTCCCAGGTGTCTTCAGCGGTGTGACGGATCACCAGTTGCGATTTGGCGAACACCGTGCCAACAGCCTTGCCCACCGGGAAGTTGTTGGGGTGCACGTCGTAGCTGGTGGACTTCATCAATACCTGGCGCACGTTCGGGCCGCTCAGTTCGAGGATCTGCTGGCCACCGCTGACGTTGACGATCTGGATGTGCAGGTCGCCCAGCGCTTTGCGCAGTTTTTGCTCGGCGGCGAATTCTTCGCCGGTCGGGACGATCAGCAGCCACTCATCCGGCCCCATCCATTGCAGGCTGGTCTCGCCTTTGACGATGACGGTCAGAGCGCCCGGCAATTCGATGCCCAGGGCCTTGTGCACGCCCGCGGCAAATGCAGCGTCGTGGCCATCACCACGGATGGTCAGGTGACCAAGGAGTTTTTTCTCACGCACGGTAACGCCGGCGTTCTTGCGACCCTTGCCCACGAGGCTGGCGAGGTCGGCGTGATGCAGCGACGACTCGGCCTTGGCCCCGTTGGTTGGGCGCTGTTGGTAAACATTGGCTGCGGTCATAAAGCACCTGTTCCTGAATTCTGTTGGCCCTGTGGAGGCTGTTCCGCCGCCTTCGCGAGCAGGCTCGCTCCCACAAGGGTTACGCAATCTCTGTGGGAGCGAGCCTGCTCGCGAAAGCGTCGGCAGGCTCACCACAGGGCCTGGGCAATTACACGTTCTGGCGTTCGCCTTTCGGATCGAAGAACACCGAAGAAACGATTTCCGCCTCGATCACGCTGCCATCCGCCAGTGGCGCGAACACACGTTCGCCCATGCGGTTCAGGCCGCCCTTGACCACGCCCATGGCAAACGAATAGCCCAGGGAGTTGTGCAGGTAGCTGGAGGTCACGTGACCGACCATGGTCATCGGGATGGCCTGCTTGGTGTTGAACACCAGCTGCGCACCTTCCGGCAGCCACTTGTTCGGATCGATCGGCTTGAGGCCGACCAGCTGCTTGCGCTGATCACGCACGCAGTCTTCACGGTTCATCCCGCGCCAGCCGATCCACGAGAACGGTTTGTTGCGACCGACACACCAGCCCATGTTCAGGTCATCTGGGGTCATCGAGCTGTCAGTGTCCTGGCCGACTATGATGAAGCCCTTCTCGGCCCGCAGCACGTGCATGGTTTCGGTGCCGTACGGCGTCAGGTTGTACTTCTTGCCCGCGTCGACGATTTTTTCCAGCACGCCCATGGCGTAGTCGGCTTGCACGTTGACCTCGTACGACAGCTCACCGGTAAACGAAATCCGGAAAATCCGCGCCGGCACGCCACCGACCTGGGCTTCTTTCCAGGTCATGAACGGGAAGGCTTCGTTGCTCAGGTCGGCGTCGGTGACTTCGCTGAGCAGCTTGCGGCTGTTCGGCCCGGACAGGGTCATGGTCGCCCAGTGATCGGTCACGGAAGTGAAGTACACCTTCAGGTCCGGCCATTCGGTCTGGTGGTAGATCTCCAGCCATTGCAGCACGCGTGCAGCGCCGCCAGTGGTGGTGGTCATCACGAAATGGTTGTCGGCGAGGCAGGCGGTTACGCCGTCGTCGAAGACCATGCCGTCTTCTTTGCACATCAGGCCGTAGCGGGCCTTGCCCACGTCGAGCTTGGTCCAGGCGTTGGTGTAGATGCGGTTGAGGAACTCGCGTGAATCCGGGCCCTGGATGTCGATCTTGCCCAGGGTCGAAGCATCCAGCAGGCCGACGCTGTCGCGCACGGCTTTGCATTCGCGCTTGACTGCCGCGTGCATGTCTTCACCGGATTTCGGGAAGTACCATGGACGTTTCCACTGGCCAACATCTTCAAACTCGGCACCATTTTTCAGGTGCCACTGATGCAGCGCGGTGTAGCGCACAGGCTCGAAAATGTGCCCACAGTGACGACCAGCCACCGCGCCGAAGGTCACCGGCGTGTAGTTCGGACGGAACATGGTGGTGCCCATCTGCGGGATGGTCACGTTCAGCGAACGGGCAGCAATGGCCAAGCCGTTGACGTTGCCGAGCTTGCCCTGATCGGTGCCGAAGCCCAGCGCGGTATAGCGCTTGACGTGCTCGACCGACTCGAAGCCCTCGCGGGTCGCCAGTTCGATGGCGGCGGCGGTGACGTCATTCTGCAGGTCGACGAATTGCTTCGGCGCCCGTGCGGTGTTCTTTTCGTGCGGCACCTGGAACAGCGCCAGCGTCGGCTCTTCCAGACGGGTCAGGGCTTTTGGCAAGGTCGCTTCGACCGCACCGAAACCGGCTTCGCTGGCAGCGCGAACACCGCCTTCAAAACCGTCAGCCAGGGAATCGCCGAGACCGTAGACGCCGTTGATGCCACCGACGCATACACGTTTCTGCGGTGCTTCGCCCGGTACGAAACCAAGTATATCTTCGCGCCAGATCGGCTTGCCGCCCAGGTGCGAGGCCAAGTGAACCACCGGGCTGTAACCGCCGGAACTAGCGACGATGTCGCAGTCGAGCCATTCACCAGGGCTGGTGACTTTGTGGCCTTTGACATCGATCGCGGCCACGCGGGCAGCGGTCACGTGCTTGGTGCCACGGGCCTCGATCACGGCGCTGCCGGTGAGGATGCGGATGCCCTTGGCGCGTGCTTCTTCCACCAGCGCACCGCGCGGGTTGCTGCGGGCGTCGGCGACGGCCACCACTTGCAGGCCGGCATCGAGCCAGTCCAGGGCCACGCGATAGGCGTGGTCGTTATTGGTCGACAGCACCAGTTTCTTGCCCGGTGCTACACCGTAGCGGCGCACATAAGTCGAGACGGCACCGGCCAGCATGTTGCCCGGCACGTCGTTGTTGCCGTAGACCAGTGGACGCTCGTGAGCGCCGGTCGCCAGCACGACACGCTTGGCGCGAACACGGTGGATGCGCTGACGTACCTGGCCAATCGGCGCGCGGTCACCGAGGTGATCGGTGAGGCGTTCGTGAATGGTCAGGAAGTTGTGGTCGTGGTAGCCGTTGACCGTGGCGCGCGGCAACAGCAGCACGTCCGGGGTGTTCTTCAGCTCGGCGATGACGCTGGCAACCCACTCGGTCGCAGGCTTGCCGTCGAGGCTTTCGCGGGAGTCGAGCAGACTGCCGCCGAACTCTTCCTGTTCGTCCGCCAGGATCACCCGGGCACCGCTGCGCGCAGCCGCCAGTGCAGCGGCCAGGCCTGCAGGGCCGGCGCCGACGATCAGCACGTCGCAGTGCTGGTTCATGTAGTCGTAGGTGTCCGGATCGTTCTCGGTCGGCGAGCGGCCAAGACCGGCTGCCTTACGAATGTACTTCTCGTAGGTCATCCAGAACGATTGCGGGTACATGAAGGTTTTGTAGTAGAAACCCGGTGGCATCAGCTTGCCGCCGACCTTGCCGAGAATCCCCATCATGTCGTTGTTCACGCTTGGCCAGCCGTTGGTGCTGGTGGCGACCAGGCCCTGGTACAGCGCTTGTTGCGTAGCGCGCACGTTCGGGATTTGCGTGGCTTCGGTGGCACCGATCTGCAGCACCGCGTTCGGCTCTTCGGCACCGGCGGCGAAAATGCCGCGCGGACGGGAATACTTGAAGCTGCGACCGATGATGTCGACGCCGTTAGCCAGCAGTGCTGCGGCCAGGGAGTCGCCTTCAAAGCCTTTGTAGCTCTGACCGTTGAAGGTGAACGTCAGGACTTTGTTGCGGTCGATCCGTCCGCCGTTGGACAGGCGATTGATCTGGCTCATACCTTCTCTCCCAGAGCCGTGGTGGCCGCTTTCGGGCTATCGGTCTTGTCGGTGAATTGTGGCTTGGTGCCGATCTTGTAGGTTTCGAGAATCTCGTAGGTCACGGTGTCGCGGGTGACGTTGAAGTATTGGCGGCAACCGGCGACGTGATCCCACAGCTCGTGGTGCAGGCCGCGAGGGTTATCGCGGAAGAACATGTAGTCGCCCCACTCCTCGTCGGTGCAGCTGTTGGGGTCCAGTGGACGCGGGATGTGCGCCTGGCCGGATGCATGGAATTCCTCTTCGGAGCGCAGTTCGCCGCAGTGAGGACAGAAGATATGCAACATGGGGATTTCTCCTGTTAGTGGGCAACCGCAGCAGCGCCGTGTTCATCGATCAACGCACCGTTGTGGAAACGGTCGATGGAGAAAGGTGCGGCCAACGGGTGCATTTCACCCTTGGCCAGGCTTGCGGCAAACACGTTGCCCGAGCCAGGTGTTGCCTTGAAGCCACCGGTACCCCAACCGCAGTTGAAGAACATGTTCGGGACCGGGGTTTTCGAAATGATCGGGCACGCATCCGGCGTGGTGTCGACGATGCCGCCCCACTGACGGTTCATGCGTACGCGGGACAAGACCGGGAACATCTCGACGATGGCCTGGATGGTGTGCTCGATCACCGGGTACGAACCACGCTGGCCATAGCCGTTGTAGCCATCGATACCGGCGCCGATCACCAGGTCGCCCTTGTCGGACTGGCTGATGTAGCCGTGTACGGCGTTGGACATGATCACGCTGTCGATAATCGGCTTGATCGGCTCGGACACCAGCGCTTGCAGCGGGTGGGATTCGATCGGCAGACGGAAACCGGCCAGCTTGGCCATGTGCCCGGAGTTACCGGCGGTCACTACGCCAACGCGCTTGGCGCCGATGAAGCCCTTGTTGGTTTCCACGCCGATGCACACGCCGTTTTCCTTGCGGAAACCGATCACTTCGGTCTGCTGGATCAGGTCCACGCCCAAGGCGTCGGCGGCACGGGCAAAGCCCCAGGCCACGGCATCGTGACGGGCCACGCCGCCGCGACGCTGGACGGTAGCGCCCATCACCGGGTAGCGGGTGTTCTTCGAGCAGTCGAGGTACGGGATCTCATCGGCCACTTGCTTGGCATCGAGCAACTCGCCGTCCACGCCGTTGAGGCGGTTGGCGCTGACCCGACGCTCGGAATCACGGATGTCCTGCAGGGTGTGGCACAGGTTGTAGACGCCACGCTGGGAGAACATCACGTTGTAGTTGAGGTCCTGGGACAGGCCTTCCCACAGTTTCATCGCGTGTTCGTACAGGTGCGCAGACTCGTCCCACAGGTAGTTGGAGCGAACGATGGTGGTGTTGCGCGCGGTGTTACCGCCACCCAGCCAGCCTTTCTCGACCACGGCCACGTTGGTGATGCCGTGCTCCTTGGCCAGGTAGTAGGCCGTGGCCAGACCGTGCCCGCCACCGCCGACGATGACTACGTCGTAGACCTTTTTAGGGGTCGGCGTGCGCCACATGCGCTGCCAGTTTTCATGGTGACTGAGAGAGTGTTTGAAGAGGCCGAAGCCCGAATAGCGTTGCATAGTCATTTACTCCAAAACCGCACTCAGCGATAAACCGGGAAGTCCGCGCACAGAGCCGACACTTGCTGCGCAACATTGGCCTCGACGTCGGCATCGCCGAGGTTGTCGAGGATGTCGCAGATCCAGCCGGCCAGCGTCACGCACTGGGTCACCTTGAAGCCGCGAGTGGTCACCGCCGGGGTGCCGATACGCAGGCCGGAGGTCACGAACGGCGACTGTGGATCGTTCGGGACAGCGTTCTTGTTCACGGTGATGTGGGCGCGACCGAGGGCTGCATCCGCCTCTTTGCCGGTGAGGCCCTGACGGATCAGGCTGACCAGGAACAGGTGGTTGTCGGTGCCGCCGGACACTACATCGTAGCCGCGTTTGATAAATACGCCGGCCATGGCCTGGGCGTTGTCGATCACTTGCTGCTGGTAGGCCTTGAAGCCTGGCTCCAGCGCTTCCTTGAAGCACACCGCCTTACCGGCGATCACGTGCATCAGCGGGCCGCCCTGGGCACCGGGGAACACTGCAGCGTTGAGTTTCTTCTCGATTTCTTCGTTGGACTTGGCCAGGATCAGCCCGCCACGTGGACCGCGCAGGGTCTTGTGGGTGGTGGTGGTGACCACGTCGGCGTAAGGCAGCGGGTTCGGGTACAGGCCGGCGGCGACCAGGCCGGCAACGTGGGCCATGTCGACGAACAGCAGCGCACCGACTTTGTCAGCGATCTGACGGAAACGTGGGAAGTCGAGGGTCTTGGAGTAGGCCGAGAAGCCGGCGACGATCATCTTCGGCTTGCACTCGACGGCCAGGCGCTCGACTTCGTCGTAGTCGATCAGGCCGGTCTTGGTGTCGATGCCGTACTGCACGGCGTTGTACAGCTTGCCCGAGGACGACACTTTCGCACCGTGGGTCAGGTGACCACCGTGGGCCAGGCTCATGCCGAGGATGGTGTCGCCGGCTTGCAGCAGCGCCAGGTACACGGCGCTGTTGGCCGAGGAACCGGAGTGCGGCTGGACGTTGGCGTAGTCGGCGCCGAACAGTTGCTTGGCGCGTTCGATGGCCAGGGCTTCAACCTTGTCCACGTGCTCGCAGCCACCGTAGTAGCGCTTGCCCGGATAGCCTTCGGCGTATTTGTTGGTCAGGCCGCTGCCTTGCGCTTCCATCACACGTTTGCTGGTGTAGTTCTCTGACGCGATCAGCTCGATGTGATCTTCCTGGCGTTGCTCCTCGGCATTCATCGCCGCCAGCAGTGCATCGTCGTAACCCTGGATCTGGTCTTGCTTGCTGAACATCGCGTCTCTCCCAGCGGCGGCACTGCGCCATTCGTCTCGGTGAGGCACTGGCTTTTCGGCAGTGCCCTTTGATAGCGATGGTATGACCGGCTTCGAGTCGTCAAATGCCTACGCGCGCCACGTAAAGGTGCGTTTACGACATGGCGGGAAATGGCAGGTCGGACACGACCCGCGAACCAACTGCAATCCCCTGTGGGAGCGAGCCTGCTCGCGAAGGCGATGAGTCAGAAACATTGAAGTCGCCTGACACTCCCTCTTCGCGAGCAGGCTCGCTCCCACAAGCTTTCCCGGGGTTATGCGAGGGCTTGGCGCAGTGCTAGCAACACCAGGAAATGCACGGGATACAGCGCATACGCCCAGCGCCGCATCGGCGGTGGTTTTACGTCACTGGCATGTCGCAACAGGAACAGCCCCAGCCATGGCGCAATCAGACAAGTGGCGATGGCCGCCATCGCCACCTCATTACCCTGTCGAACGGAGTAATAAAGCACCTGCCATTGATTGGCCGCCAGACAAACCACCCCCGGTAACAGCGCGAAATACCAGGGACGCCGGATCACCAGCAGCATCGCCAGCGGCAACATCACGCCGAAAAATCCGAACATCAGTTGTCGCGCAAACAGTGCCGCCAGCACGACGGCGCCGGCCGCGACCAGACGCGCCTGCAGGGTCCGGTCCTGCCAGCCGAGCACCACCAGCAGACCGAGTGCCAGCGTGGGCATCACATTCAACGTGTCGGGGCTGGGAATGAACATTCGGTAGGGAATTTCACTCACTGCGCTAAACATCAGTAACCAACTCAGATAGCGCCACTGTCCGCTGGTCGCCACCGCCGGCTTGCGCGTCAGATTGATCACTATCGCCAGGCAAAACCACGGGAACGCCAAGCGCCCCGGCACATACAGCCAATCGGCGGAGTAACCGACATATCGCAGGTGATCGAGCACCATGCTCAAAAGCGCCAGCCACTTGAGCAAATCCAGTGCACGGTCGCGCTGCTTTAAGTGTGTAGCCGTGTGCATAATTGCCCGACATCCTTGTAATGTTCTGACAGTGACATCCCGTGCGCTCCCCGGATGATCTTCGGTACAGTGCGCACCATCATTGACCACGAGACGCTTCACCATAAGCGTCCCGACCACGGAAGCAGGCCATGACCGATAAGAGCCAACAATTCGCCAGCGACAACTACTCCGGCATTTGCCCTGAAGCCTGGGCTGCCATGGAGCAGGCCAACCATGGCCACCAGCGCGCTTACGGCGACGACGAATGGACCGCCCGCGCGTCCGACGATTTCCGCAAATTGTTCGAAACTGACTGCGAAGTGTTCTTCGCCTTCAACGGCACTGCCGCCAACTCGCTGGCCTTGTCGTCGTTGTGCCAGAGTTACCACAGTGTGATCTGCTCGGAAACCGCCCACGTCGAAACCGACGAATGCGGCGCCCCGGAATTCTTCTCCAACGGCTCCAAGCTGCTGATCGCCCGTACCGAAAACGGCAAACTGACGCCGGAATCGATCCGCGAAGTGGCCCTCAAGCGCCAAGACATTCACTACCCCAAACCCCGCGTCGTGACCCTCACCCAGGCCACCGAAGTCGGCAGTGTCTACACCCCGGACGAAATCCGCGCCATCAGTGCCACTTGCAAGGAGCTGGGCTTGAACCTGCACATGGACGGCGCGCGGTTCTCCAACGCCTGTGCGTTCCTCGGGTGTACGCCAGCGGATCTGACCTGGAAGGCCGGTGTTGATGTGTTGTGCTTCGGCGGTACTAAAAACGGCATGGCCGTGGGCGAAGCGATTCTGTTCTTCAACCATAAGCTGGCTGAAGACTTTGATTACCGCTGCAAACAGGCTGGGCAACTGGCGTCGAAAATGCGCTTCCTCTCGGCGCCGTGGGTCGGCATCCTGGAAAACGATGCCTGGCTCAAATACGCGCGCCACGCCAACAGCTGCGCGCAATTGCTGGCTGAACTGGTGAGCGACATTCCAGGTGTAGAACTGATGTTCCCGGTGCAGGCCAATGGCGTATTCCTGCAACTGTCGGAACCGGCCATCGCCGCACTGACCGCCAAGGGCTGGCGTTTCTACACCTTCATCGGCAACGGCGGCGCACGCTTCATGTGTTCGTGGGATACCGAAGAAGAGCGTGTGCGGGAACTGGCGGCGGATATTCGCGAAGTGATGTCGCACTAATCTCACACGCCTGCCCGCCCGCGACGCACTCTCTGTAGCAGCCGCCGAGTGCAGGCTTCGCCAGCTGCTACAGATTTGGCCGTTTGTCGGCACTGGTATTTCTGACAGTACCGTCACCAGACTTCGGGCGAGTAGTTTTAGACGACCTGAAAAGGAGCCTAAGCAGTCTTTCGGGATCCACCGCAAGGCCTGTCGAGACTCGACAAGCCATAGTGTTCAACCCTGGGAGAACGAAAAATGGAAGCTGAACGCACCACGCTCAAATCTGAACCCATCGATCGGCAACGGTACTTGGAACTTGCTCAGCCAGGTAACTTTTACAAGTACCAAGGCATGACTTTCGAAGTAAAGGAGAAAACGTTTTTGAGTCTTGGTGGTGACCAGTACGAGATTGAGGTTAAAACCACACCCGTCAAGTAACTACTCTCACGCCTCTACTTCTTGTAGGAGCCGCCGAAGGCTGCTCCTACCGAAGTTGTTCGACACTCCTTTCGAATGATCTAAAACTCAATCCGCACATCCCCCTTCGGCACGCTGCAGCACGACAGGATGTACCCTTCGGCTTCGTCTTCCTCGGTGATCCCGCCGTTGTGCTCCATCTCCACTTCACCTCCCAGCTTCAGCACCTTGCATGTGCCACAGATGCCCATGCCGCAGGCTTTGGGAATCAGCAAACCGACCTTGGCCGCTGCCGCATGCACGGTTTCGCCAGGCGCCACGCGAATGCTCTTGCCGGACGAGATGAACTCCACCTGATGCAGATCCGCCACGTCGACTTCCGGTGCTTCGGCCGCTTGTTCGGCGTGTTCCACAGCATCGGCACGCGCCTCTGGCGGCGTCGCGCCGAAGGATTCCTCGTGATAACGCTTCATGTCGAATCCGGCGGCTTCCAGCAGGCGCTTCACCGCATTCATATACGGTGTCGGGCCGCAGCAAAACACTTCCCGTTCCAGGAAGTCCGGCGCCATCAATTCAAGCATTCTATGGTTGAGGTAACCGCGATAGCCGGCCCAAGGCTCACCCATACCGTGCTTCTCGCAGATCAGGTGCAGGCTGAAGTTGTCGATCCGCGACGCCATGTGTTCCAGCTCGCGGTGGTAAATGATGTCCTTGGGCGAACGGGCGCTGTGGATAAACACCATGTCGACATTGCCGTTGGTGTCGTAGAACCAGCGCGCCATGGACATGACTGGCGTGATACCAACGCCGCCGCTGAGGTAAAGCACCTTTGGCGCAGTGAAATCCATGGCGTTGAACAGCCCGACCGGCCCGTGTACCGCCAGCTCCTGGCCTTCGTGCAAGGTGTCGTGCAGCCAGTTGGAAACCTTGCCGCCCGGCACTCGCTTGATGGTCACCGAAAAGCTGTACGGCACCGACGGCGAGCTGGAAATGGTGTACGAACGCATGATCTGCTGGCCTTCGATTTCCAGCTCCAGGGTGACAAACTGCCCCGGCTTGAAGAAGAACATGATCGGCTGGTCGGCCATAAAGCAGAAGGTGCGCACATCCCAGGTTTCCTGGATGACTTTGACACAACGGACGATGTGCCGACCATTGGCCCAGGTCTGGGTGGTTACCGGGTTCAGGAAGCTGTTGGACATGCTGATCTCCACGGCCGACTGTCGGCCTTCATGTTGGCGATTCTGCGTATAGCGCGAAACAGCCATTTACCTATCTGCGACATTCACATGCTTATCGCGACCAGCCCCCAACGACCGGGGCTTGCGCGTCGGGAACAGATTGCACCATGTCGCCCATGGATAAGGTTCTGGCCAGCGCCGGCCCCACACTCGCCCCATACCAAGACACAATCTTTACACCTTGCGTAGCACCCTTAGCAGTACACCTGATTAGCCACTTTCGCCGGCCACGCAGATGGCCTTGAGGATTAAACGATGGACGTCACTACTACCCTGAGCCTGGGCGATCCGCTGGAACCCGCACGCAAGGCCACCGCGCAGATGCTGCAAGAGCGCGAACGCACGTTCTCGCTGCCGCAGCCTTTCTACTCTGACGAGCGCCTGTTTGATATCGACATGCAGGAAATCTTCCAGAAAGAGTGGTTGATCGCCGGCATGACCTGCGAAATCCCAGCCAAGGGCAACTACCTGACCCTGCAAGTGGGCAAGAACCCGATCATCGTGATTCGTGGTGCCGAAGGCGTGGTGCATGCCTTCCATAACGTCTGCCGCCACCGTGGTTCGCGCCTGTGCACCAGCGAAAAAGGCAAGGTCGCCAAACTGGTCTGCCACTACCACCAGTGGACGTATGAACTGGACGGTCGCCTGCTGTTTGCCGGTACCGAAATGGGCGCCGACTTCGACATGAAGCAGTACGGCCTCAAGCCGGTGAACGTAAAGACCGCCGGTGGCTACATCTTCATCAGCCTGTCGGAGAATCCGCCAGCCATTGATGACTTCCTGTCGACGCTCAGCCATTACATGGAACCGTACGACATGGAAAACACCAAGGTGGCAATCACCACCACCTTGATGGAGAAAGCCAACTGGAAGCTGGTGCTGGAAAACAACCGCGAGTGCTACCACTGCAATGCGTCGCACCCGGAACTGCTGAAAACCCTGCTGGAATGGGACGACGTCACCGACCCGCGCGCCGACCAGGCGTTCAAGGACCACGTGGCCGCCTCTGCCGCTGCCTGGGAAGCCGAAAAGATCCCTTACGCCCACGCCAGCTTCGGCCTGCGTAACCGCATCGTGCGCATGCCTTTACTCAAGGGCACCGTGTCGATGACCCTGGACGGCAAACAAGGCTGCGCCAAACTCATGGGCCGCATCAAGAACCCGGATCTGGGCTCGATGCGCATCCTGCACCTGCCACACTCGTGGAACCACTGCATGGGCGACCACATCATCGTGTTCACCGTGTGGCCGATCAGCGCGCAGGAAACCATGGTCACCACCAAGTGGATCGTGCACAAGGACGCCGTTGAAGGTGTGGATTACGACGTTGACCGCATGCGGCAGGTCTGGGACGCCACCAACGACCAGGACCGTCGCCTGGCCGAAGAGAACCAGCGTGGCATCAACTCCACGGCATACCAGCCAGGTCCGTACTCCAAGACTTACGAATTCGGCGTGGTGAACTTCGTGGATTGGTACAGCGAGCGCCTGCTGAGCAACCTGGGCGCCGAGCCTGCGCCGTACCTCAAAGGCGTCCCTGTCCAGGGCTAACGCCCACGCCCCCCTGTAGGAGCGAGCATGCTCTCTCCTACAGGGACGGGTTCTCTTCCGAATTCATATCTCATATCACCTCTTTAGCACTGTACGAAATATGATCTATTGCGTTCAGAGCTATACCCTGTGTGCCTCCCAGCCTTCCGCAAACAAGTTATCCACATATCCACCCACAGCAAATGGGGACAACTGTGGAAATGCCGATAACTTTCTCCACAGAACTCAAAGAAAATCCGTGACTTATCCAGAATCAAGGTTTTTCACAGAGCCTGATCATTTATTGATCAAACCTCTATAAAGCACGAAATACGTGGCCTTCAGAGGATGGCGAACACCTTATCCACAGAAGCGCCAACAGACTTTGGGGGCAACTATTGTTCATCTGTGGAAAAGCGCTGAAAGCCGCGATTTTTGAGGGTTTACGCAGGGGATAACCGTTAAAAAGCCATCTTTGATCAATTTTTAACCAGAAGCCTGAAAGCCGCTGTTTATAAGGCCCTCAGCGGTAAGCGAACATCTTATCCACAGAAGCGCCAACAGACTTTGGGGGCAACTAGGGGCCTGCTTTGGATAAAAAAGTGTGAAAAAACCGTATCTTATGCTGGTTATAATTTGACCTAAGTCTTGCAGCTCACGGTTTTAAAGAGGTATAGCGAGGGGCGAACATGTTATCCACAGAAGAGCTAACAGGGATTGTGGGTAAACCAGGAAAAATCTTGTTAAAACGGCTTACTGTGTTTTACGGCACTGCCGAAGATAGTGGGTACAAACTGTTAACTACCCTAACAAAGCGCCACTAAAGCCAACACTATCAGGCCTGATAGGGCCGCCCGCCACCGGGCAGCCCGTTAAGGCCGATACATCAAATAGGCTTCTCCCGTGACTCGAATCATCGGATGCGGCGCAATCTGGCAGGTATCGACAACACGGAAACCATGGCGCTCATAGAACCGCCGGGCACCGGTGTTTGCGGCGTAGTCGATCAGGCTCAAGCCATTGAGCCCGAGCCGGTTGGCGCGGTCGTAGGCGTAGGCAAGGAACTGCTTGCCCAGCCCCTGGTTGCGCCAGCCTTCGTGCAGCGCCAGGCTGGAAATATAAAGGGTGTCGGGGATTTCCATCTTGGCGTACGGCGCCAGCACCGGGTCGGTCACCGGTGCCGCGAACGGATCGTGACGCATCACGTAGCTGTGCAGCATGCCAATGACCTTACCTTCAGCTTCGGCGATCAGGCAGTTCTGCCAGGAAAAATCCACATCGTCGCGGGCGTAACGCAGGGCTCCGACGTCCAACAGATCCTGCCCCGGTTCTGCTATCTGGCTCCAGATGTAATCCGCAGCGCCCTCCGATGAAATCTGGAACAAACGCGCAATCTCACGCGCATCCGCGCGAACTGCCGGACGAAATTCTACTGCCATTGACCTGCCCCCAAACGGACCGCTAGCGGACCACACCTTCTTCGATCAGCAACTTAAGGATGGCTTCAGCCCCCGCCTGTGCCGTCACGCCCTTGAGCACTTGTCCGCCACCACCACTGGCTTTCGCCGTTGCGGCTTTCATGCGATCGGCGCCGCTCTTGGCCTTGATTACCTTCAAGCGCTTCGGCCGTGGCTTGGCCGGTTGCAGGGTGGCGACCGCGAGCAATTCATCGTCGACGATTTCCACCTCATTGGCTTGCAAAACTCCGCGCCGGGCCGGACCGTAGGCGCTTTGCCGAGGCTTTGGCGCAGCGTTATCCACAGTGGCGAGAAACGGCAAGCGAACCTTCAAGCGACGCCGCTGACCGCGCGGCAGAGCCTGCAGTACCAGCGCCGAACCCCCATCAATCGACTCGACCTGCGCCAATCCCACCACCAGCGGCCAGCCAAGGCCTTCGGCCAGCAGGAACGGCAGCATGCCCGAGCCCTCGCCGGTTTCCGCCTGGCTACCGGTCAGGACCACCTGTGCCCCGGCATCGCGCAAATAAGCGGTCAACGCCGGAAGCGCATCGGCGCCCTGCGGTTGTTCAAGCACATGCAATTGTTCCAGCCCCATGCCCAGATAAGCGCGCAAGGCCGGTTCGCCAACGTCGCCGGCGTGCAGCACCTGCAAGTTATCCCCAGCCAGCTGCAAGCCCAACTCCACCGCCCGTGCATCCTGTTCCGCGCGACGTGGTCGACCGGAAGTCGGGTGGGCGCCGATGGACACCAGGCTGATGATTTTCGTGCTCATAACCCTTTCCTTCCCTTAAGCCGCATCGCGCTTGGCGTCGTTGCGGTAGGCTTCTACCGCCGCGATCAAGGCCCGAAGAATCTCCGCACTTTCGCCGATTACCGACAGGTCGGCCCGTTTGATCATGTCGCAACCCGGGTCGAGGTTGATCGCCACCACCTTGTCGCAGGCACCGATGCCCTGCAGGTGCTGGATTGCCCCGGAAATCCCCACCGCCACATAGACCCTCGCGGTGACCCAGGTGCCGGACGCGCCGACCTGACGGTCGCGCGCCATGAAGCCGTCGTCCACTGCCACCCGCGACGCGCCTTCGGTGGCGCCAAGGGCGGCGGCGGCCTGGTGGAACAAGTCCCAATCCTTGACCCCATTGCCGCCGGAGAAGATGAATTCGGCTTCGGCCATGGGAATCGCCGCCGGGTCCACTGCCACCGCCCCCAGGTCCTCGATGCGCGAGAGACTGCGGGCGACGGCTGTGGATAACTCCACCGGCAAAACTTCGTGACGAGTTTCGCTGACCGGCTCGGCGCATTCGACGGCGGCCAGGATCAACCGTGCAACCGGACGCGCCAGATCTTGCAAACCGGCACCGGCGCGACCAATACACTCCTGATCCTTGACCTGCCAGACCCGCGTGGCCGGGCGTTCGCCCAAGGCAGCGGCAAAGCGCCGACCCAATTCGCCACCGCCGCTGCGACTGTCCGGCAGCAGCCAGTGACGTGGGTTGAACTGGTTATCCACAGCCCGCAGGCCCTGGACACGTTGTTCCGGTGCATAACCGCTGAACTCTTCGCCTTCCAGCACCAGCAGGCGATCGACGCCGGCTGTGGAAAACGCGTTTTCCTTATGTTCGCCAAAGACCACGGCCAACACCGCGCCGTCGCTGCCGGCCAGTTGATGGGCCAGTCCCAGCAGATCTCGGTCGTGACTGCTCAAGCGGCCGCCGACCATGTCCGGCACCACGCAGATGAAGAATGCCGGCGCAGAGACTTGATGCAGCGGTAATTGCACTTCAACGGCGGCCGAACGTTTCGTCGTCCCGCCCTGCTGAGCGCCGCTACGGTCGATTCGCTTGATGCCGTTAGGGCCGATGAAACCGATGCCGTGCGGGTTCTTGCGAATGACGCCGTTAGGCCCCATCCAACTGTGCTGCGCCGGTTGCATGGCGGCGTGCAGAGGGTGCAAACGATTACGGGCGATCCATTCGGCACGGGGGTCGCGGCGGATAATGTCGCTCATCAGTGCACCTCCGCGGGTTCACGTTTGGCCGGCGTAGCCGACTTTGGGGCCTGATCCTCCAGGAGCGCGTCGGCCACCAGTTCGGCAATGTCCTTGATCAACGGTCGTGGTTCGACCACACCTTCAAGCATCGCGGTGCACTGCGGGCAGCCCACGGCCACCAGTTCGGCGCCCGTCTCGCGGATGTCTTCCATGCGCATGTCGGGGATACGCTGCTTGCCCGGAATGTCGGTGATCGGCGCACCGCCGCCACCGCCGCAGCAGCGCGAGCGGAAACCGGAGCGTTGCATTTCCTTGACCTCGATGCCGAGCGCGCGCAGAACCTGGCGCGGCGCTTCGTACTCGCCGTTGTAGCGGCCGAGGTAGCACGGATCGTGATAGGTCACGCTGTCGCCCTTGTGCTGGCCAAGGTTCAGCGCGCCGGCGTCGATGATTTCCGCCATGTAGGTGCTGTGGTGCTGCACCAGGTAGTTTCCATCGAAAGCGCCGTATTCGTTTTTCAGCACGTGGAAGCTGTGCGGATCGCAGGTGACGATGCGGTTGAAGCTGTACTTGGCCAAGGTCTGGATGTTGCGCTTGGCCAGCAACTGGAAGGTTGCCTCGTCGCCCAGGCGGCGAGCCACGTCACCGCTGTCGCGCTCTTCGAGGCCAAGCACGGCGAAGTCGATTTTTGCCGCTTTCAGCACTTTGACGAACGCACGCAAGGTGCGCTGGTTGCGCATGTCGAAGGCGCCATCGCCCACCCAGAACAGCACGTCGGTGGATTTCTTTTCGCTGAGCAGATTGAGGTTCAAGTCCGCCGCCCAGTTCATCCGCCCGCCTGGCGCAAAACCGCCCGGGTTATCGGTGGCGATCAGGTTTTCCAGGACTTCGGCACCCTTGTTCGGGGTAGCGCCTTTTTCCAGGGTCAGATGGCGACGCATGTCGACGATGGCATCGACGTGCTCGATCATCATCGGGCATTCCTCGACACAGGCGCGGCAGGTGGTGCACGACCACAGGGTTTCGGCGTCCACCAGACCGTTGACGATCGGTTGATGCGGATTACCGGCGTGTTCACCGATTGGCTTGCCCGGATACGGACTGCCGGCAAATTTGGCATCGGTGCCTCCAGCCAGGCCGACGACCATGTCCTGGATCAATTTTTTCGGGTTCAACGGCTGGCCGGCGGCGAAGGCCGGGCACGCGGCTTCGCATTTACCGCACTGCACGCAGGCGTCGAAGCCGAGCAACTGGTTCCAGGTGAAATCCTTGGGTTTTTCCACGCCCAGTGGCGCGCTTGGGTCGTTCAGATCCAAGGGTTTCAGACCGGTGGAACGACCGCCGCCAAAGCGCTCGGCACGACGGTGCCAGGCCAGGTGCAGGGCACCGGCGAAGGCATGCTTCATCGGCCCGCCCCAGGTCATGCCGAAGAACAGCTCGGACACGCCCCACAGCACGCCAATCCCGAGGATCACCGCCAACAGCCAGCCGCCGAAGTTTTCCGGCAGGATACCGGCCACCGGCAGGGTCACGAGGAAGAACGACACCGAAAATGCCATCAGGCTTTTCGGCAGGCGCATCCACGGACCTTTCGACAGGCGCGCAGGTGGATTGCGCCGACGCAGGTAAACAAAGACCGCACCGACGAACATCACCGCCGACATCAACAACAATGCATAACCGAGGAAGCGGTTATGCAATCCGAAACCATGCACCAGAATTGCCAGCACGATGGACGCCACTGCGCCGCCGGCCGTCGCGACGTGGGTGTTGGCAATGTATTTGTCCCGCGCCACTACATGGTGCAGATCGACCATGTAGCGCTTGGGCATGGCGAACAGGCCGCCGATCAGATCGACCTTCGAGGCCCGGCCTCGGCGCCACATGTTTACCCGTCGCAATGCACCGAGAGCCGCGAGGCCCAGGGCAGCAAAGATCAGGATGGGAAGAAGGGTGTTGAGCATGGTGAAGCTCCCAAAGACCGCGGGGTCTCATGTGGGAGCGGGCTTGCTCGCGAATCCGGCGACGCGGTGTATCAGGTGTACCGCGTTATCGTTCTTCGCGAGCAAGCCCGCTCCCACATTGGTTCGGTGTGATTTTAGAAGTCCTTGCACAGCCGCAGCGCGTCATAGATCGCCGCATGCACGTTACGCTGGGCCACACAGTCGCCGATGCGGAACAACAGGTAGCCGTCGCCTTTCTGCTCCAGGCATGGCTGCGGCTTGATCGCGAACAAGGCTTCGACGTCGATCTGGCCTTTGTTGCGCGAGCCTTCCTTCATCGCGTAGTAGATCTCCTCGTCCGGACGCACGCCGTTCTCGATGACCACCTGGTCCACCACCCGCTCCTCTTTGGCGCCGGTGTATTCGTTTTCCAGCACCGCTATCAGCTTGTCGCCTTCGCGGTAGACCTTCTCCAGCATCATGTCGCCAGTCATGATCACTTCTTTCGGATACATGCTGCGGTAGTAGGTCGGGAACGACGTACCGCCAATGGCCACGCCTGGCTTGATGTCATCGGTGACAATCTCGACCTGGCTGCCCTTGTCGGCGAGGAAGTCGGCAGTCGACATGCCGGTAAACTCGCAAATGGTGTCGTAGACCAGCACGTTCTTGGCGGGTGCAACCTTGCCGTCGAGAATGTCCCAGCTGCTGACCACCAGGCCTTCAGCCGCGCCCCAGTGCTCGTTCTGCTCGATGAACGGATGACCGCCGACGGCCAGCACCACCACATCCGGACGCAGGTCCATGATGGTCGGCGCATCCGCCGCGGTGCCCAGACGCAGGTCGACTTTCAACCGCGCCAGCTCCAGCTGATACCAGCGGGTGATACCGGCGATCTGGTCACGCTGCGGCGCTTTCGACGCCGTGGTGATCTGGCCACCGATAAAGTCCTTTTTCTCGAACAGGGTTACGTCGTGGCCGCGCTCGGCAGCCACACGAGCGGCTTCCATCCCGGCAGGACCGGCACCGACCACCACCACTTTGCGTTTAACGCCGGTGGTTTTTTCGATGATGTGCGGCAGACCCATGTATTCACGGGAAGTCGCGGCGTTCTGGATGCACAGCACGTCCAGGCCCTGGTACTGGCGGTCGATGCAGTAGTTGGCACCGACACACTGCTTGATCTGGTCGATCTGGCCCATCTTGATCTTGGCGATCAGGTGCGGGTCGGCAATGTGCGCGCGGGTCATGCCGACCATGTCGACGTAACCGCCTTCCAGGATACGGGTGGCCTGGTTCGGGTCCTTGATGTTCTGCGCATGCAGCACCGGAACCTTGACCACTTCCTTGATACCGGCGGCCAAATGCAGGAACGGCTCAGGTGGATAACTCATGTTCGGAATCACGTTGGCCAGGGTGTTGTGGGTGTCGCAACCCGAGCCCACGACGCCGATGAAATCGAGCATGCCGGTGTCGTCGTAATACTTGGCGATCTGCTTCATGTCTTCATGGGACAGGCCATCCGGGTGGAACTCGTCACCGCAGATACGCATGCCCACGCAGAAATCGTCACCGACCTCCGCGCGCACCGCTTTCAACACTTCCAGGCCGAATTTCATGCGGCCTTCGAAGGTGCCACCCCATTCGTCGGTACGCTTGTTGACCCGCGGGCTCCAGAACTGGTCGATCATGTGCTGGTGCACCGCCGACAATTCCACGCCGTCCAGGCCACCGGCCTTGGCGCGACGCGCAGCTTGCGCGTAGTTGCCGATCACCCGCCAGATTTCTTCCGGCTCGATGGTCTTGCAGGTGGCGCGGTGCACCGGCTCGCGTACGCCGGACGGCGACATCAGCGTCGGCCAGTTGAAGCCGTCCCAACGCGAGCGACGGCCCATGTGGGTAATCTGGATCATGATCTTGGCGCCGTGCTTGTGCATGGCGTCCGCAAGATTCTGGAAGTGCGGGATGATGCGGTCGGTGGACAGGTTCACCGAGCTCCACCACTCCTGCGGGCTGTCGATGGCGACGACGGACGAACCGCCACAGATCGCCAGGCCGATCCCGCCCTTGGCCTTCTCTTCGTAATACTTGACGTACCGGTCGGTGGTCATGCCGCCGTCGGTCGCATAGACCTCGGCGTGTGCAGTGCTGAGCACGCGGTTACGGATGGTCAGTTTGCCGATCTGGATCGGCTGGAACATTGCTTCGAAAGCCATGGCGGGTTCCTCGACTTACAACGGCTTGACGGTGAACAAGCCGTCTTCGTGGCCCTCTTCGGAGCCACCGTAGACTTGTTCGGCCACGGTGCGGATCTTGCTGCCACGAGCGGCGAGGATCTGGTCCATCGCGCCGGCAAACCAACCGGTGAACATGTAGTCGACCTTGCGCCCGACCTTGCCGTACACGTAGACGAATGCCGAGTGTTCAAGCTTGACGCTGCAGGTGCCTTTGTCGAGGTCGATGTCCTGGATCTTGAACAGGCCCCAGCCGCGCTGCGACAGGCGCTTCATGTAGTGCTCGAACACCGCAACGCCTTCCAGGCCATGGCATTCGGCTTCTTTTTCACACCAGTGCCAGGCGGACTTGTAGCCGGCCTTGTAGAGAATCTCGGCGTAAGCTTCGGCGCCCAGCACTTCCTCGATGCCCATGTGGTTGTTGACGAAGAAATGACGGGGCACATACAGCATCGGCAGGGCGTCGGACGTCCAGACACCGGTTTCGCTGTCGACTTCGATAGGCAATTGCGGGGCGATCTTGGCCATGGAAACTTAACTCCAGAAAAATTTTGTTGTTGCCTGCGGCGCGGACGGCCGCAGGAAAGGATTCAGAAGAGCGGTGGCTTATTCGCCCCAGACATCTTTCAAGACGTTCACCCAGTTCTCGCCCATGATCTTGCGCACCACGCGCTCGGAATGGCCGCGCTTTAGCAGGGTTTCGGTGAGGTTCGGGAACTCGCCGACGGTGCGGATGCCCAGCGGGTTGATGATCTTGCCGAAGCTGGTCAGGCGGCGGGCATAGCCCTTGTCGTGGGTCAGGTACTCGAAGAAGTCCTGGCCGTGACCCTGGGTGAAGTCGGTGCCGATACCGATCGAATCTTCACCGACGATGTTCAGGGTGTATTCGATGGCTTCGGCGTAGTCGTCGATGGTCGAATCGATGCCCTTGGCCAGGAATGGCGCGAACATGGTCACACCGACGAAACCGCCGTGGTCGGCAATGAACTTCAGTTCTTCATCGGACTTGTTGCGCGGGTGCTCCTTGAGGCCCGACGGCAGGCAGTGGGAGTAGCACACCGGCTTTTTCGATTCGAGGATGACTTCTTCGGACGTCTTGGAACCGACGTGGGACAGGTCGCACATGACGCCTACGCGGTTCATCTCGGCTACGATTTCACGACCGAAGCCCGACAGGCCGCCGTCACGCTCGTAGCAACCGGTGCCGACCAGGTTCTGGGTGTTGTAGCACATCTGCACAATACCGACGCCCAGCTGCTTGAACACTTCGACATAGCCGATCTGGTCTTCAAACGCATGGGCATTCTGGAAACCGAAGAGGATGCCGGTCTTGCCCTGCTCCTTGGCCTTGCGGATGTCGGCGGTGGTGCGCACCGGAATCACCAGGTCGCTGTTCTCGCGGATCAGCTTCTGGCTGGCGGCGATGTTGTTGACGGTGGCCTGGAAGCCCTCCCATACCGACACGGTGCAGTTGGCTGCGGTCAAACCGCCCTTGCGCATGTCTTCGAACAGTTCACGGTTCCACTTGGCAATAATCAGCCCGTCGATAACGATGCTGTCGGCGTGCAATTCGGCTGGGCTCATCAGGCTGTCCCCTTGTTAGCGATTCATGCGCCGAATCGTCTGTCGGCGCTTTGGGGCCAGCATATGCCTCGGTGCATTGGTAGCCGGGTGCAAAAACGACAGGGGAATTGCCGAAAGCGTCAATCCGCGACAAAGGGTCGTCGCAAGGCACAATTGCCGACCTGTTCAAGGCAATCCGCTTGGGCCAGAATTCGCCACATCTCTTGATGCTTCACTGGATGGGAGCGGCAACCACATGAAATTCATCGTCCTGGCCTTGGCACTGATTGCGACCGGCGTACACGCCGCCGAGGAGTCTGAAGACACCCCCTGCGACAAAGTCGAAAACGACGTACAGACCCTGGAATGCTCCGCCTTCAGCAAAACCACCGCCGAAGACTTGCTGAGCGAAAACTACAAAAGCCTGAACGAACGCATGCAGTCGCTCTACGGCAAGAACCCGTCGCAATTGGCCGAGATCACCGCCAAGATCAAGGCCGCCCAGCAACAATGGCTGAAAACCCGCGACGCTGACTGCGCCATCGAAGCCTTCCCGGCCACCGCCGGCAGCAAGGCATTCACTATTGCGCAGAATGATTGCGTGGCGCGGATGAGTGACGAGCGGTCGGAGTTTTTGGAGACGATTGGGCAGGAGTAACGCCTGCTATTCAACTGGAGCTGTAAGCTTCACGCCTTCAGCCAGAAAAGGGATTCACCATGAAAGTCTGCGGCATCGAAATCAAAGGCAGCGAAGCGATCATCGCCGTGGCAGCTCTCGACGGTTCCACGCTGAGCCATGTCGCGCTTGCGACCAAGAAAATCGCCCTGGAGGATGACGACGAAGCCGCCAATGTCAAAGTGTTTGCCGCTCAGGTCGCATCCTTTGTTCGCGAGAACTCGATAGATCGAATCGTGATCAAGAAGCGCAGCAAGAAAGGTGAGTTTGCCGGTGGGCCGACCACGTTCAAGATCGAGGGCGTTTTCCAGTTGCTGGAGAATTGCGAGGTGACGCTGCTGTCGCCGCAGACGATCAATGCACAGGCCAAGAAGCATGGTTTTGAGCCGCCGGAGACGCTGAACAAGTATCAGCATGAGGCGTACAAGGCTGCCTGCTCGGCACTTCTGAAGAAATAAGTTGCCCATTGTGGGAGCGAGCAGGCTCGCTCCCACAGGTTTTCGGGGTGGTTATGCTTTGGCGGTACGCCGATCCTCCCGCGGGCACCGCTCGAACTTCGCCCGATAACTGCGGGTGAAATACGACGGCGATTCAAACCCGCAGGCAATACTCACCTCCAACACACTCATATCGGTCTGGCGCAGCAGTTGCCGGGCTTTCTCCAGCCTCAGGCGCAGGTAGAAATTGCTCGGTGTGTCGTTCAGGTGCAGGCGAAACAAGCGCTCCAGCTGACGCCGGGTGACCTTGATCGATTCCGCCAATTCCAACGTACTCAGCGGCGGCTCGCTGTGCTGCTCCATCTCGCCAATCACGTGAACAAGCTTCTTGTTGCTGATGCCATAACGCGTCGCGACTTCCATGCGCTGGTGGTCTTTACGCGGACGGATGCGCCCGAGCACGAATTGCTCGCTGACCTGGATTGCCAGTTCCGGGCCATGGGACTGGGCGATCAGATCCAGCATTAAATCGATCGACGCGGTCCCGCCAGCGCTGGTGATGCGTCGACGGTCGATCTCGAATAACTCTTGGGTGACACTGAGCTGCGGATAGGACTCCTTGAAGGCGTCGATGGCCTCCCAGTGCAGGGTCAGGCGATGACCGTCGAGCAAACCTGCCTCAGCGAGGATGAAGCTGCCGGTGTCAATGGCGCCGAGCGTCACGCCTTCGTTGTCGAGGCGACGCAGCCAGTGCTCCAGCGCCGGAGTGGCGAATTTCAGCGGTTCGAAGCCGGCGACCACCCATAACGTCGCGCCTTTTTTCAACGGCTCCAGCGCCGCGTCGGCGTTGACCGACATGCCGTTACTGGCCAGCACCGCCCCACCATCGGCGCTCAATACATGCCAGCGATAGAGCTCGCCGCGAAAGCGATTGGCAACCCGCAATGGCTCGATTGCCGAGATAAATCCAATCGCCGAGAAACCCGGCATCAACAAGAAATAGAAATCCTGGGACATGGAGCGCACTCGTTCGACGGGTAGCGTGAAGACGTTGATACGCCACTTGCAGAAGGCATTCAAGAGCACAGGTCGCTGCAGTGCAAGAGTCGGTCGCCGCAGTGCGCTTTCGTGGCAGATTAGCTGCGTAACGTGACATCACCGGCGCACAGACGACCGGACCCACAATAATGAAACTGCCGAGGAACCTGAGAATGAAACGACTGATCAGCAGCTGTGTTCTTGCACTCAGTGGTACCGCTTTGCTGAGCGCCAGTGTCATGGCAGCCGAACCGGCGTCGTGCCAGAACGTGCGCATGGGCGTGGTGAACTGGACCGACGTGATCGCCACCAGTGCGATGACCCAGGTATTGCTCGACGGCCTCGGCTACAGCACCAAACAAACCAGCGCCTCCCAGCAAATCATCTTCGCCGGGATTCGCGATCAGCGCCTGGACCTGTTCCTGGGTTACTGGAACCCGCTGATGACCCAGACCATCACCCCGTTCGTCGACGCCAATCAGGTCAAGGTGCTTGAAGCGCCCAACTTGAAAGACGCACGTGCCACCCTCGCCGTTCCGACCTATCTCGCCGACAAGGGCCTGAAGACCTTCGCCGACATCGCCAAGTTCGAAAAAGAGCTGGGCGGCAAGATCTACGGCATCGAGCCAGGCTCAGGCGCCAACACCCAGATCAAGGCGATGATTGCCAAGAATCAGTTCGGCCTCGGCAAATTCCAACTGGTCGAATCCAGCGAGGCGGGCATGCTCGCGGCGGTGGATCGCGCCGTGCGCCGCAAGGAAGCCGTGGTGTTCTTCGGCTGGGCACCGCACCCCATGAACGTCAACGTACAGATGACCTATCTCACCGGCAGTGAAGACGCCCTCGGCCCTAACGAAGGCATGGC
The DNA here is from genome assembly GCF_012647205.1 of Pseudomonas umsongensis. NCBI lineage: Bacteria > Pseudomonadati > Pseudomonadota > Gammaproteobacteria > Pseudomonadales > Pseudomonadaceae > Pseudomonas > Pseudomonas umsongensis. The sequence goes on from NZ_CP051487.1 coordinate 6,377,319, forward strand.
CACGGTTTGGACCGTGACCTCGCCGACCTACGCCGAGCAGTGCCCGAACATCGGTCGCCTGCTGAGCAACCTGACGTTCACCGCCGAAGATGAAAGCCGGATGATGCAGCCGCTGCTGGATCACAAGGACGCCTTCGAGTCCGCCAAACAGTGGCTGAAGGATCACCCGCAAGACAAGCAGCGCTGGCTGGAAGGCGTGACCACCTTCGACGGCAAGCCTGCGGCTGAAAACCTCAAGCTGACCAGCAAGTAACCCTCAATTGAACCACCGATTCGCGGCCCGAACGGGCTGCGAACGGGACCACCACGCCTGAAGGAAACCGCCAAATGAACCACGACGTCATCATCACCTGCGCACTCACCGGTGCTGGCGACACGACCGCCAAGAGCCCTCATGTGCCGGTCACCCCGAAACAGATTGCGGCCGCTGCCGTGGAGGCCGCCAAGGCCGGCGCTACCGTGGTTCACTGCCACGTTCGCGACCCCGAAACCGGCAAGTTCAGCCGTGACGTGGCGCTGTACCGCGAAGTGATGGAGCGCATCCGCGAAGCCGACGTGGACATCATCGTCAACCTCACTGCCGGCATGGGCGGCGACCTGGAAATCGGCGCGGGCGAGAACCCGATGGAGTTCGGCCCGAACACTGACCTGGTCGGCCCGTTGACTCGTCTGGCCCATGTCGAGGAACTGCTGCCGGAAATCTGCACCCTCGATTGCGGCACCCTGAACTTCGGCGATGGCGACACCATTTACGTCTCTACTCCGGCACAGCTGCGTGCGGGCGCCAAACGCATCCAGGAACTGGGCGTTAAGGCCGAGCTGGAGATCTTCGACACCGGTCACCTGTGGTTCGCCAAGCAGATGATCAAGGAAGGCCTGCTCGACAACCCGCTGTTCCAACTGTGCCTGGGCATCCCGTGGGGCGCGCCGGCTGACACCACTACCATGAAAGCCATGGTCGACAACCTGCCGGCCGACGCCGTGTGGGCCGGTTTCGGCATCGGCCGCATGCAAATGCCGATGGCCGCGCAAGCCGTGCTGCTGGGTGGCAACGTGCGAGTTGGGCTGGAAGACAACTTGTGGCTGGACAAGGGCGTACTGGCGACCAATGGCCAACTGGTCGAACGCGCCAGCGAAATCCTCAGCCGCCTCGGTGCCCGTGTGCTCACGCCTGCTGAGGGCCGCAAGAAAATGGGCCTGAAACAGCGCGGTTAATCCTCCCCACCCTTTTTCCCCTTGTGGGTGTGGGCTTTTGTGGCAAGGGTCTGCCCCACAAGGGAATCATCGAATTCTTCAGGAAATTGCCATGACCTTCATTACCGAAATCAAAACCTTCGCCGCACTGGGCAGCGGTGTCATCGGCAGCGGCTGGGTGTCCCGCGCCCTCGCCCACGGCCTCGACGTGGTGGCCTGGGACCCGGCCCCCGGTGCCGAAGCCGCCCTGCGCAAACGCGTCGCCAATGCCTGGGGCGCCCTTGAGAAACAAGGCCTGGCGCCCGGAGCCTCGCAGGATCGCCTGCGCTTTGTCGCAACCATCGAAGAATGCGTGCGCGACGCCGATTTCATCCAGGAAAGCGCTCCTGAGCGCCTGGAACTAAAACTGGAGTTGCACAGCAAGATCAGCGCCGCGGCCAAGCCCAATGCATTGATCGGCTCCAGCACCTCCGGCCTGTTGCCAAGCGAGTTCTACGAGAGTTCGACCCACCCGGAGCGCTGTGTGGTCGGCCACCCGTTCAACCCGGTTTACCTGTTGCCATTGGTGGAAGTGGTCGGTGGCAAGAATACCGCCCCCGAAGCCGTGCAGGCGGCTATGAAAGTCTACGAATCGCTTGGCATGCGCCCGCTGCACGTGCGCAAGGAAGTGCCGGGATTCATCGCCGACCGCTTGCTCGAAGCGCTGTGGCGCGAGGCGCTGCACCTGGTCAACGACGGTGTGGCGACGACCGGCGAAATCGACGACGCGATTCGTTTTGGCGCCGGTCTGCGTTGGTCGTTCATGGGCACATTCCTGACCTATACCCTGGCCGGTGGCGACGCCGGGATGCGCCACTTCATGGCACAGTTCGGCCCCGCCCTGCAGTTGCCATGGACCTACCTGCCGGCGCCGGAACTGACGGAAAAACTGATCGACGATGTGGTGGATGGCACCAGCGATCAGTTGGGCACACACAGCATTTCGGCGCTGGAGCGCTATCGTGATGATTGCCTGCTGGCGGTGCTGGAAGCCGTGAAGACCACCAAAGAGAAGCATGGGATGAGTTTCAGCGAGTAACCCGTACCACTGATCGTTCCCACGCTCTGCGTGGGAATGCAGCCCGGGACGCTCGGCGTCCCAAAAGATCGTGACGCAGAGCGTCACAGGAGGCGTTACCACGCAGAGCGTGGGAACGATCATCTCTGGAGAGCAAGATGCCCGCACTAACCACCTATCAAACCCGCATCATCCCCGATTGGGTCGACTACAACGGCCACCTGCGCGACGCGTTCTACCTGCTGATCTTCAGCTACGCCACCGATGCCCTGATGGACCGCCTCGGCATGGACAGCAGCAACCGCGAAGCCAGCGGCAACTCGCTGTTCACCCTGGAACTGCACCTCAACTACCTGCACGAAGTGAAGCTCGACGCCGAGGTCGAGGTGCACACGCAAATCATCGGCCACGACAGTAAACGCCTGCACCTCTACCACAGCCTGCACTTGGTGGGCGACGCCAAGGAGCTGGCGGGCAACGAGCAAATGCTGTTGCACGTCGACCTCGCCGGACCACGCTCCACGCCATTCAGCGAGCAGACCCTGGGCCGGCTGCAAGCCATGGTCGCCGAACAGAGCGACCTGCCCGCCCCCGCCTGCATCGGCCGAGTGATCGCATTGCCGCCAAAAAAATAACAAGGAGATCCCATGAACACTGCCGCCGCTTTTGCCGACTTCCGTACTTATCCGCTGATCAGCGCGCTGACAGGCGTGCAGGCCATGGCCGATCGTATCCTGGTGACGTGGGCCGACAACCGCGTCAGTCCCTTCCACCACCCATGGCTGCGGGACAATTGCCCGTGTCCGCAATGCGTCTACACGGTGACGCGCGAACAGGTGCTGGAAATCGTCGATGTGCCGGAGAACCTTAAGCCTGTCCAAACCAGTGTCGACCCTGATGGTTGCCTGAGCGTGCAGTGGCAGGATGGCCACCTCAGCCGCTTCGACCCTGGCTGGTTGCGGGCCCACGCCTACGACGACGAGTCCCGCGCCGAGCGCCTGGCAAGCAAGCCCAAGGCCAGGCTTTGGCACAGTGATTTGCAGTTGCCGGCGTTCGAGTATCAAGCACTGATGAACGACAACCAGGCGCTATTGCAATGGCTGCTGGCCGTGCGTGACACCGGCCTGACCCAGGTCCGTGGCGTACCCACCGAGCCTGGCTCGCTGAAGCTGGTCGCCCAGCGCATTTCCTTCATCCGCGAGAGCAATTTCGGCGTGCTGTTCAATGTGCAATCGAAGGCCGACGCCGACAGCAACGCCTACACCGCTTTCAACTTGCCGCTGCACAGCGACCTGCCGACGCGCGAGTTGCAACCGGGGCTGCAGTTCCTGCATTGCCTGGTCAACGATGCCGAGGGTGGCGAGAGTATTTTCGTCGACGGTTTTGCCATCGCCGAGGCGTTACGCCAGGAGGACCCCGAGTCGTTCCGAAGCCTGTGCGAAATCCCCGTGGAATTTCGCAATAAAGACCGCCTCAGTGACTATCGTTGCCTGGCGCCGATCATCGCGCTGGATACCTTGGGGCGGGTCTCGGAAATCCGCATGGCGAACTTTCTGCGAGGGCCGTTCGATGCATCGGTGGAGCAGATGCCCAGGCTCTATCACGCCTATCGCCGTTTCATCGCGATGACTCGCGAGCCTCGATTCAGGCTGATGCAAAGGCTCAACCCCGGCGAACTCTGGTGCTTCGACAATCGCCGTACCCTGCACGCGCGCAACGCCTTCGACCCTGCCACGGGTGCCCGCCATTTCCAGGGGTGTTATGTGGATCGGGATGAGTTGTTGTCGCGCATCCTCGTGCTACAGCGTTAAACCGCGTCATCGTTCTTCGCGAGCAAGCCCGCTCCCACAGGGATTTGCGCATGACGCAGATCAAATGTGGGAGATTCTATGGTTGAGGGGAAGCCCTCAACTGGTTTTCGGTTGGTATTCACTCTGCCCCTTCAGCAGGGCGAATACGATACGAGCGAGCTTGCGAGCCAGCATCACCAGGGCTTGAGTGGTGCTGAAACCCCGATTTCTTTGTTCTTGGTAAAACCCTTTCCAGGCTTCGGTTCGACTCGCCGACATAGCCGCATTGTGCAGAAGGCGGCGGGCTTCTGGATCGCCTCGCTTGGTCAAACTCCGGCGACCATCTTTTTGCCCTGATTTTGACACCCGCAAGTCCATTCCAAGAAAGGCGATAAAGGCATCTGCGTTTCGGAAGTCTCCGCGCTGGAACGCCGTGAGCAAGCGCGCGCCAGTCAAAAATCCAACCCCTTCAACTTTCAAGCAACGCTTCAACTGCCCCAGCAAACCGGCTTCTTTCAGCTGATCGTTGATCGTCTTTTCGATCAGCGTCTCAAGCTGCTGCATGGACTTTATTTGCTCGGAAAAAGCAGCCTTCAGCAAGGGCTCATTCGACCAGCTTTGCACTAGGCCGACCCTGGCCTGGACCAAGGCCGCCCGGCGGCGAAAAAGACTCAGGAGTTGGCGATACAGCGGTGTCGGCGGCGTCCATGGGTGAAGTTCTTCATGCTCGTTCTTCAGATAGCGAGCAAGCAGTTTGGCATCCAGTGCATCGGTTTTGGCACGGACCTTCACACCTTCTCGGTAATGTTTGAGCTCATAGCCGCCCACCATGTAAATCACGCAGCCGGCCTCAAAGGCCAGGTCAGCGAACTCCAGGTGGTAGATGTTGGTGGCTTCAATAGCAATAGCCACACTCCCCGGCAAGTCCTTTAACCACTTGTTGATGCTGGTTTTGTTGTTGGGAATCTCTTCAAGCAGGTCCAGTTCGGCGTGATAAATCACCAATTCTTTCTTGGCGACATCCACGCCCACGATCGGCTTTGAAACAGAAACCGGCATTGCCATAGGTTTTCCTCCGGGATAAGGTTTTAAGCACTTGAAGGGCTCACCCAGAGGCGCAGGCTTGTTCCTATCGTCGGTCTAGGCCAGATGCATTCTTTATCGGCGCTTGGGTGAAAGGAGGAGGGGCGAACTCTCCCACAGTCTGTACTGCGTCAACAGTCAGAATCGAGCCTTGTCCCTCCTCCTCCCTTCAAGTCCTACCATACAAGCGAGCCTGCTCGCGAAGGCGACTGTACAGACCACACAGAAACCACAGGCAAAAAAAAGCCCCGATCAAGCCGTGACAGGATCGAGGCAGAGGGTACTGTTGAGGAGCTGCCGCGGGAAGGTGACCAAACCCTCGTGAAGCAAGCTGGGTCCAGTGTGCCGACTCTCAGCGCAGGTAAATAGCCCGAAAACGACCTGTTCATAGTCAATGCTGCCATAACGACAAATCGCCCTTGCCGCCACTGCGTGCCACTACCAGAATCGACCCACGACATCATTCCCAGAAGAAGGATTTGCGTCATGATGCACGCCGATTTGATAGACCAGGAAGACCTGTTGGGCCAGCTCAAGTCATTGGGTTTTCAAGTGCCGAGCGGCGCGACGGCCGAACAGGCTTGCGAATGCGCGGTAAGGGGCCTGGACGATGCTCGGGCCTATGAACTTCGCAAGATGGTCAAGGAGATGTACACCAGCAGCGCGACGATCCTGCCGGCTGTGCGCCAGGCCATCGACAAGCAATTGCTGCCAGCGTTGGCGCAATACCAACAGAGCCACACCACCCGCTAAAACGCCTTCGCGAGCAGGCTCGCTCCCACATTCGACCGCATCCCAATGTTGGAACTCGGTCAATGTGGGAGCGAGCCTGCTCGCGAATGAAGCGACTCGCTATTAGAGCCTTACGCTGGCGAACGTCGACTCATTACGCGCCTGACTCAGCGCCGACAACGGCCCGGACAACGGTGAAAGCACCAATGCCTGTGGCAGCGGCATCATCGCCACTTGCTGCGTGGTGTTGGAACCTACGCGCTCGTCGCGTGGCGGAATGCCGAAGTACTCGCGGTAGCACTTGGAGAAGTGCGGCGTGGACACGAAGCCACAAACCGATGCCACTTCGATGATCGACATTGGCGTTTGCTTGAGCAGTTGCCGAGCGCGGATCAAGCGCAGCTTCAGGTAGTACCGCGAAGGCGAGCAATGCAGGTACTTCTGGAACAGCCGCTCCAGCTGACGACGGGACACGGCGACGTACACCGCCAGTTCGTCGAGGTCGATCGGCTCTTCGAGGTTGGCTTCCATCAGCGCGACGATTTCCTGCAGTTTCGGCTGGTTGGTGCCGAGCATGTGCTTGAGCGGTACGCGCTGGTGATCCTGTTCGTTGCGGATGCGCTCGTAGACGAACATCTCCGAGATCGCGGCCGACAGTTCACGACCGTGATCGCGGCTGATCAGGTGCAGCATCATGTCCAGCGGCGCGGTGCCGCCGGAGCTGGTGAAACGGTTACGGTCGAGGGTGAACAGGCGAGTACTCATGGCCACCCGCGGAAACGCTTCCTGCATCGCCGCCAGGCATTCCCAGTGCACGCTGCAATCGAAACCGTCGAGCAGGCCGGCGCACGCCAGGGCCCAGCTGCCGGTGCACACCGCACCCAGGCGACGGGACTGCCGCGCCTGGCTCTGCAGCCAAGACACGTGTTCGCGGGTAACCGTGCGTTGAATTCCGATACCGCCGCAGACAATCACGGTGTCCATTGGCGGGGCTTTGTGCATGGAGGCATCGGGGGTGATTTGCAGACCGTCACTGGCCCAGACTTGCCCGCCATCGACGGTGAGAGTGGTCCAACGATACAGCTCGCGACCGGACAGCTGGTTGGCCATACGCAGTGGTTCGACTGCGGATGCCAGGGAAATCAGCGTGAAATTGTCCAGCAACAGAAAGCCGATGGATTGTGGCGCACGGTTCTGGGGTTGGGCCCCGGAGTTGAACGTCGTCATCGCAGTATCTCCTCACACAAAGCGGGTGATGGCCTCAGGCGGAGGCTCTTGTTATTGCCATCGTTCTCGCATGGGAGACGGGCTTTGTAATGACAGAGCAAATGCCATGCCTAAATTTGAATACGCGTTCAATAACTCCTAAAAACGACGTCGGAATGTGTCTATATATGACGCGCAGGGAGTAAGGGTTATAAGTGCCATCAATGGCTGCAAGCGCTCTGCCCCGTTGCGTTTGAGCAAAACGGTAGCACTTGTGGGAACAGGGCTACAGGGAGCTCTGTAAGAGTGTCACCGCAGGCACGGGGTGACGGGTGGTCCGGGATGGGGAGGACCTGATTTTGAGGTCAGGTACTTATCTGTTAGCGACGCGCCAAAAGGAGGCGCATCAGGTATTACCTGTTCACTTAACGCGCAGTTTTGACTGGTCCGAATCACAAAGCCCCCCTCTGCCAAGCGTTATACTTCGCATCAGCGCATTATTTTGACGATCAAGAACGCCTCAACATCCTTATTACCTGCTCAGAGGCTGCCTCCAACCGCTCTTTAAATGCCTGAAGTTCCTTCACCTCAATCCCATCCCCATCCGCAGCGGGTAGATCAGCCATCGCTTTACGAAAAGAAAGATGAATGTCCAAGAATTGCAGGGTAGTCAAAGGCGTAGTCGAAGCACCATCTGCAAAAGACTCAACCAATGCAAGATCATCGCTCAAACGAGTATTGCCATTACCCAGACAGTCAGGCTCCGCGATGCGAAACCCGTTCATATGAGCGTTCCGAAACACATGGCCTGTACTTATCTCGACATTAGCGCTTCCCAACGCAGTGAATGCTCCAAATAGCTCATCGCGAACCTGCGTTTTTGAGGCCTTTGCGTCAAGCTCAGTGGGGATCAACTGTCGGACAGCTTTGATTTCCATACGCAACGATGACTTCGCTGTTTCACGATCCGGCAGCTTGCCAAGGATCAGCTCGATATCGTCTGCTGAAATAATCTCCCTTCCTGCAATGACCGTCCCTATATCGTTAAGGCTATTGAGTACATCAGCGACGATTGTGGCAGTTAACCCACCCCTGAGCTCAAGATGATAATGGGCCTGCATGCGACCATTTTCGGCAAAAGGAACGCCAAGAGTGTGGTAACGATCATAATCGTCGGGGTTACCCCGCCGGGGAATATTGCGGTCCTCGTAAACCAAACCATCACCGAGCAAGTGGTTTTCGTGAATCGTAATCAACGGTGATCCGGCGTCGCTCCTGGCCAAAACTTGGTTCAGCGCGGCTACCGTCGAGGTCACTGCGCGCTCAACCTCACGCTTGCACTCTTGACTGAGCGCCCCAGTGGCAAAATCCTTCGAAGCATTTAAATTCAACAGACCACGTTTGGCATGAACTTCGACACTATGCAACAACGTCGCTGGAGAGCAATCGTGCTTTACCCATGTCGACTTGCTGCTGCTAGCAAGATGAAGGGAGCCCGGATTGTTTGCTGTCGAAACCAATTGTTTGTGGACCAGCGTTGTTTTTGCGCGAAATCCCGGATCCAGAGGCACCACAGTGAGATTTGGAGCAGAACCGGATAGCGTTGTCGTCAGCATAAGTCCTCGATGCCAGGATATTGAGCCCGGCATTCTAGAATACGCTACTGCTGAAAAGGTTCTTCACGTGTATCCAAGTGATTCCTGAAGCTACATCAACACTCCACCGCACTCACCGCCAACCCACCCCGCGACGTCTCTTTATACTTGTCATGCATATCGGCCCCGGTATCGCGCATCGTGCGGATCACCCGGTCCAGGGAGATAAAGTGCTGGCCATCGCCGCGCAATGCCATCTGCGCCGCATTGATCGCCTTCACCGCGGCAATCGCGTTGCGCTCGATGCACGGCACCTGCACCAGGCCGCCCACCGGGTCACACGTGAGCCCCAGGTTGTGCTCCAGGCCGATTTCCGCCGCGTTGCACAGTTGTTCCGGTGTGGCGCCCAAAATTTCTGCCAAGCCCGCGGCCGCCATGGCGCAGGCCGAGCCGACTTCGCCCTGGCAGCCGACTTCGGCACCGGAGATGGAGGCGTTCTTCTTGCACAGGATCCCGACCGACGCCGCGCCGAGCATGTAGTCGACGACATTGGCGTCGGTCACGTCCTCGCTGAACTTCATGAAGTAGTGCAGCACCGCCGGGATGATCCCGGCCGCGCCATTGGTCGGTGCCGTGACCATGCGCCCACCAGCGGCGTTCTCTTCGTTGACCGCCAGGGCGAACAGGTTGACCCACTCCATGGCGCTCAGTGTCGAGCCGATCACGTTGGGCTTGTTCAGCTCCTGCAAGCTGCGATGCAATTTCGCCGCGCGACGGCGCACGTTCAGCCCGCCGGGCAGGATGCCCTCGTGCTTGAGGCCTTGTTCGACGCAATCCTGCATGGCGCGCCACAGGTGCATCAGGCCACTGCGGATTTCCTCTTCGCTGCGCCACACCTTCTCGTTGGCCATCATCAATTCGGCCACGCGCAGGTTGTGCTTTTTACACAACTCCAGCAGCTCGGCAGCGCTGGAAAAATCGTACGGCAGTTCGGTGTGATCCATGTCGACCACCCCGCTGCTGGCTTGTGCCTCATCGACGACAAAACCGCCACCCACCGAATAGTAGGTGTCGCGATGCAACTCGCCGTCATCGCCCTCGACAATCAGGGTCATGGCATTGGGATGGAATGGCAGGTTTTCGTCGATCAGGCGCATATCCCGAGCCCAGATGAACGGCACCGGCAGGCGGCCATCGAGTAACAGCGTGTCGGTTTCGCGCAGGGTGGCGATGCGGATGCCGATTTGCGACGGATCGATCGCGTCCGGCCACTCCCCCATCAAGCCCATGATCACCGCGTTGTCGCTGCCGTGGCCGATGCCGGTAGCCGACAGCGAACCAAAAAGCTGCACTTCGACGCGCCGAACCTGCTCAAGCTGCCCGCGTTCGCGCAAGCCCTGCACGAACAGCGCCGCGGCCCGCATAGGCCCCACGGTGTGTGAACTGGAAGGGCCAATGCCGATTTTGAACAGGTCGAAAACACTGATAGCCATTACTGCCGGACTCCTGGATGTGCCAACTCCAGGCGCAGAAGCGCCCGGTGACGGAGCTGCTACGCTCAAGCTGCAATCCGTCGTGATGGCCGCATCATCAGGCTTTTATCCTGTCGTTCGACGTCTCACACCGACGCACTCATGTCCACGAACGCCGCGTGTCTTTCACGTCGTGTTTTCGCCGTTTTTTTGCGGCTCAGACGGACAAAAGAGGCTGAAAAAATCTGTAAACGACGTCACCGACACTGGATGCGACCATCCCTGTACTGGTTACGACGCACCCTGTAGGCGTCAGATTTTCACTGGTACATGATCGTAACGACTCGATTGCAAGGCGCCGTGGTAGAGATGTCTCCAGAACGCCATCCAACCGCAACCTATAAGTGCGGTGGTTCCAGTCGGAAACTACTGCCAAAAAAAACACCAAGGAGTCCATCCATGAAAGGTTCCCCGTCGTTGTTGTTGGCCGCCCTGCTTAGTCTGCCGGTTATGGCGCAAGCCGCCGAACCGGCTCAATGCAGCACCGTAAACTTCTCCGATGTCGGCTGGACCGACATCACCGCAACGACCGCCACCACCAGCGTCGTGCTCAACGCCCTCGGCTACAAGACCAAGACCACCATGATTTCCGTGCCCGTGACCTACAAGTCCCTGGCCGACGGGAAGAACATGGACGTGTTCCTCGGTAACTGGATGCCGACCATGGAAAACGACATCAAGGCCTACCGCGACGCCGGCACCGTGGAAACCGTGCGCACCAACCTCAAGGGCGCCAAATACACCCTCGCCGTGCCACAAGCCCTGTACGACAAAGGGCTGCATGATTTTGCCGACATCGCCAAGTTCAAGAAGGAACTGGACGGCAAGATCTACGGCATCGAGCCCGGCAACGACGGCAACCGCCTGATCCAGAGCATGATCGACAAGAACGCCTTCGGCCTCAAGGACGCAGGCTTCAAGGTCGTCGAATCCAGCGAAGCGGGGATGCTCTCCCAGGTCGACCGCGCCCAGAAACGCGACACCGCCGTGGTCTTCCTCGGCTGGGCGCCGCACCCGATGAACAAGCGCTTCAAGATTCAATACCTGACCGGCGGCGACGATTTCTTTGGCCCGGATTTCGGTGCTGCCACCGTGGCGACCAACACCCGCAAGGGTTACGCCGAGGAGTGCAGCAACGTGGGCCAACTGCTGAAAAACCTGGAGTTCACTGTCGACATGGAGAGCGAACTGATGGGCAACATCCTGGACGACAAGATGAAGCCTGACGCGGCCGCCAAGGCCTGGCTGAAAAAGAATCCACAGGTGCTCGATACCTGGCTCGCTGGCGTGACCACCATTGACGGTAAACCAGGCCTGGAGGCCGTGAAAGCCAAACTCGCGCCTTGAATCGGGGAGCATCGCTTATGCCGGGCGGCTCACGCCGTCCGGGCTGTTAATTTCCTTGCATGCGGACGTTCACTACCATGCTGATTGATCAGAAAATCCCTTTAGGCCAGCACATCGCGAGCTTTGTCGAATGGTTGACGCAACACGGCGCCAACACCTTCGACGCCATTGCCGTGACGCTGGAAACGATGATCCACGGCGTGACTTTCGCGCTGACCTGGTTCAACCCGCTGGCACTGATCGGCCTCATCGCCCTCCTGGCCCACTTCATCCAGCGCAAATGGGGGCTGACCGCTTTCGTCATCGCCTCCTTTCTGCTGATCCTCAACCTGGGGTACTGGCAGGAAACCATGGAGACCCTGGCCCAGGTGCTGTTTGCCACCCTGGTCTGCGTGGTCATCGGCGTGCCACTGGGCATCGTCGCGGCGCACAAGCCAATGTTCTACACTTTTATGCGTCCGGTACTCGATCTGATGCAGACCGTACCGACCTTCGTTTACCTCATTCCTACCCTGACCCTCTTCGGGCTGGGTGTGGTGCCAGGCCTGATCTCCACGGTGGTATTCGCCATCGCCGCGCCGATCCGCCTGACCTACCTGGGCATCCGCGATGTCCCGCAAGAACTGATGGACGCCGGCAAGGCCTTTGGCTGCTCGCGTCGCCAGCTACTAACACGGATCGAACTGCCCCACGCCATGCCGAGCATCGCGGCCGGCATCACCCAGTGCATCATGCTGTCGCTGTCGATGGTGGTGATTGCGGCACTGGTGGGCGCCGACGGACTGGGTAAACCGGTGGTCAACGCACTGAACACTGCTGATATCGCCCTGGGCTTCGAAGCGGGCCTGGCGATCGTACTGCTGGCGATCATGCTCGACCGTATCTGCAAACAACCCGACGCGAAAGTAGGGGGTGACGCATGAGCATAATTCGCTTCGAAGACGTCGACGTGATCTTCACCAAGGATCCACGCGAAGCACTGAAACTTCTCGATCAAGGCTTGACCCGCAGCGAGATCCTGAAAAAGACCGGGCAAATCGTTGGCGTCGAAAAGGCCAGCCTGGATATCGAAAAAGGTGAAATCTGCGTGCTGATGGGCCTGTCCGGCTCCGGCAAGTCCAGCCTGCTGCGTTGCATCAACGGTCTCAACACCGTCAGCCGTGGCAAGCTGTTCGTCGAACACGAAGGCAAGCAGATCAACATCGCGTCCTGCTCCGCGGCCGAGCTGAAAATGATGCGCACCAAGCGCATTGCGATGGTGTTCCAGAAGTTCGCCCTGATGCCTTGGCTGACGGTGCGCGAGAACATCAGCTTCGGCCTGGAAATGCAGGGCCGTCCGGAGAAGGAACGCCGGAAACTGGTCGATGAAAAACTTGAGCTGGTGGGCCTGACCCAATGGCGCAACAAGAAACCCGATGAGCTGTCCGGTGGCATGCAGCAACGTGTGGGCCTGGCCCGTGCGCTGGCGATGGACGCCGACATTCTGCTGATGGACGAACCGTTCTCGGCACTCGACCCGCTGATCCGCCAGGGCCTGCAGGACGAACTGCTGGAGCTGCAACGCAAGCTGAGCAAGACCATCGTGTTCGTGAGCCACGACCTCGATGAAGCCCTGAAGCTCGGCAGCCGTATCGCGATCATGAAAGACGGCCGGATCATCCAGTACAGCAAGCCCGAAGAAATCGTCCTCAACCCTGCGGACGACTACGTGCGGACCTTCGTCGCCCACACCAACCCGCTGAACGTACTGTGCGGGCGCAGCCTGATGCGCACCCTGGACAACTGCAAGCGCATCAACGGCTCGGTGTGCCTCGATCCGGGCGGCGATTCGTGGCTTGACCTCGCCGAAGGCAACACCATCAAGGGCGCACGCCAGAACGGTGCGAGCCTGGACCTGCAGAACTGGATTCCAGGTCAGGCGGTCGAAGGCCTGGGCCGTCGGCCGACGCTGGTGGATTCCAACATCGGCATGCGCGACGCATTGCAGATTCGTTATCAGACCGGCAACAAACTGGTGTTGCACGACAACAACAAAGTGGTCGGGATTCTCGGCGACAGCGAGCTGTACCACGCGCTGCTCGGCAAGAACCTGGGCTAAGGCCACAGACACAAAAACGCCGCGAGAGATCGCGGCGTTTTTATTTGTGTGAAATCGGGTAATGCAGCATTGCGGCTGATGACCCCTTCGCGAGCAAGCCCGCTCCCACAGGGGAATGCATTCCAAATGTGGGAGCGGGCTTGCTCGCAAAGAAGGCGACGCGGTGTCACTGAAACACCGCATCAGTTCAGAACTTAGCTATACACCCGGCCAAGAAGCTGGCGATGGCTTTCAAACTGATCGAGCACGTCACGGGTGATCTGATCCTGGGTGAAACCCATCAGGTCGTAGTCCTGGCTACCGTTGTGCAAGTACACCTCGGCGCGGTAGTAACGCTGACGCGCCTCATCGGACTGGGCTGACTCGGTTGGAGTGGCCAGATACCCGTCCAGGCTGACTTCGTAGACAAAAGGGTTGCCCTCTTCCATCTCGACCCGCACTCCCATGCAGCGCTTGGACTTGCCCAGCAGCGTCTGCACTTCGAGGCCTTGGGCACGCATTTGCGTCGTCGCATCCTGCAATGCCGGGCTCACATGCTTATCCATGAAGCGTTGTACCACCGACTGGCTCGGCTGCAGGTCCAGCTGCGTCAAACGCTCGCTGAAGCCACGACGACCGCGCGCTGCCAACTCCGCCTGCTCCTGTTCAATCTGCACGTCCTGGCGCATGGCCTTGTGCAAGCCGAACATGAAGAACACCAACACCACCGAGAACGGCAAGCCGGCCAGAACCACCATGGTTTGCATGGCTTCGAAGTTACCGGCGAACAGCAGGCCGATGGTCACCAGGGTGATCACCACCGACCAGAAGATCCGCAGCCAGTGCGGCGCATCTTCGTCGACGTTACCGCCCTTGCACGACAGGTTGGCCATCATCACCGCACCCGAATCCGCCGGCGTCAGGAACAACACGAAGCCCACGAAAATCGATACACCGATCACCACCTTCGATGCCGGGTAATGCTCCAGCAACTGGTAGATCGCCATGGACGGCTGTTCCAGCGCAGTCTTGCCGAGCTCCACCGCGCCGTGATTCATCACCAGGTCCAGCGCCGAGTTACCGAAAATCGACAGCCACGCCAGGGTGAAACCCAGCGGAATCAGGAGCACGCCAGCAACCATTTCACGCACCGTGCGACCACGGGAAATACGTGCGATGAACATGCCTACGAATGGGGCCCAGGAAATCCACCAGGCCCAGTAGAACAGGGTCCACAGGCCCAGCCAGCGGTCAGACTTCTCACTGTCGCCTTCGTACACATAAAGATCGAAAGTCTTCAGCACCACACCGTTCAGGTAATCACCAACGTTCTGCACGAAGCCGTTGAGCAGGTGCAGGGTCGGGCCGAACAGCAGCACGAAAATCAGCAGACCGCTGAACAGCACGATGTTGAGGTTGGACAGGCGGCGGATGCCGTTTTCCACACCCGACACGGCAGCGATGGTCGCCACGGTGCTCATCACGATGATCACGATCAGCAGGTTGGTGTTGCTGTGCTCCATGCCGAACAGGTTTTCCAGGCCCGACGACACTTGCAGCGAACCAATCCCCAGGTTGGTCACCAGGCCCAGCAGGGTCACGAACATGCCAAAGCCGTCCACCGCATGACCGGCCGCGCCTTTGACCCAACGCTCACCCACCAGCGGGTACAGCGCCGAACGCAGCGCCAGCGGCTGGTTATGCCGGTAGGCAAAGTACGCCACCGCCAGGCCGACCAAGGCGTAGATCGCCCAGCCATGCAGGCCCCAGTGCAGGAACGTCAGCTGCACGGCCTGACGTGCCGCCAGGTTGCTGCCGGCCACGCCTTCCGGCGGGTTGAAATAATGGTCCAGCGGCTCGGACGCACCGAAGTACAGCAGCGAGATGCCGATACCCGAGGAGAACAGCATCCCCGCCCAGGCGCCGTAACTGAAGTCCGGGGTGTCGTCCTTGCTGCCCAGCTTGAGCTTGCCGTAGGAGGAGAACGCCAGGCCGACCACGAAAATCAGGTAGGCGGCAATCACCACCATGTAGTACCAGCCGAAGCTGCGGGACAACCAGGCTTGCGCCGTACCGAGCAGTCTGCCGGCCTCTTGCGGGGCAATTATCAGAATGGCGGTCAACAACAGAATCAACGCGGTAGAGGTGTAGAACACCCAACCGTTGACCGTCACCTTCTCGGGTGGGGTCTTTATTAGCGAGGCAGAACTCATGGCACAGATGCTCCGGGCAGTGCGAGAGAAGAACGCAAGACAAACGAGGTACCCGACCAATCGCTTAGTGGGCAGCCGACCAGCGGGTGATATAAAGACAACCCGATAAAGCTCGAACCCCCTTTAACGCCGTGGCGCGTGGGTTTCGAGCAATTGCGGAAGTCGTTTTTTTTCGCCGCTACGCGTCGGAAAAATCTGTAGGCAGCGACGATTTGTCGCAGATCTTATTCTTTGTTGATTGAACGTTCAATCAAAACAAAATAGACTGGCCCTCAAACCGATAGACGTCTTGCGTCTGCCGGAAGGCCTAAGGAGATGTGCAAGATGCCCAAGGTCGGTATGCAACCCATCCGTCGCCAACAGTTGATCGAAGCCACCTTGCTGGCGGTCGACCAGGTCGGAATGGGGGACGCCAGCATTGCGCTGATCGCCCGTTTGGCCGGTGTCTCGAACGGCATCATCAGTCATTACTTTCAGGACAAGAACGGCCTGATCGCCGCCACCATGGGGTACCTGATGACCGTCCTGAGCGAGAACGTCACCGCGCGCCGATTGGCGCTGACAGATGACAGCCCGCGGGCGCATCTGCAGGTGATCATCGAAGGCAACTTCGACGCCAGCCAGGTCAACGGCCCGGCAATGAAAACCTGGTTGGCCTTCTGGGCTACCAGCATGCACCAGCCGTCTTTGCACAGGTTGCAGCGGATCAACGATCACCGTCTGTATTCCAACCTGTGCTGCCAGTTCCGCCGCGTGTTGCCGCTTGTCGAAGCGCGCAGTGCGGCTCGTGGCCTGGCAGCGTTGATTGACGGCTTGTGGTTGCGCGGCGCGCTGTCGGGAGATGCTTTCGACACCGAGCAGGCACAACGGATCGCTTACGAATACATGGATATCCAACTGGCCAAGCAGGTGAGTTAGAGCACACATAGAACGCTCGACACCTGCACCGTGCCAATAACCAATGCACTTGCGAGGACTTTATGGCCCGTTTCGAACTGCAAAAACTCTACATCGATGGCGGCTACAGTGACGCTGGCAGCGATGCCACGTTTGAAGCCATCAACCCGGCTAACGGTGAAGTCCTCGCAAAAGTACAACGTGCGACCAAGGAAGACGTCGAGCGCGCCGTGGTCAGCGCCGAAAAGGGCCAGAAAATCTGGGCTGCGATGACCGCCATGGAGCGTTCGCGCATCCTGCGTCGTGCCGTGGACATCCTGCGCGAACGCAACGATGAACTGGCCGCACTGGAAACCCTGGACACCGGCAAGTCGTACTCCGAAACCCGCTACGTCGACATCGTCACCGGCGCTGACGTGCTGGAGTACTACGCAGGCCTGGTACCCGCCATCGAAGGCGAGCAGATCCCTTTGCGCACCACTTCGTTCGTCTACACCCGTCGCGAGCCACTGGGCGTCGTGGCCGGTATCGGCGCGTGGAACTACCCGATCCAGATCGCCCTGTGGAAATCCGCACCGGCCCTGGCCGCCGGTAACGCGATGATCTTCAAGCCAAGCGAAGTCACTTCGCTGACCACCCTGAAACTGGCCGAGATCTACACCGAAGCCGGCCTGCCAGCGGGTGTGTTCAACGTCCTGACCGGCAGCGGCCGTGAAGTCGGCACCTGGCTGACCGAACACCCGCGCATCGAGAAAGTCTCGTTCACCGGCGGCACCGACACCGGCAAGAAAGTCATGGCCAGCGCTTCGAGCTCTTCGCTCAAGGACGTGACCATGGAACTGGGTGGCAAGTCGCCGCTGATCATCTGCGACGACGCCGACCTCGACCGTGCTGCCGATACCGCGATGATGGCCAACTTCTACAGCTCCGGCCAGGTTTGCACCAACGGCACTCGCGTGTTCGTACCGGCGCACCTGAAAGCCGCTTTTGAAGCCAAGATCGTTGAACGTGTTGCGCGCATCCGCGTCGGCAATCCGGAAGATGAAAACACCAACTTCGGCCCGCTGGTCAGCTTCGCCCACATGGAAAGCGTGCTGGGCTATATCGCAAAGGGCAAGGAAGAAGGTGCGCGCCTGCTGTGCGGCGGCGAGCGCCTGACCGAAGGTGAATTCGCCAAGGGCGCGTTCGTCGCACCGACCGTGTTCACCGACTGCACCGATGACATGACCATCGTGCGCGAAGAAATCTTTGGCCCGGTGATGGCGATCCTCACCTACGAGACCGAAGAAGAAGTGATCCGCCGCGCCAACGACACCGACTTCGGCCTCGCCGCCGGTATCGTCACCAAGGATCTGAACCGCGCTCACCGCGTGATTCATCAACTGGAAGCCGGTATCTGCTGGATCAACGCCTGGGGCGAATCCGACGCGAAGATGCCGGTTGGCGGCTACAAGCAGTCGGGTGTTGGCCGTGAGAACGGCATTAGCTCGCTGAACAACTTCACCCGCATCAAATCGGTACAGGTCGAGCTGGGCGATTACGTCTCGGTGTTCTAAGACCCGAGACCTGTATTGCTCGCGAGGGCCTCTTCGCGAGCAAGCCCGCTCCCACAAGGGGCCAGAGGTGGACACAGATCCTGTGTACACCAGAGATCAAATTTGGGAGCGGGCTTGCTCGCGAATCGAGTGCGCAGCACTCGCCGTGGCCTGACCTGACCAACTTTCAAGAGGGTGCATTCAATGTCCCAAGAATTCGATTACATCATCATCGGTGCCGGCTCGGCCGGTAACACCCTGGCGACCCGTCTGACTGAAGATGAAGGCGTCACCGTCCTGCTGCTCGAAGCCGGCGGCCCGGACTACCGCATGGATTTCCGTACGCAGATGCCGGCCGCCCTGGCGTTCCCGCTGCAAGGCCGTCGCTACAACTGGGCCTACGAAACCGATCCAGAACCACACATGGACGGTCGCCGGATGGAATGCGGCCGCGGCAAGGGCCTCGGCGGCTCCTCGCTGATCAACGGCATGTGCTACATCCGTGGCAACGCCATGGATTACGACGGCTGGGCAAAACTGCCAGGCCTCGAGGACTGGTCGTACCTGGACTGCCTGCCGTATTTCCGCAAGGCGGAAACCCGCGACATCGGCCCGAACGACTACCACGGTGGCGACGGCCCGGTCAGCGTGACCACACCGAAAGCCGGCAACAACCCGCTGTTCCACGCTATGGTCGAAGCGGGCGTACAGGCCGGTTATCCACGCACCGAAGACTTGAACGGCTACCAGCAAGAAGGCTTCGGTCCGATGGACCGCACCGTGACGCCCAAAGGCCGTCGTGCCTCCACCGCCCGCGGTTACCTGGACATCGCCAAGAAGCGTTCGACCCTGACCATCGTCACCCACGCCCTGACCGACAAGATCCTGTTCGAAGGCAAGCGTGCGGTCGGCGTGCGCTACCTGGTTGGCTCCGCCGAAGAGCGCGTTGAAGCCAAGGCGCGCAAGGAAGTGCTGCTGTGCTCCGGCGCCATCGCTTCGCCGCAAATCCTGCAACGCTCCGGCGTCGGCCCGGCCGAACTGCTGAAAAAGCTCGACATTCCGGTGGTTCACGACCTGCCGGGCGTCGGTGAAAACCTGCAGGACCACCTTGAGTTGTACCTGCAATACGCGTGCACCCAACCCGTCTCGCTGTACCCGTCGCTGCTCTGGTACAACCAGCCGGCGATCGGTGCCGAATGGCTGTTCAACGGCACCGGCATCGGTGCCAGCAACCAGTTCGAAGCCGGCGGTTTCATCCGTACCCGTCCGGAATTCGAATGGCCGAACATCCAGTACCACTTCCTGCCGGTAGCGATTAATTACAACGGCAGCAACGGTGTGAAAGAGCACGGTTTCCAGGCACACATGGGCTCCATGCGTTCGCCAAGCCGTGGGCGCATCCAGGCCAAGTCCAAGGATCCACGCCAGCACCCGAGCATCCTGTTCAACTACATGGCCACCGAGCAGGACTGGCAGGAATTCCGCGACGGCATCCGCCTGACCCGTGAAATCATGCAGCAACCGGCACTGGACGCCTTCCGTGGCCGCGAAATCAGCCCGGGCATCGAAGTGCAAACCGATGAGCAGTTGGACAAGTTCATCCGCGAGCACGCCGAAACCGCGTTCCACCCGTCCTGCTCGTGCAAGATGGGCACCGACGAAATGGCCGTGGTCGATGGCGAGGGTCGCGTGCATGGCATGCAAGGCCTGCGCGTGGTCGATGCCTCGATCATGCCGATCATCACCACCGGCAACCTGAACGCGCCGACGATCATGATGGCCGAGAAAATCGCCGACAAGATCCGTGGTCGCAAGCCATTGCCGCGCAGCAAGGCCAAGTACTACGTAGCAGGCGATGCGCCGGTGAAGGGCAAGCCTGTGCGGGAAGTCAGCGCCACCGCACAGTAAGCCTCCCCCTGATCGTTCCCACGCTCTGCGTGGGAACGATCAATCCCCGCTGACACCGCTCCATCCTTGATCCATCCCCCTCGCAGGCCTACTCTAGCGCCACGCAAATGCTTCACCCTCCCCGCGCAACATCGATGCTCCACACCAAGGAGGTTCCCGAATGTTCGATTTCCACCCCCAGCTCAAGCAGCGCTTTGCTGCCTTGCGCACGGGCGCCGAATTCTTTTCCCTGCGTTATGTGCGAGAGTCCGGCCAGTACCTGTCGGTGCGCAAGAACGTCGCCGAACCGCCGAGCCTGAGCCGCGACGAAGGCGCGATGCTGACCGTGCGAGTCAATGGCGTCGAAGCCTATGCGGCCACCAATGACCTGTCGCAACAGGGCCTGCAAGCCGCCCTCGAACGCGCCGAACAGCAGGCGCGCCGACTCAAGCCCCATGCCCTGCTGGACCTGCGCGAACACGCCGTTTCCAGCGACCGTGCCGACTATTTCTCGCCGACCCTCGACCAGCCTTTCCCCTCCCTGAGCGACTGCTATCAGCTGCTGGGGGCCGAATCCGCCGCCGTGCCCAAGGACGAGCGCCTGGTGAGCTGGCAGGTCAGCCTCGGCATCACCCACGTCGAGCAGATCTACCTCAACAGCGCCGGCGCCGAACTGCGCCAGGCCCAACGCTTCGTCTACCCGGGCCTCGATGTCACCGCCTACGACGGTAACGACAGCCAGACCCGCAGCCTGGGTCGCGAGAATTTCGGCCAGCAGGGTGGCGCGGATGTGATCAGCCGCTGCGGCCTGGTCGGTGCCGGCCCGCTGGTCGCCGATCAGGCGCTGCAACTGCTGCTGGCACCGAACACGCCGCAAGGTCCACGCGATCTGCTGCTGATGCCCGACCAGATGATGCTGCAAATCCACGAATCCATCGGTCATCCGTTGGAACTGGACCGCATCCTCGGCGATGAACGCAATTACGCTGGCACCAGTTTCGTCAAGGCAGAAGACTTTGGCCGCCTGCAATACGGCTCTAAACTTCTCAATGTGACCTTCGACCCCGATATACCCGAACAGCTCGCCAGCTATGGCCATGACGACGACGGCACGGCTGCCAGCAAACAATTCCTGATTCGCGAAGGCCTGTTGCTGCGCCCCTTGGGCGGTGCACTCTCGCAATTTCGCGCGGGCCTGGACGGTGTCGCCAACAGCCGTGCCTGCGGTTGGAACCGCCCGCCGATCGACCGCATGGCCAATCTCAACATCGAACCTGGCGATCAGCCGCTTGCGCAACTGATCGGCAACATCGAGCACGGCATCCTGATGAGCACCAACCGCTCGTGGTCCATTGATGATGCGCGCAACAAATTCCAGTTCGGTTGCGAATGGGGTCAGTTGATTGAAAACGGCGAATTAAAGGGCGTGGTGAAGAACCCGAATTACCGGGCGATTTCCGCGCAGTTCTGGAAAAGCCTCAGCGCGGTCGGCGATGCCAGCACCTTCAAGGTCCTGGGTACGCCCAATTGTGGCAAGGGCGAACCGAATCAAGTGATTCGCGTCGGCCATGCCTCGCCAGCCTGCGTATTCAGCAACGTTGATGTTTTTGGGGGAGACAGCTGATGACTACGTCGAAAGCACAGGCCGA
Organism: Pseudomonas umsongensis; assembly: GCF_012647205.1. Lineage (NCBI taxonomy): Bacteria > Pseudomonadati > Pseudomonadota > Gammaproteobacteria > Pseudomonadales > Pseudomonadaceae > Pseudomonas > Pseudomonas umsongensis. The sequence goes on from NZ_CP051487.1 coordinate 6,399,113, forward strand.
GTCTTTCAAGGCATTGGTGGCCGGGTTAAGCGAAGCGTTGCGCGAACCGGAACAGTTCACCCTGAGCTACGCCGCCGAATCATCGGCCTTCGTGCGTTTCAACCACGCCAAGGTGCGTCAGGCCGGACAGGTGCAACAGGCCAGCATCGGTTTGAAATTGATCAACGATGGCCGCCACGCCGATCTGCAAATCACCTTGGCAGGCGACCCTGCAGTCGACCATCAGCGTCTGGCCGAAGGTCTGCAACAACTGCGCGAAACCTTGCCTTTGTTGCCCCAGGACCCCTACCTGCTGCTCAATCACAACGGCTGGCAAAGCCAGAACGTGCAGGAGCACCCGCTACCGGACACCGAGCAAGTGGTCGGCGAAATCACCCAGGCCGCCGAAGGACTGGACCTGGTCGGGTTCTATGCGGCAGGGCCGATCAGCCGCGGTTTCGCCAGTTCCGCTGGCGCCTTCGGCTGGCATCAGGCCAACAGTTTCAACTTCGATTTCAGCCTGTTCCATGAAAACGGCCAAGCGGTCAAGGCCAGCTATGCCGGGCACGACTGGAACACCGAAGGCTTTGCCAGACGCTTCCAGCAAGCACGTGAACAGCTGGAATACCTGGGACGGCCGCTGCGCACTTTGGCGCCGGGTCAGTACCGCGCCTACCTGGCGCCCGCCGCGCTGGAAGAAATCATGGGCATGCTGTGCTGGGGCGGTTTTTCGGCGCAGTCGATTGCCAGCAAAAGTAGTCCGCTGCAAAAGCTCTACGGGGGTGATCAAGCATTCAGCCCGTTGGTCTCGCTGGAGGAAAAAGTCAGCGGTTCGCTGAGCCCGGCGTTCTCCGACGAAGGTTATCCGCGCAGCGACCTGGGGTTGATCGTCGAGGGCAAGGCCGGCGCGCAACTCGTGGGCTCACGCAGCGCCGCAGAGTACGGCTTGAGCGCCAACGGCGCCAGTGGTGGAGAGTCGCCAACCGCCCTGAACATGCGCGCCGGGGATTTGCCTGAGGCAGAGATACTCGAGCAACTCGGTACAGGCTTGTACATCAGCAACCTGTGGTACCTGAACTTTTCGGATCAACCGGCCGCACGCCTGACCGGCATGACGCGGTTTGCGACCTTCTGGGTCGAAAATGGCAAGATCCAGGCTCCGGTCAGCACCATGCGCTTCGATGACAGCGCCTACAGTTTGCTGGGCTCACAGCTGGAAGCGCTGACCGCGGAACGCGAACTGCTGTTGTCGGCGAGCACCTACAGCCAGCGGGCGACGGCATCGGCGCTGTTGCCGGGGGCGCTTATTAGCCGGTTGACCTTGACCCTGTAAACACAAATCCCCAGCACACAGGGCACCCTGTGGGAGCGGGCTTGCTCGCGAAGGCGGTGGGTCAGTCAACATTGATGTTGAACGTGATGACCTCTTCGCGAGCAAGCCCGCTCCCACAGGGACTGCGACCGACGATGGCCTTGCATTAACAACTTCAACTACAAGAGGTCCCATGCCCAACCGCCCGCCTCTCGATCCTGTCACCGCCCGCTGGGTGCCCTGGGTCGTCGCCATTGCCTTCTTCATGCAGTCCCTGGACGGGACGATCCTCAACACCGCCCTGCCCGCCATGGCCCGCGACCTGGCGGAAGATCCCCTGCGCATGCAGGGCGTAATCATTGCCTACATGCTCACGGTCGCCTTGCTGATCCCCGCCTCGGGCTGGATCGCCGACCGCTTCGGCACCCGCAAAATCTTCTTCGGCGCCATCTTGCTGTTCAGCCTCGGCTCGTTGCTCTGTGCAATGTCGAACACGCTGAGCATGCTGATCGGCTCCCGGGTTATCCAGGGGTTGGGCGGCGCACTGATGTTGCCGGTCGGGCGATTGGTGGTGCTGCGCGCCTACCCGCGCTCGGAACTGGTGCGGATCATGGGCTTCATCACCATCCCCGGCCTGCTCGGGCCGTTGCTCGGCCCGACCATGGGCGGCTGGATGGTGGAATACCTGACCTGGCACTGGATCTTCCTGATCAACCTGCCGGTGGGACTCGTGGGCTGCTACGCCGTGTGGAAATTCATCCCGGACCTGCGCGGCTCCGAGCGTACCCGCTTCGATAGCCTGGGTTTCCTGCTGTTCGGCGCGGCGATGATCCTGATCACCATCGCCATGGAAGGCCTGGGCGAACTGCACCTGCCGCACCTGCGGGTGATGCTGCTGCTGTTCGGCGGCATGGCTTGCCTGGCAGCCTACTGGCTGCGCGCCGGCCACGTTGATAATCCGCTGTTTGCGCCGTCGCTGTTCAAGACCCGGACTTTTGCCGTTGGCATTCTCGGCAACCTCTTCGCCCGGCTCGGCAGTGGCGCCCTGCCGTTCCTCGTGCCGCTGCTGCTGCAAGTGGCGCTGGGTTATTCACCGTCCCAGGCCGGGATGAGCATGCTGCCACTGGCGGCCGCCGCGATGATCGCCAAGTGGGTGGCGCGACCGCTGATCGAACGCCTGGGCTACCGCATCGTGCTGACCGGAAATACCCTGGCGCTGGGGATCATGCTGGCGAGCATGGGCCTGGTCAGCGAGCAGACACCTTACTGGCTGCTGTTGTGCCTGCTGGCAATTTTGGGGGCGATCAACTCCTTGCAGTTCACCGCGATGAACACCGTGACCCTGATCGACCTCGACGACGCCAGTGCCAGCAGCGGCAATAGCCTGCTGTCGGTGGTGGCGCAATTGTCCCTGAGCCTGGGTGTGGCCTGCGCCGGCGCATTGCTAGGCGGTTTCACGGCAGGGATCGGCAATGACGGCGTGGAGACGGTGTTGGGCGCGTTCCAACTGACGTTTGTGACCGTCGGAATCATGGCCATGCTGGCGGCAGCGATCTTTTCCCAACTCTCAAAGGAAGACGGACGGCGCGTCAAGCGTCCGGAAGAGCACATCGAACCTTAGGGCGAATGGCCATCGGGCTGGTACACTGCGCGACATTTTGTTTTGCAGGCCAGTCCCGTGACCACCATCGCCACCGAATTTAATACTTTGCCGCTGTCCGCCGCCATGCTGGCTAACCTCGACTCCCTCGGTTATGCCCAGATGACGCCGATCCAGGCGCAGAGCTTGCCGGTGATCCTCAAGGGGATGGACCTGATCGCCCAGGCCAAGACCGGTAGCGGCAAGACCGCGGCCTTCGGCATCGGCCTGCTGAACCCGATCAATCCGCGCTACTTCGGTTGCCAGGCGCTGATCCTGTGCCCTACCCGTGAATTGGCTGACCAGGTCGCCAAGGAAATCCGTCGCCTGGCCCGTGCCGAAGACAACATCAAGGTCCTGACCCTGTGCGGCGGCGTATCCCTCGGCCCGCAGATCGCTTCGCTGGAACACGGCGCGCACATCATCGTCGGCACCCCGGGACGCATCCAGCAACACCTGCGCAAGGGCTCGCTGGTCCTGCATGGCCTTAACACCCTGATCCTCGACGAAGCCGACCGCATGCTCGACATGGGTTTCTACGACTCCATCGAAGAAATCATCATGCAGGCCCCCGAGCGTCGCCAGACACTGCTGTTCTCCGCCACCTACCCGGTGGGCATCAAGCAGTTGGCGTCGAAATTCATGCGTAACCCGCAGCAAGTGAAGGCCGAGGCGTTCCACGACGACACCCAGATCGAACAGCGCTTCTACGAAATTTCCCCGGACGATCGCATGAGCGCCGTGACCAAGGTGCTGGGCCACTTCCGCCCGGCGTCCTGCGTGGCGTTCTGCTTCACCAAGCAGCAGGTCCAGGAAACCGTCGATCACCTGACGGCCAAAGGCATCTCCGCCGTCGGCTTGCACGGCGATCTTGAACAGCGTGATCGCGACCAGGTGCTGGCGATGTTCGCCAACCGCAGCACTTCCGTACTGGTTGCCACTGACGTCGCCGCCCGTGGCCTCGACATCGACTCGCTGGACATGGTGATCAACGTCGAACTGGCCCGTGATTCGGAAATCCACATCCACCGCGTTGGCCGTACTGGCCGCGCCGGTGAAAAAGGCCTCGCCATCAGCCTGGTCGCACCGTCTGAAGCCCAGCGCGCCCAAGCCATCGAACAGCTACAGAAATCCCCATTGACCTGGGATCAGGTGGACAACCTCACCTCCCAGGGTGGCGGTCCGCTGCTGCCGCAAATGAGCACCCTGTGCATTGCTGCCGGCCGCAAGGACAAGGTTCGTCCGGGCGACATCCTTGGCGCACTGACCGGTGAAGCTGGCATCCCCGGCGCCCAAGTCGGCAAGATCGCGATCTTCGACTTCCAGGCCTATGTGGCAGTGGAGCGCGTTGTCGCCAAGCAGGCCTTGCAGCGCCTGAACGACGGCAAGATCAAGGGCCGCTCGTTGCGCGTGCGCATCCTGTAACAACAACGCATCTACCCCCTGTGGGAGCGAGCCTGCTCGCGAAGACTGAGTGTCAGATAACATTAAGGTGCCTGACACACCGCTTTCGCGAGCAGGCTCGCTCCCACAGTTTGCTTTGTGGTGACACATTTAGAGGACACCGTTTTGCGCTCTACCGAAGTCGTGATCATTGGCGCTGGCGCCGCAGGTTTGATGTGCGCACTGACCGCCGCCGGGCGCGGGCGCAAGGTACTGTTGCTCGACCACGCCAACAAGGCTGGCAAGAAAATCCTGATGTCGGGCGGTGGCCGCTGCAATTTCACCAACATGTACACCGAACCTGGCAACTTTCTCTCGCAGAACGCCCACTTCTGCAAATCCGCACTGGCGCGCTACACCCAGTGGGACTTCATCGGCATGGTGGCCAAGCACGGTGTGCCATACCACGAGAAAAAGCTCGGCCAACTGTTCTGCGATAACAAGTCCAGCGACATCCTCGAAATGTTGCTCGATGAGTGCAATCAGGTCGGCGTCAGCCTGCACCTGGACACCTCGATCCAGACCATCGAGAAGCTTGAAAAGGGCTATTTGCTGGACACCACTTTGGGGCAGGTTACCTGCGAATCCCTGGTGATCGCCACGGGTGGCTTGTCGATCCCGACCCTGGGCGCCACCGGTTTCGGCTATCAAGTGGCCAAACAGTTCGGTCATGAGTTGCTGCCGACGCGCGCCGGGCTGGTGCCATTCACCATCACCGATCAGCTTAAGGAATTATGCACCGAGCTGTCCGGCACCTCGGTCGATTGCCTGGTCAGCTGCAATGACCAGAGCTTTCGCGAGAACATCCTGTTCACCCACCGCGGTCTCAGTGGACCGGCGATTTTGCAGATTTCTTCGTTTTGGGAATCCGGCGACACCGTCGAAATCAACCTGCTACCCGACCACGACGTACCAAGCTGGTTGCAACAGCAACAAGCCGAACGCCCGAACAGTGAACTGAAAACCCTGCTCGGTGAAATCTTTACCAAGAAGATGGCCAACCTGCTGGCGGACAACTGGTTCGTTTCCAAACCGATGAAGCAGTACACCCACGCCGAACTGGCGAACATTGCCGAAAAGCTGGCGAGCTGGAAAGTCGTGCCGGCAGGCACCGAAGGCTATCGCACTGCCGAGGTGACGTTGGGCGGCGTCGATACCAACGAGGTGTCGTCCAAGACCATGGAATCGCTCAAAAGCCCTGGCCTGTATTTCATCGGTGAAGTGCTGGACGTCACCGGGCACCTGGGCGGCTTCAACTTCCAGTGGGCCTGGGCCTCGGGTTACGCGGCTGCGCAGTACGTCTGACAAACACGAATCAAAACTGTGGGAGCGAGCCTGCTCGCGAATGCAATCTGTCAGCCTCCATTGATGTTGGCTGACCCACCGCTTTCGCGAGCAGGCTCGCTCCCACACTGACTGTGTACTGATCGATAAAGGAACAGATTTTGCTGTCAGATGTGATCGCCGCCATTGCGTCGGCGTCATTACTGGCTCAATTTAGCGTCATTGCCTCGGAAGGCCTTCGCACTTCATGTCATCGACCTCACTCCGTCAGTCTATGCGCCGCCTTTGGGCACTGGATAAATTCAGTTACAGCGTGCGGGTATTCATCGCCCTGACCGGCACCATGGCCTTGTGCTGGTATCAGGATGAAATGGGGCTGCTGATCCCGTTGTTCCTGGGGATTATCGCCAGCGCCCTGGCCGAAACCGATGACAGCTGGCAGGGGCGCCTCAACGCGTTGGCGGTGACGCTAGTGTGTTTTGCCGTCGCCGCACTGTCGGTCGAACTGCTGTTCCCCTACCCCATACTCTTTATCATCGCCTTCGCCCTGGCCGCCTTCGCCCTGACCATGCTCGGCGCCCTTGGCGAGCGTTACGGCGCGATTGCCTCGGCGACGCTGATTCTTTCGGTCTACACCATGATCGGTGTCGATCAGCGCGGCGGCGCGGTTACCGATTTCTGGCATGAGCCGGTGCTGCTGGTGGCGGGTGCCGCCTGGTACGGATTGCTCTCGGTGTTGTGGCAGGCACTGTTTTCCAATCAGCCCGTGCAGCAGAGCCTGGCGAAACTGTTCCGGGAGCTGGGTTATTACCTGAAGTTGAAGTCGTCGCTTTTCGAGCCGATCCGGCAGATGGACGTGGAGGCTCGGCGATTGGAGCTGGCCCAGCAGAACGGCCGCGTGGTTGCGGCACTCAACGCCGCCAAGGAAATCATCCTGCACCGGGTGGGCAACGGTCGACCGGGCTCGAAAGTCAGCCGTTACCTGAAGCTGTACTTCCTGGCCCAGGACATCCACGAACGCGCCAGTTCCTCGCACTACCCTTACAACGCCCTGGCCGATGCATTCTTCCACAGCGACGTGCTGTTCCGCTGCCAGCGCTTGTTGCGCCAGCAAGGCAAGGCTTGCCGGGCGCTGGCCGAATCGATCCAGATGCGCCAGCCGTTCACCTATGACGCGAGTTTCGCCGAAGCCCTGGGCGACCTGCACGCCTCCCTCGAACACCTGCGCATTCAGAGCAATCCTGCCTGGCGCGGGCTGTTGCGCTCACTGCGGGCACTGGCTGCGAACCTGGCCACACTTGACCGCCTGCTCAGCGATGCCAGCAACCCCGACACCCTTGCCGACGCCACCGACAGCAGCCTGCTCGACCGCTCGCCGCGCAATCTAAAGGATGTCTGGGTACGCTTGCGCACACAGCTGACGCCGACCTCGCTGCTGTTCCGCCATGCCCTGCGCCTGCCCCTGGCCTTGAGCATCGGCTACGCCATGGTGCACTTGATCCACCCGTCCCAGGGTTACTGGATCATCCTCACGACGCTGTTTGTTTGCCAACCGAACTACGGTGCAACCCGGCGCAAGCTCGGCCAGCGGATCATCGGCACCGCGATCGGCCTGACCCTGGCCTGGGCCCTGTTCGACCTGTTCCCGAACCCGCTGATCCAGTCGAGTTTCGCGATTGCCGCCGGGGTAGTGTTCTTTACCAACCGCACCACGCGCTACACCTTGGCGACGGCGGCGATCACCCTGATGGTGCTGTTCTGCTTCAACCAGGTGGGCGACGGCTACGGGCTGCTCCTGCCACGCCTGTTCGATACCCTGCTCGGCAGCCTGATCGCCGGGTTGGCGGTGTTCCTGTTCCTCCCGGACTGGCAGGGTCGTCGCCTGAACAAAGTGCTGGCCAACACCCTGACCTGCAACAGCATCTACCTGCGCCAGATCATGCAGCAATACGCCGCTGGCAAAAGCGACGACCTGGCGTATCGCCTGGCGCGGCGCAACGCTCACAACGCCGATGCGGCGCTGTCGACTACCCTGGCCAACATGCTGATGGAGCCGGGACATTTCCGTAAGGAAGCGGATGTCGGGTTCCGCTTCCTGGTGTTGTCGCACACCTTGCTCAGTTATTTGTCCGGGCTGGGCGCGCATCGGGAAACCCAATTACCGCAGGATGTACGCGAACACCTGATCGAAGGCGCGGGAGTGAAACTGGCCGCCAGCATCGATGAAATTGCCCAAGGCCTGGCGAGTAAATCCGCCATTGCCATTCAGAGCGATGAGGAGGAAGCGTTGGCCAATACGCTCGAGCAGATGCCCGATGAAATCGACGAGGGCCAGCGATTGGTGCAGACGCAACTGGCGTTGATCTGCCGGCAGTTGGGGCCATTGCGTACGCTGGCGGCGCATTTGATCAAGGACACCAGCGAAGATTGAGAGCGGTGGTGCCCGGACCAACAGCCACCGCCTACATGCCGTGTCGCTTCATCAGCCGCGCATAACTGCCGTCGGCCTTCATTGCCGCAATGGCGCGGTCAAAACCGGCGACAATCTGCTCATGCTGCGGATTCTTCAGGCTGACCAAAATGTGCAGGCCGTTCTCGCTCAGCGGTTTGGGCAAGAACTCCACGGCGTTACGGACTTTGGGAGATTCGCGGGCCAGGTAGTAACGAGCGACGTATTCGTCTTCCAGGGTCAACTTGACCCTGTCGGCAGCAACCATGCGTACGGCCATGGCGAAGTTATGTACCGGAATCTTCTGCAATGAAACATCTTGATCGAAGGCTTGAGAATAGGCGTAGCCACGCACCACCGAAATCGGATAGGTGTATAGCTGCTGCAAATTGCTGAATTCGATGGGTACATCCTTACGCTTGAGAAAACGCACGCGATTGATCAGGTACTCGCCCGAAAACTGGCCGAGCCGTGTGCGTTCCTCATCGAACCAGGCATTGACCAGAACGTCATAGCGACCCTCGCCCACCCCCAGCAGCGCCCGCGCCCAAGGCACCTGCTCGAAATCACTGGCATAGCCGGCTCGGGCCAAGGCGGTACTGACAATATCCGTGGCCAACCCACCGTTGTACAACGTGGCGTCGGTGAAAGGAGGCCAGGCGTCCGCCACCAGCCGCAACTTTTCTGCTGCCACCGCGTTAGTCAGCAACAGCAATCCAAACAAGGCAAAGGCTCGATGCAATCGCGGCATGCCAGAAAATCCTTAGCGGGCGGCTGCCCGACATGTTTTCAGCGAAAACGCCAAGACTCCGTACCGGCACCCCCAGGCACTCGATGTCAGCTCGTTGCAGCACTGCACATCGCTCCGTTTCAGATTACACAAAGAAGACAGCACCGCGATAAATGAATGATGGCATTTTGGTCTTTGTCACAGATTACTACGCCATGGAGACATCTATCGTCCAGGCGCCTAGTATCACAAGGACGTTTTCAGGGAATCGGCACATGACAATCAACTGGGTCTGCAAACACCACAGCGATCTGGGCAAAGAGCAGCTGTATGCCATTTTGCAACTGCGCGCCGAGGTGTTCGTCGTGGAGCAGAAATGCATTTATCAGGACATCGATGGCCAGGACCTGGAGGGCGACACCTGTCATTTGATGGCCTGGGACGAAGATCGGCTGGTGGCCTACCTGCGCCTGCTCGATCCCGAGCTACAGGGCGGCGATGTCGTAATCGGCCGCGTGATCATTGCGCCACAGGCGCGAGGCACCGGGCTGGGTCATGAAATGATGGCCCAGGCGCTGAAGCAGATTGAGAAGCGTTGGCCTGAGATGCCGGTCTATCTCTCGGCCCAGGTGCATTTGCAGGGGTATTACGGGCGGTACGGGTTTGAAGTCGCGGGCGAGGTGTATGTCGAGGACGGGATTCCACATATCGGTATGCGTCGTTCGTAAGGGCTCCTTTCGCGAGCAGGCCCACAGATCTTTGTCATGCCGAAGATCTACTGTGGGAGCGGGCTTGCTCGCGAAGGCGTCAGATCAAACACCGTAGAAACTCAGGGATACTCCAGCACCGCCTTGATCTGCCGAAGGTTACGCTCGATCCAGCCGCGATCGATTGCTCCCCACCCGCGAATCCGATAGCGCCCGGCGTGGTTGCGCGCGCCTTCTTCCTGTTCGAACTCGCAAACGATATCCAGATCCGCCAGGGCGGCGATGGTGTCCTGGGCTGTCCGCCGGGGCATCCCGGTGACTTCGGTCAATGCCGGAACGCTGCTGGCCAGGCCGCTGTCGATCAGGTATGCCACGTACAGGCGGCGGTAGAAGCTGCTCTTGGTCTTGCTTACGTCTGTCACGTTTGCTCCTGTTAAGATCAAAAGATCGTCCGATCGCGGCCCGAACCTGCGGCAGATCCTACACGCCTGTAGCCACCGGCATATCCCGCCAGGTCAGGTACACCCGAACATCGAATTCCACCTGGTGATACCCGGGCAACATGTGCTCGCACAACTTGTAGAATGCCTTGTTGTGGTCGGACTCCTTGAAGTGCGCCAGTTCATGCACCACGATCATTTTAAGAAATTCCGCCGGCGCCTCCTTGAACAATGAGGCAATGCGGATTTCTTTCTTGGCCTTGAGCTTGCCACCTTGCACCCGGGAGATCGTGGTGTGCAGGCCAAGTGCACGATGGGTCAGGTCCAGACGGTTGTCGAAGAGCACTTTGTCGATGGAGGGGGCGTTACGCAGGTATTCCTGCTTGAGGTCCAGCGCGTAGGCATACAGCGCTTTGTCGCTCTGCACCGCATGCTTTTGCGGATAGCGTTGGTTCAGGTAATCGCCCAGCCGGCCTTCGGCGATCAACTGGCGCACTTGGTCCTGCAAAGTAGCCGGATAGGCCTGGAGGTACTTCAACGCGGTCATCGGAGCAGCAACGCAAATCAGCAAAAGGTAGCCAGTGTAGCGAATTCAGCGAGTCAGCGCGCCCCAGTCGAAGGGCTGCATAAAGCTTTCGGTGTCTTCGGCCATCATCGGCCGGGCTACCAGGAAACCTTGCACATATTCACAACCATTGGCCTGCAGCCACTGGTATTGCGCCATGGTTTCGACCCCCTCGGCAATCACCAGCATCCCGTACTCTTTGCACAGGTCGATCACATTACGCACCAGAGCCGCATCCCTTGAAGACTCAGGAATACGGCTGATCAGATGGCGGTCAAGCTTCAGCGTATCCATCTCCAGATCGCGCAAGTGGGATAAAGAACACGGGCCTGAACCGAAATCATCCAGCGCCACCCGCACCCCCAGATTGCGCAGCAAACGCAGCTGTTTGCGGGTTTCGTCAGGGTTGTGCATCAGGGCCGCTTCCGTCACTTCGACTTCCAGATGACGCGGCTTCAAGCCATGGCGCTCCACGACCTGGCGCAATTCGGTGACCAGATTGGGCATGGCAAACTGAGTGCTGCTCAAACTGACGCTCACCACCAGATCCTCGCCAAACAGAGCCTCCCAGGCTTTACGCTGCCCGGCACTGTTCTGGTAAATCCAGCTGCCCAGGCGACTGATCAATCGCGCTTCTTCCAGCAGCGGCAAAAACAATCCTGGCGGAACGTCGCCGACGCTCGGGTGCTGCCAACGCAGCAACGCTTCGAACCCGCGAGTTCGCCCATCGGCAACAGCCACCTGCGGTTGATACACGAGATTGAAATCACGGTTTTCGATGGCCGTGCGTACGCTTTCTTCGAGCATCAGGCGCGATCGTGCCCGACCGTTCATTTCGTGATCGTAAAACCGATACTGTTGACGACCGGCGCGCTTGGCCTCGTACATGGCAATATCGGACGCACGCATCAAACCGTCGAGATTGGCACCACAATCGGGAAAGGTGGCAATACCAATACTGGCACCAAGGACGATATCCATACCGTCGATTTGCTGGCAGATCGATACCCGTTCGATGAGTTTTTCCGCAATTTTTGCCGCCTGTTCAGGAAATTCCAGGTCCAGCAGCGCCGTGAACTCATCGCCCCCCATGCGTGCCAGGATATCGAACGGGCGCAGACAGGCCTTCAACTGTTCTGACACCCAACGAAGAACCCGGTCGCCTGCATCGTGACCGAGAGAATCGTTAACCCGTTTAAAGCCATCGAGGTCCAGGTACAGCAGGACCCATGCGCTGTCCGAGCGCTCGCCGCGCAACAGCAGATTTTCCACGGTCTGGTAGAAGCCGCGACGGTTGAGCAGCCCGGTCAGCGGATCGGTGACCGCCTGGAATTCGAGTTGCTGGTGCAGGTGGCGCACCACCGACATGTCCAACACTGTCACGACCATCGCGTGCTGGTCAGAGGGCAGTGGCGCGCAAGACAGTGCCACCGGCACCTGTTGCCCGGGGGCGGTACGCAGCAAAGCGTCGTGCAGGCGCAAGGTCTCGCCGCGCTTGTAACCGCTCAACACGTCAGAATCGGCCCACACCGGTATGTGTGGTTTTTGCAGGAAATCCAGGAACTCCCTGCCCTCCAGCTCCTGCACCGTAGCACTGAGCAACCGCGACATCGCCGGGTTGGCAAAACGAATCAGGCCGTCCTCGCCAACGACCAGAATGCCTTCGGCGGCGTTGTCCAGCACCGAGGCGTTAAACGCGCGAGCGGCCTCCAGGTCATGACTCAGTCGCTGCAAGGCCCGGCGATTACGCTGATGTTCGAGCAGCGCCTGGACCTTGGGTTTGAGAATCTGCGGGTCGAAGGGCTTGAACAGGTAATCCACTGCGCCACTGGCGTAACCCTTGATCACGGCGTCCTGGGACTGTTCATTGGCGGTCAGGAAAATGATCGGCGTCAGGCGCGTCCGTTGGCTGCCGCGCATCAGGCGCGCCACTTCGAAACCGTCCATGCCCGGCATTTGAACGTCCAGCAACACCAGGTCGATATCGTGCTCAAGCAACAGCCCGAGCGCCTCGAAACCGGAGGCAGCGGTGATGACCTGCCAATCCTGGCGCTGCAGCAATGCGCGCATGCTGACCAAGTTTTCAGGGTAGTCATCGACGATCAACAGGGTTGAATGGCCTTCAGCTGGCATTGGGTGCGCGCATTCCATGCTGCTTCTCTAGGTCTGGAAGTCAGGCCGACTTCTCGTGAAAACCGGACAGATACTGTGCCTTCACTCTAGACGGTGATCAGTGAAAGCAGTAGGTGTCAGTGCGCCATCACTCGGCCGATGCAGATTTAGCCGACTAACGGTCGGCGCTACAGCCCGCCAAAACCGGGAGGGATGGCATTTCGACAGGATGTTGACGCCAAAAACCTGCCCAATGGGCGTTAACAAAATAGTTCACTGCGCTTATAAAGGCCGCCCAAAAAAGTGCGTGCCAGAGCGTTTGGCACGCCCGTGCAGTATGAATTCGTGGAAGCTTTTGACTATGATCGATCTCGCAACCTGGAACCTCAGCGTTCCCGTCGGCAGCCCGCCCTACACCGTTGAAACATCCAAACTGGTAGATGGCTTCAAGGATCAATACTTCCATTCCGACACCGGCACACTGATTTTCTGGACCCCGGTGACTGGCACGCGCACCGAAAATGCCAAATACCCACGTACCGAACTACGGGAAACCTACAGCAACGGCACCCTGAAAAACTGGTACTACCCCAATGCCGACAACTTCCTGCGTGCCACCCTGGCGGTGAACCAGGTGCCGAGCTCTGGAAAGATCGTCATTGGTCAGATCCACGCCTACCAAAGCCAGAAGCCTCTGGTCAAGGTCGAGTACCAATATACGACCAGCACTAAGAGCGGCAACATCGTCGCCAAAGTACGCATGCACCCCGATGACGACGAAGGTCGGGTAATCACTGTCGCCTCCGGCGTGAAACTGGACCAGGAGTTTTCCTACCTCATTCACCTCAGTCCTGGCGGCGCGCTGGGGGTCAGCGCCGCGGGTTACCAATGGGACACCAACATCAGCCAGACCTGGCGAGTCAAACCGCTGTACTTCAAGGCCGGGGTGTATGTGCAGGACAACACGGGATACACCACAGAGGGCGGTAAGGTGACATTCAGCAAACTCGATATCGATCACGATAAGTAAAAAGCACTTCCCATTGTTTCATTTCCGCTCACGCGGGAATGAACCTCGGGATAAAATTCGCTCTTAAACATAAACCTCCACCATTACTGTCTTGATTATATTTTCCTCAAAAAGCTGCTCAAGTTTAATCCGCATATCCACCCCTCATTTCGATTCGTGCAGATTAAGTTTTTCACCCAAACGAGAGTAGGGCTACCCCATTCCAAAATCACCTGTGCAAAATGACAGTCTAATAGACGATTTCGCAATAACAGCAAATACAGATTGAATTAACATTTACAGTCGCCACTGGCGTGAAACTCGAAGGGGAATCGACGCATTCTGCACAAACGGGAGTTCTTATTGCTAAAAATTCACATAACACAATAAATTCGAATAAGTAACTGTCATTTATAACAGGTGGAAATTCGCCATCTGCAAATTATTCTTGGCTGGCAACCCATTACCGTTTTCCTTCTGCAGATTACCCCAAGGAACAGACTCCATGAGTGCCAAGGAAGACATCAGCCTGCTGGGCCGCATCACTGCCGTTTATAATGCTACGGATAAAGCGAGAACAACCTACGAACTGAACATCACTTCCAGCACGGACAGAAGCGGCGCCATGACAGGTACTCTACGTATTGGCGTGATCGAATACGGTCTGGTCGGGGACTATCGCTTCAGAAATGCGAACGGCATTCAAACCGACATTTACTTTGCCGGGTCAAACACTCGTGACCACAACGCGCGCTCTGGATACTTCATCCTCGAAGCCATCAATCGGCGTTATGAATCCCTCAAGGGAAAACGCGTATATAGCGACCCTCATACCCAGTCGCTCTACATACTTGACATAGAATTTTTCAGAAAACCCGCTCTTTGAGAAAGAACCCCGTACAGCATCCTGAATTATTGACCACGATAAGTGAACACGACTTGCAAAGGCATCGTCCTGATCGACGGCCAGCGCCTGCCGGTAGCTGGCCGAGGTATACACGATGTGGGGCGCCGCCAACCCGAAATTCCTGGTCGTTCGATAATCGGTAGCCCCAAGACTCGAGCTTCAGCTTAAACAACTAAAAGCCTGAACAATCAAGGCTTTTAGCTGACTTTGAGTTATTCTTTCATTCAATCAAACTTGAAAGCACACTGGCTTACACCAGCAGAACAGAAGTTATCTTTCCAGTCATTACCGACTGGCTTGGCTGGCGCAGGAATGCGCTGCGACATCCTCACACCTGCCTTACCTTCGCCCTCGTAATCACAGGCAACAAAATACACCGGGTTACCGTTATCAGTAGTTTGCCGAATGGCTGCCGAGGTGAACTTCACTTTATCCAGATATGACTCAGTCGCGGCCGGATTCTCACCTTTCCAGCCCCCTCTGATGGCATTGGCTGCATAGGTAAAACCGCGCTCCGGAGTAATTGACTGCGCCATGATTTGACTGACCTGTGGGCACATTTCATCAGCCGCATTTACATTACCAGCAAAGGCAATAACACCCAGAAGGCCCAGTGAAACCACTCCACGGCTCCAAAAGTGTTTCTTACTATTATTAGTATCAAAACTTAAGTAGTTCAATTTTTAAACTCCACACATTGAATTGAACCCAGATACTGAACACTAAAGAAAAACTTGTCCACCCTCAGTTTTGACAGGTTATTTCAAAACTCAACAACATTAATAATTACTAAAATATATAACCGAGAAACTACGAAATATAAGATTACGAAATTGCAAGAAACTTTCAACGAACATAAAAAATGCCCTTGTCTTTGCGACAAGGGCATTTTTTGTCAACCGCCAGTCATTCAAGGAAGCTTGCGAGGCGCTACCAAACTGAAGACTTAGTTAACCTTGGCGTTCAACTCACCTTTCAGATAACGCTGATACATCCCTTCCAGGGAGATCGGCTTGATCTTCGAAGCGTTGCCTGCGGTACCGAAGGCTTCGTAACGGGCGATGCACACGTCGCGCATGGCAGTCACGGTGGCGCCGAAGAATTTACGTGGGTCGAATTCGCTCGGGTTGGTGGCCATCAGGCGACGCATCGCACCGGTGGACGCCAGGCGCAGGTCGGTGTCGATATTGACCTTGCGCACGCCGTGCTTGATGCCCTCGACGATTTCCTCAACCGGTACGCCGTAGGTCTCTTTAATGTCGCCGCCGTACTGGTTGATGATCGCCAGCCACTCTTGCGGAACCGAAGACGAGCCGTGCATCACCAGGTGAGTGTTCGGAATGCGCTTGTGGATCTCTTTGATGCGGTCGATCGCCAATACATCGCCGGTAGGCGGTTTGGTGAACTTGTAGGCGCCGTGGCTGGTGCCGATGGCGATGGCCAGGGCATCGACCTGGGTGCGCTTGACGAAGTCAGCGGCTTCTTCCGGGTCGGTCAGCATCTGGCTATGGTCCAGAACGCCTTCGGCGCCGATTCCGTCTTCTTCACCGGCCATGCCGGTTTCCAGCGAACCCAGGCAGCCCAGCTCGCCTTCTACCGATACGCCGCAGGCGTGAGCCATGGCCACGGTTTGTTGAGTAACGCGTACGTTGTAGTCGTAGTCGGTCGGGGTCTTGCCGTCTTCGCCAAGGGAGCCGTCCATCATCACCGAGCTGAAGCCCAGTTGGATGGAACGCTGGCAGACGTCAGGGCTGGTGCCGTGGTCCTGGTGCATGCACACCGGGATGTGCGGGAATTCTTCGATGGCCGCCAGGATCAGGTGACGCAGGAACGGTGCGCCGGCGTATTTGCGAGCACCGGCCGAAGCCTGGACGATCACCGGGGAGTCAGTCTTGTCAGCGGCTTCCATGATGGCGCGCATCTGCTCAAGGTTGTTGACGTTGAAGGCTGGAACGCCGTAGCCGAACTCGGCTGCGTGGTCCAGCATCTGGCGCATGCTGATAAGTGCCATTGTGTGTCTCTCTCCCGGTTTGGGTCGTTAATCGTGCCAGCCTGCCGTAGCGGCGGCGGCTATTCAAGTTATTGCAGATCGGGGGTTGGTCCCGGGCTGCGAATTCGGTGTTACATCAATCTCAACGCCGCTCCTACAGGTACAGCACAGTCCGTTTATTGCGCCTTACAACCGCGGCCAATCAAATCATTGGTGGCGACCCAGTAAACCAGGCCTTCCTCACCTTTCATGTGAAACGCCAGCATGTTGTCGCTGTACAGCGAACCCGACGCGCCTGGCTCCTGCTTGAGGCGATGAACCTGATCGGCTCCGCCCAGGCGCACGTCGACTTCCTGGCGGCTGTCGTCGGTGTAGCGCCAAACCACCTTGGCCTGGCTGTCGCAGGTCCAGGTAGTCCAGTCATCCGCAGGGGTGGACGACTGGAACGGGTTCCAGTTCGCGCACCCGCCCAGCAACACCAACGCCGTAATGGCGATAAAGCCTTTCATCCGTGTCCCTCGACTGACGGCAGACACCGCCAGCGCTGAGTAAAGAGTCAGACCCGTCAAGGACAACCATGTTCCTTGGCGGGAGCCTGTGTCTCGTATTTGTCCAGGCCGTCAGGCCCGGAACGCTTGTTGAGCACCGGATTGGTTTCTGCCTGCCAGTCGGCTTGATAGCAACCGTTCTGGGGCGCCGACGGCGCGGGTTCCGACGTAGCCTTGGGATTACTCCCACAAGCCGCCAGCAATCCCGCTACGATCAACAGCGCTAAGGTCTTGACCATGTCAACACTCCCTTGCCTGGTCAAACGGGCGACCCTCAGGCCTTGGCCCGGCTTTCCAGGACTTCAACGGCTGGCAACACCTTGCCTTCGACGAACTCCAGGAACGCGCCGCCACCGGTAGAAATGTAGGAGATTTGCTCGGCAACGCCATATTTATCGATGGCCGCCAGGGTGTCGCCGCCGCCAGCAATGGAGAATGCGGCACTGTCAGCGATGGCCTGGGCCAGCACTTTGGTGCCGTTACCGAACTGGTCGAATTCAAACACGCCAACCGGACCGTTCCACAGGATAGTCTTGGATGACTTCAGCAGTTCGGCGAAGTTCGCCGCCGTCTGCGGGCCAATATCGAGAATCATGTCGTCATCGGCAACATCGGCGATCAACTTGACAGTAGCCGTCGCGCTTTCAGCGAATTCCTTGGCAACCACCACGTCCACCGGCAGCGGCACGCTGACTTTGGCGGCAATGGCGCGGGCGGTGTCCAGCAGGTCCGGCTCGTACAGCGATTTGCCGACCGGGTGACCAGCCGCCGCCAGGAAAGTGTTAGCGATACCGCCGCCGACAATCAGCTGGTCGCAGATCTGACTCAGGCTGTTAAGAACGTCAAGCTTGGTCGATACCTTGGAACCGGCAACGATCGCGGCCATCGGCTGGGCCGGTGCGCCCAGGGCCTTGCCCAGCGCGTCCAGTTCGGCGGCGAGCAGTGGGCCCGCGGCGGCAACCTTGGCGAACTTGGCCACGCCGTGGGTCGAACCCTCGGCACGGTGCGCGGTGCCGAAGGCGTCCATCACGAACACATCGCACAGAGCCGCGTACTGCTTGGCCAGCTCGTCCGCGTTTTTCTTTTCGCCCTTGTTGAAGCGCACGTTTTCAAACAGCACGATGTCGCCGGCTTTCACGTCGACGCCGTCGAGGTAATCAGCCACCAGCGGCACTTCGCGGCCCAGAGCCTTGCTCAGGTAGTCTGCCACTGGCTTGAGGCTGTTCTCGGCGGAAAATTCGCCTTCGGTCGGACGGCCAAGGTGCGAGCAGACCATCACGGCCGCGCCTTTTTCCAGGGCCAGCTTGATGGTCGGCAGCGAAGCCAGGATTCGCGCATCGCTGGTGACTACACCGTCCTTGACTGGGACGTTGAGGTCTTCGCGAATCAGTACGCGCTTACCTTGCAGATCGAGGTCGGACATCTTCAACACGGTCATGGGTCGCATTTCCTGAGTAGCTGTTCTTAGAGAGCAGGTTTTTTTGAGGCTGTGTGCAGATAGTGTTCCGCAACATCCAGCATTCGGTTGGCAAAACCCCATTCGTTGTCGAACCAGGCCAGGATGTTCACCAGCCTTGGGCCGGAAACTCGAGTCTGACTGGCATCGACGATCGCCGAATGTGGGTCGTGGTTGAAATCACAACTTGCATGGGGCAACTCGGTGTAGGCCAGAAGGCCTTTGAGCGGGCCGCGGGTGGCAGCCTCGCGCAGGATCCGGTTGACCTCGGTGGCGTCGGTGTCGCTCACGGTCTGCATCGTGATGTCGAGGCAAGACACGTTAACCGTCGGCACGCGTACGGCTTTGGCCTGAATTCGCCCGGCAAGTTCCGGCAGCAAGCGTTCAATGCCGCGCGCCAGACCAGTGGACACCGGAATCACCGACTGAAACGCCGAACGGGTGCGGCGCAGGTCTTCGTGATGATAGGCGTCGATCACTGGCTGGTCGTTCATTGCCGAATGGATGGTGGTAATCGACACGTACTCGAGCCCGATGGCCTGATCCAGCAATCGCAACAACGGCACGCCGCAGTTAGTCGTGCAAGAAGCGTTGGACACCAGCAACTCATCGCCCGTCAGGCAATCCTGGTTCACGCCGTAGACGATAGTGGCGTCGACATCCGCCTCGCTGGCCATCGGCTGGGAAAACAATACGCGCGGAGCGCCAGCGTCGAGGAACCGTTGGCCGTCCTCGCGGGTGTGGTAAGCGCCGGAGCATTCCAGCACCAGATCGACGCCCAACGACGCCCAATCGATGCCTTCGGGAGTAGCACTGCGCAGGACCTTCACGCAGTCGCCATTAATATGCAGACAATCGCCATCGACCCTGACCTCACCGGGAAAGCGCCCGTGGGTGGAGTCGAAGCGTGTCAGGTATTCGATGCTGGCCATGTCGGCCAGATCGTTGATCGCGACAATCTCGAACCCGGCCTTATCGCCTCGTTCAAACAACGCACGCAATACGCAACGACCAATCCGGCCGTAGCCGTTGAGTGCAACTTTGTAGGGACGCGGTTGAGGCATGGGGGTTCTCGATAGACGCAGTCAGACGAAATCTCTTTAACAACACACCCCACCTGTAGGAGCGAGCATGCTCGCGATGGACTTCAGGACAACGCGTTCATCCAGACAGCCAGCGTTATCGTTAACGACCATCGCGAGCATGCTCGCTCCTACAAGGGTTCGCGGCGGTCATTAGACCGCCGCGCTGTGCTTAGTCTTCCAGCAGCTCTTCAGCCTGACCCAGGATGTTTTCCAGGGTGAAGCCGAACTCTTCGAACAAGGCAGGCGCAGGCGCCGACTCGCCGTAGGTGGTCATGCCGATCACGCGACCTTCCAGGCCGACATACTTGTACCAGTAGTCGGCAATGGAAGCTTCGATGGCGATACGGGCGCTGACCTGCAGCGGCAGGACCGATTGCTTGTAGCCAGCGTCCTGAGCGTCGAACACGCTGGTGCAAGGCATGGAAACCACGCGCACCTTGCGGCCCTGCTCAGTCAGCTTGTCGTACGCCTGAACGGCCAGGCCGACTTCCGAACCAGTAGCGATCAGGATCAGCTCAGGCTCGCCTGCGCAGTCCTTCAACACGTAGCCACCGCGGCTGATGTCGGCGACCTGCAGGGCATTGCGGGTCTGGTGCTGCAGGTTCTGACGCGAGAAGATCAGGGCCGAAGGACCGTCTTTACGCTCCAGTGCATACTTCCAGCACACCGCCGATTCAACGGCATCGGCCGGACGCCAGGTGTCGAGGTTTGGCGTGCAGCGCAGGCTGGCCAGTTGCTCGATTGGCTGGTGAGTCGGGCCGTCTTCGCCCAGACCGATGGAGTCGTGGGTGTAGACGTGGATCACGCGCTGCTTCATCAGGGCCGACATGCGCACCGCGTTGCGGGCGTATTCCATGAACATCAGGAAGGTCGCGCCGTAAGGCACCAGGCCGCCGTGCAGGGCAACCCCGTTCATGATCGCGGTCATGCCGAATTCGCGCACGCCGTAGTACATGTAGTTGCCGCTGGCGTCTTCAGCGGTGACACCTTTGCAGCCTTTCCACAGGGTCAGGTTGGAACCGGCCAGGTCAGCCGAACCGCCGAGGAACTCAGGCAGCAGCGGGCCGAACGCGTTCAGGGCGTTCTGGCTGGCTTTACGGCTGGCGATGGTTTCGCCCTTGGCAGCCACTTCGGCGATGTAGGCATCGGCTTTTTCGCTGAAGTCGGCCGGCAGTTCGCCGCTCAGACGACGGATCAGTTCGTTGGCTTCGGCCGGGAACGCCGCGGAGTAGGCCGCGAAACGCTGGTCCCACTCGGCTTCGACCGCGCGGCCGGCTTCCTTGGCATCCCACTCGGCATAAATGTCGGCCGGGATTTCGAACGGGCCGTGGTTCCACTTCAGCGCCGCACGGGTCAGGGCGATTTCCGCGTCACCCAGCGGGGCGCCGTGGCAGTCTTCCTTGCCTTGCTTGTTCGGCGAACCGAAGCCGATGGTGGTCTTGCAGCAGATGAGCGTCGGCTGAGGGCTTTTACGCGCTGTCTCGATCGCGATCTTGATCTCTTCCGGATCATGACCATCGACGTTGCGGATCACTTGCCAGTTGTACGATTCAAAGCGCTTTGGCGTGTCATCGGTGAACCAGCCTTCGACTTCGCCGTCGATGGAGATACCGTTGTCATCGTAGAACGCGATCAGCTTGCCCAGGCCCAGGGTACCGGCAAGGGAGCTGACTTCGTGGGAGATGCCTTCCATCATGCAGCCATCACCCAGGAACACGTAGGTGTGGTGATCGACGATGTTGTGGCCAGGACGGTTGAACTGCGCCGCCATGACTTTTTCAGCCAAGGCAAAGCCCACGGCATTGGCCAGGCCCTGGCCCAGCGGGCCGGTGGTGGTCTCGACGCCCGGCGTGTAGCCGAATTCCGGGTGACCCGGGGTACGGCTGTGCAGTTGGCGGAACTGCTTCAGGTCTTCGATCGACAGATCGTAGCCGGTGAGGTGCAGCAGCGAGTAGATCAACATCGAACCGTGGCCATTGGACAGCACGAAGCGGTCACGGTCGGCGAACGATGGATTGCTCGGGTTGTGCTTGAGGTAGTCGCGCCAAAGCACCTCGGCGATATCCGCCATACCCATGGGGGCACCGGGATGGCCGCTGTTGGCTTTTTGCACGGCATCCATGCTGAGGGCACGAATGGCGTTGGCACGCTCACGACGGCTAGGCATCGCTGTTCTCCTGCGGGTTCTGAATCGAGAGTGATAAAAATGAAACGGAAAAAAGGCGAGCATTTTCCCTCACCCGGACGCCTCGGGGCAATGACAGAAAGTCATCTGAAGGCGTTTTTCCAACGCTTGGCGACGGATTAGGCGGGTGAAACCTTTCCGCTATCGGTTTGTAGAGTTGAGCAGCTCCTGAGAAGTGCCATCTATCGATCAATATCAAAACTTTTTGATATTGATCTTGCGGTGCTTCCGGTGCGTGACTAGACTGCCGGCCTATGAATTTACGCGCGCCCTCCATTCGCCAGGACGATTGTGATGAGCTGGCGGCCTTGTGCAAGGCCGGCGGCGATCCCTTGCGCCTGAATGTCTTGCGCGCTTTGACCAACGATTCGTTCGGCGTACTGGAACTGGCGCAGATCTTCGGCATCGGCCAATCGGGCATGAGCCATCACCTCAAGGTGCTGGCCCAGGCTGATCTGGTAGCGACCCGCCGTGAAGGCAATGCGATTTTCTACCGTCGCGCCCTGCCACACACTGAGTTGCCGGGGGGAAAATTGCACGCGGCATTGCTCGAGGAAGTGGATAACCTGCGTTTGCCGGTCGACGTGCAAATGCGCATCACCCAGGTTCACAAGCAACGCGAGGCGGCCAGCCAGGACTTTTTCTCACGGGTCGCCGAGAAATTTCGCGCCCAGCAAGACTTGATCGCTGGCCTGCCACAGTACCGCGAGAGCGTGGTGGCCCTGCTCGACAAGCTGAGCTTCGGCAGCGCTGCCACGGCGATCGAAGTCGGCCCCGGCGACGGTGCATTCCTGCCGGAACTGTCGCGCCGCTTCACTCAGGTCACGGCACTGGACAATAGCCAGGCCATGCTCGAACTGGCACGCCAGGTGTGCGAACGCGATTCGCTGACTAACGTTAACCTGCAACTGGCCGATGCCCTGAACGGCGTCAGTCTCAAGGCCGATTGCGTTGTACTGAACATGGTATTGCATCACTTTGCCGCGCCGGCCGATGCGCTCAAGCACATGGCCAATTTGCTGCAACCGGGCGGCAGCCTGCTGGTGACAGAATTATGTAGCCACAACCAGAGTTGGGCCAAGGAGGCCTGCGGTGATCTCTGGCTGGGGTTTGAACAGGACGATCTGGCCCGTTGGGCCACCGCTGCGGGGCTCGTCCCCGGAGAAAGCCTCTATGTAGGCTTACGTAATGGTTTCCAGATTCAGGTCCGCCATTTTCAGCGGTCGGCTGGCGACACTCACCATCGGTAATTTCAGGAAAACATCGAGATGAGCGAATACTCCCTTTTCACCTCCGAGTCCGTGTCTGAAGGGCATCCGGACAAAATCGCCGACCAGATTTCTGATGCGGTGCTGGACGCCATCATCGCTGAAGACAAGTTCGCGCGCGTGGCGTGCGAGACCCTGGTGAAAACCGGCGTGGCGATCATCGCTGGCGAAGTCACCACCTCGGCCTGGGTTGACCTGGAGCAGATCGTTCGTGACGTCATCACCAACATCGGCTACACCAGCTCCAACGTCGGCTTCGACGGTGCGACCTGCGGCGTAATGAACATCATCGGCAAGCAGTCCCCTGACATCAACCAGGGCGTCGACCGTGCCAAGCCTGAAGATCAGGGCGCCGGCGACCAGGGCCTGATGTTCGGCTACGCCAGCAACGAAACCGACGTGCTGATGCCTGCACCGATCACGTTCTCGCACCAGCTGGTGAAACGCCAGGCCGAAGCCCGTAAATCCGGCCTGCTGCCTTGGCTGCGTCCGGACGCCAAGTCGCAAGTGACCTGCCGCTACGAAAACGGCAAGGTTGTCGGCATCGACGCGGTTGTCCTGTCGACCCAGCACAACCCGGAAGTGTCGTACGCAGACCTGCGCGAAGGCGTGATGGAGCTGATCGTCAAGCACGTGCTGCCTGCCGAACTGCTGTCCAAGGACACTCAGTTCCACATCAACCCGACCGGCCAGTTCATCATCGGTGGCCCGGTGGGCGATTGTGGCCTGACCGGCCGCAAGATCATTGTCGACAGCTACGGTGGCATGGCCCGCCACGGTGGTGGTGCGTTCTCCGGCAAAGATCCATCCAAGGTTGACCGCTCGGCTGCCTATGCCGGTCGTTACGTGGCCAAGAACATCGTTGCCGCCGGCCTGGCCGAGCGCTGCGAGATTCAGGTGTCCTACGCCATCGGCGTTGCCCAGCCGACTTCGATCTCGCTGAACACCTTCGGCACCGGCAAGATCAGCGACGACAAGATCGTCAAGCTGGTCCGCGAAGTGTTCGACCTGCGTCCTTACGCAATCACCACCATGCTTGACCTGCTGCACCCGATGTACCAGGAAACCGCTGCGTACGGCCACTTCGGTCGCACCCCGGCAACCAAGACGGTTGGTGATGACACCTTCACCACCTTCACCTGGGAAAAGACCGACCGCGCCGAACACCTGCGCACGGCTGCCGGCCTGTAAGACTTCCCGGTGGTACCTGAAGCCCCGCACGGTCCGCCGTGCGGGGCTTTTTTATGGGTGAAAACTTAGTAGGTTGAAACACTCCGAAAAACAGCGGCACACCCATCAGCCCGCCGCTGACTAACCTTCAGGCACCTCTATCGAGCAAGGAAGCTCACTATGCTGCCCCGCCTGCTGACCGGCTTACTCCTGACCTGCCTGTGCCTCGAAACTGTTGCTGGCGAATGCCCGGCCTGGCCGCCGACTCGTGCCGCGCAAGAACTCGCCGCCCTGCAAAAACAGATCGACCTCTGGGATGACAGCTATCACCGCGAAGGTCGTTCGCTGATCGCCGACGAACTGTACGATCAGTCCTTCGCGCGCCTGAGCCAATGGCGCCAATGCTTCAGCCCCGGTTCGGCCATCGATCCATTGCGCACCGCGAGCGGTCCGCTGGCCCATCCAGTGCCGCATACCGGCCTGGAAAAACTGCCAGATGCGGGTGCCGTCGAGCATTGGCTGCGGGGTCGAACTCAGGTCTGGGCCCAGCCCAAGGTCGACGGCGTGGCGGTGACCCTGGTCTACCGCAATGGCCTGCTGGTCCAGGCGATCAGTCGCGGCGATGGTGTGCATGGTCAGGACTGGACCGACTCGGCCCGCCAGGTCGGCGCCATTCCTCAACGCCTGTCCGAGCCACGGGACCTGGTGGTACAGGGCGAGCTCTACTGGCGCCTCGCTGACCATGTACAAGCCATCGCCGGCAGCCTGAACGCCCGCGGCACGGTAGCCGGGTTGATGGCCCGCAAGACATTGAGCGTCGAGCAGTCCGAGGGGATCGGCCTGTTTGCCTGGGAATGGCCCCACGGTCCGACGAGCTTGCCGGCCCGTATCGCGGAACTGGAAAAACTCGGTTTTTCCAGTTCCGCACAGTACACCCAGGCCATCAGTTCAATAGCCGAAGTCGAGTACTGGCGTGATCACTGGTATCGCTCGCCCCTGCCGTTTGCCAGCGACGGGATTGTCCTGCGCCAAGAGCAGCGCCCGCCCGCCGAACGCTGGCAGGCAAAAGCGCCATACTGGATCGTTGCCTGGAAGTATCCCTTTGCCCAGGCACTGGCCGAGGTACGAAAAGTTCATTTCAAGATTGGTCGCACGGGACGGATCACCCCCGTGCTGGAGTTGATCCCGGTGACGCTCGATGACCAGCAGATCAAGCGCGTCAGCGTGAGCTCCTTGCAACGCTGGCAAACGCTGGATATCCGAGCGGGCGACCAGGTCGCCATCAGCCTGGCCGGCCTGACCATTCCCAGGCTCGATGGCGTTGTGCTGCGCAATACCGAGCGCCCTGAGATGAACGTACCGCTGGCTGCCGACTTTCACCCATTGAGCTGCTGGCAGCCGACGCCGGGATGCCAAAGCCAGTTTCTCGCACGCCTGACATGGCTCAGCGGCAAACACGGATTGGACCTGCCCCATGTCGGCCCCGGCACATGGGAAAAACTTCTTGAAACAGGTCACCTGAACGGCCTGTTGGATTGGTTGACCCTCGATGCCCAAGAGCTTGCTAACATTGACGGTTTCGGCGAGCGCAGCGCTACTCGGCTGGCCAGCAGTTTCGACAATGCCCGGCAACGCCCACTCGCCCGCTGGCTCAAAGCCCTGGGTATGCCGCCGATCGGCCAGGCACACCTGGGCGACTCATGGCAGGAGCTGGCACAACGAGACATCGAGCAATGGCAGGCCCAACCCGACATCGGACCAGGACGCGCCGCACAATTAAGCGCATTTTTTCGCGATCCGCAGGTCGTGGCGCTGAGTGAAACACTTCGCCGGGCTGCCATAGACGGTTTTTAGCTTTAGCCCCGGTGATGCCCATGCGCCCGGGAACCCTGAAGTCCCGATGGGCTCAAACGTGCCATCGCTGCATCGACACGTATGCCTTTTCACCTGGAGCTTTTATGAAATTTCTTCCACCACTGGTCCTGTTGACCCTTTGCAGCGTTATGGCCACTCCATTGATGGCCGTCGAAGACGCCCCAGGCCTGACCGGCTGCGCCGCCAAGAAACAAGGCATCATCAATCAGATCGAACTGGCCAAATCCCACGGCAATGCCGACCAGCAGGCTGGCCTGGAGAAAGCCTTGAGCGAAGTCAGCGCCAATTGCACTGATGCCTCGCTGAAGAAAGAACGGGAAAACAAGGTGCTCGACGCCAAGCACGAAGTCAGCAAGCGTCAGGCCGACCTTGATAAAGCCATGAAACAAGGCGACCCCGAGAAGATCAACAAGCGCAAGGACAAACTCGCCGAGTCCCGCAAGGAATTGCAGGAAGCGGTGGACGAGCTGGATAAATAAGAACAGGTAAAGATCGGCAATCCCTGGTGCTGCAAAATCCGCCTTCGCGAGCAGGCTCACCCCCACAGTTGACCGCATGCCCCTGCTCGCGAAGACATCAGACCGGGTATCGTTGATCAATGATCCCGAAATTCTTTATGGCACGCACTGCAGGCATCTTCGACCTTCTGTACCGCCGGCCCCAGGTTACTGGCCTTGTAGGGTTGAACCTGACTGGCGATCACCAGCTCGCCCGTGGCCGCTTCAAGACTGCGAGCCATTTGCTCAAAGCGTGCCTGCTTCTCCCAGACATCATTCTTGGCACTGGTGTGGTCTTCTTCACGCACCTGCGGGAAATGTTTCCATGGCTCATGGGACAGCGCATCGAGTTTCACCGCGCCGTCGGCGAATTTGGGGCCATCGAACGCAATGCGGCCACGCAACATGCCACCCAGGTCTTCACCGGTCTTGAGCATCTGCTTGAAAATGGCCTTGCGCTGACCGAGGGGCGAGTTGGGATCGACGCCGCCACAAGCGCAAAGCGTCAGGCAGGCCAGCAATACAACAGAAAGTCTTTTAAGAGTCATGGTGGCTTCAGGTCACGGAAAACGGGGGCCAGTATCCTCGCGTCACCGGCAAACACCAATACCCCTATTATCAATACGGGTTGCATGAGTGCACACGACGCTCAGGCAACCGGCAAAGGAAATATTCCATGAACAGCCGTTTCAAGGCCTGGTGTCACCCCCTGGCCTGGACGCTTCCGATTGTGGCCGTGCTCGCTGGCTGCACCGGTGGCGAAGACAAACAACCGAAGACCCACGCCCTGGCCACCTACTCCAGCGCCACTTGGGAAGCGTTGCCGGCAGTCTCCGACAATGACCTCGTTGCCGGTTTCGGCTCCTGGCGCAGCGCCTGCACCCGACTCAAGGCTGACCCGGTCTGGGGCGCCACCTGCGCAGCGGCGACCAACGTGCCGCAGAGTGCCAGCGACATCCGTGGTTTTCTCAAGCAGAACCTGGATGTCTACGGCCTGCGCGCCGCCAACGACAATCCCAACGGTTTGATCACTGGCTACTACGAACCGGTCTACCCCGGCAGCCTGACCCAAACCGCAAAGGCGAACGTCCCGGTGTATGGCGTGCCTGAAGATATGATCATCGTCTCGCTGGACAGCATCTACCCGGAACTCAAGGGCAAACGCCTGCGCGGCCGACTTGAAGGCCGCGTGCTCAAGCCTTACGACGATGCAGCGACCATCGGCAGCAAGGGGGTCAAGGCTCCCGTCGTGGCCTGGTTGACCGATCCGATGAACCTGCAGTTCCTGCAAATCCAGGGATCGGGTCGTATCCAGCTCGACAGCGGTCGTCAGCTGCGAATCGCTTACGCCGACCAGAACGGCCACCCTTATCGACCGATCGGACGCTGGTTGGTGGAGCAAGGCGAGCTGAAGAAAGAAGACGTGACCATGGGCGCAATCAGCAACTGGGCCAAGGCCAACCCAGCGCGTATTCCAGAACTGCTCGGCAGCAACCCAAGCTACGTGTTTTTCACCCAGAACCCGGACAGCAACGAAGGCCCGCGCGGCTCGCTGAACGTGCCGTTGACGGCCGGTTATAGCGCGGCGGTGGATCGCAAAGTGATTCCGCTGGGTAGCCTGTTGTGGTTATCCACCACAAAACCGGATGGCACTGCACTGGTACGCCCGGTGGCAGCCCAGGACACCGGCGGCGCCATTGCTGGCGAGGTTCGTGCGGATCTGTTCTGGGGTACTGGCGAGGCGGCCGGGCAACTGGCTGGCGACATGAAGCAGCAGGGGCAGATCTGGATGCTGTGGCCCAAAGGCGCGGCGCTGCCGCAAGTGCCGCAAGTCGCCGACAAGCTTTAAAGTCAAAAGATCGCAGCCTGCGACAGCGCCTACATTGACCTCATCCGCCGCATTATCGCGGATGCTCTCAATGCCTGTAGGAGCTGTCGAGTGAAACGAGGCTGCGATCTTTTGATCTTGCCTTTAAACCGACACGACAAAGAAACTGACGATCAGCCCCATCCCCACAAACCACACCAACGACCGCAAGGTCGCCCAGTCCGCCAGATAGAAAATGATGAAGAGAAGGCGACTGGTGATGAACAACACCGCCAGCACATTGAGGGTCACGAGCTCCGCATTGCCGACCAGGTGCGCCACGAGCACTGCCGCCGCGAACGCCGGGGCCACTTCGAAGCTGTTCAGTTGCGCGGCATGTGCCCTCTTGCCCAAGCCCTCCAGGGAATCAAGAAATCCCCGGGGATCGTGATTGTGTCTCAAACCGTATCCACCGCTGATCTTGGCCACCGCCGTACACACATACGGCAGGATGATCGCAATTAAAATGCACCACAGAGCAACATTCATGAAGCAGTCCCTTTCTCACGTTTAGACCCGTCAAAATTTCATTACCAGCATGCCAACCAGAACCAGCCCGCAGGCCAGTAGCCTTGGCCCGCCGAAAGGTTCTTTCAGGTAACGCATGCCGAACAGCACCACCAGGATCACGCTGATCTCGCGCAAGGCCGCCGCTTCGGCAATGGAGCCCAGCTGCATGGCCCACAGCACCAGAGCGTAGCTGAACAACACGCAGAATCCGACCGCCAGGCCCAATCGCCATTGCTCACGCCAGAACAGCTTGAACGCCGGCCGCTTGCTCACCCAGGCCAGCAACGGAAACGGCCAGGCACTGAGCAATGTCACCCAAACCAGGTAATCCAGTGGATGCGACCAGCGCCGCAAGGCCTGGCCATCGATGAAGGTGTAGCAACCGATGCACAAGCCGATCAGCGCGACCACAGGCAGCATCGACCACGGCAAGCGAGCGCCGCCTCCCCCCTGCCAGAGCAGGCACAGCATGCCAAGCGGGATCAACAGAATTCCGAAGATCTGCTGGTGGGTCAGCACTTCCCCGGCAAAAACCAGGGTCAGCGCGAGCACCACCAGCGGCGACAACCCCCGCATCAGCGGATAGACCAGCCCGAGGTCGCCGACCCGATAAGCCTGGATCAGCAAATAACGGTAGAGCAACTCGAAGGCTGCCGAGGCGAGAATCCACGGCCAGATGTCCAATGGCGGCAGCGCCACGAACGGCAACATAAGCGCGACGAAGAGCATTGCCACGCTGTCCATGCAGGCCACTACCAGCAAACGCTCGGCGCTGAACTTGATCAGGGTATTCCACGCCGCATGCAACAGCGCCGCCACCAACACTAACGCCGTCGCAAGCACGGCCTACTCCTTTTTTGTTGACCGCCCCCCCTTGTAGGAGCCGGCTTGCTGGCGATGGCGTTCCTGTGATTGCCATCGCCAGCAAGCCGGCTCCTACAAGGGCTGGGGAGAGAATTGATTCGCCATATGTCAGCAGCTGTTTATACTGCAACCGACCACGCCGCACTCAGTTGCGCACAGACTAATTCCAATAACAATGCCCTTGCCCGCTCTCATCGAGATCGGTCCTGGCATGCGTATGCCTGATCACAGCGTCAAGACTACCGACAGAGACCTTGCGCATGCCACTCGCCTTGCTTGCCCTTGCTGTTGCCGCGTTCGGCATCGGCACCACTGAATTCGTCATTATGGGCTTGCTGCCCGATGTTGCCCGCGACCTCGCGGTCAGCATTCCCCACGCCGGATTGCTGATTACCGGCTACGCCCTGGGCGTGGTGTTCGGCGCACCAATCCTCGCGGTCGGCACCGCCAACATGCCGCGCAAAGCGACACTGCTGGGCATGACGCTGATGTTCATCCTGGGCAACATGCTTTGCGCACTGGCGCCGAACTACGCCACGCTGATGGCCGCGCGCGTGGTGACTGCGCTGTGCCACGGCGCGTTCTTCGGCATCGGCTCGGTGGTTGCCGCCGGCCTGGTGGCGCCGAACAAACGCGCCCAGGCGATTGCCATGATGTTCACCGGCCTGACCCTGGCCAACGTGCTTGGAGTGCCGCTGGGCACCGCGCTGGGGCAGTACGCCGGCTGGCGCTCGACGTTCTGGGCGGTGTCGGTGATCGGCGTGATCGCGGCGATTGCGCAATGGGTCTGGCTGCCTAAGAACATCGTGATGGAAAAAGCCAACCTGGCAAGCGAGTTCAAAGTGCTGGGCAAGACCAACGTGCTGCTGGCATTGGGCATGAGCGTATTGGCCTCGACCAGCCTGTTCAGCGTATTCACCTACATCGCACCTATCCTGCAGGACATCACCGGTGTCAGCCCCCATGGCGTGACCATCATGCTGTTGTTGTTCGGCGTAGGCTTGACGGCGGGCAGCATGCTCGGCGGGCGATTGGCCGACAGCCGCCTGTTGCCTTCACTGGTCGGCATGGCGCTGGCCGTGGTGGTGGTCTTGGCCGCGTTCAGCCAGACCAGCCATTCGGTAATTCCCGCGGCAATCACCCTGGTGTTGTGGGGCCTTTTCGCCTTTGCCCTGTGCCCGATCCTGCAACTGCTGATCATCGATCAAGCCCATGAAGCGCCCAACCTGGGCTCGACGCTGAACCAGAGTGCATTCAACCTCGGTAACGCAGCGGGTGCCTGGATCGGTGGGCTGGTAGTCGCCAGCGGTGCAGATCTCGCGGACCTGCCGTGGACCGGCGCCATGGTCAGTGGCTTGACGGTGTTGGCCGCGCTGTATTTCATCTACCTGCAACGGCGCAGTGCCGCTGCGGTAAATGTGCCGGGTTGATTATTTTTTTTGCGCTTGCGGATCAGGTTTTGCAGCCTGCTCCGCCGCGCTTTTGGGTGGCCCGCTCTCGCTGCGAATCTGCGCATGGCTGATCAATGCAAAGATGAAGCTACCACCAACAATGTTCCCCACCAGCGTGGGACCTGCGAACACCAGCCAGAAATCTTTCCACGGCAGCTCGCCAGCGAACACCAGATAACCGACCTCCAGTGAACCGACCACGATGTGCGTGAAATCCCCCAGCGCCATGAGATAGGTGATGAGGATGATGATCCACATCTTGGCGCTCTCCATCGACGGGATCATCCAGACCATGGTGGCGATCATCCAGCCCGAGACGATGCCCTTGGCGAACATCTGACTGGCATCGTTTTCCATGACCTTGCGGCCGATATCAAGGAAGGCCTCGTCGGTCTTGCTGTCGAAAATCGGCAGCTCGAGCATGACGTAAGCCACCAGCAAGGTGCCGCAGAGGTTGCCCACCAGCACCACCCCCCACAGTCGCAGCAATCGGCCGAAATTGCCGAGCGTGGGCTTGCTCATGATCGGCAGCACGGCGGTCAGGGTGTTTTCGGTGAAGAGTTGCTGGCGGGCAAGAATCACCGCGAGGAAACCGGCGCAGTAGCCGAAACTGGCTATCACCTTGAAACCTTCGCCGTCCGGCAGTCGGGAGTTGAGCAAGCCCATGCCCATCAACGACAGGCCCATGGTCAGGCCAGCAGCCAACGCCGACCACCACAGCGCAGCAACGCTGCGCTCCAGTTCCTGATCGCCCTGGGTGCGGATAATTTCGTGCAGCACCGCCGCGCGTGGCGGTTGGTTCTTTTCGACTTCGTGCTGCTCTTTTTCCGAAAGGTCGGGGGTCTTGCCGTCTTTTTTAGTGTCCATGGAACTCCTGAACCGCTGGCGTGCGATGTAGTTACGACCCGCGCGGTTCAGATTCCGTTCGTCATCCACAAATTATTCGACGGCGCCTTCATCCTTGAACTGGTCCTTGACGTACTTGATCTCGGTCCGCCCGTGCGGCGCAGGCAATCCGTCTTCCCCCAGGTTGACGAAAACAATCTTCTCCACCGTCAGGATGCTTTTGCGGGTGATCTTGTTACGCACTTCGCACGTGAGGGTGATCGAGGTGCGACCAAATTCAGTGGCGGTGATACCCAGCTCGATGATGTCGCCCTGGCGCGAGGCGCTGACGAAGTTGATCTCGGAAATGTATTTGGTGACCACGCGTTGATTGCCCAGCTGGACGATGGCATAGATCGCCGCTTCTTCGTCGAGCCAACGCAGCAGGCTGCCGCCAAACAGTGTCCCATTGGGGTTGAGGTCTTCGGGCTTGACCCATTTGCGGGTGTGGAAATTCATATGCACTCCTGAGCGTCTTGCCGAATGATGGACGGTATCTTGGCAGACCCCGGGCCAGAGCTCTATTCGGGATCTTCTATAGCCAGTATTACCGTTCGCACATTGACCGACAGAAACCCTTTGGAAGATCAGCATAGCCCGCTATAATCGCCCCCGTTTCAAAACGGTAATCTTCACTTGCTACCGTTTTCCCGCCACCTGTCCGAGGGGCGCTGCAGCAGGCTAGACCTGTCAGGCTCGGATGGGGCGTTGCTTGGCCATCAACGGCCAGACACTAAACGCACAACGGCGCCCATTCGCATACATTACGAATGGAGACTCTTCATGAGCGCTGTTATCACGCCTGCAGATTTTAACGATTACAAAGTCGCCGACATGTCCCTGGCTGCCTGGGGCCGTCGCGAAACCATCATCGCCGAATCGGAAA
Source organism: Pseudomonas umsongensis (assembly GCF_012647205.1). Lineage (NCBI taxonomy): Bacteria > Pseudomonadati > Pseudomonadota > Gammaproteobacteria > Pseudomonadales > Pseudomonadaceae > Pseudomonas > Pseudomonas umsongensis. Next base: position 6,432,226 of record NZ_CP051487.1, read on the forward strand.
TGCCAGCCCTGATGGGTCTGCGCCGCAAGTACTCCGAAGAGCAACCGCTCAAGGGCGCGAAGATCCTCGGCTGCATCCACATGACCATTCAGACCGCCGTGCTGATCGAAACCCTGGTTGCCCTGGGCGCCGAAGTACGCTGGTCGTCCTGCAACATTTTCTCGACTCAAGACCAGGCTGCTGCGTCCATTGCCGCTGCTGGCATTCCGGTTTTCGCCTGGAAAGGTGAAACCGAGCAAGAGTACGAGTGGTGCCTGGAGCAAACCATCCTCAAGGATGGCCAGCCATGGGACGCCAACATGATCCTCGACGACGGCGGCGACCTGACCGAACTGCTGCACAAGAAGTACCCACAGGTACTGGATCGCGTTCACGGCGTGACCGAAGAAACCACCACCGGCGTGCACCGCCTGCTGGACATGCTGGCCAAGGGCGAGCTGAAAATCCCGGCCATCAACGTCAATGACTCGGTGACCAAGAGCAAGAACGACAACAAGTACGGCTGCCGTCACAGCCTGAACGATGCGATCAAGCGCGGTACCGACCACCTGCTGTCCGGCAAGCAAGCGCTGGTCATCGGCTACGGTGACGTGGGCAAGGGCTCGGCCCAGTCCCTGCGTCAGGAAGGCATGATCGTCAAGGTTTCCGAAGTCGACCCGATCTGCGCCATGCAAGCCTGCATGGACGGTTTCGAACTGGTTTCGCCGTTCATCGACGGTATCAACACCGGCACCGAAGAAAGCATCGACAAAGCGCTGCTGGGCAAGATCGACCTGATCGTGACCACCACCGGTAACGTCAATGTTTGCGATGCGAACATGCTCAAGGCCCTGAAGAAGCGCGCTGTTGTCTGCAACATCGGCCACTTCGACAACGAAATCGACACCGCTTTCATGCGCAAGAACTGGGCATGGGAAGAAGTGAAGCCGCAGGTTCACAAGATCCACCGTACCGGCGCTGGCAGCTTCGATCCGCAGAACGACGACTACCTGATCCTGCTGGCTGAAGGCCGCCTGGTTAACCTGGGCAACGCCACTGGCCACCCGAGCCGCATCATGGACGGTTCGTTCGCCAACCAGGTACTGGCGCAGATCTTCCTGTTCGGCCAGAAATACGCCGACCTGTCGCCAGCCCAGAAAGCCGAGCGCCTGACCGTTGAAGTACTGCCGAAGAAACTCGACGAAGAAGTGGCCCTGGAAATGGTCCGCGGTTTCGGCGGCGTCGTGACTCAACTGACCAAGACCCAGGCCGACTACATCGGCGTGACGGTCGAAGGTCCGTTCAAGCCGCACGCTTACCGCTACTGATCGGTTCTGCAGCCTGCTCTCCCTTGTGGGAGCGGGCTTGCTCGCGAAGGCGGTTTATCATTCGACATTAATGTTGTCTGACGCACCGCTTTCGCGAGCAAGCCCGCTCCCACATGGGGATGTGCATGTCTTCCAGGCTTACGTGTTTCCAAGGATATGACCATGTCCCAAGATCGTCGCTACAGCTTCGAGTTCTTCCCTACCAAGACCGATGCTGGGCATGAAAAGCTGCTTGCCACTGCCCGCCAGTTGGCCACGTACAACCCCGATTTCTTCTCCTGCACCTACGGTGCAGGTGGTTCGACCCGTGATCGCACGCTCAACACCGTGTTGCAGCTCGAGAGCGAAGTCAAAGTTCCGGCCGCACCGCACTTGTCGTGCGTCGGCGACAGCAAGGCTGACCTGCGCGGCCTGCTGAGCCAGTACAAGGCCGCCGGCATCCAGCGCATCGTCGCCTTGCGCGGTGACCTGCCTTCAGGCATGGGCATGGCCAGCGGTGAAATGCGCCACGCCAACGACCTGGTCGAATTCATCCGTGAAGAGACTGGCGATCATTTCCACATCGAAGTTGCCGCCTACCCGGAGATGCATCCTCAGGCACGCAATTTCGAAGACGACCTCAACAACTTCGTGCGCAAGGCCAACGCTGGCGCCGACAGTGCGATCACCCAGTATTTCTTCAACGCCGACAGCTACTTCTACTTCGTCGAGCGCGTGCGGGCCAAGGGTGTGAACATTCCGATCGTGCCGGGGATCATGCCGATCACCAACTACAGCAAGCTGGCACGCTTCTCCGATGCCTGCGGTGCGGAAATCCCGCGCTGGATCCGCAAGCAACTGGAAGCCTACGGTGACGATACCCAAAGCATTCAACGCTTCGGCGAGCAAGTCATTACCGAGATGTGCGAACGCCTGCTGCAGGGCGGCGCGCCAGGGCTGCACTTCTATACACTGAACCAGGCTGAAGCGAGCCTGGCGGTTTGGAACAACCTGAAGTTGCCGCGTTAAACACAGCAAGATCAAAAGATCGCAGCCTGCGGCAGTGCCTACATGGGAAATGTTTAATTCCTGTAGGAGCTGCGCAGGCTGCGATCTTTTGCTTTCAAGCACTTTTATTGTGCGGCAATCCACGGAGTTAGAGCATCTGCTGCCAGTTTCTGGCTCTTTCGCGTTTCTCGTCGTAATCTCAAGCCCATGCCTTTGATCACGCAGTTCGTCGCCCTGCTTGTTTTCACTTGCCTTAGCTTTGCCGCTAGGGGCGAGAAGTTGCGCATTGTCACCGAACCCTGGGCACCATACGTGTACGAGGAGAACGGCAAGGCCCTGGGGCTGGACTACGAAACCACCGCCATCGTCTTCAAGCGCCTGGGCATCGAAGTGGAATGGCAATTCCTGCCATGGAAACGCTGCCTTTCGATGCTGGAAACAGGTCAGGCCGATGGCGCGCTGGACATTTTCCATAGCGATGAACGCGATGCGACCCTGCTCTACCCCAGCGAACCGCTCTCGGAAGTCCAGTTCGTGATGTTCTACGCCAACGCCAGGCCCCATCCGTTTCGCACCCTCGACGAACTGCGCGGCCTGACCATCGGCATCTCTCCTGGCTACCTGTACAGCGAGGATTTCAGGGACTCGACCCTGTTCACCCGGGAGCCTGCGCCGAGCCACGAAGCGAACTTCGGCAAACTGGTGCGTGGGCGGATCGACCTGCTGATCACCGACCGCAGGGTGGGCCAGCATTTGCTCGACGAACTGAATATCCGCAACATAATTACCGAAAACCCCACTGTCATCAGTCAACAGAGCCAGTTTCTGGCGGTGCGCCGCAATGCCGGCATGGACTTGCTGGTGCAGCGTTTCGGCGCCGAGCTCAAACGTTTCAAGCGCGAACCCGCGTACGCCGAGCTCAGCGCCCGATATGGCGCCGCACCGGCCGCTACAATCAACGTCGGGCGGACCACGGCCAACACGGAAAAAACCGTTGAGCAGCAGGAAAGCGGCGCGCAGTGATTGCTCTGTTATACTCCGGCCTTCCCGCCAGGCTCACGCCCGGACGCTCGGAACCGTTCAAGGCATCTCGAACCCGCTACAGCGCAGCTTTTCAGCCCGCGCGAGCGCTCCAGACGAGCCTTCGTGACCGAAGCAGGACCGGACGGGATTGCGTTCCTCATAAACGCCATTCGCGCCAGGCAAGACTCCCATTGGGCCAAGCCCTAACTTAAAACAGGATTACTCATGTCCTTTGCTTCCCTCGGTCTCTCCGAGGCTTTAGTCCGCGCCATCGAGGCAGCGGGCTATACCGAGCCTACTCCGGTGCAACAGCGGGCCATTCCCGCCGTGTTGCAAGGTCGCGACCTGATGGTCGCGGCACAGACAGGTACTGGTAAAACCGGCGGTTTCGCCCTTCCGATCCTGGAGCGGTTGTTCCCCAACGGTCACCCGGACAAATCCCAGCGTCACGGCCCGCGCCAACCGCGCGTACTGGTCCTGACCCCTACTCGCGAACTCGCGGCGCAAGTGCACGAAAGCTTCAAGGTCTATGCCCGTGACCTGAAGTTCGTCAGTGCCTGCATTTTCGGTGGCGTCGGCATGAACCCGCAGGTCCAGGCCATGTCCCGTGGCGTAGACGTGCTGGTGGCCTGCCCTGGCCGCCTGCTCGACCTGGCCGGCCAAGGCAGCGTCGACCTGTCCCACGTGGAAATCCTCGTACTGGACGAAGCCGACCGCATGCTCGACATGGGCTTCGTCCATGACGTGAAGAAAGTCCTCGCCCGTTTGCCGGCCAAGCGTCAGAACCTGCTGTTCTCGGCGACGTTCTCCAAGGACATCACCGACCTCGCCGGCAAGCTGCTGCACAACCCGGAACGCATCGAAGTCACGCCGCCGAACACCACGGTCGAGCGCATCGAACAGCGCGTATTCCGCCTGCCGGCCAGCCACAAGCGTGCGTTGCTGGCGCACCTGATCACCGCTGGCGCCTGGGAACAGGTACTGGTGTTCACCCGTACCAAGCACGGCGCCAACCGCCTGGCCGAGTACCTGGACAAACACGGCCTGAGCGCCGTCGCGATCCACGGCAACAAGAGCCAGAATGCGCGCACCAAAGCCCTGGCCGACTTCAAGGCCGGTACCGTGCGCATCCTGGTTGCCACCGACATCGCCGCTCGCGGCCTGGACATCGACCAGCTGCCACACGTGGTCAACTTCGAACTGCCGAACGTCGATGAAGACTATGTGCACCGCATCGGCCGTACTGGCCGTGCCGGTCGTTCGGGCGAGGCGATCTCGCTGGTGGCCCCGGACGAAGAAAAACTGCTGAAAAGCATCGAACGCATGACCAAGCAGAAAATCGCCGACGGCGACCTGATGGGCTTCGATGCCAGCGCCGTGGAAGCCGAGAAACCCGAAGCTCGCGAGCGTCCGGACATGCGCAACCCGCGCAATCCACGTGGCCCGCGCGGCGATGGTCCGAATGGCGGCGGTGGTGGTGGCGGTCGCAAGGACAAAGGCAAGGACAAGGGCAAGGAAAAACCAGCGGGTGAGCGCGGTGAGCGTCCAGCCCGTCAGCAGAAGCCCCGTGAAGGCACCCCAGCCCGCGAACAGCGTCAGCCAAGCCAGCCGCCGCGTGCCGCAGCTGATCGTGCGCCGGACGAGTTCCTGGACGACGATATCGATAACTTCGGTAACCGCGTCGACTACGTTCCGCAGCAGAAACCGGCCCAAGGCCGCGGCCGTCGTCCGGGTGCTCCGGCACAAGGGACAGCCGCAGGCGCTCCACGTGGCGGCAAGCCGCAGGGCGGTCGCCAGAACGGTCCGCGCAACAGCGATGGCGCCAGCACCGGCACCCCGCCAGCCAAGCGCAGCGGTCCACGCAGCGGGGCTCCACGAGATGGCCAGGCCCGTCGCGAAGACTCCCGCAACCGCCGCCCGGCCCGTGACGATCAACCGCGTTCGGAACCGGCCGTGCAGAACCCGCGTGGTCCGGCGCCGAAGATCATGCACAAGGAGTCGAAGGCCGATCGCTTCCCGACACCTGAGCAGCTGGATCAACTGCCAAGCCGTCCTCGTGGCGAAAAACCGGCATTGCTGACCCGCAATCGCTGAGTTATCGCTGAAATGAAAAATGCCCCGTATCGAAAGATCCGGGGCATTTTTTTGAGCGATACAAAACCTGTAGGAGCGAGCCTGCTCGCGATGGTCGTGAACGATAACGCGTTAAACCAGATGCCCAGTGGCGCCTATGGGTTTTTCGCGAGCAGGCTCGCTCCTACAGGGGTTTGTGTACGGCAATAAAAAACGCCCGCGCTCGTGAGAGCGGCGGGCGTTTTTGTCAGCGGCGAAAATTATTTCGCTTTGACACCTTCAAAGGTCACGTACATTTCAACTGCATCGGACGATGGGCCCAGGTCTTTCTGCTTGCCGAAATCGGAACGCTTGAGGCTGAAGGTACCCTCGAAGCCTGCACGGTAGCCGCCCCATGGATCCTTGCCTTCACCCAGGAAGGTAGCCTTGACCACGATTGGCTTGGTCACGCCAAGGATAGTCAGGTCGCCAGCCACGTCCGCAGTGTCCTTGCCAGCGGCGTTTTTGCCGGTTGGCTTGACGCTGGTGGAAACAAAGGTGGCTTTGCTCCCGTTCAGGAAGTCTTTGCTGGAGATGTGCTTGTCACGCTCAGCGTTGTTGGTGAACACGCTGGCGGTGTTTACGTTGAACTCGATCTTGCTGTCTTCAGGCTTGGCAGCGTCAAAGCTGAACTTGCCGTCGATGTCCTTGAAAGTACCGGTGATGAAGCTGTAGCCCAGGTGGCTGATCTTGAAGTCAACGAAGGCATGCTGGCCTTCCTTGTCGACCACGTAGTCAGCGGCCATGACGCTACCGGCGGACAACAGGGCGGAACTGATTGCCAGAGCGGCCAGAGTCTTTTTCAACATACATTGTTTTCCTTTGGAGTCGAGGTTGAACTTCAGGCTTTGCGACCCAGCATTCGCTTGAGGGTCACATCACGGTCGATAAAGTGGTGCTTCAATGCTGCCAACGCATGGAGGCCGGAAAAAATTACCAGTATCCATGCCAGCCAGAGGTGAATCACACCGGCGGTATCTGCCTGGTCCGGTAGCCCGGACACCAGCGCAGGCACTTCAAACAAGCCAAACACCGGGATACCGACACCTTCTGCGGTGGAAATCAGGTAACCGGCAATCATCACAGCGAACAGACTGAGATACAGAAAGCCATGGCCGAACTTGGCGCCCAGGCGCGTCATGCGGCTGTAGCTGGACAGGGTCGGCGGCGGCGGACTGATGAAACGCCACACCACCCGCAACACCATCACACCCAGCAACACCAGGCCGATGCTCTTGTGCAGGTCCGGTGCGTCTTTGCGCCAAGTGCTGTAGTAGTCGAGCCCGACCATCCACAACCCCAACGCGAATAGGCTAAAAACCGCCAGCGCCACACTCCAGTGAATGAAAATGCTGACCCAGCCGTAGCGGGAAGTAGAATTTCGTAGCTGCATTGCCCAGATCCCTGTAAGTGCTGGCCCAAGACTATCGATTTATCTATCGGATTAAAGCGGAAAATTTCGCTTTGAAATATCGATAAATGCGATCAATAGCCTAAATCACGCGGGTTAAGGAAAGATTAAAGTCGAAATTGTGAAAAGAAGTGAATACAAACCAGAGAACACCTGTATCAAAAGGTTTATTCGATTTCTTGCCTCATTTTTTCAAGCGTAAAAAAAAACGCGGCCTTGAACCGCGCTTTTTTGTGCTTGAACGCTACGTAGACTTAGCGGGGCGATATCGACCTTCCTATTTGTGGTACACGGAAGGGGGCTGCAGACAGTCAGGATTGTACGGATCCATATCGCATTTATAGGCCAGTTCATGCCCGTATCCCCGGCGATATCCCTCATGAAATATCTCCGCATTTGCACAACCCAAAAGGGTTATCAATATGATGATTACTGTCAGTTCTTTCATATGCTCTCCAGTTTTTGAAGAGCATGGGCCCAAGATCAAGCTCTACCCATCACCCCCTTCTGATTCGCTTGTGGGAAGTCTCTGATATCGCTGGCGCATGTAGGACGGGAGACAACGCCGAGATCTGGCAAAAAAAAACGCGGCCCATGAGCCGCGTTTTTTACGCCTGAACGTTACTGGGCCTTGGTAACCGTGGTCGCCGCTGGCTTCTTGGTCGGTTCGGCCTTTTTCGCCGGTGCCTTGGCCGACGTTTTCTTCGCCTCGGTCTTCTTCACTGGCGCTTTTGCCGGTGCTTTCTTCGCAGGCTCGGCTTTCACCGGTGCCGCAGGCTTCGGCGCTTCGACCGGAGCAGGTGCAGGGGTCGGCGCCGGGGCTGGTGCGGGAGCCGGTGCGACGGGTTCTGGCGCCTTGATCGGCTGTGGCTTCTTCTCGTCATCCGAGCCGCCGAACAGGTTGCTGAAGAAGTTGCCCTTCTTCGCTGCCACCGCGCCGGCTGCAGCGGCAGCGGCTACTGGAGCGGCTTTCGCCGGGTCAAACGACTTGCCCGCCGCCAGGTCTTCAACCTGGCTGGCCGCACGCTGACCGGTGCGCAATGCGCCTTCCAAGGTGCCCGGGTACAGGGTGTCAGTGTGTTCGCCAGCAAAGGCTACACGCTGAACCGGACGCTCCCACAGACGCCAGAACTTGCTGATCTGACCCGGGCCGAAGGCCAGGTAAGCGCCGCCCATCGAAGGGTCGGTGCTGTAGCGACGGATTTCATAACCGGTAAACGAACCGCGTGCCTGTGGGTAAAACGCGTGCAGGCGGATCAGTACCTGATCGACCATCTGCTTGTCGCCGAACGCCTGCATGACCCGCGAGTTGTCGCCGGACAGGTTGATCACCACGTTGGCGCCGCCCTTCAGCGCCGGCTCGACCCACAACATGCCCAGGCCGGTGTTGCTGTAGATCTCACCGGACATGCGCGCCTTGCTTTCCCACACTGGCGTCTTGAACTTCAACATGATCTGGTCGCGCCAACCGTAGTTGGTGCCCTTGATCGCGGCCTGGTGCTGGGCGTCCAGTGCCGGGGTCATCTGGATCTTGTTCAGGGCACGCAAAGGCACGGCCACCACAACGTAGTCAGCCTGGTAGCCAACGCTGCCGACCTTGACGGTGACGCCGTCCTTGTCCTGGGTAATGGCCGAGACCGGGGAGCTGGTCTTGATGGTTTTCAGTTCTTTGACGAAGGCCTGGGCCAACACCGGGCTGCCACCGACCAGGCGCGACGCGCGCAGGTCACGGTCGGAAACGCCACGATAAACGCGACTCTGCTGTGCGAAGTACAGCAGCGAGATACGCGAAGGTTCGTCATAACGGGTACGAATCTGCTGGTTCACCAACTGACGGGCAGTGGCCGGCAGGCTCAGGCGATCGAGCCAGTTGGACACGTTGATCTGGTCCAGGGCGTGCAGCGTGTTGTTGGCTGACGGGTTTTGCGGGTCTTCGATCGAGCGCGCCAGGTCGTCCACCGTCTTTTCGTAGCGCTTGAGCGCTTCGGCAGTGGTTGGATCCTTGGTGGCCAGGTCGGCCGCGGTGTAATACACACCGTCGATCAGGTAGCCCGGGGTGCGCACGAATTCAGGTGCTGGCGTGGTGCTCAGCTTGAACGTCGAGATGTACTTGTTCAAGACCGGCTGGGTCTTGTCGTTGCCGATCCACTCACTGGTCGCCATGCCGGAGCGGCCGCCCAGGCTCGGCTTGGCTTCCAGCAGCGTGACCTGCCAGCCTTTTTTCTGCAGCTCGTAAGCAGCCGTGAGGCCCGAGACCCCGCCGCCGATCACGATCGCGGTTTTATCCTTGGCCAGCGCAGACACGCTGAACAGCCCCAACATCACCAGCGCACAGGCGCGCAGCCAACCGACAGACATTCAGCGAACTCCGGAAATACAGGAAAAATAGCGGTTTTTGCGAGCCAGGCGGCTCCAGAACCGCGAAGGATACGTCAGCCGCCAGACGCCTGCCAGCAACGTCTACCGTCCTATACAAAGTAGCTCAAACAACACAATGGGTTGTTCCCGAGGCACGCATTGCATAGGCTTGCGCGATTGTATGTCCGCGCACGACACGGACCGCCTCGAGGAGACTGAACATGGGCCTGAATAATCAGTGGATGCAACGCGATCTCGCGGTGTTGTGGCATCCCTGCACCCAGATGAAAGATCACGAACAACTGCCGCTGATCCCGATCAAGCGCGGTGAAGGCGTGTGGCTGGAGGATTTCGAAGGCAAGCGCTACCTCGACGCGGTGAGCTCCTGGTGGGTGAACGTGTTTGGCCATGCCAACCCGCGCATCAACCAGCGCATCAAGGACCAGGTCGATCAACTGGAACACGTGATTCTCGCCGGGTTCAGCCATCAGCCGGTGATCGAGTTGTCCGAGCGCCTGGTGAAGATGACGCCGGAGGGCCTGACTCGATGCTTCTACGCCGATAATGGTTCGTCCTGCATCGAAGTTGCGCTGAAAATGAGTTTTCACTATTGGCTCAACCGCGGCCTGCCGAACAAGAAGCGCTTTGTTACCCTGACCAACAGCTACCACGGCGAAACGATGGCGGCGATGTCGGTGGGCGACGTGCCGCTGTTCACCGAAACCTACAAGGCGCTCCTGCTCGACACCATCAAGGTGCCGAGCCCCGATTGCTATCTGCGCCCCGAGGGCATGAGCTGGGAAGAGCACTCGCGCAACATGTTCGCCGCCATGGAGCAAACCCTGGCCGAGAACCATGACACCGTTGCCGCGGTGATCGTCGAGCCGCTGATCCAGGGCGCCGGCGGCATGCGCATGTACCATCCGGTGTACCTCAAGCTGCTGCGTGAAGCCTGCGACCGCTATGGCGTGCACCTGATCCACGACGAAATCGCCGTGGGCTTCGGCCGCACCGGGACGATGTTCGCCTGTGAACAGGCGGGTATCCGGCCGGACTTCCTCTGCCTGTCCAAGGCCCTGACCGGCGGCTACCTGCCGCTGGCGGCGTGCCTGACCACCGATGACGTCTACAGCGCCTTCTACGACGATTACCCGACCCTGCGCGCCTTCCTGCATTCCCACAGCTATACGGGCAACCCTTTGGCATGCGCGGCGGCCCTGGCGACGCTGGATATCTTCGAAGAAGACAAGGTCATCGAGAACAACAAGGCGCTGGCGCAGCGCATGGCCTCCTCCACTGCACATCTGGTCGACCACCCTAACGTCAGCGAAGTGCGCCAGACCGGCATGGTGCTGGCCATCGAGATGGTCAAGGACAAGGCCAGCAAAGAGGCCTACCCATGGCAGGAGCGTCGCGGCCTGAAGGTGTTCCAGCATGCACTGGAGCGAGGTGCCTTGCTGCGGCCATTGGGCAGCGTGGTGTATTTCCTGCCGCCGTATGTGATTACCCCGGAGCAAATCGACTTCCTCGCCGAGGTCGCCAGTGAGGGCATCGACATTGCCACTCGCGATAGCGTCAGCGTGGCGGTGCCGAAGGACTTCCACCCCGGTTTCCGCGATCCGGGCTAGCGTTCGCCTGCTCGTTCCCACGCTCTGCGTGGGAATGCAGCCCGGGACGCTCCGCGTCCCAAAAGCGGACGCAGAGCGTCCGATGAGGCATTCCCACGCAGAGCGTGGGAACGATCCAACTACAGAGATTTAGCATGAGACTGTCCCGCTTCTTCATCGACGCCCCCCTGAGCACCGGCGAGCACGAATTGCCCGAAGCCCAGGCCCATTATATCGGACGCGTGCTGCGCATGGCCGAGGGCGATGCGTTGCAACTGTTCGACGGCTCCGGCCATGAATTTCGCGGCACGCTCGTTGAAGTCGGCAAAAAACGCGTGGTAGTCCAGATCCATGAGGAGTTTGCCGGCCAGGTGGAATCGCCGTTGCAGATCCACCTCGGCCAGGGCTTGTCCCGTGGCGAGCGCATGGACTGGGCGATCCAGAAAGCGACTGAATTGGGTGTCACGCAAATCACGCCGATTTTCAGCGAACGCTGCGAAGTGCGACTCAAGGACGAACGCGCCGACAAACGCCTGCTGCACTGGCGCCAGGTAGCGATCAGCGCCTGCGAACAATGCGGGCGCTCACGGGTGCCGGTGATTCATCCGCCGGTGCTGTTGGCCGACTGGTTGAAACAGACTGAGGCTGAACTGAAGCTGGTGCTGCACCCGGTGGCCGAGCCATTGGTCAGCCATGCCAAGCCTTCAAGCCTGGCCTTTCTGATCGGCCCGGAAGGTGGTTTGTCCGATGCCGAAGTCGATCTGGCCAAGGCCAGCGGCTTCCACGCCGCCCGCCTCGGCCCGCGAGTGTTGCGCACCGAGACCGCGCCGGTGGTTGCACTGGCGGTTGCCCAGCAGCTCTGGGGTGACTTCTAAAAAGATCGCAGCCTGCGGCAGCTCCTACAGGCTGGAGCGCAATCCCGTGTAGGAGCTGCCGAAGGCTGCGATCTTTTGACTTTATTGCACCGGATCACTCACCGGCTTGGCAATGATCGCCTTGAGTTCGCTGGTCATCGGGAACTCAAGGTTCAAACCCTTCGGCGGGATCGGCTGCTCGAACCAGCGCTGGTAGATGCCATTGATCTCGCCCGAGCTGTACAGATCCGCCAACACGCCGTTGACCAGGGCGAGGAACTGCGGGTCGTCCTTGCGTACCATGCAGCTGTAGATCTCCCGCGATTGCTCCTCCCCGACCACCACCCACTTGTGCGGGTCATTGGCCTTGGCACGCTCGCCGTAGAGCAGCGCGTCGTCCATGTAGAACGCCGCGGCCCGGCCCGATTGCAGCATCTGGAAGGCTTCCCCGTGGTCCTTGGCGCTGATCACGAACATGTCGATCTTGTGATCGACGTTGTAGCTTTTGAGGAAGCGCTCGTTGGTGGTGCCGGCGGTAGTCACCACGTTCTTTCCGCGCAGGTCGGCAAAACCTTTTATGCCGCTGTCCTTGGCGGTGAGCAACTGGCCTTTGACGTAGATGAAGCCATAGGAGAACGCCACCTGTTTCTGCCGTTCGGCAGTGACGCCGGTGGAACCGCATTCCAGGTCCACGGTGCCATTCTGTACCAATGGAATGCGGGTCTGAGAGGTTACCAGGTTGTACTTCACCTTCAGGTCAGGCCGCGCCAGTTGCTGCTGGATACGCTCGACGATCTTGCTCGCCAGATCCACCGAGTAACCCATCGGCTTGCCGCTATGATCACCCACGTAGGAAAACGGCACCGACGCATCGCGATAACCCAGGGTAATGCTGTTGGTGCTGGCGATCTTGCCCAGGGTGCCGGTCAGCGGCGTTTCATTGGCCTGTACCTGACTGCCTAGCAACAGGCCGAGGCTGCAAGCGAGCAACGTGATTTTTTGCATTGTTATTCTCCGTTGTGGGTGTTGGTTTATCAGGCGCGTGCAGCGATGACGGTGATTTCCACAAGCACCTGCGGGCGGGCCAGTTCGGCCTGCACGGTGGTGCGGCTCGGGGCCTGCCCGGGCGATAACCAGGCCGACCAGACCTCGTTCATCGCGGCGAAATCCTCGGTGATGTTCTTCAGGTAAATGGTCGCGCTGAGCAGATGATCCTTGTCGCTGCCAGCCTCGGCCAGCAAGGCGTCGATTTTCCCCAGTACTTCCCGGGTCTGTCCGCTGGCATCCAGGGCATCGCCCGGTACCTGCCCGGAAAGAAACACCAGATCGCCAAAAGTCACGGCGCCTGACAGGCGCGGGTTGCTGTGCAGTCGGGTAATGCTCATTGCAGTGTCCTCTTCAGAAATGGCTATTCAGGCGGCCCGATGATTGAACCCCTGCAGGTCGATGGAAGGTGGACGCTCAGCGATCAACTCGCTGAGCAATCGCCCGCTGCCGCACGCCAGGGTGAACCCCAACGCACCGTGGCCGAGGTTGAGCCACAGGTTGCGATAGGCCGTCGCGCCCAGCAACGGTACGCCGCTGGGGGTGGCCGGGCGCATGCCGGCCCACTCGACGGCTTGGTCATAAGCGCCGGCATTTGGAAAGGTGTCCTGGGCCTGACGCTTGATCAGTGCCAGGCGCTTGGGGTCCAGCGCAGGGTCGAAGCCGACGATGTCGACCATCGCCGCCACACGCAATTGCTCGCCGATGCGGGCGTAGACGATCTTGCGGTCGTAGTCGGTGATGCTCACGTCGGGCACCCGGTGACCGACGCCGATGGGCACGGTCAAGCTGTAGCCCTTTAGCGGGTACAGCGGCAGTTGCAGCCCGGGCAGCGCCAACAGCGGACTGCGGTGGCCGGCAGCGATCACCAGTTGCTCAACCGGCAGCAGGTGTTCGCCCAACTCGATGGCGTTGACGCTGCCGTGGCCATGGCGAATCCCGGTCACTGCTTGCCCGAGACGAAACTCGCAACGACCGGACGCTTGCAGCCGGGCGGCCAGTTGCTGGCAGAAACCGTGGCAATCGCCGACCTCTTCGTCCGGGGTGTAGATCGCCCCGACGAAGGGTGCATCCATCAGCGCCGGCTCCAGCTGCGCGCATTCGGCCGCCGACAACACCTGCTGTTGTTGCGGGTCGGCCAGCCCATGGCGCGCATGTTCGAAGCTGCTGTTCTGGCGGAACGTCACCAGCTTGCCATTGCGCCGCCACTGGAAACCCGCCAGTCCATCGTCCTCGCGCCAGGACTTCAACGTGCCCTGGCTCAGGAGCGCCAGGCGCAGCAAGTGGGCGGCGTTCGCGCGGTTGACCGAGTGGCGGCAGGCCCCGAGGAACGATGCCATCCAGCGCCATTGCGCCAGGTCGAAGCGCGGGCGCAGCTTTAGCGGTGAATCGCCGCGCAACATCCAGCCGATGGCCTGTAATGGCACACCGGCGTCGGCCAGGGGTGCGACATAGCGATAAGACAACTGGCCGCCATTGGCGAAACTGGTTTCGCTGCCCAATGAGTCCCGAGCCTCGACCACCGTGACCTCAAAGCCGTCGCGCACCAGCGCATAGGCCGTAGCCAGGCCAATCACGCCACCGCCGATGATGCACACTCGCTGAGCCATGTCCGTCCTTAAAACCGTTGTGAAGACAAGGCCGAGGTTAGAGCCAGGTGACAGACGTTGAACAATGCATAAATATGTCAAACCCATAAACAAAGGTTATGGACTTGTCATGCGTCTTCGCCATATCGAAATTTTCCAGGCCATCCGCCAGACCGGCTCGATCAGCGCGGCCGCACAGTTGCTGCACGTCTCGCAGCCGGCGGTGAGTAAGGTGTTGCAGCACGCCGAGCAGCAATTGGGCTTCCCGTTGTTCCTGCGGGTGCGCGGCAAGTTGCAGGCGACGCCGGAAGCGCTGGAGCTGGAGCGCGAAGTGGACAAGGTCAGTGAAAGCCTGCAAGGCGTACGACGCCTGGCCCAGAGTCTGCGTCGCGAGCCGGGGCACAGCCTGCGCATCGGCGCGACCCCGGCACTGGCCCTGTCATTGCTGCCGCCGGCCATTCACGAATGGACCGGACGCTACCCGGACATCGTCTGCGAGTTGTCCAGCGCCCACAGTCGCGAACTGGTGCAGAACCTGTTGATGCGCGAAGTGGATGTCGCCCTGACCCTGCAACGCCCGGATCACCCGGGGCTCAAGGCCCAAGCCCTGGCGTGCGGCGTGCTGGTGGCGCTGGCGCCGATTGGTTACTGGCCGCCGCAAGAGGCAGGCAGGCCGTTACCGCTCATGGCGCTGGCGAATGCGCCCCTGATTGGTTTATCCAGTGCCGATCCGCTGGCCGCACGGCTCGACAGCTATCTGGAAGCCGTCGAACCACCTCCTCGCGTACGCATCGCCGTGCAGACCTACTCTCTGGCACGGGCGATGGTGGAATCTGGCGCGGGTGTAGCGGTGATCGATCCGTTCACCGCCCTTGGTGCGTCTCCCGACACCACAACGATTCGCCCTCTGGCGCCGCCGCTGCCCATCACCCTGTACGCAGTCACCCGCGCCGCCGAACCCCCACCCCACACGTTGAACGACCTGTTGCAGGTGTTCGGCCGCCAAGCCCAGGAGCAATTAGATCGCCTCTGCTGAGCCTGAAACCTGCAAGGCCGCTTCGCCTACAAGACGTAAAAAAATATCGCCACGAAGTGCAGCAAACTCCCGGCAATCACGAACAGATGCCAGACCCCGTGGGCATGGCGCAGGCGATGGTCGAGGGCAAAGAAGATAATCCCCACGGTATAAAAAATCCCGCCCGACGCCAGCCACGCAAATCCGGCGCTGCCGAGCGCCGCCAGCAAGGGTTTGACCGCCACCAGCACGATCCAGCCCATGACCGCGTAGATCACGATCGACAGGATCCGCGCTTCCGATCTCGGCTTGATCTCTTGCAGGATGCCGATCAGCGCCAGCCCCCAGACGATCCCGAACAACGTCCAGCCCCACGGCCCGCGCAGGGTCACCAGGCAGAATGGCGTGTAGCTGCCGGCGATCAACAGGTAGATCGAAAAATGATCGACCTTTTTCATGATCGCTTTCTTGCGTCCGCGCACGCTGTGGTAGACGGTCGATGCGCTGTAGAGCACCAGCAAGGTAAAGGCGTAGATCGCCATGCTGACAATTTTCCACGGACTTCCGTCGAGGCTGGCGAGCACAATCAGCCACACACCGCCGACAAAGGCTGCCACTGCTCCGACCAGATGCGTCCAGGCGTTCAATCTTTCCCCGTGATACATCGTTTACCCACCTCGAAAATCGATAAAGCTCAATAGGGTGCGCTCCTACATACACCCACATACGTGCACAATCAGGTTATTCCAATAAGAGTCCACCCCATGTTGATCGATGAAGAGTTGACCCTGAAAAAACTCGAGGTGTTCCTGGCCTTCATGCGCACTGGCAACCTGGCCCGCGCCGCTGCCGAATTGCAGACCAGTAACGTTAGCGTACATCGGGCCATCCACTCCCTGGAAAGCGCCCTGCGCTGCCCGCTGTTCAAGCACGAGGGGCGCAACCTGACACCACTGGAAAGCGCCTACGTCCTGGAAGAACGGGCGCACAAGCTAATCCAGGATGTCGTAGAAACTGTGCGCCTGACTCGCGAAGCCGCCGGATTTTCCGCCGAGCGTTTCAAATTGGGCTCGCTGTATTCGCTGACGGTGAAGACCGTGCCGCAATTGATCATGGGCCTGAAGATCCGCCGCACCGAGCTCAATATCGACCTGATCCTGGGCTCGAATTTCGACCTGTTGTACAAGCTCAAGAACATGGAGGTCGATGCAATCCTGGTGTCCCTGGACGACAGCATCAACGATCCGGATCTGGAGCATATCGAGCTGTTTTCCGACGACATCTTCCTGGCGACACCGGCCGACTCGAAGTTTGCGCAAAGAAGCGAAGTCGACCTCGCCGACGTCCGCGAAGAGACCTTCATCACCCTGACCCAGGGCTTTGCCACGCATCAGGACAGCAATCGGGTGTTCAGCCAAGCGGGCTTCGAGCCCAAGGTGGCGATGCAGGTCAACGATATCTTCACCCTGCTGAGCATGGTCAGTTCAGGCGTGGGTTATGCGTTGCTGCCGGGCAGGATTGCGGCGGTGTACGAGAACCGGGTGAAGCTGATTCCGTTGCAGGAGAAGTATCGGATGCAACAGCACATTGGCGTGGTGTTCTTGAAGGCCAAGGAGCGTGATCCGAATCTGCTGGCGTTGCTGGCGGAATGCCGGATGTACGCCAATCGCCACGCCAACCAGTGATCGTTCCCACGCTCTGCGTGGGAATGCAGCCCGGGACGCTCCGCGTCCCATTCGAGAGCTGGAACGCGGAGCGTCCCTTGAGGCATTCCCACGCAGAGCGTGGGAACGATCAGTTAGCCAACAATCCCGCGAACAATGAAGTACAGCAACGAAGGCCCCAACAAGCACCCAAGCCCGGTGTGAAAGGTCGCCGTCAACGCCCCATAAGGCACCAGCCGTCGATCCGTCGCCGCCAGCCCCGCCGTCACACCGCTTACCGTACCGGCCAGGCCACCGAACACCATCGCCGAACGCGGGTTATCCAGGCCCATCCAGCGCGCCGCCATCGGCGTGCCGACCATCACCAGGATCGCCTTGATCAACCCGGTGGCGATCGACAGTGCCATCACATCCGAGGTCGCGCCAATCGCCGCACCGGTCACCGGCCCGACGATGTAGGTCACCGCGCCCGCGCCAATCGTGGTCATGCTCACCGCATCGCGATAACCGAATACCCAGGCCATGCATGCGCCGACAATGAACGGCAGCACCGTACCCAACAGCAGCGCGATCACGCCGATCAGCCCGGCTTTTTTCGCTTCGGTGGCCTGCACTTCGAAGGCCGTGGCGACAATGGCGAAGTCGCGCAGCATTGCGCCGCCCATCAGGCCGATGCCGGAGAACAGCGTCAGGTCCGCCAGGCCTTTTTGCCCGCCGGTCATGGTGCCGCCGACCCAGGCCAGCACCAGGCCGATGACGATGGCAATCGCTGAGCCGTGAATGCGTCCGAAGGTCAGGCGTTTGGAGAGGATGACCGACACCCACATGATCACGCCGACGAAGGCGAATGCGGTGACCAAGCCGTTATGTTCCAGGCCTTTCTCGATGAGATCCCACATATCAGCGACCTCCTACTGGTGCGCCGACGGGGGTAATTTCCGTGGGCTCATCGGGCAAGGGTTCACCTTTATGGGTCCGGCTGATCAAGGCAATGGTGCAGCCGCAGACCACCACCGAACCGATCGCCGCCAGCACCGCCACCGGACCGCCATGCAAGGCCGTGACCACGTTCTGTTGCGCGGCCATCGCCACCACCACGGGGATGTACATGGCACCCCAGAAGCCCACGCCCATTTCGCAATCCCTGGTCATGCCACCGCGTTTTTGCATCCACAGCCGCGCGCAGATCAACAGGATCATGGCGATCCCGACCCCGCCGACGTTGGATTTTACGCCCAGCAGGACGCCCAGCATGTCACCCATGATCACCCCTGCCAGCGTACAGATCGCGAGCAGCGCCACACCGTAAATAATCATTGTTGTCGTCCTCAAAGTGCATCGTCGAATGTTGTTCTTGTTGTTCGAAGCCTCAGGGTTGCTCTAGGGGTGGCGACATCCCTCCTCACGCAACAGCGCCTGCAGGGTATCGAGCCTTGCACCGTCGAACGCAATCACGGTGCCCTGTTCGAAGACCCGGCGCGCCAGCCCGGTCAGCACTGCACCGGGCGGCAGTTCGATCTGTAGACGTACGCCGCGCTCATACGCGCTTTGCACCGTGCCGCGCCAATCCACCACGCGGCACATGTTGAAGGCCAGGTCGTCGCGCAAGGCGTCAACCTTGATCACCGGGCGGGCGCGACTGCCGCTCAGGTAGCCGATCTTCGGCGTTTGCAGCTTCACCCTGGCGAACGCTTCGGCCAGGGTTTGCGCCGGTACGTCCAGCAGCGGGCAGTGCGACGGCACACTCACCGCCAGACGCTTGACCATCCCCGCCCCACGCGCCCTTGCCAGCTCGGCCAGCGCTTTCATCCCAGCGTCGCTGCCGGCAATCACCACCTGGTTATCGGCGTTGATATTGGCCAGGTAAACCGGTGTATCGACGCTGTGAACCCGGGCCAGCAAGCCCTCCACCACCGCCAGTTCCAGGCCGATGATCGCGGTCATCCCGTAGCCATGTGGATAAGCCTGCTGCATCAACTCGCCGCGCAGGCTGACCAGATGCAACGCATCGCTGAAATCCAGGGCACCGGCGACCACCGCGGCCGGGTAGGCACCAATGGACAGCCCGGCGACGTAATCCGCCGGCAATGACAACTGCCGCGCAGCCGCCACACCGGCGATCAGCAGGCAGAGCTGCACCGCCCTTGTCGATTGCAACGCCTGTGCAGAATCGAGCCGCCGAACGTCTTCGCCCAACAGGTCGCTGGCCTCGATCAGCGTGTCCCCAGGCAAACCCTGGAGCATGCCCGGCCGCTGCGCACCCTGCCCCGGGAACACCAGCAAACTGCTCACGCTGCCTGCTCCTGCGCGTTCCACGGGTCGACGACCAGGCAGGCCCCTGTTGCGTTCTTGAGCAAAACCCGAGAGGAAGAACCCGCCCACTCACGCAAGGCGACAGCGCCGAACGTGGTCTGCAATTGCATGTCCACCACACACGGCGCCGTATCGAGTAACGCCAGCAACTCTCGAGCCTGAACACGCGCCAGGGGTCGTGGTGTGCGCAAGATCAAATCCAGATCGCTGGCCTCATGCAAGGCTGCGACGCCACTGGCCAACTCGAAGCCGGCACTGCCGCTGACACCCCAGGCCCAACCGCAGGCATCGAGTACAGGGCGCAATTGAGCCAAGGCTTCAAACGCCGGCAAGTCACGGTGGCTCTCGACGTGGCAAAGCGCTTCCGGGCTGACACAACGGGTTACCGCGGCAATTGCCATCGACGTCCCATAGCGCTGTTCACGTAAACGTCCACGCACGCCGACCGCAATCCGATCCGCCGTCGACACCGCACGGCGCACCACCACGGGCTGACCGGCGCCGATCGACTCGACCGCCCAGGCAGGCGCATCCTCAGGCAGCTGCCGAGGAGTCATGCCCCAGAGCAGGTCGTGGGCCAGAAACCGGCTCACCATTGTTCTCTCAGTAACTGGCGGACCTTGCTCGAGGCCGCCCGATTGGCCGCCCCGAGGCGAGCGCTCAAATCAGTGCCCTTGTGCGCGACATCGGCAATCGCCTGCGTCAGGCACTCGATCACCCGCGCCAGATCCGCCGAGGTGGGCTGTTCGATCTGCTGCACCGACAAGGTTTCCCAGAGCAGTCCGAGGCTGGCATAGCTGTCGATGTCATAGGCCATCGGTGGCACGCTGGCGGCCAGGGTTTCCAGCTCTTCGACACTGCGCAAGGTCACCCGCGCCGCCGAAGCCTTGCCCATGGCATGCACCATCACCCCTGGATCGCGCAGGGCAATCAAGCGGTTGGCCTGATAACCGTGAGCCAGAAACGCCCCGGACATCGCCTTGCCCACCAGCAAGCCAATCACGGCATGACCGGCCAGCCGGGCGCGGGCATAACTGTCGGCGGCACCGGCCAAGGCTTGATGAATACCGAGGGCTTCTTCGCGGCGCCCGTAGGCCTGGCTCGGCACATCGACGATGGCGATCAAGGCGCGTTTTTGCAGCTTGTCCTGATCGGCAACGATGACGTCATTCACCGCCTTGGCCAGGCCCCAGCCTTCGAGCAGCCCGACTTCACCATGGCGGGCACGCACGAACCGGTTGTCTGGATCGGCCACCACGGCGATGAAGCGCGCGGGCTGTTCACCCACAAATCCATCCGCCACTTTCAGCGAGGTCGGCAAACCAGTGACCGGCCTGGCATCGCCGCTCAAGGCGTTGAACCAGTTCAAGCCCCTCAGGGAATACGAACTCATGAGCGCTCTCCTTGATACAGGTCGCGAACCGTGGCCGGCTCGATTTGCGGCTCGGCGTCCAGACGCGCCAGCCGTTGCAGAAACAGGTCGGCCTGAGTACTGCGTTGCTGCGCAGGCAAACCCTGCTTGAGCAATTCGCCGACCTGCCGACGAATCCGCGCCACGTCGTCTTCCACGTAGCGATCCACCAGACCCGTGGCGAAACGTTGCTCGCCGCCGGTCAGGCTCCAGATAAAGGGGCGATCGCGCGAGTCGTATTCCTCGAGCCCCGCCTCCTGTTCGATCACCTGGGGACCGTTCAGGCCCAGGCGAGCCTCCTGAGTCACCAGCAGGTAGCTGCACAAACCGGCGGCAATCGACATGCCGCCAAAACAACCGACGCTGCCCGCTACCACACCGATCACCGGTTGGTACTGGCGCAAATCGACGATCGCCGCATGGATATCGGCAATGGCCGCCAAGCCGAGGTTGGCTTCCTGCAGGCGCACACCTCCGGTTTCCAGTAGCAGCACGGCTCGGGTCGGGATGCCCTTGCGGTTATCCTCGGCAGCCAGTTCCAGTGCACCGGCAATTTTCGCCCCTCCGACTTCACCGAGACTGCCGCCCTGGAATGCCCCTTCGATAGCCGCGATCACTACTGGCAATCCGTCGAGGCTGCCCTTGGCGATCACCACGCCGTCATCGGCTTGCGGCACCACGCCCTGGCGCGCCAGCCACGGCGACATGATGCGTTGAAACGGATCGAGCAATTCGCGAAAGGTGCCGGTATCAAGCAAGGCTTTCGCCCGTTGCCGGGCACCGAGTTCAACGAAGCTGTGCTTGTTGAGAAGCGCTGCGCTGTCAGTCATGGCCGATCTCCTCGAAGCCCTGTTCCAGGCGCAGGCGGACTACCCCGGGGGTGGCGCCGAAATCGTGGATGTCGATGTCCATGGCCGGCGGGACCTGGCCGTCGAACATCCGTGCGAACAGGTGCTGCCAGCGTTGCTCGCTGCCGTTGACCGAGGTCTGCACGGTGATGCTCAGCTTGCCGGGTTGACCCGGTTCGATCAGCACTTCCAGATCGCCCGAGCCGACACAACCCACCAGCGTGCGACCGCGTGGCGGCTGCCCGGCGGGGAATTCAAAAGATAAGGTTTCCATTAAAACGCTCCCTGGGTAATGCGGTCGCCGGCCTCGATGCGGTCGATGAACAGGCAGGCTGCGAGCAAATCCGCAGCACCACCGGGCGAGGCATTCAATGCGATCAACTGTTGGTCCAGCTCATGCAGCCGACGACGCCCGGCGAGGCTGGCGCTGCCACCGGCGTCGAGCACGGCCTGGGCACCGAGTTGCATGGTGCTCAGGCCTTCCTCACCGGCGCGGTACAGCACGCAGGTGTCAGCCAGATTCGTCATGATCGCCAGCAACGCATCGAGCCGAGCGTTCTGTTCGCCATGGCCGACAGAGCGGCTGCGCTTGAGTTGCGGCAGTGCGCGTTGAATCACTGCCGGAAAACCGAGTTGCGCTTCCTCGCGGGCACCGCGCACACCGTAGCGTTGGGCGACTTGCGCACCGTGGCTCAGTGGACGCGGCGCATAACGGTCGTCGAGCAAGGCCAGGCGTGCCGCTCGCAAGGCGATGGCGCCAGCGGCGGTGGAATGCGGCTCCAGCGCAACAGCGGCGACCAGCAGGCCCAGCGCCCAGATGGCCCCGCGATGGGTATTCACGCCGTTGGTGGTGGCGAGCATCGCTTGTTCGCCTTCACGTCCGATCAGGCCAATCGCCTCGCGCAGCGGCAATCCAACCTCGCCCATCTCGATAGCGGCTTGCGCCATTTCCTTGAACGCCGGCCACAGGGCCAGCGCCGAGGCGTGCATCAGCCCCAGGTGCAAATCGGTGTGGGCGCCATTGCCGCGGCGGTCGACCAACGCCGGTTTTGGCGACAGGTCAGCCTCGTCGATGAGCGCATCCACCGCCAGGTCCGCCAGGCGTTCGGCCAGGCTCAGGGTTTTCGGTTGCAGGTTGAGTGCGTGCATTACCAGCTCCTGAACTTGGCGGGCGGGTTGTAGAGGCCACCAGACCACTCCACCAGGTCCGCTACGCTTTTGGCGGCGAGCAATTCACGGGTGGCGTCGGTACGGCGGATGCCGAGGTCTTCGGGCAAGGCGATCAAGCCTTCGCGGCGCATGCGCGCGGTGTCCTTGGGGTTGTGCCGCAGGCCGATGGCGGTCACGCCAGCGACGGCGGCGATCATGGCCTGGCGCTCTTGCAGCGTGCGGGCCTTGTACAAATAGGCGATGCCTTCTTCGGTCAGCAGGTGGGTGACGTCGTCGCCGTAGACCATGATCGGCGCCAGTGGCATGCCGCTTTTTTTCGCCACATCGATGGCGTCGAGGGTCTCGACGAAGGTCGGCTTTCCGCCTTCCTGAAAGGTCTCGACCATTTGCACCACCAGTTTTTTGCCGCGTTCGAGCATGGGTTGTGCAGTGTCGGTGTGGCGCATGTCGAGCCAGGCTGGCGTGCCGTGGCGGCGACCGCGCGGGTCATGGCCCATGTTCGGCGCGCCACCAAAACCGGCCAGGCGACCACGGGTCACGGTCGAAGAATGGCCGTCGCCATCGACTTGCAGGGTCGCGCCGATGAACAAGTCCACCGCGTATTGCCCGGCCAGTTGGCTGAACATCCGGTTGGAACGCAGCGAGCCGTCGCGCCCGGTGAAGAACACGTCGGGCCGGGCAGCGATGTAGTTTTCCATGCCCAGTTCGGTGCCGAAGCAATGCACGCTTTCGACCCAGCCACTTTCAATCGCCGGGATCAGGGTTGGATGGGGATTGAGTGTCCAGTTGCGGCAGATCTTGCCCTTGAGGCCCAGGGATTCGCCGTAGGTCGGCAGGATCAGTTCGATGGCGGCCGTGTTGAAACCGATGCCGTGGTTGAGCGATTGCACGTTGTGTTTTTCGTAGATCCCGCGAATCGCCATCATCGCCATCAGCACGTGCACCGGCTTGATGTGCCGAGGGTCTCGGGTGAACAGCGGCTCGATGTAGAACGGCTTGTCCGCCACCACCACGAAGTCGACCCAAGAGGCGGGAATGTCGACCCGCGGCAATTCACTGACATCGTCCACCAGTTGATTGACCTGGACGATGACGATGCCGTCGCTGAAGGCAGCCGGTTCGATCAGCGCCGGCGTGTCTTCGGTGCTGGGGCCGGTGTAGATGTTGCCGGCGCGGTCGGCCATGAAGCCAGCGCTGAGTACCACGTTGGGAATCAGGTCGACCACCAGCCGCGCATAGAGCTCGATGTAGGTGTGGATGGCGCCGATTTCCAGCAGGCCGTCTTCGAGCAACTGGCTGATGCGCAGGCTCTGGGTGCCGGCGAAGGAGAAGTCGAGCTTGCGCGCAATGCCACGCTCGAACAGGTCCAGGTGCTCGGAACGACCGACGCTGGGCATGATCATGTGAAGGTCATGCAGCTTGCCCGGATCGGCCTTGGCCAGGGAACGGGAGAGAAAATCCGCCTGCTTCTGGTTATTGCCCTCCAGCACCACTCGATCGCCCGGCAGGATCAACGCCTCCAGCGCCGCCACGATCTTGTCGGTGGGCAACACCACACCGTCGGCCAGGTCTCGCACCAGCGCAAGACGTCGCTGCTTCTCGCTGCGCCGCCGCGTCCATCGCGAGTCGGGGGATATTGTTGTTGTCATGACCACTCCACGGGTTCGCTGTCGTGGGGTCACAGTAGGAGTGTTGGTGGGGGGTATCAATCAAGCAGAGGGGTGGATTGTTACGCTTAGGTTAATGGTTGACTATTCTGACGCCTTCGCGAGCAGGCTCGCTCCCACATTGGTTTTGCGGCGAACACCAACCCTGTGGGAGCGAGCCTGCTCGCGAAGGGGCCGCGATGGTCACAACTGCTGTCGAAGGCCGGAATAAAATTGTCGAAAAGTCCCAAAAAAGGACCGATCAGTCCCTTTTTGGGAATCTTCAACCATTGGACATCTTCGCCAACTGATCGGGTTTTGTGTTTAAACATTTGTCCGCAGAAAGGATGGAAGGCTACAACGCCTGACATCGCTGCCTACAGAAATGCCGGAACCCGCTGACTGGTGCGCTTTTGCGCGGATCTTTATCGTTTGTGCGTCGCTGCAAATTCAGCGGCCGGGTTTGGAACCCCGAGGTGTAAAGGGCGAAAAAGCGCCATTCATAACGTATGCTTGCGCACCTTCATAGTGTGCATTCCGTTATGGCGGCTGTGCGCGGGAGACCTTCGGGTCTACCGGGTTTTCTCCATTTACCTCGGGTTCCAACCTGCGTACAGCTGCCACCCTAATTCGTTTGGAACCGAATGGGGCAGCTGAAACTCGTCAAATGGAGATTCAGTATGTTCAAAGTAACTCCCAATCCCCCGGAAACCGATCCCGATTTCCAAGCTGCCTTGGAAGCCGAGAAGCTCAGCGAAGCCGCAGACCGCGCCCTCTCTCATTACTTCCCGCCCCCTCACGAAAAACCGGCCAAGCGCCGAAAATTCCAGCTGTTCACCGTCTCTCCTGACATCGGCACTGAAGCACTTCTGGCCAATGCCTCCGAAGACCTGCTGTCCATCAGTGCCATTGCGGCCGATCTGGCGGACGGCGTGGAGGGTTCGCGCCGTTCGGTAGCCTTGGCGCTCAGCCGCATGGCCGATGGTGTGCATTTGTTGGTGGAGCGGGCGTTGGATCACCATGAGGCGTTGGCTCAGGCCAAGGTTTAGCCGTCAGATTTTTGGTGAATTGGAGGCCGCTTTCGCGAGCAGGCTCGCTCCCACAGGGTTTGGTATTCGCCGCAAAACCATTGTGGGAGCGAGCCTGCTCGCGAAGGGGCCCTTCAGACGAGCGCAGCACCTACCAACAACTCCTCCAGCGCCAACAAATCCGGCACCTTGGCCACTTGATCCGCCACCTGCACCGCCGCTTTCTCCAGCGGGCACAACGGCACATCCACGTAGCTCAATTGACTGTCGAGCTTGTACGAGCGCGGTATCCCTTGGACCAGTAGCGCGATGAACTTCAGCTCGGGCCGACCGCCGAGCGCGTTGAGAATGACAATTCGCGCGCGTTCGCCGATGACGATTTTCTGCCCGCACGCCGACTCGAAGCTGAGCAATGGTATCTGCCGGTCGCGCCACGCTACCCTTCCCAGATACCAAGGTGGTGAGTCCAAGTCGATGGCTGCGGGTTGGTAACCAATCAGTTCAGCCACCGCGACGTTAGGCAGGATCAGGTGGCGGTCAGCCAAAGGCAGTAGCAGGCCGGTGAGTTGGCTGTCGCGCGGGTCGTGGCGACGCTCATGCATGGGTCTTGCTCCACAGGGCAATGCTTTCAAGCAATACCGATTCCTGGTACGGCTTGCCAAGGTAGTCGTTGACGCCAATGGCCATGGCCCGGTCGCGGTGTTTCTGGCCCGTGCGGGAGGTGATCATGATGATCGGCAGGTGCCGCAGACGCTCATCGTTGCGCACCTGGGTCGCGACTTCGAAGCCATCCATTCGCGGCATTTCGATGTCCAGCAGCATCAGGTCCGGGATGTGCTCTTCCAGCAGCAGCATGGCGTCGACACCGTCCTTGGCGGTCAGCACGTTCATGCCGTGGCGTTCAAGCAAACGGCTGGTGACCTTGCGCACGGTGACCGAGTCGTCGACCACCATCACCAGCAACGGCCGCTGCGGCTCGACCTCGACGTCGTGACTGACCGGACGCTGCGGCGCGCGGGCTTGCATGGCGCGAACCGGCGCCAGCAGGTCCAGGATCAGCACCACCCGACCGTCCCCCAGAATCGTCGC
This sequence comes from Pseudomonas umsongensis, assembly GCF_012647205.1. NCBI lineage: Bacteria > Pseudomonadati > Pseudomonadota > Gammaproteobacteria > Pseudomonadales > Pseudomonadaceae > Pseudomonas > Pseudomonas umsongensis. Next base: position 6,458,702 of record NZ_CP051487.1, read on the forward strand.
CCCGGACACCCCTTGCACAGCGGCAAACTGCGGGCCGAGGCTCTTGACCACGATCTCGCGCGTGCCGGCCATGGCATCGACCTGCACTGCAATATGCCGCTCGTTGCATTGCACCAGCAATACCGGCAGCGGCAGGCTCTGGCCCAACAGCCGTGGACGCGGGCTGGTTTTCAGCAGCTCGCCCAGGTAACACAGTTCATAGCACTGACCGGCGTATTCGTAGGTCGGCGGATCAAGGCGGAAATGCCCTTCAAGTTCGTTGGGCAACACGCGGACAATCCCATCAATGGTGTTCAGTGGAATGGCGTATTGATCCTCCCCGCATTGCACCATCAGCGCCCGGTTGACCGACACAGTGAATGGCAGGCGAATGCGAAAATGCACACCCTGCCCTGGCACTGAGTCGATACTCATGGTGCCGCCCAGTTGCCGCACCTCTTCGTGCACAACGTCCATGCCGACCCCACGCCCGGAGATCTGGGTGATTTTCTCGGCGGTGGAAAACCCCGGCTGCAGGATGAATTGCAACACGTCGTGGTCGCTGATGACACTGTTCGGGTCGAGCAGGCCGCGTTTGATCGCCTTGCGCCGCACCGCCTCCAGTGGCACGCCGGCACCGTCATCGCGAATATCGAAAATGATGTCGCCACCTTCGCGCAACAGATCCAGGGTGATCCGCCCTTGCGCCGGCTTGCCCGCCGCTAACCGCACAGTGGCGGATTCCAGGCCGTGGTCGACGGCATTGCGCAGCATATGCTCCAGTGGCGCCGCCATGCGTTCGAGCACATTGCGATCCATCTCGCCTTCGGCGTTGCCGACGATGAACTCGACGTCCTTGCCCAACTCACTGGCAACCTGGCGAACAATGCGCTTCAAGCGCGGCAGCATCCGCTCGAACGGCACCATGCGCGTGCGCATCAGGCCTTCCTGCAATTCGGTGTTGATGCGGCCCTGCTGTTGCAACAGGTTTTGCGCATCCTGGTTGCGGCGGTCGAGGGTTTCCTTGAGATCAAGCAAGTCGGAGGCGGATTCGAACAGCGCTCGCGACAGTTGTTGAAGTTGCGAGTGGCGATCCATTTCCAGCGGGTCGAACTCTTCGTAGCCCAGGCGCTCGGCATCGACTTGCTGACGACTGAGAATCCTGCCCTGGGTTTCGGTATCGAGCCTGCGCAACTGGTCGCGCATGCGCTCGATGGTGGTTTCCATCTCGTTGAGGGCGACCTGCGCGTCGTTGACCTGCTGTTCGATGCGACCGCGAAAGATCGAGGTTTCAGCGGCCAGGTTGACCAGGTCGTCGAGCAGTTCCGCCGAGACCTTGACCATATCCGCCCCGGCATCGGACTGCAGCGGTGGTGTCTCGGTTTTTGCCGTAACGGTGAGTGGCGCCGGGGCTTCAGGCAGCACCGGGTGACTGAAGTTCTGGATGGCATCGATCAGCCGGTCGGCCGGCGGCAATGGCTCACCGGCGCGCGCCGCGTCGAGCATCTGCGCCAGCCGGTCATGGCTGCGCTGCAGCAGCTCGAACAAAGCCGACGTGGGTTGCAGCATGCCGGTGGATAAACCTTCGTAGAGAAACTCCAGCTCGTGGGCCAAATCGCCAATGGGAGCGATTTCCACCATGCGCGCACCGCCCTTGAGGGTATGCAGGTCGCGCAGCAGGGTTTCCATTTCCTGCCGGTTCGACGGCTCGGCCTGCCAGCGCAGCAGTGCCGCCCCGGAGCTTTCGATGATGTCGAAGCCTTCTTCAAGAAAGATGTCCAGCAACTCGCTGTCATGGTGGGCCGAGTCGACGCCAGCGGCAGCTTCGATTACATCGGCATTGTTTGCGTGGCTTTGCCTGAACGCGCGAATCGCTTCGATCAGTTCCCCGGGATCGCCCAGGGCCTGATGGTCGTGCAACTGCTCAAGCAACTGCGCCAGATGGTCATGGCTCAGTTGCAGCAATTGCGTCAACACTTCGCTGTGGCTGTAACGGCGGTCCGCCAGGCCCTCATAGAGGTTTTCCAGTTCCTGTGCCAGGTCTGCGACCGGTTCGACCTCGGCCATCCGCGCGCCCCCCTTGAGGGTGTGCAAGTCGCGCTGCAACGAGGACAGCGGCGCGGGGTTATGCGGGTCACTGACCCAGCGTTGCAAGGAATGGTTGGCGCTTTCGAGGATATCCTCGGCTTCCTCAAGGAAGATCGAAACGATGTCGTCGTCCAGTTCGGCTGCGCGGTCTCCTGTAGGAGCGAGCCTGCTCGCGATGGGCTCATAGGCGCCGCGTTTATCCAATGAAAGCGCGTCATCGTTAGCGTCCATCGCGAGCGTGCTCGCTCCTACAGGGGGGAGCGTGCGCTCGAGTTCGGCGGTGGCGGCGCCCAGCTCGCGGATGCTCAAGGTGCGACTGCCGTCACTGCGGATCAGGCCCATGGCCGAAGGGTCCAGGCTCTGATCGAGCAAGCCGTGCAAGGCCCGAATCCTTTCCGGGCGCGGGCTGACTTCCTGGCCGGCAGCCAGCTCATCAAGCATGTTGATCAGCGCTTCGTGGGCACTTTGTGCTTCCTGGAAAAATTCCTCGCTAACCGCCAGGCTGCTCTCTTCCACAGCACCGTAGAGGTCGAGCAAGGCTTCGCAGAGCTCATCCACCGGATGCAGGTCGGCCAGGTGCGCGCCTTCGCCGAGGGTGGTCAATTCGTCCAGCAGTGCACTGAGCTCCTGGCGTTCGCCTGGATGCTGCTGCCAGCGCCGCAACAGGCTTTCGGCGTCGAGCAGGATGTCCATGCCCTGGGCCAGGAAGTTGTTGATCAACTGCGGGTCGCGCTTGATCCTCAGGCCGGCACTGGGCGTGCTCAAGTGACTTTGCAGGCGTTCGGCGAGCAGCGCCCTGGCGCGCTCGATCAGGGCCCCGGAGCCGGGGATTTCAGCCAACGGGTCGGTCTTGAGCTGACGCAAGCCAAGACGGAACAGACCTTCGGCCTCCAGCAGCACCTCGACTTCGTCCAGGTCGAGCGCGATCAGATGAGCCTTGTACTCCCGGGCCAGTTGGTCGAGCGTCGTCGCCAGCTCGGCAATCGGCACCACCCCGGCCATCGACGCACTGCCCTTGAGGGTGTGCAAAGCACGCTGCAGCTCATCGCTGGCCTGCAGCGGCAGGCGTTCGGCGGCCTGGTCGAGAAAGCGGTTGAGGCTGCTCAAATGGGTTTCGGCTTCCTTGCGGAAGATTTCCAGCAATAGCGGGTCGAGGGCCGCGACGTCCTGGGTATCCTCGTCCGCTGCCAGGGTATCGCCCTTGGCCAGGGCGTGGGCACGGGCCGCCAACTGGTCGACATCATTGCGCTGACGCTGGGCATCGGAGGCATATTCGGCCACCAGCTCCGGCAGCAGATCGAGCACATCGTCGAGCAGTTGCTGCACGCTGGCGCCAGGCTCCACGCTGTGTTCCAGCACGCGGTTAAGCAGGTTTTCCACCGCCCAGGCCAATTCGCCAAGCACCAGGGCTCGCACCATCCGGCCACTGCCCTTGAGGGTATGAAAGGCACGGCGCAATTCACTCAGGGCCAAGCGGTTGGTGGGATCCGCCGACCAGCGTGGCAAATGCTCGCGAAGGATCTCCAGCACTTCATCCGTTTCTTCGAGGAATACTTCGCGCAACTCCTCATCCACCGGCTCTTCGCCTGAAGGTGGCGGCAGCAGGCTATCCGGGGTGTCGAGCGCGGGCGGGTTCAGGGCCGAAACCGGGCTGGCCAGCACATCAGCCAGGGCCTGGGCGATGGCCGGGGCATCCCGCTCCTGCTGTTGCCGCAGGGACTGCGCTTCGCCGGGGCTCAGGACATCCGCAAGCACTGGCACCTGTCGTTCGCTGGGGAAAAACCCGAGTGAGGCCAGGCTACTTTGCGCCACGTCGAGCAGACCCTCACCGGGTGCTTCGGGGTCGTCGTTGAGGCGTTCAAGGTAATACTCGATGCTGGTGATCACGTCGGCCAGGCTGTCCAGCGCCTGCCAGCCGGGCTGATCCGGCTCGAGCAGCAGGTGTTCATGAATGTAGTGATTGCAGGTTTCGATCAGGCCCGCCGCCCGGGTCAACGGGATCATCGCCAGCGCACCCCGAACCTGGGTCAGCAGGGCCGGCAGCTCCTGCAGGTGCTGTCGGTCCCAATCGGCATCGATGTAGTCGACGATCATGTCCTTGGCTTGCTGCAGACAGATGCGCGCTTCCTTGATGACGATCTGGTGGATCTGCGTCAGGTCGGTGGTGGGCAGCCGACTGTCTTCCTGGCTTTCAGGCTCTACGGTGCCGACCATGCCGGCCAGCGTCGCTTCGACGTAAAGCAAGGCCCCGGCCACGTCCATGAGGATCGCATCATCGGGTACGCGCTGGCCTTGGGCCAGGCTCAGCACCACGGCCAGTTGATCGATGATGACCTTGCGGGGTTGGCCGAAACCCAGCACCGCCAGGGTGTCAGCGATTTGCCGCAGGGGTGCCAGCAGGCTGTCGAGGTCCGAAGTGTGTTGCCGGTCGCTGCGCACGAACAGGTCCAGGCGCTCCTTGACCCGCACCAGCTCTTCGCACAATGCCGCCAATACCGAGCGCATGGCATCACGATCAGGACCGGCCAGGCGGGCGCGTTCTTCGTCGACCATCGCGCTGTCAGGCAATGCATCGTCCAGTGCGTAGCGATCTTTCATGGTCAGCATCTGCCCGGTGGGATGTTCGGCCTTGGCAATGTAGAACAGCAAACTCTTCAGCAACTCGGGTGGCGGCGGCTGATTGATGCCCTGCATGCCCTGTTCGAGCAGACGCTTGAGCTCTTTGTCGGCCTCCTTGAACAGGCTGCGCAAGGCCGGACTGTTGGTAATGACGCCGGCGCGCATGCCTTCGACCAGCGCTGAAGCGACCTGCCACAGTGGGCTCAGGGGCGCTGAATCGCACAAGCCTTCCAGACGCGTAAAGACCTTGGCCAGGTACTCCAGGTGCGTGTCGTCATCCTGCTCACGCAGCAACCCGACCAGGGCCATCTGCAACATTTGCCGCAACTTGCGCAGCACATTCGGCAGGTCCGCCGGCTCCAGCCGCGCCAGGGACGCTTGATCCAGGGCAGGCAGGTCTGGCAACTGCGGGCTGAACAGGCTGGTTTCCGACAACAGGCTTTCGCCGCGGGCGCTGCGCAGGTCGTTGATCAGCGGCAACACGACCAAAGGCAGATCGCGGCGGGCACCTTGCACGCGATCCAGATAGATCGGCAACTGCCCCAGCGCTTGCAGCATTAGGTGCAGCGCCTCGTCACGATGATGGACGCGATTGTGTTGCAAGGCGGTGACCAGTTGCTCCATTTCTTCGGCGAGCAAGGCCGCGCCGTAGAACTCGACCATCTGCAGACTGCCGTGAACCTGATGGATGCACGCCAGGCATTCGCTCAGGGCGTGCGTCGCCTGCGGGTCATCAAGCTGGGTTTCGATCGCGTGATGAGCCTGCTTCAGCGTTTCGGCAATTTCGCCTTTGACCCATTCGAGGGCCACATAGTCGTGCCGATCACCCATAACCACTCCAATCCCCACTTCTATCAAGATAGCCATGCCCGGGGGCGGTTCAAGCTTTGTCCGCGACCTGCGCCTGGGTGGCCGGCAAGGTGAAGCCAGACACCGAACGCCGCAACTGGCTGGCCATTTTTGCCAGGTTGCCGATGCTCTCGGCGGTGGCGGTAGAGCCGGACGAGGTCTGCGAAGTGATCTGCTGGATCACGTTCATCGTCAGGGAAATCTGACCGGCAGACGACGTTTGTTGTTGCGCCGCGTTGGATATGCTCTGGATCAGCGCCGCCAGGGTCTTGGACACCCCTTCGATTTCTTCCAGGGCCACACCGGCATCCTGCGCCAGACGCGCGCCGCGCACCACTTCGGTGGTGGTCTGCTCCATGGAAATGACCGCTTCGTTGGTGTCGGCCTGGATCGCCCGCACCAGGGTCTCTATCTGCCGCGTTGCGGCCGAAGAACGCTCCGCCAGGCGCTGCACCTCGTCGGCGACCACTGCGAAACCACGCCCGGCATCACCGGCCATGGACGCCTGGATCGCCGCGTTGAGGGCGAGGATGTTGGTCTGGTCGGCAATGTCATCGATCAAGCTGACGATATCGCCGATTTCCTGGGAGGACTCGCCAAGGCGCTTGATTCGCTTGGCGGTGTCCTGAATCTGTTCGCGGATGTTGTCCATGCCATGGATGGTGTTGTGCACCACTTCGTTGCCCTTGTTGGCGATTTCCACCGAACGCTCGGCCACCGCCGAGGATTCCGCAGCGTTGGCCGACACCTGATCGATGGACTCAGCCATGTCGTTGATCGCGGTGGAGGCTTCGGAAATCTGTTGGGCCTGATGTTCCGAGGCCTGCGCCAGGTGCATTGCGGTAGCCTGGGTTTCCTGCACGGCGGCTGCAACCTGGCCCGCCGTCAGGTTGATCGTTGCCACCAGATCGCGCAGTTGGTCCACGGAATAGTTGATCGAGTCGGCGATGGTCCCGGTGAAGTCTTCGGTTACCGTGGCGGTCACGGTCAGGTCGCCGTCGGCCAAGTCTTCGATTTCGTCGAGCAGGCGCATGATCGCGTTCTGGTTGCGCTCGTTTTTTTCAGCGGTCTCGCGCAGCTGGCGATTGGTTTCGCGCACCATCACCAGGCCGATGAGGATGATCGACATCAGCGCCCCCAGGCCCAGGACATAACCGCCGATGGTGTCGGTGTCACGCCCTCCGGCGAGGTTTTCAAAGCCGCTGGCCAAATGGGAAGCTTCGTCGAGCAGGGTTTGCGAAAGGCTGAAAATATTGGTGGCCGACTCACGAACCTTGAACAGCTCCGGTGAGGTTTCGAGGATTTCGTCCACTGAGCCTGAGACGAATTCGAACAGCTCTGATATCTCGATCAGCCGCGCGCGCGCGTCACGGTCCTCGACCTGGCTGACCCGCAGAGATGCGTTGCCCTGGAGCATGCCGTTGAGCACCTGGCCGAACCGCGCCGCATCACGGCCGAACGCATCGGCGGCCTGCTGTGAGTTTTCGTCGCCGGACAACACGGTATTGACCGCCCCTAAAATACGCTCGGCCAACAGTGATTGACGCTGCGCCATCGCCACCTGAGCCGCCGGGGCGCCACGTTGCAGCAGGGTTTCCACCACCTTTTCGTATTCAACCTGCAACTGCGGCACGGTTTCGGCCAGGGTCGCGGCGACTTGATGCAGCGACAGCACCGTCTGTTCACTGGACAGGATCGCATCAGTGTTTTTCAGCAGGCGCTCCCAGTCCAGTTGCACGGCGCGCATTTCCGGGCGCACGCTGGGCGGTGCCGGAGGCAGGCCGGTGGCGGGGTCGCCTTTTTTCAGATAGCTCCAGCGCCGGGCGAAATCGTTGCGCGCATCGCTGAGCAACTTGAATGCCGCAGCCTTGCCGGCCGCGGCTTCGGTAGCATTCTTGGCGATGCGCTGGGACAACACGCGCAGCTCACCGGCGTGACCGATGTACTGTTTGTCGTAGGTGGCCTGGGTGTTGAGGTACGCGAAGTTGGCGAACAACAACATGATGAAGATGATCAGGGCGATGAACAGCGCGATGATCTGCGATCGACTGCGCGACGCCTCCATTGGCTTGCCTGTTTTTGCTTTTATCATCGGTCTTCGCCTGTTAACCCACTTCTGGGCCTGACAGAATCCCCTGTGGGAGCGGGCTTGCTCGCGAAAGCGCCAGTCCATTCAATATTGATATTGACTGATCTACCGCTTTCGCGAGCAAGCCCGCTCCCACATTTAGAACTGTGTCGTTCCATTTAAATGGCAACATTCATGAACCCCTGCGACCGCGCCAGCGTAAAGAGGCTCAACACCTGCCAGCTCTGCTCGCGCTGAAACCGGCCGGTGATGAACGGTGCGATCGGGCCGCCCGGTGCGTCTATTGGCTGCAGACTGTCGCGGGCAAAGTGCTGCAAGCCGAAGACTTCATCGACCAGCAACCCGGCAAACACCTCGTCATGTTCCACCACCAATACGCGCCGCTGCTTGCGCGTCGCCGAGATTTCCAGGCCAAAAAAACCGCACAAATCAATGATCGGCAACAAACGCCCGCGCAGATTGGCCACGCCCTTTACCCAGGACTTGACCCCCGGCACCAGCGTAAAACGCGGTTCGTGCAACACTTCACCGATTTCGCCCATGGGCGCGACGTACCACTGTTCGCCCAGGCGAAAACCGATGCCGCTCCAGCTGTCCTGGCGGGCGGGCTGGGACGGCAAGTCCGCCGCCAGCAAGCGACAACGCCGGTCGATCTGCAATAGCAGTTCGAAGGCGGTCAGTGATTCGCTCATGGCCCTGTGATCAACCGGCCAGCACGTTGTTCAAGGTCTTGATCAGGGTATCTTCGTCAACCGGCTTGGTCAGGTAGTCCTTGGCCCCTTGGCGCGTACCCCAGACCTTGTCGGTTTCCTGATCCTTGGTGGTGATGATAATCACCGGGATGTGCCCGGTTTCCGGGTCTTTGGTCAACTGGCGGGTCGCCTGGAAACCATTGAGTCCGGGCATGACGATGTCCATCAGCACTGCGTCGGGTTTTTCCTGGCGGGCCAGCGCCACGCCGTCTGCGCCGTTTTCGGCTTTCAATACTTCATGACCGTGCTTCTCCAGCATGCCGGTCAATTTGTACATTTCGGTCGGCGAATCATCGACGATCAGGATACGTGCCATGGTCTTCCCCATTCTTGTCGGCGCAGGGCCCAATGGCCGAGCGTCACTGTAGGTGTCTTACTGCGGCAAAACAGCGGCAAAGCCCGGAACATGGGCCTGGATCGCGCTCAGCAGCTCTTCCTTGCTGAAAGGCTTGGTCAAAAACTGGTCGGAGCCGACAATGCGCCCCTTGGCCTTGTCGAACAGCCCGTCCTTGGACGACAGCATAATCACTGGCGTGCACTTGAATGCACTGTTGTTCTTGATTAACGCGCAGGTCTGATAGCCATCCAGGCGCGGCATCATGATGTCGACAAAGATGATGCCGGGGTGGTGATCGACGATCTTGGCCAACGCATCGAACCCGTCGATGGCCGTGATGACCTCACAACCCACATTCTTGAGCAGTGTTTCGGCGGTGCGGCGAATCGTCTTCGAATCGTCGATCACCATGACCTTCAAGGCGCTGGGTTGCTGTTCCATAGTTGCTCTACCGTCGCCTTTAGGAATCTATTTGTCCATCTGCGGGGCGTCGAGGACTCGAAACCCTTGATGTTCAAGGGCCGGCACGACATGGCAGCCTTTTTAGCACAGTCTCCAAATCCAATCTATCGGCCGGCCCCGGCAGTGGTTTTTCCTTGACCGGGAACACACTCAGCGCCACTCTGACGCCACTTTTATACGGTCCTTTGTAGGAGCGAGCATGCCCGCGATGGTCGTCAACGATGACGCGTACTGGCTGGATGAGCGCGGCGTTCTGAAGTCCATCGCGAGCATGCTCGCTCCTACAAGGTCGCCATAGCCCCCCAATTTCGAGGAATAACCCATGAGCGTTCGTGTCGGGATTGTCATGGATCCTATCGCCAGCATCTCCTATAAAAAGGATAGCTCGCTGGCCATGCTGCTGGCCGCACAGAAACGCGGCTGGGAACTGTTCTACATGGAGCAGCGCGACCTGTACCAGGCCGAAGGCCAGGCACGGGCGCGGATGCGCCCGCTGAAAGTGTTCGCCAACCCGGAAAAATGGTTCGAGCTGGAAGCCGAGCAGGACAACCTGCTGAGCGACCTGGACGTGATCCTGATGCGCAAGGATCCGCCTTTCGACATGGAATTCGTCTATACCACCTATTTGCTGGAACAGGCCGAGAATGCTGGCGTACTGGTGGTCAACAAGCCGCAAAGCCTGCGTGACTGCAACGAAAAACTGTTCGCCACGCTGTTTCCGCAGTGCACGCCTCCGACTATCGTCAGCCGTCGCCCTGACGTATTGCGTGAATTCGCCGACCATCATGGCGATGTGATTCTCAAGCCACTCGACGGCATGGGCGGATCCTCGATCTTCCGCCACACCGCCGGCCACCCGAACCTGTCGGTGATCCTCGAAACCCTGACCCTGCACGGCCAGCAGCAAATCATGATCCAGGGCTACCTGCCGGCCATCGTCGATGGCGACAAACGCATCCTGATGATCGACGGCGAGCCGGTGGACTACTGCCTGGCGCGCATTCCTGCTGCCGGCGAAACCCGTGGCAACCTTGCAGCCGGTGGCCGCGGCGAAGCCCGTCCATTGACCGAGAAGGATCGCTGGATTGCGGCGCAAGTCGGTCCGACCCTGCGCGAAAAAGGCCTGCTGTTCGTCGGCCTCGATGTGATCGGCGAGCACCTGACCGAAATCAACGTCACCAGCCCGACCTGCATTCGCGAAATCGACAATGCCTTCGGCACCGATATTGGCGGCATGTTGATGGATGCCATCGATCAGAAGCTCAAGGCCCGTTGATAAGCCAAACCAACATTGCGTTATCATGCGCGGCCTGTGAAAACGCGATGTTGGTTTCCTTGTCATGACCCTCCCGTCCGATCTGCCCCCCGAACTCGCCCACCACGGCGTGCGCCCGGCCGATCGCCTCGGTTTTACCCTGTTCCTGGCGGCGCTGATCCACCTGGCATTACTGCTGGGTGTCGGTTTCACAATGGTCGAGCCCAAGCAGATCAGCAAAACCCTGGAAATCACCCTCGCCACCTTCAAAAGCGAAAAGAAACCGGAAAAGGCTGACTTCCTCGCCCAGGAAAACCAGCAAGGCAGCGGCACCCTGGACAAGAAGGCCATCCCCAAGACCACCGAGATCGCGCCTTTCCAGGACAACAAGGTACAAAAAGTCACGCCACCGCCCGCCGCCAAGCCAGAACAGAAGGACGCCCCGCCCAAGGCAGCCGTGACCACCGTCGCACCCAAGCCAAAGAAAGCCCCGACAAAAACGGAGGAGCCCAAGCCCGTCACCAAACCTGTGGTGGCGGCACCGACATTCGACAGCGAACAGCTGTCCAGCGACATCGCCAGCCTCGAAGCCGAACTGGCCCAAGAACAACAGTTGTACGCCAAGCGCCCGCGCATCCACCGCCTGAGCGCCGCCTCGACCATGCGCGACAAGGGCGCCTGGTATAAAGACGAGTGGCGTAAAAAAGTCGAGCGCATCGGCAACCTCAATTACCCTGACGAAGCCCGGCGCAAGCAGATCTACGGCAACTTGCGCCTGATGGTCTCGATCAACCGCGATGGCTCGCTGTATGAGGTGCTGGTACTGGAGTCGTCCGGACAACCGCTGCTGGACCAGGCGGCCCAGCGCATCGTGCGCCTGGCAGCGCCGTTCGCCCCCTTTACCGGGGACCTGTCGGACATCGATCGCCTGGAAATCATCCGCACGTGGAAATTTGCACGCGGCGACCGCCTCTCCAGTAACTGACCAGCACCCCTTGTAGGAGCGAGCATGTCGAATCGTCGCACCGTCGCGATGGTCGTCAACGATAACGCGGGAAACCTGATACCCCGAGGGGTTTTCAGGTTTTTCGCGAGCATGCTCGCTCCTACAGGGAATCGTGTCAGATTTGCATCCCCAGCTTGTCAGTTCGTCCCTCCAACGCCACACTAGCGTTCATGAAAAACGTCAGCCCCAGCTACCTCAAGCATCACTTCCTGATCGCCATGCCTCACATGGTCGACCCGAACTTTGCGCACACCTTGACCTACATCGTCGAGCACACGGCCAATGGTGCCATGGGGCTGGTGGTCAACCGTCCGCAGGACCTCAACCTGGCCGATATCCTCGAGCAATTGCGTCCGGACATCGAGCCGCCCGCGCTCTGCCAGCACGTGCCGATCTTCATCGGCGGTCCGGTACAGACCGATCGTGGTTTTGTCCTGCACCCCAAGGGCCAGAGTTTTCAAGCGACCGTTGATCTGGAAGGCGAGCTGTCCCTGTCCACCTCCCAGGACGTGCTGTTCGCCATTGCCGATGGCGTCGGCCCGGCGAAAAGCGTTATCACGCTGGGTTATGCCGGATGGGAAGCCGGGCAACTGGAGGCCGAACTGGCCCAGAACGCCTGGCTGACTTGCCCGTACGACGCCGACATCCTGTTCAACACCAGCAGCGAGCTGCGCCTGGAAGCGGCAGCCAAGCACCTGGGCGTCAATCTCAGCCTGCTCACCAGCCAGGCGGGGCACGCCTGATGGCCCTGCGGTTGATTCTGGGATTCGACTACGGCACCAAGCAGATCGGCGTTGCGGTTGGCCAGGTCATTACCGGCCAGGCCCGCGAGCTGTGCACCTTGAAGGCACAAAACGGTATTCCCGACTGGGATCAGGTTGAAGCGCTGATCAAGGAGTGGAAGCCCGACGCCGTGGTGGTCGGCCTGCCGCTGAACATGGACGGCACACCCAGCGACATGTGCGCCCGCGCGGAAAAATTCGCCCGACGCCTGAACGGTCGCTTCAACCTGCCCTTCTATACCCACGATGAACGCCTGACCACCTTCGAAGCCAAGGGCGAACGCCTGGCCCGGGGCGGACAGAAAGGCAGCTACCGCGATAACCCGGTGGATGCCATCGCCGCCGCCCTGCTGCTGCAAGGCTGGCTCGACGAGAACAGCGCATTGTTCCAATCCTAATCCTGAAGAGCCGTCACCCGTCTCTTTTAGCTACAACCCGAGCCACCTCCCGCAACGATCCGGCTCGGGCCCAAGAAGGAGCAACCATGAGCCTGCCCAATCCCGCCGAACTGATCAGCCAGATGGCGACTGATCTCAAGGCACACCTGGAACACCGTGGCATCAGCGAACCGCGCTACATCGGCATTCGTACCGGTGGCGTGTGGGTTGCCCAGGCCCTGCTCAAGGAGCTGGGCAGCGCCGAACCGCTTGGCACACTGGACGTGTCCTTCTACCGCGACGACTTCAGCCAGAACGGCCTGCACCCGCAAGTGCGGCCGTCGGCCCTGCCGTTTGAGATCGAAGGCCAACACCTGGTGCTGATCGACGACGTGTTGATGAGCGGGCGGACCATCCGCGCCGCCCTGAACGAACTGTTTGACTACGGCCGCCCGGCCAGCGTGACCCTGGTATGCCTGCTGGACCTGGATGCCGGTGAACTGCCGATCCGCCCCAACGTACTGGGCGCGACCTTGTCCCTGGCAGCCCACGAGCGGGTGAAACTGTCGGGGCCGGAACTCAAGCTCGAACTGCAAGACCTCGCCCTTTAATTCGCCCTATTGAGAGTCCCCCTCGCGATGACGCCTCTAGATACCAAGCGCCCGCTGCAGCTCAATGATCAGGGCCAGCTGCGCCACTTCCTCTCGCTCGACGGTTTGCGCCGCGAGCTGCTGACGGAAATCCTCGACACCGCCGACTCGTTCCTCGAAGTTGGCGCACGGGCAGTGAAGAAAGTCCCGTTGCTGCGCGGCAAGACCGTGTGCAACGTATTCTTCGAAAACTCCACCCGCACCCGCACCACCTTCGAACTGGCGGCGCAACGGCTGTCGGCGGACGTGATCACCCTGAACGTGTCGACATCGTCGGCAAGCAAGGGCGAAACCCTGCTCGACACGCTGCGCAACCTGGAGGCCATGGCCGCCGACATGTTCGTCGTGCGCCACGGTGATTCCGGCGCTGCACACTTCATCGCCGAACATGTTTGCCCACAGGTGGCGATCATCAACGGCGGCGACGGCCGTCACGCTCACCCGACCCAGGGCATGCTCGACATGCTCACCATCCGCCGGCACAAGGGCGGCTTCGAAAACCTTTCGGTGGCCATCGTCGGCGACATCCTGCACTCGCGGGTTGCACGCTCGAACATGCTGGCCCTGAAAACCCTGGGTTGCCCGGACATCCGCGTGATTGCGCCGAAGACCCTGCTGCCGATCGGCATCGAGCAATACGGCGTGAAGGTCTACACCGACATGACCGAAGGCCTCAAAGACGTCGACGTGGTGATCATGCTGCGCCTGCAGCGTGAGCGTATGACCGGCGGCCTACTGCCGAGCGAGGGCGAGTTCTACCGCCTGTTCGGCCTGACCACCGCGCGCCTGGCTGGCGCCAAACCCGATGCCATCGTCATGCACCCGGGGCCGATCAACAGAGGGGTGGAAATCGAATCGGCGGTAGCCGACGGTCCACACTCGGTGATCCTCAACCAAGTGACCTACGGCATCGCGATTCGCATGGCCGTCCTGTCCATGGCCATGAGCGGTCAGACTGCGCAACGCCAATTCGAGCAGGAGAACGTTCAGTGAAGCTCAGCATTCTCGGGGCCCGCGTCATCGATCCGGCCAGCGGCCTGGATCAAGTCACCGATATCCACATTGAAGCCTGCAAGATCGTCGCCATTGGCGCCGCCCCAGCCGGTTTTGTCGCTGTCGACACCCTCGATGCCAAAGGCCTGGTGGCCGCCCCTGGCCTGGTCGACCTCAATGTCGCCCTGCGTGAACCGGGCTACAGCCGCAAAGGTTCGATTACCAGCGAAACCCGCGCCGCCGCTGCCGGTGGCGTGACCAGCCTGTGCTGCCCGCCAAAGACCAAACCGGTCCTGGACACCTCGGCCGTGGCCGAGCTGATCCTCGACCGCGCCCGCGAAGCCGGTAACGCTAAAGTGTTCCCGATCGGCGCACTGAGCAAAGGCCTGGACGGCGAACAGCTTGCAGAGCTGGTTGCCTTGCGCGATGCCGGCTGCGTGGCCTTCGGCAACGGCCTGGAGAGCTTCCGCAACACCCGCACCCTGTGCCGGGCACTGGATTACGCGGCCACCTTCGATCTCACGGTGATCTTCAACTCCCAGGACCACGACCTGGCGGAAGGCGGCCTGGCTCATGAAGGACCGACCGCGAGCTTCCTCGGCCTGCCGGGCATTCCGGAAACCGCTGAAACCGTGGCCCTGGCCAGGGACTTGCTGCTGGTCGAACAGACGGGCGTGCGTGCGCATTTCAGCCAGCTGACCAGCGCACGTGGTGTAGCGCTGATCGCCCAAGCCCAGCAACGCGGCCTGAAGGTCACGGCGGATGTCGCCCTGTACCAGTTGATACTGACCGACGAAGCGCTGATCGATTTCAGCAGCCTCTATCACGTGCAGCCGCCGCTGCGCACCCGCGCCGACCGTGAGGGTTTGCGCGCAGCCGTGAAGTCCGGCGTGGTCTCGGCCATTTCCAGCCATCACCAACCCCACGAACGGGACGCCAAACTGGCACCGTTCGGGGCTACCGAGCCCGGCATCAGCAGTGTTGAACTGCTGCTGCCGCTGGCGATGACACTGGTGGAAGACGGCTTGCTCGACCTGCCGACGCTGCTGGCGCGACTCAGTGCCGGCCCTGCGGAGGCCTTGCGCCTGCCAGCGGGCAAGCTGGCGGTGGGCGGCGCAGCGGATATCGTGCTATTCGACCCTGCAGCCTCGACCGTGGCCGGGGAGACCTGGCTGTCCAAAGGCGAGAACTGCCCATTCATTGGCCACAGCCTCCCGGGTGTGGTGCGCTACACCCTGGTGGATGGCCGGATCAGCCACCAGGCTTAAAACCGCGTCGCCTGCATTCGCGAGCAGGCTCGCTCCCACAAGGACCGCATCAATCCTGTGGGAGCGAGCCTGCTCGCGAAGACTTACTGGAAGGCGCCTCTGTTCTGCGCGTTGCGAATGGACACCTGGTCATTCAGCGTCCAGAAGTCATACAACACCCCCAGAAAGAACAACCCACCCGTCACCAGGTACAGCAACCCGCTGATCCACTTCCCCTGATACATCCGGTGCACGCCGAACACCCCAAGAAACGTCAGCAGAATCCACGCCACGTTGTATTCAATCGGTCCAGCAGTAAATCGCAGGTCTGCTTCACGGTCCATGGTCGGAATCAGGAACAGGTCGATCAACCAGCCAATCCCCAGCAAACCGAAGGTGAAGAACCAGATCGTCCCGGTCACCGGCTTGCCGTAATAAAAGCGATGGGCACCGGTAAATCCAAAAATCCACAGCAGGTAACCAATCACCTTGCTGTGCGTGTCCTGATGCGGGACGGGGGGTTGATAGGTGTTCATGGATGACCTCGATTCACGCGATAGATAAATATTCTTTAAATCTTTGTGACTTTTTTTCGAGCAGCCGACGTATGGCAAATGCTACCGTCACTCTCGCCAAACCCTTATAGCACCTGACTTCTGTCGGACAATCGCGTCAATTTACCGCTTATTTGGTTCCGTTAGACCCCGATGGAATCGACCAACGGCCTCAGAATGCCAAAAAAAGCTGTTATAAAGTTGCGCGCTAACACATACGAGCCCTGCCTAATGCGTCCATTTTTCAAGACATGGCTAACCATTTGCCTATTATTGCCACTGGCCGCCCACGCCACCAATCGTGAGCAACGTCTTCCGAACGTTAATGGTTACACCCCAAAATCCCATGCGGCTGCTCCTTCGAGCAAAAGCAAGAAATCGGTAAAGCTGGCTCCACAGCTGGCCAGCAAGAGCAGCCTGGTGCCGCCAATGGCGACCCGGGAAAGCAGCAACGTGCTGAGCCGCGCCGTTAACGTCCTGGGTACACCGTACCGTTGGGGCGGCAGCAGCCCGAGCAAAGGCTTCGACTGCAGCGGCCTGGTGAAATACGCGTTCAACGACGCCACGTTTGACCTGCCACGCACCTCCAATGCCATGGCCAGCGGCCACGGCGAGAAAGTCGATCGCAACGACTTGAAGCCCGGCGACCTGATTTTCTTCAACATCAAGAGTCGTCGAGTCAATCACGTTGCCATCTATTTGGGCAACGACCGCTTCATCCACGCGCCACGCCGTGGCAAGTCGGTGAGCATCGACACCCTGAAGAAACCGTACTGGGAAAAACACTACGTCGTGGCCAAGCGGGTTCTGCCGAAAGACCAGAAAGCGTTGCAGGTTGTTCAGCGCTAACCTGAAGCAAGATCAAAAGATCGCAGCCTGCGGCAGCTCCTACACAGGGACTCGCGTTTCCCTGTAGGAGCTGCCGCAGGCTGCGATCTTTTGCTTTAAACGCCATCAGAAATTATCCGGCGACCGCGCCTTCTCCCGCGCCTGCTCGCGACTGACCAAGCCCTTGGTCACCAGGTCCCTCAGACCCATATCCAGCGTCTGCATCCCCAGCGACCCGCCCGCCTGAATCGACGAATACATCTGTGCCACCTTGTCTTCACGGATCAGGTTACGGATTGCCGATGTCCCGAGCATGATCTCGTGGGCTGCGACCCGCCCTCCCCCGATCTTCTTGACCAGGGTCTGGGACACCACCGCCAGCAATGACTCGGAAAGCATCGAACGCACCATCGACTTCTCGTCCCCGGGGAACACGTCGATGATCCGGTCGATGGTTTTCGCCGCCGAGGTCGTGTGCAGCGTGCCGAACACCAAATGGCCAGTCTCGGCGGCGGTCAATGCCAGGCGGATGGTTTCCAGGTCACGCATTTCCCCCACCAGGATCACGTCCGGGTCTTCGCGCAGGGCCGAACGCAAGGCGGTGGCGAAACTGCGGGTATCACGATGAACTTCACGCTGATTGATCAGGCATTTGCGCGATTCGTGAACGAACTCGATAGGGTCTTCGATAGTGAGGATGTGGTGATGGCGGTGGTTGTTCAGATAATCGATCATCGCTGCCAAGGTGGTGGACTTGCCGGACCCCGTCGGGCCTGTCACCAGGACCAGGCCACGCGGCGCGTCGGTCATCTTGCGGAACACCTCGCCCATGCCCAGCTCTTCCATACTCTGGACCCTGGACGGGATCGTGCGGAAAACCGCTCCAGCGCCTCGACTCTGATTGAAGGCATTGACCCGGAATCGCGCGACGCCGGGCACCTCAAAGGAAAAGTCGGTTTCCAAGTGCTTCTCAAAGGCCACCCGCTGGGTGTCGTTCATGATGTCGTAGATCAGTGCCTGCACCTCCTTGTGCTCCAGGGCCGGCAAGTTGATGCGCCGCACATCGCCATCGACACGGATCATTGGCGGCAGGCCTGCCGACAAATGCAGGTCGGATGCGCCTTGTTTGGCGCTGAACGCCAGCAACTCAGTGATATCCATAGCACCCCTCAATTCCAGTAGAATGCCGCCAACCTCAGACCGCTGGCGCCTCTTGAATGTCCACGATAGCAGACAACATTGAACGGGTTGGTTCACGTATTCGTGCCGCCGCCCTCGCCGCCCACCGCGATGAAAACAGCGTCCAGTTGCTGGCCGTCAGCAAGACCAAACCCGCCCAGGCGCTGCGTGAAGCCTATGCCGCGGGCCTGCGCGATTTTGGCGAGAACTACCTGCAGGAGGCATTGGGCAAGCAGGCGGAACTGACCGACCTGCCCTTGATCTGGCACTTCATCGGCCCCATTCAATCGAACAAGACTCGCGCAATCGCCGAGCACTTCGCCTGGGTGCATTCCGTGGATCGCCTGAAAATTGCGCAACGCCTGTCCGAACAACGCCCCGCCGATCTGCCGCCCTTGAACATCTGCATCCAGGTCAACGTCAGCGGTGAAGCCAGCAAGTCCGGCTGCACACCGGAGGACCTGCCGGCCTTGGCCAATGCCATCAGCGCCTTGCCGCGCCTGAAGTTGCGCGGGCTGATGGCAATTCCCGAACCGACCGAAGATCGTGCTGCCCAGGATGCCGCTTTTGCTGCCGTGCAAAGCTTGCAGGCCAGCCTGAACTTGCCACTCGACACACTTTCCATGGGGATGAGCCACGACCTTGAGTCAGCTATCGCCCAAGGTGCCACTTGGGTCCGTGTCGGTACGGCCCTGTTTGGCGCCAGAGATTACGGTCAACCTTGACCCCCTTCATAAGGACCTGACATGAGCAAGACACGTATTGCCTTTATCGGTGCCGGCAACATGGCCGCCAGCCTGATCGGCGGCCTGCGGGCCAAAGGCCTGGAAGCGGCGCAGATCCGCGCCAGCGATCCGGGAGAAGAAACCCGAGCCCGCGTGAGCGCCGAACACGGCATCGAAGTATTCGCCGACAATGCCCAGGCCATCGAGGGCGCCGATGTGGTCGTGCTGGCGGTCAAGCCCCAGGCGATGAAGGCTGTCTGTGAAGCCCTTCGCCCAAGCCTGAAACCCGGGCAACTGGTGGTATCGATTGCCGCCGGCATCACCTGCGCCAGCATGAACAACTGGCTCGGCGCCCAGCCGATCGTGCGCTGCATGCCCAACACGCCGGCGCTGCTGCGTCAGGGCGTGAGCGGCCTGTTCGCCACCAATCAGGTGACCGCCGAACAGCGCCAGCACGCTCAAGAGCTGCTATCGGCGGTTGGTGTTGCCCTGTGGCTGGACGAGGAACAACAGCTGGATGCGGTCACCGCCGTTTCCGGCTCGGGCCCTGCGTACTTTTTCCTGCTGATCGAAGCCATGACCGCCGCCGGCGTGAAACTCGGCCTGCCGGCAGACATCGCCGCGCAACTGACCCTGCAAACCGCCTTGGGCGCCGCCCACATGGCGGTGTCCAGCGACGTAGACGCCGCCGAGCTGCGTCGCCGCGTCACTTCGCCTGCCGGCACGACCGAAGCCGCGATCAAATCGTTCCAGGCCAATGGCTTCGAAGCACTGGTCGAAAAAGCCCTGGGCGCCGCCGCGCATCGTTCGGCCGAGATGGCTGAGCAACTCGGTCGCTAATCAGCACTTAATAAGGAATCAACAATGCTCGGACTCAATGACGCTGCCATTTTTGTGATCCAGACCTTGGGCAGCCTGTATCTTTTGATCGTGTTGCTGCGTTTCATCCTGCAATTGGTGCGGGCGAACTTCTACAACCCGCTCTGCCAATTCGCCGTCAAGGCCACGCAACCCCTGCTAAAGCCGCTGCGCCGGGTTATCCCGAGCATGTTCGGGCTGGACATGTCCTCGCTGGTGCTGGCCCTGATCGTGCAAATGGTGCTGTTCGCGGTCATCCTGCTGCTCAGTGGTTACTCGGTCGATGTACTGTTCCTGGCCCCCTGGGCGCTGATCGGCATCTTCGCGCTGTTTTTGAAGATCCTGTTCTGGGCAATGATCATCAGCGTGATTCTGTCCTGGGTCGCTCCGGGAAGCCACAATCCAGGCGCAGAACTGGTCCAGCAGATCACTGAACCGGTGCTCGCGCCGTTCCGCCGGATCATTCCGAACCTGGGCGGCCTCGACATCTCGCCGATCTTCGCCTTCATCGCACTGCAGTTGCTGCAGAGCTGGCTGATTCCGCGCCTGGCTTACTACGCGCTGATGCCAAAAGAACTGTTTGGCCTGATCTGATCCTGCTGCACGACGGTGATCGTTCCCACGCTCTGCGTGGGAATGCCTCAACGGACGCTCCGCGTCCGGCTCTGGATGTGACGCGGAGCGTCACGGGCTGCATTCCCACGCAGAGCGTGGGAACGATCATCTCGGCTAGTCGCTTGCTGCTATGGGCAGCGGTCTTTAGACTTACGCCTCATTTCAACGAGAGCAGGGTCGATGCCAGCTGCCTTTCCCCCCGATTCTGTTGGTCTGGTGACGCCGCAAGTGGCGCACTTCAGCGAACCCCTGGCGTTGGCCTGCGGCCGTTCGCTCGCGGCCTATGACCTGGTCTACGAGACCTACGGCACCCTGAACGCCACGGCGAGCAACGCCGTGCTGATCTGCCACGCCTTGTCCGGCCACCACCATGCCGCCGGCTATCACAGCCCCGACGACCGTAAACCCGGTTGGTGGGACAGCTGCATCGGCCCCGGCAAGCCCATCGACACCAGCAAGTTCTTCGTGGTCAGC
Source organism: Pseudomonas umsongensis (assembly GCF_012647205.1). Lineage (NCBI taxonomy): Bacteria > Pseudomonadati > Pseudomonadota > Gammaproteobacteria > Pseudomonadales > Pseudomonadaceae > Pseudomonas > Pseudomonas umsongensis. The sequence goes on from NZ_CP051487.1 coordinate 6,479,420, forward strand.
CTGAACAACCTTGGCGGTTGCAATGGCTCCACCGGCCCGAGCAGCATCAACCCGGAGACAGGCAAGCCGTTCGGTGCCGATTTCCCGGTGCTAACCGTTGAAGATTGGGTGCACAGCCAGGCACGCCTGGCGGACCGGCTGGGCATCGCGCAATTCGCCGCTGTGATCGGCGGCAGCCTCGGCGGCATGCAGGCGATGCAATGGAGCATCACCTACCCTGATCGCATCCGCCACTGCCTGGCCATCGCCTCGGCACCCAAGCTGTCGGCGCAAAATATCGCCTTCAACGAAGTAGCACGCCAGGCAATCCTCACCGATCCGGAGTTCCACGGTGGCTCGTTCCAGGAACGAGGCGTGATCCCCAAGCGCGGGCTGATGCTGGCGCGCATGGTTGGGCACATCACCTACCTGTCCGACGACTCCATGGGCGAGAAATTCGGGCGCGGCCTGAAAAGCGAGAAGCTCAACTACGATTTCCACAGCGTCGAGTTCCAGGTGGAAAGCTACCTGCGCTATCAGGGTGAGGAGTTTTCCGGGCGTTTCGACGCCAACACTTACCTGTTGATGACCAAGGCCCTGGACTACTTCGATCCGGCGGCCAACTTCGACGATGACCTGGCGAAAACCTTCGCCAACGCCACCGCCAAGTTCTGCGTGATGTCGTTCACCACCGACTGGCGTTTCTCCCCTGCCCGTTCGCGGGAACTGGTGGACGCACTGATGGCCGCACGCAAGGACGTCTGCTACCTGGAAATCGACGCGCCGCAAGGCCACGACGCCTTCCTGATTCCGATTCCGCGCTACTTGCAGGCGTTCGGCAATTACATGAACCGCATTACGTTGTGAGATAGCCATGAGAGCTGATCTGGAAATCATCCAGGAATGGATCCCCGCGGGCAGCCGCGTGCTCGACCTCGGTTGCGGCAACGGCGAACTGCTGACCTGGCTGCGCGACAACAAACAGGTCACCGGCTATGGCCTGGAAAACGACGCGGACAATATTGCCGAGTGCGTGGCCAAGGGCATCAACGTCATCGAGCAGGACCTGGACAAGGGCCTGGGCAACTTCGCCAGCAACAGCTTCGACATCGTGGTCATGACCCAGGCGCTGCAAGCGGTGCACTACCCGGACAAGATCCTCGACGAAATGCTGCGCGTCGGTCGCCAGTGCATCATCACGTTCCCGAATTTTGGTCACTGGCGCTGCCGCTGGTACTTGGCGAGCAAGGGCCGGATGCCGGTTTCCGAGTTCCTGCCCTACACCTGGTACAACACGCCGAACATCCACTTCTGCACCTTCGCCGATTTTGAAGCCTTGTGTCTCGAACGTGAAGCCAAGGTCATTGATCGGCTGGCAGTGGATCAACAGCATCGGCACGGGTGGGCCAGTAAGCTTTGGCCTAATCTGTTAGGTGAGATCGGTATATACCGCGTCAGCAGCCCGGGGCTTGCAGACCACAAGGTTGCAGTCTGAATCACCACATTTCGAGGAGAACGATCATGGGTCGTCTAGCGCTGCTTCTTCTTACTGCTTGCCTGAGCTTCACGGCCATGGCCGCCGATGCGATCAAAGGTGATCGCCAGGAAAAATTCGGCGACGTGACAGTGCACTACAACACCTTCAACTCCACGTTCCTGACGCCGGACATCGCCAAGGCCGCGGAGCTAACCCGTAGCAAGAACCAGGGCGTGATCAACGTTTCCGTGCTCAAGGACGGCAAGCCGCAGATGGCTCAAGTCAGCGGCACGGTCAAGGACCTGACCAGCCAAAGCGTGCCACTGAACTTCAAGCAGATTACCGAGCAAGGCGCGATCTACTACATCGCCCAATACCCGGTCCCGCAGCAGGAAACCCGCACCTTCGAGATCAAGGTGCAGACCGGTGACAAAATCAACACCATCAATTTCAACCAAGAGCTCTTCCCCGGCGAATGATCAACTTCACGCAACTCGTATTGGCCAGCCATAACGCCGGCAAACTCAAGGAACTCCAGGCCATGCTCGGCGAATCGGTGCAACTGCGCTCGATCGGCGAGTTCAGCAGCGTGGAGCCTGAAGAAACCGGTCTGTCGTTCGTCGAGAACGCCATCCTCAAGGCCCGCAATGCCGCGCGCATTTCCGGCCTGCCGGCCCTGGCGGACGATTCCGGGCTGGCGGTGGATTTCCTTGGCGGTGCGCCAGGCATCTACTCGGCGCGTTATGCCGATGGCAAGGGCGATGCGGCGAACAACGCCAAGCTGCTCGATGTGTTGAAAGACGTGCCTGAAGCTGAACGTGGCGCCCAGTTCGTCTGCGTGCTTGCGCTGGTGCGGCATGCCGACGATCCGCTGCCGATTCTCTGCGAAGGCCTGTGGCACGGACGCATCCTGACCCAGGCCAGCGGCGAACACGGTTTCGGCTACGACCCGTTGTTCTGGGTGCCGGAGCGTGATTGCTCCAGCGCCGAGCTCAGTCCGGGCGACAAGAACCAGATCAGCCACCGCGCCCGTGCAATGGATCTGCTGCGCCAGCGACTGGGCTTGAAATGACCCGTGAATCCTCCGCGTCGTCGTTGATCTTCGGCGGCGCCGCGCAATCGCCTCGGGCCGCCCTGCCTGTGCTGCCGCCCTTGGCGCTGTACATCCACATCCCGTGGTGCGTACGTAAATGCCCTTATTGCGACTTCAACTCCCACACCGCCAGCCCCGTGCTCCCGGAAGAAGAGTATGTCGACGCATTACTGGCTGACCTCGATCAGGACCTGCACGCTGTCTACGGCCGTGAGCTGAGCTCGATCTTTTTCGGTGGCGGCACGCCCAGCCTGTTCAGTGCCCAGGCCTTAGGTCGCCTGCTCAAAGGCGTGGAGCAACGCATTGCCTTTGCCAGCGACATCGAGATCACTCTGGAAGCCAATCCGGGGACCTTCGAACAAGAGAAGTTCATCGCCTACCGAGCGCTGGGCATCAATCGCCTGTCGATTGGCATCCAGAGTTTCCAGCAAGAAAAACTCAATGCCTTGGGTCGTATCCACAACGGTGATGAGGCCGTACGCGCCGCCGGCATGGCTCGTCAAGCGGGGTTCGATAACTTCAACCTTGACTTGATGCATGGCTTGCCCGATCAATCGCTGGAAGACGCCCTGAGCGACTTGCGCCAAGCCATCGCCCTGAAGCCGACCCACCTCTCCTGGTATCAGCTGACCCTGGAGCCGAACACCGTATTCTGGAACCAGCCCCCGACGCTGCCGGAAGACGACACCCTATGGGATATCCAGGAAGCCGGGCAGGCGCTGTTGGCTGAACACGGTTACGCGCAGTATGAAGTCTCGGCTTATGCCCAGCCGGGTCGCCCGGCTCGGCATAACCTCAATTACTGGAGCTTTGGCGACTTCATCGGCATCGGTGCCGGTGCCCACGGCAAGCTCAGCCATCCGGATGGACGCATTATCCGCACCTGGAAGACCCGCCTGCCGAAGGACTACCTGAACCCGAAAAAGCGCTTCCAGGCTGGCGAAAAAGCGTTGAGCAATGAAGAAATGCCGTTTGAGTTCCTGATGAACGCCCTGCGCCTGACCGCAGGTGTCGAGGCGCGGCTTTATCCGGAACGCACTGGAATGACCCTGGAAAGCCTCACCGAAAGCCGTCGCGAAGCCGAACAAAGCGGCCTGTTGCAGGTCGAACCGTCACGTCTGGCGGCTACCGAGCGCGGACAACTCTTCCTCAACGACTTGCTGCAGAAATTTCTGACATAAGGAAATCGAATGGATTTGGTACTCGACCTGCTCGCCACCGCGTCTCGCTGGAGCCGCAGCAATCTCTCGGAAATCGCCCTCGCCCTGGTAGGTTGCCTGCTGGTGCTGTTCGGTGCGGATTTCAAAGGCTGGGTCGAGCAACGCCTGGGCAGCATCGCCGGCGCCTTGCGCGTACCACTGATGTCGTTGCTGTGCATGGTGGGTAGCGGTGCGGCGCTGATCTACGCCACGCCGTGGATCGTCAAGGGCTTGAGCCAGTTCAACAATTACAGCCTGGCGCCGGTGTTGCTGGTGGTGCTGGTGCTTATCGGCGTAGTCGCCGACCGCCGCTGACTCCCTGGTCATTGATCGTTCCCACGCTCTGCGTGGGAATGCCTCAACGGACGCTCCGCGTTCGGCTTTAGAGGGGACGCAGAGCGTCCCGGGCTGCATTCCCACGCAGAGCGTGGGAACGATCAGTACAGACTCAGTCGATCAGGACTGCTTTTCGAACTTCAGATCCCACACGCCATGCCCAAGACGTTCGCCACGGCGTTCGAACTTGGTGATCGGGCGCTCGGCCGGGCGTGGCACGCACTTGCCGTCTTCGGCGAGGTTGCGGTAACCCGGTGCGACGTTCATCACTTCCAGCATGTACTCGGCGTACGGTTCCCAGTCGGTGGCCATGTGCAGGATACCGCCGACCTTCAACTTGCTACGCACCAGTTCGGCGAAGGACGCCTGGACGATACGACGCTTGTGGTGACGGCTCTTGTGCCATGGGTCCGGGAAAAACAGCATCAGGCGATCAAGGCTGTTATCGGCCACGCAGCGGTTGAGCACTTCGATGGCATCGCAATCGTAAACCCGCAGGTTGGTCAAACCCTGGGTCAATACGCCATTGAGCAGCGCGCCAACACCTGGACGGTGAACCTCGACGCCGATGAAATCCTGCTCCGGCGAAGCCGCGGCCATTTCCAGCAGCGAATGTCCCATGCCGAAGCCGATCTCCAGCGAACGCGGTGCCGAGCGACCGAACACCTGGTCGAAGTCCACCGGCGCGTCGGCCAGGGGCAGCACGAACAGCGGCGCACCCTGGTCCAGGCCACGTTGCTGGCCTTCGGTCATGCGCCCGGCGCGCATCACGAAACTCTTGATGCGGCGGTGTTGGCGCTCGTCGCCTTCTTCCGTCTGGATTGGCGTGTCGTTCGATTCAGTCATCAAAGGCTCTTACTTGATCAGACCATCCAGCGGCGAAGAGGCGCTGGCATAGAGTTTTTTCGGCATGCGGCCGGCGAGGTAGGCCAGGCGGCCTGCGACGATCGCGTGTTTCATGGCTTCGGCCATCATGATCGGCTGCTGGGCGTGAGCGATGGCCGAGTTCATCAGCACCGCATCGCAGCCCAGTTCCATGGCGATAGTGGCGTCGGAAGCGGTACCGACACCGGCATCCACCAGCACCGGGATTTTTGCTTCTTCGAGGATGATCTGCAGGTTGTACGGGTTGCAGATCCCCAGGCCAGAACCGATCAGGCCGGCCAGCGGCATCACCGCGATGCAGCCGATTTCCGCCAGTTGACGGGCGATGATCGGGTCGTCGCTGGTGTAGACCATCACGTCGAAGCCTTCCTTGACCAGCGTTTCGGCGGCCTTGAGGGTTTCGATCACGTTGGGGAACAGGGTTTTCTGGTCGGCCAGCACTTCCAGCTTGACCAGATTGTGGCCGTCGAGCAGCTCACGGGCCAGACGGCAGGTGCGCACGGCTTCGATGGCGTCGTAGCAACCGGCGGTGTTTGGCAGGAAGGTATAGCGATCCGGCGACAGCACTTCGAGCAGGTTCGGCTCGCCTTCAATCTGGCCCAGGTTGGTGCGGCGCACGGCGAAGGTGACGATCTCGGCACCCGAGGCCTCGATGGCCTGACGGGTTTCTTCCATGTCACGGTACTTGCCGGTACCCACCAGCAAACGCGACTGGTAAGTACGACCGGCCAGAACAAAAGGCTTGTCGCTGCGAACGATGCTCATGGGGAATCCTCTTTAAGGGTGAGGGTCTTGCAGAATTCTGTGCCCTTGCAGGCCGGGCGACTAGCCGCCGCCGATGGCGTGCACGACTTCGACATTGTCACCGTCGTTGAGCGTGGTATCGGCATGCTGGCTGCGCGGGACGATATCCAGATTGAGTTCGACCGCCACCCGGCGTCCGGTCAGGTCCAGACGGGTCAGCAGGGCCGCAACGGTTTCACCGTCGGGCAGTTCAAAGGATTCGCCGTTCAACTGAATGCGCATGTCGAATGCCGCCATCATTTTTTGGGGCTGGCATTCTAGCCCGATCATGACCTAAAGGTCAGCAACAAGCGTCAAGCGGTCAACGGCAAGCGCCAGGCGGCAAGGCCCAGGCAAAGCCAGCCGATCAGGAACGCCAGGCCACCGAACGGGGTGATGATGCCCAGCTTGCTGACTCCCGTCAGCGTCAGCACGTACAGGCTGCCGGAGAACAGCACAATGCCGATGGCAAAGGATGCGCCGGCCCAGGTAACGAGGCGACCCGGAATCTGCGTAGCCAGCAACGCCACGCCCAGCAATGCCAGGGTGTGCACCAGTTGATAGGTGACGCCGGTATGGAAAATTGCCAGGTATTCGGCGCTCAGGCGGTTTTTCAGGCCGTGCGCGGCAAACGCCCCGAGACCGACACCGGTGAAGCCGAAAAAAGCGGCCAGCATCAAAAAGCCACGCAGCATGAAGAACTCCAGTCAGTCTCGATCCACAGGGTCTGTATAATGGCCCGCTCAACGGGTTCGGCCAAGCCATCTCTATGCTGCGTATCTATTTCCGTCGTTTCGCCAAGGCCGTGCTCTGGTTCATGGGTGCCAGTGTAGTGTTGGTGCTGATTTTCCGCGTGGTGCCGCCGCCCGGGACAATGCTGATGGTCGAGCGCAAGATCGAATCCTGGTTCGATGGCGAGCCCATCGACCTGCAACGTACCTGGAAACCTTGGGATGAAATCTCCGACGACCTTAAAGTCGCGGTGATTGCCGGTGAGGACCAGAAATTTCCCGAGCATTGGGGCTTTGACTTCGGCGCGATCCAGAAAGCACTGGCCCACAACGAGCTCGGCGGCACCATCCGGGGTGCCAGCACCCTGAGCCAGCAGGTGTCGAAAAACCTGTTCCTGTGGTCCGGCCGCAGTTGGCTGCGCAAAGGCCTGGAAGCCTGGTTTACCGGGTTGATCGAAGTGTTCTGGCCCAAGCAGCGGATTCTTGAGGTGTACCTCAACAGCGTCGAGTGGGATGACGGGGTGTTTGGGGCAGAGGCGGCGGCCAGACACCACTTTGGCACCAGCGCAAAAGGTCTCAGTCGCCAGCAATCGAGCTTGCTGGCGGCCGTATTACCGAATCCGCGAGTATGGAGTGCCAGCCATCCAACCGCTTACGTGGCACGGCGTGCGGGCTGGATTCGGCGGCAGATGAGTCAGTTGGGTGGAGACAGCTACCTGGTGGGGCTCAATGATTCGCGTCGGGCACCTTGGGAACAATAGACGATCACGATTTTTCCGGACACTGATGCCCCCCCACTGTGGGAGCGAGCCTGCTCGCGAAAGCGATTGATCATTCAAATTTGTGCTGGCTGACTTGACGCTTTCGCGAGCAGGCTCGCTCCCACATTGGTTTGGCAGTGCGGTAGATTCATTGGCAGCACCAACAAAAACGCCCCGATCAATGACCGGGGCGTTTTTTATTGCCTTTCGCGCGGGTTACGCGGCGATGGACAGTTTGAGCTTGTTCATCGCGCTCTTCTCGAGCTGGCGAATACGCTCGGCCGACACGTTGTACTTCTGTGCCAGGTCGTGCAGCGTGGACTTTTCTTCTGCCAGCCAGCGCTGGTAGAGGATGTCGCGGCTGCGGTCGTCCAGCACTTCGAGCGCTTCGTGCAGGTTGTGGTTGGAATTGTCGCTCCAGTCGGCATCTTCCAGCTGACGGGCCGGGTCGTACCGGTGGTCTTCCAGATAGTTGGCCGGTGACTGGAAGGCACTGTCGTCATCGGCTTCGGCCGCCGGGTCGAAGGCCATGTCGTGACCGGTCAGGCGACTTTCCATCTCGCGCACTTCCCGCGGCTCCACCCCGAGGCTTTCCGCCACACGGTGGACTTCCTCGTTGTTCAGCCACGCCAGGCGTTTTTTCTGGCTGCGCAGGTTGAAGAACAGCTTGCGCTGGGCCTTGGTGGTCGCGACTTTCACGATCCGCCAGTTACGCAGGATGAATTCGTGGATCTCCGCCTTGATCCAGTGCACGGCAAAGGACACCAGGCGCACGCCCATTTCCGGGTTGAAGCGCTTCACGGCCTTCATCAGGCCGACGTTACCTTCCTGGATCAGGTCAGCCTGGGCCAGGCCGTAGCCGGAATAGCTACGGGCGATATGTACGACAAAACGCAGGTGGGCGAGCACCATCTGCCGAGCCGCCTCAAGATCCTGCTCATAATAGAGACTCTCGGCCAGTTCACGCTCCTGCTCCGGCGTCAGCAATGGAATGCTGTTGACGGTGTGCACATAGGCCTCCAGGTTCGCACCCGGGACCAGAGCATATGCAGGCTGCAAAGAATTGGTCATACGAAAAAACCTCCCACTTACATACTCGTGCCATTGGCACTGCGAAAATTGACCGGAAACCGAAAGACAAGTTCCCTTAAAAACTGCAAGGTCAATACGCGCAAAAAAGATTCTACTTCGGCGCAAGCTCCCTGAGATGACGTGCGACTGCAATCCATGCACCGATATAACCCAACAGCACCGCGCCAAGCAAGAGAGACAGACCGTCGGCAACCGGTACGCCGGCCAGTGCGAAATCACTGCCGTACAACCCGGCCAAGCCGACCACCGCATCGTTCAGCCAGTTCAGGCCGAACGCCAATACGCCCCAGGAAAGAATCCCCGCACCGAAACCATACAGCGCTCCCATGTAGAGAAAGGGTCTGCGCACATAGCTGTCAGTGCCGCCTACGAGTTTAATCACTTCTATCTCTGTGCGGCGGTTTTCAATATGAAGACGAATGGTATTGCCTATCACCAAAAGTAATGCAGAAACCAGAAGCACGGTCAGACCGAAGACAAATCGGTCGCCCAGCTTGAGGATGGCTGCCAGACGCTCGACCCAGACTAGATCAAGCTGCGCCTGTTGTACCTTCGGCAGTTCGGAAAGTTTTTGTCTTAATGCTTCAAGAGCCGGCTTGTCGACTTCGGTCGGCGTTACCAACACCACGCCAGGCAGCGGGTTTTCCGGCAGTTCCTTGAGCGCTTCACCCAGGCCCGACTGCTGTTGGAACTCTTCCAGCGCCTGTTCCCGACCGACGTATTCGGCATCGGCCACCCCAGGGATCCCCTTGATCTGTTCGCGCAGCGCCTCGCCATCCGTCGCGCTGGCCTCGAGTTGCAGGTACAGGGAGATCTGCGCCGCGCGTTGCCAGGAACCACCAAGGCGCTCAACGTTACTTAGCAAAAGTGACAGGCCCATGGGCAAACTCAAGGCAACCGCCATCACCATGCAGGTGAAAAAGCTGCCGATAGGCTGCTTGCCCAGGCGACGCAAGCTGTCGAGCAGGCTGGCGCGATGACTTTCGATCCAGGCGCGCAACAGCGTGGCGAAATCCGGGCCATCATCGTCGTCGTGTTTTTTCTTCTGCGGTTGCGGGTCGGCGGCCTTGGGGGCCACGCGCTCGGAAACCTTTGGACTGCGAGTAGCACTCATTCGCCGGCCTCCCCATCGCCGATCAATCGGCCGCGTTGCAGCGTCAGCATGCGATGGCGCATGCGCGCAATCAAGGCCAGGTCGTGGCTGGCGATCAGCACGCTGGTGCCCAGGCGATTGATGTCTTCGAACACACCCATGATTTCCGCCGCCAGACGCGGGTCGAGGTTGCCGGTCGGTTCGTCCGCCAGCAGCAGGGCCGGGCGATGGACGATCGCACGGGCGATGCCGACGCGCTGTTGCTGACCGGTGGACAAGTCGCCGGGATACAGGTCGGTCTTGTCCGACAGCGCCACGCGTTCCAGGGCCGAGTCCACGCGCTTGGCGATTTCGGCCTTGGACAAACCGAGGATCTGCAACGGCAGCGCGACGTTATTGAACACCGTGCGATCGAATAGCAGTTGGTGGTTCTGGAACACCACGCCGATCTGCCGACGCAGGAATGGAATCTGTGCGTTGCTGATGGTGCTCAGGTCTTGCCCAGCCAGCAGCAGCTTGCCGCTGGTCGGACGCTCCATGGCCAGCAACAGTCGCAGCAAGGTGCTCTTGCCGGCACCGGAATGGCCCGTTACAAACAAAAATTCGCCCCGACGGACTCGAAAGCTCAGCTCATGCAAGCCGACGTGACCGTTCGGGTAGCGTTTACCGACCTGTTCGAAACGAATCATGAACGCTCCCGTTCGGCAAACAGTGCCTGGACAAAGGGTTCAGCTTCAAAAGTGCGCAAATCGTCGATGCCCTCACCGACGCCGATGTAGCGGATCGGCAGGCCAAACTGCTTGGCCAGGGCGAAAATCACCCCGCCCTTGGCGGTCCCGTCGAGCTTGGTCAGCGCCAGGCCGGTCAGTTCGACGGTCTGGTTGAATTGCTTGGCCTGGTTGATGGCGTTCTGCCCCGTGCCGGCATCGAGCACCAGCAACACCTCGTGCGGCGCGTCGGCATCGAGCTTGCCGATCACCCGGCGAACCTTTTTCAGCTCTTCCATCAGGTTGTCTTTGGTGTGCAGGCGACCGGCGGTGTCGGCGATCAGCACATCGATGCCACGGGCCTTGGCGGCCTGGACGGCGTCGAAGATCACCGAAGCCGAATCGGCCCCGGTGTGCTGGGCGATGACTGGAATCTTGTTGCGCTCGCCCCATACCTGCAATTGCTCGACCGCGGCAGCGCGGAAGGTGTCGCCGGCGGCCAGCATGACTTTCTTGCCCTCCAGCTGCAGTTTCTTCGCCAGCTTGCCGATCGTGGTGGTCTTACCGGCGCCGTTGACGCCCACCACCAGGATCACGAAAGGCTTGTTCTGCGAGGTGATTTTCAGCGGTTGCTCGACGGGCTTGAGCATGGCCGCCAGCTCGGCTTGCAGGGATTTGTACAGCGCATCGGCATCGGCCAGTTCCTTGCGCGCGACCTTCTGGGTCAGGCGCTGGATGATCACTGACGTAGCCTCGACACCAACGTCGGCGGTCAGCAGGCGGGTTTCGAGGTCATCGAGCAGTTCGTCATCGATGGCTTTCCTGCCCAGGAACAGGCTGGCCATGCCTTCGCCGATGCTGGCACTGGTCTTGGACAGGCCTTGCTTGAGGCGGGCGAAGAAACCGGCTTTGGTTTCTTCGGTGCGTACCGGCTCGACTGGAACTTCGATAGGGGCAGCGACAACAGGAGCAATAACAGGTGCAGGTGCAGGCTCTGGCGCCTGGACAATCGGTGCAACCGGCGGGACAAATGCAGCGACCGCGGGTGGCGGTGCAGCCTCGACGACGGGCGCAACGACCGGCTCGACCACGGGTGCCTGAACCGGCTCAGGCGCAGAAACCGCCTGCGCCGGAATCGGTGGTGTCACGTGCGGCGCCAAGTCATCTTCGACCAGCGCCACCGGCTCTTCCGCCACTGGCAAGGTCAACCAGGGCTCGGTGACCGGGGTCAGCGGCAATTCGGCGACGACTTCAGTCGCTGTTTCGACAAGCGGTTGCAGCACCGGCTCGGCGATCGGCGACACAACCGGCGCAGGTTCGGCGTTTATTACCGGCGCGGGCGTTGGCTCAGGTAGTGGTTGTGGCTGTTCGACGACGGGTTCCTGCGGCTTTTTGCGCAGCCATCCGAACAGGCTTTTCTTTTCACCAGCCGCAGCTGGGGTCTTCTTGTCGTCGTTGGAACCAAACATGGAGGACGGCTATCTCACGGTAGCGACGCGCCAACGGGCGCCCCGGCAAATGAATATTCGATGCAGAACAGACTGCGATTGACCCAGCTTGTTCATGCGCAACATTTTGTCGAGGTGCAAAAGGCACCCTGCAAAAACGATTTCACTAAGGACTGATGGCGGAAAATCGGCGAAAAAGCAGAGTTTAGTTGATAAACCACAGCTTACTGCCGCAAACCCAAACAACCTGATCAAACGTAAAGGCCTGATAGGCGTGGCCGCCAGTAAAACGGATCAGTATCCTAGCACCCTCTCGCCCGCTGAAGCTAAGAACAAGCGGGCAGCCCCAAAGGTTTAAAAACGAATGAATGCCCTAGCCCGCCGCGCTGCAGGCCTGCTGCTCAGCACACTTTGCCTGCCCCTTTCGGCCCTTGCGGCCGACCCGCAACCGACCCACGAATTCACCCTCGACAACGGCTTGAAGGTCGTCGTGCGCGAAGACCATCGCGCCCCGGTGGTGGTTTCCCAAGTCTGGTACAAGGTTGGCTCCAGCTACGAGACGCCCGGCCAGACCGGCCTGTCCCATGCCCTGGAACACATGATGTTCAAGGGCAGCGAAAAAGTCGGCCCTGGCGAAGCGTCGCTGATCCTGCGCGACCTCGGCGCCGAAGAAAACGCCTTCACCAGCGACGATTTCACGGCCTATTACCAGGTCCTGGCCCGCGACCGCCTGGGCGTGGCCTTCGAACTGGAGGCCGATCGCATGGCCAGCCTGCGCCTGCCGCCCGACGAGTTCGCTCGCGAGATCGAAGTCATCAAGGAAGAGCGGCGCCTGCGCACAGACGACAAACCCATGTCCAAGGCTTACGAGCGCTTCAAGGCCATGGCATACCCGGCCAGCGGCTATCACACGCCGACCATTGGCTGGATGGCAGACCTGGACCGCATGAAAGTCGAAGAGCTGCGTCATTGGTACCAATCCTGGTACGTGCCCAACAACGCCACGCTGGTGGTGGTCGGCGACGTGACGCCGGACGAGGTCAAGACCCTGGCCCAGCGCTACTTCGGTCCGATCGCCCGGCGTGAGGTGCCGTCGGCGAAGATTCCGCTGGAACTGGCCGAGCCCGGTGAACGCAAGATCACCCTGCATGTGAAGACCCAATTGCCCAGCCTGATGCTGGCCTTCAACGTGCCAAGCATCGCCACCACTGACGACAAGCGCCTGGTCAACGCCCTGCGGCTGATCTCGGCCCTGCTCGACGGCGGCTACAGCGGACGCATTCCGACTCAATTGGAGCGTGGCGAAGAATTGGTGTCCGGCGGCTCGTCGAGTTACGACGCCTACACCCGCGGCGACAGCCTGTTTACCCTGTCGGCAACGCCCAATAGCCAGAAGAACAAGACCATCGCCCAGGCCGAAGCCGGCTTGTGGAAGCTGCTTGAACAACTGAAAACCACCGCGCCGACCGCCGAAGAACTGGAACGCGTAAGGGCGCAGGTCATCGCCGGGTTGGTCTACGAGCGCGACTCGATCACCAGCCAGGCCACCGCCATCGGCCAGCTGGAAACCGTCGGCCTGTCGTGGAAACTGATGGACACCGAACTCGCCGAACTGGAAAGCGTGACACCGCAAGATATCCAGGACGCCGCCAAGCTGTATTTCACCCGCGAACGTCTCAGCGTCGCCCATGTTCTGCCGGAGGAGACGACTCATGAGTGAGCCTAAAAAACCGCGCCTCGCCCTGCTTGGCTTGATCGCTGTCGCCCTGATCGGGTCGGCCGCGTTCTATTTTTCCAAGACCGACCCGTCCAATGCCAGCGAAGCGCTGGACAAGGCCAAGGCCAGCCAGAAGCTGCAGTCGTTGACCGAACTCAACGGCAAGGCCCCGAGCCACCGTAAGCTCGATGTGCAGACCTGGAACACTGCAGAAGGCGCCAAGGTGTTATTCGTCGAAGCCCGTGAGCTGCCGATGTTCGACATGCGCCTGATCTTTGCCGCCGGCAGCAGCCAGGACGGTGACGCTCCGGGCCTGGCGCTACTGACCAACGCCATGCTTAATGAAGGCGTGGCTGGCAAGGATGTCAGCGCCATTGCCCAGGGCTTCGAAGGCCTGGGGGCCGATTTCGGTAACGGTGCCTACAAAGACATGGCGGTTGCCTCGCTGCGTAGTCTCAGCGCAGCGGACAAACGTGAACCGGCCTTGAAGCTGTTCGCCGAAGTGGTCGGCAAACCGACCTTCCCCGCCGACTCGTTTACCCGCATCAAGAACCAGATGCTCGCCGGTTTCGAATACCAGAAACAGAACCCCGGCAAACTCGCCAGCCTCGAGTTGATGAACCGTTTGTACGGTAATCACCCCTACGCGCACGCCAGCGATGGCACGGCGCATACCGTTCCGGCCGTCACCCTTGCGCAACTGCGCGCGTTCCACCAGAAAGCCTATGCCGCAGGCAACGTGGTGATCGCGCTGGTCGGCGACCTGTCCCGCGCCGAAGCCGAAGCCATTGCCGCGCAGGTATCGGCCGCCCTGCCCAAAGGTCCGGCCCTGCCGAAGATCGAGCAACCCGCCGAACCCAAGGCCAGCATCGGCCATATCGAGTTCCCGTCCAAGCAAACCAACCTGATGCTCGCGCAACTGGGCATCGACCGCGACGATCCGGATTACGCGGCACTGTCCATGGGCAACCAGATCCTCGGTGGTGGCGGTTTTGGTACTCGACTGATGAGCGAAGTGCGCGAAAAGCGTGGCCTGGCGTATGGTGTGTACTCAGGTTTCAGCCCGATGCAGGCACGTGGCCCGTTCATGATCAACCTGCAGACCCGCGCCGAAATGAGCGAAGGCACCCTGAAACTGGTGCAGGATGTACTCGCCGACTACCTCAAGACCGGCCCGACCGAAAAAGAGCTCGACGACGCCAAGCGCGAACTGGCTGGCAGCTTCCCGCTGTCCACCGCCAGCAACGCCGATATCGTCGGCCAGTTGGGCGCGATTGGCTTCTATGGCTTGCCACTCAGTCATCTGGAAGACTTCATGCAGCAGTCGCAGAACCTGACCGTCGAGCAGGTCAAGACAGCAATGAACAAACACCTGAGTACGGACAAGCTGGTCATCGTCAGCGCTGGCCCAACCGTGCCGCAAAAGCCGTTGCCGGCCCCTACTGATAAACCCGCCGAGCAACCGCTCGGGGTTCCGGAGCATTAATGGCCACTTCTCGCCCGAAAAAACCTGTCCACAACGTGCATAACGGTGTGAACCAGCTGCGCATCATCGGCGGCGAATGGCGCAGCCGCAAACTGAGCTTCCCCGACGCTCCAGGCCTGCGCCCGACGCCGGACCGGGTGCGTGAAACCCTGTTCAACTGGCTCGCACCCTACGTCCCGGGCGCCAAGGTGCTCGATCCGTTCACCGGCAGCGGCGCGCTGTTTCTCGAAGCCTTGTCCCGTGGCGCAGCCATGGGCCAGGCGCTGGATGCCAGCAGCCTTGCGGTGTCCAGCCTCAAGGAGCACCTGGGCACGCTGCGCTGCACCACCGGCCAGGTCCAGACCGCCGATGCCCTGCGTTATCTGGAAACCCAGCCAGCGATTGCCTACGACCTGGTGTTCCTCGACCCGCCGTTCAACCAGAACTTGCTGCCCGCCGTTTGCACGCTGCTAGAAGAGCGCCAGTGGCTGGCCGAAGATGCCTGGGTGTACACCGAAAGCGAAAGCGCACCCTCGACCCTCGGCCTGCCTGAGAACTGGCGCCTGCACCGGGAGCAGAAGTCCGGACGTGTCTACTACTCGTTGTGGCAACGCAGCGCCTGAATCCCTGTGACATGACCGCCCCGCAATTACCCTGAATACGCGCTACATAGTTACCGCCAGACGACCCTCCAGATAATCCACAGTGGTTTGTGCAAATACCTGCAAACCACTGAGGATGTACACGGATGAACATCTCCTGCAGCACATGTCTGTTGCTCTTTATCGGGTGGCTGCCGCTCTTGGCTGTCGCCGCATCACCCCCTTTGACTCAAGCTTTCACCCTGGACAATGGACTTAAGGTTGTCGTGCGTGAAGATCATCGATCTGCAGCCGTCACCGCCCAACTCTGGCTGAAAGTCGGTTCAAGCTACGAAACGCCTGGCCAGTCCGGCCTGTCCCACGCCCTCGAGCACATGGTCTACAAAGACAGCAGCAAAGCCTGCGCCGGAGAGTTTCCCGCAATACTGGAGAAACTCGGGGCCAACGAAAACGCATTTACCGGTAAGGACTACACCGTCTATTACCAGACACTTGCCCCCGGCAGGCTGGCTGTTGCGTTCGAAATCATGGCCGACCTGATGAGTACGGCCAGGTTGCGTGAGCAAGATTTCACCACGGAGCTGGAGGTTATAAAGCAGGAGCGTCGCAATAGTATCGACGACCATGTTTCAGCCCTGAGCCTCGAACGCCTGGAAAGCCTCGCCTACCTGAGCAGCGCCTATCGCACCCCGGTCATAGGCTGGATGCACGACCTGCAGCGGCTGGAGGCCCTTCAACTGCAGCAGTGGTACCAGGCCTGGTACGCACCCAACAATGCGACGCTGGTGGTCGTTGGCAATGTCACCCCTGACGGGGTCAAGGCGTTGGCACAGAAATACTTCGATCACCTGGATCGACGCACGACGCCGGTTGCCGTCGTACCTGTCGAATTGTCCACACCCGGCGAAAGGTCGTTGACCCTGTACGCCCCGATATCGGCTCCGCAGCTCATCATGAGTTTCAACATTCCTGGCCTGGCCACTGCGCAAGAGCGCGGGACCGCTCATGCCCTGCGCCTGCTCGAAATCCTGTTGGCAGGTTCCAACAGTGCACGAATCAAACAGCAACTGCAGTTTGGCGAAGCGATATTTTCCGAGGTCCAGTCAGGGTACGACGCCTTCACTCGCGGCGATTCGTTGCTGACCATCAGCACTCAACTCAACCTCGACAAGGTCACGAGTCCAGACCAGGCACTTGCGCGCCTGTGGCAAACGATTGATGAACTGAAAGGCAAGGCACCGGAAAAGGCCGAACTGGATCGGGCCAAAACCATCCTGATCGCCAACACGGTTTATGCACAAGATGATCTGGAAGGCCAAGCCAGTACACTCGGCCTGCTGGAAAGCATTGGCCTCGACTGGCAGTTGGCGGATCAGGACACGGATGAGCTGAACAAGATCACTCCCCTGGATATTCAAAACGCTGCAATCACTTACCTGACACGCGAACGGATGAGCATCGCCCGGATCCTGCCGGAGAAGAACAATGGATAAGTTCACACCCTTCATGAAAGGCATATGGCTAATACTGTCTGGCGTGCTGATGAGCGGGCAGGCGCTTACGGCTGTTGCCACCACAATGACCGCACCACAAAAAGTCATGTTGCAATCACTGAATGAGCCTCAGGCCCAATCGGTTGCGCGGTCGCTACCGATCAAGGGATACAAGACCCTTTCCGGAACCAAGGTCCTGTTCATTCGCACCCCCGGCCTGCCCATGTTCGACGTGCATGTCAGCTTTGCCGCCGGCAGCGCTCACACCCCCCATCAACCTGGCCTGGCAGCCCTGACCTACAGCCTTTTGAATGAAGGCGTGGATGGCAAGGACCTCAATGCCATTCTGGAAAGCTTCGACCAACTGGGAGCCAGACTGGGCATGGGTATCACTCA
The DNA here is from genome assembly GCF_012647205.1 of Pseudomonas umsongensis. NCBI lineage: Bacteria > Pseudomonadati > Pseudomonadota > Gammaproteobacteria > Pseudomonadales > Pseudomonadaceae > Pseudomonas > Pseudomonas umsongensis. The sequence continues at coordinate 6,496,677 of NZ_CP051487.1, forward strand.
GGATCGGGCCAACTTTTCCTTGCGCAGCTTGAGCGATGAAGCCCAACGTGTTCCTGCCTTGGCGCTGTTTGCCCAGATGCTTGGCAAACCTTCATTGCCGGAACAGTCCCTGCCTGTGGCGAAGTCCCAGCTACTGCACTTCCTCGACACTGAGGACCAGTCCCATGCCTACCAGGCCAATAAAGCCCTACAAGGATTGCTGTCCCCCGGACACGGTTATGTACAGTCCGTGTATGGGACCAGGGACGGTCTTGCCGCCATCACCCACAATCAGGTCCAGGACTTCCATCGCCACGGGTACGCAGCAGGCAACGCGATGATAACGCTGGTCGGCGACCTTACGGAGGACGAAGCCCAGCGCATTGGCGCACAGATTTCCAGTGCATTACCCCTGGGACCCACCGTTGCCACGATCAAAGCCCCGGACAGTCCCGCCTCTCCAGGTTTTCTGCAGCTGCAAAGGCCAACGAACCAGGCTTACGTGCGCCTTGCCCAGCCAGGCGTCCTGCGCGCCAGTCCAGACTATGTTGCATTGCAGATGGCGAGCCAGATTTTCACAAATCGGCTGATGCATGAACTTCGTGAGCTTCGTGGTCTCACTTATGACGTTCAAGCCGGGCTTTCTACCCTTCAGGCGCAAGGCATCATGACAATCGAGCTGCAGACCAGACCGGAAGTCGCCGATGGGGTAATGACAAAAATCAAGGAGATGTCTCGTGACTTCCTGATCCACGGCCCCACCCAGGAAGAACTCGATGACACCAAAACGCGACTGGCCGGCAGCGCGCCATTGAACAGCACCACCAATACACAGATCGTGGGGCAGCTGCGCGACATCGCTGTCAACGACTTACCATTGAGCCTCGACTTTTCCACTGAAAAAGCCTTGGCATTGGACCTCGCATCGGTCAAGAACGCACTTATCCGACATCTCGACAGCGAGCAATGGAGCACAGTCATCCTGGGGCCCAAGGCCGACCAGCAACCGCTACCAGCCCCTATGGAAAGTGCGGCCAATGGCATCTGTCGCGAAACCGACGAGATTGTGGCAAGTTAGATTTCCCATGACGACGCGGTCGCGGCGCAAGCCGGCCGCGTCATTGTGCGGTTTCACGAAGACCTTTAACGAGAACGGATGTGCAACCCCGCCACACGATCACTGAACCGCCCGCCTTCAGACCAGCCTTCGGCCTCGGCAATCCGCACTTGCAGACCTTGTGGGGGCCGCTGTGGCGCAAAACCACCCACCTGCAACGCGAGCGTGAACGCCTGTGGCTCGAGGATGGCGACTTCCTCGACCTTGACTGGCATGGCCCGCACACTGTCGATGCGCCTCTGGTCCTGGTGTTGCACGGACTGACCGGTTCGTCGAATTCACCTTATGTTGCCGGCATACAGAAAGCGCTGGGCGACCAGGGCTGGGCCAGTGTCGCGCTGAACTGGCGTGGCTGCTCCGGCGAACCCAATCTGTTGCCGCGCAGCTATCATTCCGGCGCCAGTGAAGACCTGGCCGAAACCATCAGGCACCTGCGGGCAAAGCGTCCACTCGCACCGTTGTATGCCGTCGGTTATTCCCTGGGCGGCAATGTGCTGCTCAAGCATCTGGGTGAAACCGGCAGTGCCAGCGGCGTGCTCGGCGCGGTGGCGGTGTCGGTGCCGTTTCGCCTGGACCAGTGCGCCGACCGCATCGGCCAGGGTTTCTCAAAGGTCTATCAGGCGCATTTCATGCGCGAGATGCTGGCCTACATCAAGAACAAGCAACGCCAGTTTCAGCATGACGGGCGCGAGGAGGGTCTCGCGGCACTCGCTGCGCTGGGCTCGCTGGAAAACATGCGCACGTTCTGGGATTTCGATGGCCGGGTGACCGCGCCCCTCAATGGTTTCGCGGATGCCCAGGACTACTATCGTCGCGCATCGAGCCGCTACTTCCTCGGCGAAATCTGTACACCCACCCTGATCATTCAGGCTGCCGATGACCCCTTCGTTTTTCCCCACAGCCTGCCGCAGGCTGACGAGTTGTCAGCCTGCACGCAATTCGAATTGCAGGCCCGGGGCGGGCATGTCGGATTTGTCGATGGCTCGTTCCGCCAACCAGGGTACTACCTGGAGCGGCGCATTCCGCAGTGGCTGACTACCGTGGGACGCGGCTAGGCCATGGGCAACACCCAGGGCGAGTCCATCCACTTCTGGCAAACGGCGCCGTTAGACGGGATCGAGCTGTTGTCGGCACGCTACATCGAACACCGTTTCGCCCCCCATGTGCATGATGGCTATGTGATCGGCATGATCATGGCCGGCGCCCAGCGTTACCGCTATCGCGGTGCCGAACACCTGGCAGGCAGTGGCACACTGGTGCTGATCAACCCTGATGAACTGCACACAGGCCACAAGGGTACGGAAGACGGCTGGTTGTACCGGGCGTTTTATCCCGACAGCGAGCAGATTCTTTCACTGTTGGCCGAGCTGGAACTGCCGACCCATCACCTGCCGGCATTCGGCGCCACGCTGTATCGCGACCAGGACCTGGTCAACGGCTTTTGTCAGTTACATCGCTTGCTGGAAAGCCCCGCCACAGCCCTGCAGCAGCAGACTGCCTGGCGGGAGCTGATGCTGTCACTGCTGCAACGCCACGCAGCGGTTCCCGTTGCCGGCAAACCGGGCAAGGAGCACCGGGCAGTGACTTTGGCCAAGGAGCTGCTGCAGGCACAACTGGCGGCGCCGCCTTCGCTGGAAGAACTGGCGGCGACGGTGAACTTGTCGCCTTTCCACTTCGCACGGGTGTTCCGCCGCGCCACCGGCATGCCGCCACACACATGGCTGATGCAGCAACGCATCGCTCGGGCGCGGGCGTTGCTGCAGGGTGGTTGTTTGCCGCTGGACGTCGCGACACAGCTGGGGTTTGCCGACCAGAGTCATCTGAGCCGGCAGTTCAAGCAGGTGTATGGGGTTGGACCTGGAGCGTATCGCAGCGCGCGCCTTTATTAACGCTCAAGAAAACCCGTTACCCCTGTGGGAGCGAGCCTGCTCGCGAAAGCGGTGTGTCAATCAACTTATCAGTCGGCGGATATTTCGCTTTCGCGAGCAGGCTCGCTCCCACAGGGGGTAGGGCTTATTCGCCGGTGGCAACGCCCCGCGCAGGATCATTGATCCACTCACTCCACGACCCGGCATACAACGACCCCAACGGATAACCCGCCAGGCACAGGGCGAACAGGTTATGGCACGCCGTCACACCGGAACCGCAATACGCCACCAGATCGGCCGGCGAGCGCTCGCCGAGTTTTGCGGCAAACCGCTGCTTGAGCTGATCGGCTGGCAGGAAACGCCCGTCGCTGCCCAAGTTGTCGGTGAAGGCCGCACATTGCGCACCAGGAATGTGGCCGGCAATCGGGTCGATCGGTTCAACCTCGCCCTTGAAGCGCGGCAAGGCACGGGCATCGAGCAAGGTCAGCGCGGGTTGGGCCAGGCGCTCCTGCAACTGCTCGGCACTGAGGATCAGCGCGTTGTCCGGCACTCCGGTAAATGTGCCGCGGCTACTCGACGGTGGGTCCAGGCTCAGGGGCAAGCCCGCCGCGTGCCAGGCCTTAAGCCCGCCGTCGAGGATAAACACGCCGTCACGCTTGCCCAACCAGGCCAGCAACCACCAGGCCCGCGCTGCAAAGGCACCCGGACCGTCGTCGTACAAGACCACTTCGCTGTCGGCGTTGATGCCCCACGCCTGCAGGCGTTCGATCAAGTCCGCCGGCTCGGGCAATGGATGGCGCCCGGTCACGCCCTTGACCACTTTGCCACTCAGGTCGCGCTCAAGATCGGCAAAAGACGAGCCGGCGATGTGCCCTTGTGCGTAGCTGCGCTGGCCGTAATCCGGGTCTTCGAGAGCAAAACGACAATCAAGAATCACCAACCCCGGCTGGTCCTTTTTCAGGTCCAGTGCTTGCGGGCTGATCAGTTGCGCAATGGGCATAACGGGCTCCTGTGATGGGCTATTTTCGATCCTGCAGCATTCGTTATTTCATACTTCTTCCAATGCCTGGGCCAACGGCACGTAAAACTCTTCAAACAGCGCATCGACCGCGTCGCGAGCTTGATCCGTGACGAAACCCGCCTCCAGCACCAATACCTGGTACACGCCGCGCTTGATGGCTTGTTCGCTGAGGTGGCTGGAGTTTTCCCGCGTGGTGCACAAAAAACGCACCCAGGAGGTGAGGATGATCCAGGCATTGATCGTCAGGGACTCGATCTGCACCCGATCCATCTTCAGGATGCCGGCGGCAACAAAACCTTCGTAGATGGCGGCGCCCTGAATCACGCAGCGCTGGGAAAAGCGCCGGTAGCGGGCCGCCAGTTCCGGGTCACTGTCGAGCAAGTGCTCCAGGTCCCGGTGCAGGAACCGGTAGCGCCACATGGCTGACAACAGCTCCTTGAGGTAGAAACGCTTGTCTTCCACCGTGGCGGCGCGCCCCTGTGGCGGACGCAGGAAGCTGTCCACCAGGCTCTCATACTCACCGAACAGCACGGCGATGATCGCCTGCTTGTTAGGAAAGTGGTAGTACAGGTTGCCCGGAGAAATCTCCATGTGGGCGGCGATGTGGTTGGTGCTGATGCTGCGCTCGCCCTGCTGGTTGAACAGCTCCAGGCTGTTCTGCACGATGCGCTCGCTGGTTTTTATCCTTGGGGCCATGGCTTGAGCTTAAATTCAGAGTGCGATGAGGGGCATCTTACGGCCTATCCGCGAGCGATAAAACAAAGCGGTGCCGAGGATGGTATTTGACTTTTTAGAGTATAGACTCTAGAAATGCTCTCACTACAACAAATCCGGAGCCGACCATGACTGCTGACATTTCCTACCTGCAAAATCTCCAGCAGCCCCTGCAAGAGCTTCAGACCCTGTTCGACGCACAGCGCGCGGCCTATGCTGCCAACCCGATGCCGCCCGCGGCCCAGCGCCAGCAATGGCTCAAGGCGCTACGTGATTTGCTGGACAACGAACGCCAGACCTTGATCGATGCGATCAGCCAGGATTTCAGCAACCGCAGTGCCGATGAAACCTTGCTCGCCGAACTGATGCCCAGCCTGCACGGCATTCACCACGCCCGCCGCCACCTCAAGGGCTGGATGCGCGCGTCGCGGCGCAAAGTCGGTATCGCGTTTCAGCCGGCGTCGGCGAAGGTGGTCTACCAGCCACTGGGCGTGGTCGGGGTCATCGTGCCGTGGAACTATCCGTTGTACCTGGCCATCGGGCCTTTGGTCGGCGCGTTATCGGCAGGTAACCGGGTGATGCTCAAACTCAGCGAATCGACCCCGGCCACCGGTTTGCTGATCAAGGCGTTGTTCGCGCGAATCTTCCCCGAAGACCTGGTTTGCGTGGTGCTGGGCGAAGCCGATATCGGCGTGGCGTTTTCACGCCTGCCCTTCGATCACCTGCTGTTCACCGGCGCCACCAGCATTGGCAAACACGTGATGCGCGCGGCGGCGGAAAACCTGACGCCGGTCACCCTGGAACTGGGCGGCAAGTCCCCGGCCATTGTTTCCCATGACGTACCGCTCAAGGATGCCGCTGAACGCATCGCTTTCGGCAAGACCCTCAATGCCGGCCAGACCTGCGTGGCCCCGGATTACGTGCTGGTGCCGGAAGATCGTGTCGGCGCGTTCGTGGAGGCCTATCGACAGGCGGTTCGCGGTTTTTATCCGACCCTCGCCGACAACCCGGACTACACCGCGATCATCAATGACCGACAACTGGCGCGACTCAAGGGCTATGTCAGCGATGCCACCAGCAAGGGTGCCCTGCTGATTCCAGTGTTCGAGCAAGGCCAAGGCCGTCGCATGGCGCATAGCCTGCTGCTTAACGTCAACGACGAGATGACGGTGATGCAGGACGAAATCTTCGGCCCGCTGTTGCCGATCGTTCCCTACAAGCATCTGGACCAGGCCTTCGCCTATATCAACCAGCGGCCTCGCCCACTGGCGCTGTACTACTTTGGCTACGACAAGCGCGAGCAAAACCGTGTGCTGAACGAGACCCACTCCGGAGGCGTCTGCCTCAACGACACCCTGCTGCACGTGGCCCAGGATGACATGCCGTTCGGCGGTATCGGTCCTTCGGGCATGGGCCATTACCACGGACACGAAGGCTTCCTGACGTTCAGCAAGGCCAAGGGTGTGCTGGTCAAGCAGCGCTTCAACGCGGCGAAGCTGATCTATCCGCCCTATGGCAAAGCCATTCAGAAAATGATCCAGAAGCTGTTTATCCGCTAACGATAGCCACCGCCGGGTAATAACAATAATGCACCCAAGCCTGTCCGAAACACCCGCGCTGTCACGGCGCGGCCTGCTCAAATTCAGCCTCGGCGCCAGCGCCTTTCTTGCCACTGCCGGGTTGGGGGCCAGCCTCAGCGGCTGCTCATCGAGCGCGCCTGCCAGTGGCTTCACGGCACTGCGCAGTAGCGACCTGCTGTTTTTGCGCGCCCTTGTCCCAGTGATGCTCGACGGTGCAGTCACGGCCGCGAACATGCCGGAGGCTGTCGAGGGCACCCTGAAAAGCCTCGATTACAACCTCGACCACCTGTCTCCGGAAATGCTCAAGCTCACTCGACAATTGTTCGATGTGCTGGGCATGGCCGTGACCCGCGGGCCGCTGACCGGGATCTGGGGTAGCTGGGAAAACGCCAGTGCCGAGGATATCCGGCGCTTCCTCGATCGCTGGGAAAACAGCTCGTTGAGCCTGCTGCGCATGGGTCACAGTTCATTGCTGCAACTGGTGATGATGGCCTGGTATGGGCGCAAGGAGTCATGGGCGCATTGCGGGTATCCGGGGCCACCAGCGGTTTGAGACCGCGTCGACGCTTTCGCGAGCAGGCTCGCTCCCACAGAGATCGCGTACCCATGTGGGAGCGAGCCTGCTCGCGAAGGCGCCAGCTGCTTCACCACTTCATCCAACAATAAAAAGAGAACCCGAAGATGCCCGTACCCGACCCGTTCCGCGAAGGCATGGCCCGTGGCTGGAAAACCCATGATGGCTCGCAACTGACCCAGGACCTGACCCTCGAAGCGGATGTGGCGATCATCGGCAGCGGTGCCGGTGGAGGGACCACGGCCGAAATCCTCAGTGCGGCCGGCTACAAAGTGCTGCTGATCGAGGAAGGCCCACTCAAGACCAGCAGCGACTTCAAGTTGCTCGAAGACCAGGCCTACGCCAGCCTCTACCAGGAAGGCATCGGTCGCATGAGCAAGGATGGCGCAATCACCATCCTCCAGGGCCGGGCGGTGGGCGGCACCACGCTGATCAACTGGACCTCCAGCTTCCGCACGCCAGAGCCAACCCTGGAACACTGGGCCAAGGAACACAACGTGAAGGGCCACTCCCCTGCTGAAATGGCGCCCTGGTTCGAAAAAATGGAACAGCGCCTGGGCGTCGCCCCGTGGATGGTCCCGCCCAACGCGAACAACGAAGTGATCCGCAAGGGCTGCGAAAAGCTCGGTTACAACTGGCATGTGATCCCGCGCAATGTGCGCGGCTGCTGGAACCTCGGCTACTGCGGCATGGGCTGCCCGACCAACGCCAAGCAATCGATGATGGTCACGACCATTCCGGCCACCCTGGAAAACGGCGGCGAGCTGCTTTATCTGGCCCGCGCGGAAAAACTCATCATCAGTGGCGAGACCGTCACCGGACTGCACTGCGTAGCGATGGACGAGCGCTGTGTCGAGCCCACCGGACGCAGTATCAGGGTCAAGGCCAAGCATTACGTATTGGCCGGCGGCGGAATCAACAGCCCGGCGCTGCTGCTGCGCTCCGACGCGCCCGACCCGCACAAGCGGCTGGGCACACGCACCTTTCTGCATCTGGTGAACATGTCCGCCGGCTTGTTCGACGAAGTCATCAACCCGTTCTATGGCGCGCCACAGTCGATCTATTCCGACCATTTCCAATGGCAGGATGGCACCACCGGCAAGATTGGCTACAAACTGGAGGTTCCGCCGCTGCACCCGGCGCTGGCCGCCACCCTGCTGGGTGGCTTCGGCCAGGAAAATGCCCGGCACATGGCTGACCTGCCGCACACTCACGCCATGCTGGCGTTGCTGCGCGACGGATTCCACCCGGACAGTCCCGGTGGCAGCGTACAACTGCGCGGTGACGCTACACCAGTGCTCGACTACCAGATTTCACCCTACGTCTGGGACGGCTTGCGCCGGGCCTTCCACAGCATGGCCGAGATCCAGTTCGCCGGGGGCGCCAAGGCCGTGATGCCCATGCACGCCGATGCTCGCTACGTTAAAACCTTGGGCGAAGCGCGCACGCTGATCGACGGGCTCAATCTGGCGTTGTATCGCACGCGCTTGGGCAGCGCCCATGTGATGGGCGGATGCAGCATGGGCGAAGACCCGAAAAATGCGGTCACCGATAGCCTTGGCCGGCATCATCAACTGGGTAATTTGTCGATCCATGATGGTTCGCTCTTCCCCACCAGCATTGGCGCAAACCCGCAGTTGTCGGTCTATGGGCTGACGGCGCAACTGGCGACTTCCTTGGCTGAACGTTTAAAAAACCCGTGAAAAAGACGATTATTTCCATCGTCTATAGTGCTTTCTTACCCAACAGGCGACTTGGCCGACCGGTTAGGCTGCGATACCATCCGAATCCCCAACGCACTCCCGCCAGGACGACGCGATGAACCGAGTGTTGTACCCAGGTACCTTCGACCCTATTACCAAGGGCCATGGCGATCTGGTCGAACGCGCCTCGCGCCTGTTCGATCACGTGATCATTGCTGTCGCCGCCAGCCCGAAGAAAAACCCGCTGTTTCCCCTGGAACAGCGTGTGGAGCTGGCCCGCGAAGTCACCAAACATCTGCCGAACGTTGAAGTGGTCGGTTTCTCGACGCTACTGGCGCATTTTGCCAAAGAGACGAACGCCAATGTGTTCCTGCGTGGCTTGCGCGCAGTGTCGGACTTCGAATACGAATTCCAGCTGGCCAACATGAACCGCCAGTTGGCCCCGGATGTGGAAAGCCTGTTCCTTACCCCATCCGAGCGTTATTCGTTCATTTCCTCGACGCTGGTTCGTGAAATCGCAGCCTTGGGCGGTGATATCACCAAGTTCGTACACCCGATAGTGGCGGACGCCCTCACACAGCGCTTCAAGAAATAATCCTGATCCGTAGGAGCCGGCTTGCTGACAACGCGGTGCACCTGATGCACCGCCTTCGCCAGCAAGCCGGCTCCTGCAGTACGTCGTAGTTGCGTGCACCGCAGACGCCAATGCGGCACAATTAGCGCATTGATTTATTGCGCCCGGGCCTGCCGCCCCGGCTGGAGTTAGCATGTCCCTGATCATCACCGACGATTGCATCAACTGCGACGTCTGCGAACCCGAGTGCCCCAACGCCGCCATTTCCCAAGGCGAAGAAATCTATGTGATCGACCCGAACCTGTGCACTCAGTGTGTCGGCCACTACGACGAACCGCAGTGCCAGCAGGTCTGCCCGGTGGATTGCATTCCTCTGGACGAAGCCCATCCAGAGACTGAAGAGCAGTTGATGGAGAAGTACCGCAAGATTACCGGGAAGGCTTGAAAGATCGCAGCCTTCGGCAGCTCCTACAGAGATCGCATTCCCCTGTAGGAGCTGCCGAAGGCTGCGATCTTTTGCTTTTCAGGTCTGACACCGCGGGCAGAACACACTGGCGCGCTGCCCGAGCTTCACTTCCCGCAGGCCCGTGCCACAGACTTTGCAGTGCTCACCGCCGCGACCGTACACGAACAACTCCTGCTGGAAGTAGCCCGGCTGCCCGTCCCCGCCGATAAAGTCGCGCAATGTGGTGCCGCCGCGCTCGATGGCAGCCGCCAGGATGCGCTTGATCTCGATCGCCAGTTTCAAGTACCGCGCCCGGGAAATACTCTTGGCTTCGCGACGTGGGTCGATACCGGCGGCGAACAGCGCTTCGGTCGCATAGATATTGCCAACGCCGACCACCACCGCGTTGTCCATGATGAACGGCTTGACTGCCATCGAGCGCCCGCGGGACTGCTGGAACAGCCGCTCGCCATCGAACAGGTCGGTCAATGGCTCCGGCCCCAGGCGAATCAGCAGCTCATGATTGAGCGGATCGAGGCTCCACAGCATCGCACCGAACCGTCGCGGGTCGGTGTAGCGCAAGGCCAGGCCCGATTCCAGCTCGATATCCACATGCTCATGCTTGGCCGCCGGCAGGCCGGCTTCGACCAGGCGCAAATTCCCCGACATCCCCAAATGGCTGATCAAGGTACCGACCTCGGCATTGATCAACAGATACTTGGCTCGCCGCTCCACCAGTACGATGCGCTGGCCGGACAAGCGCACATCGAGGTCTTCGGGGATTGGCCAGCGCAGACGGCGATCGCGCACGATCACCCGGCTGACACGCTGGCCTTCCAGGTGCGGCGCAATCCCGCGGCGGGTGGTTTCGACTTCTGGGAGTTCAGGCATGGTGCTCTCGGATCAGGCGCTCGGTGAGAAGAGGTTCGCCGTTCAGCGGTGAGTGCCGAGGTCGCGAATCGTTTGCTTGAGGGTTTCGAAATCGTAATCCGAGAGGCCCACGTAATCGAGCACCAAATGCCCGATGCTGTTCCACTCGTGGTCTTCGGGCTGGCTGCCCAGCACCCGGTAGGACGCACAAATGTGCTCGGCCATTTTCAGGATCGCCAACAGGTTTTTCAGGGCGCTGTTGCGCGACGACTCATCGCTGAATATCGCCAGGGCATTGTGATGATTGGCGATCGCGGCAGACACGTGATCCGGCAGGCGCCAGGATTTGGCCGTGTAGTACCCGACCACGGCATGGTTGGTGTTGAATGCCTGGTTCTCGGTGTCCACCACCCGGCATTCGGGGCCGGCGTTGGCATAGGCCTGTTCCAGCACGCTCATATAGTTTGGGAACCGCTGCAGCATCAACGGCACGCCGCAGTCGTGGAACAGTCCCAGGGCATAGGCTTCATCGCCGGCCTGGGCGCCAATGCGCTTGGCCAGGGTCAGGCAGGTCATCGCCACGTCCTGGGCAGTATCCCAGAACCGGTTCAAGGTAACGATGGTGTCGTCGTTCATCTCGCCCTTGATCGACTGCGCGTTGATCAGGTTGATGATCGAACGGCTGCCCAGCAGATTCACCGCGCGCTGGATCGAGGCGATCTTGTTGCTCAGGCCGTAATACGGCGAGTTGACGATTTTCAGCAGGGAGCCAGAGAGGCCCGGGTCCTGGGAAATCAGCTTCGCGATCACATCCAGATCCGGGTCGGGCATGTACTGCTCCATCTGCAGATCCACCATGATCTGCGGTTGGGCCGGCACACTGATGCCTTGCAAGGATTGCTGGATTTGTTCGGCGGTAAGCTCTTGGGACATAAGTACACACTCTGGGTCAGGCGCGGATTCTAACTTTTCTGGATTGGATCCGACACCTGGGCCAGTGCGCCGATTGCAGTTTCATCTGGTCCAGGCCTGACTCACCGCATGTCCACCCACCGCGCCGTGGGCTTGCGCAACACGGTATACTCCCGCTCTTTTTTCCGGAGCGACGTCATGTCCCTGCCTAGCCTGCGCCTCAAAGCCAACGCCGACCGTCGCCTGCGCAACGGCCACTTGTGGGTCTACAGCAACGAAATCGATGTAGCCGCTACACCTTTGCACGGTTTCAAGGCCGGCGACCAGGCGATCCTCGAAGCCGCTGGCGGCAAGCCACTGGGCATCGTCGCCATGAGCCCGAACAACCTGATCTGTGCGCGCCTGCTGTCGCGCGACATCAAGTTGCCACTCGACAAGTCACTGCTGGTGCATCGCCTGAATGTGGCCCTGTCGCTGCGCGATCGCCTGTTCGACAAGCCGTTCTATCGCCTGGTCTACGGTGATTCCGACCTGCTGCCAGGCCTGGTGGTCGACCGTTTCGGCGACATCCTGGTGGTGCAGATCGCCTCGGCGACCATGGAAGCCCATAAAGACGACGTGATCGCAGCGCTGACCCAAGTGCTCAAGCCAAGCGGCATCCTGTTCAAGAACGACTCCGCCGCCCGTGATGCCGAAGGCCTCAACCGCTATGTCGAAACCGTGTTCGGCCTGGTGCCGGAATGGGTTGCGCTGGAAGAGAACGGGGTGAAATTCGAAGCGCCGGTTATCCAGGGCCAGAAAACCGGTTGGTTCTACGACCACCGCATGAACCGCGCACGCCTGGCGCCATACGCCAAGGGCAAGCGCGTGCTCGACCTGTACAGCTACATTGGCGGCTGGGGCGTTCAAGCGGCTGCATTCGGCGCCAGTGAAGTGTTCTGCGTCGACGCCTCGGCCTTCGCCCTCGACGGTGTCGAGCGCAACGCCGCGCTGAATGGCTTCGCCGAGAAAATGACCTGCATCGAAGGCGACGTGTTCGAAGCCCTGAAAGAGCTCAAGGCCAGCGAAGAGCGCTTCGATGTGATCGTGGCCGACCCGCCTGCCTTCATCAAACGCAAGAAAGACATGAAGAACGGCGAAGGCGCCTACCGCCGCCTGAACGAACAAGCCATGCGCCTGCTCACCAAGGACGGCATCCTGTTCAGCGCCTCCTGCTCGATGCACCTGCCGGAAGACGACCTGCAGAACATCCTGCTGACCAGCGCCCGCCACCTGGATCGTAATATCCAGATGCTGGAGCGTGGCGGCCAAGGCCCGGATCATCCGGTGCACCCGGCCATCCCGGAAACCCGCTACATCAAGAGCATCACCTGCCGGTTGCTGCCAAACAGCTAACAACACCAAACCACTGTAGGAGCGAGCATGCTCCGGGCGGCGTTCCGACGATGGTCGCCAACGATAACGCGGGGAACCTGTTGCCCCGCGGCGTACTCGGGTTCATCGCGAGCATGCTCGCTCCTACAGTAGATTCAGAACTGTCCTACGCCTCGATGCATTGACTTCCCCCCACATCAAGCCAACTCTCGACCACCCCTCACGGACCGAGTGCGCTGTCGATGACCCCTGCCCCGCAGACCGCGAAAAAATCGTCGCTCATCCTGCTGTTGATGACCATGACGCTATTGGGCGTATTTCCGCTGGACGTCGTCCTGCCGTCTTTTCCCGCCCTGTCTGACTACTTCCAGACCTCAGCGTCCGACATTGCCCTGTCTGTCAGCCTGTTCGCCATCGGCTTGGGGATATCCGTGGTGCTGGTCGGACCGCTGTCGGATTTATGGGGGCGCAGGCAGCTTCTACTGATCGGTATCGCCATCTCGGTAATCGGTGCAGCGGGCTGCGTGATGACTCCGGATTACGGCTGGTTCCTGGTGTTTCGCGTTGTCCAGGCAATTGGCTGTGGTTCCTTCGTGCTATCGCAGGCGCTGATTCAGGACCTGTTCGTCGGCAGGGAACAGGAGCGCCTCAGAATCTGGATGACCACCGCAGGCGGCGTCTTCATTTCCCTATCACCACTACTGGGAACATGGCTGCAAATGCATCTGGGCTGGGAGGGCAGCTTCTTTGTCTTTATCGGGCTGGCGGTCATTGTCTGGATAAAGGCTGGCGTTTTGCTCAAGGAAACCCCACGTAATCGTGCGTCTCCCGGCCGCTTTTTCGCCGCCTACTGGCGCCTGTGTTCCGACCCACGCTTCATGGGTTATTGGCTGATTTCCGCCCTCGCCTTCGCCTGCCATTTCTCGTTCATCGTCATCTCGCCGATCATTTTCATGGAGCGCCTGGCACTCACGCCCTACGAATTCGCCTGGGTAATGCTGCTGTACGGCGCTGCCTACATAGTTGGCGGGATAGTCGCCAGTGCGCTGCATCGGCGCCTGCAGGCCAATACGCAGATCATCGTCGGCCTGGGACTGATCGCGCTGTCGGGGTTGGTCATGCTGTTGCTGGCCAGCCAATTCGGGCTGGCGGCCGCAGCCGTGCTGATACCGATGCTGATTTGTACTGCCGGCACTACTATTGCCCGCCCCATTGCCAACTCCAAAGCCATGACCCTCCACCCGCAGGATGCAGGCACATCCACTTCGGTCGGCGGTGTGATGATCTTCTTGTGCGGCGGCGTGATCAGCCTGGTGATCAATCTCGCGTCTGAAGACCTGACGACGGCCCTCGCCTCGTGTTTCCTGATCTTGAGCATTGCAGGACTGGGGCTGAACACGTTGATCGGGCGGCCGCCGTCCTGTAGGAGCGAGCTTGTCGAATCGTCGCACCGTCGCGATAGTCGTCAATGATAATGCTGGAGACCTGACACCCCGCAGCGCTCTCAGGTTTTTCGCGAGCATGCTCGCTCCTACAAGGGGCTGTCCGTGCGTCTTGTGGATGCTGACTGCATACGTGCAGGCATTCCCTCCAGCCGCCAGCCGTGTAGAATCGCGACATTCATCGCCAGTCATCCCCGGCGGGTTTATGAGCTCAAGCTGAAGCGCGCGGCGATCCCGCAAAGTTATCGGCAACTTCCGGACACCCGGCCATTTCTGAGTGTTCCAGACGTCAATAGAAGCTCACTTCCCTTTTGATACCTGATTAGCCGCCCGGAGTGCTTCATGCCTGATTACCGCTCGAAAACATCCACCCACGGCCGCAACATGGCCGGCGCCCGCGCACTGTGGCGCGCAACGGGGATGAAAGATGACGACTTCAAAAAACCGATCATCGCCATTGCCAACTCATTTACCCAGTTCGTGCCGGGCCACGTGCACCTGAAAGATCTGGGGCAACTGGTCGCCCGCGAAATCGAACGCGCTGGCGGCGTGGCAAAAGAATTCAACACCATCGCCGTCGACGACGGCATCGCCATGGGCCACGACGGCATGCTGTATTCGCTGCCGAGCCGCGAGATCATCGCCGACTCCGTCGAGTACATGGTCAATGCCCACTGCGCTGACGCCATCGTCTGCATCTCGAACTGCGACAAGATCACCCCTGGCATGTTGATGGCCTCCCTGCGCCTGAACATCCCGGTGATCTTCGTGTCCGGCGGCCCGATGGAAGCCGGCAAGACCAAACTGGCCAGCCACGGTCTCGACCTGGTCGACGCCATGGTGATCGCCGCCGACTCCAGCGCTTCTGACGAGAAGGTTGCCGAGTACGAGCGTAGCGCCTGCCCTACCTGCGGTTCGTGCTCCGGCATGTTCACCGCCAACTCGATGAACTGCCTGGTCGAAGCCCTGGGCCTGGCACTGCCGGGCAACGGTTCGACCCTGGCCACCCACAGCGACCGCGAGCAGTTGTTCCTGCAGGCCGGCCGCACCATCGTCGAGCTGTGCAAGCGTTACTACGGCGAGAACGATGAGTCGGTGTTGCCGCGCAACATCGCCAACTTCCAGGCGTTCGAAAACGCCATGACGCTGGACATCGCCATGGGCGGTTCCACCAACACCATCCTGCACTTGCTGGCCGCCGCCCAGGAAGCCGAGATCGATTTCGACCTGCGCGACATCGACCGCCTGTCCCGTCACGTGCCGCAACTGTGCAAGGTCGCGCCGAACATCCAGAAGTACCACATGGAAGACGTGCACCGTGCGGGCGGGATCTTCAGCATCCTCGGCTCGCTGGCCCGTGGCGGCCTGCTGCACACCCAGCTGCCGACCGTGCACAGCGGCAGCATGGAAGAAGCCATCGCCAAGTGGGACATCACCCAGACCAACGACGAAGCCGTGCATCACTTCTTCAAGGCGGGTCCTGCGGGCATCCCGACGCAAACCGCGTTCAGCCAATCGACCCGTTGGGACACCCTGGACGACGACCGTGAAAACGGCTGCATCCGCAGCGTCGAGCACGCCTACTCGCAAGAAGGCGGCCTGGCCGTGCTGTACGGCAACATCGCCCTGGACGGCTGCGTGGTGAAAACCGCTGGCGTCGACGAGTCGATCCACGTGTTCGAAGGCAACGCGAAGATCTTCGAAAGCCAGGACAGTGCCGTACGCGGCATCCTCGCTGACGAAGTGAAGGAAGGCGACATCGTCATCATTCGCTACGAAGGCCCGAAAGGCGGCCCGGGCATGCAGGAAATGCTCTACCCGACGTCGTACCTGAAATCCAAAGGCCTGGGCAAAGCCTGCGCCCTGCTCACCGACGGCCGTTTCTCCGGCGGCACCTCGGGCCTGTCCATCGGCCACGCATCGCCTGAAGCGGCTGCCGGCGGCGCGATCGGCCTGGTGCAGGACGGCGACAAAGTGCTGATCGACATTCCAAACCGCTCGATCAACCTGTTGGTCAGCGATGAAGAACTGGCCGCGCGCCGCGTCGAGCAGGACAAGAAAGGCTGGAAACCGGTTGAAGTGCGTCCACGTAAAGTGACCACGGCGTTGAAGGCTTATGCCCTGCTGGCGACCAGTGCCGACAAGGGTGCTGTGCGTAACAAGGCGATGCTTGATGGGCTGTAAGGCTTAAGCGTTGAACGAAAAATACCCCGCCATGTGCGGGGTATTTTTTTGGATCAATTATTAGCCGATCATATCTCCCTTGGCACTTCTAACTTTTCATATCAAAACAACCTATAAAGCAAAGATCCTCATTCGCCGGTGCGAGAGCTCCGCGCAACTTGCCACAGGTAGTGAAGCGCTAACAATGTCGGCCCAAGAACTACCGCATCAAACCACATCTTGCTACTATGGTGGGTTAATGAATATATCAGCACGGGAAATATTACAACCAAACCTATTATTAACATTACTGATATAACCAACCTGCGACACGGCCTGAGGCCACTAGGCCAGTTGAACGACGCCAAAACAAGCCCGATAGTTCCCAGCCATGCGAGTGTGCTTAGCAATATGCCAAACACGTCACCAAACATCGTAAAAAACAGACTGAGCAGAGCTAACCCAACAGCAGGCAGAACACCTCCAACCAAATATATCGCTGACCAAAGAATGCGTACCATCATGTACATCTACTCCATTAAAGTAACTCGCCAAGTTAAATATTCTGACCTCATCGCACGCCCCGGCCTGGATGCGGTCGTCGGTAGGCCGGCGATAAAGCGATGGAAAGCCCCGCCATGTGCGGGGTATTTTTTCCAGCAACTATTCAGTGCCTCTAACTTACCAGCGTATTCCGAAGGAATATTCAGAACCGAGTCATAAGTCAGATTCGCTATTCGCAAGAGCTAGATGTCCGCAACATCTCTCCCAGATAGAGGAGCGCCAGTAATGTGGGGCTAATCAATGCCACGTTAAACCAGATATTACTACCGGGCTGGGTCAGTGAACCTATTAGCGGAATGGAGATAGCTATTAGCCCCATCATTAGCATTAGCGATATAATGCGTCTGCGGTAATACACCGCAGCACTAGGTCTATTCAGCGCAGCCAGAGCAAGCCCCGTAGTTCCCGACCAGGCAAGTATGCCTATTATTATTCCGAGGGCTTCACCAAACATCATTAAGTACGAGCTTAGCAGGGCCAATCCAAAAGCAGGTAAGACACCTCCGATTAGATACATAACTGGCCAAAGGATACGTAACACCACGTATATTTACTCCATTAAAAAATCATCGAGCTGAATAAAGTCTCGACCTGATAGGTTTCCGCCTTCCTGAGTTCCTCGATGCGCGAGTCAAGGATTTACCCACGGCCTGGCAACTTGTAGCTTGATGAGATAACGCTCCTCTGTGGGACGCTTGTCGTCTCTAAAGCGATTGACCACCAACATCACCTGATACTGATTACCCGCTTGCCAGGTAGACGTGCCGCCTTTGTTCACGTCTCGCAATCGGGCCCGCCATTCGGAAGTGTCAGCAAAGGGTGGGTCGTCGTCGATCCGAATGGGTATCCAGCCACCGTGGCGCCATTGCGCCTGCAAATCCAGCACGACCTTGAGGGTATCGTCGAGTAACAGCGGCTCGATTTGCGGGGACATGCGCAGACTTCTGACTAACCCATCACGATCGAAACTAACCGTGAAAAAGCGAGCCAACGGGGTCAAAAATCCGAATTGATCGTCGATAAAACGCAGGCGTGCGTCGGACTTGGGAGTGTTGAACCAGGAGTACCCTGGAAAAGCCGGATCAATGGCCGCGCTGGAGCGCAGGCGCATGGCTTCCCAAGGTTCGCCGATCACTAGCGCAATTTCCGGGTCATCCGATAGCGCTCGCATAACCGCCATTGTCAATAGAGCCGCGACTGCAATGGCCAAAACCTTCCGTCGCCATTTCATACGTCGCAGCAGATTCATCGCACGCCCCGGCCTGCGGCTATATCGAGAATCGCCTGCTCGATCAGTTGGCGATCAGAGCGCCGTAGAAGCTCATCAAATTGCTCCGCGGCCTTGAGTACGAAGGGCATGCGCTGATGGATGTCGGCCAGGTTGGCAAAGTAACCGCTGCTGAAACCAACTGTACGTCCGTCTTCGCTGGGACGGCACTGGCTGGCCAGGGTCAGTTCGACGGCTGCAGCGCCGCCGGACGGTAAGTTCGTAACATAAGAAAACTGATTGCCAAGCAGCAAAGCCACCAGATTCAGGTCACTGTACATTGCTGGCTGCAGGATGTTCCTTTGTTCATGTTCTGCAAGAAAAACAACACTTTCGACGATGTTGCCTGCATCAATAGCCTCGAAGGCTTGCAGGATTTCATTGTGAGCATAACCAAATTTCACATTCTTCTGCTCGATCGGCCACAGGACTGGGTCCTGATCATGACCATAAATTTTTTGACGAGAGCCCAGGCAAGTCTTGAGCGCCCACAACCCTCGCTCTTTGTAAAAAGCATGTAGCGGAAACACATCCAAAAACAGCGTGGTATTGCCCAGCGCCAGCATGTCGTGTACGAACTGGAGTTGCTTCTGCACAAACGACAATGACTCACCCTCATTCCTCTTACCGCCAGGAAGCGGGTTGTTGCGGCGGGCTTGTTCGTACTCTTGCCGCGCTTGCTCACTTCGTTGAGCGCTCTGCTGCCGTTCACGCTCGCTTCGCTTGTCGAACAACCCGGAGAATCCTCTCCTGATTGCATCCTTCCAGCGTAATTGCGCGTCATGTTCAACCTGGATCTTGTCAATCGAATCAGTGGCATGCAACAAGCCACAACCCACCTGCTTGGAGGCGAAGGCCGCGAGTCCAGCCCATTGGAAACGCTTATCCTCCAGCCACAATCGGGCGTACGCCGCATTGATCGCGCGATTGCGCGCTTTTGGGTCGGCGATCAGGATGCCGCCCGGTGCCACGATGGATTCGGCTATTTGCTGATAGCTGCGCCAAAGGTTCTGGCAGACCTGTCCCGATTGTTCGCCGTAGCTCGCTGCAGGACGGACGCTGGAGGGAATTGGTTCGGTTGTCGGCTGGCGAGCTTCGACCGGTGTGGCGGATTGAGCCGCGGCTCGGGCAGGCGATGCAATGTTGCCGCCTTCGATTGTTTGGCATCTGATGGTCTGATTGGCAATCAACTTGGGCGATGGATCGCACTTGCACTTGCACAGGTCGCCGTCGAGGGCGGGCTTGCGCCCTTCCCACTCCTCCGACAGGCGTGGGCCGACGCAGATGATTGTCCCGGTGCTGTCGCATTCTGGACATTTGACTTGATCGCCTTCGCGGGCCAGATTCTGGCCATTGATGCTGCCTCGATGCCAACCGCTTACGACTGTGCCGCCGACGGTGGTTTTGGCCCCGACTGTGATGTTGTAGCGCTTCATGCGAAATGTGTCCTTGTCAGATCGAAAGGACGAAAGCTAGAAGAGTCGAAGTGGAGGAAGAATCAGACGCTTCTTTGATTGATGTAGGGCATTTCTGAAATGGGGCTGGATGTGGTTGTCGGTATGCTGGAGATAATGCGAGGGAATGCCCCGCCAGGTGCGGGGCTGATCGTTCCCACGCTCTGCGTGGTAATGCCTCAAGGGACGCTCTGCGTCCAGTGACGCGGAGCGTCACGGGCTGCATTCCCACGCAGAGCGTGGGAACGATCAACTCGGCCAGGTGCGGGGCATTTTTTTGCCCGCGTTATTGCTGTGGGTCGAGGTTATCCAGCGCCTGGTTTACTGCCAGTTCGCCCAACATGATGAGCTGGGTAATTCCCAGCATCGTGCTGCGTTGAGAGCCTTCCAGCAGGCCGGCGAAATCGCTGGCCATGACGTTGGCCGAGGCGAGGGATTCGCAGGCGTGGGCCAACAGGGTTTCGGTGTCGAGGCCGGGGGCGATGATGAATGTTCGGCTGGGTTTGTGCGGGGTGGCGTTGATGCGGGCGGACAGGTTGTCAGTGTCCGGTGGGTCGGGGGTAATTTTGAGCATTGATGGAACTCCGGGTGAAAAAAAGGAGCCATCACCCTCGCTACCAAACGAAGGGTGGCGGCCATACGCAGGTTGGTAGACCGGTCACCAGGAACCCGGCGCGTCCGAAGATGCCCTGCGCATGGCCACCATATGAGCAGAGACAGAAACGAACCCTGCAACGGGTGGCGCAATGCGCCGAGGTGAACACGGGCTACCAAACCCGATCACTGATTTTCAGTGACGCGGAAACGATAGAATCCGGCACCCAGACGCACAAGTCGGCGGATTCTGAAGTAGTCGTAGTCCGTTGCGCAAGAATGCGCAGGTTGCGACTGTAGGAAGAAGTTGATCGAACAGAGGCTTTCATTGCCCCGACTGACCTCATCGCGAGCAGGCTCGCTCCCACAATGGATCAGCTTTGCACACTGGATTGGGAATAACACCGATCAAATTGTAGGAGCGAGCCTGCTCGCGATGGACGACAGAGCGCCGCGGGGTATCAGGCAGCCAGCGTCATCGTTAACGACCATCGCGAGCAGGCTCGCTCCTACAGTGAATCAAAGGTCTTACTGGATTTCTGCAGGTGTGACGACCACCCAATTTTTGTCCGCCGTCACCGGCAGCCCTTCCTTGGCCTGGGCCGCGGCGTTCTTGGCCATCATGCCCTGGATCTGGGTCATGTACTTGTCCTTGCGGTTGACCCACAGGTGGATGCCGCCCTTGGCCACGTCAACGCCGTGGAACAGCATGTAGCCGTCGCTGGTCGGGGTATCGCCACCGACCAGTACCGGTTTTTTCCACTCATCGATGTAGGTCAGGATCGCTGCGTGCTTGCCGGCCATCCAGGTCGCCGGGGTCCACAGGTATGGCGTCAGTTCCAGGCCGAGGTTGGCCTTCTCGTCATATTTGCCAGCGGTGATCTGCTTGCGCGCAGTGGTCAGTTCGCCGGTCTTCTGGTCCTTGAGCAGCATCGACACGCCGATCACGTTCTGCGGTTTGACGTTGTAGCCGTACTTCGGATCGGCCGCGACCATGCGCACCAGCTCTTCCGAGGCGGCGGTCATCACATAGACCTCGATACCGTTCTCCATCAGCTTGTTGTAGAGCTCTTGCTGGCCGGTGAAGATTTTCGGTGGGTTGACGTCGAGTTTCTTGACCACGTCGCCTTCGTAATAGGTGGCGGGCACCGGTTTGCCAGAGGCCATCAACTCATCGACGTAGCCCTTGAGTTCCTGGAGCGTGAAGCCTGAAAACACTTGGGCGACCCATGGATAGCAGACCATGTCGTCGAGTTCACAGAGGCGGTAGTAGTAACTGAACAGGCTTTCCTTGTGGTCGGCGGTGTCCTTGAACGGCATCAGTTTCAGGGAGGGGTCGAGTTTGTCGCGGGTGATCAGGCCTTTGTTTTCCATGAACGGCAGCAACGACTCTTCGAGGTCGTAGCGGTAACTGGTGTTGTCCATGTCGAACACCGCGTAGTTACCTTTGTTGGCATTGGCCGCGATCATCGCATCCAGTGCCTTGGCCTGATCGGCGGGCCAGTGTTTCAGATCCGTGGCGAACACCTGGCCGACGAGGCCAAGGCAAAGAGCTGCAGCCAGTAATTTCGGTGCGAACTTCATCCTCATATCTCCCTGATTGAAAGACATCGACGCTAACAAATACCTGTGACAGTCCTCATCCGTCAGCGACCGTCAACGTACCTTTCGCGCCAGTCACATTCTCAAAAGCGACATGCGCTTATTCCAAAAACGACACTTTCAAGACGTTTTTGATATTAAATCATTAGATTTCAAGCTGTTAGGCTTGCCGGTTCGCAACTGCCCCGGAAGGCAGTTCGCACCTGTCTAATGGGAGTTCCAATGAATCTGCCGCTGATTCTCAATCTGCTGGTGTTCCTCGCCCTGCTGCTGGGCTTGGCACAAACCCGCCACACAACATTTAGCCTGGCGAAAAAAGTCCTGCTTGCACTGGTGCTTGGCGTGCTGTTCGGTGTGGCGTTGCACACTGTCTACGGTGCCGGCAACCCGGTGTTGAAAGCCTCGATCGGCTGGTTCGATCTGGTGGGCAACGGTTACGTGCAACTGCTGCAAATGATCGTGATCCCGCTGGTGTTCGCTTCGATCCTCAGCGCCGTGGCCCGTCTGCACAATGCCTCGTCGTTGGGAAAAATCAGCTTCCTGACCATTGGCACGCTGCTGTTCACCACCGCCATCGCGGCGTTGATCGGTATCGGCCTGACCAACCTGTTCGGCCTGACCGCCGAGGGCCTGGTGGCCGGCACCCAGGAAATGGCGCGCCTGCAGACCATCCAGAGCGACTATGCCGGCAAGGTCGCCGACCTCAATGTGCCGCAGTTGCTGCTGTCGTTCATTCCGCAAAACCCGTTCGCCGACCTGGCGCGGGCCAAGCCGACGTCGATCATCAGCGTGGTGATCTTTGCCGCATTCCTCGGGGTTGCAGCGCTGCAACTGTTGAAGGATGACGTGGAAAAAGGTCGGAAAGTGATCAACGCCATCGACACACTGCAAGCCTGGGTGATGCGTCTGGTGCGCCTGGTGATGAAGCTGACCCCATACGGTGTGTTGGCGCTGATGACCAAAGTGGTCGCTGGCTCCAACCTGCAAGACATCATCAAGCTCGGCAGTTTCGTGGTGGTGTCCTATATCGGCCTGGGCTTGATGTTTGTGGTGCATGGCGTGCTGGTGTCGGCCGCCGGGATCAACCCGTTGAGATTCTTCCGCAAGATCTGGCCGGTGCTGACGTTTGCTTTCACCAGCCGTTCGAGCGCTGCAACGATCCCGTTGAGCATCGAAGCGCAAACCAGCCGCCTGGGCATCCCGCAATCCATCGCCAGCTTCGCCGCCTCGTTCGGCGCGACCATTGGCCAGAACGGCTGCGCCGGCCTGTATCCGGCGATGTTGGCGGTGATGGTAGCGCCGACCGTTGGCATCAACCCGCTAGACCCGCTGTGGATCGCGACGCTGGTGGCGATTGTTACGTTGAGTTCGGCGGGTGTGGCTGGGGTTGGCGGGGGCGCGACGTTTGCCGCGTTGATCGTGCTGCCGGCGATGGGCTTGCCGGTGTCACTGGTGGCGCTGCTGATTTCGGTCGAGCCGTTGATTGATATGGGGCGCACGGCGTTGAACGTCAGCGGTTCGATCACGGCCGGGGCGATTACCAGCCAGGTGATGCAGCAGACGGATAAAGAATTGTTGGATGCGGATGAGCATTCTGAGTTGGCTCACGCTTAAGTCTTTCAGCGGCTGAGTGGGCCTCTTCGCGAGCAAGCCCGCTCCCACATTATTCCTGCGGTGTGCACAGCATTTGTGAACACCCGAGATCAAATGTGGGAGCGGGCTTGCTCGCGAAGCTCTTAGGCTTTTTCCCAAACTTCGAAGTTGTATGCCGGCTTGTCATCCACAGCCGGGTTTTCGATGTTGGACACCAGCTTCCACTGCCCCGAATCAAACTCCGGAAACCACGCATCCCCTTCCGGGCTCAGTGCCACACGGGTCAAGTACAACCGATCTGCCTGCACCAACCCCTGCGCATACAGCTGCGCCCCGCCGATCAGCATCAGCTCATCGACGCCCTGCTCTTTGGCCCACTCTTCAGCGCGAACCACGGCCGCCTCCAGTGAGGGGTAGACCTCCGCGCCTTCGAGTACCAGACCCGCCTGACGACTGACCACGATGTTCAAGCGACCTGGCAATGGGCGACCGAGGGAGTCCCAGGTCTTGCGCCCCATGATGATCGGCTTGCCCAGGGTGGTGGCCTTGAAGTATTTGAAGTCCCCCGGCAGGTGCCAGGGCATGCTGTTGTCGATGCCGATCACGCGGTTT
Source organism: Pseudomonas umsongensis (assembly GCF_012647205.1). Taxonomy (NCBI): domain Bacteria; kingdom Pseudomonadati; phylum Pseudomonadota; class Gammaproteobacteria; order Pseudomonadales; family Pseudomonadaceae; genus Pseudomonas; species Pseudomonas umsongensis. Next base: position 6,520,699 of record NZ_CP051487.1, read on the forward strand.
TCACCGAGGGCTGCGATCAGGCTGAGGGGGAGTGATTTAGTCATGCCGGCGAGGATACCAGAGCCGCGCTTACCCGGATAAGCGCCACAGCGGTTATGCTCACAGTTCAATTAAGCGACGGGATGCCGCGTGACTGAACTGAATAATCTCTGGCTGACAGAAACCATCCGCCTGCGCGAAGAACACGCCGGCCCCCTGGAAGATCTGGAAGCCAATCGGCTGGCCCGCAGCGCCGGCGGCGATCTGCCGGCACGCATACAACGCCGCGCCCTGTGGCTGGCGGAACGCGATGGCTTGAGCGAGGCACTCAAACACTGGCTGCAGGGCGCTCGACTGGCGCTGATCGTATTGGCGGTGCTGGCCGTGGTCAGCGGCACCGGCTTGGCCTTTGCCGCGATGGGCGACGGCCTGCACCCGGTGAATGTGTTCTGGGCGCTGGGCAGTCTGCTCGGGATTAACCTGATCCTGCTGTTGAGCTGGGCCTTGGGCCTGGTGTTTGCTGGCGAACACGGCGCCAGCCTCGGCCGCTTGTGGTTGTGGCTAAGCGAAAAACTCGCCCGGGACGCCAAGGCCGCACAACTGGCGCCGGCCCTGCTGCTGTTGCTGCAACGCCAGAAACTCAATCGCTGGGCCATCGGTGTTGTGGCCAATGGCCTGTGGTTGTTGGCGATGCTCAGTGCTTTGGTGATTCTGCTGACGTTGATGGCAACCCGGCGCTACGGCTTCGTTTGGGAAACCACCATCCTCAGTGCCGACACATTCATTGCCATGACCCAGGCCCTGGGTGCGCTCCCAGCCTTGCTTGGTTTCAGTGTGCCGACTGAACAGATGATCCGCGCCAGTGGCGACGCCGCACTGAATATCGAAAGCGCCCGTCAGGCCTGGGCGGCTTGGCTGGTGGGCGTGCTGCTGGTCTACGGCGTCGTGCCGCGCCTGCTGCTTGCAGTGTTTTGCCTGTGGCGCTGGAAAACCGGCAAGTCTGCCTTACGCCTGGATTTGAACCTGCCCGGTTATGCGCAACTGCGCGAACGCCTGATGCCTACCAGTGAACGCCTGGGTGTCAGCGATGCCGCACCGGCTCAACTTCATCGAGTGGAAAGCGGCGTCAGTGAACAACAAAGCGATGGCGCGCTATTGGTCGCGATCGAACTGGACGACGACCGCCCGTGGCCGCCACAACTGCCCAAGAGCGTCAGCAATGCCGGCATCCTCGACAGCCGCGAATCGCGGCACAAACTCCTCGAACAACTGAGCCGCTTTCCGCCTGCTCGCCTGGCGATCGCTTGCGATCCACGGCGCTCGCCGGATCGCGGCAGCCTGGCACTGATTGCCGAACTGGCCCGCAGCGCCAGCGCGACCCGCATCTGGTTGCTGCAAGCGCCGCCGGGTAAAGCGCTGGATGCCGAACGCCTCGGCGATTGGCACGTGGCGCTGCAACAGCTTGAGCTGCCGTTCGCCGATTGCGCACCGATGAACTGGCTGGAGACGGGCCATGACTGACACCAGGAAGCAGCCTCTGAAACTCGCGGTCGTCGGCCACACCAACGTCGGTAAAACCTCATTGTTGCGCACCCTGACTCGCGATGTCGGTTTCGGCGAAGTGTCCCACCGTCCCAGCACCACGCGGCATGTCGAAGGTGCGAGGTTGTCGGTAGATGGCGAACCTTTGCTTGATCTCTATGACACGCCCGGACTGGAAGACGCCATCGCCCTGCTCGATTACCTCGAACGCCTGGAGCGCCCCGGCGAGCGGCTGGACGGCCCGGCACGGCTGGCACGTTTTCTTGAGGGCAGCGAAGCCCGGCAGCGCTTCGAACAGGAAGCCAAGGTGTTGCGCCAGTTGCTGGCGTCGGACGCCGGGCTCTATGTGATCGACGCCCGGGAACCGGTCCTTGCCAAATATCGCGATGAGCTGGAAGTGCTGGCCAGTTGTGGCAAACCGCTGCTGCCGGTGCTGAATTTTGTCAGCAGCACCAACCACCGCGAGCCGGCGTGGCGTGAAGCGTTGGCGCGTTTGGGTTTGCATGCGCTGGTGCGCTTCGACAGCGTCGCACCGCCGGAGGATGGCGAACGCCGGCTCTATGAAAGCCTCGCGCTGCTGTTGGAACATGCACGTCCACAGCTTGAGCGGTTGATTGCCGATCAACAGGCACAACGCCTGGCGCGCCAGCAAAGTGCGGCGCGCTTGATTGCCGAATTGTTGATCGATTGCGCCGCCTGCCGGCGCAGCGTGGTCAGCGAGGCCGAACAGGAACAGCAAGCCATCAACGAATTGCGCAAAGCCGTTCGCCAGCGCGAACAACGCTGCGTCGAAGCCCTGCTCAAGCTCTATGCCTTCCGCCCACAGGACGCGGCGGCCAGCGACTTGCCGCTGCTTGATGGGCGCTGGGGCGACGACTTGTTCAACCCGGAAACCCTCAAGCAACTGGGCGTGCGGGTCGGCGGCGGGATCGCGGCCGGTGCAGCAGCCGGCGCCGGAGTCGACTTGCTGGTCGGCGGTATTACCCTCGGCGCGGCGGCTCTGGCCGGTGCGATTGCCGGCGGCGCCCTGCAAACCGTGCGCAGTTATGGCAGTCGGTTGCTGGGCAAGATCAAGGGCCAGCGTGAGCTGACGGTCGATGACAACGTGCTGCGGCTGTTGGCGCTGCGCCAACGGCAACTGCTGCAAGCGCTGGATGCCCGTGGGCATGCGGCGATGGACAGCATCCAGGTCGCCACGCCCCAGGACAAGACCTGGCGCGAGGGCACACTGCCGGAAGCGCTGAACAAGGCACGGGCGCACCCGCAGTGGTCGTCGCTCAATGCGCATCCAAAGTTGAATCAGGCGGAGCGTCAGGAGCAGATTGAGGAGTTGGCGCAGCAGCTTTGATGCGGTTGATCAGCGCCAGTTGAACTTCACATAGGTGGTGCTCAACACCATGACAAGCTGTTGGTCCACCGCATCCTGATTGCCGTCGTTATTCATGTCGTAATTGACCAGCCAGTCCAGCTTGCCGTCGTTATTGGTGTCGTAGGCCGAGGCGGTGTAAGCGATGCTTTGATCTGAAGGTTTGCCGACACCCTCATGAAAGTGCAGGCGTACGGTGTCTGGCGAGCCGTCCCTGGCAAAGTCCTCTGTAAATATCTTGAGATAACGCTCCCAGGTAGTTCCACGATTGAACCAATTGAGCCGCAGGAACGCGTCTGAAAACGATTTGAGTAACCGTTCGTCCTTAGTGTTTTCCTTACCGTCGTTATTCACATCGCCAACCTGAAAATCAACTTTGCCATCGGCAGTGATATCCAGTGCATATGCCTTGTGAACGAGCCGATCTTCGGCACCGTTAGTCTCTTCGAAGAAATGCAGGAGCACGGTGTCAGCCCTGCCGTTTGCGCTGCGGTCCTGGGCAGTGATTTTCAAATAACGCATGGGGATAGCTCAGATCAAAATAGGGTGATCAAGCTATCCCGTACCGCTGAAACCCTCTGCGCGAATAATCTCTACCTCGTGTAGGTTTTTTCAGCAGTACTTGTCGTTCAAGCCACCTTGGGCAAAAGGCCCAGAGCCTTGCGCTTCAAAATATCGAGATCCAGAAGCGGTACGTTCATCTCCTTGGCCATCTCATCCCACTGCCGCATGCGCAAACTCACCGTGCACAGCGGGTCTTGTTCGAACGCCTCTGCCTCGGCAGCCGACATCACCCCACCCTGATACTCCAAGGTCCGGCGACTGGCTTCGCTCAAGCGCTCGTAGTACCCCGGCTCTTTCAGCGTCAGATACCGCTTGGCTTGCACGTGGTACTCCACCAGCCGCGCCATGCGCTCGCTGAAGCCGACGCTGCGCAAGTAATTGGCGCCCAGCCGTTCATGGCTGACCACGCCAAAGCCGCCCATATTCTCGGCGCCTTCGGCGCAGATGTGCCCGATGTCATGGAAAAAAGCGGCAAGCACCACTTCGTCATCGAAGCCCTCGGCCATCGCGCACTGCGCGGCCTGGGACATGTGCTCGATCTGCGACACCGGCTCGCCGATGTAGTCGGCATCGCCGAAGCGTTCGTAGAGGGCGAAAACCTTGGCGACTGCTTGTTCGTTGGGGCTCATCAGAAGTCTCGCGATGAAGTGGGATGAGTGCTGAATTGTAGACCGCCTTCGCGGGCAAGCCCGCTCCCACAGTGGACAAGGTGATGGACAAATTGTGTGCACACCAACGATCCCTGTGGGAGCGAGCCTGCTCGCGAAGATGCCCTTTCAGGCGGCGGAGATTTACTTGGCCGCCACCTTCTCGGACTTGCCGTCATAACGCTTGCGCCATTCGGTCAAAATCTCGTCGCGATTCTTCGAAGCCCAGGCAAAGTCGTTCTTGATCAAGCGCTGTTCATAGTCAGCTGGCAACTCGGTCTGCGGCTTGGCGATTCCCGGCTGTGCGAGTACGGCGAAGTTTTCTTTATAAAGCTCCATCGCCTCGGGGCTGGCCGAGAAGTCCGCGAGTTTCTTCGCGGCGTCTTCATGTTGGGTACCCTTGATCACGGCCGTGGCTTCGATCTCCCAGCCCAGGCCTTCCTTCGGCAGGATGATGTCCAGCGGCGCGCCCTGGCGCTTGAGCTGGACAGCCGGGTATTCAAAGGAAATACCGATCGGGAACTCCCCCGCCGCCGCCAGTTTGCAAGGCTTGGAACCGGAGTGAACGTACTGGCCGATGTTCTGGTGCAGGCCGTCCATGTAGGCCCAGCCCTGCTTCTCGCCGAAGGTTTGCAGCCAGGCGCTGACGTCAAGGAAACCGGTGCCGGAAGACGCCGGGTTGGGCATGACGATCTTGCCTTTGTACTCTGGCTTGGTCAGGTCTTGCCAGCTCACGGGCTTGCTCAGGCCCTGCTTTTCGGCTTCGACGGTGTTGAAGCAAATGGTCGCGGCCCACACGTCCATGCCGACCCAGGCTGGCGGGTTGGCGGCGTCGCGGTAGTTGCCGCCAATCTTGCCAAGGTCTTTGGGCGCGTAGCTTTGCAGCATGCCTTGCTGGTCGAGGATTGCCAGGCTCGATGCGGCCAAGCCCCATACGGCGTCAGCTTGTGGGCGGTCTTTTTCGGCGAGCAATTTGGCGGTGATGATGCCGGTGGAGTCGCGCACCCATTTGATCTCGACGTCCGGGTTGGCTTTTTCGAACGCCTGCTTGTAGGTCTTGAGTTGCTCGGCTTCGAGGGCGGTGTACACCGTCAACTCGGTTTTCGCCGCAAAGGCGTTCAGGCTGAAAGCGGTGAGGACAGCAGCGGCCAGGGCCATAGGCTTGAACATGATCTTTTCCTGTAGTTGAGTTGAGAGGGTGAATCAGTGACCAGGCGCGGTCTGCCGCCAGGCTTGCGAGCGACGCAGCAAACCGCGCGAAGCCCAGGCCAGCAGCAAGGACACACCCGCCGAGGTGAACAGAATCAGGGTCGACATCGCCGCCGCACCACCGACATTGCCGGCGTCGTCCATGTTCAGCACCGCGACCGCCGCGAGAATGGTGTCGGGGCTATAGAGGAAGATCGCTGCCGAGACGGTGGTCATGGCCGAGACGAACAGGTAGCGCACAATATCCAGCAGCGCTGGCAGGCAAATCGGCACGGTGACCCGCAAGTAATGCCGATAAAGCGGCGCCTTGAGTGACAGCGCGGCGGCTTCGAACTCGGCATCGAGTTGGCGCAGCGCGGTGGTGGCGGTCATTTGCGCAGTGGTCAAATAATGCGCAATGGTGCAGACAACCAGCAGGGTCATGGTCCCGTAGAGCACATGCAGCGGGTTGCCGGTGAGGTTGAAGAAGAAGACGTAACCCAAGCCCAGCACCAGGCCCGGCACCGCCATCGGTACGAAACTGAGCATGCGCAGGGTCAGGTTCAGCCCGCGCTGGCCCTTGGTTTTCTCCATCAAGTAGGCGCCGGTGAAGATCAACAGGCTGCCGATCAGCGCCGTGCATAACGCCATCTTCACGCTGTTGCCATAGGCCAGCCAGCCGCCACCCGCGGTGTCGTTGAACTGGTAGTGGTTGAGTGACAGCGACAGGTTGTACGGCCAGAATTTCACCAGCGATGAGAACACCGCCATGCCGAACACCATTAGCAACGCGGCGCAGATCAGCAGAACCACGACCAGGTAGCAGCCGTCGCGCAGCTTCGACGGTGCCGGTTTAAAGACTTGCGCCCGACCGCTCATGGAATCGCCATGACGCCGGCGCAACCAGGCATCGACCCCGAAACTGAACAGCGCCGGCAGCAACAGCACCATGCCGATCAACGCGCCGCGACCGAACTGTTGCTGGCCGACCACCGCCTTGTAGGCTTCCAGTGCCAGCACTTGATAGTCGCCTCCGACCACCACGGGTACACCGAAGTCAGTAATGGTCAGAGTGAACACCAGACAGAACGCAGCAAATACCGCCTGACGGGTCGCTGGCCAGGTGATGCTGCGAAAGGCTTTTGCCGGACTGGCGCCCATACTCGAGGCGGCATCGAACAGGCGCGCATCCGCCAGGGAAAGCGCTGACAGCAAAATCATCAAGGCGTGTGGGAAGGTGTAGATGACCTCACCCAGAACGATGCCCCAGAAGCCGTAGATGTTATCCGAGAGCAAGCCGCGTAATAGGCCCTGGTTGCCGAACAGATAAACCAGGGCAATCCCCGGCAGCATCGAAGGCGCCATCAGCGGCAATAATGAAATCCCCCGCCAGATGCCCTTGCCGGGAATCAGGGTGCGTTGCAGGGCGTAGGCAAACAGGTAGGCCAGTGGTACGACAATGACGGCGACGCTGAGAGATACCTTCAGGCTATTACCCAGCAACCAATGGAAATTGGCACTGCTGATCAATTCTTGAGCAGCCAACCAGCCTCCGCCCTGCCCGGCTTCGGCACTGAAGCCGCGCCAGAAGATGGCCAGCAACGGCATCAGTACCGCGACGCCAAGCAGCACCAGCAAGAGGACTTTGCCGCCGACCACGAACAGCCGGTCGCCAAGTTCGGCACGGGAATACTTCCGCACCTGCTTGTGCGTCAGCGGCAGCGCGATGTTCGAATTCATCAGGCAAACACCTGCAGGCTCTGTGGCGGCAAAGCCACCATGATCTGCTGCGCGCCAAGACGCGGCATGGCTTCGGGTGCCAGCTCGGCCAACAGTGCGTGGCCAGGCAAATGGTCGAGCTCGAAGCTCATCCGACAGCGATTACCCAGGAAGGTGATTTCGCGAACCCTGGCCGGAAACAGGTTTTCTTCATGCACCGGCGGATTGACGTTGATCGCTTCCGGGCGACAGAACAAACGACCCGAGGCATTTTTTGCGCTGCCGTCGGCCAGGCGCAGGTTCATCCCGCCGACTTGGGCGTGGCTGTCGCTGTTGCGGCTGAAAGGCAGCCAGTTGCCCTGGCCGACGAACTCCGCCACGAACGGCGTGGCCGGACGGTTGTAGATTTCCTGCGGCGTGGCGTACTGCTCGACTTGGCCGTTGTTCATCACGGCAATGCGGTCGGCCATCAGCATGGCCTCGTCCTGGTTGTGGGTAACCATCAGGGTGGTGATGCCGAGGCTGCGCTGCAACTGACGCAGTTCGGTGCACAGGTGCTCACGGACGCGGGCATCGAGTGCCGACATCGGTTCGTCCAGCAGCAACAACGAAGGTGCCGGGGCCAAGGCGCGAGCCAGCGCTACGCGTTGCTGCTGTCCACCGGACAACTGGCCCGGGTACTTTTTCTCACTGCCGCTCAGGCCGACCAGTTCCAGCATCTGACCGACACGCTGACGCACCTGTTCGCGGCCACTGCCGGCCAGACCGTAGGCAATGTTCGCTTCGACGGTGAGATTGGGAAACAGTGCGTAGGACTGAAACAGAATGCCGTAGTCCCGCGCTTGGGGCGCCAGGTGGGAAACGTCGCGATCGCCCAGGTACAGCTCGCCGCTGTCCTGCTTTTCCAGCCCGGCGATGCAACGCAGCAAGGTGGTCTTGCCGCAGCCCGATGGGCCCAACAAACACACCAGCTCACCGGCCGCCACGTCGAGGGAAACGTTATCCAGCGCAGTAAACGCGCCAAAGCGCTTCTGTACACCGCGCACCTTCATCGGTGCGCCAGGGTTGGTCAGGGCAGTTGCGATCGAGTTGTTCATGGACGGACCTCATCTGGCAGATGGGGCCATCCTAGGGTTGTAATGCGTCCGTCATGTGGCAGTGAGGCAAAAACCGCCGATAGTGGTATTCAAGGATTTTGGTTGCCTGGACTGACCTCTTCGCGAGCAGGCTCGCTCCCACAGTTGACCGCACGCCCCTGTGGGAGCGAGCCTGCTCGCGAAGAGGTCGGCATAGACACCAGAGATTCAGGCAGGGGACATTTCCTGCGCCACCCCCAGAAACGCCGCTGGCAACCGCGCGTTTTTTCGCTCCTTGAGGCAGTACAGGTACTCCGGAATCTGCGGCGCATTCTCGATGGTCAGCACGCGCAGTTGCGGATCATGCGGCACTTCCTGGCGGGCAATAATGCTGATGCCGATATTGCGCAACACCGCCTCACGGATCGATTCGCGGCTGCCAATCTCCAGCAGCGGCCCGAAACCGACACCGGCGCTGGCGAGCAACTCTTCGGTCAAACGCCGGGTGGTCGAACCCGGTTCTCGCATCAACAATGTGTGCCCTGCCAATGCGCCCAGCGGCACGTGATCGTGGACCGCCAGTGGATGATTGCGATGCACCGCCAGCACCAGCGGATCGCTGCCCAGCACCCGTCGAATCAGCCGCGCATCCTCCAGCAACTGCGAAGATGCCGCAACATCCACCCGGTACTCCTCCAAAGCTTCGAGCACCTGCTGGGAGTTGCCGATTTCCACCGACACCTCCACCTGCGGCAGGCGTTCGCGGAAGGTTTTCACCAAGTCGAGGATGTAGTACGGCGCCGTAGCGGCGATGCGCAACATGCCCTGGACCTGCCCGCTGTTACGCAGGAAGAACTCGATGTCGGCTTCCTGTTGCAGCAGTCCCTTGACCATCGGCAACAGCCGCGCGCCCTCATCGCTGACGCTCAGGCGACGGCCGCCCCGGTAGAACAACTCAACTGAGTACTGGCTTTCCAGGTTGCGAATCTGGGTGGTCACCGTGGGTTGGCTCAAACCGAGCTTTTTCGCTGCCAGGGTGATGCTGCCCAGGCGGGCGACCATGTAAAACGCCTTCAGCTCGGCACTCAGCACAACTGTCCCTCATCGTTTATTTGCGCAGCAGGCGCAAGCCATTGAACACCACCAACAGGCTCACACCCATGTCAGCGAACACCGCCATCCACATGGTGGCGAGCCCGGCGAAGGTTACCCCAAGAAAGATCGCCTTGATGACCAATGCCAGGGCAATGTTCTGCTTGAGGATGCTCGAGGTTTGTCGCGACAGACGAATGAAAGTCGGAATTTTGCGCAGATCGTCGTCCATCAGGGCGACATCGGCGGTTTCGATTGCCGTGTCTGTGCCAGCGGCAGCCATGGCGAAACCAATTTCGGCGCGCGCCAGTGCGGGCGCATCGTTGATGCCGTCACCGACCATGCCAACGTTATGGCCCTGAGCATACAGTGCTTCGATGGCTTGCAATTTATCAGAGGGCAGCAGATCCCCTTGTGCCTGGTCGATGCCAACCTGCGCGGCAATCGCCTCGGCGGTGTAGAAATTGTCGCCGGTCAGCATCAGGGTCTTGATGCCCAGGTCATGTAGTTGCTGGATCGCTTCGCGACTGGACTCCTTCACTGTGTCGGCCACGGCAAACAGCGCCAATGGGCCGGATGAATCGAGTAGCAGCACTACGGATTTACCCTGTTTTTCCAGCGCGAACAGCGTCTCTTCCAGCTCCGGTGAGCACAGGTTCAGGTCTTCGACCAGCCGATGGTTGCCCAAGTGATAGGTTTGGCCGTTGATGTCACCGCGCACTCCACGCCCGGCCAGCGCCTCGAAGTTATCCACAATCAACAGCGGGTGTTGTTTATCCACAGCGGCATTGGCGATGGCCAACGACACCGGGTGATCCGATCGACCGGCCAGTGCTGCGGCAATTGCCGGCACCGAGGCATCGGCCTTGGGATCAAGCTCCAGATAATCAGTCTGCACCGGCTTGCCGTGGGTAATCGTGCCGGTCTTGTCCAGCGCCAGATAGTCGAGCTTGTAGCCACCCTCCAGATAAACACCGCCCTTCACCAGAATACCTTTGCGCGCCGCCGCCGCGAGGCCGCTGACGATGGTCACCGGCGTGGAAATCACCAAGGCACAAGGACAGGCGACAACCAGCAGGACCAGCGCGCGGTAGATCCAGTCAAACCAAAGCGCATTCATGAACAGCGGTGGAATCACCGCCACCGCCAGGGCCAGGACAAACACCGCCGGGGTGTATATTTTCGAGAAGCGGTCAACGAAGCGCTGGGTCGGCGCCCGCGCGCCTTGAGCCTGTTCGACGGCGTGAATGATCCGCGCCAGCGTCGAATGGTTCGCTTCAGCAGTCACGGCATATTCCAGGGAACCGGCCTGATTGATGGTGCCTGCGAATACCTTGTCGCCAACGGTTTTCTCCACCGGCAGGCTTTCACCCGTGATCGGTGCCTGGTTGATGGTCGAACTGCCCGACACCACTTCACCGTCCAGGCCAATCCGCTCACCGGGGCGTACCCGCACCCGTGCGCCGAGTTCGATGGACTTGACGTTTTGCGCAATCCAGCGGCCATCGGCTTGCAACACCGTGGCCTGCTCCGGCGCCATCTGCATCAGGCCGCTGATTGCATTGCGCGCCCGGTCCAGCGACTTGGCTTCGATCAGCTCGGCCACGGTAAACAGGAACATCACCATCGCTGCTTCCGGCCATTGCCCGATCAGGATTGCACCGGTCACCGCAATGCTCATCAAGGCGTTGATGTTCAGGTTGAGGTTCTTCAGGGCAATCCAGCCCTTCTTGTAGGTTGCGAGGCCGCCACTGAGGATCGAGACCAGAGCGATGACCGCCACCACCCAGTTCGGTGCAGCACTGGTGAAGTGAATCACTTCGGCCACCAGCGCACCCAGACCCGATAACGCCAATGGCCACCAGGGCTTTTTCACCGGCGCCGGGGCGGGCGCTTCAACACCCTGCTCCAGCGGCTCGGCTTGCATGCCGAGGGACTTGATGGCGTCGATGATCGGTGCAGTGCCTGGCAAGTCGTGGGTTACGCCGAGCACACGGTTGATCAGGTTGAATTCCAGCTGCTGCACACCCGCCAGTTTGCCGAGTTTGTTCTGGATCAGCGTTTGCTCGGTCGGGCAATCCATGGCCTCGATGCGGAAGCTGCTAAGCCGCGAGTTGGCGGTCGGCGTTTCGTTCAACTTGATCAGCGACGGCGCCGCCACTTTGGCGGAACAGCAGGAATCCCCGGGGCCGCCATGCTCATGTTTGTGCGCAGGCTGAAATTTATGGCTGTGATCGTGATCAGCCTCGGGTTTGTGGGTGTGAAGGGAGTCGCTCATCGGGTCGCGTCCTTGAAGGTGCCTGTTGCCAAGTAAAGACCCTGTAGCCACTATAGGGTCAAGCACCTATTTGGAGATTGCCGTGATGAAGATTGGAGAGCTGGCCAAACTCACTGACTGCGCCGTGGAAACCATTCGCTACTACGAACGCGAGAACCTGCTGCCGGAGCCGGCCCGCAGCGACGGCAACTACCGGGTCTATACCCAGGCCCACGCTGAACGCCTGACCTTCATCCGCAACTGCCGCACCCTCGACATGACCCTTGAAGAAATTCGCAGCCTGCTGGCCTTTCGCGACAGTCCGCAGGATCAATGTGAAAGCGTGAATGCGCTGATCGACGAGCATATCCATCACGTCAAGGCGCGGATCGATGGTTTGCTGGCGTTGCAGACACAACTGCTCGACCTGCGCCAACGCTGTGGCGAAGGGCCGGATGTTGATCAATGCGGGATTTTGCAGAGGCTGGAAGTGAGTGGCGGGGTTGTGGCGACCGAAGTTGAGCATTCACATGTCGGCCGTAGCCACGGCCATTAGTAGTAGAGGATCGTTCCCATGCTCCGCGTGGGAATGCATCCCGTGACGCTCCGCGTCACAGTGGACGCGGAGCGTCCATGGCGGCATTCCCACGCAGAGCGTGGGAACGATCTGACGGCAGGCTTCAGACCGCCATTGGCGCGGTCATCGGCGCATGGTGTTCATAGCCTTCCAGCGAGAAATCACTCGGTTCCACCAGTTCCAGCCACTCCGGCTGGTAAACACCCGTCTTGGCAAACTCCGGTACGCGGTCGGAAATCACCAGTTTGGGCATCGGGAACGGCTCGCGCTTGAGCTGTTCGTTGAGCATGTCCAGGTGGTTTTCATAGACGTGGGCGTCGCCGATGAAATAGGTGAACCAGCGCGGCGTGTAGCCGGTCAGGCGACCGATCAGGCTTAGCAGCGCGGCGCCTTCGGTGAGGTTGAAAGGCGTGCCCAGGCCCAAGTCGTTCGAACGAATGTAGAGCGTCAGGGAAATCTCCCTGGTCTCGACATTCGGGTGGAACTGGTACAGCAGGTGGCAAGGCGGCAGGGCCATTTCATCGAGCTGCGCGACGTTCCAGCCGTGAAACAGGATACGGCGGCTGCCCGGGTCCTTGATGATGGTGTCGACGCACTGGCGAACCTGATCGATGGCCTTGTACAACACCACATAGGCCTGTCCATCTTCTTCACCTTCGGCAATCTGGCGATAACCCTGCTTCAGGGTTTGTTCGATGGCGGCCGGGTTGCTGACCGGGATCTGCTTGTACGCCGGCCATTTACGCCATTGCACGCCGTAGATCTCGCCGAGGTCGTCTTCACCCTGGCGGAACGGGTTGGCCAGCCACTGGGCGTTTTCATTGGCGTTCTGGTCCCAGACCTTGCAGCCCAACGCACGGAATTGCGCGGCATTGTTCACGCCACGCAGAAACCCGCACATCTCGCCGATGGCGGATTTGAAGGCCATCTTGCGCGTGGTGATCGCCGGGAAACCTTCCTGCAGGTCGTAACGCAGCATGGCGCCCGGAAAACTGATGGTGTTCACGCCAGTGCGGTTGGCCTGTTTGGTGCCGTTCTTGATGACGTGGGCGACCAGTTCGAGATATTGCTTCATGAATTACCTGTGTCCTTGAAACCCGCAGCATCGCTACGGGGTTCGAATTTTATACGGCAGCCGCTGGAGTCGCCGGGGCGCGGTGATACGCCAGCCAGATCAGGAACAGCCCGCCAACGATCATCGGCACGCAGAGCACCTGGCCCATGGTCAGCCAGTTCCAGGCCAGATAGCCCAGTTGCGCATCCGGTACGCGGACGAACTCGACAATGAAACGGAAGATGCCATAGAACAGCGCGAACATCCCCGATACCGCCATGGTCGGCCGTGGTTTGCGCGAGAACAGCCACAGGATCAGGAACAGCGCGACGCCTTCGAGCGCAAACTGATACAGCTGCGACGGGTGACGTGCCAATTGTGCCGGATCAGTCGGGAAGACCATCGCCCACGGCACATCGGTAGCCTTGCCCCACAGCTCGGCATTGATGAAATTGCCGATCCGCCCGGCGCCCAGGCCGATCGGCACCATCGGCGCGACGAAGTCCATCAGCTGGAAAAACGACTTGTTGTTCTTTTTACCGAACCACAAGGCTGCCAACATCACGCCGATGAACCCGCCGTGGAACGACATCCCGCCCTTCCACACTTCAAAGATCAACAGCGGGTTGGCGATATAAGCACTCAAATCGTAGAACAGCACATAACCCAGGCGACCACCGACAATCACCCCCATCGACATCCAGAACACCATGTCGGAGAGCTTCTCCTTGTTCCAGGTCGGGTCGAAACGGTTCAGCCGGCGCGACGCCAGCAGCCAGGCGCCGCCGATGCCGATCAGGTACATCAACCCGTACCAGTGGATTTTCAGCGGACCGATGGCCAAGGCCACCGGGTCGATCTGCGGGTAAGGCAGCATTGCGACTCCTCATGAGTTCAAATCAATTCCCGGGCGACGCTGTCACCTCAGGATTAAGCCAGGATTGTGTCGTGCGTCAGAGCAGATGCTTCAGACTAGAAACTTCAGGCCAACGCCAAACAGCAAAGCGGCAAACAGTCTTTTCAGCAACCTTGGCGACAGATTGTGCGCCAGTCGCGCGCCGAAGCGGGCGAAGACCATGCTGGTCAGGGCAATGCCCAACAGCGCCGGCAAATAAATGAAACCGAGACTATGGGCCGGAAGCAACGGATCGTGCCAGCCCAGAATCATGAAAAATAATGCACTGGACAGCGCAATCGGCAGGCCGCAGGCAGAGGACGTAGCGACCGCTTGCTGCATCGGCACGCTGCGCCAGGTCAGGAACGGCACGGTCAGTGACCCGCCGCCAATCCCGAAAATCGCAGAAGCCCAGCCAATTACGCTGCCGGCTACGGTCAGACCGAGTTTACCCGGCACCGTTCGACTGGCCTTGGGCTTGAGTTCCAACGCCAGCTGCGCAGCAATGACCAAGGCAAACACGCCGATGATCTTTTGCAGGTTGGGCCCGGAGATCGCTTCGGCAGTCAGCGCGCCAAAACCCGCACCGATCAGAATGCCCAGGGTCATCCACGCAAAAATTGGCCAGCGTACCGCTCCACGGCGATGGTGCTCCCGAATGGCGTTGACCGAGGTAAAGATAATCGTCGCCAGCGAGGTGCCTACGGCCAGGTGCGTGAGGATCGACGGATCAAACCCCTGCGCCTTGAAGCTGAATACCAGCACCGGGACAATGATGATTCCGCCCCCCACGCCGAACAGCCCGGCCAGCACTCCGGCACAGGCGCCGAGCGCCAGATAGAGCAGAAATTCCATGCTTTTCCCCTCCCAACCCCAAAATCGGAGCGGCATGGTAACGGATGCATGGCCTCGGGCTCCACTGGATGGCGATGGATACCCGCACGATGACTGCGTAGAGTGGGAAAAAAACACACAAGGATCACCTTATGTGCCTGATTGTTTTTGCTTGGCGACCGGGCCACGCCCAACCGCTGATCGTGGCGGCTAACCGCGACGAATTTTATGCCCGCCCCAGCCTGCCACTGGCGCAATGGCCCGAGGCCCCCCAGGTGCACGCCGGGCGAGACCTGGAGGCGGGAGGAACCTGGCTCGGTGTCGGCGTCAACGGGCGCTTTGCGGCGCTGACCAACATCCGCGATCCGCATCGACCGCCAGGGCGCCGGTCTCGCGGTGAGTTAGTGGCGGGATTCCTCACCAAAGATGTGCCAATTGATGACTATTTAGCCGACGTTGTCGCCCGTTCGCCTGAATATGGCGGATTTAACTTACTGATCGGCAACGCCAATGAGTTGTGGCATTTCAATGCGCGGGAATCGGAAGCGGTGATGCTACCGCCGGGGATCTACGGCCTGTCGAACGCCGGGCTGGATACGCCGTGGCCGAAACTGCTCAGGGCCAAGGCGGCACTAGGCGAGGTACTGGATGATCCGCAACCGCACTCTTTGCTGGCCTTGCTCGGCGATTCACAGCAAGCGCCGTTTGCAGACCTGCCGGACACCGGAGTGGGGTTGGCCACCGAGACGCTGCTGTCGAGTGTGTTTATTGCCAGCCAGAGTTATGGGACGCGGGCGAGTACGGCGTTGATTGTGCGGGCGGATGGCTCGCGGCATTTGGTCGAACGGAGTTTTGGGCCGTTTGGCGGGCATCTTGGGGAAGTGGATATTCGGCTTTAGTGTTGCGTTATTCGTGCGACCCTCTTCGCGAGCAAGCCCGCTCCCACATTTGAAATACGGTTAAATGTGGGAGCGGGCTTGCTCGCGAAGGGGGTGTCGCCAATTCAGAGAGGCTTGATCGCCGCCGGATTGATCATCCGTGCCAACCCCAGGTTCTTCAGCGCCAATTGCAGCGAGCTGTGGATAACTTGCGGGTTGTCGATGGTCATCAGTTCGGCGAGCAGCTGCTTGGCCTTGCTCAAGTTGATCTGGCGCAGCATCCACTTCACCTTCGGCAAGTTGGTGGCGTTCATCGACAAGCTGTCGAAACCCATCGCCATCAATAGCACCGCCGCCGCCGGGTCACCGGCCATCTCGCCGCAGATACTCACTGGCTTGCCTTCGGCATGGGCGTCACGCACTACGGTTTGCAGGGCTTGCAGCACCGCCGGGTGCAGGTAGTCGTACAGGTCGGCTACTCGCGGGTTGTTACGGTCCACGGCCAACAGATACTGGGTCAGGTCGTTGGAACCCACCGACAGGAAGTCCACCTGTCGCGCCAGCTCCTTGGTCTGGTACACCGCTGCCGGAATCTCGATCATCACGCCAATCGGTGGCATCGGCACGTCGCAACCTTCGTCGCGAACCTCGCCCCAGGCCCGGTGGATCAGGTGCAGGGCTTCTTCCAGCTCATGGGTACCGGAGATCATCGGCAGCAGAATCCGCAGGTTGTTCAAGCCTTCACTGGCCTTGAGCATGGCGCGGGTCTGCACCAGGAAGATTTCCGGGTGGTCGAGGGTGACACGAATGCCGCGCCAGCCGAGGAACGGGTTGTCTTCCTTGATCGGGAAGTACGACAGCGACTTGTCGCCGCCGATGTCCAAGGTACGCATGGTCACTGGCTGTGGGTGAAAAGCGGCCAGCTGTTCGCGGTAGATCGCCAGCTGTTCCTTTTCACTCGGGAAGCGCTGGTTGATCATGAACGGCACTTCGGTGCGGTACAGACCTACGCCTTCGGCCCCGCGCTTTTGCGCGCGCGCCACATCCGCCAACAGGCCGGTGTTGACCCAGAGCGGCATGCGGTGGCCATCGACCGTGATGCACGGCAGATCGCGCAGCGCATCCAGCCCGAGGGCCAGTTGCTTTTCTTCTTCGACCACCTCGGCGAACTGCTTGCGCAGCACGTCGCTGGGGTTGGTGTAGACCTCGCCGCGGTGACCGTCGACGATCATGCCTATGCCGTCGACCTTGGAATACGGCAGGTCCACCAGGCCCATCACCGTTGGAATGCCCATGGCCCGGGCAAGGATCGCAACGTGGGAGTTACCGGAGCCAAGCACCGAAACCAGGCCCACCAGCTTGTTTTCCGGAACCTCGCCGAGCATGGCCGGCGTCAGTTCCTCGCTGACCAGGATGGTGTTGTCGGGATAGACCAGGGTTTGCTGGCGCTCTTCCTGCAAATAAGCGAGCAGGCGACGACCGAGGTCCTTGACGTCCGACGCACGCTCACGCAAGTAAGCGTCGTCCATCAATTCGAAGCGGTTGACGTGATCGGTGACCACTTGGCGCAACGCGCCCTGGGCCCACTGCCCGGTCTTGATCACGGTGGTCACTTCGCTGCCAAGCGCCGCATCGTCGAGCATCATCAGGTAGACGTCGAACAACGCGCGCTCTTCCGGGCGCAATTGCGTGGCGAGCTTGGCGGACAACGCACGCATGTCAGCGCGCACACCTTCGATGGCGGTCTTGAACAGACCCAGTTCCGCTTCGATGTCGGTGATGGTCTTGTCGGGCACCACGTCCAGGTCGGCCGGCGGCAGCATGACCACCGCCGTACCGACCGCCGCGCCGGGCGAGCCCGGCACGCCGATGAACTTGGCTTCCTGGATACCCTTGCCCTGCCGGCCCAGGCCACGGATCGAACCGGTGGCCTCGGCGTGGGCGATAACCCCGGCGAGTTGCGCGCTCATGGTCACGAGGAAGGCTTCTTCGCCTTCATCGAACTGGCGGCGCTCTTTTTGCTGGATAACCAACACACCGACGACACGGCGGTGGTGGATGATTGGCGCCCCGAGGAACGAAGCGTAGCGCTCTTCACCAGTTTCGGCGAAGTAGCGGTAGCGCGGGTGATCCGCGGCGTTTTCGAGGTTCAGGGGTTCTTCACGCGTGCCGACCAAACCCACCAGACCTTCATTGGGCGCCATGCTGACCTTGCCAATCGAGCGCTTGTTCAAGCCCTCGGTAGCCATCAACACAAAGCGGTTGGTCTCGGGATCAAGCAGGTAGACCGAGCAGACCTGGCTGCCCATGGCCTCTTTGACGCGCAACACAATAATCCCCAACGCCGCCTTGAGATCCTTGGCGGAGTTAACTTCCTGGACGATCTTGCGCAGCGTATTGAGCATGGCTCGGGGTCGAACTCCGTCGTCAGTCGCGCGCTAAAAGGCGCGGGGCAAGCTCTTTGAGGGCGCGTCGATACACCTCGCGCTTGAATGTCACCACCTGGCCCAACGGATACCAATAACTGACCCAGCGCCAGCCATCGAATTCCGGTTTACCGGTCAAATCCATCCGCACCCGCTGCTCATTGGAGATCAGGCGCAGGAGAAACCATTTCTGCTTCTGGCCGATGCACAGCGGTTGGCTGTGCGTCCTGACCAGACGTTGCGGCAAACGATAGCGCAACCAGCCCCGAGTGCAGGCGAGTATTTCAACATCTTCGCGCTCCAGGCCCACTTCTTCGTTCAGCTCGCGGTACAAGGCGTCTTCCGGCGTCTCCTGGGGGTTGATCCCGCCTTGAGGAAACTGCCAGGCATCTTGATTGATACGGCGAGCCCATAGCACCTGGCCGGCATCATTCGTGAGAATGATCCCGACATTAGGACGGAAACCATCGGGGTCGATCACGGCAACAACCTCGCAAACGCATGTCATCGCATTGTTCCACAAAGGTTGTTAAGGCAGCAACGCGCCGGCCTACGTTATGTGCACTCTTGTGAAAAGTCCGTATTCTGGACGCCTTTCTACAGACTTTTCAGCGAGTAACTGCAATGCGGCTGGCTTTATTCGACTTGGACAACACGCTTCTGGGCGGCGACAGTGACCATGCCTGGGGCGATTACCTTTGTGAACGCGGCTTCCTCGACGCCGTCGCCTACAAGGCCCGTAACGATGAGTTCTACCAGGACTACCTGGCTGGCAAGCTCGATAACGACGCCTACCTGAACTTCTGCCTGGAAGTGCTCGGCCGTACCGAGATGGCCACACTGGATCTATGGCACAGCGACTACATGCGCGACTGCATCGAACCGATCCTGCTGCCCAAGGCGATCGAGTTGCTGGCCCAACACCGCGATGCCGGCGACAAACTGGTGATCATCACCGCCACCAACCGCTTCGTGACCGGCCCGATTGCCGCGCGCCTGGGCGTCGAGACCCTGATCGCCACCGAATGCGAAATGCAGGACGGCCGGTACACCGGGCGCAGTACCGATGTACCGTGCTTCCGTGAAGGCAAGGTGACAAGGCTCAATCGCTGGCTGGAAGAAACCGGGCACAACCTCGAGGACAGCTACTTTTATAGCGACTCGATGAATGACCTGGCGTTGCTGGAGCAGGTGGCGAACCCGGTGGCGGTCGATCCGGATCCGAACTTGCGCGCCGAGGCCGAGAAGCGGGGCTGGCCAGTAATCAGTCTGCGCGGCTGATATTGCCTTCGCGAGCAGGCTCGCTCCCACAGTGGATGTGTGAACGACACAATTCCCTTGTGGGAGCGAGCCTGCTCGCGAATGGGGCAATACGGTTTAAAGGGTTAAACCGGTTTGGCGCCCATCAACCCGGCAATCGCCACAAAGCAGACAAAACTGAACAACGCCAAGGCAAAGGTAAATCTGCCCACCCCACCCGGCGTCTTGCGCACCTTGTTCAGCCTTACCAACAACCAGAACCACGCCAGCGCCGCCACGGTGTAAAGCACACTGGAAGCCAGCAACCAGGTCTGCCCCAACGGCCAGCCCACCAGGTGCACCATCCACCAACCGGTAAACGGCATGCTCAGCAATGCCAGCCCCATCAACAGCCAGACGAACACCCGTGGCCGTTGCAGCGTACGGCTGCCCGCTGTCGCGTCGCCGTTACGCCGGGTTCGCCAGACCCAAATCCCCAGGCCCAGCGCACATACCAGCAACACCACCGTCGCCACCGTGTGCGCCGCTTTCAGGGCCGTCAACGTTTCCATGGTTCGATTTCCTTAAGGGCCTGCCCATCAGCGTAGCCGCTCAGCCAAGAAACAACTGATAGGCCGGGTTGTCGGTTTCGTCCCAGAACGGGTAGCCAATTTCTTCCAGTGCTGCCGGCACCAGGTGACGCTCCTCATGGGGCACCTGCAGGCCCGCGACCACACGACCATCGGCCGCACCGTGGTTACGATAGTGGAACATGGAAATGTTCCAGCGCCCGCCGAGCTTGTTGAGGAAGTTGAACAGCGCGCCCGGACGCTCCGGGAATTCGAAGCGCAGGATCACTTCATCGACCACATGCGCCGCGCGACCGCCGACCATGTGGCGGATGTGCAACTTGGCCAGTTCGTTGTCGGTCAGGTCGACGACCGGAAAGCCCTGCTCGCCCAGGCTGGCGATCAGCGCGCGACGCGGGTCGGTTTCCGGATGAGTCTGTACCCCGACAAAGATGTGCGCTTCGCTGCCAGTGTTGTAGCGGTAGTTGAATTCGGTGATCTGACGCTTGCCGATGGCTTCGCAGAACGCCTTGAAACTCCCCGGCTGCTCAGGGATGGTCACGGCGATGATGGCTTCACGGCCTTCGCCCAGTTCAGCGCGCTCGGCGACATGGCGCAGGCGGTCAAAATTGACGTTGGCCCCGGAGTCAATGGCCACGAAGGTCTGTCCGGTGACGCCGCGGGACTCGACGTACTTCTTGATCCCGGCCACGCCCAAGGCGCCGGCAGGTTCGGTGATCGAACGGGTATCGTCGTAGATGTCCTTGATCGCCGCACAGATTTCGTCGGTACTGACGGTGATGACTTCGTCGACGTAGTCTTTGCAGATATCAAAAGTGTGCTGGCCGATCTGGGCCACCGCGACGCCATCGGCGAAGATGCCCACGGTCGGCAATACCACACGCTCACCCGCCGCCATGGCGGCTTGCAGGCAATTGGAGTCGTCCGGCTCGACACCGATGACCTTGATGTCCGGCCGCAGATACTTCACGTACGCCGCGATACCGGCGATCAGGCCGCCGCCACCGACTGGAACGAAGATCGCATCCAGGGGCGCCGGGTGTTGGCGCAAGATTTCCATCGCCACTGTGCCCTGCCCGGCAATGGTGTGGGGATCGTCGTAGGGGTGAATGTAGACGTAGCCTTTTTCGTCGACCAGTTTCAACGAGTAGGCCAGGGCCTCCGGAAACGAATCGCCGTGCAGCACCACTTTGCCACCGCGCGAACGCACGCCTTCGACCTTGATCTCGGGCGTGGTCTTGGGCATGACGATGGTGGCTTTCACGCCCAGGACCTTGGCCGCCAGGGCCAGGCCTTGCGCGTGATTACCCGCCGAAGCGGTAACCACGCCGCGAGCGCGCTCTTCATCGCTCAGCTGCGTCAGCTTGTTGTAGGCGCCGCGAATCTTGAACGAGAACACGGGCTGCAAGTCTTCACGCTTGAGCAAAATCTCGTTGCCCAGCCGCTCGGAGAGCTGGCGAGCAGTCTGCAATGGGGTTTCTACGGCAACGTCATAAACGCGCGAGGTGAGGATCTTTTTGACGTACTGTTCAAGCATCGGAAAGCATCACTGAGCGGGTTGGGCAGGATCAAGGAGTCTAACCCGGCTTTTAGCCGCACGACCACCTGTTGTAGGAGCGAGCATGCTCGCGAGAAACCCAAAGGCGCTGCGGGGTGCCTGGTTTCATGCGTTATCGTTCACGGCTATCGCGAGCATGCTCGCTCCTACAGGGAACAGTCACGGACCGCCAATCGGACAATGACCTTCCCTGCCCCGAGGCCTATAATGCCAGCCTTTCGTTCTCTCTTCGGCACTTCGGAGCCCGCATGACCCAGGATCAACTCAAACAGGCAGTAGCCCAGGCCGCCGTCGACTTCATCCTCCCGAAACTCGACGACAAGAGCATCGTTGGGGTCGGCACCGGCTCCACCGCCAACTGCTTCATCGATGCCCTGGCCAAGCACAAGGGCGCGTTCGATGGCGCCGTCGCCAGCTCCGAAGCCACCGCCGCACGCCTCAAGGGCCACGGGATCCCGGTCTATGAGCTCAATACGGTCAGCGACCTGGAGTTCTACGTCGACGGCGCCGACGAGAGCGACGAGCACCTGAACCTGATCAAGGGCGGCGGCGCAGCCCTGACCCGTGAGAAAATCGTCGCGGCCGTGGCCAAGACCTTCATCTGCATCGCCGACGCCAGCAAACTGGTGCCCGTCCTCGGCGCCTTCCCGCTGCCCGTGGAAGTGATCCCGATGGCCCGCAGCCACGTGGCCCGCCAGCTGGTGAAACTCGGCGGTGATCCGGTCTACCGTGAAGGTGTAGTCACCGACAACGGCAACATCATCCTCGATGTGTTCAATCTGGAGATCACCAATCCGGTGGAACTGGAGTCGCAGATCAATGCGATCGTCGGCGTGGTCACCAACGGCTTGTTCGCGGCGCGCCCGGCAGACCTGTTGTTGCTGGGCACGAGCGAAGGTGTGAAGACCCTGCGCGCCGAGTAAAACATACGCCCCCTTGTGGGAGCGGGCTTGCTCGCGAATGCGGTGTGCCAGTCAACAGAGATATCACTGACACACCGCATTCGCGAGCAAGCCCGCTCCCACAGTTGATTTGCGGTGTTTGTTAGTTCTGCGGTGGTTTCTTGAAGACGTAGAACAGATTCGGTTCACTCACCAGGTACATCGTACCGTCGTCGTCCATGGCGATACCTTCCGCTTGCGGTACGGTCTTTTGCAGACCTTGCCGACCCTTGTTCAGTGACATGGTGCTCAGCGGTCGACCATCCACATCCAGCTCCAGAATCAGCCGCGACTCGTCGGACAGCGCCAGCAAGTGCCCGCTGCGCTCGTCGTATTGCAGGCTCGACAAATCCCGCACAAACATCCCGGCGTCGCGCTTGGGATTGTTGACCACATGTACCGCGTAGGACTTTTCCGGATTGAAATGCGGAAAGCCGTGCACTTCGTAGATCAGCATCGGGTCGCGCTCCTTGGCGACAAACAAGCGCTTGCCTACCGAATCGTAAGCCAAGCCTTCGAACCCCTTGTTGCCGCTCATGTGCACACCGAGGGTCATCTGTTCCGCGTCCGCAGCGTCGAGAAAGCTGGTGTCATGCTCCAGATGGATCTTGATCAGGCGCTGCTGGCGCTCGTCCGTGATCACGTAGGTGTCGGCGCTGATGAACTCGACAGCTTCAGGATCACCAAAACCGACCAACGCGATGCGCCGCAAGATCCTGCCGTCGAGCGACAGCTCGATCAATTCGGAGTTTTGATTGGTGACCGTGAACAGGCTTTTGCGCACCGGGTCGTAGGTCAAGGCTGAAACATCATCGTCCAGCCCTTCAATGACCTGCCCCTCCAGCACCACCCGATACTGATCCAGGCCGATGGACTGGGTGCTCATCGGCTGCCAGAGCGTACGCAGGTTGAACCAGGTGCGCTCGAACAGGCGTAAATGCTGCCCGAACGCGATCAATACGCTCAGGGCAATCACCGACAGGAGCAACAGCAGAGGTTTGGGGCGGGCTAATCGGCGCATTCAGGCGGGCTCGGCTTCAGGACAGGCGGATGAAATATCACGCCTGCCTGAACTGAAGCTTAATGGCCATTGGCCTGATCCTACAACCAGAGGCGAAAAAGCCTACACGAAAAGTTGATTATTTCTGCTTTTCGAAACGGTAAAACAGATTTGGCTCACTCACGATGTACATCGTGCCGGCCTCATCCATGGTCACGCCTTCAGCCCGTGGGATGGTTTTTTTCAAGCCGTTGAAGCCACCCAGCAAGGTCATGAAGCTGACCTGTTCGCCTTTCTCGTCCAGCTCCAGCAACAGGTGGGAGTCAGCGGACAACACCAGGGTGTGGCCCGTGCGCGGATCGATGGCAAGGGCAGACAGGTTGCGGATGTCCAGCTCGTCACTGGCCAGCTTTTGCTTGTCGCCGCTGAGCGTCGTGCCGTCGCCTTTCCAGGTGAACAGCGCGGGCGGACGCTCTTCGCCGAGCAGCATTTGCTGATTGCGCGCATCCCATACGACCGCCTCAAACGCCTTGTTCTGGTCTTTCGAAGGGCCAAGGTCGAACTTCGGGAAATCAGCGAAGTTCAGCTCGCGAGTGCCGGCATCGACCTTGACGAGGGAGATCTGGTGGTCACGCTCATCGACAATGGCCAGCATTCCATTGCCCAGCGCTGTTACCCCTTCAGGATTGCTCCAGCCTACCAAGGGCATTTTGCGCAGCACATCGCCTTGCAGCGACAACTCGACCAGGAACGGGTTCTTACCCATTACCGAAAACAGGGTTTTGGTCTGGGCATCGTAGGAGACGTCCGATGCCTCGTCCTTTTCCATGCCCGGAAGTGGCTTGGCGTCGATCACCGCATGATAGTCCGGCAGCCAGACGCTGCCCTGACGTTCGGCCGGGCTTTCAAAACGCTCCAGCACCCAGAGCACGCCGCGGTCATCCCAATGCATGGCAAACGCCAAACCGTAGGCAGCGGCGACCAGCAGCAACAGCCAGGAATACCAACGCAGGGCAAAGCGCGAGCGACGGGCAGGTTTGAGCGACGAGATTGGTTGAGTGGCCATCAGGGCATGCGTTCCAGAAATTCAGGCTAGGGGTAATAGCACAATTGGGCCCGGCTCAGATGCCGAAAGCCGTGGAAATTATCCAGACATCATGTGAAAAAAACGGGAAATGGCGGGATAGGAGCAGTCGCACACCCTAATGTAGGAGCGAGCATGCTCGCGATGGTCGCCAACGATAACGCTGGATACCAGGCATCCCGCGTCGATCTCAGGTACATCGCGAGCATGCTCGCTCCTACAAAGGGTTTGCGTTGCTTAGCGAACGCTGCTGGTGAAGCTGCTTGCGCCCGGCAGTTCCAGGACGATCTCGTCGCCGACATTCAGCGGACCCACGCCCACCGGTGTGCCAGTGAGGATCACGTCACCGGCCTGTAGCGAAAAGCAACCGGCCATGTGCTGGATCATCGGCACGATCGGGTTGAGCATCGCACTGCTGTTGCCATCCTGGCGCACTTCGCCGTTGATGGTCAGGCGGATGCCGATGTCGGTCAGGTCGGCGAAGGTGCTGCCGGAAACGAACGGGGCAATCACTGCTGCGCCGTCGAAGGACTTGGCGATTTCCCAGGGCAGGCCCTTGGATTTCAGCTCGGCCTGCTTGTCGCGCAGGGTCAGGTCCAGGGCCGGGGCGAAGCCGGAGATGGCGTCCAGCACTTCTTCAACGCTGGGCTTGGTCGACAACGGCTTGCCAATCAGTACGGCGATTTCCGCTTCGTAATGCACCGAGCCACGCTCGGTCGGAATGCTGAAACCGCCTTCCAGCGGCACCACACAACTGCCCGGCTTGATGAACAGCAGCGGCTCGGTCGGCACCGGGTTGTCCAGTTCCTTGGCGTGTTCGGCGTAGTTACGGCCGATGCACACCACTTTCCCCAGCGGGAAGTGAATACGCGTACCGTCGACATACTGGTGCTGATAGCTCATGGACCGACTCCTGGTTCGTAGCTCTTAAAGTCAAACAGCGAAAATCTTGCCCGGGTTCATGATCCCGTTCGGGTCGAACACCGCCTTGACCGCTTTCATGTACTCGATCTCAACCGGGGAGCGGCTGTAGGTCAGGTAATCACGCTTGGTCATGCCCACGCCGTGTTCGGCGGAAATCGAGCCGTTGTACTTCTCGACGGTTTCGAACACCCACTTGTTGACGGTTGCGCACTTGGCGAAGAACTCGTCCTTGCTCAAGTTATCCGGCTTGAGAATATTCAAGTGCAGGTTGCCGTCGCCGATGTGACCAAACCAGACGATTTCGAAGTCTGGGTAGTGTTCGCCGACGATCGCGTCGATTTCCTTGAGGAATGCCGGCACTTTCGACACGGTCACCGAAATGTCGTTCTTGTACGGCGTCCAGTGGGAAATGGTTTCGGAAATGTATTCGCGCAGTTTCCACAGGTTCTGCAACTGGGTTTCGCTCTGGCTCATCACACCGTCCAGGACCCAGCCCTGCTCGACACAGTGCTCGAACGTTTCCAGGGCGTGGTTGGCCACTTCTTCGGTGGTCGCTTCGAATTCCAGCAGCGCGTAGAACGGGCAATCGGTTTCGAACGGAGCCGGCACATCACCACGGCCCATGACCTTGGCCAGGGCCTTGTCGGAGAAGAATTCGAAAGCGGTCAGGTCGAGCTTGCCTTGGAAGGCATGCAGCACCGGCATGATCGAGTCGAAATCGGCGGTGCCGAGGACCATGGCAGTAAGATTTTTCGGCGCGCGATCCAGGCGCATGGTCGCTTCCACCACGAAGCCCAGGGTGCCTTCGGCGCCGATGAAGAGCTGGCGCATGTCGTAGCCGGTGGCGTTCTTGATCAGGTCTCGGTTCAGCTCCAGCACGTCGCCCTTGCCGGTGACGACTTTCATGCCGGCCACCCAGTTACGGGTCATGCCGTAGCGAATCACCTTGATCCCGCCGGCATTGGTGCCGATATTGCCGCCAATCTGGCTCGAACCTGCCGAAGCGAAGTCCACCGGGTAGTACAGGCCCTTTTCTTCGGCCACGTTCTGCAGATGTTCGGTGACCACGCCCGGCTGGCAAACGGCAGTGCGGTCGGTGAGGTTCACGTCGAGGATCTGGTTCATGTAGTCGAAGGACACGACCACTTCGCCATTGGCTGCCACTGCGGCGGCGGAAAGGCCGGTGCGGCCACCGGAAGGCACCAGCGCCACCTTGTGTTTGTTGGCCCACAGGACGATGGCCTGGACCTGTTCGGTGGTCTTGGGGAACACGATGGCGGTCGGAGCCGGAGCGAAATGCTTGGTCCAATCCTTACCGTAAGCATTCAGGGAGTCGGCATCGGTCAGCACCTTGCCAGGCTCAACCAGGGTCTTCAGCTCATCAATCAGGGCAGGATTGGTCATCGACAGAACTCTCGAACAATTCATGGTCATCCTGAGAACGCTTCACGTCGCAGGAATGAGTGTTTAGCGGGGTGCATATGCTAGCATACCGACCCCGCAGCATAGTGCCCAACGGCTGTTCTGCGGTGACGGCTTTCTTGCCGTGCGGGTCAGCTCCGGGCTGCTCCCTTCCCTGCCATTTTTCTCCGGGATACAGGTTTACGCAGATGAGCAAGACTTCTCTCGATAAGAGCAAGATCAAGTTCCTTCTTCTCGAAGGCGTCCACCAATCGGCTGTCGACGTCCTCAAGGCGGCGGGCTACACCAGCATCGAGTACCTCACAGGTTCTCTGCCGGAAGCCCAGCTCAAGGAAAAGATCGCTGATGCTCACTTCATCGGCATTCGCTCGCGCACTCAACTGACCGAAGAGATCTTCGATCACGCGAAGAAGCTCGTAGCTGTAGGGTGTTTCTGCATCGGCACCAACCAGGTCGACCTGAGCGCTGCCCGCGAACGCGGTATCGCGGTGTTCAACGCGCCGTACTCCAACACCCGCTCCGTTGCCGAGCTGGTGCTGGCCGAAGCGATCCTGTTGCTGCGCGGTATCCCTGAGAAGAACGCTTCCTGCCACCGTGGTGGCTGGATCAAGAGTGCGGCCAACTCCTTCGAGATCCGCGGCAAGAAGCTGGGCATCGTCGGTTACGGCTCGATCGGTACTCAGCTGTCGGTCCTGGCCGAAGGCCTGGGCATGCAGGTGTACTTCTATGACACCGTGACCAAGCTGCCACTGGGTAACGCCACCCAGGTCGGCAACCTGCACGAACTGCTGGGCATGTCCGACATCGTGACCCTGCACGTACCGGAAACCGCTGCCACCCAGTGGATGATCGGCGAGAAGGAAATCCGCGCCATCAAGAAGGGCGGCATCCTGATCAACGCCGCGCGCGGCACCGTGGTCGAGCTGGACGCCCTGGCGGACGCGATCAAGGACAAGCACCTGATCGGCGCGGCCATCGACGTGTTCCCGGTGGAGCCACGCTCCAACGACGAAGAGTTCGAAAGCCCGCTGCGTGGCCTGGACAACGTGATCCTGACGCCGCACATCGGTGGTTCCACCGCCGAAGCGCAGGCCAACATCGGCCTGGAAGTGGCAGAAAAACTGGTCAAGTACAGCGACAACGGTACTTCGGTATCGTCCGTGAACTTCCCGGAAGTAGCCCTGCCGGCTCACCCTGGCAAGCATCGCCTGCTGCACATCCACGAGAACATCCCGGGCGTAATGAGCGAGATCAACAAGGTCTTCGCCGAAAACGGCATCAACATTTCCGGTCAGTTCCTGCAGACCAACGAGAAAGTCGGCTACGTGGTGATCGACGTAGATGCCGAGTACTCGGACCTGGCGCAACAGAAACTGCAACACGTCAACGGCACCATTCGTAGCCGCGTTCTGTTCTAAGAGCAGCGTGCGGCATTAAAAAGGGAGCCCCTGCGAAGGGGCTCCCTTTTTTTATTTGACGTTTACAGTGATCTTCTCGGAGACGATCGGTGGGTCGAACGGCATGTGACCGCTGTCGCCCAACTCCAGCTGCAAGGTATGCTTGCCCGGCGGCAGCGTTACTTCAGCCTGGGTCTGCGCCTTGCCGAAGTGCAGGTGGTTGGCATCGTTCGGGATCGGCTGGCCAGCCGCCGGCAGTTTGTCCACGTCAATCAGCAGGTGATGGTGGCCCGTGTTTTTGGTGGCATCGCCAGCTGGCGCCAACGCGATGTTCTCGACAGCGAACTTCACCACGAACGTCTGCGGGACCGTGGCATCATCTTTGGGAGAAACAATGGACACTTCAGCACCTTTCGGGGCTGGCGTTGCTGCACTGGCCAACACTGAAACACCCATCAGCAGACCAGCCAGTGCAGCACGTGACATAAAGGTTTTCATTCTCTTCTCCAGTTTTTACGTAAAATTCGCGTGACCATCACAACTTCATGGTCAATCGTTGTCGAAAGGCACTCGACAACCATAGCAAAGCGAGCCTGATCCAGAGCGTCGCGATAATGATTTCAAAGGAGTGACCATGCGTTTTCTGCCTGGCCTGATCTGCCTGCTACCCCTTTTGAGCCCGTTGGCTCATGCCGAACTGATTGACGACGTGAACGATCGCGGTGAATTGCGCATTGCCCTTGAGGCTAATACCCCCCCCTTCAGTTTCAAGGAGGATGGCAATCTAAAGGGCTTCGAAGTCGAGTTGGGCCAACTGCTGGCCAACGAACTGGAGGTTCGCGCCGACTTTGTCGTGACAGATGCCAGTGATTTGCTGGCCGGCGTGGAAAGTGGCAAATACGACATCGCCATCAACCACATTGCACAGACCCCGGCGCTTTCGGATCGTTTCGATTTCACCGAGCCTTACATCAAGGCCAATGCGCAATTGATCGCGCAGAAAGAAGAGCCACGCTCGATATTGCTGGTGCAGTCGTTGACAGACCAAAAGCCGAAAGCCATCCAGGCAGTGAACTTGTCGATTCCATTCCAGAAGGGTAACCCGGCGTTTCACGCCAGCCTGGAAAGCGCGCTGCAACGGATCAAGGCGGATGGGCGGCTGGAGGCGCTGGAGAAGAAGTGGCTGGGGCCGGATACCGGAGTGGCACCGAACCCCTGAGTCGCAAGCCAAACCTGTGTGGTTTTGTGTGGGTCGTTAATCGAGTGCTGCCAGTGCCTGAGCCGCATTCGCGAGTTCCAGCTCACTGAAGACCCGCACCCCATGGCGCCTGAGCAGCGCCGCCGTGACCCCTTCGCCCGTGACTTTCACTCCACTGAACGTCCCGTCATAGGTCAGCAGATTGCCGCACGACGGGCTATTGGCCTTGAGCACGGCAATGCGTATGTCGTGTTGTTGCACCAGTTCAAGGGCTTGATAAGCCCCTGACAGAAACTGCGCACTGACATCCTCGCCTTCCGTGGTGATCACCGCGGCCTGGCCATCGAGTACTTCGCCGCCCTGCCCACCGGGAATTTCCGCCGCCGCCCGTGGCGTCGGCAGGCCACCGGCAACTTCCGGACACAACGGCACCACCCGACCTTCGTCGATCCACCGCTGCAACTGATCGAAGGGCCCGCTGGCCCCGCCGTCATAACGTACGCGGTGACCCAGCAGGCAGCGGCTTACCAGTATCTTTTGCATGATCAGAACGGCTCATTGCCTCGACGCCGGAACCAGCCGGTCAACGACAGGCGCTCACGGCTCGCAGGCAGGACTTCATGGGGGACCTCCCCCGACAGGAATACCACCAGGCATCCACCGATGGGTACTACATCGTATTGCGCACCTTCTTCCAGGTACATGCGCAACTGACCACCCTGCTCAGGCAGCCAGGCATCGTTGAGGTAGACCACCGCCGACACCATGCGCCGGTCGTCGTCACGGAACCGGTCGACATGCTTGAGGTAGAAAGCGCCAGGCGGGTACATCGCGAAATGACTCTCAAAGTCCTCCAGCCCCAGGAACAGGCCACGGTTGAGCGCCTCGCGCAGGCTGTCCATCAACGCCAGATAGCTGTCGCAGACCTCGGCCTGGCCGGGCTCGATCCACTGGATATGATCGCCGCGAATCCCCTCGCGAATCTCCGACGACGGCCCTCGACCCACGGCAGCCGGGGCCAACTCACCTTCGGCCGCACGTTTACGGCACTCAGCCGCCAAGGCTCGGGTCAGATCCTGAGGCAGGAAAATATTCTGCTGCGACCAACCGTGGGTAGCCAGGTCGTCGACGATTTGTAACAGCAGTGGGTGATCAGAAGGTATTTGCATGGCGCGCATAGTATTCCTGCGCCTGAAAATCCGACAGAGCCATGCAGCGGGTTGATACGAATTCTCGACAAGACTGGATGCCACACGGAGAATAGTCGCCTGCTGACAGGAGTCCCTATGCGCCGTTTGCTTTTCTCCCTGCTGATGCTCTGTGTTATGCCCGCCTGGGCAGACGGCCACGCCCAACTGTACAAGGTCGCCGGCTGGCCAGAACAACGCGCGCATTTCAACGACGCCCTCACGGCCGCGCAACAGCGCTACCAAAGCAGCCTGCCACCGGCGGTTTTCCAGGCGCTGGTCGACAACAGCAATCAGCGTTTCGCACCCAAGGCCGTGGACCAGCGTGCCGAAGCACAGCTGCGCAAGAGCCTCGCCGATCCGAAGCCGGCGCTGGCGTTCTTTCAATCGCCACTGGGCAAGAAAATCGTCGCCGCCGAATTGCTCGCGACCCGCCGCGATCAACTGGCGAAAAATGCCAAGGGCCTGCCCAAGATGCAGGCCAGCGACAGCCGGCTGCTGATCATCGGCCACCTGGCCCAGGCCCTGCCTGCTCGCGAGGCCGGCGCGGAAGTCAGCCTGGCGATTGCCGGTGTTGCGGCCGACAGTCTCAGTTCGATGATCCCCGGCCTGCTCGGCGCCGGCCAGACCCAAAGCATGCTGAATGGGCAGCGCCAGCGCTTGATGGAACAGATCGGCAACGACCTGAACAACACGCTGCTGTACGTCTACCGCGACCTGTCGGATGAGGAGCTCGAAGAATTCGCCACATTTGCCGAGTCATCTGAAGGCAAAGCCTATTACCAGGCGGCGCTGGCGGCGATTCGGGCCGGGTTGGCGGTGGGGCAGAGTACTTCGAATCTGACCCAATAGTTTTCAGCGTCCGCTAGACCGCTTTCGCGAGCAGGCTCGCTCCCACAGTGGATCGAGCTTTCAGATAGACGCGGTCTAATGTGGGAGCGAGCCTGCTCGCGAAGAGGCCGGCAGGGTCACTAAAGATTCCGGCCCTTGATCCGCTTGGTCAAAAACCCGAAATACTCCCCGCGCAGCACCAACGTTTCATTCGCCAGATGATGCCGTGCCTCAGGCAGCATCAATACCTGCGGCCGATCGAACTTGCCCCGCAGCACCTCAAGGTTGTGCTGCCAATCCACCGTCATGTCCGCTTGCCCCTGCACAATCAGCGGTCGCCGAGGGCTGGCGGGCGCCGCTTCGACACGCTTGATCCAGCGCGCCAACGCCCCGACCCATGCCGTCGGCAATCGCAGCGGCTGCAGCGGATCGGCTTGCAAGAACGGCAAGAACTCAGGGTCGTTGGAGTTCTCGCTGAAGCGCCGGGCAATGGCTTTGACGAAAGGCCTGAGCAGGTAATAGCTCAGTTGCGACCAGCCCCACGCCCGTGGCCGCACCAGCGGCGCCAACAGGATCACCTGGCCCTGGGCCGGACTGCCCGCCCCCGCGTTGAGCACATGATCGATCACGATGGCGCCACCAGTGCTCTGGCCACATAGATGCCAGGGTTGTGGCAGCTCGAGCGATCGGGCCTCGGCAAACAAGCCTTGCAGGGTGTCCTGATACTCGGCGAAGTCCTTGATGCTCGCCCGCTCGCCACTGGAAAGCCCATGGCCCGGCAAGTCGCAGGCAATCACCGCGAAGCCTTGCTCCAGCGCCCATTCGATCACATGCCGATAGAGGCCGGTGTGGTCGTAGAACCCGTGAAAGACAAACAGCGTCGCCTTCACCTGCTCTGGCCACCAGACCTGGCTGACCACTTCGTAACCATCGACCTGAAAACAACCGAGGGCGCTGCGAACCTTACGCGAGGAAAAATCCAGTCCATAAAACCGTTGATAAGCCTGGGCCTCCGCTGACAACGGCTGCCCTTGCGCCAGCGGCCGCAGGCTGGCACGCAGATGATCGGGATCGAAGGTCACTGACATGGGCATTCCAGAGCGCGAAGCGGACTTTATAGACCTGCGATATTCATCTGTCGCGGCAAGCATGGCAAGCTAACCGACCCACAAGGAGTGACACCATGCGCTCGCACTATCGCGCCACCCTGCTCGCCAGCTTGCTCGCCCTCGTGTGCGCCGGGGTGCTGTGGGCGGCCTACGATTGGTTTCAGGGGCGCTATCTGCGGGCATTCAGCGAGCACACGGCGTTATTCTCCGGTGATCCGCTACGCCTGCCCGACCATCTCGCCGGCCCCGGCGCCATCCGACTCGTGCATTTCTGGGACCCGGCCTGCCCGTGCAACGTGGGCAATCAACAGCACCTGACCGAACTGGTCGAGCGCTATGTCCCGCACGGTGTGGAGTTCTATGCAGTGCAAAGGCCTGGCAGCCACGGCCAACTACCCGCCACGCTCAGCAGCCTGGAAACCATCGACGTCCTGCCGGGCTCCGAACAGATTCCCGCCAGCCCCGCCGTGGCGATCTGGGATCGCAATGGCAGGCTGGCGTACTTCGGGCCCTACAGTGAAGGCCTGACCTGCAATTCCAGCAACAGCTTTATCGAGCCGATCCTGCAGGCGCTGAACGAAGGCCGCGAAGTGAGTGCCACGCACACACTGGCCGTGGGGTGTTACTGCCCGTGGCCCGTCGTCCCGACGAGTTAACGCAGGCAGCAAACGAGAATCCCTCCTACGGGCGATGGGCCAAACCGGCTTGTCGTGTTAAACAGTCTCGCCAGGGAATTGCTGTCGCACATAACAATAAGGAGTCACCATGAAACGTAGCCTGACCGCGCTCGGTTTGCTGATCGTCGCGCTCGCCGTCGGCGCCGGTTGGTACGTCTACAGCAAGCAGCCATCACGCCAGGGCATGGTGGAGCTGCAGCACCTGCAAGGTTCGGTCACCGTGCGCTATGACGAGCGCGGTATCCCGCACATCCGTGCCGACAACGAAACCGACCTGTACCGTGCCCTCGGCTATGTCCATGCCCAGGATCGGTTGTTCCAGATGGAGGTTTTGCGTCGCCTTGCCCGGGGCGAACTGGCCGAGGTGCTCGGACCGAAACTGCTCGACACCGACAAGTTGATGCGAAGCCTGCGCATTCGCGAACGCGCCGAAACCTATCTGGCGAACATGGACAAGCAATCGCCCGCCTTCCTTGCCCTGCAGGCTTACCTGGACGGCATCAACCAGTACCAGGACGGTCACGCCAAACCCGTCGAGTTCGATGTGCTGGGCATAACCAAGCGCCCGTTCACGGCGCAGGACACCATCAGCATCGCCGGCTACATGGCCTACAGTTTTGCTGCGGCGTTTCGCACCGAACCACTGCTGACCTACGTGCGTGATCAATTGGGTGCCGGCTATCTGAGCGTCTTCGATCTCGACTGGCAGGCCAAGGGCGTGTTGGCGCCCCGACCCAGCGCGGCCCCGTCGCCCCTCGCCAGCACCGACTGGAAAGACCTCAACGCCCTCGCCCGCCTGAGCGAACAGGCCCTGGCCGACAATGGCTTGCCGCAGTTCGAGGGCAGCAATGCGTGGGCGGTTGCCGGCAACCGCACCAAAAGCGGCAAGCCGCTGCTGGCCGGAGACCCCCACATCCGTTTTTCCGCACCGTCGGTATGGTACGAAGCGCAGCTCTCGGCACCGGGCTTCGAGCTCTATGGCCATTACCAGGCCTTGATGCCGTTCGCTTCACTGGGCATGAACCGGGACTTCGGCTGGAGCATCACCATGTTCCAGAACGACGATCTCGACCTGATTGCCGAAAAGGTCAATCCGGACAATCCGAATCAGGTCTGGTATCGCGGCAAGTGGGTGGACATGGTCAGCAGCGAACAACAGATCGCGGTCAAGGGCCAGGCACCGGTCACCCTGACGCTGCGCCAGTCACCCCATGGCCCGATCGTCAACGACGCGCTGGGCAAGAGCGTCGGCAAAACGCCGATCGCCATGTGGTGGGGCTTTCTCGAAAGCCAGAACCCGATCATCGAAGGCTTCTACCAACTCAACCGTGCTGACACCCTGGCCAAGGCCCGTGGCGCTGCCGCCAAGGTCCAGGCTCCCGGCCTGAACATCGTCTGGGCCAATGCCAAGGGTGATATCGGCTGGTGGGCTGCAGCGCAATTGCCCAAGCGCCCGGCCGGGGTGCTGCCGTGGTTTATCCTCGATGGCAGTACCAGCGATGCCGACAAGGACGGCTTCTATCCGTTCAGCGCCAACCCGCAGGAAGAGAACCCGGCACGGGGCTATATCGTCTCGGCCAACTTCCAGCCGCTGTCGCCGACGGGAATGGAGATCCCCGGTTATTACAACCTCGCCGATCGAGGCCAGCAGCTCAATCGCCAGCTCAGCGACAAGAACGTCAAGTGGGATCTGGACAGTAGCCAGAAGCTGCAACTGGGCACCACCACCGCCTACGGCACGCGCCTGCTGGCGCCACTCCTACCGACCCTGCGCGAAGTGGTCAGCGACCCTGCAGAGCTCAAGCTGGTGGAGCAACTGGCCCAGTGGCAAGGCGACTACCCGCTGGAGTCCACCAGCGCGACGCTGTTCAACCAGCTCCTGTTCAACCTGGCTGACGCGGCGATGCATGACGAACTGGGCAATGACTTCTTCGAAACGCTGCTCTCGACCCGGGTGATCGATGCCGCCCTGCCGCGCCTGGCAGCGACGGCGGATTCACCGTGGTGGGACAACCGTAATACCCTCGGCAAGGAAACCCGCGCCGACACCGTCAAGGTCGCGTGGCTTGCCAGCATCGCCCACCTCAAGGCCACCCTGGGTGCCGATTCCTCGCAATGGCAATGGGGCAAGGCGCACACGCTGACCCATGGCCACCCGCTGGGGCAGCAAAAGCCATTGGACCGGATCTTCAATATCGGTCCGTTCGCGGCTCCGGGCACCCATGAAGTGCCGAACAACCTGTCGGCCAAGATCGGCCCGGCACCGTGGCCGGTGACGTACGGCCCATCGACCCGGCGCCTGATCGACTTCGCCGATCCGGCGCACAGTTTGACGGTCAACCCGGTCGGCCAGAGTGGCGTGCCGTTCGACAAACACTTTGACGATCAGGCTGAGGCGTATATCGAGGGGATTTACTTTCAGGCGCATCTCAATGATGAAGAGGTGACGGCGAATACGCGCAGTACGTTGAAGTTGCTGCCAGCGCGGTCCGGGCAATAGATTTTCATTGGTCGGGCTGACGTCTTCGCGAGCAGGCTCGCTCCCACATTAGAGGACACTCGGTCACCTGTGGGAGATTCTATGGTTGAGGGGAAGCCCTCAACTGGTTTTCGGTTGGTATTCACTCTGCCCCTTCAGCAGGGCGAATACGATACGAGCGAGCTTGCGAGCCAGCATCACCAGGGCTTGAGTGGTGCTGAAACCCCGATTTCTTTGTTCTTGGTAAAACCCTTTCCAGGCTTCGGTTCGACTCGCCGACATAGCCGCATTGTGCAGAAGGCGGCGGGCTTCTGGATCGCCTCGCTTGGTCAAACTCCGGCGACCATCTTTTTGCCCTGATTTTGACACCCGCAAGTCCATTCCAAGAAAGGCGATAAAGGCATCTGCGTTTCGGAAGTCTCCGCGCTGGAACGCCGTGAGCAAGCGCGCGCCAGTCAAAAATCCAACCCCTTCAACTTTCAAGCAACGCTTCAACTGCCCCAGCAAACCGGCTTCTTTCAGCTGATCGTTGATCGTCTTTTCGATCAGCGTCTCAAGCTGCTGCATGGACTTTATTTGCTCGGAAAAAGCAGCCTTCAGCAAGGGCTCATTCGACCAGCTTTGCACTAGGCCGACCCTGGCCTGGACCAAGGCCGCCCGGCGGCGAAAAAGACTCAGGAGTTGGCGATACAGCGGTGTCGGCGGCGTCCATGGGTGAAGTTCTTCATGCTCGTTCTTCAGATAGCGAGCAAGCAGTTTGGCATCCAGTGCATCGGTTTTGGCACGGACCTTCACACCTTCTCGGTAATGTTTGAGCTCATAGCCGCCCACCATGTAAATCACGCAGCCGGCCTCAAAGGCCAGGTCAGCGAACTCCAGGTGGTAGATGTTGGTGGCTTCAATAGCAATAGCCACACTCCCCGGCAAGTCCTTTAACCACTTGTTGATGCTGGTTTTGTTGTTGGGAATCTCTTCAAGCAGGTCCAGTTCGGCGTGATAAATCACCAATTCTTTCTTGGCGACATCCACGCCCACGATCGGCTTTGAAACAGAAACCGGCATTGCCATAGGTTTTCCTCCGGGATAAGGTTTTAAGCACTTGAAGGGCTCACCCAGAGGCGCAGGCTTGTTCCTATCGTCGGTCTAGGCCAGATGCATTCTTTATCGGCGCTTGGGTGAAAGGAGGAGGGGCGAACTCTCCCACAGTCTGTACTGCGTCAACAGTCAGAATCGAGCCTTGTCCCTCCTCCTCCCTTCAAGTCCTACCATACAAGCGAGCCTGCTCGCGAAGACGTCCTCAAGAACAACACAAATAAATGCCTCAAACCATCGCTGCAAAGTTCTGCCGGTACTGCTGTGGCGTCACCCCCAGCCTGCGGTTGAACACGCTGCGCATGTGCTGGGCATCGCGGAAACCGCACTGGTAAGCCACGGTCTTGAGCGGCGCGCGGGTGCTTTCCAGCATCACCCACGCCGGGCGTGCCGCAACACCTGCGGCCGACCGTGGCGCTGGTGACCGCTGGCGTTGAAATGGATGTGCTGGGCATGGACTACGCAGCGTTTCCACCGTGCAGCGTGAAGCGGTGGTGCATGCGCATCCACGGGGCGAAGGGTTCAAGGAGTGCATCATCTGCGCCTTTGCCGACGGCTTGCGCCATCGTCCGCAGACCACGTTCGGCAATGTGAAGACCGATGTCTTGATAGATCAGGAACCGGGGTTCAAGCCGATGAATTTTGTCGAAGTCATTCGCCAATCCCCTTGGGTTGCCTAAAGCAAATGTGGGAGCGGGCTTGCTCGCGAAGAGGGAGTGTCAGTCCACATATTCGTGACTGACACTCCGCTTTCGCGAGCAAGCCCGCTCCCACATTAGATTTGGGTTGGTCACAGGATTGTGGTCAACCCGATTTAAGACTCACGCCGCTTCCGGCTGCGCGCGACGCACGTCCGGTTGCTTCCACGAATCGGCAGCGCTTTCTTCGATGGCTTGCTGGATCGCACGCTTGCGCGCTTCTTCGGCGCGACGGCTGAAGAACCAGACCAGGAACGTCATCAGCGACACTGCCAGCAGGATCAGGCTGGCCACGGCGTTGATCTCGGGCTTCACGCCCAGGCGCACCGCCGAGAACACTTCCATCGGCAAGGTCGTGGAACCCGGGCCCGACACGAAGCTCGCCAACACCAGGTCATCCAGCGACAGGGCAAACGACATCATGCCGCCGGCGCCCAGGGATGGCGCGATCATCGGGATGGTGATCAGGAAGAACACCTTCCATGGCCGCGCACCGAGGTCCATGGCCGCTTCTTCGATGGACAGGTCCAGTTCACGCAAGCGCGCCGACACCACCACCGCCACATACGCCGCACAGAACGTGGTGTGGGCGATCCAGATCGTCACGATGCCACGCTCCTGCGGCCAGCCGATCATCTGTGCCATGGCCACGAACAGCAGCAACAGCGACAGACCGGTGATCACTTCCGGCATCACCAGCGGCGCGGTGACCAGGCCGCCGAACAGCGTACGGCCCTTGAAGTGGGTGATGCGGGTCAGGACGAACGCGGCTAGCGTTCCCAGTGCGACTGCCGCCACCGCCGTGTAGCAGGCGATTTCCAGCGAACGCACCACCGAGCCCATCAGTTGGGTGTTGTCCATCAGGCCGACGTACCACTTGATCGACCAGCCGCCCCACACCGTCACCAGCTTCGAGGCGTTGAAGGAGTAGATCACCAGGATCAGCATCGGCAGATAGATGAACAACAGACCCAGTACCAGCATCAGGCTGGAGAAACGGAAGCGTTTCATTCTTTACCCTCCATTTCCTTGGCCTGACTGCGGTTGAACAGGATGATCGGCACAATCAGGATCGCCAGCATCACCACTGCCAGGGCGGATGCCACCGGCCAGTCACGGTTGTTGAAGAACTCTTGCCAGAGCACTTTACCGATCATCAGGGTCTCCGGACCGCCAAGCAGTTCCGGGATCACGAACTCGCCCACCACCGGGATGAACACCAGCATGCAGCCAGCGATGATGCCGTTTTTCGACAGCGGCACGGTGATCTTCCAGAAGCTGTTGAAGGTGCTCGAACCGAGGTCCGACGCGGCTTCCAGCAGGCTGGTGTCGTGTTTCACCAGGTTGGCGTACAGCGGCAGGATCATGAACGGCAGGTACGAATACACCACACCGATGTACACGGCGAGGTTGGTGTTGAGGATCTGCAGCGGCTCACTGATCCAGCCCATGGTCATCAGGAAACCGTTGAGCAGGCCGTTGTTGCTGAGGATGCCCATCCACGCATAGACGCGGATCAGGATCGCGGTCCAGGTCGGCATCATGATCAGCAGAACCAGCACCGTTTGCAGCTCTTTGCGGGCACTGGCGATGGCGTAGGCCATCGGGTAGCCGATCAGCAGGCAGAGGATGGTGCTGAAGAGTGCCATCTTCAACGAGCCGAGGTAAGCGGCGATGTACAACTCGTCGTCGCCGAGCATCACGTAGTTGCCCAGGTTCAGCAGCACCTGCAGTTTCTGTTCGGCGTAGCTGTAGATCTCGGTGTACGGCGGGATGGCCACGTCGGCTTCGGCGAAGCTGATCTTCAGGACGATGAAGAACGGCAACATGAAGAACAGGAACAGCCAGATGAAGGGAACCCCGATGACCAGCTGGCGGCCACCGGGAATTATTCGATTGAGGCGGCGTTTGAATTTGCGCATGTTCATGAGCGAAGTACCACGCCGCTATCGTCTTCCCAATACACGTACACCTGGTCACCCCAGGTTGGTCGCTGGCCACGGCGCTCGGCGTTGGCGACGAACGACTGGACGATCTTGCCGCTCGGCAGTTCGACGTAGAACACCGAGTGACCACCGAGATAGGCGATGTCGTGCACTTTGCCGCTGGACCAGTTGTATTCACAGGTCGGCATGGTCGGGGTCACGAGCAGCTTTTCCGGACGGATCGCATAGGTCACGGATTTGTCCTGCACCGAGGTGCTGATGCCATGGCCCACATAGATCTTCCGGTCGAGGTCCTTGCAGGTGATGATCGCGTGGCCCTCGGCGTCGTCGATCACTTCACCGTCGAAGATGTTGACGTTGCCGATGAATTCGCAGACCAGGCGGCTGGTCGGGGTTTCGTAGATGTCGATCGGGCTGCCGATCTGGGCGATCCAGCCCAGGTGCATGATCGCGATGCGCTCGGCCATGGTCATGGCCTCTTCCT
Source organism: Pseudomonas umsongensis (assembly GCF_012647205.1). Taxonomy (NCBI): domain Bacteria; kingdom Pseudomonadati; phylum Pseudomonadota; class Gammaproteobacteria; order Pseudomonadales; family Pseudomonadaceae; genus Pseudomonas; species Pseudomonas umsongensis. Next base: position 6,560,649 of record NZ_CP051487.1, read on the forward strand.
GGTCGTGGGTCACCATCACGCAGGTCACGCCAACGCGCTCGATGATCTCGACCAGCTCCAGCTGCATTTGCGAACGCAGTTTTTTATCCAGCGCGCCCATCGGTTCGTCGAGCAGCAGCAGCTTTGGACGCTTGGCCAGCGAACGGGCCAGGGCCACACGCTGGCGCTGGCCACCGGACAACTGATGCGGCTTGCGCTTGGCGTACTGGGTCATCTGAACCAGCTTGAGCATATCGGCCACGCGCGCATCGATCTCAGCGGCGGGCAGTTTGTCCTGCTTGAGGCCGAAGGCGATGTTCTGCGCCACGGTCATGTGCGGGAACAGGGCGTAAGACTGGAACATCATGTTGATCGGCCGCTCGTACGGCGGCATGTCAGTGATGTCCACGCCGTCGAGGAAAATCCGCCCTTCAGTCGGTCGTTCGAAGCCGGCGAGCATGCGCAGCAGGGTGGATTTGCCCGATCCCGAACCGCCGAGCAGGGCGAAAATCTCGCCTTTCTTGATTTCCAGGGACACGTCGTCCACGGCAATCGTCTCGTCGAACTTCTTCGTGACCCGGTCGATTTTGACCAGCACCTGTTTAGGTGTCTGGTCGCCCTCGAGGGCTTTCTTATAGGCGCCGGAGGCAACTGCCATTTACGAAACTCCCAACAAAAAGAGTGCAGTTCGCTCAAGGTGAGCCAACCTTGGATAGTTTGAGCCTTGAAGCTATTTACCCGACTTGACCTTGGTCCAGCTGCGGGTCATCAAACGTTGTATGTTTGGTGGTAACTCGATGGACACGTAGGTCTTGTCGAGTACCGCTTGCGGTGGATAAACCGCTTCGTCGGTGCGAATGGACTGTTCCATCAGTTTGTCCGACCCGGGGTTAGGGTTGGCGTAGCCGACGTAATCACTGACCTGGGCAATCACCTCAGGTTTCAGCAAATAGTTGATGAACGCGTGCGCTTCCTTGACGTTGGCCGAATCCTTCGGAATCGCCAGCATGTCGAACCACAGCGCACCGCCTTCCTTGGGAATCGAATAGGCGATGTCCACGCCCTTCTTCGCTTCGGCCGCGCGGTTGCGGGCCTGGAACATGTCACCGGAGAAACCGATGGCCACGCAGATATCGCCGTTGGCCAGGTCCGCGATGTATTTGGAGGAGTGGAAGTAAGTCACGTAAGGCCGAACCGCCAGCAACTTGGCTTCGGCTTTTTTGTAGTCTTCGGGGTTGGTGCTATTAGCATCCAGGCCCATGTAGTTGAGGACCGTCGGCATCATTTCATCGGCGGAATCGAGGAACGCCACGCCGCAGCTTTGCAGCTTCTTGATGTTCTCCGGCTCAAAGACCGCCGCCCAGGAATCGATCTTGTCGACGCCCAGCGCAGCCTTGACCTTTTCGGGGTTGTAACCGATGCCGTTGGTACCCCACAGGTACGGCACGGCGTACAGGTTACCCGGATCGTTTTGCTCCAGGCGCTTGAGCAGCACCGGATCGAGGTTCGAATAGTTCGGCAACTTCGATTTGTCGAGCTTCTGGAAAGCACCTGCCTTGATCTGTTTGCCGAGGAAGTGGTTGGACGGCACGACCACGTCATAACCGGTACGCCCGGCCAGCAACTTGCCTTCCAGGGTTTCGTTGGAATCGAATACGTCATAAACCGGTTTGATACCGGTCTCTTTCTGGAAGTCGGCCAGGGTGGTCTCGCCGATGTAATCCGACCAGTTATAAATATGCACGGTGCCGGCAGCCTGAACATTGACGGCAAGCGTCAACCCGGCAGCGACCAGCATGGCATTGCGCAACAAAGAAAAAATAGGCAAGTGGAGGTCCTCTAAAATGAGTTGGGCTCAAGTTGCCCCGCGTTACATGACAGCCATGGCTGCCTTACAACAAAACCGGCGCGCAACTTACCCTCGAAAAACCGTTCCAGCAAAACTTTCTGTCATTTAATTGATCCTGTTGTTGCCGCCGCGCAGGTGGCAACAACAGGTTGTTGCATCAAACCGGCTTATTTACCGGATTTGATCTTGGTCCAGCTGCGAGTCAGGATCCGCTGGGTCGCGGCCGGCAAGTCGGCAATCGCGTACAGCTTGGCCAGCACGTCCGCTGGCGGGTAGATGCCTGGGTCGGCGGTGATTTCTTTATCAACCAATGGCGTGGCGGCCGCGTTACCGTTCGGGAAACGCACGGCGTTGGTGATTTCAGCCATGATTTCCGGCTTCTGCAGGAAGGTCATGAACTTGTAGGCGCCTTCGACGTTTTCGGCATCTTTAGGGATGGCGACCATGTCGTAGAAGCTGCCAGCACCTTCTTTTGGAATGTTGTAGCTGACTTTCACTTTGTCACCGGCTTCAGCGGCACGCGCCTTGGCCTGGTAGATGTCGCCCGAGTAACCCACGGCCACGCAGATGTTGCCGTTGGCCAGGTCGGAAATGTACTTGGACGAGTGGAAGTAGCCTACCGAAGGACGAATTTTCAGGAACAGTGCTTCGGCTTCGGCCAGTTGTTTCTTGTCCTGGCTGTCGGTTGGATAGCCCAGGTAATGCAACGCCACCGGAATCATCTCGGTAGGCGAATCGAGGAAACTGATACCGCACGACTTCAACTTGGCGGCGTTTTCCGGTTTGAACAGCAGATCCCAGGAATTGGTCGGCGCGTCGGCGCCCAGTGCAGCCTTGACCTTCTCGGCGTTGAAGCCGATGCCGATCGAACCCCACATGTAAGGGAAGGCGTGCTCGTTACCCGGGTCGCTCACCGATACCGCCTTGAGCAAGTCGGTGTTCAGGTTTTTCCAGTTTGGCAGCTTGGACTTGTCCAGCTTCTGGTAGACGCCAGCCTTGATCTGCTTGGCCAGGAAGTTGTTCGACGGTACGACGATGTCATAACCGGACTTGCCTGCCAGCAACTTGGCTTCGAGGGTTTCATTACTGTCGAAGACGTCGTAGACCACTTTGATCCCAGACTCGTCTTCAAACTTCTTGATCGTGTCCGGAGCGATGTAGTCGGACCAGTTATAGACGTGCAACACCTTGTCGTCCGCCTGGACCGCACCCGCCATAATGCCCATCAGGGACATGGCGAGGAGAGTCTTGCCAGCAAGCTTTTTTCCTAATGCCTTCATGCGTAATGCTCCAAATTTTTCTTTTTTGAACCACTTTGTTCAGCGGCCGAACCCGGACAACTGGAACCGCGGCTAGTCTGGCAAGATCCGAGGCGGTCTTTCAAGGAAAGGCCAACGTTTCTGACAGCTCTGAGCGAAAGTTTCATGACTCCCGCTCAGAGCCTAGCACTTAGGCCTGCAACGCACTCAGGGTCAGGTCAAGGCACTTGCGTGCCTTGGTCACCAACTCATCGATTTCCGCAGGCGAGATCACCAGCGGTGGCGCGATGATCATGGTGTCCCCCACGGCACGCATGATCAGCCCGTTATCGAAGCAGAACTGCCGGCAGATCATGCCGGCGCCCTTGCCTTCATAACGCTTGCGAGTAGCTTTGTCCTGAACCAGTTCGATTGCCCCCAACAGGCCTACCCCACGAACTTCGCCCACCAATGGGTGATCGTTCAGTTCGCGCAGACGTTTCTGCAAATACGGTGCCGTTTCTGCCTTGACGCGCTCGACAATTTTTTCGTCGCGCAGGATACGGATGTTTTCCAGGCCTACAGCCGCCGCCACCGGGTGCCCGGAGTAGGTGAAACCGTGGTTGAAATCGCCGCCTTCGTTGAGCACTTCGACCACTTCATCGCGCACGATCAGGCCACCCATGGGGATATAGCCGGAGGTCAGGCCTTTGGCGATGGTCATCATGTCCGGCTTGAGGTCGTAGAAGTCGCTGCCGAACCACTCACCGGTACGGCCGAAGCCGCAGATCACTTCGTCGGCCACGAACAGGATGTCGTACTTGGCGAGGATTTCCTTGATGCGCGGCCAGTAGGTGTCTGGCGGAATGATCACGCCGCCGGCGCCCTGGATTGGCTCGGCAATAAATGCACCGACGTTGTCCACGCCGACTTCCAGAATCTTCTCTTCCAACTGATTGGCAGCCCAGATCCCGAACTCTTCCGGGGTCATGTCGCCGCCTTCGGCGAACCAGTATGGCTGGGCGATGTGGACGATGCCCGGAATCGGCAAGTCGCCCTGTTCGTGCATGTAGGTCATGCCGCCCAGGCTCGCGCCGGCCACGGTGGAACCGTGATAGCCATTCTTGCGGCTGATGATGACCTTTTTCTTCGGCTGGCCCTTGATTGCCCAATAGTGACGAACCATTCGCAGCATGGTGTCGTTGCCTTCAGAGCCGGAACCGGTGAAGAACACGTGGTTCATGCCTTCTGGCGCGACATCGGCGATGGCCTTGGCCAGCTCCAGCACCGGCGGGTGAGCGGTCTGGAAGAACAGGTTGTAGTAGGGCAGCTCGCGCATCTGCTTGCTGGCGGCGTCCGCCAGTTCATCGCGACCGTAACCAATGGCTACGCACCATAGGCCGGCCATGCCGTCGAGGATCTTGTTGCCTTCGCTGTCCCACAGGTAGACGCCCTTGGCGTTGGTGATGATCCGCGGGCCTTTCTCTTTCAGCTGCTTGAAGTCGCTGAACGGGGCCAGGTGGTGATCGCTGCTCAGGGTTTGCCATTCACGGGTTTGCGGGTTGTTGCTGGTCATACCAATCTCCTAAAAATTCCAGGTGAGAGCGCCACCCGACAACGGCGGCGCACGGCGCGTCAGACGGCAAAAAGCAGGAATTCCCGTTCCCACGAACTGATCACGCGCTTGAAGTTTTCATGCTCGGCCCGCTTGACCGCGACGTAGCCAGTGATGAAAGTTTTGCCCAGGTAGCGCTCGATGGTTGCGCTGTTTTCCATACGCTCGAGCGCGTCTTCGATGGTCAGTGGCAGGCGCAGGTTGCGGCGCTCATAACCACGACCCACCACCGGTGCGCTCGGGTTCAGGCCTTCGACCATGCCGATGTAGCCACACAGCAGGCTCGCGGCAATGGCCAGGTACGGGTTGGCATCGGCACCCGGCAGGCGGTTTTCCACACGCCGGTTTTGCGGCCCGGCATCCGGTACACGCAGGCCCACGGTGCGGTTCTCTTCGCCCCATTCCACGTTTACCGGTGCCGAGGTGTCCGGCAGGAAGCGGCGGAACGAGTTGACGTTGGGGGCGAACAGCGGCAGCAACTCGGGAATCAGTTTCTGCAGGCCACCGATGTGCTGCAGGAACAGCTCGCTCATGGTCCCGTCTTCATTGGAGAAGATGTTCTTGCCGGTCTCGATGTCGATGATGCTCTGGTGCAAGTGCATGGCACTGCCAGGCTCGCCGGTCATCGGCTTGGCCATGAAGGTAGCTGCCACGTCGTGCTTGAGGGCGGCTTCGCGCATGGTGCGCTTGAACACCAGGATCTGGTCGGCCAGGGACAGGGCATCGCCATGACGGAAGTTGATTTCCATCTGCGCCGTGCCGTCTTCGTGGATCAGCGTGTCGAGGTCCAGTTCCTGCAATTCGCACCAGTCATAGACGTCCTCGAACAATGGATCGAATTCGTTCGCCGCCTCGATGGAGAACGACTGGCGACCGATTTCCGGACGCCCGGAGCGGCCGATCGGCGGCTGCAACGGATAATCCGGGTCGTCGCTGCGCTTGGTCAGGTAGAACTCCATTTCCGGCGCCACGATCGGCTGCCAGCCTTTGTCGGCATAGAGTTTCAGGACCTTCTTGAGCACGTTGCGCGGCGACAGCTCAATCGGGTTGCCCTGCTTGTCATAGGTATCGTGGATGACGATGGCGGTCGGTTCGATGGCCCATGGCACCGGAAACACCGCGTTCTGGTCGGGACGGCAGATCATGTCGATGTCGGCCGGGTCGAGCAGCTCGTAATAGATGTCGTCTTCGACGTAATCGCCGGTCACGGTCTGCAGCAGCACACTTTCTGGCAGACGCATGCCTTTTTCGGCGATGAATTTGTTGGTCGGCGAAATCTTGCCCCGGGTAATCCCGGTCAAGTCGGCGATCATGCATTCGACTTCTGTGATCTTGTGGTCTTTCAACCAATCGGTGAGCTGGTCGAGGTTGTTACTCATAAATGCCTCTAGGCTTTGAGTTTCCTGACGCTTGAGGTCAGGCGATAGTTGACGCATCGGCGTCGCGTTGAAATGCAAGTTTGCGCCAGGCTATCGTGCTTGTGTGTACTTCTGCACATACCAGGCGTGCAGAATCACGAGCGGTGCCCTGCACAAAGGCCGAGCCGCTATTGTGAATCGGTTCTATATTGAATGGAGTAACCGTAATGGGTGTGCCGTCGAGACCGTCCAGAATATCGGACAGAGACGGTTGATCCGCCAGGGACGGGAAGATCACCGACAGGCCAGGAGCCGGTGCGGCCTTGGCGCTGACGCAGATGTCGCCACTGATGTGATAAGCATTCAGACCGGTCTGCGAAGAGCAGGCGGTGACGCCGATTATCGGCAGGCGATACATGAAGCACCCCGGTATTATTGCTGTTATGGGTTTGATTCGAGCTTAGCCTTGTTCATTTTTTTACACAACACCCCCGTAAAAAATACAACACGGCCCGCTCAAGCCTGCGGGCGTCAAACGGCCACGGGGGATGAAAACGCCCCAAAGAGCCTCAAAAAAGCCATGTGAGCGCTTTTTTAGGGCAAAAAAGGCCTCGCTTGACTTCGGCATGCCGTTCGGGTTGACTGGAATCCGAAAAGATCAATGATTGATATTTTTAACAACAAAGGTGTTGCATCATGTCGGTACCCCCGCGTGCCGTTCAGCTTAACGAAGCGAACGCGTTCCTTAAGGAACATCCTGAGGTTCTGTACGTTGACCTTCTGATTGCGGATATGAATGGTGTGGTGCGCGGCAAGCGCATCGAACGCACCAGCCTCCACAAGGTTTACGAGAAAGGCATCAACCTGCCGGCCTCCCTATTTGCTCTGGATATCAATGGCTCTACGGTGGAAAGCACCGGCCTGGGCCTGGACATCGGTGATGCTGACCGAATCTGCTATCCAATCCCCGATACCCTGTGCAACGAGCCATGGCAGAAGCGCCCGACCGCGCAACTGCTGATGACCATGCACGAACTCGAAGGCGAGCCATTCTTCGCCGACCCGCGCGAAGTGCTGGCCAACGTCGTGCGCAAGTTCGACGAAATGGGCCTGACCATCTGCGCCGCGTTCGAACTGGAGTTCTACCTGATCGACCAGGAGAACGTGAACGGCCGTCCGCAACCGCCTCGCTCGCCGGTTTCCGGTAAACGCCCGCACTCGACACAGGTCTACCTGATCGACGACCTCGACGAATACGTCGACTGTCTCCAGGACATTCTGGAAGGCGCCAAAGAGCAAGGCATCCCTGCCGACGCCATCGTCAAGGAAAGTGCCCCGGCGCAGTTCGAAGTGAACCTGCACCACGTGGCCGACCCGATCAAGGCCTGCGACTACGCAGTGCTGCTCAAGCGCCTGATCAAGAACATCGCCTACGACCATGAAATGGACACCACCTTCATGGCCAAGCCTTACCCGGGCCAGGCGGGCAACGGTCTGCACGTGCACATTTCGATTCTCGACAAAGACGGCAAGAATATTTTTGCCAGTGAGGATCCCGAGCAGAACGCCGCGCTGCGTCACGCGATCGGCGGTGTGCTCGAGACCCTACCGGCGCAGATGGCTTTCCTCTGCCCGAACGTCAACTCCTACCGTCGTTTCGGCGCGCAGTTCTATGTGCCGAACTCGCCGTGCTGGGGCCTGGACAACCGCACCGTAGCGATTCGCGTACCGACCGGCTCCGCCGATGCCGTACGTATCGAACACCGCGTGGCCGGTGCCGATGCCAACCCGTACCTGCTGATGGCTTCGGTCCTGGCAGGCGTGCACCACGGCCTGGTCAACAAGATCGAGCCAGGTGCCCCGGTGGAAGGCAACAGCTACGAGCAGAACGAGCAGAGCCTGCCAAACAACTTGCGTGATGCGTTGCGCGAGCTGGACGACAGCGAAGTCATGGCCAAGTACATCGATCCGAAATACATCGATATCTTCGTGGCCTGTAAAGAGAGCGAGCTGGAGGAGTTCGAACACTCCATCTCCGACCTCGAGTACAACTGGTACCTGCATACCGTGTAAGTGGTTGCAGTGAACAAGAAGCGCCGCCGGCCTCACAGCCAGCGGCGTTTTTTTATGGCCCTGCGGCGGTTCGCGAGCAGGCTCGCTCCCACAGTAAATTTCAGTGAACATCATTTTCGTGAACACAGGCAATCCTTGTGGGAGCGACTTGCTCGCGAAGGCGTCCAGGCAGACAACATCAAACCCTGCTCGTACAATGCCCCCTGCCCCGCAGGAGACTCCAATGACGCGCACCGCCACCGTTCGCAAACCCCGTGCACGCAGCCAGGCCCGGATCGATTCGATACTCGATGCCGCCCGCACGCTGCTGGCCGCCGAGGGCGTGGCCAGTCTGTCGATCTACAGTGTCGCCGAACGCGCACAAATCCCGCCCTCCTCCGTCTACCACTTCTTCGCCAGCGTCCCGTCCCTGCTGGAGGCGCTGACGGCCGACGTCCACGCGGCCTTCCGCGCCTGCCTGCAGGCACCTATCGACCATGACGCTTTAAGTGGTTGGCGTGACCTGTCGCGACTGGTCGAGCAACGGATGCTTGAGATCTACAGCGAAGACGCCGCGGCCCGCCAATTGATTCTGGCCCAGCACGGCCTGACCGAAGTCACCCAGGCCGACCGCCAGCACGACATTGAGTTGGGCGACCTGATGCACAAGTTGTTCGATCACCATTTCGAGCTGCCAAGGTTGCCGGACGATGTCGATGTGTTTGCCTTGGCCATGGAGCTCGGGGACCGGGTTTATGCGCGCTCGGTGCAGCAACACGGGCAGATCACGCCGCGCATGGCTGAGGAAGGGATGCGGGTGTTCGATGCGTATCTGGGGCTGTACTTGCCGCCGTACCTGCCCAAGCGCTCCGCACGCTGATCGTTCCCACGCTCTGCGTGGGAATGCAGCCCGGGACGCTCTGCGTCCCCAAAGGCCGAACGCGGAGCGTCCGTTGAGGCATTCCCACGCAGAGCGTGGGAACGATCACACGTACGACTCACAATTTGGCGATCGACACCTCGGTGGATTTCACGAACGCGATCACTTCGCTGCCCACCGCCAGTTCCAGCTCTTTCACCGAACGCGTGGTGATCACCGACGTGACGATGCCGGAAGCGGTCTGCACATCGATTTCCGACAGCACGTCACCGAGTACGATTTCCTTGATGGAGCCTTTGAACTGGTTGCGAACGTTGATGGCCTTGATAGTCATGATGTTGATTCCTGTCGTTGATTGAGGCTTGAGTTATTGAGCCCAACGCAACTGCGTAGGCAAGGGTGAAACAGGTTCCGGCTCCGGTGGTTGCCCCGGCAGTGACAGCACGCGGTTGAGCACTTCGGTTTCCAGCGCCGCCAGCCGATGGGAGCCGCGGACCCGAGGGCGCGGCAGTTCCACGTGCAGGTCGAGGCCGACCTCACCGTCTTCGATCAGGATCACCCGATCGGCGATCGCCACCGCTTCGCTGACGTCGTGGGTGACCAGCAACACCGTAAAGCCGTGTTGTTGCCAGAGCCGCTCGATCAGCTGCTGCATTTCAATTCGGGTCAGCGCATCCAGCGCACCCAACGGCTCGTCGAGCAACAGCAGGCGCGGTTGATGGATCAGTGCGCGAGCCAGCGCCACACGTTGCTTCTGCCCTCCGGACAACGCCGCCGGCCACTCGTTGGCGCGATCCGCCAGGCCGACCGCTTCCAGGGCTTTCAGCGCTTGCGGACGCCAGTTGCCCTTGAGGCCGAGGCCAACGTTGTCGATGATCTTTTTCCACGGCAGCAGACGCGCTTCCTGGAACATCAGCCGGGTGTCTTCCCGCGCCTCGCTCAGCGGAGCGGTGCCGGCGAGCAATTCACCAGCCGTAGGTTTGTCGAGGCCAGCAAGCAAGCGCAGCAGGGTACTTTTGCCACAGCCGCTACGGCCGACCACTGCTACGAACTGACCGGCCGGAACGTGCAGGTCGATCTCACGCAGCACCTGCCGCGAGCCGAAGGTTTTTTGCAGCTTGCGCACCGCCAGCGGGATTCCGCGCAACAGGCGTGGAGGTTGTTGAGCAGTCATGCGGCACCTCCCTTGACGACCTGATAGGCCGGATGCCAGCGCAGCCATACGCGTTCAAGTCCACGGGCCGCGAGGTCGGCCAGTTTGCCGAGCACCGCGTATAGCAGAATCGCCAGCACCACCACGTCGGTCTGCAGGAACTCCCGGGCGTTCATCGCCAGGTAGCCAATGCCGGAGCTGGCGGAGATGGTTTCGGCGACGATCAGCGTCAGCCACATGAAGCCCAGGGCAAAGCGCACACCGACCAGGATCGAAGGCAAGGCCCCCGGCAGAATCACTTGGCGAAACAGGCTGAAACCCGACAGACCGTAGCTGCGCGACATTTCCACCAACGCCGGGTCGACGTTGCGGATGCCGTGATACGTGTTGAGGTAGATCGGGAACAAGGTGCCCAAGGCCACCAGGAAAATCTTCGCCGATTCGTCGATGCCGAACCACAGGATCACCAAGGGAATCAGCGCCAGGTGCGGCACGTTGCGGATCATCTGCACCGAGCTGTCGAGCAGGCGCTCGCCCCATTTCGACAGGCCGGTGATAAAGCCCAGGGTCAGGCCGATGCCGCCACCAATGGCAAAACCCAGCGCCGCGCGCCAACCGCTGATAGCCAGGTGCGTCCAGATTTCACCACTGCGAACCAGGCTCACCCCGGCTTCGATCACGGCAATGGGCGCCGGCAGAATCCGCGTCGACAACCAGCCCGCCGACACCGACAACTGCCACACCGCTAACAGCAAGACCGGTAATGCCCATGGCGCAAGGCTGTGAATGACTTTCTTCATGGTGCGCCTCAGCTCTGGGACGCAGCTTTAGGGAGAATGTCGTTAGCAACCATCTCGCCAAACGGGCTGACGTAACCGGCGCTTTTCGGCAACTCGGGACGCTCGATATCCAAGTGCGGGAACAGCAGTTCGGCAACGCGATACGACTCTTCCAGGTGTGGATAACCGGAAAAGATAAAGGTATCGATACCCAGGTCCGCGTACTCCTTTACACGGGCAGCCACGGTTGGACCATCACCCACCAGCGCCGTGCCGGCACCGCCGCGCACCAGGCCGACACCGGCCCACAGGTTGGGACTGACTTCCAGGTTATCGCGACTGCCGCCGTGCAGAGCCGCCATACGTTGCTGGCCAACCGAGTCGAAACGCGCCAGCGAAGCCTGGGCACGTGCGATGGTGTCGTCGTCCAGGTGCGAGATCAGTCGGTCCGCCGCTTGCCACGCCTGGGCATTGGTTTCGCGCACGATCACATGCAGGCGAATACCGAAGCGCACAGTGCGCCCGAGCTTGGCGGCCTTGGCGCGCACCTGGGCGATTTTTTCGGCAACGGCGGCCGGCGGCTCGCCCCAGGTCAGGACCATTTCGACCTGCTCTGCCGCCAAATCCTGGGCCGCTTCCGACGAACCGCCGAAGTACAGCGGCGGACGCGGTTGCTGGATCGGAGGATAGAGCAGCTTGGCGCCCTTCACGCTGATGTGCTGACCGTCGTAATCGACGGTTTCGCCTTCCAGCACCCGACGCCAGATGCGGGTGAACTCCACCGAGGCCTGATAGCGCTCTTCGTGGGTCAGGAACAGACCGTCGCCGGCCAACTCTTCCGGATCACCGCCTGTCACCAGGTTGAACAGCGCACGCCCACCGGACAAACGATCCAGGGTCGCCGCCTGACGCGCCGCCACCGTCGGGGAAATGATCCCGGGGCGCAGCGCGACGAGGAATTTCAAACGCTGGGTCACTGGAATCAGCGACGCGGCCACCAGCCACGAGTCTTCGCAGGAACGACCGGTGGGAATCAGCACGCCGCCGAAACCCAGGCGATCCGCCGCTTGCGCGACTTGTTGCAGGTAACCGTGGTCGACGGCGCGAGCGCCTTCGGCGGTGCCAAGGTAATGGCCGTCGCCGTGGGTAGGCAGGAACCAGAAGATGTTGAGGCTCATTGGAGTGGTCTCCTTAAGGAATCGATTACTGTGCTTTGGCAACGGCTGCCGGCGGCGTCCAGATCACGTCTTTGATGCTCAAAGGCTTGGGAATCAGCTTGAGCTGGTAGAAGCTGTCGGCGATTTTCTGTTGGGCGGCGACCACTTCCGGGGTCAGGAACAGCGCGCCGTAGCCCTGGCGTTTCACGGACGTCAGGGTGATGTCCGCTGGCAGGCCAAGCAGTGGCGAAACCTGTTGGGTCACATCGTCCGGATTGGCCTTGGACCATTCACCGACTGCGCGCACTTCTTCCACGAGGGTCTTGATCACCTCAGGGTTTTTCTGCGCATAGGGCTTGGTGGCGAGGTAGAACTGGTGGTTATCGACGATGCCTTGGCCATCGCGCAGGGTATGGGCCTGCAGCTGCTGTTCGGCGGCGGCCTGGTACGGGTCCCAGATGACCCAGGCATCGACGCTGCCACGCTCGAACGCGGCGCGGGCATCAGCCGGCGGCAGGAATACGGTCTGGATATCGCTGTACTTGAGGCCGGCGTCTTCCAGGGCGCGGACCAGCAAGTAATGCACATTGGAGCCTTTGTTCAGGACGACTTTCTTGCCCTTGAGGTCCTTCACCGATTTGATCGGCGAGTCCTTCGGCACCAGGATCGCTTCACTGTGCGGCGCTGGCGGTTCGTAGGCGACGTAAAGCAGATCCGCGCCCGCGGCCTGGGCGAACACTGGCGGGGTTTCGCCAGTAACGCCGAAGTCGATGGAGCCGACGTTCAGGCCTTCGAGCAGTTGCGGACCACCGGGGAATTCAGTCCATTGCACGTCCACGCCTTGGGCGGCAAGGCGTTTTTCCAGAGTCCCCTTGGCTTTGAGCAGCACCAGGGTGCCATATTTCTGGTAACCGATACGAAGCGTCTCGGCCTGAGCTTGAGTAATGGCGCCGAAGGTGACAGCCGCAGCAAACAGAGCGACCAGACCACGACGCAAAATGACAGGGCGCATGGCGCTCTCCTTTTTGCAGTTGGGTTTTTGGCTGCACCTGCTTGCCCGTTAGCGGGCGAGTAAGGCCAGTACATCAATTTGGAATGGGGCTTATGTTCAGTGGAGCTCAGATGCTCCAGCGAGCACTCAACAAACGATCATTCAATAGCTGCGGGTCGAGCGGCTTGGGCCGTCGCGCCATGGCGCTGAAAAACAACTCCAGCGACTCGTTCAATCTTTGCTCCAGCTCCGGCGCCAACTGTGCCTGCGCACTGCCTTCGCCGTAAGCGATCTGGCTGTCGACGGCGAAAATCCCCTGGAGCAGCTCCTGGGCCTTCAATGCCGACAATACCGGCTTGAGTGCGTAATCCACCGCCAGCATGTGGGCAATGCTGCCCCCGGTTGCCATGGGCAGCACCACTTTATGCGCCAGGGCGCGCTCGGGCAGCAGATCCAGCACGGTTTTCAACGCACCTGAGAAAGAAGCCTTGTAGACCGGCGTGGCAATCAGCAGGCCATCGGCGTTTTCAATCTGTTGAAGCAGGTTGATCACCTTCGGACTGTCGAAGCGTGCATGCAGCAAGTCTTCGGCCGGGAAGTCCCGCACCTGATAGCTCACCACTTCCACACCCTGCCCTTGCAACCAACGCTGGGAGCGCTCCAGCAACACCCCGGAACGGGAGCGCTGGCTGGGGCTGCCACCGAGTGAGACGACCAACATTCAGACGATTCCTTGAGCGGCGTTGCGATTCGCGGTTTGCGATCTCGCTTGGATAGAGTGACCTTAACAGGTGATTTATATATCTATAAATCATATTTATTCATTTGGTTATTCGTTTTAGCGATATAACTTCAGTTTCTTCCTGACAAAAAAAAGGCCGTCGAAACGGCCTGAAAACCCCCTGCTTTGTGTTCTTGATCGTTCCCACGCTCTGCGTGGGAATGCAGCCCGGGACGCTCCGCGTCCCCTCGAAAGCCGAACGCAGAGCGTCCGTTGAGGCGTTCCTTTGCTGCGCGTGGGAACGCGCAGACTTCAGCGATTCGGCTGCGGTGTCAGGCGCAAGTACGGCTTAATGGCTCGATAGCCTTTGGGAAAGCGCTGCCTGATTTCATCTTCATCCTTGAGCGATGGCACGATCACCACCTCATCACCGTCCTGCCAGTTGGCCGGGGTGGCCACCTTGAAGTTGTCGGTCAGTTGCAGCGAGTCGATCACCCGCAGGATTTCATGGAAGTTGCGACCGGTGCTCGCCGGGTAGGTGATGGTCAACCGTACCTTTTTGTTCGGGTCGATCACGAACAGCGAGCGCACCGTCAAGGTGTCGTTGGCGTTCGGATGGATCAAGTCGTACAGGTCCGAAACCTTGCGGTCGGCGTCGTCGAGAATCGGGAAGTTGACCACGGTGCCCTGGGTTTCGTTGATGTCTTCGATCCACCTGTGGTGCGATTCCACCGGGTCGACGGACAGCGCGATGGCCTTGACCCCACGCTTGGCGAATTCGTCTTTCAACTTCGCCGTAAAGCCCAGCTCGGTGGTGCACACCGGCGTGAAGTCGGCCGGGTGGGAAAACAGCACACCCCAACTATCGCCCAGCCACTGGTGAAACCGGATGGTACCGGCGCTGGAATCCTGTTCGAAATCCGGGGCAATATCGCCCAGTCTGATACTCATGGTGCTGCTCCTGGTGAGTGCTGGTTGAGTTCAACTGTGCCTGCATTTTTTATTCATTAAAAAGAATAAATATCGATTTATTTAGATCACAACGGAATATTAAACATCTCTTCACTGGACGCCCGAACCCATCGCCCCCAACATCGGCCACAAGGTTCGAGAAGGCCTTGAGTTGCTGTAAAAGAGGGGAAATACGAGGCCGGTTTACGGGGGTGAGCCCGCCTAGAAAACGCAAAAGCCCCGCCCGGCGTGATGCCGGGCGGGGCTTTTTTTTGCGTCGGTTACCCTGTAGGAGCGAGCAGGCTCGCTCCCACACGCTATTACAACAGCGGGATCGAGTAGCTGACGATCAGGCGATTCTCGTCCTGGGAGCGAGTGTTCGGCAGATCGGTACGCCAGGTGGCGTTTTTCCACATCACGCCGAGGTTTTTCAACGCACCGGACTGAACGACGTAACCCACGGTCAGGTCGCGTTCCCACTCGGAAGCGCCGCTGGCCGCTTCGCGACCGGCAGAGTTGACGGTATCGATATCGTCGCCATGCAGGTACACCACGCCCGCCGTCAGGCCAGGCACGCCGACTTTGGCGAAGTCATACGAGTAGCGTGCCTGCCAGGTGCGTTCGCCGGCACGGGCGAATTTCTGGATTTGCGAGTCGGTGATGATGTAGGCCGACGATCCGTCGCCCTGGTTCAGCCACGGGAAATCGCTGCTGCCGTTGCTGACCTGGTAACCACCACCAAAGGTGTGACCGGCAACGGAGTACAGGAACAGGCCGCTGTACAGGTTGTTGTCGACCTTGCCTTTACCGTTTGGAGCGTTGTAGTTGCCAGTGGTGAAGTACAGCGGATCGTGACCGTTGGCACCGTCATCGGAACTGTTGAAGTAGCGCAAGTCCGACTTCAACACACCGGGGCCGATTGCCCAGTTGTGCACCAGGCCCAGGAAGTGTTGCTTGTAGAACTCTTCGAGGTTGCCGTAGTAGTACTGGGCTGTCAGGTCCTTGGTGAGCTTGTAGTCACCACCGGCGTAGATGAACTTATTGCTGTCTCGACCTGTTGAGGCACGGCTGTTGGCGCCCGAGATCGACAACTGTTCGTTGTTGCTCGAGTTACGACCTTTTACCTGCTCGATCTGGCCACCGATCAAGGTCAGGTCCTTGATATCGCCCGAGCTGAGTTGGCCACCCTGCCAGGTTTGTGGAAGCAGGCGACCATCGTTGGTCACGATAACCGGCAGTTTTGGCTGCAGGGTGCCCAGTTTCAATTCAGTCTGGGAAACCTTGGCCTTGGCAGTCAGGCCCAGGCTGGAGAAGTTATCAACCGCTTCGCCGTTGGACTTGCTTGGGAACACCGTACCGCCATAGGACGTCGCAGTGGCGCCGTTTGTACCGCCGCCCGAATCCAGGCGCACGCCCAGAAGGCCGATCGCATCAACACCAAAACCAACGGTGCCTTGGGTATAACCGGAAGTGAAACGCAGGTCGAAGCCTTGGCCCCACTCTTCGTTTTTGTTCGGACCGGTACCATCACGGTAATCGGTGTTGATGTAGAAGTTGCGCAGCCCCAACGTTGCCTTGCTGTCTTCGATGAAACCGGCGGCGCTTGCTTGCTGCGCCAAAACCCCTACGGCCACTGCCACGGCCAGGTTGGACTTGTTCATTGTTTCGCTCCTATCGTTTTCTAATTCTTGGTCCTGGGTCGAATGCCCTGGATCCGCCGGCGCCATTAGCGCCAGACCGTCTGGATCGGTCTTTTTTGGGCCGCGCAGAATACCCCTTCATAATCCTAAAAAGAATTGAAAAATATATTTTAATCGCATTTAGGAATATACCCCGACAGTACAGCCCGAGGTATCGACGACAAGCCGATGCCTTGAATTTTTGGGTGTCCGGGAATTTGGAACTCGATCCGAAGCTTACGGTGCGTATCGGATGGCCTAACTTTAAGCGCTTGAGTAAAAATCTAAAAAGAATAAAAAATAATCATATGCATTGTTTATGGAATATAAAACTGGAGACAAAAAAAAAGCCTCGTCCGCCGACGAGGCTTTCTGCTACGGCTTACTTGAAGGCGTAGGTGTAGTTGAAGATCACACGGGTCTGGTCTTCATCAAGGGTACTGGTGTTACCACGATACATACCGTGACGCAGCGTCGTACCGAAGCCTTTAAGCGGACCGGTTTGAATCACGTAATCCACACGCAGGTCGGTCTCGCGCTCGTTCAGGTCCTTGCCCACGCCGTTGGTGGCCTTGATGTCCTGGCCGTACAGGTAAGCAGCCGACGCTTTCAAACCTGGAACACCCAGCGAAGCGAAGTCATAAGAGTACTGACCGTAGGTGGTGTTTTCACCGGCACGGATAAAGCTGCCGACGGTGGCATCGGTAAACGAGTAGAAGCTGGCGCCGCCAGCACCTTCGTTGCGTCCGTTACCATCGACAACGTTGGCCTGGTTCAGGAAAACAAAGCCGCCGTCATCGTTGACACGCTGATGCCCGAGCAGGAATGCACTGCCACCCAGGGTATAGGTGAACGTGGCGCTCCAGGTCTTGTTATCGACCTCGCCCGGCGTCTTGGCGAAGCCGTTGTTGTTGTTGAACCGGTAGCCCGCCTGGCCGCTGCCGTTCTTGCCATCGGAGCTGCTGTCGAAGTAGCGAATGTCAGTCTTGAACGACTGGTTAGGCGCGATCGGGTAAACGTGCACCAGGCCGAGGAAGTTCTGCTTGTAGAAGTCTTCCAGGTTCGCGTAGTAGTACTGCAGCAACAGGTCCTTGGTGACCTTCCAGTCAGCACCGGCGTAACGGAACTGGTTGCTGTCCTGGGTAGCGCCAGCCACAGACAGGCCAGTGCTGTTCGAGGAGGCGCGACCCGTCGCGTGCTCGAGTTGACCGACGTTGAAGGTCACGTTGTCGATTTCCTTCGAGGTGATGGTGCCACCCTCAAAGGTTTGTGGCAGTACGCGACTGTCGTTCGCGATCAGGATAGGCATGTTGGGCTGCAAGGCACCACCGTAGTGGGCCTCGGTCTTCGAGACGCGTGCCTTGACGTTGCCCGCCAAACGGCTCCACGAACTCTCTGCCGAACCATCGGAATCGCTAGGGGAGAAGGAGTTGTTGTCCGGGTGATGGCCCTTGCCGCCGTCCAGATGGATGCCGACCAGTGCCTGGGCGTCGATACCGAAGCCAACGGTGCCTTGGGTGAAGCCCGACTGGTAATCGAACTTCAGGCCTTCCGCCGCTTCACGCTGCCGGTTGGCAGGCGTACTGGCACCTTCACGCTTATCCGAGTCGAAATAATAGGTGCGCGAACTAACGGAAGCCTTGCTGTCATCGATGAAACCGACGGCGCCTGCCTGCTGCGCCAGAACCCCTACGGCCACGGCCAGGGTCAAGGTCGACTTGTTCATTGTTTAAACTCCTCTCGTCTCTAATTCTTATTGGTCCTGGTTCCGGGTCATATGCCTGGAATCTAAGATGCGCGATTAGCGCCAGAGCGTGACCCACAAGTCAATCGTAACTACATGTGTCTACGACCATAGTCTAATCCCCGATTTTTTGGTCCTTGCCGGTCATGCTTTCGTCATAAACCTGAAAAGAATGGATGGTTTCTTTTCTCATACCGTTTAGGAATTTCGCTCATTTTTTGCCTTTCCTCAGGCTAGAGCCTCCGGCTCATAAGCTAATTCCTAAATGGTATTTATTAGGCGTTTTTTAGATCGATTAGGTTTGTAAGCAATTCCGAAACAAAACCTTTCATAAAGGCCAATGCCATGTCGATCAGACGCGCACTATCCAAGCCATTTGTTACAGTTTGTGTATCGCTCGTATTTTCTTTTTCCACCCATGCGGCAAACCTCACGGTTGGCTACCAGACCGGCATTGATCCAAGCAAAGTCCCCCAGGCCGATGGCCTTTATGAAAAAACCATTGGCGAGAAAATCGACTGGCGGCGCTTCAACAGTGGCCCGGAAGTGGTCACCGCCATTGCTTCCGGCGACGTGCAAATCGGCAACCTCGGCTCCAGCCCACTGGCCGCCGCGGCCTCGCGCAATCTGCCGATCGTCGCGTTCCTCGTTTCCGCACAGATCAATGCCGCCGAAGCCTTGGTGGTGCGCAATGGCAGTGGTATCGCAAAACCGCAAGATCTGATCGGCAAGACCATCGCCACGCCGTTCGTTTCCACATCCCACTACAGCCTGTTGGGCGCGCTTAAGCACTGGGGCCTGGACGCGTCGAAAGTCAAAGTGGTGAACCTGCAACCGGCAGAAATCGCCGCCGCCTGGAAGCGTGGAGACATTGATGGCGCATTTGTGTGGTCGCCAGCCCTGGGGGAAATCCGCAAGACCGGCAAGACCTTGACCGATGCCGCACAAGTCGGCCAATGGGGTGCACCGACCTTCGAAGTCTGGGTAGCGCGCAAGGATTACGCCGAGAAGCACCCAGAGGTCATCGCCCGGTTCGCCAAGGTCACCCTCGACTCATTTGCCGACTATGCGGCGCATAAGGACAGCTGGACCGAGGATTCGGTACCGGTGCAGAAAATCGCCAAATTGACCGGAGCCAATGCAGCCGATGTACCGGAATTGCTGGCCGGGTCCGCGTTCCCGGATGCCAAGGCACAACAGACCAGCGCCCTGCTGGCCGGCGGAACGGCGCAAGCGATTGGCGAGACGGCGAAATTCTTGAAGGAACAGGGGAAGGTTGAAACGGTGCTGCCGGATTACTCACCGTATGTCAGCGCAAAATTCGTGCAGCAATAACCCCCCCTGCACTTGATCGTTCCCACGCTCCGCGTGGGAATGCAGCCCGGGACGCTCCGCGTCCCCACTCAGAAGCCAAACGCGGAGCGTCCGTTGAGGCGTTCCCACGCAGAGCTTGGGAACGATCCGGTCGACCGTGACCGCACAATCACAAGGCTTTTTCGAAGATCTTCGAGTTACGCTGGTAGTTGTACAGCGACGCCCGTGCCGACGGCAGACGATCGACGCTGCTCGGCACGAAGCCACGCTCGCGGAACCAGTGAGCCGTGCGCGTGGTGAGGACGAACAAGGTTTTCAACCCCTGGGCCCGTGCACGGGTTTCAATGCGCTCGAGAAGCTCATCACCGCGACCGCCATGACGGTACTCCGGGTTCACCGCCAGGCACGCCAACTCTCCGGCATCGGAATCGGCGATCTGATACAGCGCCGCGCAGGCGATGATCATGCCCTCACGCTCGACCACGCTGAACTGCTCGATCTCACGCTCGAGTACTTCGCGGGAGCGGCGTACCAGGATGCCCTGCTCTTCCAGCGGGCTGATCAAGTCCAGCAAGCCGCCGACGTCTTCGATGGCCGCTTCGCGCACCACCTCGAATTGCTCCTGGGCCACCAGCGTACCGCCACCGTCACGGGTAAACAGCTCGGTCAGCAGCGCACCGTCTTCGGCATAGCTGACGATATGGCTGCGGGCCACGCCGCCACGGCAGGCTTCAGCGGCGGCATCCAGCAGCTCGGCCTGGTAATTGCTGCCCAGACGCTGCAAATGCGCCGGCACCTGCTGCGGACGCAGTTCGCGTACCAGCCTGCCGTGTTCATCGATCAAACCAAGGTCGGCGCCAAACAGCAGCAGTTTGTCTGCGCCCAGGTCGATGGCCGCGCGCGTGGCGACATCTTCACAAGCGAGGTTGAAAATTTCGCCGGTCGGCGAATAGCCCAGTGGCGACAAGAGCACGATGGAGCGCTCGTCCAGCAAGCGATTGATGCCCTTGCGGTCAACCCGACGCACTTCACCGGTGTGGTGATAGTCGACACCTTCAAGCACGCCGATGGGACGCGCCGTCACCAGGTTGCCGCTGGCCACCCGCAGGCGCGAGCCTTGCATCGGCGAAGACGCCATGTCCATGGACAGCCGCGCTTCGATGGCGATGCGCAGTTGGCCGACCGCATCGATCACGCACTCCAGGGTCGCCGCATCGGTAATGCGCATTCCATGGTGGTAATGCGGGGTCAGGCCGCGAGACTCGAGGCGTGCTTCGATTTGCGGGCGCGAACCGTGCACCAGCACCAGGCGCACGCCCAGGCTGTGCAACAACACCAGGTCGTGGACGATGTTGCCGAAGTTAGGGTGTTCAACGCCATCGCCGGGCAGCATGACGACAAAGGTGCAATCGCGGTGGGCGTTGATGTAGGGCGAAGCGTGACGAAGCCAATTGACGTATTCGGGCATGAACCTGGGCCTGTAATAAATAGCAGCCGAAAAAAGGGCGGAACAGAAAACGCACAGCGGGCTGATGGTTATCGTCGGAACAGGCTTGGCGACACGCGCGCTCTCCTCATGAATACGGGTTGGGACACCGGCAATTTAAACTGCGCATTCAACCGGTTGGTACCGATTTTTGGGCCGGCGTCAGGCAGTAATGTTCAATCAACTGTCGTAATAGATGCACCGTAGGCTGCAAACGTGACATTTCGAGGAATTCCCCCGGTTGGTGGGCACAGGCGATATCGCCCGGGCCAAGCACCAGTGTTTCGCAGCCAAGTCGCTGAAGATAAGGCGCTTCGGTGCCAAATGCCACTGCTTCGGCGCCATGGCCGGTGAGCTTTTCGGCAATGCGTACCAGTTCCGCATCCTCAGCCTGCTCGAAAGGAGGCACTTCGGGGAAGAGCGGTGCGTAATCGATTTTTACCTGGTGCCGCTCGGCAATCGCCTTGAGCTTCTGCGAAATATCGGCTCGCAGGATCTTGGGATCCATGCCCGGCAACGGCCGCAGATCGAACTCCAGCGAACACTGGCCGCAGATGCGGTTGGGGTTGTCGCCACCATGGATGCAGCCGAAGTTCATGGTCGGCATCGGCACGCTGAATTGCGGATT
This sequence comes from Pseudomonas umsongensis, assembly GCF_012647205.1. Lineage (NCBI taxonomy): Bacteria > Pseudomonadati > Pseudomonadota > Gammaproteobacteria > Pseudomonadales > Pseudomonadaceae > Pseudomonas > Pseudomonas umsongensis. Next base: position 6,582,223 of record NZ_CP051487.1, read on the forward strand.
ACGGAATTCACGCTGCCACAACAGGCGCAAGCCGCGTAGTTCACCGATGGCATCGTGCATGGCTTCGAGTGCGCTGTGCCCCAGGCGCGGGTCCGAGGAGTGGCCGCTCTGCCCGAGGATATCGATGCGCTCCATCATGATGCCTTTGTGCATGCGGATCGGCTTGAGCCCGGTCGGCTCGCCGATCACGGCTGCACGTCCCAGCGGCCGTCCCGCCTGGGCCAGTGCCCGGGCGCCGGACATCGAGCTTTCTTCATCGCAGGTGGCAAGGATCAGCAGCGGCTGCTTGAACGGTTGGTCGAGCAGCGGCCGGACGGCTTCGATGGCCAGGGCGAAAAAGCCCTTCATGTCGCAACTGCCCAGGCCGACCCAGCGCCCGTCGACCTCAGTCAGCTTCAGGGGGTCGGTCTGCCACAACGCGCCATCGAATGGCACCGTATCACTGTGACCGGCCAGCACGAGCCCGCCGGGGCCACTGCCAAAACTGGCCAGCAAGTTGAATTTGCCGGGGCTGACCTGCTGGATGTCGCAGGCAAAACCCAGATCACCGAGCCAGGCGGCCAGCAAGTCGATCACCGGACGATTGGATTGATCGAGGCTTGGCTGGGTGCAACTGACGGATGGCGCAGCGATCAGTGCAGCGAACTGATCTTTCATGGACGGCAAAGGCATCGCTGACTCCAACTCCCGAATTGAAGTCCATCATAGAGCCATCCGGTGACAGGAATAAACCGTCGCACGGCGTAGGCAGGTTGAGTCCTGTACACTGCACGACCTTGGCAGCCACCTTTTCCCCCGGCTGCGCTCCCGATCCTGGATTTTCCGGCCATGCAGAAAGAAACCGAAATCAAGCTCCGCGTCAGCCGCGAAACCCTCGCCGCCCTGCGCGAGCACCCGTTACTGAAAAAACGCAACAAAAGTGGCTGGGAACGCCGTGAGTTGATGAATCAATACTTCGACACCCCTGAGCGTGACCTGGCCCGGGCCAAAGTCGCCCTGCGCCTGCGCAAGGATGGCGAAGAAGTGATCCAGACCCTCAAGACCCGCGGCCAAAGCGTCGCTGGCCTGTCCGTACGTAACGAGTACGACTGGAACCTGCCCAAAGCCAAGCTCGACCTGAAAAAACTGGACGGCGAATGCTGGCCCGAAGAACTGGCCGAGCTGGACAAGAAAACCCTGAAAGCCATCTTCACCACCGACTTCGTCCGCGAGCGCGCGGAAATCGCCTGGGGCCGCGGCAAGACCAAAGTGGTCATCGAAGCGGCACTGGACCTGGGCCACGTGGTGGTCGGCAAGCAAAAAGAAGAAATCTGCGAACTGGAACTGGAATTGCGCGAAGGCGAACCCGCTGCGCTGCTGGAACTGGCCGCCGAACTGGCTGAAAAACTGGCGCTGATGCCATGCGACATCAGCAAGGCCGAACGTGGCTATCGCCTGTACGACGCCCACAGTTACTCCTTGAGCCTGCCGGCACCGCAGATCAGCGCCGAAACGCCACTGGACGACGCCTTCGCCGCACTCAGCTGGCACTTGCTGGGCAGCAGCCAGCGCCTGGCCGAGCAGTATCGTTTCAATGGCCACTGGCGCCTGTTGCAGGACTGGGTCGAGAACCTGGCTGAAATGCGCGCGCTGATCAGCAGCCTCGGTCAAGCCGCACCGCGCCAGTCGACCCACGATTTGCGTGTCGCCCTCGACGCCCTGCTGGAAGACTGGCGCCCGCTGGTACAGGCTGGCCTGGACGATGAAGACGTTCGCAAAGCCGCGCCGGAGCAGTTCCTCGAAGAACTCGAAGACCCGCGTTGGGGCTTGTTCTCCCTGAACACCTCGCGTTGGTTGCTGGCCCGCACCTGGACCGCCGAGCGTAATACCCGGGGCAATCGCCAGGGCGCCGCGCAATTGGGCAGCTGGCTGCCGCGCCTGCTGGGCGAGGAAGCCACCTCGCTGCAATTGCAGCGCTACCAGCAACAGCCGGAAGACCTGGCCGAGCAACTGCCGCGTATCGAGCGCATTCAGGTCTGGTTGCACCACGCACGCAACGTGCTGGAGATCCCGGAAATGGATCGCCTCTACGGCGAGCTGAACAAGCTGGCGCAACTGGCCAACGAGCCGATCACCGACGAAACCCTGGATGCGCGCAAGCAGCAGGCGATCGCGGTTTATCAGAATCGTGCCTGGAAGATGCTTCTGCGTCTGTAACACCGCTAAAAGATCGCAGCCTTCGGCAGCTCCTACATAGAATTGTGTACCCCTGTAGGAGCTGCCGCAGGCTGCGATCTTTTGCTTTACCGCAACACCGGCAAACTGGTCGTCGATTTGATCTCCGACAACGCCACGATCGAGTTCACCTCCTGTATCCCCGGCACCAGCGACAGCTTCTCGAAGAAGAACCGCTCGTACGCCTCGATATCCGCCGCGACGATCCTCAACATGAAGTCCACCGCCCCCATCAGCACGTAGCACTCCAATACTTCAGGAAAACCTCGAATGGCCTCGGTGAACTCGGTGAAGTTCGAACGGCCATGGGCGTTGAGTTTTACCTGGGCAAAAATCTGCGTGTTCAGGCCGATTTTCTTGCGGTCGAGCAAGGTGACCTGGCTGCGAATGATCCCCTCCTCTTTCATTCGCTGAATCCGCCGCCAACAGGGTGACTGCGAAAGCCCCACCTGTTCGGCGATCTGCGCGCTTGAAAGCGAAGCATCCTCCTGCAGCAAGGCGAGAATCCTACGGTCGTAGCTGTCCAACTCGCTATGCATAAAAAAACCTTCAAATGATGATCTTGCGAATTACTTAATTCAACATAACGCGAATATGTCCAATCATAGATAAGAAATACCCGCCGCCGAATGTAAAAATTTCTCCAGTCAGATTGGAGATCGAGCATGCCTTACCTGGAAGCCGTGAATACCTCGCTAACCCGCGCCGATGCCTGGAATGCCGGCAACACCCATTGCCGCGTTCACTATCAATTGCTCGCCGAAGCCGAACCGGACCTGTTATGCCGCGCGCTCAACCTGTTCGCCTTGCAGTGCCTGACCCCGCAGCAGGTGCAGGTGCAGCGTCACGACGATTTGCTGGCCATCGATGTGGTCGTCGACGGCTTGAGCTGGCATCGCGCCCAGGTGATTGCGCAAAAACTGCGCAACCTGATCAGCGTCTGTTCGGTCGATCTGCAAGCGGCGGATTGCGCCTGGGGAGAAGCGGTTCTGGCGGCGGGCTGAAAAACCCCGATACGGCTTCGTCGGGTAGTGGCCCAACGGCTTGCAGGGTCACGACTATCCTTTGCGCACTGTTTTCAAAAGGAGCCCGCATGTCCGTTCAAATCGCCCTTCAGGACCGCTGGCTGGACCTCAATGATGTGCTGCGTGAACTGGTCGCCCAGGGCTTTGTCAGCCAGGACTCGGCCGAACAGGCGTTGAACGCCCGACGCCGTCACGCCGCCGATGGCCAGATACACCCGCTGGAGTTCATCGCCAGCCAACACCTGGACGACCTCAGCCGTCCGGGCAAGCACCTCGACCTTGAAAGCCTGACCCTGTGGCTATCCCAGCAGGCGGGCCAGCCTTACCTGCGGATCGATCCGCTGAAAATCAACGTCGCGGCCGTGACGCCGCTGATGTCCTACGCCTTCGCCCAGCGCCACAAGATTCTCGCGGTGTCGGTCGATCGCGACGCAGTAACCATCGCCAGCGCCCAGCCTTATGTAACGGGTTGGGAAGCAGACCTGGCCCACGTGCTGAAGTTGCCGATCAAGCGCGTGGTGGCCAACCCGGTGGACATCCAGCGTTTCAGCGTGGAGTTCTTTCGCCTGGCCAAATCGGTCAGCGGCGCGAACAGCGCCGATCAGCAGGTCAGCCACCTGGGCAATTTCGAGCAGTTGCTCAACCTCGGCGCCAGCGACCAGGAGCCCGACGCCAACGACGCGCACATCGTCAATATCGTCGACTGGCTGTTCCAGTACGCCTTCCAGCAGCGCGCCAGCGATATCCACATCGAGCCCCGACGCGAACAGGGCACGGTGCGCTTCCGCATCGACGGCGTATTGCACAACGTCTACCAATTCCCGCCCCAGGTGACCATGGCCATCGTCAGTCGCCTCAAAAGCCTGGGCAGAATGAACGTTGCGGAGAAACGCAAACCCCAGGACGGCCGGGTGAAAACCAAGACTCCGGAGGGTGGAGAAGTCGAGTTGCGGCTCTCGACCTTGCCCACGGCCTTCGGCGAAAAAATGGTCATGCGGATCTTTGACCCGGAAGTGCTGCTCAAGGATTTCGATCAGTTGGGTTTTTCCGCCGATGACCTGCGGCGCTGGCAGGACATGACCCGCCAGCCCAATGGCATTATCCTGGTCACCGGGCCGACCGGTTCGGGCAAGACCACTACGCTCTACACCACGCTGAAAAAACTGGCGACGCCGCAAGTCAACCTCTGCACTATCGAAGACCCGATAGAAATGGTCGAGCCGGCGTTCAACCAGATGCAGGTCCAGCACAACATCGACCTGACTTTCGCCGCCGGTGTCCGGGCGCTGATGCGGCAAGACCCGGACATCATCATGATCGGCGAGATCCGCGACCTGGAAACCGCCGAGATGGCCATCCAGGCGGCCCTCACCGGGCACCTGGTGTTATCGACGCTGCACACCAACGATGCACCCAGCGCCATCAGCCGGTTACTGGAACTGGGCGTGCCGCACTACCTGATCAAGGCCACCGTACTCGGCGTGATGGCCCAACGCCTGGTGCGCACCCTGTGCCCACACTGCAAGGCCCCGCAAACCCTGGGCGAGGAAGACTGGCAAACCCTGACCCGGCCCTGGCAGGCCCCCTTGCCTGGCAACGCCCAGCGCGCCATTGGCTGCCTGGAATGTCGCGATACCGGCTACCACGGTCGTGCCGGGGTGTACGAAATCATGCAATTGAGCGACGGCTTGAAGGCGCTGATCAATCCCGACACTGACTTGCTGGCGGTGCGGCGCCAGGCGTTCAAGGAGGGCATGCGCAGCCTGCGACTGTCGGGGGCGCAGAAAGTGGCGGCGGGCCTGACGACGATTGAGGAGGTGTTGCGGGTGACTCCGCAGAGCGAGCAGAAGTAGGTGGACCGTTACGGAACTCGATTGGGGGTCGACAATCCAACATCGCAGTTAATCAGTGGAGTCACCCATCATGCGTTTCAAAGTTGCTGTCGCTACCATCGCCTTGTTGTCCCTGCCTGTCGGCTCGGCGATGGCTGATAGCTTTTGGCGTAACGTCCTTACCTCCGGTGCAACCACCGGCTCGACCTACCTGACGTTCAAGGATAACAAGATGATCGTCGCGGCCCAGGACGATGCCGGCAGCTTTGTGGCCAGTGACGGCAGCATCCGCGGCCCGTACCTGGAAGCGGCAATGCAGAAAGTCCGCGCCGACAACCCGGGTTTGCAGGCCACGGATATGGAACTGGCGAATGCGATCCTGGCGAAGAATGCCGTGGCTTCGGAATAAGGTTGCCGAACAAAAAATGCCGCCCATATGAGCGGCATTTTTTATGGACGTTTAAAAGCAAAGATCGCAGCCTGCGGCAGCTCCTACGGGGGATCGCATTACCATGTGGGAGCTGCCGCAGGCTGCGATCTTTTGACCTTGCCTAACGGTATTCGTCCAGCGGCACACACGCACAAAACAGGTTCCGGTCGCCGTAGACATTGTCCACCCGGTTCACCGCCGGCCAATACTTGTGCGCCTTGGTGTGCGCATCCGGTGTGACCGCCTGCACGATGCTGTAAGGCCGTTCCCACACGCCAGTGATGTCCGCCAGCGTATGCGGCGCTCGCTTCAACGGGTTGTCCTCGGCCGGCCAGTTGCCGTTCTGCACCTCGGTAATTTCCGCGCGGATGCTCAGCATCGCGCCGATAAAACGGTCCAGCTCTGCCTTCGATTCGCTTTCGGTGGGCTCGACCATCAACGTTCCCGGCACCGGGAACGACATGGTGGGTGCATGGAAGCCGTAGTCCATCAGGCGCTTGGCAACGTCCTCCTCGCTGATGCCGGTCAGCGCCTTGAGGGGGCGCAGGTCGAGAATGCATTCGTGGGCCACTCGCTCGTTGCGGCCGGTGTAGAGGACCGGAAACGCGCCGGACAGGTGCCGCGCCAGGTAATTGGCCGCCAGGATCGCCACTTCACTGGCGTCGGCCAATTGCGGCCCCATCATGGCGATGTACATCCAGCTGATCGGCAGGATGCTGGCACTGCCCCAGGGCGCCGCACTGACTGCGCCATTCTGTGGTTGCGGTCCTTCGATAGGCACGACCGGGTGATTGGCCACGAACGGCGCCAGGTGGGCGCGCACGCCAATCGGCCCCATGCCCGGCCCGCCGCCGCCATGGGGAATGCAGAAGGTCTTGTGCAGGTTCATGTGTGACACATCGGCGCCAATGTCCGCCGGGCGCGCCAGCCCGACCTGGGCGTTGAGGTTCGCGCCGTCCATGTACACCTGGCCGCCGTGGCTGTGGATAACTTCACAGATTTCGCTGATGCCTTCTTCATACACGCCGTGGGTCGATGGATAAGTCGCCATCAGGCACGCCAGCTTATCCCCGGCCTGGGCGGCCTTGTCTTTCAGGTCCTCCAGATCGACGTTGCCCGCCTCGTCACACTCGACGATCACCACGCGCATCCCGGCCATCTGCGCCGAGGCCGGATTGGTGCCGTGGGCCGACGAAGGAATCAGGCAGACATCCCGCCCGCCCTGCTGGCGGCTCTCGTGGTATTTGCGGATCGCCAGCAGGCCGGCATATTCGCCCTGGGCCCCGGAGTTGGGCTGCATGCAGATCGCATCAAAACCGGTAATCGCGCAAAGCCAGCGCTCCAGTTCTTCGATCATCAATGAATAACCGAGGGCCTGTTCTCTGGGCGCAAACGGGTGCAGGTTGGCGAACTGCGGCCAGGTAATCGGGATCATTTCGCTGGTGGCGTTGAGCTTCATGGTGCACGAGCCCAGCGGGATCATCGATTGATTGAGTGCCAGATCCTTGTTTTCCAGTTGCTTGAGGTAGCGCAGCATCTCGGTTTCGCTGTGGTGGGCGTTGAACACCGGGTGGCGCAGATAGGGCGAGGTCCGTGCCAGCGTGTCGGGAATGCCGCCGTCCAGGGTTTCAGCGTCCAGCTCGTCGACACTGAGCCCATGATCGGCCCCCAGGAACAGGTCGAACAGTTTCGCCACCGTGGTTTCATCGCAGGTTTCGTCGAGGCTCACACCCAATTGCCCACGCCCCAGAATGCGCAGGTTGATTTGCGCGGCCTGGGCGCTTTCGATGATTGCGGTCTGGGTGCCACCGACCTCCAGGGTCAGGGTGTCGAAGAATTGTTGGTTGAGACGGGTAATGCCCTTGCGCTCAAGGCCCGCGGCAAGGATGCAGGTCAGCCGATGGACGCGCTGGGCAATCCGTTTCAGCCCTTCGGGGCCGTGATAAACCGCGTAGAAGCTGGCGATATTGGCCAGCAGCACTTGAGCGGTGCAGATGTTCGAGTTGGCCTTTTCACGACGGATATGCTGCTCGCGGGTTTGCAGCGCCATGCGCAGGGCAACGTTGCTGCGGGCGTCTTTTGACACGCCGATGATGCGGCCGGGAATCGCCCGCTTGTACTCGTCACGGCTGGCGAAAAACGCCGCGTGAGGGCCGCCGTAACCCATGGGCACGCCAAAACGCTGGGATGAACCGAACACCACGTCGGCACCCAGCTCCCCCGGCGGGGTGAGCAGCAGCAGGCTCAGCAAATCAGTGGCGACACACGCCAGCGCCTGCTGGGCATGCAGATGATCAATCAGCGGACGTAGATTACGGATCTCGCCGTGGGTGTCGGGATATTGCAGCAGTGCACCAAATACCTGGTGCTGTTTCAAGTTATCCACAGCGTCGACGATCAGCTCGAACCCGAAGCCTTCGGCACGGGTCTGCACCACGGAAATGGTCTGCGGATGGCAGTTTTCGTCGACAAAGAACAGATTGCTTTTCGACTTGGCAACCCGCTTGGCCAGGGCCATGGCTTCCGCGGCCGCAGTGGCTTCATCCAGCAGCGAGGCGTTGGCCAGTTCAAGTCCCGTGAGGTCGATGGTCAACTGCTGGAAATTCAACAGCGCTTCAAGCCGGCCTTGGGCGATTTCCGGTTGATAGGGCGTGTACGCGGTGTACCAGCCGGGATTTTCCAGGACGTTGCGCAGGATGACGGCGGGGGTCAACGTGCCGTGATAGCCCATGCCGATCAGGCTGGTCCAGACCTGGTTTTGCTCAGCGTAACCGCGCAGCTTGGCCAGTGCGGCTTCTTCGTCGAGGGCTGGCGGCAGGTCGAGTGGTCGGTTCAGGCGGATTCCCGGCGGGACCGTCTGCTCGATCAATTCGACCCGGCTGCCGAGGCCAAGGCTGTCGAGCATCGCCTGCTGCTCGGCGGCATCAGGGCCAAGGTGGCGGCGAAGAAAGGCATTGGGGTCGCGTAACTGGCTCAGGGACGGCAACTGGGACATGACGGGCTCTCTCTTGGCTGGCGCTCAGCGTCGATGCAACTCGGTCAATCCAGCATAGCAGTCGATGCCAGACCCGAACCCTTGCAGGAGCAAGCATGCTCGCGATGAACCTGAGAACACCGCGGGGTGTCAGGCTTCCAGCGTCATCGTTGACGACCATCGCGAGCGTGCTCGCTCCTAAAGGGGAAAAATCGCCAGAAGCAAAAAAGCCCCGACAGGTCGGGGCTTTGAGATAACGCTGAAGGCTTACTCGCCGATGGCGGCCTTGTAACCCGCTGCATCAAGCAGCTTGTCCAGGTCAGCCGTGTTGCTTGGCTTGAGCTTGAAGATCCACGCGCCGTACGGGTCGGAGTTGAGCAACTCAGGCTCACCGCTCAGAGCTTCGTTGACCGCGATCACTTCACCGGCAACCGGGGAATAGATGTCGGAAGCGGCCTTGACCGACTCCACCACACCAGACTGATCACCGGCGGCGAAGACGTTGCCGACTTCAGTCAGCTCAACGAACACCACATCACCCAGCGCTTCCTGCGCGTGATCGCTGATGCCCACGGTGACGGTGCCATCGGCTTCCAGGCGAGCCCATTCGTGACTCTCGGCAAAACGCAGGTCGGCAGGGATATTGCTCATGTTCTGTGTCCTCAGGAAATTTATCGGCGGTCAACATCCGCCGGGAAAGGTTAGATCAAGGTTTTGCCATGGCGCACGAAGGTCGGCTTGACCACTCGGACCGGGTACCACTTGCCACGGATTTCCACTTCCGCGCGGTCGGCGGTGGCCATCGGCACCCGCGCCAGTGCAATGGACTTGCTTAGCGTAGGAGAGAAACTACCACTGGTGATCTCCCCTTCGCCAACATTGGCGATGCGAACCACCTGATGAGCGCGCAAAACCCCGCGTTCCTCAAGGACCAGACCGACCAGTTTATGTTGTACGCCACCGCTGCGCTCGGCTTCCAGCGCCGGACGGCCGATGAACTGGCGAGTGGAAGGCTCCCACGCGATGCTCCAGGCCATATTGGAGGCCAGCGGGGAAACGTCCTGGTGAATGTCCTGACCGTACAGGTTCATGCCCGCCTCGACCCGCAGGGTGTCGCGCGCGCCCAGGCCTATGGGGGAAATGCCCGCCCCCACCAGATCGTTGAAGAACCCCGGCGCCTGGTCGGCAGGCAGAATGATTTCCAGGCCGTCTTCACCGGTGTAGCCGGTGCGTGCGATGAACCAGTCACCGTCGGGCCGACCTTCGAACGGCTTGAGTTTCTGGATCAGTGCGCCGCGTGCCTGGCTCACCAGCTCGGCAATCTTGTGCCGGGCATGGGGGCCTTGAATGGCCAGCATTGCCAATTCGGATCGCTCGTTGAGCTGTACGTCGAAACCATCGAGATGCGCCTGCATCCACGCCAGGTCCTGGTCGCGGGTGGAGGCGTTGACCACCAAGCGGTAACCGCTTTCGAGACGATAGACGATCATGTCGTCGACGATACCGCCGCGCTCATTGAGCATGGTGCTGTACAACGCGGTACCGGGTTTATGCAGGCGTTCGACGTCGTTGGCCAGCAAATGCTGGAGCCAAGCCTTGGCCTGGGGGCCGTCGACATCGATCACGGTCATGTGGGATACATCAAAAACACCGCAATCGCGGCGCACTTGATGGTGCTCCTCGACCTGGGATCCATAATGCAGAGGCATATCCCAACCGCCAAAATCGACCATCTTCGCGCCGAGGGCAAGATGAAGGTCATACAGAGGCGTACGCTGTCCCATGGGTTTCTCCTTCCGGGCGTGGCGAAGGTGCGGTCGAGTGATAATTTGTGCGGGAACCTTGAAATAAAAGGCTTCCAGCCGCTTTCACTACCTTATCTGTCAGACGGACCGCACCGAATGCCGCGCATTGTAGCCGCAAGGTGTAGGACTGGCACCTAGCTGTTTCGATGCGCCGAACGTCGTATCAATCCGATGACTGGTAGCAGCCCGACCAAAACCAGGGTCAAGGCCGGTAAAGACGCCCTCGCCCACTCACCTTCACTGGTCATTTCGAAAATCCGCACCGCCAGCGTGTCCCAGCCGAACGGGCGCATCAGAAGGGTCGCGGGCATTTCCTTGAGCACATCGACGAACACCAGCAAGGCCGCGCTCATCGAACCGGGGAGCAGCAAAGGTAGATACACTTTGAAAAACAGTCGCGGCCCACTGACGCCCAGGCTACGTGCCGCTTCGGGCAAAGATGGCCGTATACGCGCCAGACTGCTTTCCAGCGGACCGTAGGCCACAGCGATGAAGCGCACCAGGTAAGCTAGCAGCAGCGCCAACAGACTGCCCAGCAACAACGGCTTGCCAGCCCCGCCGAGCCAGCCGGAGAGCGGGATCACCAACACGCGATCGAGGTAACTGAACGCCAGCATGATCGAAACCGCCAGCACCGATCCGGGCAAGGCGTAGCCAAGATTGGCCAGGCTCACCCCGGCGCGAATCCCCCGGGTCGGCGCCAGCCGCCGGGCAAACGCCAATACCAGGGCGACACTGACGGTGATCAACGCCGCCATCGCCCCCAGGTACAACGTGTGAATGATCAGGCCGGTGTAACGCTCATCCAGATCCAGGCGACCGCGCTGCCAGAACCACACCACCAGCTGCAGCATAGGAATGACAAAGGCGCAGGCGAACACCAGAGCGCACCACCCCGTCGCCAACAGTGCCTTGAGACCGCGCAGGTGATACAACGCCTTGACCCGTGGCCGTTCATTGCTCGCACGGTTGGCGCCGCGGGCACGCCGCTCGCCGTAGAGCACGAGCATCACCACCAGCAGCAACAGGCTGGCCAGTTGCGCGGCGCTGGAGAGGCTGAAGAACCCGTACCAGGTCTTGTAGATGGCGGTGGTGAAGGTGTCGAAGTTGAACACTGACACGGCACCGAAATCCGCCAGGGTTTCCATCAGCGCCAAGGCTACGCCAGCACCGATGGCCGGGCGCGCCATGGGCATCGCCACGCGCCAGAACGCCTGCCATGGGGATTGACCGAGCACCCGTGCCGCTTCCATCAGCCCCTTGCCCTGAGCCAGGAAAGCGGTGCGCGCCAGCAGATAAACGTAAGGATAGAAGACCAGCACCAGGACCAGGATCACCCCTCCCGTGGAGCGCACACGCGGCAAACGCAGGCCGCTGCCGAACCACTCTCGCAACAGGGTTTGCACGGGACCGGCAAAATCCAGCAGCCCGACAAAGACGAATGCCAGCACGTAGGCCGGAATCGCAAAGGGCAGCATCAGTGCCCAGTCCAGCCAACGCCGACCGGGGAATTCGCAAAGGCTGGTGAGCCAGGCCAGGCTCACCCCCAGGACCGTGACGCCAACGCCGACACCGAATACCAGGGTCAGGGTGTTGCCCAGCAGGCGCGGCATCTGGGTTTCCCAGAGGTGGGACCAGATCTGCGGGTCGATGGCTTGCCAGGACAGCAGCAGGACACTCAGGGGAAGCAGGACCAGCGCAGCGATGGCGAAGACCAGGGGATACCAGCGGCGTTGGGCGGGGTGGGCCAAGGTATAGCTCTCGCAAAATCTTGAAGTGTAGGGAAAACGCAAAAAGATCGCAGCCTCCGGCAGCTCCTACATTGGGTCGGTGATCACCCTGTAGGAGCTGCCGAAGGCTGCGATCTTTTGCTCTTTATTGCGGGCGACTCAGTTCCAGCCAGCGCGATCCATCATGCGAATCGCTTCGGCCTGGCGCTTGCCGGCAACTTCCACCGGCAGGGTATCGGCGACGAACTTGCCCCACGCAGCGACTTCGGCGGAGGGTTGCACGGTCGGGTTGGCCGGGTATTCCTGATTCACATCAGCGAAGATCTTCTGTGCCTCTGGCGTGGTCATCCACTCCACCAGGGCCTTGGCCGCTTCCGCATGCGGCGCGTGCTTGATCAGGCCAATGCCCGACAGGTTGACGTGCACGCCGCGATCCGCCTGGTTCGGCCAGAACAGTTTAACCGGCAGATCCGGTTTTTGCTTGTGCAGGCGACCGTAGTAGTAGGTATTGACGATGCCCACGTCGCACTGGCCAGCATTGATGGCCTCGAGCACTGCCACGTCGTCGGAGAACACGTCAGTGGACAGGTTGTTGACCCAGCCCTTGAGGATCTGCTCGGTTTTCTCGGCGCCGTGCACTTCGATCAGGGTGGCGGTCAAGGACTGGTTGTAGACCTTTTTCGCCGTGCGCAGGCACAGGCGGCCTTCCCAGTTCTTGTCGGCCAGTGCTTCGTAGGTGGTCAGTTCGCCCGGTTTCACTCGGTCGGTGGAATAGGCGATGGTCCGCGCCCGCAGGCTCAGGCCGGTCCAGGCGTGGGAGGCCGCACGGTATTGCAGCGGAATGTTGGCGTCTATGGTTTTCGAGGTGAAGGGCTGGAGGATGCCCATCTGCTCGGCTTGCCAGAGGTTGCCGGCATCGACGGTCAGCAGCAGGTCGGCGGGAGTGTTCTCACCCTCGGCCTTGATTCGCTGCATCAGCGGCGCTTCCTTGTCGGTGATGAACTTCACCTGGGTGCCGGTTTTCGCGGTGTAGGCATCGAACACTGGCTTGATCAGTTCATCGATGCGCGAGGAATAGACCACCACCTCGTCAGCGGCCTGGGCGGCGGTGCTGCCGATCAGGGTCAGGGCCAGTGCGGTCAGTAGACGCTTCGGTGCCAACATGGGAGCGGTCTCTCGATTGAAAAAGTGAGGTCAAATGATAAGGACTCACATTTCGCTTCTCAATCGAACAGTTTCCGGAGGAGTTACCAGATGTTGCACAGCGGGAATTGATAGTGAATGTGCTGACGCCTTCGCGAGCAAGCCCGCTCCCACATTTGAAATGCATTCCCATGTGGGAGCGGGCTTGCTCGCGAAGAGGCCATCAGCCACACCAAGGACATCAGGCCTTGGCCAGCGCCGGCAAATCCCCGATCAACCCCAACGCCTCACGCACAAACAGCGCCTTGGCCTCGGGCATCCGATCGACCCAATTCAACCCGACATTACGCAACAAGCGCACCGGCAACGGGTCAGCCTGGAACAACCGTTCAAAACCTTCCATTGCCGCCATCAACGCCAGGTTATGCGGCATCCGCCGACGTTCGTAACGGCTCAGCACCTTCACGTCCGCCAGTCGCTCGCCACGGGTTGCCGCTTGCAATAGCACTTCGGCCAGCACGGCAGCATCCAGGAAACCGAGGTTCACGCCCTGCCCGGCCAGCGGGTGAATGGTGTGCGCGGCATCGCCGATCAAGGCCAGGCCCTCTGCCACGTACCGCTTGGCATGGCGCTGACGCAGCGGCACGCACAGGCGTGGGTCCGCACTCAGTACCGTGCCAAGTCGACCTTCGAAGGCCCGCTCCAGCGCACGACAGAAATCCTCGTCATCGAGTTCCATCAAGTGCCCGGCTTCGCTCGGCGTGGTCGACCAGACGATCGAGCACCAATCCTGCTGACCGTCGCGTTCAAGCGGCAGGAACGCCAGCGGGCCATTGTCGGTAAACCGCTGCCAGGCGGTCGCTTGATGAGGTTTAGAGCTGCGCACGCTGGTGACGATGGCGTGATGCAGGTAATCCCATTCCCGCGTGGCGACACCAGTCAGGCGTCGCACCGCCGAGTTGGCCCCATCCGCCGCGATCACCAGCGGCGCGCGCAAGGTGCGGCCATCGGCCAGGGTTAGCAGCCAGTCGTCGCCGGAGCGGCGCATTTGTTCCAGGCGCGCATTGGCCAGCATGCCCAGGTCACAGTCGTGCAAGCGGTCGAGCAAGGCGTCCTGAACCACACGATTCTCGACGATATGGCCCAGGGCATCGGCATGCACGCTGGCCGCCGAAAAGTGGATTTGCCCGGTGCCGCTGCCGTCCCAGACGTGCATGTCGCTGTAGGGACTGCTGCGCCGGCTGGCAATACCGTCCCAAACACCCAGGCGTTCGAGAATTCGCTGACTGGCAATGGACAATGCACTCACGCGCGGCTCGAACGGCGCCTGCGGGTCATAGGGTTTGACGCTCAACGGGCTGCCATCGAGCAGCAGGACTTCCAGCCCGCTGTCCTGCAACGCCAGCGCCAGGGCGCTGCCGACCATTCCGGCCCCGACAATCAGCAGATCTGCGCGCATTTCCATGCTTTAAGCCTGTCTCGCTTGCGGCTTGAGCCGCACGTAAAGGGTTTTTCCGACACGCGCCACCAGGTGGCCGGCGCCGTCATGGATATCGACCTGCAATTGCGGCAGGTACTTCTTGCCCTCCGCCGTCTGCCGGCGGATCTCGTCGAGCAAGGTGTCATCGATGTTGAAACGGGCGAATACCGGGCCTTTGCCCGGCGCAATGAAATCGATGTCGGCGGACTTGTCCCAGATGATGTACTCGCGACCAAGGTTTTCCATCAGCATCAGCATGAAGAACGGATCGACCATTGAATACAGGCTGCCGCCAAACTGCGTGCCGACGTAGTTGCGGTTGTACCAACTCAAGCCCATGGACACCTGGACATCACGAAAGTCATCGCTGATGTACCGCACCCGAACCCCGGCACCAAGGTACGGCGGATAGAGGTTCATGAACCGGCACATCAAGCGGGCCTTGCCAAACCTGCGCGTCAGCCACTTAAACATCAGGGCGAGTACCCAGGCCCATGGCTTGCCGGGCGAACCAGCGCTTGGCCGGCGGCAGCAGATCAAGACCGAGCAGGCCCAGATTGCGGCCCAATGAGACCAGCGGCTGAGTACTGCCGAACAGGCGCGTGACCTGGTCGGAGAAGCCCACGGTGAGGCTCTGGTCCAATCGCTGGCGCTCGCGGTAATCCTGCAAAGTGGCGAAGTCGCCCGGCAGACGTTCGCTGGCGAGCAGCGCATCGGCCAGCGCCTGGGCATCGCGCAGGGACAGGTTGAACCCCTGGCCGGCAATCGGATGCAGGCTGTGGGCAGCATTGCCGAGAACCACCAGGTGCGAGCGCACCTGCTCTTCGGCCTCCACCAGCGCCAGCGGATACAAGTGCCGCACACCGACTTGCTTCAACGTGCCAAGGCGATAACCGAACACCCCCTGCAGCTCGCTCAGGAAACTGCGCTCATCAAGGGCGGCCAGGCGCTGTGCATCCATGCCCTGGCGGGTCCAGACCAGCGCGCAACGATTGTCCGGCAACGGCAGGAACGCCATTGGGCCGTCGTCGGTGAAACGTTCGAACGCCATGCCGTCATGGGCTTCGCTCGGGGTGATGTTGGCGATCAGCGCGCTCTGGTTGTATGGGCGTTTCTTGATGCCGATGCCCAGTTGCTCGCGCAAGCCTGAACGGCCGCCATCGGCGAGCACCGCAAGGTCGCAATCGAGCGTGGTTTCGTCATTCAGGGTCAGGCGGTAGCCATCAGTGAGCGGCTCCATGCGCGTGACTTCCGCCGGACAACGCCAACTGATCACGTCCTGGTCCAGGCCTTGCCACAGGCAATGGCCAAGCCAGGCGTTTTCCACCACATACCCCAGCGCCGGAACGCCCTCTTCCATCGCCGACAGTCGCGCCGTGGAAAAACGCCCACGGTCAGAGACGTGAATCTGCTTGATCGGCTCTGCGCGGCGGGAGATTTCCTGCCAGGCGCCCAGGCGCTGATAAATCTGCCGCGCACCGAAGGACAACGCCGTGGAACGCGCATCGTAACTGGGTTGATAGCTGTCCCCGGGGGCAAACGGTTCGATCAGCACGATCTTCCAGCCACGGGCCTTTGCCCCGGCCTGCAAGGCTAACGCCAGACTGGCGCCGACCAGGCCGCCACCGATAATCGCCAGGTTGACTCGATTCATGCCGCTTGTGTCCGTGCTTGCGCCATCAGGGCCTCGATCTCGGCGACGGTTTTCGGTACGCCTTTCGTCAGGATTTCACAGCCGGCCTTGGTGACCACGACATCGTCCTCGATGCGCACGCCAATGCCGCGCCATTTCTTCGCCACGCTCTGGTTGTCCGGAGCAATGTAGATCCCCGGCTCCACGGTCAGCGCCATGCCCACTTCCAGCACGCGCCATTCGCCACCGACCTTGTACTCGCCGACGTCATGCACATCCATGCCCAGCCAATGACCGGCGCGGTGCATGTAGAATGCCTTGTAGGCTTCGCTGGCGATCAGTTCGTCGACGTTACCCTGCATCAGTCCCAGCTCGACCAGGCCCGAGGTAATCACCCGCACCGTGGCTTCGTGGGCCTGGTTCCAGTGCTTGTTCGGGGCAATCTCGGCAAACGCGGCTTCCTGGGCGGCCAGCACCAATTCGTAGATTGCCTTCTGTTCTGCGCTGAATTTGCCGTTGACCGGCCAGGTACGCGTGATGTCGCTGGCGTAGCAGTCGATCTCGCAACCGGCGTCGATCAGCACCAGATCGCCGTCCTTGAGCAGCGCGTCATTCTGCTGGTAATGCAGGATGCAGCTATTGCGCCCCGCCGCGACGATCGAGCCGTAGGCCGGCATCTTCGCCCCGCCTTTGCGAAACTCGTAATCGAGTTCGGCTTCCAGGCTGAACTCATGCAACCCGACGCGGCTGGCCTGCATCGCACGCACGTGTGCCTGGGCGGAAATCCGTGCGGCTTCGCGCATCACCTTCACCTCTGCCGCCGATTTATACAGGCGCATGTCGTGCAGCAGGTGATCCAGGGCAACGTATTCGTTCGGCGGCTGGGCGCCGAGGTTGGCCTTGGAGCGGATCACGTTGATCCATTCCATCAGGTGCCGGTCGAATTCCGGGTTGCTGCCCATTGCCGAGTAGACGCGGTCACGGCCTTCGATAAGGCCGGGCAGGATGTCGTCGATATCGGTGATCGGGAAGGCGTCGTCGGCACCGAAGTCGCGAATCGCACCCTCTTGCCCGGCGCGCAGGCCGTCCCACAACTCGCGTTCGGCGTTGCGTTCACGGCAGAACAGGATGTATTCACCATGCAGGCGCCCTGGCATCAGGACCAACACGGCCTGAGGCTCGGGAAAACCGCTGAGGTACTGGAAGTCGCTGTCCTGGCGATAGACGTGCTCGACGTCGCGGTTGCGGATGGCTACCGCGGCGGCGGGCAGGATGGCGATGCTGTTGGGTTCCATCTGCGCCATCAGGGCCTTGCGGCGACGGCTGTATTCCGATTTCGGGATATGAATCATGGGCAGATGGCGTTCCCTGGCATTGATCAGTGCAGCGACGGCTTGGCCGCAGCCGCTGCGTCTTTCTTGGTTTCCGAGAACAGCAGCAGCGGCGCGACGCGCAGGTACTCCATGACTTCCATATAGTCGGTTTCGCCGTCTTCGGACTCTTCCAGCGCGTCTTGCACCTGGGAAATGGCTGCAAGATCCTGCAACACTTCAGTTGCCTCAGTGCTGAGCATGCTACTGTCGCGGCAATTCAAGCCGAAACCACTGAGGAAGCCTTGGCACCACTGGCCCAGAGCCACGGCGCGTTCGGTCAGCGGAGCGTCGTCGGTCGGCAGCAACAGGACCACGGTTACGTCGTCGCCGGTGAGCTCACCCTTGACCATCTCTTGCAGGCCGATCAGGGCGCTGCGAACGTTGTCCTGCGGCTCGCTTTCGAGCAGTTCGGCGGCGTCGATCAGCCAGCCTTCGGCGTCGAAACCGGCGCCGGCGCAACTGCGGCCGAGCAGCAGGCCGTGCAGTTCGGCAGGCGAGACGTTATGACCGCTGGAGGTCAGCAGGGTGGCGAAGCCTTGGTACGGGGAATTCTGAATGGTCATGGGCAGCTAGGCGCCAGACGGCGCTATGTCTAGAATGAAGGCCTTGTATCCTACATCGACTACCCCTGTAGGAGCGAGCACGCTCGCGATGGTCGTCAACGATATCCCTGGGGTCCTGACACCCCGCGGCGTTCTCAGGTTCATCGCGAGCATGCTCGCTCCTACAGTTACCACCCATCAGACGAACAGTGGACACAATGGAAGACACCGACCTGCAAGCGCTGATGGCCAGACTCGAACTGTTGATTACCCGAGTCGAGCAACTTAAGAGCCAAAACGGACTCTTACTAGCTCAGGAAAAGACCTGGCGCGAGGAACGCGCGCACCTCATTGAAAAAAACGAAATCGCCCGGCGTAAGGTCGAATCGATGATTTCGCGCCTCAAGGCCCTGGAGCAAGACTCATGAGTTCAAGCAATAGCGTCACTGTGCAGATCCTCGACAAAGAATATTCGATCATCTGCCCCCAGGAAGAGCGCAGCAACCTGGTGAGCGCCGCTCGCTACCTGGACGGCAAGATGCGCGAAATCCGCAGCAGCGGCAAAGTCATCGGCGCCGATCGCATCGCCGTGATGGCCGCGCTGAACATCACGCACGATTTGCTGCACAAGGAAGAACGACCGGATATCCAGGCCAGCGGTTCAACCCGCGAACAGGTGCGCGACCTGCTCGATCGCGTCGATCTGGTGCTCGCCACTGATCCGGATGTCACCAAGGGCTGATTCGCGTCACCGCTTGCGGTATACTCTGATCACTCCCTGGGGTGCTTGCCAGTTGGCGATGTCCCTGAGCCGATTTGCTATACCCTGGAAGTCGCACGTTGGGCTGGTGTGCATGTCCGCTAGACGGAAAGCCTTAAAGCCTACTGCGTCTTCCACCTTGAACTTTCGGGTTCAAGGGCTAAGTCGACAGCGGCACATCCGGGGAGCCTGATTCCAGTCCGATGCCGGTTTTAATACCGGCATCGGCGTTTTTACTGCTCTGCTTTTTTACAGAGGCGCTTTAGGTAACCGTATTGCCGAAGCCAAAATCCATGACCGAACCTGCGCTGCTCCCTCGACCGCAACTTCGACGCATGCTGCGCAAGGCCCGCCGCGCACTGACAACCAGTCAGCAGCGCCAGGCGGCTCGCGGGCTGTACAAGCAATTGGCCCAGCAACCGCTGTTCCGCCGCGCCAAACACATCTCTCTTTACCTGCCCACCGACGGTGAAATCGATCCGCGCCTGTTGTTGCGTGCGGCTCAACGTCGGGGCAAGGCCACCTATCTGCCGGTGCTCAGTGCCTGGCCGCGAACCAAAATGGTGTTCCAGCGCATCCGCCCAGGCGAAAAGCTCAAGCCCAATCGCTTCCGTATCCTCGAACCCAGGCACAACCTCGCACGACAACGCAAAGTCTGGGCGCTGGACCTGGTGCTGCTGCCATTGGTGGGGTTTGACGATGTTGGCGGACGCCTGGGCATGGGCGGCGGCTTCTATGATCGAAGCCTCGCCTACCTGGCGCGCCGCAATGACTGGCGTAAACCGACATTGCTAGGGCTGGCCCATGAATGCCAGAAGGTCGAGCGACTGGCTCAAGCGAGCTGGGATGTGCCGTTGCAAGGAACGGTGACGGACAAGGCCTGGTATTACGCAGGCTAGACGCCACCGCGCTCAGGCGTCAAAAAGCAAGGATCAGCGCTTGAAGGCTGTCGACTGTTGCTGCAGCGCCGAGACCTCGATGGGTGCATCGGTCTTGTTGTTCCACAGGCTTTGGGCATAGCCAGTGGTTACGACGCCAAGGCCGAACAAAATAACCAAAATCCAAAGTAAATCCGGTTTGCGTTTCATCGATTGCCCCCCAAAGGCATATCAACACGATGTCAGCAGCGGTTTCCATTTGTAGGCCGTGCAGCAGCGTCAAGCTTGAAAGGCCGGCATTTTGCGACAACGTGAACCCGCACGCAAATGCTGGCGTCAACCGACCGTCGGTTTGTCATAAAATTGCCCGACGACCTTTCCACCCACTTCGCAAGGAGCCAAACCATGGCCTATTGGCTGATGAAATCCGAGCCCGACGAACTCTCGATCAAAGGCCTGGAGCAGCTTGGCAGAGCGCGCTGGGACGGGGTTCGCAACTATCAGGCGCGTAATTTTTTGCGCGCAATGGCGGTGGGGGACGAGTTCTTTTTCTACCATTCGAGCTGCCCTGAGCCGGGGATTGCCGGGATTGGAAAGATCGTCAAAGCCGCCTATCCGGACCCAACCGCACTGGAGCCCGAGAGTCATTACTACGATCCGAAGGCCACTGCCGAGAAAAACGCCTGGAGCGCTATCGATGTCGCTCACGGCGAAACGTTTTCCAAAGTGTTGAAGCTGGATTTCCTGAAACAGCAATCGGCGCTGGCCGAAATGCCACTGGTACAGAAAGGCTCGCGACTGTCGGTGATGCCCGTGACCGCCGAGCAATGGGCGGCGGTGCTTGGTCTGCGCTGATCAATGCACGGCCGCCTGTCACTCTGGCTGACCTTGCCAACCAGTCAGGCTTGACCCTCAGTTGACTATCATCAAGGTGCTCAAGCGCGTTCCTGCCAGACTGGGACGCTATAGACGCAGGATGCCGACATGTCGACGCACAGCCGTTCTTCGCTTTTCTTCGTATTTTTACTGGGGGCTGTGCTGCTGGCCGCCGGAGTGATTGGTTATTGGCGGTCGACCGTTAACCGGCTGCCCGAAGGGTTGCATGTCGGCAATGGTCGACTTGAAGCCACTGAAGTCCAGATCGCCAGTAA
Organism: Pseudomonas umsongensis; assembly: GCF_012647205.1. Lineage (NCBI taxonomy): Bacteria > Pseudomonadati > Pseudomonadota > Gammaproteobacteria > Pseudomonadales > Pseudomonadaceae > Pseudomonas > Pseudomonas umsongensis. Next base: position 6,603,193 of record NZ_CP051487.1, read on the forward strand.
AACACCCGGTCGATTGGCTGAAGTGCTGGTGGACGAAGGCGACAAGGTAACCCAGGGTCAAATGTTGGCCCGCATGGACACCCGGACCCTCGAAGCCCAGCGCAACCAGGCTGAAGCCGAAGTGATACGCGCTCAGGAGAATCTTTCCGCGGCCCAGGCCAATGTGAAACTGCGCCAGAGCGAGCAACTGCTCGCCCAGCAAGAACTCAAACGCTCTCAGGCGTTGTTCAATCGCGGTTTCGCCAGCGGCCAGATCATCGACCAACAGCAGTCACGCTTCGATACCGCCAACGCGGCTGTTACCGCGGCCCGCGCGCAGGTGTCCGCCGTCAGCGCCGCCATTGGCGCTGCACAAGCGCAAGTGGCTCAGTTAAACAGCGAAATCGACGACAGTAGCTTGCGGGCTCCTATCGACGGGATCATTCAGCTTCGCATGGCCGAACCTGGAGAAGTGCTCGGCGCGGGTGGGCGAGTATTGCTGCTGATTGACCCGCACGACCAATATATGAACCTCTATCTTGCAGCATCCGTCGCCGGACGCCTGGCGGTCGGCGATGAAGCGCGGATCCTGCTGGACGCCCTGCCCGACCAGCCGTTGCCGGCAAAAATCAGCTTCGTGGCGGCCAAATCGCAGTTCACACCCAAAGAAGTCGAGACCCGCGACGAACGTCAGAAGCTGGTGTTTCGGGTCAAGCTACGCCTGACCCGCCCCAGCGCCGTGCCCCAGGCCAAACCGGGGATGCCCGGCAACGGCTACGTGCGCACCGCTCCCATTGACTGGCCGGCCAATCTTCAATGACCGGCCTGGCACTGCATGCCACTCGCCTTCAGCACCGCTATGGCGAGCGGCGTGCACTGACCGACATCACGCTCAGTCTGCCCACCGGTACCCGGTGTGGGTTGATTGGCCCGGATGGCGCCGGCAAATCCAGCCTGCTGGGATTGATTGCCGGCGTGAAGACGCTACAGGAGGGCCAACTGGAAGTGCTCGGTGGCTCGATCCAGGACCGGCGCCACCGCAACAGCCTCTACTCGCGCATAGCGTTCATGCCTCAAGGCCTGGGCGGCAACCTGTACCCTGATCTGTCGATCCGCGAGAACATTCACTTTTTCGCCACACTGTTCGGGCTGTCCGGGGCCGAAAGCGATCAGCGCATGCACAGCCTGCTGCTGGCCACCGATCTGCTGCGATTTGCCGAGCGCCCGGCCGGCAAGCTGTCGGGCGGAATGAAACAGAAGCTCGGCCTCTGTTGTGCGCTGATCCATGAGCCGGATTTGTTGATCCTCGATGAGCCGACCACTGGCGTCGATCCTTTGTCCCGACGGCATTTCTGGGAGTTGATTGATGACGTTCGGCGCCAACGCCCGCAACTGACGCTGCTGGTCGCCACCGCGTACATGGAAGAGGCCGAGCAGTTCGAACACTGCCTGATGCTCGATGACGGCAAGCTGATCGCCGGCGGTTTGAGCCGCGACCTGCGGGCGGTAACCCCCAGCGGCAAACTCGATGTAGCCTTCACCCACTTTCAGGGCGACACCGGCCACGACAACCGGCCGCTAGTGATCCCTCCCCGGACCAACGCCAAGGCTGACATCGCCATCGAAGCCCATGACCTGACCCTACGCTTCGGCGATTTCACCGCTGTGGACAAAGTCAGCTTCGCCATCGGTCGCGGCGAGATCTTCGGGTTTCTGGGATCCAACGGTTGCGGAAAAACCACCACCATGAAAGTGCTCACCGGGCTGATCCCGGCCAGTGAAGGCAGTGCCACGTTGCTGGGCAACCCAGTAAACGCCAAGGACCTGGCCACCCGCAAGCGCGTCGGCTTCATGTCTCAGAGCTTCTCGCTCTATGGCGAGCTCAGCGTGCGACAGAATCTGGACCTGCATGCGCGACTGTTCGATTTGCCCCAGGCCGACAGCACTCAGCGCATCGACGAACTGATCCAGCGCTTCAGCCTGGCCAGCGTCGCCCATCAGTCGTCCGGTGCATTGCCGCTGGGTCTGCGCCAACGATTATCCCTGGCGGTGGCGGTACTGCATCGCCCGGAAGTACTGATCCTCGACGAACCCACCTCCGGCGTTGATCCGGCGGCGCGGGACGATTTCTGGCGACTGCTGACCGAATTGTCCCGTGAACAGGAGGTGACGATATTCCTGTCCACCCACTTCATGAACGAAGCCCAGCGCTGCGACCGCATCTCATTGATGCACGCAGGCAAGGTATTGGCCTGCGACACCCCGGCAGCACTGCAACAGCAGTTCAACGGCCAGACGCTCGAGGCCGCGTTCGTCACCTGCCTGGAACAGGCCCAGGGCCCGGTCGCAACAACGGCGCCATCAACACCCATCGACACAACGCTCGCACCCACCACATCGATGAACGATCGTCGCTTCAGCTTTGGGCGGCTGAGGGCGCTGGCGAGTCGTGAAAGCAAGGAACTGCTGCGCGATAGAGTGCGCCTGGCCTTCGCACTGCTCGGGGCGATGCTCATGATGGTGATTTTCGGCTATGGCATTTCCCTGGACGTGGAGAAACTCGCCTTCGCGGTCTACGACCAGGACCAGACCCCACAAAGCCGGGCTTATCTGGAGGCCTTCCGCGGCTCCCGTTACTTCGACGAGCAACCCCCGATAAGCGATCCAACGCAGTTGCATCGACGACTGCAGCGCTCGGAAATCAAACTGGCGCTGGAGATTCCCCCCGGATTCGGTCGGGATCTGTTCGCCGGTCGCCAACCTGCGGTAGCGGCGTGGCTCGACGGCGGGATGCCGTTTCGCGCTGAAACCAGCCGCAACTATGTGGAAGCGGTACACCAGGCCAACCTGGAGCAACTGGCGGATCAGTCCAGTCCCGCACCACCCCGGCAAGCACCAGCCAAACTGGAAACCCGTTTCCGCTACAACCAGGATGTCGTCAGCGTCAACGCCATCGGCCCTGGAGTAATGGCGCTGATCCTGGCGTTCATCCCGGCCATGCTGACTGCTCTGGGCATTGTGCGGGAGAAGGAACTGGGCTCGATCACCAACTTCTACGCCACACCGCTGACCCGCCTGGAGTTCCTGCTAGGTAAACAGGTGCCGTATCTGGCCGTCAGTCTGATCAATCTCGCCGTGCTGGCAGCCATGAACCGCTGGCTGTTCGGCGTCCCTTTCAAGGGCAGCGCATTGACCCTGGCCTTCGGCGGATTGCTCTACGTGCTGGCGACCACCAGCATGGGCCTGTTGATTTCGGCGTTCACCCGAACCCAGATCGCCGCGATTCTCGGCACTATGATCATCACCAGTCTGCCGACCATCCAGTTCTCCGGTTTGATCGTGCCGCGATCGTCGCTCGATGGTGCGGCCGCGGTCATGGGGATGCTGTTTCCGGCAGGCTATTTTCTCGATATCGCTGTCGGCACCTTTACCAAGGCCCTGGATATCCGGCAGTTGTGGCCACAATGCCTGGCACTGTTCGGGTTCTTTCTCGGGTTCACCGGGCTCAGCCTGGCCATGCTGAAAAAGCAGGAGGTCTGATGCACAAGCTTGGGCACATCCTGCGTCTTGGCCTCAAGGAGCTCACCAGCCTGCGACATGACAGTGTGTTGCTGCTGTTCCTGTTCTACGCCTTTACAGTGGCGATCTACATGCCGGCCGCGGGCTCAGTGATCGGTGTGCACAACGCCAGCGTGGCCATGGTCGATGAAGATCACAGCCCCATGTCGCGCCAACTGGCTCAGGTTCTGCGGCCGCCGGAATTCCAACCGCCGGTGCCGCTGCCTTATGGTCAACTGGACGAAGTGCTGGACAGCGGGCGGTACACCTTCGTGATCAATGTTCCAGCCAATTTTCAGGCCGATCTGCTGGGCGGCCACCAGCCAGCGGTGCAGGTCAACGTTGACGCCACCGCCATGAGCCAGGCGTTCATGGGCGCAGGCTATATCGGGCGGATTTTCCAGCGCGAGCTGCTGAGCTACAGTGGTCAGGGCGACGCGGCCAGCCAGACACCCGTGCTGCTGACAACACGAGCGCTGTTCAATACCAATCTGGAGGGTGGTTGGTTCCTGGCGGTGATTCAGATCGTCAACAACATCACGATTCTGGCCATCATCCTGACGGGCACAGCGCTGCTGCGTGAACGCGAGCATGGCACCCTCGACCATCTGCTGGTACTGCCACTGACGGCACTGGAAATCATGCTGGCGAAAGTCTGGAGCAATATGCTGGTGGTGGTGCTATGCACCTGGGTTTCGCTGGAGGTGATTGTCAAAGGCGCCCTTGGCGTGCCGCTGGCCGGTTCCATGAGCTTTTTCCTGCTGGTAACGGCGGTTTATCTGTTCGCCAGCACGGCGCTTGGAATCTTCCTCGCGACCCTCGCCCGCTCGACACCGCAGTTCGGCTTGTTGGCGATTCCGGTGATTATCCCGATGTTGCTGCTTTCCGGGGGCAGTACGCCCCTGGACAGCATGCCGCAATGGCTGCAATGGGTGATGCAGGGCTCGCCATCGACGCACTTCGTCAGCCTCAGCGCCGCGATACTGTTTCGCGACGCCGGCATCGGTGTCGTCTGGCCAGACTTGCTCGCATTAAGTGCCATCGGCCTGCTGTTTTTTACCATTGCACTGATGCGGTTTCGCAAGAGCCTGGCGTCCTGAGGAACGAGTAGAGAGGCACTCTCGCAACGAGTGCCCGTCCGCACAGCAAAAAGCTTATTGAATGATCAGGTTGTTGAACAACAGGTCCTCAACCACCGGCTTGCCGGTTTCATCATTCATGATCTGCTGGGTTTGCTTAAGGGCTTCCTGACGCAGCTTTTCCTTAGCCTCGACATTGTTCATCGTCTCGGTGGACTGCTGGGCAAACAGCGCCACCAGTTGATTACGAATCAACGGTTCGTTGGCCTTCACCGCTTTGGCGGCCTCGTCACCCGTCACACGCAATGCCACATCAGCCTTGTAGACCTTGAGCTTCGGCGTGCCATCGAGCCCGTAGTTGCCCACGAACGGCGGGCTCAAGGTGACGTAATTGACCTTCGGCGCCACCTCTTCCTTGGCCTCTTCGGCCACCGCTGCCATAGGCAAGGAAAGGCCCAGCAACAACATGATCCACGCTTTCACAATTCGCTCCTTATCCGGTTTGCGGCCTAGCATAACCAGCCGCTACGCCAGCACAAGCTTATGGCTGGTTATCAGGGCCGGGCATGCTCGTTGACCCGTCGACTCACACACCTACACTTATCGGCCAACACTCCCAAAGGAATAGCCCTGATGAAAGCCGTGCTGTGCAAAGCCTTCGGCCCTGCCGAATCGCTGGTGCTGGAAGACGTCGCCAGTCCTGTCGCGAAGAAGAACGAAATCCTGCTGGAGGTGCACGCCGCCGGGGTGAACTTTCCCGACACGCTGATCATCGAGGGCAAGTACCAATTCAAGCCGCCCTTCCCTTTTTCCCCCGGCGGTGAAGCCGCCGGCGTAGTCAGCGCCGTGGGCGAAAAAGTCAGCCACCTGAAAGTCGGTGACCGGGTCATGGCCCTTACCGGCTGGGGCAGCTTCGCCGAACAGGTCGCGGTGCCGGGTTACAACGTGTTGCCGATTCCGCCTTCCATGGACTTCAACACCGCCGCCGCCTTCAGCATGACCTATGGCACTTCGATGCACGCCCTCAAGCAGCGCGCCAACCTGCATCCCGGCGAAACCCTGCTGGTACTGGGCGCCTCCGGCGGTGTCGGCCTGGCGGCTGTGGAAATCGGAAAGGCCATGGGCGCCCGGGTGATCGCCGCGGCCAGCAGCGCGGAAAAACTTGCCGTGGCCAAGGCTGCAGGTGCCGACGAGCTGATCAACTACAGCGAAACCAGCCTCAAGGACGAAATCAAGCGCCTGACCGATGGCCAGGGTGCCGACGTGATCTACGACCCGGTGGGCGGCGACCTGTTCGACCAGGCCATCCGCGCCATCGCCTGGAACGGCCGCCTGCTGGTGGTTGGCTTTGCCAGCGGACGCATTCCCGAACTGCCAGTAAACCTCGCGCTGCTAAAGGGCGCGGCTGTACTCGGCGTGTTCTGGGGCTCGTTCGCCCAGCGTCAGCCGCAGGATAACGCCGCCAACTTCCAGCAATTGTTTGGCTGGTTTGCCGAAGGCAAGTTGAAGCCGCTGGTGTCGCAGGTGTACCCGCTAAGCAATGCCGCGCAGGCCATCAATGACCTGGGCCAGCGCAAGGCCGTTGGCAAGGTGGTTGTGCAGGTTCGCTGAGCCCGCCACACGGTCTGGACTCCCGTCAATGGTGTCCAGGCCGCCCCAAACTAAAGCAACTTGCGAATATCCTCCGGCAAAAACCTCACATACCTGGACACCGGGTTGTTAAGGCACTCCCTGACAATGATCGGTACTTTCCTGTTCATCCTGGCTATCAGCGCCAGGCGCCGCTCATTGGGTAATGTCGTCGCAGAAAAGGCATTCGATAAATATGCACGGGTGTAGTGGAACGCAGTGGTATCAGCCCAGGCGTGTTCCGGCGTGTTGGCCGTGACTGCATTTAGATCGCGACATTTCAGTTTCTTAAGCCATTCATTGAGATGAAGGGGTAACGCTGAATTGAATCCAAAGACCATCGGCGCAATCACTTCCTGTTCCGCAGGCTTCCCATCCTCAACCGTCCATGGCTTGAACCGCCACTGCCCTATCGCCACCCTGCACGCCTCGGCCAAATCATGATGATCGCTTTGCAAAATACTTACCTTGCTGACCGAGCCATCGGCATGGACCGTAAACCTGACCCTGACATCACCGATGATTCCGGCCCGTTGCAGCGCTGGCGGATAAATCGGCTTGGGGTTGTGCTCCGGTATCAGGAACACGTCACCTCCCCTACTTTCAACAGACAAAACCAACAGCACCAAACACATAACCCACCGCATAACGCATCCCCCTTCTTACCCTGCATCGCCAAACCTGGCTGCCAGACAAAGGGTAAAGATCGAAGGCTTTGGGCTGAAGGTCATGGCTTCCGGTAAAAGCGCAGGACCTTTCCCAAAAAGCTGCCCTATTGCGTTCAGATCAGGCACATCTACGTCGAAACGGTAACGCTTCCTACACCGCCCTTCATTTACGTCTGAGCGACATGTTCATAAAAGAACGCTCGATTTCCAACATTTCCGCTGTTTTGTCGATGAGAACCGATGCTATTTTCGGTAACGAAACTGTAACATTCGCATCCGCAGTCAAAACAAGAAATTTGGAGCTCTTGAATGTTTGCTTTCTTTCGTCCTGCCGCACATCAGGCTCCGCTGCCTGAAGAAAAAATAGACAGCACCTACCGACGCCTGCGCTGGCAGATCTTCGCCGGTATCTTTATCGGTTACGCCGGTTACTACCTGCTGCGCAAGAACTTCTCCCTGGCCATGCCTTATCTGATCGAAGAGGGCTATACCCGTGGAGAATTGGGCGTGGCGCTGTCGGCGATTGCCATTGCCTATGGTTTGTCCAAGTTTCTGATGGGCATCGTTTCCGACCGTTCCAATCCGCGCTACTTCCTGCCGTTCGGCCTGTTGGTCTCTGCAGCGGTGATGTTCACGTTCGGTTTCGCACATTGGGCGACGTCCAGCGTGACCATCATGTTCATCCTGCTGTTCATCAACGGCTGGGCGCAGGGCATGGGCTGGCCGCCAAGTGGGCGGACCATGGTCCACTGGTGGTCGCAGAAGGAACGCGGTGGCGTGGTGTCGCTGTGGAACGTGGCACATAACGTGGGTGGCGGCTTGATCGGCCCACTGTTCCTGATCGGCATGGGCCTGTTCAACGACTGGCACGCTGCGTTTTATGTACCGGCGGCAGTGGCCATGGCCGTGGCGGTGTTTGCCTTCATCACCATGCGCGACACCCCGCAATCGGTCGGCCTGCCGCCAATCGAGAAGTACAAGAACGACTATCCGGAAGGCTACGACGCGAGCCACGAAGAGGAATTCAGCGCCAAGGAAATCTTCGTCAAGTACGTGCTGCGCAACAAGATGCTCTGGTACATCGCCCTGGCCAACGTCTTTGTCTACCTGCTGCGCTACGGCGTGCTGGACTGGGCACCGACCTACCTCAAGGAGGCCAAGGGCTTCACTGTGGACAAGACGTCCTGGGCGTATTTCTTCTATGAGTGGGCCGGTATTCCGGGCACGTTGCTGTGCGGTTGGATGTCAGACAAGATCTTCCGTGGCAACCGTGGCCTGACAGGCATGGTGTTCATGGCATTGGTGACCGTGGCGACACTGGTGTATTGGCTCAACCCGGCCGGTAACCCGACTGTCGACATGATTGCGCTGGTCTCCATCGGCTTCCTGATCTACGGCCCGGTGATGCTGATCGGCCTGCAGGCACTGGAACTGGCACCGAAGAAAGCCGCCGGTACGGCTGCGGGCTTCACGGGGCTGTTCGGCTACCTGGGAGGTTCGGTCGCGGCCAGTGCAGCGATGGGCTACACCGTGGACCATTTCGGCTGGGACGGCGGTTTCATCTTGCTGATCAGCGCCTGCCTGCTGGCGATGGCCTTCCTGGCGCCAACCCTATGGCACAAGCAAGTCGCCAGTCAGAGCCGCGAAGCACTGGCTTGATCATCCTTTGACTTGCAGCGCTTGAGCCGCGCCTCCAGATTGCGGTCTGGCATGGCGTGGCTACGCAGGGCGTGGGCGGTCTGCTCGACATAATCGCGAGTAGTGCCGTAGCGCCCGCAAGCGTTCTCGAACACGTGGCTCAGGACATGATCCGGCAGGTTGCCGGCATAACTGGGCAGATGCCGCTCCAGGACAAATCCCAATGCCTGAACCTGGTTGCCGTCTTCCAGTCGGCAGTTGAGCCAGTGCGGGCGATAGGACGGAAATGGCATCTCACGTTTCCATAGCGCATACAACGACGCGTCCAGCTGTTCATCAGGCAAGCGATAGGCGAAACCGCTGCAGGAGCCGCCGCGATCCAGACCAAAGACCAGCCCAGGCATTTCCGGCGTGCCACGATGCTCGTGGGACCACAGGTACAAACCGCGATGATAGCCATGCACTCGCCCACGAACGCGCTCGACCGCCGTGCATTCAGGGCGCCAGATCAGCGACCCATACGCGAACAACCACACCGGCCCGCCTTTGTGGCGCGCCATGGTCGACTGCATCGAGCTGAGCAATTGTTCGTGCGTGAGTTGCGGCCCCAGATCCAGCTGCGGAGGATAGGACAGATTCAGAAACGAAGATTCAATGGCGCTCATGGCGAATAGCGTTCAGCTCCCCGCGAGTAGACAGTTACTAAATAGAACGCACCGCTGTAGCAATAAGGCACATATGTATTCAAGTAATTGAAGCGCATTGGCGCAACTCTTAATTAATTACTTGAACGATATATAACCTACCGAAATTTATATGATTTTATAAATACCGATCGGCTATATAGAGAGTTATAACGGGAGGAACTGTAGGAGCTGCCGCAGGCTGCGATCTTTTGATCTTCAAGGCAAGGTCAAAAGATCGCAGCCTGCGGCAGCTCCTACAAGGGCTGGATCAAGATCGTGGATCAAGATCGAGGCGCGTACGCAAACACATCGGCGCGCATCTGGTGGGCGTCCATCCCCGCCTCGACCAGCGCATCCAACGTGCCGTAGACCATTGCCGGCGAACCACTGGCGTACACGTGCAGGGCTTTGAGATCAGGAAAGTCTTCGCATACTGCCTCATGCAACATGCCGCAGCGTCCCTGCCAACCGCATTGATCGCTGACGACTTTATGCAGGAACAGGTTGGGCAGCTTCAGCCATTCATCCCAATGTTCGACTTCATAAAAGTCTTCAGGACGACGCACCCCCCAATACAGGTGCACCGGATGCTTGAAGCCCTCGGCGCGGCAATGCTCGATCAGGCCATGGACCTGGCCCATGCCGGTGCCCGCGGCGATCAACACCAACGGACCGTCCGGCAACTCGGCCAGGTGGGCATCACCGAACGGCATGTCGACACGCACCATGCTGTTGCGCTGAAGTTGCTCGATCAGGTTGAGCGCGCTGGCTTCACGCGCCAGCACGTGGATTTCCAGGTCACGGCCACCGGAGGGTGCCGAGGCCAGGGAGAAGGACGACTTCTCGCCGTTGTCGCGATGGATCATCAGATACTGGCCCGCGTGATATCGCGGCGGCTTGCCGGCGGGGGCCCGCAGCCGCACCCGCCAGGTATCACCACCGACCTCGGTGCAACTGGTGACCTGACACGACAGACTGCGCACCGGCAATTCTCCCAGCGCGAGCACGCCATCCCACAGCACGATGCAGTCTTCCAGCGGCTCTGCTATGCAAGTGTAGAACTCGCCATGGTCACGCACATCGCCCGCCTGCTCCACGCGCCCTTCCACCAGCAGTGCCGCGCACACATGGCAGTTACCGTTGCGACAGCTTTGCGGGCATTCATAGCCCAGGCGACGTGCGCCATCGAGAATCCGCTCGCCGGGCAAGATATCCAGTACTGCTCCGGAGGGCTGCAAGGTTACACGCATCAATCTATTCCTAACTGATTCCAGATGGCATCGATCCGCTGGGTCACGGCGTCGTCCTTGACGATTACACGGCCCCACTCGCGCGTGGTTTCACCCGGCCATTTATGCGTGGCATCGAGCCCCATCTTCGAGCCCAGGCCGGACACCGGCGAGGCGAAGTCCAGGTAGTCGATGGGCGTGTTCTCGATCATCACCGTGTCACGCTTGGGGTCCATGCGCGTAGTAATGGCCCAGATCACGTCGTTCCAGTCGCGGGCGTTGATATCGTCGTCAGTGACGATAACGAACTTGGTGTACATGAACTGTCGCAAAAACGACCAGACACCGAGCATTACCCGCTTGGCATGCCCCGGGTACGACTTCTTCATGGTCACGACGGCCATGCGGTACGAACAGCCTTCGGGCGGCAGGTAGAAGTCGGTGATCTCCGGGAACTGCTTCTGCAGGATCGGCACGAACACTTCGTTCAGCGCCACCCCCAGGATCGCCGGCTCATCCGGTGGACGCCCGGTGTAGGTACTGTGGTAGATCGGCTTGATCCGGTGGGTGATGCGCTCGACCGTGAACACAGGGAAGCTGTCGACTTCATTGTAGTAACCGGTGTGGTCGCCGTACGGCCCCTCATCGGCCATCTCGCCTGGATGGATCACGCCTTCAAGGATGATCTCGGCGGTAGCCGGCACTTGCAGGTCGTTGCCACGGCATTTCACCAGCTCGGTACGGTTACCGCGCAACAGGCCGGCGAAGGCGTACTCGGAAAGGCTGTCCGGCACCGGGGTCACGGCGCCAAGAATGGTCGCCGGGTCAGCACCCAGCGCCACGGCGACCGGGAACGGTTGGCCGGGATGTTTTTCGCACCATTCACGGTAATCCAGCGCGCCGCCACGGTGACTCAGCCAGCGCATGATGACCTTGTTGCGGCCGATCACTTGCTGACGGTAGATGCCGAGGTTCTGCCGGTCCTTGTTCGGACCTTTGGTGACCGTCAGGCCCCAGGTGATCAGCGGCGCGACGTCGCCTGGCCAGCAGGTCTGCACGGGCAACGTCGACAGGTCGACGTCGTCGCCTTCGATGACCACTTCCTGGCAGATCGCATCCTTGACCACCTTGGGTGCCATCGAGATGATCTTGCGGAAGATCGGCAGCTTGGACCAGGCGTCTTTCAACCCCTTGGGCGGCTCGGGCTCCTTGAGGAACGCCAGCAACTTGCCGATTTCGCGAAGCTCGCTGACCGCTTCGGCGCCCATGCCCAACGCCACGCGCTCGGGGGTACCGAACAGGTTGCCGAGCACGGGAATGTCAAAACCGGTGGGTTTTTCGAAAAGCAGGGCCGGGCCCTTGGCGCGCAAGGTGCGGTCGCAGACCTCGGTCATTTCGAGCACTGGGGACACCGGAACCTGGATGCGCTTGAGTTCGCCGCGCTGTTCCAGGCCGCTGATAAAGTCGCGCAAGTCGCGATACTGCATGCGTGAGCCTCGTGTTGGCCGTGGCGTTCGGGGGCAGGCAGTTTAGCGCCGAACCTCATGCTTCAGAACCACGAACTACGGGTTGATCAAAAATCAGATAGCAAAAAGCCGGGTTTCCCCGGCTTTTGCTGGTCTATCAACTTACTTGCGCTTCATCGACAGGAAGAACTCATCGTTGGTCTTGGTCGTTTTCAGCTTGTCGACCAGGAACTCGATGGCAGCCACTTCGTCCATAGGGTGCAGCAGCTTGCGTAGAATCCACATGCGCTGCAGCTCGTCGTCGGCAGTCAGCAACTCTTCGCGACGAGTACCGGAACGGTTGATGTTGATCGCCGGGAACACACGCTTTTCAGCGATACGGCGATCCAGAGGCAGTTCCATGTTGCCGGTGCCTTTGAATTCCTCGTAGATCACTTCGTCCATCTTCGAGCCGGTTTCAACCAGCGCGGTGGCGATAATGGTCAGCGAGCCGCCTTCCTCGATGTTCCGCGCAGCGCCGAAGAAACGCTTCGGTTTCTCCAGGGCGTGGGCATCGACACCACCGGTCAATACCTTGCCGGAGCTCGGGATCACGGTGTTGTAGGCACGGGCCAGACGGGTGATGGAGTCGAGCAGGATCACCACGTCCTTCTTGTGTTCGACCAGGCGCTTGGCCTTCTCGATCACCATTTCGGCAACCTGCACGTGGCGGGTTGGCGGCTCGTCGAACGTCGAGGCAACCACTTCGCCGCGCACGGTACGCTGCATTTCGGTTACTTCTTCCGGACGTTCGTCGATCAGCAAGACGATCAGATGAACTTCAGGATTGTTACGCGCGATGTTCGCCGCGATGTTCTGCAGCATGATCGTCTTACCGGCTTTGGGCGGTGCAACGATCAGACCGCGCTGGCCTTTACCGATCGGGGCGCACAGGTCGATGACTCGACCGGTCAAGTCTTCGGTGGAACCGTTACCGGCTTCCATCTTCATGCGCACGGTCGGGAACAGCGGGGTCAGGTTCTCGAAGAGAATCTTGTTTTTCGCGTTTTCCGGACGGTCGAAGTTGATCGTGTCGACCTTGAGCAGTGCGAAATAACGCTCGCCTTCCTTAGGAGGTCGGATCTTGCCAACGATGGTGTCACCGGTACGCAAGTTGAAGCGACGGATCTGGCTCGGCGAGACGTAGATATCGTCTGGGCCGGCGAGATAGGAGGCGTCAGCAGAGCGAAGGAAGCCGAAGCCGTCCTGGAGAATCTCCAGCACGCCATCACCGGAGATTTCCTCGCCGCTTTTCGCGTGCTTTTTCAGCAGGGAGAAAATCACGTCCTGCTTGCGCGAACGGGCCATATTTTCTATGCCCATCTGTTCGGCCAATTCGAGCAGTTCGGTAATCGGCTTTTGCTTGAGTTCAGTCAGATTCATATAGGAATGACGTAATCATTTATGGAGGGGGGAAATTAAGCTTTTGGCTTAATGAGGCCGCGCCGCGGAGAAGGCGACAGGATCGCGTACTTATTCGAAAAGGAGAGCGTCGGCGACGGCTAGCAGGGGGCACTGGAGAAACCAGCGCGGGGCCGAATGTAACACCTGAGTTTCGGAGCGTCTAGCCCTCTACAACGAAAAAAGCCCCGCTATCTGCGGGGCCTTTATCTGACACGCTACTACGACGCTTAGATGTTGGCGTCGAGGAAAGCCGCCAGCTGCGACTTCGACAGTGCGCCAACCTTGGTCGCTTCAACGTTGCCGTTCTTGAACAGCATCAGCGTCGGGATACCGCGCACGCCATGCTTGGCGGGGGTTTCCTGGTTTTCGTCGATGTTCAGCTTGGCAACGGTCAGCTTGCCTTTGTAGGTCTCGGCAATTTCGTCCAGGACAGGAGCGATCATTTTGCAAGGGCCGCACCATTCAGCCCAGTAGTCGACCAGTACAGCGCCTTCAGCCTTGAGTACGTCGGCCTCGAAGCTAGCGTCGCTAACGTGTTTGATAAGATCGCTGCTCATGGAATTCTCCAGGGTTGTAAGCAAAAAAACGTGGCCCATCATAGCCGCCCTTCCCTCGTTCAGGAAGGTGCAGATGATTGAGTCTCGCTATGGTGTTCCATGAGTTTGGGTATAGCCCAGGTCACGCCAATGCGGGAGCGACGAAAGCGATCCCGGTACGCAGCGCCGCATTGCGCACGTGTTCGTGCATGGCCTTTTGCGCGGCCCCCGAGGCCCGGCGCGCCAGCGCGCGAAGGATTTTGCGGTGCTCATGCCAGGTTTCCATGGCCCGCTCGGCCCGGATGAACGGTAGCTTCTGACTCTCCAGGAAAATCTCGGCACTGGCCGTCAGGATGCTCAGCATCGCCTGATTGCCGCTGGCCAGCAAAATGCGCCGATGGAATTCGAAGTCCAGGCGGGCTGCCGCTTCGAAGTCGCCGCACTTGAGGTCGTTGCGCATGGCGGCGACGTTATCTTCCAGCGCATCGAGCTCATCGGTACTCAAGGTCACGGCCGCCAGCCCCGCCGCGAATCCCTCCAGCGCGTAACGCAACTGGAAGATATCCAGGGGCGAAGCCTGCGCCGCGAAGGGCCAACCGGGTGCGGCCTCGCTTCGCTCAAGCTCCACCGGCGACTGCACGAACACGCCTTTGCCCGGCTGGATACTGATGACACCCAGTGCGCTGAGCGATGACAGCGCCTCACGCAACGACGCCCGACTGACCCCCAGTTGCACCGCCAGGTCCCGCTGCGAGGGCAAGGCATCCCCGGGCCCGAAACCCTGTTCGGTGATCAGTTTGCGGATGGCTTGCAGCGCCAGTTCAGGTACGGCGCGAGAGATCGAATTCATGGTTTTCCAGTCGAACCAGGCCAATGAGCGCTCAGTTGTAAAGCTATTCGAAGCGCCCGGCAAGTCGTGCCCCATGGGGGTTCGGTGACTTTCGCCGCTGCGCCATCGGGGTGCGAAACGCCACCTGACTGTTCAGACCAGTAAGACCGTGTGACGCCAGCAAATCCGCGGCCTGGCGGCCCACCAACGCCATGTTGGCATGGCCCATGCTCTGTCGATCCGCAGAAATCCCTTCGCAAAGATCCGGAGACTTGCCATGACCCAGCGTTACAGCGCCCTCCTCGCAGCCTTGTTCGCCAGCCTCGTGCTGAGCCAGGCCCCCGCCCACGCCGACGCCCTGGAGGATGTCGTGCAGCGCGGCGTTCTCAAGGTCGCCGTACCGCAGGACTTCCCGCCCTTCGGCTCGGTTGGCCCGGACATGAAGCCGCGCGGCCTGGACATCGACACCGCCAAACTGCTGGCCGACCAGCTCAAGGTCAAACTCGAACTGACCCCGGTCAACAGCACCAATCGCATTCCGTTCCTGACCACCGGCAAGGTCGACCTGGTGATCTCCAGCCTCGGCAAAAACCCGGAACGCGAAAAAGTCATCGATTTCTCCCGCGCCTATGCGCCCTTCTACCTCGCCGTGTTCGGTCCTCCAGATGCCGACATCAAGAGCCTCGACGACCTCAAGGGCAAAACCGTCAGCGTCACCCGTGGCGCCATCGAAGACATCGAGCTGACCAAGGTCGCCCCCGAAGGCGTGACCATCAAGCGCTTCGAAGACAACAACTCGACCATCGCCGCGTATCTGGCGGGGCAAGTGGACCTGATCGCCAGCGGCAACGTGGTAATGGTCGCCATCAGCGAGAAGAGCCCGAAACGCGTGCCAGCGCTGAAAGTGAAGCTCAAGGACTCGCCCGTCTACGTGGGCGTGAACAAGAACGAGCCGGCGCTGCTGGACAAGGTCAACCAGATTCTTGTGACCGCCAAGAGCGACGGCGCGCTGGAGAAAAATGCCCTGGCCTGGTTGAAAGAACCGCTGCCGGCCGATCTCTGATCCGGCGCGCAGGAGACACGCGATGGCTTATCAGTTCGATTTCTTGCCGGTGGTGCACAACACCGACCTGTTGCTGCGCGGTGCGCTGTTCACTCTTGAGCTGACGGCCATCGGCGCAGTGCTGGGGGTGGGCCTGGGCATCGTCGGGGCACTGGTGCGGGCGTGGAACATCCGACCCTTCGCCGGTTTTTTTGCGGTCTATGTCGAGTTGATCCGCAATACGCCGTTTCTGGTGCAGTTGTTTTTCATCTTCTTCGGCCTGCCCTCCCTGGGTGTGCAGATTTCCGAGTGGCAGGCCGCCGTGCTGGCGATGGTGATCAATCTGGGCGCCTATTCCACCGAGATCATCCGGGCCGGCGTCCAGGCGGTCCCGCGAGGTCAGCTGGAGGCCGCGGCGGCCCTGGCGATGACGCGCTTCGAAGCCTTCCGCCATGTGGTGCTGCTGCCGGCGCTGGGCAAGGTCTGGCCGGCCCTGAGCAGCCAGATCATCATCGTCATGCTCGGTTCGGCGGTCTGTTCGCAGATCGCCACTGAAGAGCTGAGCTTCGCTGCCAACTTCATCCAGTCACGCAACTTCCGCGCCTTTGAAACCTATGCACTGACCACGCTGCTCTATCTGTGCATGGCCTTGCTGATCCGCCAGTTGCTGAACTGGATCGGCTACCGGTTCATTGTGAGGAGCGGCCGATGAGCGATTTCACCTTCTGGGACATCGTGCGCAACCTGCTCACGGGCCTGCAATGGACACTGGCGTTGTCGCTGGTGGCGTTCGTTGGCGGCGGGCTGATCGGCTTGTTGATCATGGTCATGCGCCTCTCGAAAAAAGCCTTGCCGCGCAGCGTTGCCCGTACCTACATCGAATTGTTCCAGGGCACGCCGCTGTTGATGCAGCTGTTCCTGGTGTTCTTCGGTGTAGCGCTGGCCGGGGTGGAGATTTCGCCTTGGGCCGCGGCGGCAATCGCCTTGACGTTGTTCACCAGCGCCTACCTGGCGGAAATCTGGCGGGGTTGCGTCGAGTCGATCCCCAACGGCCAATGGGAAGCCTCGTCGAGCCTGGCGCTCAATCCCCTGGAGCAATTGCGCTACGTGATCCTGCCACAAGCGTTGCGCATCGCCGTGGCGCCGACCGTGGGCTTCTCCGTGCAAGTGGTAAAGGGCACCGCCGTGACCTCGATCATCGGTTTCACCGAACTGACCAAGACCGGCGGCATGTTGGCCAACGCCACCTTCGAGCCCTTCATGGTCTACGGCCTGGTCGCCCTCGGCTACTTCCTGCTCTGCTACCCCTTGTCCCTCAGTGCGCGCTACCTGGAAAGGAGACTGCATGCCTCTGCTTAGAATTTCCGCCCTGCATAAATACTATGGCGACCACCATGTGCTCAAAGGCATCGACCTGAGTGTCGAGCAAGGCCAGGTGGTGGCGATCATCGGCCGCAGCGGCTCGGGCAAGTCGACCTTGCTGCGCACCCTCAACGGCCTGGAATCGATCAACGATGGCGTCATCGAAGTCGACGGCGAATACCTCGACGCCGCCCGCGCCGACCTGCGCAGCCTGCGCCAGAAAGTCGGGATGGTGTTCCAGCAGTTCAACCTGTTCCCGCACCTGACGGTGGGCGAGAACGTGATGCTTGCGCCGCAGGTGGTGCAGAAAGTACCGAAGACACAGGCTGCCGAACTGGCGCGACAGATGCTGGAACGGGTCGGGCTTGGGGAGAAGTTCGATGCCTTCCCCGATCGCCTGTCCGGCGGGCAGCAACAGCGGGTGGCGATTGCCCGTGCGCTGGCGATGTCGCCCAAGGTGCTGCTGTGCGACGAAATCACCTCGGCGCTCGACCCAGAGTTGGTCAACGAAGTGCTGAGCGTGGTTCGGCAACTGGCCAAGGAAGGCATGACGCTGATCATGGTCACCCATGAAATGCGCTTTGCCCGGGAGGTTGGGGATAAGTTGGTGTTCATGCATCAAGGTTTGGTGCATGAGGTGGGCGATCCAAAGGAGTTGTTTGCCAATCCGCGGACGGTGGAGTTGGCGAATTTCATTGGGACGGTTGAGGCGACCACCTGATCATTCCCACGCTCCGCGTGGGAATGCCTCAACGGACGCTCCGCGTCCGCTTTGGGACGCAGAGCGTCCCGGGCTGCATTCCCACGCAGAGCGTGGGAACGATCGGCTTTGAACACAACGCGTTGGCGGCAGCCTTTGATCGTGGCAGGATGTCGAGGTTATCGACCGAGACCCCTGACCATGCCGCAATCCCAAGCCAAGAATCTGTCCTTGATCGCCGCAATCGACCTGGGCTCCAACAGCTTTCACATGGTCGTGGCCAAGGCCCAGAACGGCGAAATCCGCATTCTCGAACGTCTCGGGGAGAAGGTTCAGTTGGCCGCCGGTATCGACGACGAACGCCACCTCAGCGAAGAATCCATGCAACGCGGGCTCGATTGCCTCAAGCGTTTCGCCCAACTGATCAACGGTATGCCCCCAGGCGCCGTGCGGATCGTCGGCACCAACGCCCTGCGTGAAGCCCGTAACCGCAACGAATTCATCCACCGCGCCGAAGAAATCCTCGGCCACCCGGTGGAAGTCATCTCCGGCCGTGAAGAAGCGCGCCTGATCTATCTGGGCGTGTCCCACACCCTCGCCGACACCCCGGGCAAACGCCTGGTGGCCGACATCGGCGGTGGCAGCACCGAGTTCATCATCGGGCAGAGATTCGAGCCCTTGTTGCGCGAAAGCCTGCAGATGGGTTGCGTCAGCTACACCCAGCGCTATTTCAAGGACGGCAAGATCACCCCGGCCCGCTACGCCCAGGCGTATACCGCGGCGCGGCTGGAGATCATGAGCATTGAACACGCCCTGCATCGCCTGACCTGGGATGAAGCCATCGGCTCCTCGGGCACCATCCGCGCCATCGGCCTGGCGCTGAAAGCCGGCGGCCACGGCACCGGTGAAGTGAATGCCGAAGGGTTGGCCTGGCTCAAGCGCAAGCTGATCAAGCTTGGCGATGTCGAGAAAATCGACTTCGAGGGCATCAAGCCGGACCGTCGGGCGATTTTCCCGGCCGGCCTGGCCATCCTCGAAGCCATCTTCGATTCACTTGAACTGCAACGCATGGACCACTGTGAAGGCGCGTTGCGCGAAGGCGTTCTCTATGACCTGCTGGGTCGTCATCATCACGAAGACGTGCGTGAACGCACCCTGACGTCGCTGATGGAGCGTTATCACGTCGACCTGGAACAAGCGGTGCGAGTCGAACGCAAGGCCCTGCATGCCTTCGATCAGGTGGCCAAGGACTGGGACCTGGAAGACGGCGTCTGGCGCGAACTGCTCGGCTGGGCGGCCAAGGTGCATGAGGTGGGCCTGGACATTGCCCACTACCAGTACCACAAGCATGGCGCCTACCTGATCGAGCACTCGGACCTGGCCGGTTTCTCCCGCGAAGACCAACTGATGCTTGCACTCCTGGTGCGCGGCCACCGCCGCAACATTCCCAAGGACAAGTTCGCCGAATTCGGCGATGACGGCATCAAGCTGATTCGTCTTTGCGTGTTGCTACGCTTCGCGATCCTGTTCCATCACATCCGCGGCACCCAGCAAATGCCTCAGGTGGAACTGAACGCCAATGGCAACCACCTGGAAGTTGTTTTCCCGGAAAACTGGTTGGAGGACAACCAACTGACCCAGGCCGACTTCGAGATCGAAGCGCAGTGGCTTACCCGCGTAGACACCGTACTGACCGTGCGCTGAACCTGTAGGAGCTGCCGCAGGCTGCGATCTTTTGATTTTGCCCTTCAAAACAAGATCAAAAGATCGCAGCCTGCGGCAGCTCCTACAGGGTGGAAACAAAAATGGCGATCCAAAGGGATCGCCATTTTTTTACCTCGTGCCGGTGTTACCGAACCGCCAGGATCGGGCTACCCAACCGCTCCAGCAAGGTAGCCTGCGCACTGCGCGGGTTCTGGTTGCCGGTCGGTGTATTGCGGATGTAACGGCCGTCCGACTGCAGGCTCCAGCTGTGGGTGTTGTCGGTGAGGTACAGCTCGAGCTCTTTCTTGACCCGCATGATCAGCTTCTTGCCCTCTACCGGGAAGCAAGTCTCGACGCGCTTGTCGAGGTTGCGCTCCATCCAGTCAGCGCTGGAGAGGAACATCTGCTCTTCGCCGCCATTAAGGAAATAGAAGACCCGGGTGTGCTCCAGGAAGCGACCGATGATCGAGCGCACATGGATATTGTGCGACACCCCGGCGATGCCCGGCCGCAGGCAGCACATGCCACGCACCACCAAGTCGATGCGCACACCCGACTGGCTGGCCTTGTACAACGCGCGGATGATCTTCGGATCGGTCAGCGAGTTGAACTTGGCGATGATGTGCGCCGGCTTGCCCTCGAGGGCGAACTGGGTTTCGCGGGCAATCATGTCGAGCATGCCCTTTTTCAGGGTAAACGGCGCATGCAGCAGCTTTTTCATGCGCAGCGTCTTGCCCATGCCGATCAACTGGCTGAACAGTTTTCCGACGTCTTCGCACAGGGCGTCGTCGGAGGTCAGCAGGCTGTAGTCGGTATACAGGCGAGCGTTGCCGGCGTGATAGTTACCCGTACCGAGGTGGGCGTAACGCACGATCTCACCCGCTTCGCGGCGCAGGATCAGCATCATCTTGGCGTGGGTCTTGAAGCCGACCACACCGTAGATCACCACCGCACCGGCCGCTTGCAGACGGCTGGCCAGCTGCAGGTTGGACTCTTCGTCGAACCGCGCGCGCAATTCGATCACCGCGGTGACCTCCTTGCCGTTACGCGCCGCATCCACCAACGCATCGACGATTTCCGAGTTGGCGCCGGAGCGATACAGGGTCTGACGCACCGCTAATACGTGCGGGTCCTTGGCGGCCTGGCGCAGCAGGTCGACCACCGGAGTGAACGACTCGAACGGGTGCAGCAACAGGATGTCCTGCTTGCTGATCACGCTGAAAATGTTTTCGCTGTTCTGCAGCAGTTTCGGAATCTGCGGGGTGAACGGTGTGTATTGCAGCTCGCGCTGGCTGTCCAGGCCAGTAATGCTGAACAGACGCGTCAGGTTCACCGGGCCGTTGACCTGATAAAGCTCGCTCTCGCTGAGGTTGAATTGCTTGAGCAGGTAGTCGGACAGGTGTTTCGGGCAGGTATCGGCGACTTCCAATCGCACCGCGTCGCCATAACGACGGGAGAACAGCTCGCCGCGCAGGGCACGCGCCAGGTCTTCGACATCTTCCGAGTCCAGCGCCAGGTCGGCGTTTCGGGTCAGGCGGAACTGATAGCAGCCCTTGACCTTCATGCCCTGGAACAAGTCATCGGCGTGAGCGTGGATCATCGACGACAGGAATACATAGTTGTCGCCAGGGCCGCCGACTTCTTCCGGCACCTTGATCACCCGCGGCAGCAGGCGCGGTGCCGGGATGATCGCCAGGCCGGAGTCGCGACCAAAGGCGTCGATACCCTCGAGCTCGACGATGAAGTTAAGGCTTTTGTTCACCAACAAAGGGAACGGGTGCGTCGGGTCGAGGCCGATCGGGGTGATGATCGGGGCGATCTCGTCACGGAAATAGCGGCGCACCCAGGTCTTGAGCTTGGTCGTCCAGTGACGGCGACGAATGAAGCGGACCTGATGTTTTTCCAGCTCCGGCAGCAGGATGTCGTTCAGGATCGCGTACTGACGATCGACGTGACCGTGTACCAGTTCACTGATGCGGGCCAGGGCCTGGTGCGGTTGCAAGCCGTCGGCACCCGCTTGCTCCCGGGCGAAGGTGATCTGCTTCTTGAGGCCGGCGACACGAATCTCGAAGAACTCGTCCAGGTTGCTGGAGAAGATCAGCAGAAATTTCAGGCGCTCCAGCAACGGGTATGACTCGTCCAGTGCCTGTTCCAACACGCGGATGTTGAACTGCAGTTGCGACAGCTCGCGGTGGATGTACAGGCTGCTGTCATCCAGGCCGGGAATGGCAATCGCTGGCGCTGCCACAGCGGTCTCGACGACCGCCGCGGGCGGAGCTGGCTCCAGCTCCGGCGGGGTCTCGTCGACTTGCTCCACCACAGGCTGGGCGTCTTTTACGGCAACTTCAGTGAGTACTTCGGTATTCATCGAATGTTCCTGGGAGGGCTATTGTTGCTCTCGTAACAGTTGAGCAGCACGAACGGCAAAATATGTCAGGATGCCATCAGCACCTGCGCGTTTAAAAGCGGTCAGGGATTCGAGGATAACCCCTTCGCTCAACCAGCCATTCTGGATCGCCGCCATGTGCATGGCGTATTCGCCACTGACTTGATAAACAAAAGTCGGCACTTTGAATTCTTCTTTGACCCGGCAGAGGATGTCCAGATAGGGCATGCCTGGCTTGACCATGACCATGTCTGCGCCTTCTGACAAGTCAGCCGCCACTTCGTGCAGGGCTTCGTTGCTGTTGGCCGGGTCCATCTGATAGGAGGCCTTGTTGGCCTTGCCCAGGTTCAGTGCCGAACCGACCGCATCGCGAAACGGGCCGTAATAGGCGCTGGCGTACTTCGCCGAATAGGCCATGATCCGTACGTTGACGTGACCGGCCACTTCGAGGGCCTCGCGGATAGCCTGGATGCGACCGTCCATCATGTCCGAAGGCGCAACCACCTGGGCGCCAGCTTCGGCATGGGACAGGGCTTGCCTGACCAGTGCGTCGACGGTGATGTCGTTCTGCACATAGCCTTCTTCGTCGAGAATGCCGTCCTGGCCGTGGGTGGTGAACGGGTCCAGCGCGACGTCGGTAATCACGCCCAGCTCAGGAAACTGTGCACGCAGGGCGCGGGTGGCGCGCTGGGCAATGCCTTCGGGGTTCCAGGCTTCGGCGCCATCCAGCGATTTGAGCTCTGGAGGTGTCACCGGGAACAGCGCCAGCGCCGGAATGCCCAGCTCGACCCACTTGGCTGCCTCTTCCAGCAACAGATCGATGGTCAGGCGTTCGACGCCCGGCATCGAGGCCACCGTTTCGCGACGGTTTTCACCGTCCAGTACGAACACCGGCAGGATCAGATCATCGACGGTCAACACGTTTTCACGGACCAGTCGACGCGAAAAATCATCGCGACGGTTGCGGCGCAGGCGGGTTGCGGGGAACAAGCGGTTGGCGGGGGTAAAGCTCACGGCAGACTCCTGAGCCCGCGCGGACGGGCGAGCGTGACAGTTATAAGCGGCCATTATGACGATCACATGACAGTTGTGTGCAACCTGTGACAGGTAGCCGCATTCCATTGTCCTTGTAGGAAATGTTCACGTCGAGACACATTTGGACACTTTCCTGAATGTGTACGAAGGGTTAGGCTGCGCGTTCATTTCGCCAGCACCCAGACAATGCTCCAACAATTTCTGCATGACTTCGGCTACTTTGCCCTATTTCTAGGCACATTCTTCGAAGGCGAAACCATCCTGGTGCTCGCGGGCTTCCTCGCGTTCCGTGGATACATGGACATCAACCTGGTGGTGGTCGTGGCGTTCTTCGGCAGTTATGCCGGCGATCAGCTGTGGTACTTCCTGGGACGCAAGCACGGGCGCAAGCTGCTGGCACGCAAGCCGCGCTGGCAGTTAATGGGTGATCGGGCGCTCGAGCACATTCGCAAGCATCCGGATATCTGGGTCCTGAGCTTTCGCTTCGTCTATGGCCTGCGCACCGTGATGCCGGTGGCAATCGGCCTGTCTGGCTATCCGCCGGGCCGTTATCTGCTGCTCAACGGAATTGGCGCTGCGATCTGGGCCACCGCACTGGCGGCGGCGGCCTATCACTTTGGCGCGGTACTGGAAGGGATGCTCGGCAGCATCAAGAAATACGAACTGTGGGTGCTCGGTGCCCTGCTCGTCCTCGGGTTGGGCCTGTGGCTGCGCCGCCGGTTCAAGAATGCTCGCCTGGCCAGGCAGATCTATGCCGACGAGCAAGCCCTGAAAGCCCAACAGCACAATGCCGGCAACCCTAAGACGCCAATCGAGTAAAACGGTTTCTGCAGCAGTAGAGCCCGATACCGCTGATCAGACTGTAACTGAGCAGGCCGACCCAGCCCACCGCGCTGGCCGGCCACAGCCCCACCAGCGGCGCCAGCCATACCAGTGGCACATTCGATGCCAGCCGCAGCAACTCCAGCTTCAGCGCCCACGGGCGATTCTCCAGGGCCACGCCCAGCACGAACAGGCCCAGCGCCACAGCTCCCCAGCCCAACACCAACGCGGCCGTCGACAGATTGGGCGCGAGGTTCATCAAATAGCTGCCTAACGCGATATAAACGCAGAACTGTAACAGCACGTAGAGCTGCTGACGCCCGTCCAACGGCACTTCAAATTTGCGGAACTGGCTCAGGTCCGGCTTGTTCATCGGGTACTTGGCCGCCACGTCCGCCGGTCGCCAGCCGGTGCGCATGAACCAGATCCGCAGCTTGTCCCAGGTACTTTCGGCGCGCCGCGCATCCGCCCACAACTGTGCGTAGAACTGCACGTTGGCCCACACCGGGTTCCAGCTCGCCAGCGGTGTTGTTACGCCGAAAATCACTGGCTCGTTGTCGTCTTCTTCCTGGAAAGAGCCAAATAGACGGTCCCAAATAATGAACACACCGCCGTAGTTGCGATCCATGTAGAGAGCGTTCTGTGCATGGTGAGCCCGATGATTGGATGGCGTGACGAAAAACCACTCGAACCAGCCGAGCTTGGGAATGTGCCGGGTATGCACCCAGAACTGGTACAGCAGGTTAAGCGCCGCGACGCTGACGAACACCAGCAACGGCACACCGACGACGGCCATGGGGAGGTAGAAGATCCAGCTCAGGAGGAATCCGGTGCTGGTCTGGCGCAAGGCGGTGGAGAGGTTGTAGTCCTCGCTCTGGTGATGCACCGAATGCGCGGCCCAGAGGATGTTGCGCTCGTGGCCCATGCGGTGCAGCCAGTAGTAGCAGAAATCGTAAAAGACGAAGGCAAACACCCAGACCCAGATGCTGTCGGGCGAGAGCTCGAACAGTGCCAGGTGCTTGAGGGCGAACGCATAGGTCACCAGCCCTACGCCTTTTGTCAGCAGGCCGGTGGTGGTCGACAGCACACCGGTGCTGATGCTGTTGATCGCGTCCGCCAGCCGATAGTTGCTGACCCCGCGCCAACGGTCGGCCAGCAGCTCGACAGCGATCAGCACAAAGAAAAACGGCACCGCATACAGAATGAAGTCCATGACGCGCCCTGGTCGGAATCTTGAGGACAGATCCTATGTGTAGCCTCGAATTATCCCTATGGCAACGAGTGACAAATTAGTGGACATTTAACGCCATGAATCTGGAGAAAAGCCCATGAGCAAAAAAGTTGCAGTGATCCTTTCCGGTTGTGGCGTATACGACGGCGCCGAGATTTACGAAAGTGTGGTGACCCTGCTGCGCCTGGACCAGCGTGGCGCGCAGGTGCAGTGTTTTGCCCCGAATATCGCGCAGCTGCACGTGATCAACCACCTGACCGGCGAAGAAATGCCCGAGTCGCGCAATGTGCTGGTGGAGTCTGCCCGTATAGCCCGCGGCGAGATCAAGGATATCCGCGAAGCCGACGCCGAGGAGTTCGATGCACTGATCATTCCCGGCGGCTTCGGCTCGGCCAAGAACCTCTCCAACTTTGCCATCGAAGGTACTGGCTGCACGGTGCAACCGGATGTCCTGGCATTGACCGAAGCCTTTGCCGAGGCCGGCAAACCGGTCGGCCTGATCTGCATTTCACCTGCCCTGGCGGCGAAAATCTATGGTCCCGGCGTGACATGCACCATCGGCAACGACGCAGAAACGGCAGCGGCCCTGAACAAGATGGGCGCCACCCACAAGGAATGTGCCGTGAGCGATATCGTCGAAGACAAGGCGCGCAAACTGGTGACGACACCGGCCTACATGCTGGCGCAATCGATCAGCGAAGCGGCTTCGGGCATTAACAAACTGGTCGACCGGGTGCTCGAACTGACCCACGAAAACGACGCCTGACATCGATTAAATGTGGGAGCGGGCTTGCTCGCGAAAGCGGTGTGTCATTCAACAATGAGGGTGACTAATACACCGCATTCGCGAGCAAGCCCGCTCCCACAGGGTTCTTTACAAGGTTCAAGCTTGGCGGGTCAGCCTTGTAAGGATCCGGTCCAGCGCATTGGCAAACGCCTGCTTTTCCCGCTCACCAAACGGCGCTGGCCCGCCACTCATCTGCCCCTGTTCGCGCAAATCGGTGAACAGGTTGCGCACGGCCAGGCGATCGCCCATGTTCTGCGCATCGAACTCCTTGCCCCTCGGGTCCAGCGCAGCAACGCCTTTTTTCACCAAGCGGTCGGCCAGCGGCACATCGCTGCAGATCACCAGCTCACCAGGTACCGCGTGCTCCACGAGGTAGTCGTCGGCCGCATCAGGGCCACTTGGCACCACGATCAACTTCACCAGCGCCAGGCCGGGCTTGATCTGTGGCTGGCCGGCCACCAGCACTACTTCGAACTGGCGCTTGAGGGCGAACTTCACCACCAGGTCCTTGGCCGCCCGGGGGCAGGCGTCGGCATCGATCCATACGCGCATGTTCTTGTCCTCTCTAAAAAGCTTCGCGAGCAGGCTCGCTCCCACAGGTTATACGCAAATCCTGTGGGAGCGAGCCTGCTCGCGAATATGAGCGAAGCGAATGCTGTTAAGCCGTAACCCGCCGCTTTTCAGCCACACGACTACGACCATACAACACAACGATCGCAACGATCGCCACCGCCTGCGCACTCAGCGAATACGCATCCGCATGAATCCCCAACCAATCGAACTCAAAGAACGGCACCGGCCGCGTGCCGAAGATACCGGCTTCCTGCAACGCCTTCACGCCATGCCCGGCGAACACCACCGACAAGGCACAGAGCAGGCCGGCGTTGATGCTGAAGAACAGCGCCAACGGCAGTTTCGCCGAGCCGCGCAGGATCACCCAGGCCAGGCCTACCAACAACACCAGCGCCGTCGCACCACCGGCCAGTACTGCGTCATGGCCCGCAGGGCCAGCCTGCAACCACAGGGTTTCATAGAACAGGATCACTTCGAACAGTTCGCGATACACCGAGAAAAACGCCAGGATCGCAAAACCGAAACGTCCACCACCGCCCACCAGGCTGCTCTTGATGTAATCCTGCCAGGCCGCGGCATGACGACGGTCATGCATCCACACACCGAGCCACAACACCATGACGCTGGCGAACAGGGCCGTTGCACCCTCCAGCAACTCACGCTGCGAGCCGCTGACATCAATCACATACGCCGCCAGCGCCCAGGTACCCAGACCGGCCAACAGGGCCAGGCCCCAACCGACATTGACACTTCGTACCGCCGACTGTTGGCCGGTATTACGCAGGAAGGCGAGAATCGCCGCCAGCACCAGGATGGCTTCCAGGCCTTCGCGCAACAGAATCAGCAGGCCGGAAATGAAGCTCAGCGACCAGCTCAAACCATCGCTGCCCAACAATCCGGCAGACGCTTTCAACTTGGCCTTGGCCGCCTCCAGGCGCTGTTCCACCTGCTCCACCGGCAGGCCATCCTGTAATGATTGACGGTAAGCCATCAGCGACTTTTCAGTGTCTTTGCGCACGTTGGCATCGACGTTGTCCAGGGAGCTTTCGACCAGCTCGAAGCCTTCCAGGTACGCCGCTACCGACAGGTCGTAGGCTTGATCGTGATCGCCTGCGCGGTAGGCCGCGACGCTCTTGTCCAGGGTAGTCGCGGTGTAGTCGAGCAACTGCGCCGGGCCACGCTTGGCTTGCGGCGGCTGAGCCCGTTGCGCGCGGAAAGTCGCTGCGCCTTGCGGACCGTCGGCGGCCTGCACTTCGGCCGGCGTCTGACGGGCCAGATCGGCAATGTTGTAGGTCTTGTCGCTACTGGCGGCCTGAGGATCGGCGCTGAAGCTGGCGATATAGGTTGCCAGGTCCCAACGCTGACGATCATCGAGCTGATCGCCGAAAGCCGGCATATCGGTGCCTTCTACCCCCAGGCCCAGTGTGTTGTAGATCGCGTAGAGGCTCAGGTGATCCAGGCGCGTGTTATCTCGCAAATTGGCCGGCGCTGGGGTTAGCCCCACACCCGCCGGACCATCGCCAGCGCCGGTTTCGCCGTGGCACACCGAACAATGCTGGGCGTACAGTGGCGCGCCGCGAGTCGGGTCCGGGGTAATGATCGGCGCCTGGCTGACTTCATAGGCCACGGCCAATTTTGCGCCGAGTTGCCGAGCCTGGCGGGCAACGTCCGCACCGTCCCGACGCGCGGAGATCGCCTCGCGCAGCGCGCTGACGCCCTGCTCCAGCCCGGCTTTTTCCGGTTTGGCCGGCATGCCGGCGATCAAGCCTTGCAACACCTGGACAAACTCCAGCTGTTCGCGGTATTCGGATTCGTTGACGACCTTGCCTGCCTGCACTGCTTGCGGATAGTCCGCGCCGAGGTAATCGAGCAAGTGCAGCGCTTGCGGAGCGCCTTCCACGGTGTCGGCCAGCAGATTAAAGCTGCACAGGGCAAACACCGGCGCTAACAGCCAGGCCAGGAATCGGGACGGGGCAATCATGAACGAATCTCAATTGGAAATACGAAGTAACATATTGTTCACTCCCAATCAGTTTCACTCAAGCTTTGTCGTCGATTGCACGACAGCGCATAAACGCAAAAGGCGACCTGAAGAGGTCGCCTTTTTTGTGCTTGATGCTTAAACCGTGGCTTTACGCAGGGTGGCCATGAACGCCGCCGCGCCAATGAACAGCCCGGCAAAGGTACGGTTCATGCGCCGTTGCTGTTTCGGCGTGCGCAACATACGCAGCACCTTCGAAGCCAAACCGGTGTAACCGGCCATGACGATCAGGTCCACGCAGACCATGGTGACACCGATGATCACGTACTGGATCAGCAGTGGCGCGTGCGGATCAATGAACTGAGGCAACACCGCCAGCATGAACACCAACGCCTTGGGGTTGCTGATGTTCACCAGGAAGCCTCGGAACACCAGGGCCATTGGCTTGCCAATCTGCCGGATCGCCGCGTCATCGCTCATATCGCTGGGTAGCGCACGCCATTGTTTGATGGCGAGATAAACCAGGTAGGCCACACCGAACCATTTAATCGCATGGAAAGCAGTGGCCGACGCCGTGAGAATCGCGCCGACACCGGCACCAACAATGGCAATCTGCACAGCAAGGCCCAACTGCAAGCCCAGGGCGTTCCAGTAGCCGCGCCAGAAACCGTACTGCAGGCCACTGGACATCGACGCAATGGCGCCGGCACCGGGAGAAAGACTGATCACCCAGCAGGCGGCAAAAAACGCCAGCCATGTTTGAAGCTCCATTGCACACCTCGACTCGGACTCGTGACAGATGTCTAAGCTAATGCGGCTTTGGGTGGATGACTACCGATTTTTTGAAGGAAGTGGCGACTGCCGACCAGCGTTGTATGCCTTTAGGTCCCTTTCGCGAGCAGGCTCGCTCCCACCTTGGCTTGCGTCTCTCCTGGTTGAACCTGGTCGAGTGTGGGAGCGAGCCTGCTCGCGAAGGCGGTGTATCAGGCAACAGAAGGCCTACTTTTCAAACCCGCTGGAAGGAAACACGTCAGTCCCGCGCCAACGCCGCACCGATCGCTGGAAGAACAAACTGTTGGGCACCTGCACCATCGCGCTACCAGTACCCAGCTCTTCAGCCTCGATCAACGTGGTGTACAGCAGATTGATCGCCACTACCCGGCCTTTGACGCCGGGCTTGTCGGTGGTGTCCACCAACTCGACCACATCGCCCAGGCGAAACGGCCCGACTGTGAAGATCAGGATCGCGCACAACAGATTGGAGAGCACGCTCCACATGGCGAAAAACGCCACCGCCGCCACCGCGACGAATCCCGACAGCGCGGTCCAGAGCACCGTGGCCGAAACCCCCAGGCGCTCCAGCACAAAAATCAATGCACTGCCCATGATCAGCCAACGCAGGCCGCCGCGCAGCGGCATCAGCAACTGCGGCGGAAACGGATAGCGCTCACCGAGACGGGTCAGGCACTTGGCAACGAAACGCTGGGCGATGTAGCCAGCCAACAGGATCAGCAGGATTTGCACAGCGAGCCAGATCGGCTCGATCCACATCGCTGGCAGCGGCAGCTTGAACGCCTCCATCAGGACAGCGCCTCCAGCTCCGCCTGCATGCTTTCCAGCAGTTCCAGGGCTTCCATCCAGGCTTCTTCCAGCTCCCCTTCGCGCACCTTCAGCTTGGCTTGCTCGGCCAGCAAGTCACGCAACTCGTTTTTGCGCATCGGCTCGTAGATATCGCTGTCGCCAAGGCTGGCATCGATCTTCGCGAGTTTCTCGTGCAGCTTGCCCAGCTCGGCTTCGAGCTTGTCAGCCTCACGCTTGTGCGGCGCCAGTTGCTGGCGCAATGCAGCGGCAGCCTGACGCTGGGCTTTCTTGTCGGTCTTGTCCGGGTTAACCGGGGTGTTGCTGACCGGCGCATTGCGCTGGCGATACTCCACCAGCCAGCGGGTGTAGTCTTCCAGGTCACCGTCGAACTCTTCGACCTTGCCGTCTGCCACCAGATAGAAATTGTCGGTAGTGCTTTTGAGCAAATGGCGATCGTGGGAGACCACCAGTACCGCACCACTGAATTCCTGCAAGGCCATGGTCAGCGCCAGGCGCATTTCCAGGTCCAGGTGGTTGGTCGGTTCGTCGAGCAGCAACAGGTTCGGCCGGTCCCAGGCAATCAGCGCCAGCGCCAGGCGCGCCTTTTCGCCACCGGAGAAATTCAGTACAGGCTCGTCGATCCGCGCGCCGCGGAAGTCAAAGCCCCCGAGAAAGTCACGCAGGGTCTGTTCGCGCTCGGTTGGCGCCAGGCGTTGCAAGTGCAGCAACGGGCTGGCCTTGGCATCCAGGGAGTCAAGCTGGTGCTGCGCGAAGTAACCAACGACGGTATTTTCGCCACGGGTCAAGCGGCCCGCCAGAGGCGAGAGCTCACCGGCAAGGTTTTTGATCAAGGTCGATTTACCGGCGCCGTTCGGGCCAAGCAAACCGATGCGCGCACCGGGAGTCAGTTGCAGCTTGACCTTCTCCAGCACGGTTTTCTCGCCGTAACCCAGGCGGGCATCAGACAGGTCGATCAGCGGGCTGGAAATCTTCTGCGACTCGCGGAAGACGAAGTCGAACGGCGAGTCGACGTGCGCCGCCGTCAGCTCTTCCATGCGCTCCAGGGCCTTGATCCGGCTCTGGGCCTGGCGGGCCTTGGTCGCCTGGGCCTTGAAGCGGGCGATGTAGCTTTCCATGTGCGCCCGTTGCGCCTGCTGCTTCTCATAGGCCTGTTGTTGCTGGGCCAGGCGTTCGGCTCGGGCACGCTCGAAGGCGCTGTAGCCGCCGCGATAGAGGGTGATCTTGCGTTGATCGACGTGAGCCACGTGATCGACCACGGCATCGAGGAAGTCCCGGTCGTGGGAAATCAGCATCAAGGTGCCAGGATAGCTTTTGAGCCACTCCTCGAGCCAGATGATGGCGTCGAGGTCCAGGTGGTTAGTCGGTTCGTCGAGCAACAGCAGGTCCGAAGGACACATCAAGGCCTGCGCCAGGTTCAGGCGCATCCGCCAGCCACCGGAGAAATCGCCGACCTGGCGATCCATCTGCTCGTTGGTGAAGCCCAGGCCGGCCAGCAGCTTGCGCGCCCTTGCGTCAGCGGTGTACCCGTCGGCGCTGTCCAGCTCGGAGTGGTAGCGGGCCTGTGCGGCACCGTCATGGGCCGCTTCGGCTGCCGCCAGGTCACGTTGCACCTGGCGCAGGCGCAAGTCGCCATCGAGCACGTAGTCGACCGCCAGGCGTTCGAGCGTGTCGACCTCCTGGCGCATGTGGGCGATACGCCAGTCGGCCGGCAGGAAGCAATCGCCCGAGTCCGGGTGCAGCTCACCCCGAAGCAAGGCGAACAGGCTCGATTTGCCGGCGCCGTTGGCACCGATGAGGCCGGCTTTCTGGCCGGCGTGCAGGGTCAGCTCGGCGTCTTCTAGCAGACGTTGCGGGCCACGCTGTAAAGTCAGGTTCTGAAGTCGAATCATAATGGCGGCGGAGTCTACCAGCTTCGCTCGCAACTAGCGCGAGTAGCACTATGTCCTCTGACCTGTGGAGCTTTTCCCTGTCCCTTTATGCCCGTCCGGGCGTTGAACAGGCATGCCTGCAAATGCAGGCGGCCGGCGTCAGCGTGTGTCTGCTGCTGTGCGCGGCATGGCTGGGACAGCGGGGTATCGCCTGCGATGAACAGCGCCTGGAGAAACTTCGCGGTGTGGCACAAGCCTGGGACGTCGATGTCGTGCAACCGTTGCGGGCGCTGCGCGTGCAATGGAAGGTTGCCGCCGAACAGGATGCCGAGCTGCACTTGCTGCGCGAACAGGTCAAGGCACTAGAATTGGAGGCCGAGAGAAATCTGCTGTTGCGCCTGGAGCGATCGTCTCGGGATTGGCCGCACGGTGTCGCGACCGACCTGGCGATCTGGCTGGAAGGTGTGACGGCAGATGCCGCCCACCTGCACCGCGACGCGCTGCATCAGCTGCGCGTCGCGGTAACCGGCACTTAAGAAGCGCTGGTTGGGTTGGTGCTGGAGTTCGACGGTGCCACTGGCGTTGGCGCGGTGGAGGCTGTCGAGGTTGTTGCTGTCGGCGTAGGAGCAGCCGAAGCGGATGGCGCTGGCGTCGCTGGCTTGGCAGCAGGGGCCGGAGCCGGCTTGGCAACAGCGGTCGGTTTTTTCACGGCAGGTTTCGCTGCTGGTTTCGCTGCCGGTTTTGCTGCTGGCTTTGCAGCGGCGGGTTTTGCTGCCGGTTTCGCCGCGGCAGGTTTTGCGGCGGTGGCTGGTTTGGCCGCAGCGGTTTTAGCCGCTGGTTTTGCAGCAGGTTTCGCAGCTGCTTTCGCCGCCGGTTTGGCCGCTGGTTTTGCAGCAGGCTTGGCAGCGGTTTTCGCCACGGCAGGTTTGGCAGCCGGTTTCGCAGCGGCAGTTCTAGCGGCTGGTTTGGCGGCTGCGGTTTTGGCTACGGCAGGTTTCGCAGCGGCGGTTTTGGCGGCCGGTTTGGCAGCCGGTTTCGCGGCCGCTGTTTTGGCAGCAGCTGGCTTGGCAGCAGGTTTGGCAGCAGCGGTTCTAGCAGCCGGTTTTGCAGCACTGGCCGCGACAGGTTTTTTCGCTGCAGAGGTTGCAGCAGGTTTGGCTGCGGCTTTCACCGGTGCCTTGGCGGCAGGTTTGGCGGCAGGCTTGGCCGGTGCTTTTGCGGCAACCGGTTTGGCAGCGGCTTTCTTCGCAGGAGCCGCAGCTGGCTTGGCCGAACGCAGGGACAACGCCTTGCCGACAGCCTCTTGAACGCGACCAACACCCTGGGCCAGTTTCAGGCTTTCCTGGGCGTCGCGCTTGAGTTGCAGGATGTAGCCGCGAGTTTCCGATTGACGATCCTTGAGTGCATCAAGCAGGTCCTCGAGCTCTTTCACCGCGCCCTTGGCCTTGGCTTGCGCCTTGGCCTTTCCGGCCGCCGCTGCGTCCTGCAATTTGGTGCGGGATTTGTGCAGTTTCTCTTGCGCTTTTCCGCGCTGCTTTTCCAGTTTGGCGAGCAATTTTTCAGCATCAGCCAAAGCTTCGGAACAAGCGTTTTCCAGATGCTCGAGCAGGCTGCCCGAGAGTTGTTGGAGCAGGTGCAACGGAGTACTTACAGGCTTCTTGGTGGCCGACATGGTTTACCTCCTGGCTGGGGTGAGTGCGGCTCATACTAGACCTCTGCTGCTACCGCCGCTAGGGCATCTTGACAGTATCCAAAGCGCTGCGTTGCAACGAACTGAAAATGTTCTGCGCTGGCGCAAAAGCAGTTCACCTTTGAATGCATTCGCACTGGCATAATCGGCCGCATCCCAGGCTGGAGAGTGTCGATGTCGCGCTACCTGTTTTTATCGTTTTGCGTGTTTTTTTCCGTAGCCCAAGCCGCCGAAAAAAACCCGGAAAAAGACGCTCACGATCTCGCTTACAGCCTGGGAGCAAGTCTCGGCGAGCGCTTGCGCCAAGAGGTTCCTGACTTGCAGATTCAGGCACTGGTCGACGGATTGCAGCAGGCCTATCAAGGCAAGCCACTGGCGTTGAAGGACGAGCAGATCGAACAGATTCTGAGCGAGCACGAAGCGCGGGTGAGCATGCAGACGCCTGCGCCGCAAAACACGTTGGCGCTGGAAAACGAGCAAAACTTTCTCGCCAAGGAAAAAGCCAAACCTGGCGTTCGCGAATTGGCGGATGGAATCCTGCTGACCGAGTTGGCACCGGGTAACGGCACCAAGGCCGGACCAAACGCAAAGGTCCAGGTGCTTTACATCGGGAGACTTCCTGACGGCACAGTGTTCGACCAAAACAATCAACCGCAATGGTTCAGTCTCGATAGCGTGATCAGCGGCTGGC
Organism: Pseudomonas umsongensis; assembly: GCF_012647205.1. Taxonomy (NCBI): domain Bacteria; kingdom Pseudomonadati; phylum Pseudomonadota; class Gammaproteobacteria; order Pseudomonadales; family Pseudomonadaceae; genus Pseudomonas; species Pseudomonas umsongensis. The sequence continues at coordinate 6,637,407 of NZ_CP051487.1, forward strand.
GCAGCGCGCTGCAAAACATGCCAGTCGGTGCCAAATGGCGCCTGGTGATTCCATCATCGCAGGCCTATGGCGCCGACGGTGCCGGCGACCTGATCGCCCCCTTCACTCCCCTGGTATTCGAAGTCGAATTGCGCGACGCCTCCAGCTGAAAGCACAAACGAAAAACGGTGCGCCATGGCGCACCGTTTTCATGTTTTGCGGGGAGAACGATCAGGCCTGAACCGAATCTTCTTCCTTGTGAGCGGTATGCAGCACTTCGATCAGGCAGTCTTCCAGTTCGAAGCGCTCATGCAGCAAGCCCCCCAGCGTCTTGAACTCATCAGCAACACACTTCCCGGCATCGCACAGGTCGTTGAACGCGAGGAGCTTCTCGGTGATGACGTCGATGCGTGGGTAGATGGTCTCGGCGAGTTCCAGGCCACGCTTGTCGTTGAAGGCCTTGGCCTCCCCCGTCAATTGTTCGTAGATCTCGAAGTGGCCGGCGGATACGTAATCGACCAGGACGCCGCAGAACTCTTGCAAGGGCTTGCGGTTCTCGGACAGTGCCTCAGGTTTTGCTCCGAGCTTGTCGTACGCATCGATCAGCTCTTTACGCTCCTGCAACCAGCGGTCAATCAGCAGATGAACTCCACCCCAACGTTCCTGAGCATTCTGACAACTTTCGAGCATGGCGGTCTCTCTTCCCTTGTGGGTCATGCTGCTCTACACCTGTCACACACTTGAGAATCAAGATCGACCAGGCAGAGCGTCATCGAGCAACATAAATCCAATGACACGTGCGGGCCAGATTATGCCCGCACGACGGTGGCTTCAAGGTACTCAGACGATAAAGTTCATACAAGTGTTTAATCTTTGGCAAGCACCCGATGCGACGACTCGCCGCCGAGCGGTCGTCTGCTGGCGCTCAAGGCCAGGCCAATGAGCTGATAAATTCCCGGAATCATCACCGCTACGAAGAACAGCAGGCTCCATTCCGGAATGCTCAAATCGAACAACGTCCAGGCTATCCGCGGGCAGTCGACGGCACTCTGGAACAACTGCTGCGCAACCCGTAACCACGGGGCGCTGGTAAATACCTCGGCAAGGTCGGGCGAGCAGGCGGAAAGTTGATGCACTGGGTCGCTTTGCAGCAACACCTGGCGCCAGGCCGTGAATGTGCCCAACAGGCCGCAGAACAGCCCGAGCAGCCAATACACAAAGGCCCCCAGGCGACCGGGACCGTGCACCGAAGCTATCAGGCTCAAACCGGTCAACAGCGCCAGGCAAGCCCGCTGCAACAGACACAAGCCACATGGCTGGAGGCCGACTGCATATTCCAGGTAATAGGAAACGCCCAAGGCCAGGGCGCCTGCGATGAACACAGTGAAAAACAGGGAGCGGGGGCAGGCCAACGACATGGCGTTTCCGTAACAATAAGAGTCCGACAGCTACGGTAGTGGAAACTGCGCAACCCTTACAAGGCGGGCAGATGCAGACACTTCAGCAAATACGTTAGGAAATCCCGACAGGCATCGGAGGATAAGATGCAATGGTCTGTAGGACTTTGCTGAAGCGGGATTGTGAAGGGAGAATTCCGACAGACTCTGGAGCAGCGGATCGCCCATTCGAGCGATCCTTCACTCAGTGGTCAAACGCGAGCCAACACCGGCAACGGTGCCGCCAGCAAGCGCTCATCGAGCAAGCCCAGGCCTTCCTGGAATAGCTGGTTGCTGCGTTCGGTGTCTCCCATCTGTGCCAGCAGGCGGGCCAGTTCGGCGCATGCTTCCGGGTTGCGCTGTACCCGCAGACTGCTTTCCAAATAATCCCGGGCCTTGCCCCACAGGCTGCTTTGCAGACACAGGCGACCCAGCGTCAGCAACAGGCCAGGATCTGTCGGATGATCCTTGAGCCAGCCCTCGGCGAGTTGCAACTGGCGAGCCGGGTCACTGCCGCGTACCAATCCATAAAGGCGCGCCAGATGACTGTCATAGTTACGCTTCAGCGCCGTGCGCAAGACTTCTTCGGCCTGCACCTGGGCCCCCAGTTGCCGCAGTTGCTCGGCATAGGCGAGCACCAATTGCGGCTCTTGGCGCTGAGCCGAAGTCAGCTGTTGCCACGCGCGATCGAGCGCCTGTAAACCGAGCGCCCCTTCCACGTCCTTATGCGCCGCCAGGGACAGGTTCTCACCCCAGGCTCGACGCTCCAGTTCGGCCAGTTCAGCCGCTGGCAGGACTTTGTCCTTGCGCAGCTCAGGCAGCAAGCGAATCACTGCCGACCAATCACCTCGCTGCTGATGCAGGCGCTGCAACTGACGCAGCGTCTGTGCGTTATGCGGATGACGCTCGTGCATGGCCTGCAGGGTCACCAGGGCGCCCTCGGTATCACCACGATCGGTCTGCAACTGCGCGTGATTCAAGGCAATCGCCAACTCGGCCTGGGGCTGACGCTCCAGAGCACGCTCCAGCAGATTGTCACTTTCTTCGTATCGACCTTGTTCGTTCGCGGCCCGCGCAGCCCCGAGGTAGTAAAGCAGCGGCTGGCGCTCGGCTTCTGCGGCCCGATGCAAATGACGCTGCGCGCTGGCCCAGCGACCTTCGGCCAGGTCCAGCTGCCCATGCTCTATCGCCACCTGGATCCGGCGACTGCGATTGCGCCGTGACCACGGGTTGACCACGCCACCGGAGGTCGTCACCAGTTCGATCAACGCCTTGATGCCCCAGAAGACCAGCCAGAGAACGGCGATCAAGGCCAGGGTTGCCCACAGGCTCGATTCGTAGCGAAAGCTCTTGTAGGCGATCAGGACGTAGCCTGAATGCTCGGCGATGGCCAAGCCCAGCGCAGCCGCAGCCGCAATGGCCAGGAACACGATCACATAGAGGCGTTTCATGGGGTGGCCTCCTGCGCGGTATTCGCGGCAGGTTTGGCCAGCGGCTTGATCGAGTCCTCGGCGTTGACGTTACGCCGCTCCAAATAGCCCTGGACCGCACTCAGGGTGCCAGTCAGGTCCGGGGTGACCACGGAGACCGGCTGCTTGCTCAGTTCCGCTACCTGTTCGAGCATCACTTTGCTCTGGGGATTGTCCGGGTTGAAGTTGCCCTTGAGCACATCCCGCGCCTCTGCCAGTGCTTGCGAATACACCGCTGCCTGACCGTTGAGCGCAGCCCATTGCGCCTGCTCCAGCGCCAGGCTCAGCGCCAGGCGAACCTGACTCAGGCTCTGCCCGGCCAGCAAAGGACGAACATTCTTGTCGGCGTTGAAATCGATACGGATGTAGCGCGAGATCTGATCCCACCATTGCGCCCAGCGGCTGGCGCCGTCGCCATCGGCGGTCAGTCCCAGCAAGGATTCGCCGCGATCCTTGTACTCGGGCGCGAGCTCGGTCAGGTTGATCACCTGGTCGCGCAACGCCCCCAGTCGCAGGAACAAACCGGTGCGATCCGGCTGTTCGGTGCTGCGCAGGGCCACCAGGGTCTTGGCCACTTGCTCGCGAGCGGCAAAGGAGCCAGGGTCATTCTGTTCACGGAGAATTTCATCGGCGCCTTGCACCAGGGCTTGGGCGCTGCTGATGTCCTGCAGGGCCGAAAGACGCAGGCTGGCCAGACGCAGCAAGTGCTCGGCCTCTGCCAGTCGCCAATCCTTGCGGCTGGCGCCGAGGACGGTTTCCAGGCGTTGATTGAGTCGCTGCTGATCACCCTGAAGCTGAATCACCAGCCGACTGCGCTCTTCCAGCACATCGGCGCCGGGCAGTTGCTCCAGACGCGCGCTTAGGCGTTGATCATTGAGTTTCAGGCTCTGCGCCTCGTCACTCAACGCCTGCACCTGACCCAACTGCTGTTGGTTGATCGCTTGCAGGTGACGCACCTGCCAGACCCCCCAACCACCCACCGCGACACCGGCGGCGCCCAGCAGCAGCGCGACGATGGCCAGCCCATTGCCGCGGCGCTGCACCGCAGCAGGTGGCGGCTGCATTTCATCAACCGGCGCTTCAAGCACTGGCCGGACGTCATCTTTTGGCAAGGCTGTTTCGCTCACGTATCCATCCTTTGCATTAGAGAACGGGTTCGGGATACTCCCGCAACGCCGTCAGCAATGCCGTGGCGCTGGCGCCACGACAATCCACAACTGTTTGGGCTCCGGCGGCACGTGCCAGCTCGGCGACCCTGGGGCTTGGTACAAACAACGGCAACCGCGACAACTGCGGCCAGGCATCGCCAGCCAATTGATGCAGGTGCTCAAAACCTTGTCCACTGCTGACCACCAGTGCATTCAGGCGTTCCGTTTCGATCCGCTGCTCCAAGGCTGCCGAGGGGTATTGCGGCAGCTCGCGGCGGTACAACTCCAGATACTCGACACTAGCACCTGCCTCGCGCAAACGCTCAGCCAGCAGTTCACGCCCGCCCTCCCCGCGCAAAATCAGCACACGCGGATCAGGCCCGGCGAGAGCCTCGCGCAAACTCGCAAGCTCGAGCAAGGCTTCGCTGTCGTCGCCCTCCTCCGGAAAGCTCACGTCCATGCCGTGATCCTGAAGAATCCGTGCCGTCGCGCAGCCGACGCTAAACCACTTCACACGCGGTGCTTGAGAGCAAAATCGCTCGAGCAGTTCGACGCCGATTCGCGCAGCGGGCTTGCTGACCACAATCACCGCACTGTAGCGATCGAGCTCGCGGATCACTTCGCAGATTGTGTCAGAGACAGGGATCGGCACTATGTCTAAAAGCGGCAAGCTACTGCTGAAAATCCCCTGGTCGGCCAAAAGACTGGCCAACGCCGCCGACTCATCCGCCGGACGCGTCAGCAGCAGGCGCCAGCCCGTCACTCGTGGCCTGCCTCGCCATAGACCGCTTTCAGAATTTCGGCGGCGCCTTGGCTCAAAAGGTCTTCGGCCACTTGCACCCCCAACGCCTCGGCGTCACCACGCGGCGCTCGGGCCTGGGCACTGAGCAGCAGGCCGCCACTCGGATCTCCCACCAGGCCACGCAACCAGACCTGTTCACCCTCAAGCACGGCGTAGCAGGCGATCGGCACCTGGCAGCCGCCATTGAGGTGTTTATTGAGGGCACGTTCGGCGCTCACGCGAGTCGCGGTGTCCTGGTGATGCAGCGGTGCGAGCAGTGCGTGGATTTCGCTGTCGGCGGTGCGACATTCGATGCCCACTGCGCCCTGGCCACCGGCCGGCAGGCTGTCGTCGACACTGATGGCCGAGGTGATGCGATCTTCAAAGCCCAACCGGATCAAGCCGGCGGACGCAAGGATGATGGCGTCGTATTCGCCAGCGTCGAGCTTGGCCAGGCGCGTGTTGACGTTGCCGCGCAGGAAGCGGATCTCCAAATCCGGACGACGGCTCAGCAACTGGGCCTGGCGGCGCAGGCTCGACGTGCCAACGATGCTGCCCGCAGGCAATGCATCGAGGCTGGCGTAAGTGTTGGACACGAATGCATCGCGAGGGTCTTCGCGCTCGCAAATACAGAACAGGCCGAGACCTTCGGGGAAGTCCATCGGCACGTCTTTCATGGAATGCACGGCGATGTCGGCTTCGTTTTCCAACAGCGCGGTTTCCAGTTCCTTGACGAACAGGCCCTTGCCGCCGATTTTCGACAGGGGTGAGTCAAGCAGCTTGTCGCCGCGACTGACCATGGGCACCAAGGTCACGAGCAGACCCGGATGGGCCTGTTCCAGACGGGCTTTGACATATTCGGCCTGCCACAGGGCAAGAGCGCTTTTGCGGGTGGCGATGCGGATCTGGCGAGAGGACATGGATCAATCCGTACTGAATAGATACGGCGGATAATAACAGCTCAGCCAAATCCACTTTGACTTGTATCAGAAACTACTCGGCCTCCCTGGCCCCGGATATCCGGCAATCGGGTGTGAAGTCCGCCAGCAACCAGCGAATCAAAGCTGTTGCATCATTTTCCGCACGCCGGCCACGTGGCGTCGGCTGACGATCAATGCATCGCCGTTCAGGCCCTTTAGAAACAGCTGGAAATGCCCCAGCGGTGTTCGTTGCAACCGTTCGATGCGCTCGCGAGCGACCAGTGCGTTGCGGTGAATACGCACGAAACGGTCACCGAACTCATCTTCAAGGGCTTTGAGCGGCTCATCCAACAGCACCTCACCGCTTTCGTGACGCAAGGTCACGTACTTGTGGTCGGCAATAAAATAGACCACCTGGTCCAGCGGGATCAGCTCGATCCCCTTGCGGGTACGAGCACTGATATGGCTGCGCGGGCCGTTGCCACTTTCGGCGGCAGGGCGAGTCAGGGCGGCGAGCTGGCCACGATTGGGCCGTTCGGCTTTTTTCAACGAGTCATGTAATTGTTCAGTTCGCACAGGTTTCACCAGATAGCCTACGGCGCTGGCCTGTAAGGCTTCCACGGCAAATTCATCGGGCCCCGTGCAAAACACCACGGCAGGCGGGGTTTCACGTTCGCACAATCGCGCAGCCACTTGCAGGCCATCGAGGCCTGGCATGCGGATATCAAGAAGCACGATATCCGGCTTGTGGCTGTCGATCAGTGCCAACGCTTCATCGCCGTTCGTAGCGCTGGGCTCCAGGACACTGTATCCCTCGAGCTCGCCAACCATTCGGCTCAGGCGCTCGCGGGCAAGGGGGTCGTCATCAACGATCAGGACATTCATATTGCGCTGGATTCCTGCGTGAGTCTCGCACAAGGATAGCGTAGACAGGTGAAGTGACGTCCGTCACCGCGATCCACGCTAAGACTAGCGCGAGCGTCAAAAAGTGCCGCTGGTCGGGCAGCTAAATTTTTATCTGCCGGGCGATTAGCGGCCCAGGCCCGCTTTGGCGACACATCGCCACAGGGTTTGCTGATACGCAATATGAACACCCCCTCTTCTTATAGTCCTCTTGCGCACCGAGAAGTGCGCTCATCCTACTGTCCAACTGTAGACGGTTGCCGGAACGTTATTGCTCAATTGAAAAATATCGTTGTGCAAATTGTTCGCACACATGCTCTGACACCCTGGGCAATGAAAACCAGTCGACCAGTGCCAGCGACAGGATTGGCAACCCTGTTATTATCCGCGGCAGCTTTCAACGCCATCTTTCTACAGCCGATACGAGCGAATTCATGAGCACTGACAAGACCAATCAGTCCTGGGGCGGCCGCTTCAGTGAACCCGTCGACGCCTTCGTCGCCCGCTTCACCGCCTCCGTCACCTTCGACCAGCGCCTGTATCGCCACGACATCATGGGCTCGATCGCCCATGCCACCATGCTGGCCAAGGTCGGTGTGCTGACCGATGCCGAGCGCGACAGCATCATCGATGGCCTGAAGACCATCCAGGGTGAAATCGAGGCCGGCCAGTTCGATTGGCGCGTCGACCTCGAAGACGTGCACATGAACATTGAGGCACGCCTGACCGACCGCATTGGCGTGACCGGTAAAAAACTGCACACCGGCCGCAGCCGTAACGACCAGGTCGCCACCGACATTCGACTGTGGCTACGTGACGAAATCGACCTGATCCTCGGCGAAATCACCCGCCTGCAAAAAGGCCTGCTGGAGCAGGCCGAGCGCGAAGCGGGTAGCATCATGCCTGGCTTCACTCACCTGCAGACGGCTCAGCCGGTGACCTTCGGGCACCACATGCTGGCCTGGTTCGAAATGCTCAGCCGCGACTACGAGCGCCTGGTCGACTGCCGCAAGCGCACCAACCGCATGCCACTGGGCAGCGCCGCGCTGGCCGGCACCACCTACCCGATCGACCGCGAATACACCGCCCAACTTCTGGGCTTCGACGCCGTGGGCGGCAACTCGCTGGACAACGTGTCCGATCGCGACTTCGCCATCGAGTTCTGCTCAGCGGCCAGCATCGCGATGATGCACTTGTCGCGCTTCTCCGAAGAGCTGGTGCTATGGACCAGCGCGCAGTTCCAGTTCATCGATCTGCCGGACCGTTTCTGCACCGGCAGCTCGATCATGCCGCAAAAGAAAAACCCTGACGTGCCGGAGCTGGTACGTGGCAAGAGCGGTCGTGTATTCGGCGCGCTGATGGGCCTGCTGACCTTGATGAAAGGCCAGCCCCTGGCCTACAACAAGGATAACCAGGAAGACAAGGAACCGCTGTTCGACGCCGCTGACACACTGCGCGACTCGTTGCGTGCCTTTGCCGACATGATCCCGGCGATCAAGCCAAAGCACGCGATGATGCGCGAAGCAGCCCTGCGCGGCTTCTCCACTGCCACCGACTTGGCCGACTACCTGGTACGCCGCGGCCTGCCTTTCCGCGACTGCCATGAAATCGTTGGCCATGCCGTGAAATACGGCGTGGAAAACGGCAAGGACCTGGCGGAAATGAGCCTGGAAGAACTGCGCAAGTTCAGCGACCAGATCGATCAGGACGTGTTTGCCGTGCTGACCCTGGAAGGTTCGGTCAATGCCCGTAACCATATCGGCGGGACAGCGCCAGCACAGGTCAAGGCCGCCGTAGCACGCGGTCAGGCACTGCTCGCCAGCCGCTAAAAGCTAAAAGCTAAAAGCTTCGCGAGCAGGCTCGCTCCCACATTGGATGGTGTTCACACATCAAATTCTGTGGGAGCGAGCCTGCTCGCGATGACTGATTTCAGAACGCTACAATCTACTTCTTGGACGCGATCATCGCCATGAACGCTGGCATCGCTGCTTCCTTGTCCGCCGCAATTCGCTGAACATTCGGGTTATCGCCCAGACGCTCCAGCAGCGCCTTGGCTGCCGGCAGCTCAGCCAGTAGATCGATCTCGAACAGCTTCTTCGCTACTCCGCACGCCAGCGGCACGCTGTACAGGAAATAAAGATCCGCCACGCTCAGGTTTTCGCCTGCCACGTAGGGGCTGAATTTTCCGTGCCGGCCTAGCGCCGCAATACCCTGCAATAGTTCGGCCTTGGTTTTTTCCTTGATCGCATCCGGTAGCGTCATGCCAAAAAACGCTTCGGGATAAGAGGCACGCGCCGGTAGCTCGATATACAGCTCGATCTCCTTGGCCAGCGCCAGCACCTGCGCCCGCTCAAAGGGGTCGCTTGGCAGCAATGACTTGCCACCCTGGCTTTGCTCGATGTATTCGAGAATCACACTGGTTTCATTGATGAATCCCTGCTCTGCCTGCAGTACCGGAACTTTTCCGCGCGGGCTGATGGCCAACGCCTCAGGGCTGGTGCCCGCGTAAAACGGCACTTCTTCGAACGGCAATCCTTTCTCCAGCAGCGCCAGCTTGACCATGTTGTAGTAGTTGCTGACGGAAAAACCATAAAGCTTGAGCATCACATAGCCTCCAGGCTGTGCGGGGGTGGGCAGTGCCTGTTTATAGAATGCTCCGGGCTTTCTTTCCAGCAGCATCACGCGGCTGAATGCAGTTAAACTGATGAACTTTCCCAGAGGAGCCTGCCATGACCGAGCCAACCGATATCGATAACGACGAAGAAGAATTCGCCGAAACCACGCTGACCGAAGCCATCGAGAACCAGATCGAAAGCGACAATCCGCCGGCTGCCAAAGCGACCTTCAACAAGCTGACGCTGGTGGGCTACGAGCGCGAAGACATCCTCAATCTGATGGCTCACGTTTTGGCCATAGAAATCGACACGATGCTCGACGAAGACCGCGCGTTCAATACCGAATGGTACGAAGCCGCGCTGCGGGCTCTGCCCGAGTTGCCGCCGGAAAAGAAATAACCCTGTCACGAACACTGGACATGCCGCACAAGTGGGATCACCTTAGGGACGCTGTCGCCAAATTCCTAGAAAGTCTGGAGTCCTTATGTCGCTTACCCCTGAGTTGGTTGCCGAACTGGAAGTCCTCGCACTCTTCAACCTGGACAGTTCCCAGGAAGGTTTGAAAATTCATCAAACCGCTGCCCCGAAACACATTGCCGCTGCCAAACGCCTGCATGAAAAAGAACTGATCGACCAGCCTGATGGCGGTTACCTGACCAGCCTGGGTCGTGATGCCGCGCAAAACGTGCAAACCGTGCTCACCATTCTGAGAGCCGAAGAAACAGCCTGAATTCCCCTGCACCGCCCACGGAAACTCCTGCTCAAGGATTTCCGCGGGCGCACTTTGTAGCCCGCTTTCGTAACACGATACAAATCTGACGCCAGAAATAAAAAATCAGCTTAAAAGTCCCGGGGCCCAGGCGCTAAACTGCCCCTCATCCCGAGAGCATCCACGTCCGAGCCCTGCGAGCCGGTTTGAGCTGACATGACCCGCACCCATGAAATCCGCCCCGATCTGGACCAGGGAATTGACCGCAAGGTGCTCAGCCAACTGCGCGCACGCTTCCTCAAGCTCAACGAGGGGCGCATGGCCCGTGCCATGGAAGGGTTGTCGACGCGCCAGCAAGGGGTATTGAACCTCCTTCCGCTGTTCTTCCATGTCAATCACCCATTGCTGCCGGGTTACGTTTCGGGCGGCACGCCGGCCGGGCTGTCGAATTTCGAGCCGGATGCCAACGTCCTCGCCGAAGCCCAGCGCCTGACCCGCTCCTTTTCCTATAAGCCGCGCCACGGCAGCAATCCACCACGGCCGATTCACGGCCTGTTCCTGATGGGTAGCCTCGGCACCCTGGCCCAGGCCGACCAGAGCGATATGGATGTGTGGGTCTGCCACAGTCCGGACCTGAGCGAAAACGAACTGACCGAGTTGCGCCGCAAATGCCATCTGCTCGAAGCCTGGGCTGCGACCCAGGGCGCCGAAGCGCACTTTTTCCTGATCGATCCGGTCCGTTTCGTAAAAGGCGAGCGCGACGGCCAGTTGAGTTCGGAAGACTGCGGTACCACCCAGCATTATCTGTTGCTGGACGAGTTCTATCGCACGGCGATCTGGCTGGCGGGGCGCACGCCGATCTGGTGGCTGGTGCCGGTGTATGAGGAAGCCAACTATGCCCAGTACACCCATACCCTGACGTCCAAGCGCTTCATTCGCGCCGATGAAACCCTGGACCTGGGCCATCTGGCCCGCATTCCGCCCGGCGAGTTCATTGGTGCCGGGCTCTGGCAGCTGTTCAAGGGCATCGAGTCGCCGTACAAGTCGGTGCTCAAACTCCTGCTGATCGAGGTGTACGCCAGCGAACACCCCAGAGTCCAATGCCTGAGCCTGCGTTTCAAACAGGAGGTGTTCGCCAATCGGCTCGACCTCGATGAGCTGGACCCGTACGTCGTGGTCTATCGGCGCATCGCGCAGTACCTCATCGCCCGCAACGAACCGGAGCGGCTGGAGTTGGTGCGCCGGGCGCTGTACCTGAAGGTCAACCGCAAACTCACCGGCAGCGGTGGGCGCACCCAGGGCTGGCAACGCTCATTACTTGAGCGCCTGGCCCGCGAATGGCAATGGGATCAGCGCCAGTTGGCCCTGCTGGATAGCCGCAGCCAGTGGAAAGTCCGCCAGGTCATCTCGGAGCGCCGGGCCCTGGTCAACGAACTGAATTTCAGCTATCGCTTCCTGACCCAGTTTGCCCGCCATGAACAAACCATCAGCCCGATCAACAAGCGCGACCTCAGCGTACTGGGCAGGCGACTGTACGCAGCGTTTGAACGCAAGGCGAACAAGGTCGAGTTCATCAACCCCGGAATCGCCCCGGACCTGGCCGAAGATACCCTGACGCTGGTGTACGCGCCGAGCAGGAAAGAACCGGACCAAAGCCAGTGGGGCTTGTACAACGGCAGCCTCACCGCCCTTGAGTGGGAACATTTCGCCCCGATCAAACGCAGTCGCCATTTAATCGAGCTACTCGCCTGGTGCCACCGCAACGGCGTGATCGACAGCAGCACCCGCCTGGCCTTGCACCCGGGCAGCAGCGACCTCAGCGAATTCGAGCTGTTCAACCTGCTTGGCAGCCTGCAACAAAGCATTCCCCTGCCACTGCCGGCCGTCGCCGAAAAAGCCCTGCTGCGTGCCAGCGCGCCCAGCGAAGTGCTTATTCTGGTAAACGTTGGCATCGATCCACTCAAGCACCACCGCGAACTGAACATCCTGATGACCACCGAGCGCACCGACTCCTTGAGCTACGCAGGCGTAAAGGAAAACCTGGTGCTGACCCTGGACCAGGTCACGCTCAACAGCTGGAACGAGGTGCTGGTCAGCCGCTACGACGGTCCCCACGCCCTGCTTGATTGCCTACGCGACTATCTCAACGCTCTGCCTGGTGGGCCACGCCAACCCAGGTTGAGAGTCCGTTGTTTCTGTCACAACCGTGCGCAATTCATTGCCCAGCGCGTCGAAGACATTCTCGAAACCGCGCAGAACCTGCTGCTGAGCAATCTCAATCACCGCTATCTGATCCAGGTCCAGCAGCATTACCACGTACTTGAGCTGATACCCGGCCAGGTCAATCACATCACGCAGGCCACGCTGCCGGGACTGCTGGACTGTCTCGGCGAAGACCGGGCGAGCTACAGCCCGCTGCACCTGGACCCGATGGCATTGGACGACCACGACCTGTCCTTGCTGCTGCCGATGGGTCGGCCCGGCTGCATCCAGGTGTTCTACCGGGTCAATGAAGCGCAGGCTGACCTGTACGTGCTCGATGAATTCAATGCCTTGTGGCAGCAACACCTGCCGTGGCATGACGAGCAAAGCCTGCTGGCGCCGCTGCAGCGTTTCCTGCAATCGATCCAGTACCGGCGCGACGCCGCGTTGCCAATGGACACGGCTCAGCCTGCGAACCTGGACACCCGGTATTACCAACTGCTGCCTTCGGGTACTGGCCGGGCGCGGCGGGTGGATGCGCGGTCGGCACCGCAAACCCCGGTCAACAAACCCTTCTATGACGTACAGGCGATCGTCGGCAAAGCCGCTCCGGGCAAGTTGCAGGTCACGTTGTATTGCAATCAGCGGGAGTTTAGCGAGCTGGAACATGGCGACCAGCTGTTCAGCGTGGTCGCCCGGGAAATCGTCGAGCAGCGCCACGAGACCGAACGCTACCGCTGCTACATCACCGATCTGGACCTGTCAGGCCTGCTCGGTGATGGTCAGGGGTCAAGCAATCTGTATCTGCGCTACAAGGCCGACCTGGAGCGCGCATTGAACGAGGCGCTCGGGCAGGTCTGAAAGGGCGTCACTCGGGGAAGGAGCCGCCATTGGCTGGCTGCGATTCGACTTCAAGCAGGGTCAGTTTCAACGTCTTGCCGCCCGGTGCTGGCCAGTCGATGTGCTGGCCGACTTTCAGGCCCAGCAACGCGCTGCCGACTGGCGCCAGAATGGAAATCTTGCCCTCATCGGCGTTGGCATCCTTCGGATACACAAGCGTCAGGTGGTAGTCCTTGCCACTGCCTTCTTCACGGCAATGCACGCGGGAATTCATGGTCACGACATCGGCGGGCACTTCATCGTGGCCGACCACTGTATCGGCGCGATCCAGTTCGGTTTGCAGCGCGATAACGCCCGGCAGCGATTCATCCAGGCTGTCGATCAGACGCTCCAGACGCTGAACGTCTAGACGGGTAAGGGTGATGGAAGGTGCGGTCATGATCAGGGCAGACTCCTTTCTTCTGCACGAAAAAAGCAAAACCCCGCCAGAAAAAGGCGGGGTTTTCACAAGCCTCGATGGGTTGAGGCGTTTCTGGACACTATCACAGCTCAAAAAATATACAAGCCGCCACCGGCGTACGGCTGTGTGTCCCTACCGGGGAGTGTCGGTGGTTTTGCGTTGCGAGGCCTGGGCGCAGATCACCCGGCGGCGTTCGTCATCCGCCGAGCGCCATTCGCGTATGTCTTCCACATGACGGAAACACCCGAGACAGACCTTCTGCTCGTCCAGCCGACACACGCCGCTGCACGGGGAAGGCACCGCCGGGCTGACGTTGCTGTAAAGCGGCTTGGGAGGGCGAGCAGGCGCGGACTGGGTCACGAGATTACAGGCCTTCGAAATCGAGCTCGACGTCAGCCTGCTGCTTGACGATACGTTCAAGCATCTCGCCCAACTGCTCTTCGCTCTTGTCGCACATCCAGCGCTCGCTTTCTTCGTCGTAGTCGAAGTGGAAGCCGCCGGACACAGCTGCCAGCCACAGCTGGCGCAGGGGCTCCTGGCGACTGAAAATCAGTGCGGTTCCGTTTTCAAATTTGACGGTCAGTACACCGGCCGAACTCTCCAGATCGATATCCAGGTCGCTTTCGTCAAAGATGTCTTCCAGTTTTTCCTGGGTGGCATCGACCAGATCGTGGAAACGGGCTTCGGACAAACTCATTGCGGCAACCTCAAAAATGTCTGATCAGGCTCAAGCGCCGCAAGATACGGACGCTGCTTGCCGAATGCAAAGGATTACTAATTGTGGGAGCGAGCCTGCTCGCGAAGAGGTCGGCACATGCAACATCATAGCTGCCGGACCCACCGTTTTCGCGAGCAGGCTCGCTCCCACAGGGACTCCATGATACCGACTGGCATCTTGCAAGGCCCGCCGGACGGGAGCCCCGTCGCATAGGCAAGCTGCCGGGTGGCCGGTATACTCCGGCGCAATTAATGCATTTTCAAGGATTTCGCCATGAAGCGCCTGATCTCTTCCCTTGCTGCGCTCCTCGCGGTTGCCTGCCTTGTGTCGGCCTGCGGTCAAAAAGGCCCGCTGTACCTTCCCGATGAAGATCAGGACCCTGCAGAGCAAGCCAAGTCCTCGCAAAAGCAGCCCTCCAAGTCGCACAAGCACGACGTCTACCAATAAGGGAACATCATGGACGCTTTTAACTACCGTGACGGTGAACTGTTCGCGGAAGGTGTTGCACTGTCTGCTATTGCCGAACGCTTTGGTACACCGACCTACGTTTACTCGCGTGCGCACATCGAAGCCCAATACCTGGCTTATGCCGATGCCCTGGTCGGTATGCCTCACCTGGTTTGCTTTGCGGTCAAGGCCAACTCCAACCTGGGTGTGCTGAATGTCCTGGCGCGTCTTGGCGCCGGTTTCGACATCGTTTCCCGTGGCGAGCTGGAACGTGTGCTGGCCGCTGGCGGCAGCGCCGACAAGATCGTGTTCTCCGGCGTCGGCAAGACCCGCGACGACATGCGTCGTGCGCTGGAAGTCGGCGTGCATTGCTTCAACGTCGAATCCACCGACGAGCTGGAACGCCTGCAAGTGGTGGCCGCCGAGCTCGGTGTTCGTGCGCCGATCTCCCTGCGCGTCAACCCGGACGTCGATGCCGGTACCCACCCGTACATTTCCACCGGTCTCAAAGAGAACAAGTTCGGCATCGCCATCGCCGACGCCGAAGACGTCTACGTGCGGGCCGCCCAACTGCCTAACCTGGAAGTGATAGGCGTCGATTGCCATATCGGCTCGCAACTGACCACCCTGCCACCGTTCATCGATGCCCTCGATCGCCTGTTGGGCCTGGTCGACCGCCTCGGTGACTGCGGCATCTACCTGCGTCACATCGACCTCGGTGGTGGCCTGGGTGTGCGTTATCGCGATGAAGAGCCGCCATTGGCTGGCGACTACATCAAGGCCGTGCGTGAACGTCTCGACGGTCGCGACCTGTCGCTGGTCTTCGAACCGGGCCGCTTCATCGTCGCCAATGCCGGCGTGCTGCTGACCCAGGTCGAGTACCTCAAGCACACCGAGCACAAGGATTTCGCCATTGTCGACGCAGCCATGAACGACCTGATCCGCCCGGCGCTTTACCAGGCTTGGATGGACGTCACCGCCGTGCGCCCGCGCAATACCGCTGCGCGTCCCTACGACATCGTCGGCCCGATCTGCGAGACCGGCGATTTCCTGGCCAAGGAGCGTGAGCTTGCCCTGGAAGAAGGTGACCTGCTGGCCGTGCATTCGGCTGGCGCCTATGGGTTTGTCATGAGTTCCAACTACAACACCCGCGGCCGCGCCGCCGAAGTGTTGGTGGACGGTGATCAGGCATTTGAAGTGCGTCGCCGTGAGACGGTAGCCGAGTTGTTCGCTGGCGAAAGCCTGCTGCCGGAGTAAAACCATGCTGCTGCGTTTT
Source organism: Pseudomonas umsongensis (assembly GCF_012647205.1). NCBI lineage: Bacteria > Pseudomonadati > Pseudomonadota > Gammaproteobacteria > Pseudomonadales > Pseudomonadaceae > Pseudomonas > Pseudomonas umsongensis. Next base: position 6,653,310 of record NZ_CP051487.1, read on the forward strand.
ACCAAGATGCACGGCCTGGGCAATGACTTCATGGTCCTCGACCTGGTCAGCCAGCACGCGCATATACTGCCCAAGCATGCCAAGCAATGGGGCGACCGGCATACCGGCATCGGTTTCGACCAACTGCTGATCGTCGAAGCTCCGAGCAACCCGGACGTTGACTTCCGCTATCGGATCTTCAACTCCGACGGCTCCGAAGTGGAACAGTGCGGCAACGGTGCACGCTGTTTCGCCCGTTTTGTGCTCGATAAGCGCCTGACCGCAAAACGGCAGATCCGTGTCGAAACCAAAAGCGGCATTATCGAGCTCGATGTTCGCAGCGATGGCCAGATCAGTGTCAACATGGGCGCTCCACGCCTGGTGCCGGCCGACATTCCGTTCCAGGCGCAAGAACAGGCCCTGAACTATCAGGTCGACGTCGATGGCACGCCCGTCGAATTGGCCGCCGTGTCCATGGGCAACCCCCATGCCGTGGTGCGGGTCAGCGATATCAACAACGCACCGGTGCATGAACTGGGGCCGAAAATCGAGCATCACCCGCGTTTCCCGGCACGGGTCAATGTCGGTTTTCTCCAGGTTATCGACCGGAGCCGTGCGCAGTTGCGCGTCTGGGAGCGCGGGGCTGGTGAAACCCAGGCCTGCGGTACCGGCGCCTGCGCCGCCGCAGTCGCTGCGATCAGCCAGGGGTGGATGGATTCGCCACTACTGATCGACCTGCCTGGCGGGCGCTTGTCCATTGAATGGGCAGGCCCTGGCCAACCGGTCATGATGACCGGCCCGGCAGTGCGCGTTTATGAAGGACAAGTGCGTCTTTGAGTGAGCCACAACCATGACCGATAAGCCTCAGGTACCCGCCCGACAGCCCGACGAATCACCGTCCGAAAGCCTGGAGGCGGCGGCCATTGCCGCGTACCTGGAGGCTCATCCGGACTTCTTCGTCGAGCACGAAGACCTGCTTGCATCCTTGCGCATCCCCCACCGGCGCGGTGATACCGTTTCGCTGGTGGAGCGGCAGATGACCATCCTGCGCGACCGCAACATAGAACTGCGTCATCGCCTCTCGCACCTGATGGATGTGGCCCGCGACAATGACCGCCTGTTCGACAAGACCCGCCGCCTGATTCTCGCCCTGCTCGACGCGACGAGCCTCGAAGACGTGGTGATCTGCGTCGAAGACAGCCTGCGCCAGGACTTCCAGGTTCCCTTCGTCAGCCTCATCCTGCTGGGCGACAACGCCATGCCGGTGGGCCGCTGGGTGACCCACGCCGAGGCACAAGTGGCCATCGGTGGTTTGCTGCAGGAAGAAAAGAGCGTCAGCGGCACCCTGCGCGAGCATGAACTGGACTTTCTGTTCGGCGAAGAACAGCGCAAGCAGATTGGCTCCACCGCCGTCGTTGCCATCAGCCATCAAGGCATCCACGGCATACTGGCCATCGCCAGCCGTGATCCGCAGCACTACAAGAGCTCGGTGGGCACGCTGTTCCTGAGCTACATCGCCGAAGTCATGGGCCGCGTGCTGCCACGATTCAACAGCTCCCTGCGCTCGGTACGCTGAAAATGGAACGGCAACTGGACGCTTACTGCGAACACCTGCGCAGTGAGCGGCAGGTGTCGCCGCACACGCTATCGGCCTATCGCCGCGACCTCGACAAAGTGCTGGACTGGTGCGTCAAACAGAACATCGCCAGTTGGGCGGCCCTGGACATCCAGCGCCTGCGTAGCCTGGTCGCCCGCCTGCATTCACAAGGCCAATCGTCGCGCAGCCTGGCGCGTCTTCTGTCGGCAGTACGCGGGCTTTATCACTACCTGAACCGCGAAGGTCTCTGCGACCACGATCCGGCCAATGGCCTCGCACCGCCCAAGGGCGAGCGCCGCTTGCCGAAGACCCTCGATACTGATCGTGCGCTGCAACTGCTGGAAGGCGGCGTGGAAGACGACTTCCTGGCGCGCCGGGATCAGGCGATCCTTGAGCTGTTCTACTCCTCCGGACTGCGCTTGTCGGAGCTGACCGGGCTCAATCTCGATCAGCTGGATTTGGCGGACGGCATGGTCCAGGTGCACGGCAAGGGTAGCAAGACCCGTCTGCTGCCTGTGGGCAAAAAAGCTCGCGAGGCGCTGGAACAGTGGCTGCCACTGCGAGCCTTGGCCAATCCGGCAGACGATGCGGTGTTTGTCAGCCAGCAAGGCCGGCGCCTGGGGCCGCGGGCGATCCAGTTGCGGGTCAAGGCGGCGGGCGAACGCGAACTGGGGCAAAACCTGCACCCACACATGTTGCGACACTCCTTCGCCAGCCACCTGCTGGAGTCCTCCCAGGACCTGCGGGCGGTGCAGGAACTGCTCGGCCACTCGGATATCAAGACCACCCAGATCTACACCCATTTGGATTTCCAGCACCTGGCAACCGTCTACGACAGCGCCCACCCACGGGCCAAACGCATTAAAGGCGACGATTCATGACTCTCCAACTGATCACTTTCGACCTCGATGACACCCTGTGGGACACCGCCCCGGTGATCGTCAGCGCCGAAGCCGTATTGCGGGAATGGCTGACTGAACATGCGCCCAACCTTGGAGCGATACCGGTGGAGCATTTGTGGGCCATTCGCGAACGCATCCTGAGCATCGAGCCAAACCTCAAGCACCGTATCAGCGCCCTGCGCCGGCGCGTGTTGTTTCACGCATTGGAAGAAGCCGGATACGCTCACGCTGAAGCGTCGGACCTGGCCGATCAGAGCTTCGAAGTGTTCCTGCATGCCCGGCATCAGCTGGAAATCTTCCCGGAGGTGCAACCCACCCTCCAGGCACTGGCCAACCATTACACCCTTGGCGTGGTCACCAACGGCAACGCCGACGTGCGCCGGCTGGGGCTGGCGGACTACTTCAAGTTTGCGTTGTGTGCCGAAGACATCGGCGTCGCCAAACCCGATGCGCGCCTGTTCCATGAAGCGCTGCAGCGCGGTGGTGCAACCGCAGAGACGGCGGTGCATATCGGTGATCATCCAGGGGATGACATCGCCGGTGCGCAACAGGCAGGGTTGCGGGCGATCTGGTTTAACCCGGCGGGCAAGGTCTGGGAAAACGAGCGTTTGCCGGATGCCGAGATTCGCAGCCTGACCGAGTTGCCAGCGTTGTTGGCGCGGTGGAATGCAACCTCAGCCTGACATAGCAACCTGTGGGAGCGGGCTTGCCCGCGAAGGCGTCGTGACAGTCAATAAAGGTGTCGACTGACAAACCGCATTCGCGGGCAAGCCCGCTCCCACATTGGGTCTCGTTGAGCCCAGAGTTTTATTTCAGGCATGAAAAAGCCCGCAGCGACGGCGGGCTTTTTCAGCAAGCGCGTAGCAGGCTCAGATAGGCCGGCTGCCGTACTTGTTGTCTGGCTTCTTGGGAGGATCGGCGACCACATTGGCCTCCACTTCCTGCACCTTGCCACCACGAGCCAGGAACTCCTCCATGGCCTTGGCCAGGGCGTCACGTTCCTTGTTCTTGGCTTCGACACTCGGCAGCTCATCGACCGATACCGCTGCCTTGGCTTTGCCTTTGGCGGTCGGAACGGGGGCATCACCGCCGTCGTCTTCAGCGACGTCTTCCGCCGCTGCTTCCAGACCTTCTTCGGTTTCGTCGTCGTCGCCTACTTCGAGGTCGTCGTTTTCCAGATCATCGTCGCTCATGTTCTACCTCATGACTTGCGAAAAGCAGATTAGTTATAGCCCAGCTTTGCCCTCTGTCGAAGGCTGCCGGAAAAAAATCAACAGCCGCTGCTGACCAGCGGTTATGCCCCTTCACCGTGCAAGGTGGCGAGGACTTTACGGGCACCGCCATGATCACGGTGCTCGCCCAGGTAAACGCCTTGCCAGGTCCCTAACGCCAGTCGACCCGCCGAAATCGGCAAACTGAGCTGACAGCCAAGCACACTGGCCTTGAAATGCGCCGGGAGGTCGTCCAGGCCTTCGTCGTTATGCTCATAGCCGTCTGTTCCTTGTGGGATCAGACGATTGAAAAATCGTTCGAAGTCGCGACGTACCGCCGGATCGGCGTTCTCGTTGATGGTCAACGACGCCGAGGTATGCTGTATCCACAAATGCAACAGACCGACCCGGCACGCCTTGAGTTCAGGCAGGCCAGCGAGTAACTCGTCCGTTACCAGATGAAAGCCCCGGGGCCTCGCCCGAAGGGTTATCAGAGTCTGTTGCCACATACAGTTCTCCGCACGTCCGGGGCGCATTCTAGCGCGCTCAGGGAAAAAACAAAGGCCCTGATCATCCTTCAATCATGTAAGCCATTGGCGGCACAAAAACTCGCATCGCAAACGTCGTAAAAGCTGTAAGAAAAAACCTTTCAGCCTTTGCTTCAATGACAAACTCCAGACGAAAAAATGCCCGGCAAGCCGGGCAAGATTTTTTCATGCGCGTGCTTACAAGTTGTAGCCGCGTTCGTTGTGAAGCGCCAGATCGATGCCGACCGCTTCTTCTTCCTCGGTGATCCGCAGGCCCATCACGGCGTCCAGGACCTTGAGGATGATGAAGGTGACGATGGCGGTGTAGATCACCGTGAAGCCCACGCCTTTGCACTGAATCCATACTTGTGCGGCGATGTCGGTCACGGTGCCGAAGCCGCCCAGGGACGGTGCAGCGAATACACCGGTCAGGATCGCGCCGAGAATACCGCCGATACCGTGCACGCCAAAGGCGTCCAGGGAGTCGTCATAGCCGAGCTTGCGTTTCAGGGTAGTGGCGCAGAAGAAGCACACCACGCCCGCTGCCAGGCCGATAACCAGGGCACCCATCGGGCCCACGGTGCCAGCAGCAGGAGTGATCGCAACCAGACCGGCCACGACACCCGAAGCGATACCCAATGCGCTTGGCTTGCCGTGGGTGACCCACTCGGCAAACATCCAGCCCAGCGCAGCGGCGGCGGTCGCGATCTGAGTGACCAGCATCGCCATGCCGGCAGTGCCATTGGCCGCCGCAGCGGAACCGGCGTTGAAACCGAACCAGCCGACCCACAGCATGGCCGCACCCATCAAGGTGTAACCCAGGTTGTGCGGGGCCATCGGCGTGGTCGGGAAACCTTTGCGCTTGCCCAGCACCAGGCAGGCAATCAGACCGGCCACACCGGCGTTGATGTGCACCACGGTGCCGCCAGCGAAGTCCAGCACGCCCCAGTCCCACATCAGGCCGCCGTTGCCGGACCAGACCATGTGCGCGATCGGTGCATACACCAGGGTGAACCAGATGCCCATGAAGATCAACATCGCGGAGAACTTCATGCGCTCGGCGAAGGCACCGACGATCAGCGCCGGGGTAATGATGGCGAACGTCATCTGGAAGGTGATGAACACCGCCTCAGGGAACAGCGCCGCAGGGCCGGTCAGGCTGGATGGCGTGACACCGGCGAGGAAAGCCTTGCCCATGCCACCGAAGAAGGAGTTGAAGTTGACGACGCCCTGCTCCATGCCAGTGGTGTCGAACGCAATGCTGTAGCCATAAATGACCCACAGGACGCTGATCAGGCCGGTAATGGCGAAGCACTGCATCATCACCGACAGAATGTTCTTGGAGCGCACCATGCCGCCGTAGAACAGCGCGAGGCCGGGAATGGTCATGAACAGCACGAGGGCTGTCGAGGTCAACATCCAGGCGGTGTCGCCGGAGTTGAGGACTGGGGCCGCCACTTCGTCTGCCGCCAAGGCCAGGCTGGGCATTACGAAGGACAACAGGGCTCCTAGCCCTGCGAATTTACGCAGAGTCATTTTGTTTTCTCCTGGGGCGTTGGGTTTGTGGCGGCTTAGATTGCGTCGGTATCGGTTTCGCCGGTACGGATGCGAATCGCCTGTTCCAGATTGACCACGAAGATCTTGCCGTCACCGATCTTGCCAGTGTTGGCCGCCTTGGTTATCGCCTCGATAACCCGGTCGAGATCCTTGTCGTCAATGGCGACATCAATCTTCACCTTTGGCAGGAAATCGACCACATACTCCGCGCCGCGATACAGCTCGGTGTGACCCTTCTGCCGACCGAAGCCTTTGACTTCAGTAACGGTAATGCCCTGCACGCCGATCTCGGACAACGACTCGCGCACGTCGTCCAACTTGAACGGCTTGATGATGGCAGTGACTAGCTTCATGAAAACTCTCTCCCGAATTTGGTGGACTTGCCCCAGGAAAACAAACCCGTCTCAAGTCTAAGCGCAGTGCCTGGCTTTGTAACGCATCGTCGGCCTTACCTGCCCGTACGACGCCAGCTAACCGCTCCTTGCGAAACACTCCCCGCGTCTCGCCTGGCGCACTGCATTCGTCACAGCGACTGCATCAGTGCATGGGTCATCAGCATCTAAGCAGAAAGCTTGCCATCTCCACAAAACACTTTGATTTCAAGCCTTTGCCAACAGATCGCAACCACTTCACGACAACACCCAACGCGTTACGCACAACAACGGTGCGATACCGTCCGTCCCCATGCTCGAAAAGCGTGCATCCCTTGCCCGCGAATTTGACTATAGACACTGCGTGGTACACTGCCGGGCATTGCTACCAGGACATTCCCCCATGCTCGCGCCCAAAGACTTCCTCGACGCCCTGACAGGCACCGCCTCCCGCCTCTTCAGCGGCGACACTCCACTGCCGAAAAGCGAAATCGAAAGCCAGTTCAAGGCATTGTTGCAGAGCGGATTCAGCAAGCTGGATCTGGTCAGCCGCGAAGAGTTCGATAGCCAGATGGTCGTGTTGGCACGCACCCGGGCACGGTTGGAGGCTCTTGAGGCGAAAGTGGCGGAGCTGGAAGCGAAGCTGAGCCCACCAGCGGAAACTGAATAACTGAAGTAACTGATCCTTCCCATGCTCTGCGTGGGAATGCTTCCAGGGACGCTCCGCGTTCCGCCTCTGAAGCGACGCGGAGCGTCACCGTAATATCCCGTGAAAGTTTGCCCGCCTAACCACTCCACCAATCCCCTCTCCCACGTCTACCCTTGAAAAACCCGCAGGAAGCGGCCTCTCGTCACCTCAAGGAACGACCATGTCCCTCTCCATCGTCCACAGCCGCGCCCAGATTGGCGTGGATGCGCCCGCTGTCACTGTTGAAGTCCACCTGGCCAATGGCTTGCCATCACTGACCATGGTCGGCCTGCCCGAGGCGGCGGTGAAGGAAAGCAAGGACCGGGTGCGCAGTGCGATCATCAATTCGGGGCTGCAGTTTCCGCCACGGCGCATCACGCTGAACCTGGCACCGGCGGATTTGCCCAAGGATGGCGGGCACGGGTTAGATGGAGTCATGGACGCCACATGCCTTAGCATTCATGCCATGGACAAAAAATAATTCCCCTTTCAGTGGGAAAATTTTAGACGCCCGTTATGTTGAGATTCCTACCCCTTTTTTTGGCAACAGGTAAGGAAGCCTGAAGAAGGATTGGAAACCTCTTGTGATGGTGTTGGCATGGCGCGTCTCCGATATATCTCATATTCACCCCACCGCTGCAGCGTCAATACGGACCATATAGTTTGGACGTCTGTTACGACGAGAGAAGGAATCGAAGGACTTCCGCAGATAATATGGCAGGACTCCATGCCATGGCGGGAAGCAAATCTCTGGGCGATGCAACGCGCTACAGAACGAGAGGTTTGCATCGATACAGTACGATCTAATATGACTTCCATTCTGATGTATGCCAATTGGTTGGAGCAGAGTAAAACGGATTGGTGGTACTTTCCAGTAAAGAAGGCTGATCGTTGTCTCGTGCGTTTCAGAGGTCATTTAATCGTACAACGCGACTCTGGCTTAATCGCACCATCCACTGCAACACAGCGCATGAGAGATGTTATTAATTTTTATCGCTGGTTGAGGGCAAACGGTTTTCTTACCTCTGATTGGCCTCTCTGGAAAGAGAAATTTGTAAGTATTAACTTCACAAACGCCGTCGGCTTTGACAGAACAATAGCTGTCCAAACTACGGACCTAGCGATAAAGAATAGAAAATTAAACATAGAAAAACTGGAAGATGGGCTAATTCCAGTTTCAGCAGAAGACAGAGATAAAATTCTAGAATTTGCCAGAGACAATGCTAGTTGGGAGACATATTTATTTCTCATGCTAGGTTTTTATACTGGAATGAGGATCGGTACTTTATCAGACCTAAAGGTAGAAACCCTTAGGCGCGCCGTCCCTGACCCGCAATCGCGCGACCTCTATAAAATAGCCATTGGCCCTGGAGCGAGGCCAAGTGTTAAAACAAAATTTGGGGTGACAGGGTTTGCTTGGATTACTAAACCGCATCTTGAATTAATCCTGATCTATGTCGATAGCCAGCAGCGTCAAGACAGGGTTTCTAAAGCTAAAGAGCAAAACAAAAACCTTGTATTTCTAACGAGACATGGCAATCCCTATACCACTGGAAATACAGAAAAAAGCAGTGCTTTAAACGTTGAGATGCACAACCTTCGCAAAAAAAGTAAAGCAACCGGAAATAATTTTTTAGAAGGATTTTATTTTCATCGTTCTCGAGCAACGTTCGCGACGCAATTAGCAATATTGCTCGTGCCTATTGCGGGAGTAGTCAATGCATTAGCCATTATCAAAGACGCATTGCTGCATAAGGATGAGGCAACATCGTTAAGATACATTAAGTTTATCGAACGAACTCCAGCTAAAGCGAAAATCGCAAATGAATTCAGTCGAGTTTTTTTAAGCATTCTCTCGGAAGGGCGATCTGATGACGAGTGATTCGCTGCCATCGTTGAGAATACCCAACGTCGTTTATGGGAAGTTTGGTACCCCTTGGGATTTGACTAGCCTCTTGCATCGAGGAGCGTCGGCCTATCATATAGATAAAATTGACTCGCTCATCAGACAGGGTAAATTTTCTGCACCTATACTAGGTCGCTTGCCGCTAGTTGAAAAAATACATGATGAAATATGCGCAAGATTGGCTGGGGGCGGAAGTCGTAGTACAGCCAAATCCCAAATTGGGGGAATTAGACGATTCTATGCGTGGGCTGACGAACAGAATGTCGACTTAACTTTCCAAAACACGGAAAAATTATTTATCGATTGGACCGAAGCTTTGCTGTTTGCAAATCGTATCCAGGGTGGCGCGAGCTTAACTACTATTTTTTCTCTGGTAACGCGAGTTAGTCCAATCCTAGAAGAGGCTCTCAATTTAAATACTAAACTAATACATAAGACCAGAATAAAAAAACCGAAGAGAAAAACAAACTTCACAAAATCCGAAAAACAAAACCTTAGCGACGCCTTTTCGATGGGGGCGCTACTGCTCGATATTTCAGAAGCGCTTACTCAGGAGAAGGTTAGGGAACGGTTACCAATCGTCATAGAGCTTCGCTGTGGAAAAACTCTACATGAGTGGTGTCGAATGATGCCTAATGAAAAGTTGAAGCCACACAATAGCGATTCCAGAAAAAACAGAAGGAACAATAGCTTAATCAATACATCTTGGAGCCACCGATATCCGATACTAAACCTAAGACTTGAGGCAGAGTTGCTCATATTCATCGCTCAAACGGGCATGAATTTAGCCCAAGCGCATCAACTAAGGGTTGGAAGATTTTCTTATCAGAGCGACGGAAAAGGATATATCGTTCGCCGTATATATAAACATCGTGCACAAGGAGAGGTGGAGTTTCAGATTTATAGCGAATACCGATCGCACTTTGAAAAATACTTAGAATGGCGCAAGGAAATATATGGAGACGATCCCGACGGCCTCCTTTTTCCGATATCTTCACCCAAAGGAAGACCGGAAAATGTAGCTCCGACCTTTCAATCTATTAAAAAGCGTTGCCGTGAGATTGGGATCAGAGCCGTAGGAGCGCGTGAACTTAGAAAGACCAGAGCTAACTGGCTGCTTCGTCAATCTAAGAATGTATCGCTTGTCGCAGAGTTGAACCAGCATTCTGAGGCTACATTGCTTCGGGATTACATTCGGCCAAATCATCAAACGGCTCTAATTGAGATCAGCAGATTTATTGCCAAGATAGATCCAGCTATCGCGCCCCCTGGACCAGGAGCGTGTATGGGCGACAAGCCAGCGCCAGTGCAGGATTCTGCGATAACGGCGCCTACACCGGACTGTAGCAACCCTTCGGGATGTCTATTTTGCGTGCACCAGCGGGACGTAAATAGCTTTGATCATATGTGGTCACTTGCATCCTATCGCTATTGCAAATCTTTGGAACTTTCAACCCATAGATCTACCAGCGTTGCTACCCATCCTTCTGCGATCGTCATACAAGAAATCACAAAAAGACTTGAAGCTTATCAAGCGACAAGCGAAGAAACCAGAAACTGGATTGCAGAAGCACAAATGAGAGTAGAAGAGGAGGATTACCATCCTCACTGGGATATATTTATAAAGCTAATGGAGCGGTAAATGAATCAGCCACATAGTATCGATCTTCGCTTTCAAATGGAGTCCTCGTTTGACATAACCAAAAGCTCCAATTATAGGCCGGACAGTTGGCCTCCGCGGCCAGACTTTCCCATCGTACAAGACAAGAATGGCAATGTGGTCAGCGTTTACTCTGATTCTATATGGAACTTTTGGCCATGGGCGAAACGCTCAATGAATATCAACTTTGGGGACGGCCCACAACGCGCACGGAGTTCAGTTATAAGCAACGCGAACGCTGACATTCTACGAATTTTCGCCGCATGGTTTATTTACGGGCCAAGGGGCGTGAACAAGCCGACCACTCTTATCAAAAAAATTAATGATCTCAAACCAATATTTGTCATTTGTACAGAAGCCGGCATAGTCGCTACTGAATTGCACAGATATCCTCGAGTACTAGACCTGATCAAGCAGAAACTCAAAAATTCTTCAATGCAAAGCTTGCGTTTACATTTACATTTCCTATACGAATGGCGCAACGAGCTTGGAGTTGTCATCCTTGATCCCTCCGGGATAAAAGAACTAATGTCTGGCTACATTGCGCCCACCACCAATCAAACCCCCTTCATACCGCCTCGCATATGGACTTACCAGGTTAATCGATTGAGAGAGTGCCTTGATGACTTTATGGCAAACAGGGAAAAAATCGTTGCCTGTTATACATATTGTTTAGAGGCATATTCGAAAAATTACGGCGGACATAGCCGTATATACGAAGCACTAAGGAAAGTTACTAGAAATCGGTCGCCATTCACTAAGCCTCAAGAAAGCAAACGAAGTATAAATACCCACCATTATGTCGGGCCTTTTTCTGAAACAGCTCTTAGATTTGGCATACATGACCTTTTAGTTAAATGGGTGGTAGACCCAGGTAAGGGTTTAGACGGCGGAGGGAAGGGCATAACATTGCTTAGCAGCTATTTAAATTTAATCAGCTACGTGGGATTGGCTTACATCTTGAATTTTTCAATGATGCGTATCAAGGAAGCGTGGAATCTACGCACGAACTGCTTATCCATAGAAACGGACGATCAGTTCGGGCAGATGTACGTCATATGTGGAGTGACGAGTAAAACTATTGACGATGATGATGCTCGCTGGGTTACCTCCCCTTCCGTCGAATTAGCGGTAACTTCACTCAGCTGTATTTCTAATCTAAGGATGCAGTGTGCAATCAGCAATCCAATGATTGAAGTTTCACAAGAGGATCTAGAGTCACCATGGCTTATTTCACGATGCTACGAACCATGGGCTGGGACCGTTGACAAAATCAATTCCACTGCCATTCGGCCAGGCTACCCAAGCTATGCAAGTGTCGCTGAATTCTATAAAAACCTATTCGACAACGATGTATTGAAAATAACTAAATCTGATTTAGACTTGGCTCGCCAAGTCACAGTAAGCCTAAACGAGGAAAAATTTCAAGAAGGTAATGTTTGGAACTTCGCCTGGCATCAGCTCCGCCGTACAGGAGCAGTAAACATGCAAGGCTCAGAGCTTGTTTCAGAACCATCCATGCAATACCAACTGAAGCATGGAACAAGGGCGATGTCGTTATATTATGGGAAAGGATATTCAACGGCGCGCCTTAACCAATCGGCGCGCAATGAATATATTGATGCAATGTATGAAATGCTTTCCAAAGATTTAGTGTTCGTATCCAGCGAGAGATTTATTAGCCCCCATGGCACATCAAGAAAATCCTCAATTTTTGGTGGGATTAACATATTGGACCAAAAATCACTCGATCTCGCGATTAGGAAGGGAATGATTTCCTGGAGGCCTACTCTACTAGGCGGCTGTACAAAACTGGGGGCATGTCCCTATGGAGGGGTTGATAATATAATCCGTTGCGGAGGCGGCGACGGCAAAGCTCCTTGTGCTGATGTAATTATCGACAAAAGTCGCCAGCCACAGCTGATAAAATTCTCGGAAGCACTCGATGAAAGACTAAGCGGAGCAGAAGCCTGCTCCCCTCTCTACGAGTCCCTTTCTGCCCAAAAACGAGCGATTGAGAATATATTGAATGCCATTAAAACTAAGTAATTCGAAAGATACAGCCGAGCAATTATTCTATGCCGCTTTTGAGCGACTCAAGTCTGGTGCACCACTAATAATCGCTAAAGGCAGCGTTGTATCGCAAAATAACGTAGCACGAGAGGCAGGCTGTGATCCGTCAGCATTAAGGAAAAGTCGTTACCCGGAATTGGTCAGCGAAATCCAGCAGTGGGTTGATAAAAATCGAGATGCTCGCCCCGAGTCTTCTCGGCAATCAGTACTAAAACAACGTAAACGGAACCGATCATTACGCGATGAAATATCTCTATTAAAGACTGAGAGGGACAAAGCTCTTTCACTCTTAGTCGAAGCGGATGCGAGGATCTTTGAACTGACAATGGAGAACATGAAATTAGAGACATCCCGTCCCAGATCAAACCTATCGCCCATACGGTAGCCGGTACCAATGGCTTTCAACGTATGGACAAAATTCGATAATTTTGCTGAAACTGTTTCACTCACTATGGACATCAGCAGTTGGCCTCAGGTGCAGTAGTTATGAGGCCTCTAGCCATGTCCATAGGTTGCTCACAATTCGGTGTGCCGCCGCTTCGATCTGGCGATTGCGCTGGGGATTCTTTCGGCGAGCGTGCAGGTGCCGACGTTGACGCTCGATGATGTGGAGTGCCTGGGTGAGCTGGCATTGTCTGGCGCGGTCCGGGCTGTGCGCGGTGTATTGCCGGCGGCTTTGGCGGCGCGCAAGGCCGGGCGATCGTTGGTGGTACCACGGGCCAATGCCGAGGAAGCGTGCCTGGCGTCGGGCTTGAAAGTGATTGCGGTGGATCATTTGCTGGAGGCTGTCGCGCATTTCAATGGGCATACACCGATCGAGCCTTACGTCTCCAATGGTTTGCTCTACGCCAGCAAACCTTATCCTGACTTGAATGAAGTGCAGGGACAGCTGGCGGCCAAGCGGGCGCTGTTGATTGCTGCCGCAGGCGCTCATAACCTGTTGTTCAGCGGGCCGCCTGGAACCGGAAAAACGCTGTTGGCGAGTCGCCTGCCCGGGCTACTGCCGCCGCTATCCGAAAGCGAAGCCCTGGAGGTGGCGGCGATCCAATCCGTTACCAGTTGCGTACCGCTGAGCCATTGGCCGCATCGGCCGTTTCGCCAACCCCACCATTCTGCCTCAGGCCCCGCACTAGTGGGTGGCGGCTCGAAACCGCAGCCGGGCGAGATCACCCTCGCCCACCATGGCGTCCTGTTTCTGGACGAACTTCCAGAGTTTGAACGCCGGGTGCTGGAAGTTTTAAGAGAACCATTGGAGTCCGGGCATATCGTGATTTCCCGGGCGAAGGATCGCGTGCGGTTTCCAGCGCGGTTCCAGTTGGTGGCGGCGATGAATCCGTGCCCCTGTGGATATCTTGGCGAACCCACGGGCCGCTGCTCCTGCACACCGGACATGGTGCAACGTTACCGCAACAAGCTGTCGGGCCCACTGTTGGATCGGATCGACTTGCACCTGACCGTCGCACGGGAGGCCACGGCGCTGAATCCCCCCGTGAAACCGGGAGAGGACAGCGCCAGCGCTGCATTGATAGTGGCCGAGGCACGCGAGCGCCAGCAGAAGCGTCAGGGCTGTGCCAATGCCTTTCTCGATCTACCGGCGCTGCGTAAGCACTGCAAGTTATCCACAGTCGATGAAAACTGGCTGGAAACCGCTTGTGAACGACTAAACCTCTCCCTGCGTTCAGCGCACCGGCTGCTCAAAGTTGCGCGCACGCTGGCGGACCTTGAACAAGCCGATGGAATTGGACGCGAACATTTGGCCGAGGCGCTGCAATATCGGCCGACAACGCTCTAGCCGGCATCACCCTTTGGTTAGATCAACCAACGGCGTCTGCCGCACCTCAGTTTCCCGCCCCGCCTGAATCTCGCCCACCTGCTTCAAGGCCTTATCCACAGCCGCCTTATCCGCCAACAAGCTGTAGCTGATGCGGAACTGCTTGTGTTCCTTCGGCGCAATGGTCGGTACCAGGTTCAGTGGCCGCTGATAACGGCGGTTGTAGGAAAAACTTGTTCCCGGCTCCAGCCCCGAGACATAGCCCTGGCCTTGGGTGTCGGTGTTTTTCCACAGGGAGAACACGGGCAGTGTCTGAGTGTTGAAGCCGACCGAAACTCCAAGGCTACCGGCCTTGTCATGCAGCACGGTCAACGTATCGCCCTGGGCATCGGCATACGGCACCACGTTGTAAACCGTCTCGTCGTAGTCCTTGGTCGGTGCGCGATAGGTTTGCCAGTCCGACAAATCGCCTTTGGCTTTATCGTTGAACGGTGAGACCTGTTTCACCGGCGCGACGAAGCGGGCGCCCTGTTCCAGGAACGGCGTGCTGAAGTTGCTGTGATACAGCGCCTGATATTCCTTCGGATAGTCACCGTTGTTGGTCAGGGTGTCGTTGAGAGCGAACGTTACGCTGCCGGGCTCGGTGACCAGCTCAGTCGCCACGGAGAAGTCGACTTTCTTGAACGCCTGCTCTTTCAGTTCACCGCGCAAGGTGATGGCGTACGGTGGTTTTTCATCGATGTGCAGGGTGACTGTGCTCGCAGGAATATTCGCGGCCCGACCGTGCAGGGTCAGCAGTTCGCCGTTGTCGACGCCGGGGTGGCCAACCCATTCGTAGCCGCAGCGGGTGACCAGCTCATTGAAACCTTCCAGCCAGCCCAGACCGCCGCGGCCATTGAGTTCGATGAAGGACGGATTGACCACTTCCTTGACCGGCGAATCCCAGCCCATGCGCACACTACCGACCGACGCCTGCAACACGTTCATCCCGCGAGTCGGCACCACGGAGAGTTTCATCCTGCCGTTATCGATCTCGACGATGCTGACGCCCTCTTGCCGACCGCCGTGCAGGGTACGAAGAGTCACGGAGAAGGGTTGGTCGGTTTTCACACCGAGTTGCTGGCTGGTGATCTGCCAGTTTTGCGCAGCTTTATCGCTGTCGAGCAGGACGTAATCCCAGGCCATGGCGTGGGAGGCGGACAGCGCGCCAAGGACAACGAGGAGTTTGAGCGAGGTCATGGGGGAAGCCTTTCTTGGAGTTGTGCATTTTTTATAGCGCTGATGAAACGATTCAGCAAGCTTAAAAAGCCCACGCCCGAGCCTTCCCACGTCAATTAATATTGACCTTATGCAACCTCCGCACGCTTACGTTAGTCTCATAAGGTTTAAACCTCCGGCAGACTGGCGGTGATATCATCATGGCATTAAGGCCGCCCGCCAAATGCAGGAGCACGTACAGACACATCTGTCTGTCATTTTTGCGCAACGGATCGTATGGAGTTTGAATGCGCGGGGCACTATTACGCAGCGGTAAGAGCGGGTCATTCACTGCCCTCGGCGAAACAGGTCAACCGGTCTACCGGGCAGCCCTGCAATTGCGCGAAGCCATTCGCCGCAAGAACCCCGAGTTGGTAGATCATCTGGCCATCCCTCAAAGCGATGAACTCGGCAACCGGATCGACTGGTACAGCGCCCTCGACGGCGACGTGATTCCGTGGAGCAGTGCGACCGAAGAAGAACGCGCCCCTGCCCGCCGCCAGCTTGAAGCCTTGAAAAACGCGCTCGAAGAATTGAGCCAGCGTTTCCTGGGTACGGACTCCGCCGAACAGCCGCAAGGCGACAAAGCCGTGTTCGGTAAGCTACTCAAGCGCGTGATTCATTTCCCGGACGAAAACTTCGTCTACCTGGTGCAAGGCAAACCGGTGCTGACCTTCTGGGGTTTCGAGCATGCCGGTACGGGCAATAGCGATCCCCTGCACTGCCTCTATCAGGTCCCACCCGCGTTCACGCTGCCACCCGAGGTCGAACCGCCTGTTGTCGCGCCCGTCATGCCGGTGGTTGCTCGTCCATGGTGGCGTCGCTGGTGGTGGTGGCTGTTGCTGCCGCTGTTGCTCCTGCTGTTGTGGCTGTTGCTCGGCCTGCGAGGGTGCGTTCCGATTCCGTTGGTGGCGGTAGATTTGCTGCCAGATAGCGTTGTGCCAGTAGAGAAACACCTGGAAGAGCCGCCAAAGACCGGCAATGTCACGACGGTCAATGGCGTCCCGGTGACAGGCACCGTTATAGGCTCCAGCACTGGAACCGGCATCGGTACCGCCGTGACCGGAACCCATGACGTAGAGGCGCCGCCAGTCGAAGGCACCGAGGCTGATGCAGCGGCGGCCGACCTGGCCAAAGGCACCGAGGCTGATGCAGCAGCGGCCGACCCAGCCAAAGATCCGGCCAAAGACCCGGCAGCCGAAAACAAAACCGCGACACCCGAAAACAAAACCGCACCGCCGGATGTCACATCGCCCGAGGCAGAAAAACCCGCCGCCGCCAAACCCGGCCCTCCCCTCAGCATCCCGCCAGACGCCGCCGATGGTGCCGCCAAGTTTCTCGATGGCCAGTACAGCGCAGGCGCCGGGATACAGGACCGCAGAACCGGCAAGCCGCTGCGTCTGGAGTACCAGCTCAAGGACGGCAAGGGCCAAGTCACCGTGCACCAGGCCGACGGTTCGAAATGCAGCGGGCCAGTGAGCGCTACTATGAAGGGTGGCAGCCTGGCCATCGACAGCCAGGGCCAGGCCGTTTGCGGCGATGGCAGCACTTACGACATGCCCAAGGTCAGCTGCAGCAAAGGGGCGACCTCGATCGCGGACTGCACCGGCGGTTACGGAAAAGAACAATTCCCCATGTCCATGCGGCAAGTGGCCGAATAAAAACGGAATAACTCGACATGTTGCCTGAAGTCACTCAATTCGAAGACACCGTCACGCTGGTCAGCGACACCGGCATCCAGTTCATGGATTTCGCCCTGCGCCTGGATCCCCGCAAGGAACCGGCGGGCGAGTTCGCACCGATGATCAGCGGGCTGATCTGCCGCCTGGCGTACAACGAAGAGAAAGACTTCTTTTTCTACGAACCCGAACCGGAAAAGGTCGAAAAAGCCAAGCCTGCGTTCAGCGTCGATATGAAAAGCAGCCTCGATTTACTCGACGGTATCTGGCTGCCGATCCCGTTTTTCCGCTTCATGCCGCCGCATCGCTTCGACGAAGGTCCGACCAACTGGTCGCGCATGCGCTTGGTGAAATTGGCGACTCCCGACATCGACGGTAATACCCACCGCCTGACGATGGCGTTCGACAGCCGTGTGATGCCCAAGCGTGACGGCACTGCCTATCTGGCGCCGAACGATGAAGACATCAGCTCCGGCGTGTCTTTCAAACTGGCGACCAAGGCTAGCGAAACCCGCTGGTTCCTGGCGCAACCGTGGGTCAACGAGTGGTTGCTGGAAGTGTTCAATGAGGGCAATGCCCACCGTTCGCGCGCAGAGCTGGACATCGATATCCGCGCCAACCATCACCTGGCGCACTACCTCAACTTGCTCAGCCTGTTGAGCAAACCGTCAGCCGCCCAGGAGTCGAAGGCCCGGGCGAAAGTTGAAATCCCCGAGCTGAAAGTGGTCGCCAACGACAGCAATGGCCTGGTCAAACCGATACCGGTAGACCTGGTGCTGGACGTCGGCAACTCGCGTACCTGCGGCATCCTGATCGAAAACCACGGTCAGGCCGGCTCCGGACTGAAGCAGAACTACGTGCTGGAACTGCGTGACCTGATCACCCCCGAACACACCTATAACCTGCCGTTTGAAAGCCGCGTGGAGTTCTCCCAGGCGTACTTCGGCAAGGACCACTGCTCGGTCAAGAGCGGTCGCCACGATGCGTTCCAATGGGCGACGATTGCCCGTGTCGGCAATGAGGCCAGTCGCCTGGCCAGTCGTCGTCGCGGCACCGAAGGCTCCACGGGCCTGTCCAGCCCGAAACGCTATCTGTGGGACGAACACGCCTATGGCCACGGCTGGCGTTTCAACTGCTCGTACATAAAGACCGACAATGAGCCGTACGCCACCGCCGCGCCGTTCTCGCACCTGATCAACGAAACCGGCGAGGCGCTTTACAGCCTCGAAGAAGACGATCGTCTGCCGGTGTTCATGCCGCGTTACTCACGCAGCTCGCTAATGACCTTCATGCTCGCCGAAGTACTGGCCCAGGCGCTGTCGCAAATCAACAGCCCGGCCCAGCGTTCGCGCCAGGGTCACACCCGCGTGCCGCGCCAGCTCAACAGCATTACCCTGACCGTGCCGCCGGGCATGCCGCAGGCCGAGCGCAGTATCCTCAACGAACGCATGCTGCAAGCCATCGGCCTGGTGTGGAAAAGCCTCGGCTGGCATGCCGGCGAGGAAGATCCACATCTGGATCAGGCTGTCAGTCCGCGCACGCCGATCCCGAGTATCCGCGTGGAATGGGACGAAGCGTCCTGCGGCCAGTTGGTGTACCTGTACACCGAGGTCAACGAGAACTTCGCCGGTCACCCGGAAGAGTTTTTTGACACCATCGCCCGGCCGGACAAGGTCGACCGTCAACGCATCACCCTCGCGACCATCGACATCGGCGGTGGCACCACCGACCTGGTGATCACCGACTACCGCCTCGACCGCGCGGGCAATACCGGCAGCGGCAGCAACGTGCACATCGTGCCGGAACAGCGTTTTCGCGATGGCTTCAAAGTGGCCGGCGACGACATCCTGCTGGACGTGATCCAGGACTTCATCCTGCCGAGTTTCGAAAAAGCCCTGCAGAACGCCGGCGTGAAGGCTCCGAACTCACTGATGTCACGGCTGTGTGGCGATGAATCGGTCAGTGCACAGGACATGATCCTGCGTCAGCAATTGAACCTCCAGGTGTTCGTCCCGCTGGGCCTGGCGCTGCTCAAGGCGTATGAGCATTACGATCCGCAGGTCCCGCAAGAAGTCATCCCGCAAAGCTACCGCCAATTGCTCGGTGACAATGCCATCAGCCAGACCGTGCTCGACTACGTCAATGTCGCCGTGCGTCGCGATGTCGGCGCCCAGAGCAGTTTCGACCTGTATGACGCGCCGATCAGCTTCGACCTGCAAAAGCTCCATGCCGCGTTCCTCAATGACCAGATCAACATCACCAAGATCCTGGGTGCACTGTGTGAAGTGGTCGCGCATTACCCCTGTGACGTCTTGCTGCTGACCGGCCGCCCTTCGCGCCTGCCCGGCATCCAGGCGTTCATTCGCAAGCTGTTGCCGCTGCCACCGGGGCGCATTCTGGCGCTGCAAAACTACCGCACCGGCGGCTGGTATCCGTTTCACAAGAACGGCCGGATCGACGACCCGAAAAGCACCGCCTCGGTCGGCGCCATGCTCTGCCTGTTGTGCGCCAACCACAGCGTGCCGAACTTCTACTTCCGGGCATCGGCGCTCAAGCCATATTCGACGGTCAAGCACATCGGCGTCATCGATCTGAACAACGTGATCAAGGATGCCGACGTGCTGTACCGCGACATCCAGTCCGAAGACTACAAAATCAAGCTACCTGAAATTGGCGTTGGCGACGCCGTCGACACACCGCAGCTGGAAATGCGCGGCGACCTGCGCCTCGGTTTTCGCCAGTTGGCCACCGAACGCTGGGCCGCTTCGCCGTTGTACACCTTGCGGTTCACCAAGGCGGGTCGGGAGAAGTTTTCCCGGGCAACCGGTGAAAACGGCAGCGCCCCGCTGCTCAAGGTGCGGTTCGAGGTCAAACCGGCGGACAAATACACGCGCAAGCAGGATCTGGTCAGCGATCGCCTCTCGGTTCGCGACATCGAATCCAACAGTAACAACGTCAACTTCAACCCGCGCAGCGACCTCGAGCTGGAACTCAACACCATGCTCGACGCCGGCCTGAGCGAGACCAAGTACTGGCTCGACAGTGGAAGTGTGAAACGCAAATGAATGACCTGACCCCCGATCAAACTCAGCTCTCTGCCAGTTGGGCCGCTGTTTATGAAGGCGCCGGTCAAGCGCTGGACTGGATTGAACAGACGCGCGGCAATGCGCCACGCCTGGACAGCGAAGCCGACAACCTGAACATCCGCCTGCACCGCGCCCGCAACCTGGCTCAAAGCCTCGGTCGCGTGGCCTGCACGCCGATGACCATTGGCTTTTTCGGCTTGTCCCAGGCCGGCAAGTCCTACCTGATTTCGGCCCTCGCCGCCGGTCAGAACGGCAAGCTGGAAACCGAGTTCGGCGACCATCGCCTGGACTTCATCAAACACATCAACCCGGTGGGTGGAGGCAAGGAAGCCACCGGCCTGGTCACGCGCTTCAGCCGTCGGGCGACGGCAAGCCAGGACAAGGACTTCCCGGTAGAACTTACGTTGTTCAAGGAAATCGAGCTGGCGAAGATTCTCGCCAACGCCTGGTTCAAGGATTTCGACCTTGAGCGGATTTCCTACGAGATCGACGAAGAGCGCATCCAGCGCGTGCTCAAACCGTTCGAAGGCCGCGAAACCGGGCCGCTGCAAACGGGCGTCAACGCCGACGATCTGGTGTCGCTGTGGGATTACCTGCGCGACAATTTTCGCAACTCGGTGAAGAAGCTTGAGCACCTGTACTGGCCCAAAGCGTTGCAGCTGGCGCCACGGCTGAATTTCCAGGAGCGGGCCGAGCTGTTTTCGATCCTCTGGGGTGAGCAAAGCGAGTTGACACGCGTGTACCAGAAACTGGCCGGCGCGCTGCACAAGCTGGGTCTGCCCGAGACCGTGTTCGCACCGTTGAAGGCCTTGGTGAGTTTCGACAACGACACCTACAGCCAGCGCGACAGCATCATGAACGTCGACATCCTCGAACGCTTCGGCAGCCCGCTGGACTTGCCGATCGAGGTTCGGCCGCTGGTTGGCGATCGCCTGCAAAACAGTCAGGCAATTGCGGTCGCGCAACTGGCGGCACTGACCGCCGAAATGACCTTCCGTCTGATCGAGGCGCCGGTAGATGACATCGTCAATCAGGTCGACCTGCTGGATTTCCCCGGTTATCGCGGGCGCCAGAAACTGCACGAGATCGCCGATTCCAACGACCCGCAATCCAGCGCCAAGGACAATTCCGTTTCCCAGCTGATCCTGCGCGGCAAGGTCGCCTACCTGTTCGAACGCTACACCGACAACCAGGAAATGAACGCACTGGTGGTCTGCACCAGTTCGACCAAGCAGAGCGACGTCAACGACGTGGGCCCGGTGCTGACCCGCTGGATCGAAAAAACCCAAGGCGCCGACTCGGCTGCTCGCAGCAAGCGCGATACTGGCCTGATCTGGGCGCTGACCATGCTCGACCTGCGCATTACCAACTCCCTGAGCCTGACACCCGATCAGTACGATGAGAGCTGGAACGGCATGGTCAAACTGACCATGCTGGAGCGTTTCGGCAGCCTGAGCTGGATGAACGACTGGGCCGGCACACCGTTCCAGAACACCTACCTGGTGCGCAAGCCGCGTATGGATGCGGCGTTCATCGGGCAAGACGCGACGGGTGCGGAAACCGGCCTCAATGCCATCTATCAGGAACGTGTCAGCGCGCTGGGCACCAGCTTCGCCAGCAACGCGCTGGTGTGCAAACACATCAAGAATCCGGTCAACGCCTGGACAGAAATGCTGCGCAACGATGACGGTGGCATCAGCCACTTCAGCGGCAGTTTCAAAGGCGTGGCGAATATCGAATTTAAACTGCAGCGTATCCGCGAGCAATTGAGCGAATGCCTCGAAGGCCTGACCACTCACGGCCTGAGCACCTGGTACCACGCTGACGACGACGGCGCCGCAGCCGCCAAGAAAGCCAAGGCGCAAATGATTCTGACGGGCCTGGGCCGTCGCCCCGCGGTACTTGGCGAATTGATCGATCAACTCGACATACCGAGCGAAGAGGTGCGCGACCTGTACCTCAGCGGTGTGTACGAAACCGATGATGAGCCGGTCGTGAACGACGAGCCGGTCACCCCGACACCGAGCCAGAGCCTCTACGGCAACGACGCCGGTTTCAATTTCGATTTCAGTGACGACCCGGGCCATGACGCGCCAGTCAGCAGTAAAACTGCCACCCCGGCACCCGAACTGCAAAGCAATGAGCACCGTTTCGCCAAAGCGGCGTTCAAGGCCTGGATCGCGCACCTGCGTGAACTGACCACCCGGCAAAGCCTGCTCAACCTGCTGGGGCTGGAAAAGGCCTTGCTGGAAGCGGTGGTCGATGAACTGATCACCGCCGGCTATCGCCAGGACTTGCCGGGGCAACTGAGCCGCGCCGTCCTCAAGCGCGCACAAAGTGGCGCGCGGCGTGATCAACTGGTCGAGCGCCAGGTGCTGGAAGTGCAGCGCGTGCTGCGCGATTTCGTGTCTTGGTTCGGCTACCTCCAGAAACCGGTGAGCGAGCGTCCGAACAGCCGCGCCGGTGCCAAGGAGCCCCTGTTTTCTTTCTACACCGACATTGGCCCGGGACAAGTGCCCGTACTGCCGGCGCAACCGGCGAATCAGGCGCAACGGTACCTGGGCGACTGGCTTTCGGGCCTGGCCTACATCACGCAGGACAATGCCGGCCATGGTGCCGGACGTGAAATCACCCCTGAACAGAACGAACGGCTGGGCCAAGTGCTCAAAGCCTTCGCAGCGAGATAAGCAATGCCAATTCGTGTCGACCTGCTCGCGTTAGAGCCCAATGTGCCTGGCCAGGCCCGCCTCACTGTGAAGAAATGGCAGGGTGACGAGCATCAGCTGGAATTTTCCATTCAGCGCAACCAGGACGGTTTTTACCTTCAGGACTACAAGGCCTGGAGCAACAACCCATTCTGGTTCAAGGTCTCGCGTTTCAACCTCATGGCCAACGGCGAAGCGTTGGAAACCCAGGTCGGACCAGACGTGGTTGACCCGCTGCTGGAAGGCGGCGCCAACTCGCAATTCCAGATCGAATTGCGTGAACAGGGCCAAGGCCACGCCGACAAAGGCGTGGTTCGGCCAGGCATCGGCTTGTTGCCGTCCACGGCCGGCGGCCAGACACGTTCGACTTACGGCGCTGTCGAACTGACGGCGCTCAGCGCACCGGCACCGGCACCAGAGATCCCGGAGATCCCGGATCTGCCTGAACTGACCCTGTCCACCGCCGAGCCAGAAATGGAGTTGGAATCGGTACTCACCGAGCGCGCCTATACGCCGCCTCCCGCACCGGTGAAGAAAAGCAACAAAGGCCTGATCGGCCTGTTGATTGTGGTGTTGCTGCTGGCGGCGGGCGCCGGATTCTGGTTCTACAAACGCACCCCAGCGCCTGCGGTTGCAGCCACTGCCGCCGCACCTGCCGGCGCCAATGCTCAAGCCTGCACCCTCGAGAGCATGAACAGCCTGCCCGAGTTGACCTTCGTCCAGACCTGCATCAAGGCGGCGCCGGACAGTGCCAGGTTGCTGGAGATCATCAACCAGGCCAAGGCCAGTAAACATTGCGGCGTCGCCCAGCGCCTGTACGCCAACCGTGCCCAGGCCGGTGACGTGCTGATCGCCAACGCCTATGCCCGCGAATACGACCCTAAATACCTGAAGGCCAGCGAGTGCTTCCCGGCCGCGGACAACGCCACCGCCGCCTACTGGTATGAAACCATCCTCACCCAGGACCCGAACAATGCCGAAGCCAAGCAGCGTTTCGAGGAGTTGCAGAAGTGATGCGTTCACCCATGAGTCGACTCCTGCTGAGCGGTGCCGCCTTGCTCGCTCTGTGCATCAGCCCGCTGTCCCAGGCCGATGACAAACCGCTGATCCAGGCCGGTAAAAAGACCCTGTTCCAACGCGTGCTGACCACACCGGGCTGCAAAATCAGCCCGACGGCGGGCGGTGCCGAAGGTGAAGCACAACCGGTCTTCAGCCGCTTCTATGTGTACGAGCGCGCCCAGGCAAACAATGCCGAATGGCTGAAAGTCGGCCCCGACAGTTATGGCAAAACCATTGGCTGGCTGCCTGCCAGCTGCACCACCGACTGGAAGATGCAGCTGACGCTGGCCTTCACCAACCCGGCCAACCGCGACCGGCTGCTCTTCTTCAAGGACCGCGCCACCGTTGAAGGCATCCTTGATGCGCCGGACCCGGTCAGCAAAGTTGCGCCGCTGCGTGCCACGCTGAAAAAGGGCCAGCAGGCACCGGGCGTACTGGCTGAAGAACCTGAATACTTCGTCGACCTGCAAAAGCAGTTTTACCTGCTGCCGGTGCTCAGTGGCGAAGAAGTCATGACCGAAAGCGGTTTTCGCACGCGCGTGCTCAACGTCGCTTCTGTCAGCAAGCCGGATGACAAAAACGCCAAGGGCGGTGCTGCAAGCAGCGCTGCCGGCAGCAAGGAAGCCGAAGAGAAAAAAGCCAACCAACTGAAGGAATTCAGTGCGGCCGTGGTATTTGTCATCGACTCGACGATCTCGATGGACCCCTACATCGACCGCACCCGCGAGGCGATCCGCAAGGTTTACCAGAAGATCGAAGCGCAGAACCTCGGCAAGCAGGTCAAGTTCGGCCTGGTGGCTTTCCGCTCCAACACCCAGGCGGTACCGGGGTTGGAATACACCACCAAGATGTACGCCGACCCTACCAAGGTGAAAGACAGTGCCGACTTTTTCGCCAAGATTGCAGACCTCAAGCAGGCCACCGTGTCGAGTAGCAGCTTCGATGAAGACTCGTTTGCCGGCGTCATGGAGAGCATCGACAAGGTCGACTGGAACCAGTTCGGCGCACGCTACGTGGTGCTGATCACCGATGCGGGCGCCATCGAAGGCGACGACAAGCTGTCGAAGACCGGCTTGAGTGCTGCGCAGGTGCGTATGGAAGCCGCCAACCCGGGCGTGGCGATTTACACCCTGCACCTGAAAACCCCGGCGGGAGCCAAGGACCATGCCAAGGCCGAGGCGCAATACAAGAACCTGTCGACCTACCCGGGCACCAACACTTCGCTGTACTACCCGGTGAACGCTGGCGATGTACAAGAGTTCGGGCGCAAGGTCGACGCCCTGGCCGGCGCGATCACTACACAAGTGAAAGCCGCCTACATGGGCGAAGACGCCATCGGCAGTGCGGCGAACGCCAAGCAGGACCCGGGCGAGAAAAAAATGCTCGAAGACGCAGCGCTGATCGGCCACGCCATGCAACTCGCCTATCTCGGCGAGAAGACCAACAGCAAAGCCCCGCCAGTGTTCAAGGCATGGATCACCGACCGCGACTTGATCAAGCAGAACATCCCGACCACCGACGTACGGGTGCTGCTGACCAAGTCGCAGCTCAGCGACTTGAGCGATGTGATGAAGCAGATTCTCGATGCCGCCAACGAAGGCCTGATTTCGCCGACGGATATGTTCAATCGCCTGCGTTCGGTGGCGGCGACCATGGGCGCCGATCCCAATCAGCTCAAGCAGAACAGCAATGCCAAACTGGCGGACATGGGCGCCCTCGGTGAATACCTCGAAGACCTGCCCTATCAAAGCGAAGTACTGAACCTCGATGAAGAAACCTGGAAGAGCTGGGATGGCCTGGCCCAGGAAAAATTCATCCGCACGCTGAACACCAAACTGCGGCATTACCAGCGTTACAACGCCGATGTCGACCGTTGGGTCGCTTTAGCCAAAGACAGCGATGCGCGGGACAACGTCTACCCCGTGCCACTGGAAATGATGCCTTAACGAGACGTCCATGCTCGATATCAAGAACCTGCTGGTGCGCCGTGGTGAAGGCGCACAGGCTCATCATGTGCGACTGCCGCACTTGCAGGTCGGCGCCGGGGAAATCCTCGCCATCACCGGCGAGAGTGGGAGCGGCAAAAGTACATTGCTCGAAGCCATCGGCCTGTTGCTCGCGCCGGTGGAGCTCGAGCGCTTCCGGCTGGGCCCGACGCACGCCCAGGATATCGCCCAACTGCTGGCCACTGACGACCAGCCTGCTCTAGCCGCGGTGCGTTCACGGCACTTGGGATTCATTTTGCAGAGCGGCGGCTTGCTGCCGTTCCTGAGCGTGCGCGACAACATCAGCCTGCCGCGCCGTTTGCTCGGGATGCCGGTGAAGAGCGATCACATCGACCACGCCGTTGACGTGTTGCGCCTGCAAGGGTTGCTGGATAAACAACCTCAAGCCTTGTCGATTGGCGAACGCCAGCGCGTTGCCTGCGTTCGGGCAATTGCCCATGAACCGCTGCTGCTGTTGGCCGACGAGCCGACCGCGGCGCTCGACCCTCACAGTGCCCGACGTTTGTTCGAGTTGCTCCTGAGCCTGGTGTCGAGCATGGGCCTGAGTGCGCTCGTTGTGTCCCATGACTGGGCTTTGTTGAAGGATTTCGGCTTGCCGCGTCTCGGCGCTATCAGCCATCAGGGGGAGACTCTGTTTGAACCGATGGACTGATCGCTTGCGCCTGCTGGGCTCACTGGCACTGCAAGACCTCTGGCACGACCGCAAGGTCTCGCTGTGTATCGCCGCGTCCCTGGTGGCGGTGATCGCGCCGTTGTTGCTGCTGTTCGGGCTCAAACACGGGGTGGTCAGCCAGCTGCAGGACGAACTGCTGCGCGACCCGCGCAACCTTGAAGTGAAGATGCTCAGCAACGGCAACTACGACTCGGCCTGGATCGAGCGTTTGCGCCAGCGCCCCGAGACCGGTTTTGCCCTCGGCCAAACCCGCTCGCTCAATACCCAGGCGGACCTGCTGATCGGCATGCAACGCTTTGTCGAAGGTGCGGAAATCATCGCCACTGAGCCCGGCGACCCTCAGCTGAACCTGGCATCCCTCAACCCCGTCGGCAATCAGGTGATCCTCAGCGCCAGCGCAGCGCAGCGCTTGCAGGCCAAGGCCGGTGACAGCGTGCAGCTGCGCGCCTTACGCCGCCTGGAAGGTGTCAATGAACGCGGCGAGATGACGCTGACGGTACTGGCCGTGCTCGACGGCGCCCGCTTCGGTCGCGCTGCCGCGTTTGTCGCCCCGCCGCTATTGCTGGATCTGGAGCGTTTTCGCGACGGTTATCAGGTCAGTGAATTTGGCGTCACCACCGGCAAGCCTCAGGATAATCTACAGCCGCTGTATGCCCGCGCCCGCGTTTATGCGCGCGACATCGATCAGGTCGCGCCGCTGGAACGCTGGCTCAACGAACAACACATCGAAACGTCGAGCCGACTGGCCGACATCGACAACGTCAAAGCCATCAACCATGTGCTGGGGTTGATCTTCGGGGTGATCGCCATGGCGGCGCTGATCGGCTGCGTGGCGTCCATGGTTGGCGCGTTCCTGGCCAACATCGATCGCAAACGCAAAAGCCTGGCGGTCCTGCGCCTGCTGGGTTTCAAGCGCAGGTCTGTCGGCGGCTTCGTGGTCCTGCAAGCGCTGGTGCTGGGTCTGGCTGGCTACGTGGGCGGGCTGGGATGTTATGCGGTGGGCAGTCATTTGTTCGACTACCTGCTCGGCAGCAGCCAAGCCACCGGCACCTTCGTTTGCCACATCACTGTCTGGCATGGCGTCGCCGCCCTGCTCCTGACCTTCCTGGTCGCTGCCTTGGTGGCCATGATCGGCGCCCTGAGAGCCATCAACATCCAACCTGCGGAGAGTCTGCGTGAGCTATAAACGTTTTGGCTTGCTGTTACCCCTGAGCCTCGGCTACTTGCTCGACGCCTCGGCGGCGGGCTGGGAAGAGAAGTATTACAACCCGATGCCCGAGGCTGGCGACGTCGTGCTGCCGATGCCCTGCGAAGGCTCGATGGTGTTCCGCAAGGTGTTCATCCCGGTCGCCGGCCCGCTCGACGACTATCCGATCAACATCGGTCAGGACGGTGCGGAATACGGCTATGTCGAGCAGACCCGCCCGACCTTTATCGCCGGCAGTTTTACCGGCGCCAAGAGCGACAAGTCCCGCTACTACCTGATGGCCAAGTACGAGATGAGTCAGTTGCAATACGCCGCGCTGACCGAAGCAACCTGCCCCACCGCTGCCACCAAGATGCGCTTGCCGCAAACGGCGGTGAGCTGGGTGCAAGCCATCGAGGCCGCCGACAAGTACAACCTGTGGCTACGCAAAAACGCCGCTGGCAAGCTGCCCAAGGAAGACGGCGCCCAAGGGTTCCTGCGCCTGCCAACCGAGGTCGAATGGGAGTTCGCCGCGCGCGGCGGGCTGGAAGTCGGCGCTGCTGAATTCCGCGACACGCACTACCCGATGCCAGAAGGCATCAACGCCTACGAGTGGTTCGCCGGGGCGCAATCGTCCAACGGCAAAGTGCAATTGACCGGCCTGCAAAAGCCCAACCCGCTGGGCCTGCATGACATGCTCGGTAACGTCGACGAAATGATGTTCGAGCCGTTTCGCCTGAACAAGCTCGACCGCCAGCACGGCCAGGCCGGCGGCTACGTCGTCCGTGGCGGAAACTACCTGACCGCGCAGGCCGACCTGCATACTGCATTACGTAAGGAAGAACCGTATTACAATGCCGAGGGCCAGGTGAAAAACAAGACCACCGGCCTGCGACTGGTGTTGGTCTCCCCGACCCTCACCTCTCGCGAACGGGTCGCCAGCATCGAAAGCAGCTGGAAGAAACTCGGCACCGGAAGCAACGAAGCCGAATCCGCCGACAAAGGCACCGTGCAATCGCTGAACAGCCTCGCCTCGGGCGTCGAAGACAAAGCGCTCAAGGAAAAGCTCCAGGCCCTGGAGAACCAGCTGCGCGCTAGCAACCAGCAGCAGGAAGAAACCCGCGACCAGGCGATCCGCGCCAGCCTCAACCTGGGTGCGTTCCTGTGCACCAAGATGCTCGACGACGGCCAGTACGTGGACTTCCTGCAAAAGAACTACAAGCTCAACTGCGAAGGCGCGGACAAAGACACCAGTTGCGACATGCGTAAAGGCAAGCTCGAGGAGCAAAAGGATCGCCTGCACAAACTCAGCCGTTACTACGCCAGCAGCCTGGTGGAATCGGCTACCTTGTACGGCCAGCCACTGCTTGAAACGCAAGTCCCGGTGATGGAAGAAATCATCACCCGCAACAAGCAGTTGCAAGACCTGAAACCTTACTTGCGCACGCACTGGGCCAATCAGAAAGCGTTCCTGCAAAAGCAGAAAATCGACACTGCAGCCTGGTTGAACAGCTGCAAAACCGTCACTCAATAACAATGCGTCAACACCGTTACGTAGGAGTTTCACCATGTCGCGCAGCCTTTGGACTCGCTTCAAACTACAGATCGCTTTCGTAGTCGCCAGCAGCCTGCTAATGACCGGTTGCGCCAACACCGGCAGCTCCATGCTCGGCGAAGGTGAAGGCGACGGTACCGACCCGCGCCTGACCCAGGGCAATGACGCAGAGTTCTTCAGCAAGTCCGGATACCAGGCCTGCGCCGTCGGCGCCGGTGTCGGCATCCTCGCTTGCGCGCTGTCCAACAGCAGCAACAAAACCGTGTGCGTCATCGCTGCCGGTATTACCGCGTGTGGCGTGGCCATGGGTGCGAACTATTACCTGGATCAACGTCGCGCTGAATACGCCGACACCACCACCCGCTTGGCGAAGATGAACAGCGACGTCGAACAAGACACGCAGAAAGTGATCGCCCGGACTGAGACCGCTCAGCAAGTGATCAATGATGACCGTGCGCAAATTGCCCAGATCAAAAAGGACATCGCCAACAAGAAAGTCGACAAGAGCAGAGCCCAGGCGCAAATCGCCGGGATCGATTCGGACATCGCGCGCCTGCGCAAAGACCTTGCCAACATGCGGACCAAAGTCACCGAGTACCGCAAGGTGGCAGACGCCGAGCGTTCGCAAGGCAGCAGCGCCGAGATCAGGCAAGTGGAGATGAACATTCAGAGAATGAACCAGAAAGTCGTCAGCCTCCAGAAGGAAGTCGACGCGCTGTACAGCCAACGCTCCGCAATCACCCTGGGCTAAACACATGACACCAAGACAACTGATGGTCATCACTGCCGTCCTGGCCCTGAGCGGTTGCGCGACCCAGCCCGGCGAATGCGATGCGACCAATCGCGACAGCAGCATGCTGACCAAGATGAACTGCGACTATTCCGGTGGTTACAGCGATCAGGTCAAGCAGAAGGAAGAGGCCCTGAGCGAATCCCGAAAGCAAAACGCAATGTTCCGTCAGGTGTACGAGAACATTCAGGCCCAGCAGCTCAGCACCAAGGCCGACCTGGCCAGCCAGCAGAAATCCCAGGCGGCGCTGAATCAGTCGCTGTCGAAACTGCTGACCTCGCTCAAGGCCCGGCGCGGCAATGAAGCCCAAGTGCAGAAGCAGATTGCCGACCTCGAGAAGCAACTCAAGGCTACGCAAGTGGCGCCAACGGCCAAAGCATCGCCAGCGGCACTGGCGGCCAGGCAGCAAGAACTGAAAACGTTGCAGAAAAAGGTCAACCAGCTGCAATTCAGCCTCGGCTACGAAGAGTAACTTTTCACCCCGCAAGCATCCCGAGGGATGCCTGCACTTTTTCAGGAATCGTCGTCATGCAGCGGGTCATCAGGGATGCGCAAGCCACATCGGAGGGGATGAGTGCGCTGCAAGCCAAAGTCGCCCTCATCCAGAAACACTTTCCGCCGACCGTCGCCAGTCTGTTTGCCATCCCGCGGATGGGCAGCGGCGACGTGCTGGAATGGTGGACTGAACTGGGTGGCCAACCCACGCCTTATGCCGATCTCAACGAGGACGCGCAACGACGTTTGCTGGAAACCTATGAGGTGCGCCAAACGTCCCTCGCACAGCTGGCGGATGAACTGCAAAAACGCGGTCAACCGACGGAAGCGCAAGACCTGCGCAGCCTGCTCGGCACGCCTGAGCTGGACAAACTCTACAGCCTCAACGGTGAGCCTTTGGTGGTGCGCTGGAACCAGCGTCCGCCCAAACCGATTGTGCCGCCAGTGATTCCGGTGGCACCGATCGTACCGCCGTCGCGGCGTGGCTGGTGGATCGCGGCGGCCTTACTCGCGCTGCTGTTGCTGCTTCTGGCGCTCTGGCTCTGGTGGTTCCTGCACCGTGAGCCGGTGGTCGTGGTTCCGCCTGTAGCGCCTGTGGCGCCGGTGGTTACGCCGGCTGAGAAACCGCTTGAGAAACCGGTTGAACCCGCCCCCGCGCCTGTGGTGGAACCGGAACCGAAACCTGTTCCGGCACCAGAACCCACACCAGAACCGGTGCCGGAACCCAAGCCGGTCCCACCCCCAAAACCGGCACCGGCACCGGCACCGGCACCCGTACCGGAACCCAAGCCGGCCCCGCCACCCAAACCGGTTCCACCACCAAAACCGGTAGTGGCTGCCCCGCCACCAGCCCCGCCCCCAGCTCCGACGCTGGACAACTTCGCATGCCGCAAAACAGCACCGAAGTCAGAGGTCCCGCAGTTCGTGGTGGTGCTCGACACCTCGGGTTCGATGGATTTGAACATCAAGGCAGTGAGAGCCGACGAGGACTGGTTCTACGGTCCTGACATCAACAAGCTGCTGGACCCGAACCGCACCATGCGGCTTACCGCCAAGCCCAGCCGCATGGACGTCGCCAAGGAGTCGCTGGCCGGCATGATCAACGGGCTGGACCCGAAGATTGATACACGCCTGATCACCTTTGCCGGCTGCGAAAGAACGCCGGACCGGGGTTTGTTCAAGTTCGGCGACCGCCCGCGGTTGATCAACGGGATTCGAGGCCTGGTTCCCGACGAAGGCACACCGCTGGCCGACAGCCTGGCCCACGCGGCGAGCACGGTCGACGGACGCAATAACGATGCCGTGATCGTGATGTTCGTCGACGGCGAAGACGGTTGCGGACAGGATGTTTGCGCGGTATCCCGTCGAATCGCCAGGGAGCAACCACGCCTGCGAGTCAACGTGGTGAAAATCGGTGCGGGCGGCCCGTCACGCTGTATCGCTGAAAATACCGGAGGTCGGATTTACAACAGCACCAACGCAGCTGAGTTGGGTAACCTGTTGAAACAGGCGAGCAAGGAAGTATCCAGCAATGCCAAGTGTGATTAGCTTGGCGACGGATCCGCCATTGAGGCTTGCCGGCGATGATTCAGCTCAAGTGCTCGACCGCCGGTAACTCCATGGCCCGAACCTCGCCCAACAAAAAAACGCTGAGGCGGCGTAAACGCTCACCTCCGGGGCGGGTTTTCGGCCAGACCAGGTAATAATTCTCACCGCTGGCGACCGCCGTCGGCCACGGCAAACTCAGGCGACCCTGCGCAACATCTTCAGCCACCATCAACAAATCGCCCATGGACACGCCATAGCCTCGGGCGGCGGCGATCATCCCCAACTCCAGCGTGTCGAACACCTGGCCGCCCTTGAGTGAGACCTGGTCAGTCAGGCCCATGCGCTCCAGCCAGCTGCGCCAGTCGCGACGGTCGGGTGTTGGGTGAAGCAGTTCGGTGCTGGCCAGCCGTGCGACGTCCCACGGCTGATCGTTCAGAAGATTGGGCGCGCCCACCGGAATCAGTTCCTCTGGAAATAACAAAGTAGCCTCCCAGTCCGGCGGGAAATGCCCGTTGCTGAGGATCACGGCGCAATCGAACGGTTCCTGATTGAAGTCCACCGAGTCGATGTCCATCCACGCGCTGGTCAGCTGTACTTCATTGCCCGGTTGAAGGTGCCGAAAACGGCTGAGCCGCGCCAGCAACCAGCGCATGGTCAAGGTCGACGGGGCTTTCATACGCAGGATGTCGTCTTCGGCGCGCAAGGTATTGCAGGCGCGCTCCAGGGCAGAGAAACCGTCGCGAATGCCCGGCAGGATCAACCGCGCCGACTCAGTGAGTTGCAGGTTTCGCCCGCTGCGGTGAAACAACCGACAGGCAAAATGCTCTTCGAGCGTACGAATATGCCGACTGACCGCGCTTTGGGTAATCGACAGCTCTTCCGCAGCCCGGGTAAACGATGTGTGACGCGCCGCTGCTTCAAATGCGCGCAGAGCATATAAAGGAGGAAGACGACGCGACATCAGGAAAGCTCCTACAGCGGTTTTGAATACCCTAGCAGAAAATCTCCAGCATGAGTTTGAATCATGCTACCCATCCTTTTTATCCCTTTGTGCAATCCCCGTAGAGCGCCGAGAATCGACGCTTTCCTGTCTCCTTTGATAATCGAGCGTGATGACCATGCAGCATCCAGCGCGAATTGAACTCTGGGCCATCCTGCGGCTGGCGGGGCCGCTGATCGCCTCGCAGTTGGCGCACATGTTGATGGTCCTCACCGACACCTTGATGATGGCGCGACTGAGCCCCGAGGCCCTGGCGGGCGGCGGGCTCGGTGCGGCGACTTACTCGTTCGTGTCGATTTTCTGCATCGGCGTGATCGCGGCGGTCGGCACCCTGGTGGCGATCCGCCAGGGTGCGGGCGACATCCTCGGCGCGACCCGGTTGACCCAGGCCGGGTTATGGCTGGCCTGGCTGATGGCGCTGGTGGCGGGCTTGCTGCTGTGGAACCTCAAGCCGGTACTGTTGCTGTTCGGCCAGACCGAAAGCAACGTCCAGTCGGCCGGTCAATTCCTGATCTTCCTGCCGTTCGCCCTGCCCGGCTACCTGAGCTTCATGGCCCTGCGTGGCTTCACCAGCGCGATCGGCCGGGCAACGCCGGTCATGGTCATCAGCCTGGGGGGCACCGTCGCCAACTTCCTGCTGAACTACGCGTTGATCACCGGG
The DNA here is from genome assembly GCF_012647205.1 of Pseudomonas umsongensis. Taxonomy (NCBI): domain Bacteria; kingdom Pseudomonadati; phylum Pseudomonadota; class Gammaproteobacteria; order Pseudomonadales; family Pseudomonadaceae; genus Pseudomonas; species Pseudomonas umsongensis. Next base: position 6,687,252 of record NZ_CP051487.1, read on the forward strand.
ATGTTCGGTTTGCCGAAACTGGGGCTGATGGGCATTGGCCTGGTCACGGCAATTGTCGCCAACCTGATGGCGCTGGCGCTGGCGTGGCACATTCGCCGGCACCCGGCCTACGACGCCTATCCCCTGCGCCGGGGTCTGTTGCGGCTCAACCGACAGTACCTGAAGGAGCTGTGGCGCCTGGGGCTGCCGATTGGGGGCACCTACGCCGTGGAGGTTGGGCTGTTTGCCTTCGCCGCTTTGTGCATGGGCACCATGGGCAGCACGCAGCTGGGGGCGCACCAGATCGCCCTGCAAATTGTCTCGGTGGCATTCATGGTGCCCGCGGGGATTTCCTACGCGATCACCATGCGCATCGGTCAGCACTACGGCGCCGGGCAGTTACTGGACGCACGGCTGGCCGGAAGGGTGGGCCTGGCTTTTGGCGCGGTGGCGATGCTGTGCTTTGCGATGGTCTTCTGGCTGTTGCCAAATCAGTTGGTCGGGCTGTTTCTCGATCACAACGACCCCGCGTTTCGCGATGTCATCAACCTGGCGGTGAGCCTGCTGGCAGTGGCGGCATGGTTCGAGCTGTTCGACGGCACGCAAACCATCGCCATGGGCTGTATTCGTGGGCTCAAGGACGCCAAGACCACCTTCCTGGTGGGCCTGGGCTGTTACTGGCTGATTGGCGCCCCGGCAGCCTGGTGGATGGCGTTCCACTTGAATTGGGGGCCAACGGGCGTCTGGTGGGGCTTGGCACTGGGACTGGCCTGTGCAGCGGTGGCCCTGACGCTGGCGTTTGAATGGAAGATGAAGCGGATGATTCGGCGGGAGCCGGTGCCAGGACATTTCGACGCCATCCAGGCCGAATGAAAACTCTGTAGGAGCTGGCTTGCCAGCTCCTACAGGTTTTGTGTTCAGACCACGATTTCCAGCGGCGCCTGCTGATTGCCGTCAAACATCAGGTACTCCACCAGCTCCGCCAACGGCAACGGCTTGCTGATCAGATACCCCTGCACCTGATCGCAATCGAACCCGCGCAACAGATCCAGTTGCTCCGGCGTCTCCACGCCCTCGGCAACCACTTCCAGATTGAGGTTGTGCGCCAGGTTGATCATCGCGTGCACCAGTTGACGGTTTTCTTCGCGCTGCTCCATGCCACCGACAAAGCTCTTGTCGATCTTCAACAACGTAATCGGCAGGCTGTTGAGGTGCACAAAGGATGAAAAGCCGGTACCGAAGTCATCGAGGGAGAAGCGCACGCCCAGGCGCCCAAGGGCGTCCATGGTCTGCTTGACCAGGTCGCTGCGGCGCATGACCGCGGTTTCGGTCAGTTCGAATTCCAGCCACTGCGCTTCGACTCCGCGCTCGCTGATCAGCCGGCTCAGGGTCGAGAGCAACTGGCTGTCCTGAAATTGCCGGAACGACAGGTTGATCGCCATGTGCAACGGCGGCAAACCTAGCTCAAGCAACGCCTGCATATCGCGCAATGCCCGGGAAATGACCCAGTAACCCAGCGGCACGATCAAACCGCTCTGCTCGGCCAGGGGCACGAACTCGCTCGGTGGCAGCAAGCCGCGCTCGGCATGACGCCAGCGCACCAAGGCTTCGAGGCCGACGATTTGCCCGTCTTCAAGGTTCATTCGCGGCTGGTAATGCAGTTCCAGCTCATCGCGGCGCAAGGCCCGGCGCAGCTCGGTTTCGAGGTCGGCGATACTGCGGGCATTGCGGTTGATGCGTTCGTTGAAAATATGAAATGTGCAGCCCTGGGTGCTTTTCGCTTGCTGCATGGCGATATGCGCGTGCCACATCAACGGGTCGGCGCCCGCCTGCGCTCGTGCATGGGCAATGCCCAGGCTGGAGCCGATCAGCAGGCTTTCGCCGTCGACCCAATAAGGCTCGGCCAACGCTTCGGTAATGCGCTCGGCCATCCATTCGGCGCGCTCAGGAGCGCGGCGGGTGTCGATCAGCAAGGCGAACTCATCGCTGCCCAATCGCGCCAGTTGATCGCCGGCCTCAAGCTGGCCTTTGAGCCGCGCGACCACTTGCAGGATCAGGCGGTCACCGGCCTGGTGGCCGAGGGCATCATTGGCGTAACGAAAGTTGTCGAGGTCAAGATGGCCGAGGGCCAGGCCACGACCATCGTTTTCCGCCAGCCGCGCCGTCAAGAGGGTCTGGAAACCCTGGCGGTTGGCGATGCCGGTCAGCGGATCCTGCTCGGCCAGGCGTTGCAGGGTGTTTTCCAGTAAGCCGCGCTCACGCACATGGCGCAGGCAACGGCGCAACATGCCCGGGTCAAGATGGTCACGCACCAGCCAGTCGCTTACACCGTCGGGCGCGGTCACGGGTTCATGCTCGAGCAGCAACACCGTCGGCAGGCAGCAACGGCCCGGCGCCGGCTGGAGAGCCGGGATCGTCAACAACACCGCGCTGCGGTTGTCATCGAACAGACTGCTGACCGACTCCCAGCTCGGCGCACTGATGAGCACGGCCAAGCTCCCCATCGGAGCCAGACACTCGCGCAACAACGCTGCCCACGCTGGCTCTTCGGCCAATAGCAGCAAACGCAAGGGTTCGACAGGCGTAGACAAGCTAGCTCCCTAGACTCTGCAAAGATGTAGGCGACGGCATTATGCCGCGCCGATCCCTGATGACCAATGGACATCCGAGGCCTTTGTATCCGGAATTACGAACATTAGACGCGAATTCGTCGTGCATCCTGCGTGAAAGTAACAAAACCGGCAAATACAGATCGCGCTGTACGTCACAAGTCGGAGAGAGCAGCACAATTCTCTGAGCCTGTTAAAATGCCGGCCCATTTCGTGACTGACTCCTGAATTTACCT